>JBNMGN010000027.1:0-12774 GCA_050872265.1 Coprococcus sp.
ATGATTATATCTAATCGCCAAATATAAGTAAAATTAATATTATTTATATTTAACATAAGCATATTTTATGATAGAATTTTTTTGCGGATCATTTATTAAGAACATTAAGAAAGGTCTCATTAATCATGAACATAAATCTTGAGTACTATAAAGTTTTTTATTATGTAGCAAAGGCAGGCAACATCACTCAGGCAGCCAGGGAGCTGTGCATATCCCAGCCTGCGGTAAGCCAGGCAGTAAAAGCCCTGGAAAATGATCTGGATACGGAATTATTCATCCGCACCAGGCGGGGTGTCAAGCTGACCCAGGCAGGTGAAACCCTGTTCCACTATGTGGCAAAGGGTTATGAAAGTATCCTTCTTGGAGAAAAGAAGCTGACTGATCTAAAAGACATGGAGTCCGGTGAGATAAGGATAGGTGCCAGCGACATGACGCTGCAATACTATCTGCTCCCATACCTGGAGAAGTTCCACCAGTTGTATCCCGGAATAAAGGTAACTGTCACCAACGCTCCAACACCTCTTACCATAGAACACCTTTACGCCAACAGAATAGATTTCGGCATAGTCAGTACCCCACTGCCGGGGGACACAAGACTGTCTATCCGGGACGCCAGACCACTGCGGGACTGCTTCATTGCCGGGAAGAAATTCGAATATCTCAAAGATCAGGTTCTGTCATACCACGACCTTATGACGCTCCCCCTCATCTGCCTTGAGCCAAATACCAGCACGAGAAAATATGTAGACACCTTCCTGCTCCAGAACGCCGTATCCCTCACACCGGAATTTGAGCTGTCAACCAGTAACATGATCGTACAGTTTGCAGCAAAAAATCTTGGGATAGGCTCTGTAGTCTATGACTTCGCCGAGGACGCCATAAGCTCCGGTCAGGTATTTGAGCTTAAATTCAACAATCCCATACCTGCAAGAAAGATGTGTATAATAAGCGACCACACCCACGGCATGAGTGTTGCTGCAAAAAAATTAATGGAACTGCTGTAAACAGCAGTTCCATTTTTTCTTTCAAAGCATATCCACCTGAAATACTTTAAAAATATTTTCATTACCGGATATTTTATCTGAATATATCATTATACTTACTTTTTATACATTGATCTCAGCAGTCATTCCGAGTTCGTCCTTATTTGCGTCTAAGATAGGCTTAACAACCTCAGCAAGGAACTCTCTTGTCTGCTCAGGAGCACGTCCCACGAAATTCTTAGGCTCAAGGATCGCAGTGATCTCTTCCTTTGTCATTCCGAATGCAATATCCGCTGCAATAAGATCCACAAGGTTATTCTCAAGGCCAAGAGCCTTAACCTGTCTTCCCGCCTCCATTGAGTACTCACGGATCTTTTCATGAAGCTCCTGACGATTTCCGCCTCTCTTAACAGCGTCCATCATTATATTCTCAGTTGCCATGAATGGAATCTCCTTCATGAATGCCTGATAGATAACCTTGTCGTATACAACAAGTCCGTCAACAACATTTAAGTAGAGATCAAGTATTCCGTCTATTGCAAGGAATGCCTCAGGTATTGATATTCTCTTATTTGCAGAGTCATCAAGGGTTCTCTCAAACCACTGGGTTGCTGCTGTGATGGCAGGGTTTAAAGCGTCTGCCATAACGTAATTTGCAAGGGAAGCAATTCTCTCACTTCTCATAGGATTTCTCTTATAAGCCATAGCTGATGAACCGATCTGGTTCTTCTCAAACGGTTCCTCGATCTGCTTAAGGTGCTGAAGGAGTCTTATATCATTTGAGAACTTATGGGCCGACTGGGCAATTCCTGAAAGTACGTTGAGTATTCTTGAATCTACCTTACGGGAATAGGTCTGTCCTGAAACAGGGTAGCACTCCTTAAAGCCCATCTTCTCAGCTATCATTCCGTCGATCTTTCTTATGGTCTCATGGTCTCCGTTAAAGAGCTCAAGGAAGCTTGCCTGGGTTCCTGTGGTTCCCTTTGAACCAAGGAGCTTCTGCTGTCCTATCATATATTCAAGGTCAGAAAGGTCAAGGAGTAATTCCTGCATCCACAGAGTTGCACGCTTACCAACTGTGGTTGGCTGTGCAGGCTGAAAATGTGTAAATGCCAGTGTAGGAAGATCCTCATACTTCTCTGCAAATTTTGCAAGCTCAGCGATCACGTTTAAAAGCTTCTTTCTGACTAACTTCATTGCCTCTGTCATAACGATAACATCTGTATTGTCACCAACGTAGCAGCTTGTTGCACCCAGGTGGATTATACCTGCTGCCTTAGGGCACTGAAGACCGTATGCATATACATGGCTCATAACATCATGACGGACTAATTTCTCTCTGGCCTTAGCCTCTTCATAGTTAATGTCATCAACATGGCTCTTAAGCTCTTCGATCTGCTCATCTGTGATCCTGTCGTTGCCGTCAGCGTCCTTGAGACCTAATTCCTTCTCTGTCTCTGCAAGAGCTATCCAGAGTCTTCTCCATGTCTTAAACTTCATGTCAGGTGAAAAGATATACTGCATTTCCTTGCTTGCATATCTTTCACAAAGTGGGCTTACATACTTATCATTACTCATTTGTCTGCACCTTTCTTCATAAAACTTATTATCTTCCGCCGGATCTTTAAGAGCCGGCATATATACCGCATTTACAGAAAATCCGGCATATTTACAGCACCGGCGTTACCGGCGGTCATTTCATACTTTAACAGTATAACATAAAAATCCTGTCAGGTCTCCCCTAAACTATTTTACCTTTGAATCTGCTCCACGCCTGAAATCCTCATGCTCACCTCTGATATCCTCTGTAGGTGGTGCTATAGGGTATTTTCCGCTGAAACAGCCGTGACAGAACTGTCTTCCTCCCGACAGCTCTCCAAGCCTGTCAATGTCCAGATAGGCAAGGGTGTCTGCCCCTATTATCCTGCAGATATCATCAACACTTCTGTTGTAGGCTATAAGCTGCTCCCTGTCTGGTATATCCGTTCCGAAGTAACATGGATACAGGAATGGCGGTGAGCTGATCCTTACATGGACCTCTGTGGCACCTGCCTCCCTTAACATATTTACTATCCTGTCACTGGTGGTTCCTCTTACGATGGAATCGTCTATCATTATAACACGTTTTCCCTTAACTGCATTCTTCAACACATTAAGCTTTACCTTAACGCTGGATTCTCTCTGGCTCTGGTCAGGCTTGATGAAGGTCCTTCCCACATAGCCGTTCTTGACAAATGCTGTTCCGTACGGTATTCCCGATTCCATAGAGTATCCAAGGGCTGCGGCATTTCCCGATTCCGGAACGCCAACCACAAGATCAGCCTCCACAGGGCTGTCCTTTGCCAGACATCTTCCGGCAATTATCCTGGACTCATATACGCTCATCTGATCGATATACGAATCTGTCCTTGCAAAATATATGTATTCAAATATGCACCTTGCATGCTCCTTCTGGCACATGTCCTTGAAGGAAACTATTCCCTTGTCCGGTGAAATGGCAACAACCTCTCCCGGCTCCACGTCTCTTACAAATTCTGCACCTATGGTATCAAGTGCACAAGTCTCTGACGCCAGTATATATGCATTGTCTCTCCTGCCTATACAAAGAGGTCTGAAGCCAAAGGGATCTCTGGCACCTATAAGCTTTCTCGGACTCATGACAACCAGTGAATATGATCCCTTGACCTTCTTTAATGCCCTCATTACCGCCTCTTCAACAGTTCCGCATTTTACTCTTTCCCTTGCAATGTGATATGCGATAACCTCTGAGTCAATGGTAGTCTGGAAGATAGCTCCCGTAAGGGACAGCTCTCTTCGCAGTTCCGGTGCGTTCACAAGATTTCCGTTGTGAGCAAGACCTAATGTACCCTTTACATAATTAAGCACAAGGGGCTGTGCGTTCTCAATGGTACTCGCTCCTGCGGTGGAATATCTCACATGTCCAACACCTATATTTCCCTTAAGCTTTCCAAGATCCTCCGGGGTAAATACTTCATTTACAAGTCCCATTCCCTTGCTTGAAAGAACCTTTCCCTTAGGTCCCTCTGTGTCAGACACTGCTATTCCGCAGCTTTCCTGTCCTCTGTGCTGTAATGCAAACAAACCATAGTAGATCGAGTTTGCCACATCATTTCCGTCAAAATCATACATTCCGAAGACACCACATTCCTCATGTATACCGTCTTCATCATAATAATGTGATCTAATATTGTCGTTCATAATCTGCCTCTCGTGTTCCTTATTGTTTCCGGGTAACCCGTACAAGCATTACCTTTTATTTAATTGTGTAACCTGTATCAATAAACAATGACCATTTAAACTTTAAAGGTTTTCTATTTCAATGTCAATCTAATTTGGTCAAATCTGCTTCTTGCATAAAATAAAGGAAATTTTTTAAGTATTATTATAAAAAATTTCCTTCATTTTGGCTGTTACGCTTAATAATCCCAAGTATTATCGCCGTAACACTGTATTTATTCTTTTAATTATATGGCATAGCCCTTTTCTTTTATGAAGTCCACCATGCGGTCCACATACTTCTTACAGAGCTCATCCGTACCTGCCTCAACCATTACACGGATAACCGGCTCAGTTCCGCTCTTACGGAGAAGAAGTCTTCCGTCGTCTCCAAGCTCCTGCGCGATCTCGTCATTGAGCTTAAGGATATCCGGATCGTTCATAACATCATCCTTGCTGGTAACCTTAACATTTACCAGAAGCTGCGGGAATATAGTAAGGCTGTTAAACAACTCTGACAGCTTCACCTTTCTTCCAAGGATAACCTCCATGATCATAAGGGAAGTAAGAACACCGTCTCCTGTGGTAGCGTACTTTGAGAAGATTATATGTCCTGACTGCTCGCCACCGATAGAGTGTCCGTTCTCCATCATATTTTCAAATACATATTTGTCACCAACAGCAGTCTTCTCATAGTTAATTCCCTTCTTGTCAAATGCCTTGTAAAGTCCAAGGTTTGACATTACCGTGGTAACAACTGTGTTATTGTTAAGCTCGCCCTTGTCCTTAAGATATCGTCCGCACACATAGAGTATCTTATCTCCGTCAACGATCTCTCCCTTGTCATCCACACAGAGACATCTGTCTGCATCTCCGTCATAGGCAAATCCTACATCCAGGTTATTCTCCTTGACAAATGCCTGCAGCTTCTCAATATGTGTTGAGCCGCACTCAGTATTAATGTTAAATCCGTCAGGATCGTTATTTATGATATATGTCTTTGCTCCGAGAGCGTCAAATACAGACTTTGCAATAAGGTACGAAGCACCATTTGCAGTGTCAAGTCCCACTCTCATGTTCTTGAACGGTCTTGTAGGGATAGTAAGGAGATATCCTATGTAACGATTTCGTCCCATGGTATAATCCACTGTCTTTCCTATGTTATCCCTGGTAGCAAGAGGTATCTCACCGATCTCTCCGTCAATGTACGCCTCTATCTCTTCCTCTACTACTGCCTCAAGCTTGTAGCCCATTCCATTGATAACCTTTATACCGTTATCGTAATATGGATTGTGGCTTGCGGATATCATGATACCGCAGTCAAAGTTATCTGATCTTACAATGTATGACACACTAGGTGTAGGAGTTACATGCATAAGATATGCGTCTGCACCGCTGGCTGTAAGTCCTGCCACAAGGGCATACTCAAACATATAGCTTGATCTTCTGGTATCCTTTCCTATAACTACCTTAGCCTTTCCCTCAGGATTTTTCTTTCCATAGTAGTAGCCAAGATATCTACCCACCTTAAATGCATGTTCTACGGTAAGGTCCTTATTTGCCTCGCCTCTGAAACCATCTGTTCCAAAATACTTACCCATAATTATTCCATTCCTTTTTACGTGTTAAGTTAAATTTATTCTTACATTATATCATGGACTTCGTTCATGATCGCCATTCACCGCTCCCGATGAATAAGCTGTGCTTATTCCCGCTCGCTAACGCTCATTATATCATCATTGCAGATATGTGCAAGCAATTATTATTCCTCGTTCTCCTCAGCGGACACAAGGATATCTACAGCTCTCGGTATGATCTCTATCTCGCAGTCTGTGGTATTTCCACCGAACTCACCGTCAAGGGTCCAGGCAAGCTCCTTGTCACTTCTGATCTTAAGGTTTGAGGTTCTGAAATAAACCATATTCTTGTCATTAGGATAGCCGCCTATGAAGCTTCCCACCGTCCTGTTAATGTCCGCAGGATTTCTGATCTTCCTTACAAACAGGCACTCAAATAAACCGTCATCAAACTCCACGCCGTTTCTCACCATGCTCTTGTAGCCGCCTACAGACACGGAATTTGACACCATTCCATATATGAAATCGTCCTCTTCCACCTCATTGTCATGCTCTATGACAAGATGGTATGAAGGTATATTTATAACGCTCTTTATGCCCTGTAACACATAGGCCCCGTGTCCCAGTACGTTCTTCATATTCTGTGGTGTTGCATAGCTTACATCCGAGAATATTCCAAATGCTGCCACATACACGAAGAACTTATCGCTTAAATGTCCTATATCCACTGCAAATGGCTGTGCCTTAACCAGCTTTCCTGCTGCCTTTATCCCTATGTCAGGGATATCAAGGCTCTTGGCATAATCATTTGTAGAGCCACATGGGATATATCCCACAGGTACTCTGTCATCCTTCGGGAGCTGCATTATACCATTTATAACATTTGCAAGGGTTCCGTCTCCACCTGCACACACAAGCACATCAAAGTCTCTGCTTCTCTCTTTTGCCATCCTTGACGCGTCATCCGCATTCTGTGTAATATGAATGGTAACTTCGTAGTCATTTTTTATGAATATATCTATTACATCTGCAAGGCTATTCTTAAGTGTTGTCTTACCTGCCTTAGGATTTACAACAAACAACATTTTCTTCATAAAACACATTATCTCCTGTTTTTATTTTAGGCTGTACACCTTTTACTGTTACTTTCAACTGACATTTTCGTTATATTTTTCTGCCGCTTCTGTCACAGTTTACTTTGTTACATGATCTTCTTATTCTTCTTGTACTCCATGTAAAGGTCATAGCCCCTCTTTCTTAACTTACATGCAGGGCAGTGTCCGCAACCATCGCCCTTTATACCATTATAACATGTAAGTGTCATGTCGTGAACCAGTTCCAATCCACCAAGTTCATCAGCCATCTTCCATGTCTCCATCTTGTCTATCCACATAAGTGGTGTGATTATATTGAACTCATAGTCCATGGCAAGATTAAGAGTCACATTGAGAGACTTTATAAACACATCCCTGCAATCAGGGTATCCTGAGAAATCGCTCTGGGACACGCCTGTGATTATATCGCTTATTCCCTTCTGCTTGGCAAATACTGCAACAAATGAAAGGAACAGATGATTTCTTCCATCTACAAATGAATTAGGTGTTCCAACCTCAGGTGCATTTTCATCAACCTTCATGTCTGATCTTGTAAGTGAGTTTGGAGCAAGCTGATTGAGCAATGTCATATCGAGTATATGATGTTCCACTCCAAGTTTTTTTGCGATCTCCTTTGCACAGTCAAGCTCTGCCACATGTCTCTGACCATAATCAAATGAAATAGCGTACACCTTCTTATATTTGCTCAGTGCCCATAAAAGGCATGTTGTACTGTCCTGTCCGCCACTGAATACTACTACTGCTTCTTCTTTATTTCTCATTGTCATCACCTTATAACCCGATGGTCAACAAAGGATCATCAGATTTCTTTTTCCTTTCTATGTTTTTTCAAAAGCATTGTGTTATTTCCGGTATTGCTCCCCCGGTTTTACATTCAGATTGCTGCGTTACTTCTGATATTTCTCTCCTGTTTTACGTTTAGGTTTTTATTGCACTTATTTATTGTTGAACTTTTTCATTATTGTACTTGACATCTATTTCATTATTTTGCCTGTCGTTGCTCTTAATGAGTGTTCATCAGGAGCAGCTTGTTCTGCAGTGCAATGTCATTTTCAAATTTGCCTCTGAAGGTTGTGGTAAATGTCTTTGTTCCAGGCTTCTTAATCCCTCTTGCTGTCATACAGCTGTGATTTGCCTCAATTAAAACTGCCACATCCTCTGAGCCTGTAACCTTACTTACAATATATGCAATGTCTGTGCCTATTCTTTCCTGCAGCTGAAGTCTTCTGGCTACCATATCGGCAATCCTTGCCAGCTTGCTTAAGCCTATGAGCTTGTCCTTAGGAAGATATGCTATAGAAACCTTCATGTCATACATCAGTGCCATATGGTGCTCGCAGTATGAGAATACCTCAATGTCCTTCACAAATACCATATCCTCAGTATGTCTTGTGTCCTCTTCCTTGAAGGTCTTGCCATACATTTCTGCGATCTCGTCATTTGTGTAGTTCATCCCTGCAAATACTTCTTCATACATTCTGGCAACTCTGTCGGGAGTCTCCTTAAGGCCCTCTCTGTCAGGGTCATCTCCCAGAGCTATCAATATTCCTCTTACATGCTCTCTTATTGCATCCTTATCTATTGCCATTTTATACTCCTCTCGTTTCCGGATCCCAGATTATCTTGTGCATCTGCAGCTGCAGCTTTACATCATTCATGTCATTCTCGATCATATAATCAACAATGTCCTCAGGTTCTATGGTTCCAAATACCGGGCTTATATATACTCTTGTTTTTACATCCAGTCCGTATGTGTATATTATCTCTCTCGCTCTGTCAAGATCCTTGACGGAGCCCACAACAAATTTTACAGCATCATTCTTATCAACATAATTATAATTTGATATGCACATCTTATCCTCACATCCACTTCCCGGAAGCTTGTAATCAAGGGTGTAAGATATTCCATCTGCAACCGCCTTAAACTCTGCTATATCAATACTGCCGTTTGTCTCAACCTCTACCCTTATATCATCCTCAAGGGAAAGCTTCAAAAGAAGCTGGTCTATATCCTCCTGTATAAGAGGCTCGCCACCTGTAAGGGTGACATTCTTTATTTCTGTTCTCTTAATGTAGCTTATAAGCTCCTCATCGGAAAGCAGCTCATATTCCGTATCCTTTTCATTTGCCCATTTTGTATCGCAGTAACCGCAATTAAGATTGCACCCTGCAAATCTTATGAACACTGCAAGCTCACCGGCTCTTGCACTCTCACCGTTTATACTGACAAATCTCTCAGCAACTTTAAATTGTGCCATTTTTTATCTCCTTAGTTTGTGTCATTTCGTTTTTTCGCTATTCAGTTTTAGAATAAATTGCCATATTGTTTGGAGTTTCATATACTCTGACCTCATAAACATCATAGCCCTTTTTCTCCATCTCATTATAAAACATTCTGGAAAGGTTCTCCGCTGTAGGTCTGAAATCCAGTTGTATGATCCTGAAGCCCTCATCTTCAAGAGCTTCCATGGTTTTATCCTTAAGGGAATTTCTCTCTATTATCAGGCAATGATCATAATAATCCGTAAGTGCCTTTAAATCAGCCTTTAGGTCGCCAAAGTCCACCAGCATACCTCTTGTCTGATCATCTTCATTTAATTTCTCACCTGCAACTGCTAGCTCCACCTTCCACCGGTGTCCATGTATGTTACTGCATTTTCCCTGATACCCCTTTAGAAAGTGGGCACTGTCAAAGCTTGCATTAGTTTCTAATCTGTACATACTTATTCCTTTCTGATTTTTCTTACTCTATATTCTTGTATAACTCCGTTTTTCAGTATCATAATGCCGTTTATTATATTTCTTCCGATCTTATTCGGCTTTCCTTGACCTGTTTCTTTATTTTCAGCGTTTAGGTCATGTTTTCTTCCGCTTTTTCGTGACCTGTTTCCTCATTTTGGGCGTTTAGGTCATGCTTTCTTCCGCTTTTCCTTGACCTGTTTTCGTCTTTTCGACTTTCAGGTCATCTTCTTTCCAGATTTTATCGTGATCAGCAGTTGTCAAATGCGATCATGCAAGCATGTCGCACTTTCCTCGTTGCTATAACAAAAAGACGAAATGCATATACCATTCCGTCTTTTCTAAACTAAAACATTATATAAACAGACCCGCCACTACCGCAAATCCGTTTTTCCTATATAATGCCCTAGTTTTGTTTACCGACAGGATGGTACAAACGAACTGTCCATTATCACGATTGTGAAACAATCGTGATGCAACTTAAGTCTTGCTTAAGTTGCGCGTATATTCTTCCATGATCTATATCACGATTGTGAAACAATCGTGATGCAACTTAAGTCTTGCTTAAGTTGCACTTATATTCTTTCGCTACTTATATCACGATTTCCTTTTCTATATTCCCAGAAATCCCTTAACTACCTTAAGCATGTCTTCCTTATCGCACACTGTATCGTGGAGTACCGGTGCGGTACGGATATCTTCGATAGCCTGTGGAACCTTTACCTTTGAAAGCTTTGAAAGCTCATCAACAAGCTCGAAGTCTGACTTGCTGTCATACTCGCTGTCGATAGCGTTCATTACGCTTCTTGTGAACTTGTATGGGCTTGCTGTTGAAGCGATAACTGTAGGAGTTGTATCTCCTGTTTCCTTAACATACTTGTCATATACAGTAGCTGCAACTGCTGTATGAGTGTCAATGATATAATTGTCTGACTCATATACCTTCTTGATAGTTGCTGCCGTCTCAGCCTCTGTAGCATATCCGCCTGCGAACTCCTCAAGTCTCTTCTTCATTTCATCTGTGATTGTATATACACCTGTTGATGAAAGTGACTTCATAAGCTCACTGTTCTTTACCGCGTCATTTCCCGCGATCTTATATATAAGTCTCTCAAGGTTACTTGAAATAAGGATATCCATTGATGGTGATGTTGTAAGGATGAACTCTCTGTTTCTGTCATATGTTCCTGTTGTGAAGAAATCATAGAGAACCTTGTTATCATTTGAAGCACAGATGAACTTGGCTATAGGAAGTCCCATCTCCTTAGCATAATATGCAGCAAGGATATTTCCGAAGTTTCCTGTAGGAACAACCACATTGATCTTGTCCCCTGCCTTTATTGTTCCGTCTGCCACAAGACGTGTGTATGCATATACATAATAAACCATCTGTGGTACAAGACGTCCGATATTGATGGAATTTGCTGATGAGAACTGATATCCCTTCTCGTCCATGTATGCAGCAAGCTCCGTATCTGAGAACATCTTCTTAACACCTGTCTGGGCGTCATCGAAGTTTCCTGTTATTCCCACTACAAATGTATTGTCACCCTTCTGAGTAACCATCTGCTTCTCCTGGATAGGGCTTACACCATGCTTTGGATAGAATACTATGATCTTTGTTCCAGGTACATTTGCAAATCCTGCAAGAGCAGCCTTTCCTGTATCTCCTGATGTTGCTGTAAGGATAACTATCTCGTTTTTTACACCATTTTTCTTTGCTGATGTTGTAAGGAGATATGGAAGAATTGAAAGAGCCATATCCTTGAATGCGATAGTTGAGCCATGGAACAGCTCAAGATAATATGCCCCTGCCTTCTTAACAAGCGGTGCGATCTCCGGTGTATCGAACTTGCTGTCATACGCAGAGTTAATACAGTTCTTCAGCTCGTCCTCTGTGAAGTCAGTAAACATGAGCTTCATAACCTCGTATGCTACCTGTCTGTAATCCATTGCCGCAAGTGCCTCAAGTGACACGTCAAGCGCAGGTATTGAATCAGGCACGAATAAACCGCCCTCATTTGCAAGACCCTTTAATATTGCCTGTGAAGCTGTTGCTGTTTCATTTGCATTTCTAGTACTTTTGTAAATAAGTTCCATCTGCCAATTCTCCTTATATATATGATGTTACACCGCTTGCATAAGCCCGCGGCAAATTTTCTAATTCTTTGGACGATATACGTCATAGGTTCCCATAGGGAAAGCAAGTGCCTCCTCGTGGGTATCAAAGTAAATGTCAAGACGCTTTCCGGTTATGGCACCGCCTCTGTCTTCAACCTCATATGTTATACCATCTATGTACAGCTTTGTTCCAAACGCAAATTCCGGTGGAGCCGCTATAGTATGGTTAGGTGAAGCCTTCTTACCGCTGGCTGTTATTCCGTCAGGATCAACCTTGCCGGTACACTTCTCACATGGGCAGTAAGCAGTTATGGTATATTCACCAAGATACTCCATTCCGTCTGTAGGCTTCTTCTCTTCAGTAGTTCCATCAGAGCTTCCGCCTCCGGAATTGCCACCGCCGGAGTTTCCTCCACCGCTGCTTCCGCCTCCGGAATTACCGCCACCTGTGCTTCCTCCGGTTGGTATAAATACAAGCTGCTGGGTTGTCGGCTCCTCAGTAGCTCCTTCTATAGGATTATCCGGTGTATCTATAAGTGCACCACCTGTTCTGTGATCCACATGATCATCCTTCGTTGTATAATCCTCAGCACTTGCCAGCTCGAATGTGCTGTCATCATCCATCCTTGCCTTGCCGGTGAAATTACCGTTGGGGTTGGCGTCTGTATAGCTTGCCACCTGCACTTCAAATTTATTATCTTCCAGTGCAGTAGCTCCGGCTTCTGACATGTACATGTTCTTGTTCTTGGAATAGACACGCCTGTCATCTGCCTTGAATGCTGCCATACACCCAATGCTTGCAGACACAACTATAACACCGGCACAAATACCTATGCCGGTCTTCTTAAGTCTTGAATTTAACATTTCCTTAGGACTATTATATTTCCTCATGCCTACACTCCTTATTATCACGATTACAAAGTAATCGTGATGCAACTTAAGTCTTGCTTAAGTTGCGCCTTTATTCCTCCACTAACTATTATCACGATTACGAAGTAATCG
>JBNMGN010000006.1:0-174286 GCA_050872265.1 Coprococcus sp.
GAAATTCCTCTATATTGTCCTCTTCCAGTGAAAATCCTGCTGCCATGGGATGACCGCCAAACTTTAACAGAAGGTCTTTCACCTCCACTAAAGCGTGGAACATATGATACGCCTCTATGGAGCGTCCTGAGCCCTTTGCACAGCCTTCCGCCCTTGTAAGGACAAATACAGGCTTGTTATACCGTTCACGGATCCTGCCGGCCACAATGCCCGCCAGTGACTCATGACACTCCGGCAGGAAAACCACCAGCACCTTATCATCCTTAAGCTCTGTTTCTACCTGCTCTATAGCAGCATCTGTTCCTTCCTGGGTCATGTCCTTGCGTTCGTCATTTAATGCCTTTAGCTCATCTGCAAGTTCATCTGCCTGGACCTTATTATCTGCCAGAAGCAGTTCCATAGCCATTTGTGCCGTTTTCAGACGCCCGCTGGCATTCAGACAAGGGCCCAGCACAAAACCGATATGATAGGCACTTATGTGCTCCGAATCCAGCGTATTTTTCTCCATCAGACTTACAAGCCCCTGGATCTTTGTATCTGCCAGCTTCTTAAGGCCCTCTTTTACTACAATACGGTTCTCATCCTTAAGCTTCATCACATCGCCTACTGTAGCAATGGCCGCCAGCTCCAGCATATCCAGCCATTCCTGACGGTCAATGCCATATTCCTCATAGAGCACCTGGATCAGCTTATAAGCCACCATAGCACCGCAGATCTCGCTGAAAGGATATTTACTGTCTTTTCTCTTTGGATTAACAATAGCGTCTGCAGGAGGCATGATCTCCGTTCCCGAAGCCTCATCTGCCTGGATATCATGATGATCTGTTACCACCACCGTCATCCCAAGCTTCTTTGCTTCTGCGATCTGGTTAATGGCTGCGATACCATTGTCACAGGTAAGTATCATGTGAATACCGTCTGCAGCTGCTTTTTCAATAATATGTTCATTAATGCCATAGCCGTCCTTAATGCGCTCCGGTATCACATAATCCACCTTTGCGCCTACACGGCTCAGGCCTTTATAAAGGATGCAGGTAGAGCACACACCGTCAATATCATAATCTCCCACGATCCGGATCCTGACACCGCTTTCTATCTTTTCCTTTAATATAGAAACAGCCTTTTCCATATCCGGGAGCAGCCGTGGCTCATACAGATCCTTTAAACTTCCATTTAAGTACTTGTCAAATTCACTTATATCTGTAATATCCCGGTTTCTGATAATGCGGGCGGTAATGGGGCTGATATGAAATCTTGCTGCCAGACCATTAAAATCTGCTTTCTTTGCGTGAAGCATCCAGACTGCTTTTGTCATTCTTTTTTCCATCCTCTGTTGGTTATAGAAATCAGCGGACGCGCCACTGGCGCCTCCTCGATATGCGTGGCAACAAAAAAAGCAGATTCACGAAGAATCTGCTTTCCAGTGCGCCAGAGAAGATTCGAACTCCCGACACTACGGTCCGTAGCCGTATGCTCTATCCAGCTGAGCTACTGACGCATTTGTTTGTGTTGCCTGCTGTGTTCCTCAGCAACGTAGATTATTATAATAAAGGATGTGCTTTTTGTCAACACCTTTTTTGAAAAATTTTAAATTTAATTTTTATCCATGTTTTCACCAGCATCTGCATGCACTAATTCCAGCACTTCCCGGATCGCATCAAAGGTTTTCTCATCTGCAAAAGAAAGCCACTGAGCCCCTTTCGCCTCTTTTACCACCTGTTCAAAAGAAAGTCCTGCTCCCGTCATCTGATCCCTGACATGTACATAGCACATGAGCAGATCTTTTTCGTCTTCTCCAGGAAGTCGTTTCTTTAATTCCTGGCAAATCTTCTCCCGTTCTTTTTCTCCTCCGGGAAATATACGGTCTTTATATTTCTTCTCATCCTGTTCCCGTTCCGCCTTACTCTTGAAGTTAATCCCCAGTATCTGCATGTCATTCTCCTTCTCCATATGCTAAAAACAGCCCGACTTCTGTTTTCACTGAAATCTGGCTGCTATAGTCACTGGGCTGGCGGGATTCGAACCCTCGTATGCAGGAGTCAAAGTCCTGTGCCTTTACCGCTTGGCGACAGCCCAAAAGTGTAAGATATTAAAAAATCCTCTTCCTGCTCCAGAAAGAGGATTAGGGTGAGTAGAGGGATTCGAACCCTCGGCCTCCAGAGCCACAATCTGGCGCGCTAGCCAACTGCGCCATACCCACCTTATGGGATAAATCCCTAACGTGCTCGAAGGGATTCGAACCCCCGACCCCCGGCTTAGAAGGCCGTTGCTCTATCCAGCTGAGCTACGGACACGTAAGCGGGTGATGGGAATCGAACCCACGTATCTAGCTTGGAAGGCTAGTGTTCTACCATTGAACTACACCCGCATATTGCTTAACAGTGTTTAAATCTGCGTCGGGGTGACAGGATTCGAACCTGCGACCTCTTGATCCCAAATCAAGCGCTCTAGCCAAGCTGAGCCACACCCCGAAAGGTCTTATCTCTGACGCAAGACCTATTATACGAAAATGACCCTGCTTTGTCAACAACAAATTTCAATTTTTTTCAATTTTTTTTCGAGACCTTAGAAAAGCCCGGATTTACAGGCTTTTTAAAGAACTCATTAACGGAAGTCGGACATTTTATTTTTTAGAAGAAATAGTATCCATTCAGGCACAAGTTTTTTTGACGCAGTATGATAATTGTGATAAAAATATATAGGATAATACATGGGCTGATATTTATGCTCAAAATGACTGAAGTTCAATTAATAGAGGATGGGAACATGAGTAATTTTATTTTTAGTATTAATGCAACATTTCCAATATTTTTGGTTATCTTATTAGGGTGGTTTCTGAAACGTATCGGACTTATTACAGACGAATTTGCAGAGGTGGCAAATAAATATGTGTTTAAGGTATCACTTCCGGTGCTGTTGTTCAGAGACATTGCCACAACCTCCATATTAAAAGATATGAACATCCAGTTCGTGGTGTTTTGCTTCATTGCCACATTCATAATGTTCACCATTTGTTACATGTTTGCAAGGATTTATTGTAAGGATAAGAGTATGGTGGGAGCATTTGCCCAGGCGTCTGCCAGAGGAAGTGCAGCAGTCCTTGGAATTGCTTTTGTTGAAAATATATGCGGCAACTCAGGAATGGCACCGCTGATGATCGTGTCAGCAGTTCCTTTGTTTAATATTTACTCGGTGGTAATACTTACCATGTGTGGAAAAGACAGCAAAAAAGGAAAAGAGGGCATAAAGAAGGCACTCATTAATATATTGAAGAACCCTATCATAATAGGAATTGTTGCGGGAGTTCCATTTTCACTTTTATCAGTGAATATTCCTACTATTCCTATGAAGACTATAAATTATATAGCCCAGACCGCAACACCTATAGCGTTGATCGCCATCGGGGCGGGATTTAATACAAATGAGGCACTTGCCAAGATAAAGCCGGCAGTAGTTGCGTCGGTGATCAAGCTGGTGATATTGCCGGCAATATTCCTGCCTCTTGCCATCATGTTCGGATTTAATTCTTCGGAGATCATCGCCATACTCATAATGGTAGGTGCACCAACCACAGTCACCTGCTATATCATGGCAAAGAACATGGAAAATGATGAGGTGCTGTCCTCAAATGTAATTGTGCTCACCACACTTTTGTCATCGGTCACACTGACATTGTGGGTATTCCTGTTAAAGAGTCTTGGGTACATAGGATAATGATATATAGGTAAATGATTTAACGTGCACAGAAAACACGTTAAAAAGTTTAACGTAAGTAAAAACTTACGTTAAGCCTGCTTAAATTATTTTTAGATAAGTTGTTTTGCAAATGACAAGTAAAGTATCATAGGTGTTAATGGGACGGGTATTGATAACATTTGCCGATTAATACCTGAACAGGAGGTTAAAATGATCAGAAGGAAGAATGTTGTGCTTATAGGTATGCCGGGCTGCGGCAAGAGTACCATAGGAGTTGTACTTGCAAAGGTTGTAGGTGCCAGATTTATTGATGCGGATCTTCTCATTCAGGAGAGTCAGGGGATGCTGCTTAGGGACATAATCGCCAGGTATGGGGACGATGGCTTCCTTAAGATTGAAAATGACGTAAATAAATCCATAAAGGATGAAAATGCAGTTATTGCCACCGGTGGAAGTGCTGTGTACTGCACCGAGGCAATGGAGAAGTACAGGGAAAATGACATCATTGTCTACATCAGGCTCGAATATAAGGAGCTTGAGAAGAGACTGGGTAATCTCAAAAGGAGAGGCGTGGTGCTTAAGGACGGACAGACCCTGAAGGATCTGTATGATGAGCGCACTCCGCTTTATGAGAAATACGCACATATAATAATTGATTCAGACAATATGGGCGTGGAGGAATTGATGGATACCATCGCTTCGAAGCTGCATGAATACGGAACTAAGATATAAGAGTCATACGTTCAACGAATATCAGAGTATGGTATGGCATGGAGTTCAATTAAGGGAGTTGATTATATGGAAGCGTTAAAGGTTGCAGGTTATATTTTACTATTAGTGGCAGGTTTTGTACTGCTGGTTAAGGGCGCAGATATATTCGTTGATGGAGCGTCGAAGATTGCTGTAAAATGCAATATACCACAGATGGTGGTTGGTCTTACGATAGTTGCCCTTGGAACAAGTGCTCCGGAGGCAGCCGTAAGTATCAAGGCGGCATTTTCGGGAGTGGCGGATATGACTGTGGGAAATGTAATAGGAAGTAATATTTTAAATGTCCTTCTTATCCTTGGAATGGCAGTGCTTTTTGCGCCACTTCCTATAAAGAAGAACACTCTCAGGATAGACATACCTATAGTTGTGGTGGTTACTCTGGCCATGTTCTTCCTTGGATATTTTGATGGCAAATTGAGCAGGTTTGACGGAGTGATAATGTATGTAATGCTTATTAGCTTTATAACGTACCTTATCGTGACTGCCAAGAAGGGCGGAGTAGATGACGATTCCATCGTGATCACAGAAAAGGATAAAACATGGAAGCTCATATTGTTCATATTTCTCGGTGCGGCACTTATTGTTGCCGGCAGTGAGCTGACAGTAAGGTCTGCAAGCTTTATAGCAGGTAAGTTTGGAATGTCAGACAGACTTATAAGCCTTACCATTGTTGCATTTGGAACATCTCTTCCAGAGCTTGTTACCTCTTGTGTTGCAGCCAAGAAGGGTCAGGCAGATATCGCTATAGGAAATATAGTAGGAAGTAATATCCTGAATATATTATTTGTTGCCGGCACCACGATGCTTATCTCACCGGTAGCCTTTAACAAGGAGTTCCTTGTGGACAGTATGGTGGCAGTTCTCGCTGCAGTTATATTATTTGCATGCTGCGTGAGAGATAAGAAGCTTACCAAAAAAGAAGGTATATTCATGCTGGCAGCATATGCTGTGTACTTCGGATATATTATGGTCAAAAATTATGCCATATAGCAGGCGTGGATTGTGAACACAGGCTATGCTGTGTGACATAAGGACATTGTGGTAACAGATCAGAGTGCAAAACAGGGATGCATGATTTACAATGGACTGGAGTTTAATTGCAAGGAGGTATACGACATGGAACCGATAGATTATATTGTAGAAAGACTGGACGGAGATTATGCTTATCTTAGACGGACGGATAAGGAAGAGGCAGAGCTTAAATGCGTTGCCAGAGCCCTGCTCCCGGAGGAGATAAGAGAGGGCAGCATGCTCCATTATGAGATGCTTGAGTATAGCATGATCAATACAAGATAATAAAAAGATAAAAGTATAAAAGATAAAAGTAAAAAGAGATAAAAGATAAAAAACAAAATATAAAAAACGTAATATAAAAAGGAAAAATATATTAAATTCTATAATTTATAAAGATAGTGGAGAAATTTCGATTTTTCCGCTATTTTTTTTACGGATAATATTATATTATTAGAAATAGCTGATGTTACAATAAAAGAGGAGAGAGAAAATGAAGCTGAATGAACACATAAGCCGGATGAAAAAGGGAGATTTCAGCCGGTACGAGGAATTTAATGAAATTACGAAGAAGTATATATACAATCTTGTATATATGATCACACAGGAGGAAGACTCGGCAAATGAAGCCTTTGCAGCAGTCTACAATGATATCTATAAGGATATTGCAGGGCTTTCTGATGAGGAGGATTTCCTCAGATGGGCTGGGATTAAGTGTATAAATGCTGCCTTTGACATAATGAAGAGGAAGTATCCCGGTATGCTTAATGCAGCAGGGAATAAGCCGAGAGGTGTGGATTTTGACAATGCATGTGATGATATAGAGAAATTCATTCCACAGGGGGCAGCAGATGATATGAAGCTTGCCGGCAACGTAATGAGAACCGTTGCGAACTTAAGCGTTATCCACAGGGCAGTTATGCAGCTGTTTTATAATTATGGACTTGATGTGCATGAAGTGACAGGCCTGCTGGGAGTGGATGAGGCCAGGGTGAAAGGCTGTATAATGGATTTAAGAGAACTCCTGAAGATAGCGATCGCAGATATCTATGAGGAAAACAGCGAGAACTGTACCAGCCTTTCCGAAACACCTTTGTTCTGGAATATATATAGGGCTGTATATACTGATGACCTTACAGCAGAAGCTTCAGGAATGGCAGTCAGGGCAGCAGCCGGTGCCGGTATTGGTGCAGCAGCCGGTGCAGTAGCGGCGGGAACTACAGGGGCTTCGGCAGCAGCGGCAGGAGCTGCAGCTGTAACAGGAACTGCGGCGGCTTCATCCACAGTGGCAGCAGGAGCAGCCACCGGATTTTTTGCAACTATGGCAGGAAAACTGACTGTGGGCATAGCAGCCCTGGCAGTGGCAGGAAGCGTAGGAGGCGCTGCTTTATATAATCATAATAAGAATAAGGACAATAACAAATCGGACAACGTCAGAGTGGAGGCGTCTACAGCAGCTGCCGTAGATGACCAGACAGACAAAGCTGACAGCTCAGGCAACGATGGAGCTCAGGCTGACCAGCCTGATATCACAGAACCTGACAAGGATATGTATAATGTGAGAAGCATGACCTTTAGAGAAATAAATGGAAATCATACATATATATACATAGATGGTGACGGGTATGATGAGCTGAAGGAGAGTGTAGAAGCAGACAATGCACAGATGATCGATTATGTTAATGCAGATTATGACAGCCATGGAGATGATTTTCAGGAGGCTGGTTACTGGTCAGGAGGTTTGGCTTCGGAGATATCAAGAAGTGACAGCAGGATATTAAGTATAACATATGAGGAGAGTGGCGATGAATATTCACAGAAATTTTTTGATAACTATGATGTGGATACAGGGAAGAAGCTTACTATACAGGAGCTTGGGATAAATGAGGATGACTTCAGGACACTGGTAAAGAACAAACTGACAGAGGTATACAGAACAGGTACACTCAAGGATGCAGCATGGGAGACAGACGATAGGGATGCATTGTTTAATGCAGTCGTAGAGGCGAGAGCCTCCAAGGCCTGTGAGATAATACTTGGAAACCAGTCGTCAGATTATGTAAGCTATGAGTGTAGCTATTACCGTGACGATTATCCTGTAAGCTTCGATGACAATATAGGCTGGGCACTGAATCATGACGGAGTTGTGGTGTATTGGAATACCAATTATCAGATGTATGATGTGAAGTCAAATGCAGAGATAGTCATACCGTATAGTGAGTTTAGCAGCTTCAATGAAGCCTATCTTCCTGATGATGATACCTTCTCGGGAGAGCTGGGATCATATTCATATGATAAAATAGTTGTTGATGTTAATTCAGATGGGTATGATGAGACATTGAGCTTTGGAAGGGAAGCGGGAGCCGGCAGTGATTTCAGTACAGATTATGGTGTGTTCGTGAATTGGGATGGAGCCGTAATTGATGGCGCCTATGATATATCAGGTACATATGCCAGAACCTCTGATGGCAAGAGCTATATGATCGTCAGCTCTAAGAATTCATATATTCCACAGGAGCGGGATTATGACAATATATATGTAAATGAAGCAAAGACATATATATATGATGTGTCATCCGGGACACCGGTGAGAGTTGATGATGGCTGTAATGAGCTGTATGTATGCAGCATGACTGGTGATTACGCATTCTGCCAGGATGTTGTTACAGGTGAGTATGGATATTATGCACTGACTGACACAGGTCTTGCGTATCAGCCGGATATGTATAAGGATGATACGGAGAAGAAACGGGCATATGAAGCATATATCAAGTATATCGAGATGAACGACAGGGACTATGAGAATACAAATTATGGTCTTATATATGTAGATGATGATGATATACCGGAGCTTGCAGGCCTTTATCAGGGAGTAGTAGGTTTTATATGTGCATATAAGAAAAATCAGCTTACCATAACAGATACAGGATATTCTTTTGATGGTTTTAATTACAAGGAGAGAAAAGGCATGTTCCTTATTGAATCAGGCAGACAGGGAATATTCTATAATTTTTATTATGAAGTCACTGAAGATGGAATAGAGCAGAAAGCTGTTGGAAGGTATGAGATGTTACCTGATGGAGAGAATATTACCTGGAATGATGAGGAGGTATCAGCCAGTGAGTATGAGAAGAAGGCAGATGAAATATATGGTGCATCTGGTGGGGATACAACAGAGTTATCAGAGGTGTGTACAATGAGCACAGCACAGATACTGAATCAGATGAAATAAAGCGGACGGCAGCCGTCATATGGAAGCTTGTGTTAGGCATAGCTTCTGTATGACGGCTTTTTTGCTGCGTAAAAGATGCCTGACGGTAATGAAGTAAAAAGAAGTAAAAAGAAAGAAATTATATAAAAAGGTTGACGGAAGGTAGATTCTTAAATATAATAGAACTTGCCAGTTTAACGCATAAAAGCGTTGAAGTTATAGAACTTTAAACGAACGGAGGATAAGCACTTTCGTTTGGCTGTAATGATTAAGTGGCAGAATATTCAAAAAATGGGAGGGTATTATGATTCTCAAGGTTATTATGCTTGTTGTGTTCTTCGCCATAATGATAGGCGTGGGATTTTACTCAAGAAAACAGGCAACAGATGTTAATGGATTTGTACTGGGAGGAAGGTCTGTAGGTCCGTGGCTTACTGCATTTGCATATGGAACTTCTTATTTCTCCGCAGTAATATTTGTAGGTTATGCGGGACAGTTCGGATGGAAGTACGGTATCGCGTCCACATGGATAGGTATAGGAAACGCAGTTCTCGGTTCCCTTATTGCCTGGGCAGTTCTCGGAAGAAGAACCCGTCTTATCACCCAGAAGCTGGACTCAAGAACAATGCCTGAGTTCTTTGAGAGAAGATACAACAGCAAATCACTTAAGCTTGTATCATCTCTTATTATATTTGTGTTCCTTATTCCATACACAGCTTCACTGTACAACGGTCTGTCAAGATTGTTCGGAATGGCATTTGAAATTGACTACAAGGTGTGCGTTATTGCCATGGCAGCACTTACAGGTATATATGTAATTGTCGGTGGATACATGGCTACAGCCATCAACGACTTCATACAGGGTATCATAATGCTGTTTGGTATTGTGGTAGTTATTGCCGCAGTCCTTAAGAATTACGGCGGACTTACAGGTGCCCTTGATAAGCTTGCAAATGTAAATGACCCTGCGGTTTCATCAACACCGGGTGTATTTGCCTCATTCCTGGGACCGGATATCTTTAATCTTGTGTGTGTAGTAATCCTTACATCTCTGGGAACCTGGGGACTCCCACAGATGGTTCAGAAGTTCTACGCCATCAAGGATGAGAAATCCATCAGGACAGGTACAGTCGTATCAACATTCTTTGCAGTTATAGTAGCCGGAGGATGTTATTTCTTAGGCGGCTTCGGAAGACTTACAGACACAGATGTGGCAGCAGAGGGATTTGACGCCATCATCCCACATCTTCTTGAGTGCCTTCCACCTATACTTATAGGACTTGTGGTAATACTGGTGCTTTCAGCGTCAATGTCAACACTTTCATCACTGGTACTTACCTCAAGCTCAACACTTACCATTGACTTTATAAAGGGAACCATATCTCCTAAGATGTCAGAGAAGAAGCAGGTTCTTACCATGAGGATCATGCTGGTGGTATTCATAGCAATATCCGCAGTGATCGCCATAGTGCAGTACTCAAGCAAGATAACCTTCATCGCTCAACTTATGGGCGTATCATGGGGAGCACTTGCCGGTGCGTTCCTTGCACCATTTTTATATGGTCTCTACTGGAAGAAGACCACAGTTGGTGCCTGCTGGGCAAGCTTTATATGGGGGGCAGGTATAATGACACTGAACTTCATCAGCAACACATGGCATGTATTCTCATTTCCTGCACAGATACAGTCACCTGTAAATTGCGGTGCACTTGCAATGGTTGGCGGACTTATCATTGTTCCGATCGTGAGCCTTATAACACCAAAGCCGGATCAGGAAATGGTAGAGGAAGCATTCTCATGCTATGATGAGTCGGTAACAGTTGCTCATAAGAAGGTGCTGGATTAAGGATAATGGACTTGACAGTCATCAAGTGCGATGAACGATAATTTTTGCAGACGGACGTAAGAAATTTTAGGGGCTATATAGTCTTAGTGACACGCATTCGCTATGGTCACTGCAGACTATCAGCCCCTTATTTCTTACTGGTAGTAGAACCATATATCCCTTAGCCTGCAACGTCCGGTAAGCAAAAAATATAAATTCTTGAAACCCACCCATTATTATGTTAGTATTACTCGTGGGTAAGTGTCCTTACATGACACCGGCTTTATATAAGAAGAAAACCACAGGATCGGAGGTTGAGTTCATGATCAAGCTTTACAAGACAGAGCAGAAGATAATATCGGAAATAGACAGCTATGAACCGGACGCATGGATCCAGCTTACCAAACCTACAGTGGAAGAGAGCCGCTTCATCGCAGAGAAATTTGACATTGATCTGGCAGATGTAAGAGCCGCCCTCGATGATGAGGAGAGTTCCCGTGTGGAGGTAGAGAAGAATTACACCCTTATACTCGTGGATATCCCATCCATAGAAATAAGAAATGACCGAGAGGCCTATACCACAATCCCTCTGGGTATCATACTGTTAGATCAGCACATTATTACCGTGTGTGCAGAAGAAACTCCCGTGCTGGAAGCATTTGTGGAGAGGAAGGTAAGAGATATCAGTACAAAGAAACGCATGAGGCTCATGTACCAGATACTCTACAGAAACTGCATGACCTACCAGTATTACCTGCGAGTAATGGACAGACGAAGGATAATCATAGAGCAGAGGATCCAGGAAGAGACCGAGGACACAGATCTCATCGATCTTCACGAGTTGGAATCCAACCTTGTTTACTTCGCCACATCCCTTAGGGCAAATGGCGTAGTATTGGACAAGCTCACCAGATACAGCAGCATAAAGCAGTATCCTGAGGACAGAGAACTTCTTGATGACGTTGTTGTGGAGAACAAGCAGGCTATCGAGATGACAACTATTTACAGAGATATCATAAATGGTACAAGAGAGCTCATGACCACCATAATCAATAACAGGCTTAACAATGTCATGAAGTTCCTTGCAGCTATCACCATCGTTATGGCGATACCGACTATTATTTCAGGTATATACGGAATGAACGTCAACGCCAAGTGGATGCCACTGGCAAATACGCCTTACGGATTTGAGATCGTGTGCGGTATAATCCTTTTGGTGAGCATACTCATTGCGTTGATATTAAAGAAGAAAAAGATGCTTAAGATGTGAGTGGTATGGATATATATTTTCCTGATTATTATAATAAATTCAGATGTCTTGCCGGGAGCTGTCCCGACACCTGCTGTGCAAAGTGGCAGATAGTCATAGATGACAGGACTCTTTCCAGATATGACAAGGTGGAGGAGCCTTTCAGGACGAGACTTAAAAATTCAATAGATCACAAAGAAAAGGTGTACCATCAGATAAATGACAGGTGCGCCTTCTTAAATGAAGAGGGATTGTGCGACATCCATGGGGATATAGGTCCTGAGTACCTGTGCAGAACCTGCAGGGTGTACCCAAGGCATATTGAGGAATTTGAAAATGTCCGTGAGAAATCCCTTGCCCTGTCCTGCCCTGAGGTGGCAAGGATGCTTCTGTCCCATACCGGGAAAGTTACCTATCTCCATAAAGAAAATGATAAATCAGAGACCTATGAAGAATTTGACAATCTTCTGTACGGTATTTTGTGCGATATAAGAGCACTTATGGTGGATATCATCCAGAAGAGAGAGCTGGATATCAGTACGAGATTTGCAATGGTGCTGTCCCTGGCTCATGACGTGTCAAGAAGACTTGTGGACAACAATCTATTTGATATTGAAAATGTTGCTGAGAAGTACAGAAATATTTCCACCGGAAAATTTGAAGCGGAGATGAAAAGGCGTGTCTGCAACAGGAAACCGCCGTACATGGGTGGCGGCAGCAGAAGCCGCAGACAGAGGGAAAAATATTACAATGGCATGAATACCGAGACAGCCATAAAACTTCTGGAGAGCCTTGATTACTTCGAAGTGTTAAATGATTACTGGCCGGATATGATAGAGGACTGTATAGAAGAACTGGAGGACAACGGAGCTTCGGCAAAGACCGACAGAAATACCGTGGAGAGTATCCGGAGCGAAAGGGAAAATAAACGCTTTGATATAATGATGGAGCAGATCGCCGTATATTTTATATACATATATTATGCAGGTGGAGTCTATGACGGCAAGACTTTAAACAAGCTTAAGGCAGCCATATATTCTACTCTTATCATTGCCATATTCATAAAGACAAAGTGGTTTGAGAGCAGAAGACTGGTGCTCAGTCATTGCGTGGAATATGCTTACAAATATTCAAGAGAGATAGAACACTCAGATGAAAATCTTGAACTGATAGAAGAGCTTATGAAGAAATACTCAACCATGGATATGGTGGCATTTGTATATGAGATCCTCGGCAGATAAAAGTAAGAATGATCATGATGAAAAAACACTTCCGGATATCAGAGAAAAACTGATTTCCGGAAGTGTTTTTATTATTATTGTAATGATGTCCATGACATCTATTATTTTTTTACTTCACCACAATACCATTTACAGTTACTTCGTCATTTATCTCAATGACAATACATTTTCTTCCGTCAATCTCTCTTGTTTCAATAAGATCAGTTCTTTCTGGATTTACCTTTATTACAACATCAGGAGTCTTGACCTCAAAGGCACGGGTATTTGCAAGGTTATTTGCATATAAAGTAACCTTAGGTGCCGGTGGCTCAGGGACGGAAGCGTCATTTGACACAGGCTTCACCGGGATCACGGTCTTGGCTGCGTCTTCGAACTTCGTGTCAAAGTCCTCAAGCTTCTCCTCAGGTACGCCGCTTTCAGACAGCAGCCTCTTGATGGAGGTCTTTGAAAGGGTGAGAGGTTCAGGATTATCCTTCTGCTCAGTTATCATTTCATTAAGATTTTCATGGATTGACTTTACAACCTCATAGTCGCAGTCATTTCCCAGAGTTTCTGTGATGATGGTCTGGAAGGTCTCCTTCTGGTTCTCTGCGGATACCGGAGCACCGGTGCCAAGTATTCCGTCAATGAAGCTGAAGTGGAGATCCTCTGCGTTCTTGGTGTAGTAAAGGACGTTGTGGATGTCTGTGCTCCTGTCGATAAATGCAGGGAACAGGAAACCTATGTCCGGCATGTCAACGATCCAGTCCCTTACTCTGTTGTGGAAGGTGTTGTCGTTGTCGAAGTAGCTTAAGCCCGCCTTGCTTAAGTTTACATGGCAGATGGAGCACATGATATATTCATATACCTCATCAGAAGCGTCGTCCATGGTTATGCCGTCGCTGGTCTTGCCCGGAATATCGTATCTGTCATGTATGAGCAGAATCAGATAGTTGCCGGTATAGTCGTAGCTTTCGATAACCTTGTCATAAAATTCCTCCACAAGGGCAGGATCTCTTAACTCGGATTTCCTGAGCTTCATAAGAAAGCTCTGGGTTCCGTCATCAAACTCGCTTTCAGTTGGAAATGGCATTGTAACCAGGTTCTTACCTATGGAGCCGGACAGATTTTTCTTGAAAATGTCGAAATATTTGAAGCTTTCCTCCTCAGGGAGAGAAAGGAAGGCTGAGTCTATGTAGGCTACCTTCTTCCGGTCTCCGTCCACATAGCAGCCACAGATCTTACCTATGGAGCAGGTGGCAGGGGAGAAACGGTGTCTTATTTCCAGTACGTCTTTTTTTGTCATCTGATATACCTCTATTCTTTTTAGTGTCCTTGCATCCTCAAGGAACTGCATGGTGAATTTAATAGTAAACGAATCCGGGGCAACTTTCAAGGCGAGGGGGGAAGAAAATTTTAAATGAATTTTGGATATGACACGGAGAGCTTGTGGAATACAGTTTTCGTGACGTGCTGCGTTTTCTACTCCTCACACACGGCTATCCGCTCCGGCTCTTCGCAAACTCGCCCTTCGGGCTCAGACATGCGACCGCCGTCACTGCCAGTGTGTTCGTCCTGACGAAAGCCTCGCAATGTCACATCAGAACTGTATTCACAAGCTCTCCTCAGGTTGATTCTGCCACGTATTTCATTATCACAATTCATCTAAATTAGGTTTGTTTCATAGCACAGCCTCCAACCCTTTGTATATAAAAGCAGTACAATAGCGAGGCTTTCGTAATGAGGTTTGCACTAGCTGCCTGCACCAAGCTCATGTTTGAGCCCGTAGGGCGAGTTTGAGCGACTGCAGGCTTATAAGCGTGCGAACCGAATAGAAAATGAAGCGTGTACTGCGTTATATACAAAAGGGTGGAGGACCGAAGCTGTGGGAAAATTATCCATATATTAACTTCTGCTTTTTGTTTAAATTTCAAGGAAAAATATGTATAATAAACAGAGCATTAAAGATTATTTAATAATTTGGTGGATTGTTTCTTAAAGCAGGAGTAGCCTATAATAAAGCTACCATGGTAAGACAGTGCAGCACGAAAGGGGTTTTATATGTACAACATATTAGTATGTGATGATGAAAAAGATATAACGGACGCGTTAAAGATCTACCTCACTACAGAGGGCTATAAGGTATATACAGCGTTTAACGGACAGGAAGCAGTTGATGTGGCTCTTAAGGAAGATATCCAGCTTGTGATAATGGATATAATGATGCCGGTTATGGACGGTATGACAGCCATGACTAAGATCAGAGAGGAAAAGAATATTCCTGTTATCATGCTGACAGCAAAGGGCGAGGATACAGACAAGATCCTGGGACTTACTGTCGGAGCTGATGATTATGTTACAAAGCCGTTTAATCCTGTGGAGCTTATAGCAAGAGTCAAGTCTCAGATCAGAAGATACATGACACTTGGTGGAGGCAATAAAGAGAAGGATTGTCTCAAGAATGGTGGCATAGAACTGACAAACGCAACAAAGGAAGTAAGGCTTGACGGAGAGAAGGTTAATCTTACACCGACAGAATTTGATATCCTCAAGTTCCTTATGGAGCATGTGGGAAATGTTTATTCTCCGCGGGATATATATGAGGCTGTATGGCATGAAACACCTTATGGCTCAAAGAGTGCGGTGGCGGTACATATAAGACATTTACGTGAAAAGATAGAGATAGATCCGGGTAATCCAAGATATATAAAGGTTATCTGGGGACAGGGCTACAAGCTGGAGAAGCAGTAGGCTTGTGGCTCTTTATGGGCAATATGTAATGTAACAAAAAGAGGAGCAGACCGATATGGATGAAAGTAGTACCAGAGTTGAGGAGAAAGAGGTATCAGAAACAAGGAAGCATTTGAACGATAAAAAGAATATATTGGCATATTTTGTTTTTGTACTGGCCGCGGCATGTGCGGTGATGTCCGTGCTATTTGTGTATATGTCATCCTATAACAGTAACAACTTCGATATAAGGTCGGAGGTGCGGGACTGGTCTACCAGTGCTGAGGATCAGGCACAGCAGATAGTGTATGATTTCTATGATTTTAAATATCAGGAATTGGGCAACAAATACTATACCATGGAGCTTGGTAACACCCTTAGCAGTGATAGTGATTTCAAGGACACCCTTGAGGCGGGTATGCTTGACTGCCGTGTGACTGCCTGGACAGAGGATGAGACAGGTATGCTGGCGGATCAGAACATGGGACTTGACAAGACTGTGCTCTATAACACTATGGATGATCATAATGAGTACGACTATACCTATGACAATACAGGAGAGATCACTGTTAGGCGTCTGGCATACAAGGGAAGATATGAAAGCTTTGAAGCAGCCGAAACAGCGTATACCCAGTCTGAATATTATAACGATGAGGCTTACGGGTACAATATCTATCCGGTAGATATGGACGAGGAGATGTACGGCGACTCTGATTATGACGGAGAGAGTTTTAGTGTGACTGTATATGGTAACAGTGACACTGAAGCGGCTACAGAGGAAAGCGCAAGTGAACCGTTGACTACAGAGGATGAGAACTTCGCGGAGGATGTCAATACCGAGGTTGTTGTGGAAGAGGAGAATAATATATCAAATTCCATAGACAGCACTGAGAATTACAATGTGCTTAACCAGTATGAGCTTGAGGTATATTATTTTGTTCCTATAAGGATCCAGACAGAAACAGGACTTAATGTATCTTCAGAAACTATGATAAGCAGTTCATATCCTTATTATATATCAAACACAAGAAGGTTTAACAAGATCAACAAGCTGAGTCTTGTGACAACTCTTCTTAGTATAATATGTATGCTGATATCTGCGGTGGTGATAGTGTTAAGGACTGTAAGGTACAGCAGATACAGCAGGACCGGTGAGAAGATACCGGCAGAGATATACTATGCTGAGATGGCATGCGGTGTATTTATAATCGCAGCGGCTTATAATTTTATCGGATGTAATTATGGATGGTTCCACATACTGGCAACCTGGCCGGCGAGATACATCGTTACCCTTATTGCGGCATTTGGAATTGCGGTGGCGTTCATAGCATTTATATCCATGATGTCCCTGCAGCTTCTGGTGAAGAATTACTGCAACGGTGTGGTGGCTGATCACTCTATAATAGTCCGTCTGTTCAGATGGATAAAGAAGTGCATTGGCTTCATAGGACAGTTCCTTAGATATATAGGAGAACGTATAACCTTTATAACAAAGGCAATCCTGTTTTACGCAGTCCTCACCATAGTAGAGATAATCATTCTGGCTATAATATGCAACGTAGTTTACGATGCCCAGGTGATCATAATCCTGTATATAATAATAAAGCTTGCGGGGATAGTTATATTTGTGGCTTCAGCTGTGGAGCTGTATGAGCTCTACAGAGGTGGAATACTTCTGGCAGAGGGCGAGACCGATCACAGGATAAATACTAAATACATGTTCTGGCTGTTTAAGAAGCATGGTGAAAATCTCAACAAGATCCAGGATGGTATTGAGACTGCTGTTGAAGATAAGATGAAGAGCGAGAGGATGAAGACGGAGCTTATAACCAATGTATCCCATGATATCAAAACTCCTCTTACTTCTATAATAAACTACACAGATCTGCTGGATAAGCAGAACATACAGGATGAGACTGTCATGGGATATATAGATGTCCTTAAGAGACAGTCCTTAAGACTTAAGAAGCTGATCGAGGATCTGGTGGAAGCGTCTAAGGCGTCTACAGGTAATCTGGAGGTAAATAAGGAGCTTATGGATGCAAATCTCCTGCTGAACCAGGCAGTGGCTGAGTATGACGACAGACTTGCGAAGTCGGAGCTTGAGCTGGTGGTGACCAATTCCGAGACACCGGCATATATTGTTGCCGACGGAAGACACCTGTGGAGAGTATTTGACAATATGCTTGGAAATATCTGCAAATACGCCATGCCGCATACCAGAGTCTACGTGGATGTGATAAAGACAGAGAAAAACGTGAAGATAACCTTCAAGAATATCTCAAGAGATAAGCTTAATATAAGTGCTGATGAGCTTATGGAGAGATTTGTCAGAGGAGATCAGTCCAGAAATACAGAGGGCAGTGGTCTCGGTCTGTCAATAGCCAAGAGTCTGTGCGAGATCATGGACGGAAGATTTAAGGTTGATATAGACGGAGATCTGTATAAGGCCAGCGTTATCTTCCGAATGGAAGAGGCTGATGAAGAAGATATGCTCCAGTAGATGTATAAGGAATATCATTAATTTCAATAATGACTGGTATAAGTTGAAAAAAGTATCAATATAGTCCAATTTATTATTGACAACTTATTTAAGTTAGGCTATACTAACAAATGCAGGAGTTAGTGTAGCCTAACTTTTGCGTTTAAAAAATTTTTTCTTATAACTAAGGAGATGATGTTTTGGAAACAACAATGCAGATTGCCGATGTGAACAAAGCATATAACGGAGAAGCTTCCGGTGAGTTCTTTCACACGGACAATAAAGTTCAGAGAGAGATAGTAATAGATAAGTTGAGGAAGATGGGATGTCGTATAACCAAGCAGAGATTACTGCTTCTTGATATTATTCTTGGGGAGGAGTGCTCATCTTGCAAGGAGATATATTATAAGGCTTCCAGAATAGATAAGAAGATAGGTTCCGCAACAGTCTACAGAATGGTCAATACTCTGGAGGACATAGGTGCCATCAACAGGAAGAACATGTACAAGGTTGCCTGTGGTGCTGAGTGTGAGGTTGAGAATGCCTGTGTCATATCATTTGATGATCAGTCATTTATAGAGCTTTCAGCCAGTGAATGGAGCAGAGTACTTAAGGCAGGACTTAAGTCCCTGGATTATATCGGCGGACAGAACATTACAAGTGTGGTTGTCCAGCCATGCACATGTCATAAGGCATGTTAAAACAGTTAAAGTATTTATTAGTCATAAAATGTAGCGTGCCCACTTTGTGGGCACGTTGCTTTTTCCGTGATGGTTGCTGCTCTATTAAAAAAATAAATAAAAAAATCAAAAAAGTTGTTGACACCTATAGATGAGTATGGTATTATCCATATTGTTGTGAGTGACACAGAGCAAACAACACTGACATGCGCGAGTGGCTCAGCGGTGGAGCACCTCCTTGCCAAGGAGGGGGTCGCGGGTTCGATCCCCGTCTCGCGCTCTTGAAAAAAGTATGAAGTAGCACAGAGGTGTGCTGCTTTTTTTTTACATTCTCATGTAAAAACAGAGTAAAGATAAAGAAAAAAGAGAAATAGAGAAAAGGATGACTGAGATGAAAGAAAAGTTAAAGAAGCTGCCTAAAACGGCAGGCTTTCAGTGTGTTATCATTGCGTTGGTACTTGACGTGATACTTGAGATTCTGGGCAGACATTCGGTGTTGGAGACCTTCAGGTATATAGGAGCACATCCGTTCATATATCTGTACAACTGCTCGATTATATTTTTCACTCTTACCCTGGCTTTGCTTATCCGCAAACGTTTATTTGGCTATTGCTTCATAATAATAATATGGCTTGCCTTTGGAATAACGAACAGCGTGGTGCTTGGTTTCAGGATCACACCATTTTCTGCCATAGATATACTTATGACCAGAAGCACCCTGACTATCATAGACAAATACCTGACGGTGGGGCAGATCGCTGTTTTAGGCGTGGGATTATTTGCCGCGTTGGCGGTTATGATACTGCTGTTCATTAAATCGCCTACCGTAACAGGAAATATATACAGGATAAGGACTACAATATTTATCGTGGCAACCTTTATATGCGTAATGCTGTTTACAAGACTTGCCATAAATACCAAGGCTATCTCAGATAACTTTGCCAATCTGGCAACTGCCTATGACCAGTATGGATTTGCATATTGCTTCTCCAACAGCGTGGTGGATGTAGGTATAAAGAAGCCGGATGATTACAGCGAAGAGAAGATGGCTGAGATAGGTGAGATCCTTGGCACAGCGGAGACTTCAAATGCACCATTTGCCAGTCAGTCTCCAAATGTGATAATAATCCAGCTTGAGTCCTTCATGGATCCGTCTCATGTGGTGGGACTGGAGATGAACCAGGATCCTGTGCCTAACTTCACTAAGCTTAAGGCGGAATGTACTTCGGGATTTCTTTCAATGCCTGCTATTGGAGCGGGAACTGCAAATTCCGAGTTTGAGCTTCTTACAGGCTTTAACGTAGATTATTTCGGCGCAGGAGAATATCCTTACAAGACTGTTCTCGGATACACAAGCTGCGAGAGCCTTGCCACGGAGTTTAAGAACATGGGTTACAGCACCCATGCCATCCACAATCATGACGGTACATTCTACGACAGATATAACGTGTATTCATATCTGGGATTTGATACATTTACCCCGAAGGAATATATATATGGCATCACCCACACACCGAAATACTGGGAGAAGGATGATGTGCTTCCGGGAGAGATATTCAAGGCAATGAACAGCACTGAGGAGAGAGATTTCGTGTTCACTGTCAGTGTACAGGGACATGGAAAATATCCTACAACCATTGACAGAGAGAATTACGACTACCCTATAGAGGTTAAGACCGGAACCGGTGATGAGGTCCTTGATACCCAGTGGACATATTACTGTAATATGCTCCATGAAATGGACGAGCAGATCGGAAGACTTATAGACAGGCTTAAGGAGTTCGATGAACCGGTGGTTGTGGTTATGTACGGTGATCATCTTCCGGGATTTGAATTTACAAATGACTCTGTTGACAACGGAGACCTTTACCAGACAGAGTACTTCATCTGGAGCAACATGGACAACTTCCCTGTGGAGGATGAAGACCTTCAGGCATATCAGCTCAGCACAAAGCTCTTTGATATGATCGGTTTCCCTAAGGCAACTCTCCAGAAGTTCCACAGTCTGTACAAGATAGGGGACGAGGGCTACGACGACACACTTAAGAATATTGAGTATGACATGCTCTACGGAGACAGATATCTCTTCCCTGACGGATGGCCTTACGGAACAAATGTAATGACCTACGGAATACAGAAGATAGAGATAACCGGGATCGAACCGGGAACCTACACCTATGTTCCGGGAAGCGACGGCAGTGATGGCACGGAAGCCGATGGGGCGGATTCGGAGACGTTGACAGGTTTTTATATCTATGGCAGGAACTTTAACGAGTTCAGTTATGTATGGATAAATAACGGATATAAGAGCAATACCATTTATATTGACAGGAATAGGCTGTTCTATCCGGGGGATGATATCAATCCGGGTATGAAGGTGTATGTGGCACAGGTCGGCTCGGACAGTGTGGATATCGGAAGGACCGACGGATATCTGTATGAGGGTGATGGTGAAGATACCACAGATGCTACAGAAGAAACTACGGAGAATGTAGAATAAACGAAAAAAGACAGGCAAATTTGTATAATAATTACCTTGACAATGAAATTCATATTTGCTAGTCTAGTTTCAAGTATTTTTTACGAATATAGTCGCCTGAAGTCATTCAGGCGGCTTATAAAATTATAAGGAAAGAGAGAAAAGAAATGGGTAAGATTATAGGCGAAGGAATTACATTTGATGACGTCCTCTTAGTGCCTGCATATTCAGAGGTGCTCCCAAATGACGTTGACTTGACAACAAACTTGACACAGAAGATTAAATTACAGATTCCGCTTATGAGTGCCGGTATGGACACTGTTACTGAACACAGAATGGCTATTGCCATGGCTCGTCAGGGTGGAATAGGAGTAATTCATAAGAACATGTCAATAGAGCAGCAGGCTGAAGAGGTAGACAAGGTTAAGCGTTCAGAGAACGGTGTAATTTCAGATCCATTTTACCTTTCTCCGGAACATACATTAGCAGATGCTAATGCCCTTATGGCCAAGTTCAGGATCTCAGGTGTACCTATCACTGAGAACGGCAAGCTTGTGGGCATTATCACAAACAGAGATCTTAAGTTCGAAGAGGATTATTCAAAGAAGATCAAGGAGTCAATGACAGCAGAAGGTCTTGTAACAGCCAGAGAGGGTATCACTCTTGATGAGGCAAGAAAGATCCTCGGCAAGGCTCGTAAGGAGAAGCTTCCTATCGTTGATGACGAGTTCAGATTAAAGGGACTTATCACCATCAAGGATATTGAGAAGCAGATCAAGTATCCACATTCAGCAAAGGATTCACAGGGAAGACTTCTCTGTGCGGCAGCTGTAGGATGTACAGCTAATATTCTTGACAGAGTAGCAGAGCTTGTTTCAAGCAAGGTTGATGCTATCGTTATAGATACAGCACACGGTCATTCGGCAAATGTACTCCGTACCTTCAAGATGGTTAAGGAGAAGTATCCTGATCTTCAGGTTATCGCAGGAAATGTTGCAACCAAGTCAGGTGCACAGGCAATGATAGACATGGGCGTAGATGCAGTTAAGATCGGTATCGGACCTGGTTCGATCTGTACAACAAGAGTTGTTGCAGGTATCGGTGTTCCACAGATCACAGCTATTATGCAGGCTTATGATGCAGCTAAGAACGCAGGTATCCCTGTTATTGCTGATGGCGGTATCAAGTATTCAGGAGATATCACAAAGGCTCTTGCAGCCGGTGCAAATGTCTGTATGATGGGTAGCTTATTTGCAGGTACAGATGAGGCACCTGGTGACTTCGAGTTATATCAGGGACGTAAGTACAAGGTATACAGAGGTATGGGAAGTCTTGCAGCCATGGAGAATGGCAGCAAGGACAGATACTTCCAGGAGAATGCCAAGAAGCTTGTTCCAGAAGGCGTTGAAGGAAGAGTTGCATACAAGGGTTCACTTGAGGATACAGTATTCCAGCTTATCGGCGGTCTCCGTTCAGGTATGGGTTACTGTGGAGCCAAGAACATTGAGGATCTTCATGAGAAGGCAGAGTTCGTTAAGATTTCAGCAGCTTCCCTTAAGGAAAGTCATCCACATGACATCCACATCACTAAGGAAGCTCCAAACTATAGTGTAGAGTAATTGATGGTATGGCAGTCCGGAAGGATTTGCCGGTATATCAGAATATAAAAATGAGATCGGGACGGCAGGACATTTAATGTAATGTCTTGCCGTCCTTTATTTATAGGGTATGTCAGTCCTTTATTTTAAATGGGCTGATGTTCAAAGGAGGAGGATAAAAGTATGATCAACGCAGCAGCTTACACACCGGACATGTATGCCACGTTCTGGGCATTGATACCGCCGGTGGTTGCCATTGTGCTGGCACTTATCACTAAGGAGGTGTACAGCTCATTATTTATTGGTATTGTGATAGGAGGAGTCTTCTATTCAAACTTCCAGTTTGAGGAAACAGTAAATCATGTATTCCAGGATGGATTTGTAGGAGTACTTACAGATGGCGGAAATGTGGGAATAATCATTTTCCTTGTTATCCTTGGAACTATGGTTGCAATGATGAACAGGGCAGGTGGTTCCGCCGCATTCGGACGGTGGGCATCAGTCCACATCAAGACCAGGATAGGTGCACAGCTTGCAACACTGGTACTTGGTGTTCTTATTTTCATTGATGACTATTTCAACTGTCTTACAGTAGGTAGTGTTATGAGACCGGTAACTGACAAACATCAGGTTTCGAGAGCCAAGCTGGCATACCTTATTGATGCCACTGCGGCACCTGTATGTATCATTGCACCGGTATCATCCTGGGCAGCGGCAGTTACAGGATTTGTAAAGGATGAGGATGGCTTTGGACTGTTCCTTAAGGCCATTCCGTATAACTACTACGCACTCTTTACAATAATAGCTATGATAATCATTATTGTATTCAAGATCGACTTCGGTCCTATGAAGATACATGAGGCAAATGCCATGAAGGGAGATCTCTTCACAACACCTGACAGACCATATGAGAATGCTGAAAGTGGTAAGGGAAAGAGTGACGGTAAGGTTATTGATCTGGTGTTCCCTATAGTTGTTCTTATAATCGCATGTATAATCGGAATGATATATACAGGAGGCTTCTTCAGTGGGGCAAGCTTCATAGAGGCATTTTCAGACAGTGTTGCTTCAGTGGGACTTATGTACGGAAGCTTCTTTGCGTTTGCCATCACTGTTATATTCTATATGATCAGACGTTCAATGAAGTTTTCTGAGGCGATGGGATGTCTTCCTGAGGGCTTCAAGGCAATGGTTCCTGCCATCCTGATACTTACTATGGCATGGACCCTTAAGGCTATGACGGACAGCCTTGGTGCAAAGGAATATGTTAAGGCTGTGGTAAGCGGTATGCCGGATTCATTTGCAACATTTATACCGGCAATAATATTCCTTATTGCATGCTTCCTTGCATTTGCCACAGGAACATCATGGGGAACCTTCGGTATCCTTATCCCTATCGTTGTAAATGTATTCCAGGGCACAGACCACACAATGATGGTAATTGCTATCTCAGCATGTATGGCAGGTGCAGTATGCGGAGATCATTGCTCACCTATTTCGGATACAACCATCATGGCTTCGGCGGGAGCCCAGTGTAACCATTTGAACCATGTGTCCACACAGCTTCCATATGCTCTTACAGTGGCAGTTATATCCTGTCTGACATATATTGTGGCAGGTCTTGCGAAGAATCCATTTGTGCCATTTGTAGCGGGTCTCGCTATGATGTGCGTGGTATTCTATATCATCAAGAGACTGTCAGCTAAGAGTGCGGCAAAGGTTGAGGATATTTAACAGATATTAGTAAAATCACATATATTCCGTAAATCGAGTAGGATGAGCCTGCTCGATTTTGCGTAATAAGCCTTTTACTCGGTTTATGGATATATAAGGAGAAATAAAATGCGTATATACATGGCACCTATGGAGGGCATAACAGGTTATATATACAGAACTACATACGACAAATATTTTTCCGGAGTGGACAAATATTTCACACCTTTTATAGTTCCGGCTATAGGCAGGCCCTTGCGTGGCAGGGAGCTTAAGGACATCCTTCCGGAGAACAACAATGGCATGAATGTGATCCCACAGCTGCTGACAAATGACAGCGAGGCATTTCTCAAGACGGCGAGATTTCTTAAGGACTATGGATATGATGAGGTGAATCTCAATCTTGGATGTCCTTCCGGTACAGTGGTGAGCAAGAACCGGGGCTCAGGACAGCTTTATGAGACAGATAAGCTGGATAGCTTTCTCTATGAGATATTTGCGGCAGATATAATAAAGATCTCCATAAAGACAAGAGTTGGCAGGGACAGTCACAGTGAATGGCAGGATATACTTGATATATATAACAAGTATCCCATTACAGAGCTGATAGTCCATCCAAGGATACAGAAGGAATATTACAAAGGAAAGGCGGCAGTGGAGGATTACCTGTATGCACAGACAAATTATCCGGGGAGGCTGTGCTATAATGGAGATATAAATTCTGTAGAAGACTATCAACGTCTGGCTGATACGCTGGGAACTCAAACGATAATCATGCTGGGACGGGGCTTGATCGCGGATCCGTATCTTCCACAAAGGTTGAAAAAGGCAGAAGAGGTAAAGGAAGAAAATGGACTTGACTCGGAAGAGGTGCTAAAATCTTTCCATGATGAACTTTATGACAGATATTGTTCGGAGCTTGGTTCGGGAAATACTTCATTTAAGATGAAGGAACTTTGGGCATATATGGGAATGCTTTTTGATGAAAATGATGACAGCCGGAAAGCATTAAAGAAGATAATGAAAGCCAGGAATGAAAATGAGTACAGAGCGGCAGTGAACACTTTATTTGATATAAGTATTTTTAAATGGGCTGATGTTCAAAGGAAGGACTTAAAATTATGAAGCTTTCAATAGCACATACCATCAGAAATTATAATAAGAAAAATCTCCTTCCGGACATAATTGCCGGAATAATAATTGCGGCAGTTTCCATACCTATATCCATGGGATATGCCCAGATAGCGGGTCTGCCGGCAGTGTATGGATTGTATGGTTCTGTGTTCCCAATATTGATATTTGCACTGTTTTCAACATCACCACAATTCATATTCGGCGTGGATGCGGCACCGGCAGCTTTGGTAGGAGCGGCACTTCTTACCATGGGTGTTGAGGCGGGAAGCGAACAGGCTATGGAGATAGTGCCAATAATCACTTTCTTTACAGCATTGTGGCTTATTCTGTTCTTTGTATTCAAAGCAGGTAAACTGGTGAATTACATATCCACACCGGTTATGGGCGGTTTCATATCAGGAATATGCTGCACCATAATTCTTATGCAGGTGCCGAAGCTGTTTGGCGGCACGGCGGGAACAGGTGAGGGTGTAGAGCTGGTGATACATATAGTTAAGTCATTAAGAAATATAAACGTAGTTTCCCTTATTCTCGGCTGTGCGGCTCTTGTGATACTTATAGTTTCCAAGAAGCTTATGCCGAAATTTCCTATGGCTATAGTCATAATGATTGCAGGAGCGGTAATGTCAAAGCTGCTTCCCTTAGATGAGTATGGCGTTACAATGTTGTCTGCCGTGGAGCCGGGGGCACCACACCTGGTTATACCACAGATATATTCCTATAACGTGACAAATATTATCGGCGTGAGCCTTACAGTTGCCGTAGTCATCATGGCTGAAACCTTGCTGGCAGAAAATTCATTTGCCCAGAAGAACGGATACAGACTTAACGATAATCAGGAGATACTGGCATTTGCCCTTGGAAATCTGGCGGGAGCTTTTACAGGCTGCTGTCCTATAAACGGCTCGGTGTCAAGAACCACTATGAGCGAGCAGTATGGAGGAAAGACGCAGCTTACAAGCATAATAGCAGGATTTGCCATGCTGATGTTGCTGCTGTTCGGCACAGGCTTTATAGGCTATCTTCCTGTACCTGTATTAACCGCAATAGTTATATCGGCACTCATGAGTGCAGTGGAGTTTCATCTTGCAGTGAAACTCTTTAAGGTGAACAAGGCAGAATTTTATATATTTGTGGGAGCATTTGCAGGGGTATTGCTGCTGGGGACTATTTATGGAGTTGTGATCGGCATAATCCTGTCATTTGTAAATGTTATTAAGCTGGCGGCAGATCCTCCAAGATGTTTCCTGGGTGTGCTGCCGGGAAATGAGACATTTGTGGATATATCCAGGTTTAAGCATATATACCCTATCAGAAATGTAGTGGTGTACAGGTTCAGCAGTAATCTGTTCTTTGCAAATGTTGCCATATTCCAGAAGGACATAGAGGATGGCATAAAGGATGACACAAGGGCTGTGATACTTGACGCGTCGGGAATTGGCAGTATTGATGTGACTGCGGCAGAACGCCTTGAGTCCATTTACAGAAATCTTAAAAGCAGAGGAATAAAGTTCTATATGACTGAGCATATTACGGATGTGAACAGGCAGCTCAGAAAATACGGGCTTACGGATATGTTTGAGGACGGTGCCGTAAGAAAGACGCTGGTGATAGCTTTAAAGGATCTTGGAATAGAACCGCCATATCCTGTGGAGGGAAATCACGGAACCAATCACTCGCTGGTTCGAAGAAGAGTGGAGAATAGCGTAGAGGAGTATGTGTGGGCATATGGTGACGAAGCATTTAGTGCCATAGAGAGCCAGATAGAAAAAGAAATCGAGAAGCTCAAGCTTACGAAAGATTTTGACAGCCTCATAAGCGGTAACTGGAACGAGCTTGCTACCATTGATGAAGAAGAATGGCTGGAACATCTGGAAGCCCATATTGCAGAGATCGGAAGGATATCAGGAGAAGACGAAGAAAACATCGCCAGAAGGATTGAAGCCCGCCGTAAGAAGATCCACGACAAGCTTAAAGCAGACCACCCGGAACTCCTTGAACGCATGGAGCACCGCCATAAAAACTTCGATGAACAGCTAAAGAAGCACCACCCGGAGGTTTACGAGAAGCTCAAGGAACTGAGAGAAAATATAAATGCACAGTAAATGTAAGCTGAGTGCGTAATAGACATATGCTGTATAGATGGCATACTGTAAAATTGTCATACATGTGTTACAACTGATTTGTCGGGAGGCTGCGGTAAACAGCCCCTTGACAATATCAGGCACCTAGACTATAATTTATGGGTGATTTTGGCAGAATATATAAGGCAATGACGGAGACAAGTAATATCAATTATCGCTTACAGCGAGCCGGAGATGGTGCAAGTCCGGCAGAGTGAATTGGTATGAATAACACTCTAACAGCCGTGAACTGAAATCTGTGATCAGAGAGTAGGGGAACCGTTGCTGTGCGTTAAGCAGCATATTAAGGGACCGGAGAAAGATCAGACCGAGAGTGTATAGTGATCGGTGGCGTTTAAGTATGCATTTGAATATCCGGTAATGCAGGTGGCACCGCGGACAGTAGAGAGCTTATGTTCGTCCTGAATATTCGCAATATGAGTATTCAGGATAAACATAAGCTCTTTAATTTTTTAATGACAGAAAAATAATCAGGAGGAAAGCAATGACAATCAAAAACATTTATCGTGACAGAGTATTAAACGAGATCACAGAAGCAGATGTAACATCAACAGTCAGAGTTGCCGGATGGGTAGAGAATATCCGTGACCACGGTGGAGTTTCGTTTATCGATCTCCGTGACATGTATGGTGTGCTTCAGGTAGTTATGCGTGATACATCACTTCTTGACGGTATCACAAAGGAAGACTGTATATCAATAGAAGGTGTTATAGAGCACAGAGACGAGGAGACATACAACCCTAAGATCCCTACAGGAACAATAGAGCTTGAGGCTCATAAGGTTGATATCCTTGGAAAGGTATATAAGCAGATCCCATTTGAGATCATGACATCCAAGGAGACAAGAGAGGATGTAAGATTAAAGTACAGATACCTTGACCTGAGAAATAAAAAAGTAAAGGATAACATGATATTCAGAAGCCAGGTTATAAGCTACCTTCGTTCAAAGATGACAGAGATGGGCTTCATGGAGATCCAGACACCTATCCTTTGTGCATCATCACCTGAGGGTGCAAGAGATTACATCGTTCCATCAAGAAAGTTTAAGGGCAAGTTCTATGCACTTCCACAGGCACCACAGCAGTATAAGCAGTTACTTATGGTAGCCGGCTTTGACAAATATTTCCAGATCGCTCCTTGTTTCAGAGACGAGGATGCAAGAGCAGACCGTTCACCTGGAGAGTTCTATCAGCTTGACTTTGAGATGAGCTTTGCTACCCAGGAGGATGTATTTAAGGTAGGAGAAGAAGTTCTCTCAGCAACATTTGAGAAATTTGCACCTGAGGGTGCAGTTGTAACACAGGCTCCATACCCTATCATCAGCTACAAGCAGGCTATGCTTGAGTTCGGTACAGATAAGCCTGACCTCAGAAACCCACTTAGGATAATCGACCTTACAGATTTCTTCCAGAGATGTACCTTTAAGCCATTCCACGGCAAGACGGTAAGAGCTATAAATGTTCATGCAAAGCTTTCAAAGGGACAGCATGAGAAGCTTCTTAAGTATGCTCAGAGCATAGGCATGGGTGGACTCGGATACCTTGAGGTTCTCGAAGACGGAAGCTACAAGGGACCTATCGATAAGTTCATTCCTGATGACATGAAGTCAGAGATCGCTGAGACAGCTAAGCTTTCAGCAGGAGATACAATATTCTTTATTGCAGACGTAGAGGAGCTTGCAGCATCATTTGCAGGTCAGCTTCGTACAGAGATCGGTAACAGACTTGATCTTCTTGAGAAGAATGCCTTCAGATTTTGCTATATCAACGACTTCCCAATGTATGAGTACGACAAGGAAGAGAAGAAGATCATATTCACTCACAACCCATTCTCAATGCCACAGGGTGGACTTGAGGCACTTAATACAAAGGATCCTCTTGATATACTCGCTTACCAGTATGATATCGTATGTAACGGTATCGAGCTTTCATCAGGTGCCGTAAGAAACCACGACATGCAGATCATGGTCAAGGCATTTGAGATCGCAGGCTATACAGAGGAAGACCTTAAGACAAAGTTCGGTGCATTGTACAATGCATTCCAGTTCGGAGCACCACCACATGCAGGTATGGCACCTGGCGTAGATCGTATGATCATGCTCTTAAGAAATGAAGAGAACATCCGTGAGATCATTCCATTCCCTATGAACGGAAATGCCCAGGATCTTATGTGCGGTGCACCTGGAGAGGTTACAGAGCAGCAGCTTCGTGAGGTTCATATCAAGGTAAGACAGTAACAAAAAAGTATTATAGAATGTGACATATAAAAGGTGGCAAGAGGAAATGAAGAGAAGTATAAGCATAAAATCAGTGTCACTTTGCCTGTTGTTGTGTGTGGCAGCATTTTCATTTGCAGGCTGCAGTTCCGAGGATGAGGACAAGCCGGGTGGAAATAATGTAAAGGTTGCCAGTGAAGATAATACTGAGGAGACAGACACTGAAGCAGGAGAGTATCAGCAAGGAGATATAGAGTACACTTCCGGAGACAAATGGGAGTTGAACAGCACCTATGCCGATACCATGATATTTGGTGATTCAGAGAACAATGAGCAGTGCAATATAACTGTTACCGCTACGGATACCACTTATCTCAGGAAACTTGAGAAGGAGTATATCAGCTCCATGGAGGACACCTACGGTACAGATTATGTATCTGCAAATAAAAGGTTTGGCGAATTTTCCTACGACGTGTATTCATACACAGGTAAGAACAAGAAGGATACAAGGTATGGCTACGATATATATATCCATATAGATGAGGATCGGGTCATATATATTGAAAATGTGTATGATGTGTCAAAAAAGAAAGCCTCAGGTGATGTGTTTGAGCTGCTCAACACAGTAAGAGCCGTTACAGAGGACACACAGGCTGCCTCAGAGGAGTAAAGCTTAAAGCCGCATCCAAGGGCATGAAGAAATGTAAATAAGATTGTTTTATAGAATGGTCAAAAGATCATGAAAGAAAAAGATCATGAAAGAAAAAGATCATAAAAGAACATAAAAAAGGCGAAACCTTCAGTTGACTTAAATATGGGTATCAACTGAAGGTTTCTTTATCTAAAAAATAAAAAAGGGGCTGAATTAAAACTATATACGGAAGCCTATCTTCAAACCGTCGCCGGTGGGGAGCCTAAGCTTCTCCAATATTATCTCGCCGTTGTTTTTTCTTATTACATAGTTAAGGTTTGAAAGCCCTATACCATGCTGCTGTTTGTTGAACATCTTCGTAGTAAAACCAGGCTTGAAAAGCTTATCCACAAAGTCCTCAGGAAGAGGATTGCATGGATTTGATACAGAAAATTCAACTGCACCATCCTGGTGCTTTATATCAATATCAATAGAATAACTCTGACCGTCCGGAAGCTTCGGCATAGACTTTACTGCTTCCATGGCATTGTCGATCAGTATTCCTGCACATCGTGACAGCTCGTATTCAGGAAGGGCACTGGTAAGATTTTGTGACATAGGGTTAATATTCACCATTATGCCTTCTTTTTCTGCCGCCTTCTGCTTGCTGAATATCATAGCTGCAAATATCTTCATGTTAAGCTTAAGCAGTTTAGCACTGTCAAGTTCCTCGACCATATTTTCATATCCTTCGTTGAGGGCACATGCCAGTTCATCGTAGGTTTTGTATGTATATGGAAGAGCTTTCATATTCTGCAGCTTGTTATCATAGTCATGCTGACGTCTCATTACATCTTTCATGAGATCCTCAACAAGAGGCTGATACTGTGTGTAGCTGTCAAGCTTGCCCTTTTCCTCAATGATGGCCTGATTTTGTTGTGCCATGAATATAAACATTGTAGCAAAAACCAGGAGAATTACAACCATATATGGAAGAATTTTTACATTTAATAAAGGAAATGACTTGGACATGGCGATATCTCCGGTTACTACCAGGTAAACAAGCAGTACGGAAGTCTTTACCATCATGTTGCTGTTACACAGCTTGTCAAACCATTTCCTGACAGGAAGTACCAGTACCAGGATCAATGTTATCAACGCAATAGTGCCAAGTCCTAATGCCTGTGTTTTAGGATCTTCAAATGAAGCAGTTGCCACTGCCAAAGGCATTACAGCCATTGCTGCATTCTCGGTAAGGTCAATGTAAATATTATATATGGCGGTTAAAAGCAGACCGTTTAATATAGGCAGTCTGAAACACACTATCTGAGACACGGTTAATATACAATACGATAATAACCAACCGGTCAGATTGTTTGGTATAAAACTACATATCGGTGGGAGAATGATGTACCCAATCCATAGGAGCAGGATCGGGAGCTTTTTCTTTCCCTTAAGCCCGGACAAACCGGAGAATATTATAAGCATTATAGTTGCTTCGCCGACACAGCCGGGAAGACTACTTATTATGTCTTTTATCATTGAATGCCTCCCTTATTTCTGAAATATAAGCCCGTCCGATGGGAAGAGATACCATATTGCCGTTTTCTATTGCATCGGTGTGACACATCCTTGTGGTGTAGTCTACATTTGTTATATGGTTCAGGTTGATTATATAACATTTGTGACACCTGAGCATATATCCCGGAAGGGTAGGCGTCAGACGGCTTAGCCGCCATATGCTTGAGGATATGGCATCATCCTCTGTCTTTATCTTTATAACACCTTTGATAGAAGATATGTATACTATCTTGCTGGGATCTATGGGAACTGCTATGCCATTCTCGGTTCGAAGGATTATATTGTCATTCTTCTTGGTATTTTGCTTGACCAGAGAGCTTATGGTACTTATGAGACTTGGCTCATCCACAGGCTTTGATATGAAGGAATAACAATGGGCGTCGTTTACAGCCTCGTATATTCTTGACTCGTAAGAGGTTATGAATATAACAGGGGTGTTGATATATTTGGTCATCTCTCTTATGTGTGTGCCGAGAGATACACCATCAGGATCATCCTCGGAATCCGTCAGCATTATATCAAGTACAAATATATCTATATATGCCGCCGTATCTATTATGTTCATGGCTTCTTTATATGTACCTGCCGTGGTCACAGAAATATCAGGAAAATTGTTTTTGACCAGAGTTTCCAGATATTTCAGTTGAACCGGGTCATCCTCAACCAGTAAAAGTCTCATATTCGTTCTTTCTCTCTCTCCTAACAGGTTTTTATATAATACCTGTTACATTCCCAATAGCAGGCATGACAATTCACTGACATGCCAAAACATACAGGAATTATATCATTTATAACACTGTTTTAAAAGAATAATTCGAAGAGAGTCGAAAATATTTTCTGGGAAAAATAAGGAAAATATTTACAACAGAGGTGCTATATGAGAGAATGATACCAGAACATAAAGTGACAAAAACAAAGAAATTATACATTGAATAAAGGAGAAAAGCACACAAATATATGAACCTTAATACGACAATATGTAATAAGATAGTTGATAATATGGTGAAATATGTCGAGAACGACAAGGAAACACAAAGGGTGAAGCTTAATTATTATATCAGGGTGATCATGGATGGGGTTGATAAGTTCATGGTAATGTTTCTGGTATTTCTGCTGTCAGGCTTTGGTATAGAGTACATTACCTGTTATATAGCCTTAAGCATTACAAGAACCTTTCTTGGAGGCTTTCATCTAAAGACTGGTTTTCAGTGTCTTATGATGACCTTTGGAGTATTTTATGTATGTATTGTTCTCGGGCATATATGTGATGTGCCGTTACCGGCGAAGCTTCTGGTACTTACGTGTTGGTTAATAATAGTATGGCTTTATGGACCATTTCAATCGCCCCAGAGACCAAGATACAGCGAGGCGAAGAAACAGCGGTTCAGGATAATGGCTTCCGTTGGGGGCGGACTGGTGGTAATATCCAGTATAATATTTGGTAAATATGTGTTCTCTGAATGCATTATGTGGGTTATGGTTTATCAGCTTACAGAGAGCATATTATTTATAGCACATGAACTGTCGCAGAACAGGAAAGTGCAGAAGAATGTAGAAGGAAAGGAGGGATAACCATGAAGAATGAGACAAAGACTAAGGCAGTAAAGGTTGTTGGTGATGTTCTTGAGGACATGATTGGTGACATCTTTGATGTTACTAATTGCTATGCTAAGTGGGGCGAGGTTGAGATGCCTGACTGTGTAAGAAAGACTCTTGAAGAGGAGTAGGCATTTGTATTCAATTTCAAACAAGAGAAAATATCTGTACTTTAAGGGATTTGTATAGATATCTTCAAAAAAACATAAGGCATACAGGATCGAGTTTTACCTGTATGCCTTATGCTTGTTTTTATATTTGTATTTTAAAAATCCGATCAGGCTGATCTTACTTTCTGTTTGCTCTGTAACGGGCGGTGTGATCAAGGATCTTCTTTCTGATCCTGAAGGTTTTTGGTGTGATCTCAAGAAGCTCATCTGTATCTATGAAGTCAAGAGCCTGCTCAAGAGACATGATCTTAGGAGGAGATAACTTCAATGCGTCATCTGATCCTGAAGCTCGTGTATTTGTAAGCTGCTTCTTCTTACATACATTTACCTCGATATCCTCGGCACGAGGATTCTCACCTACAACCATTCCTGCGTATACTTCTTCACCCGGTCCGATGAAGAGGGTGCCACGCTCCTGGGCATTGAAGAGACCGTATGTGATAGAGGTTCCTGACTCAAATGCGATAAGTGAACCCTTCTGACGATAACTCATATCACCCTTGTATGGCATATAATCATCAAATATTGTGTTGATGATACCATTTCCCTTTGTGGCAGTCATGAAATCGCCACGGAAACCGATAAGACCTCTTGAAGGAACAAGGAACTCAAGTTTTGTTGTGCCGTTTCCTGTAGGAGCCATTCCCTGAAGCTCACCCTTTCTAAGGTTTAACATGCTGATAACCGTACCGCTGAACTCATCCGGTACATCAATATATGCTATCTCAAATGGCTCAAGCTTCTTGCCTCTTTCGTCTTCCTTGTAGATAACCTCTGCCTTACTAACGGCAAATTCATATCCCTCACGACGCATGTTCTCAATAAGAACTGACAAATGAAGCTCGCCACGGCCGCTTACCTTAAATGCTTCTGTAGTTTCTGTCTCTTCAACACGAAGGCTGACGTCAGTGTTTAACTCACGGAACAGTCTTTCACGAAGATGTCTTGATGTAACGAACTTACCATCCTTTCCTGCAAGAGGAGAGTCATTTACCATGAAGGTCATGGCGATGGTTGGCTCGGAGATCTTCTGGAATGGGATCGGATCAGGATTTTCAGGGGAGCAGAGTGTATCACCGATCTGTACATCTGCGATACCGGACACGGCTACGATAGAGCCTATCTGGGCTTCCTTAACCTCTACCTTGTTAAGACCTTCGTACTCGAAGAGCTTACCGATCTTAACCTTTACTAACTTGTCAGGATCGTGCTCATTTACAATTACAAGATCCTCATTTATACGGAGAACTCCGTTATCTACCTTACCTACACCTATTCTTCCAACGTACTCGTTGTAGTCTATTGTGCTTACAAGCATCTGTACGCCGGCGTCCGGATCTCCGGTAGGAGCAGGGATATAATCAATTATAGTATCGAAGAGCGGCTTCATGTCTGTTCCCGGCTCGTTCATGTCAAGACTTGCAACACCTGTCTTTGCTGATGCAAATACAAATGGGCAGTCAAGCTGTTCGTCGTTTGCATCAAGCTCTAGAAGAAGCTCAAGTACCTCGTCAACAACCTCTGCAGGTCTTGCCTCAGGACGGTCACACTTATTGACGCAGACGATAACTGAGAGATTAAGCTCCAGGGCCTTCTTAAGAACGAACTTTGTCTGAGGCATTGCACCCTCAAATGCGTCTACCACAAGGATAACACCATTTACCATCTTGAGAACTCGCTCAACCTCGCCACCGAAGTCAGCATGTCCCGGAGTATCGATAATATTGATCTTTGTGTTGCCGTAGGTTACGGCTGTGTTCTTGGAAAGGATAGTGATACCTCTTTCACGCTCGATATCATTGGAGTCCATTACTCGTTCTGCAACCTCCTGGTTGTCACGGAATACTCCACTCTGTTTTAAAAGCTCATCAACTAATGTTGTCTTACCATGATCTACATGGGCGATAATGGCAACATTTCTAACATCATCTCTGGTGATTTTCATAATTATGCACCTTTTTCTCTTTCAAAAAATTATTATTTTTTCACAACGCTTCAATTCTAGCACAGTGAAATTATCATTTCAATTATTATAATGAACAAAAAATTGAATATTAATTGTAATTCCTGCAAACATTTCCCTAATAAATTCTTTTTTTCATTTCCAAATGAGAAGAAAATACGTTATAATGAAGTTTGGCGTTTATGATCGAGAAAACACAAGGAGGATCATCAGATGGGATACGATGATGAGGATAATAAGACTGTTGAATATGACGGCGAGGATTCCACTACCGTCCTTACAGCAGGAATGAATAATAGTAACAATAATAGTAATAACAGTAATAATGGCAATATCGGAACAACTGTGAACCGGTATAGTGTAAATATGGCAGATATGAATAACGGATCTGCAGGTCAGACCGGTGGTTTTGTGAACCAGAGTAATTATGGTACGCAGAGCGGTTACGGTGCACAAAATGGTGGTTACCCGGGTGGCGGATATAATGGTGCTGCAAATGGTTACAATAATTATTACGGCAATCAGGGCTATAACAACTACAATGCTCAGCAGAACGGATTTGCAGGGCAGCCGGGATATGGTGCTCCAAATAATTTCGGTGCCCAGAACAATTTCGGTACTCCGAATAATTTTAATACACAAAATTCCCCGGAAGCAGGAAGCTCCAAGGGGGACAAAAAGGCTTCCAAGGCAGAAAAGAAAGCTGCCAGGAAAGCTGCCAGGAAGGCTGAGAAGGCTTCAGGAAATGACAGTACTGGCGGAAAGAAGCGTAAGAAGACAGGGCTTATCGTCACTCTTGTAGTGGTGGTTCTGCTTTTAGCTGCGGCAGCAGGTGCATACTTCATGTTCTTTACCCCTGAGAAGAGACTTGACAGAGCCATGGAGAATGCCAGAAAAGCCATGGAAGAGCAGAGATATGATGACGCTGAGAAGTACTACAGGGACGCTCTTGATATTGACGACAAGAACATGGAAGCTGTAAATGGCTGCATGGACGCTCTCATAAAGGCAAAGAAGAATGATGACGCCAAAGCACAGTATGACAAGTTCAGGGAAGAGATAAAGAAGTACAGTGCCCAGGATGTAAAGAGCAGGGGCGGACTGCTTGATGAATTCTATGCCAAGGCAGGAGATATGTACGAAGAGGGCAGTGACGAATATGTAACCATAGTTGAGGAGGGCTACAATATAGTTGCTTCCGATACCATAAGGGATGAGCTGGTTGCTGCATACATAAAGAATGCTGACGATTATGTTACATACACCGATTATGACGCAAGGATCGAGGTGTACAACAAGGCTCTGGAGCTTGTTCCGGACAACCAGGACGCCCTTGACAAGAGAGCAGACTGTGTAAAGGACGCCTTAGAGGGCATGATCAATAACGGTGATTATGATGGTGCTGAGGCATTTATAGAAAAATACAAGGATACGGTTACAGGTGTAGATTACGATATATACGAAAGCCAGATTGAGACCTTCAGGAAAAATCAGGCAATGATCAAGGAGACTATGGAGAATGCTGAGGAGTATATGTCCCGCAAGGACTACGAGTCAATGCTTTCCGTGGATGACAGCGAAGGGGCAAATCTCATATACAGCACAATGCAGGGAGACCAGTACATCTATGCAGCAGGTGAAGATACCGCAGACTTTACAGGAACAGCCGTGGCACTGTGCAGGTACGATGACGGATATTATTTCTATTATGGTTCATTTGAAAATGGTGAAAGATCCGGAGAGGGAAACAGCTTTGTATCAACAGGCGGCAGTACCTATAGGGCATATGAGGGCTCATGGTCAGGCGGAGATCCGAATGGTGCAGGAAAAACAATAGAATGTGCAACCAGTGACAGCGGCGGAGAGGCATATATATGCTATTATACAGGAAATCTTGTGAATGGACTTTTTGATGGTACCGTAAGTGCCAGCCTTGAGTCTGGTGGGAGCACATACACAGGTTCATTTACTGCCAGCAATGGTGCGGTATCAGATGTGTCAGATAATTATCCGGAATATAGCTTTGGTAGAAGCTACAGCATGATATATATTGTTATGGAAAATGGCACAAGCCAGTACTGGTATGATGGATTTGAAGATGGAGACAAGATAGGTGTTCTGGGATATGGCAAGTAAGCAGCTGTGACATAAATGCCGATGATCAGACATGGAGAGATATATGGATTGTTATAATAGTTTTGCCAGGGTGTATGATGAGCTTATGGACAATATCCCCTACAGGGAGTGGGCAGACTACATTCTGGAGCTTTTAAAGGAATATGGCGTTTGTGACGGGCTGGTGGCAGAGCTTGGCTGCGGCACAGGAAATATAACTGAGCTGTTAAGCGAGGCAGGCTACGACATGATAGGTATCGACAACTCCGAGGATATGCTTGAGGTTGCAAATGAAAAGAAGCAGCTCCATGGAAATGACAGCATACTGTACCTTCTGCAGGACATGGAGGAATTTGAACTCTTCGGAACGGTAAATGCCATAATATGTGTCTGCGACAGTATCAATTATGTGACGGACAAGGCAGGGATCACCGAGGTCTTTCGTCTGGCAAATAATTACCTGGAGGCAGGCAGTATCTTCATCTGTGATTTCAAGACAAAGCATTATTTCCGTGATGTGGTAGGCGAGTCGGTGATCGCAGAGGACAGAGACGATATAAGCTTCATCTGGGACAATTACTATGATGAAGAGCAGGATATAAATGAGCTGGCACTGAGCCTTTTCGTAAGAGAGGATGTTCTTAATAGAACTGTGGCAGATGAGGGAAATGCAGAAAAAAGCCGGGACGGCAACGATCATACCGGGGCAGACGGCGGAGATATATACAGAAAGTATCAGGAATATCATTATCAGATAGGGCTTGATATTGAAGACATGAAAAAGTGCGTAGAGGAATCCGGAATGGAGCTGGTTGCCATGTATGACGCATTTACCCATGAGCCTGCAACCGATGACAGCGAGAGAGTGTATGTCATCGCAAGAGAGACAAAGCAGAGCAGCAAATTCTACTGTTAAAGGCAGTGGCCCGGACACATTGATAAAAAATAAATTCAAATATCGTGTCAGGTTTTATATAAAAATCGGAGGAACATATAATGAGTGACTATATAGTAAGAGGAATGGCGGCAAATGATCAGGTGAGATTTTTCGCAGCCACCACAAGAGATATTGTTGAAACTGCAAGGAGCATAAGCAACACAAGTCCCGTGGCTACAGCAGCCCTTGGACGTCTGCTTACCGCCGGTGCACTTATGGGTGCCCAGTGCAAGAATGATTCAGATATGCTCACATTACAGATACAGTGCAGTGGTCCTATAGGCGGACTTACAGTGACAGCGGACGCCCACTGTAACGTAAAGGGATATGTGAATAATCCTGACGTGATAATCCCTGCAAATGACAAGGGAAAGCTGGATGTGGCTAAGGCGCTGGATCTTGGAGTGCTTTCCGTTATAAAGGATATCGGCTTAAAGGAGCCGTATTGCGGACAGACACAGCTGGTATCAGGAGAGATAGCAGAGGATCTCACATATTACTTTGCAACCTCAGAACAGATACCTACATCAGTTGCCCTGGGAGTCCTTATGAACAGGGACAACACAGTTAAGCAGGCAGGAGGATTTATAATCCAGCTTATGCCATTTGCAAGTGATGAGGTTATAGACATGCTGGAGAAGAGACTTGGGGAGTTCACATCCATCACCTCATGCCTTGACAAGGGACAGACACCCCTTGATATAGTTAAGGAGATATTCCAGGGCTATGACGTGGAGGTGACAGATGAGATCCCTACAAAGTGGCACTGCAACTGCAGCAAGGAGAGATACTACCGCGGAGTTATGAGTCTCGGAAGAAAAGAGATCGCAGCCATGGTGGCAGAGGACAAGCCTATCGAGGTGTGCTGCAGCTTCTGTAAGTCAAAATACAGCTTCTCCGTTGATGAGCTTAAGGAAATGCTTACAAAAGCAAAATAAAAGATATTTGACAATGATTGCAAATATGATAAACTATTGAAGATAATGCCGTCTTGATCAATGAAGCCGGTAATATACAAATAAGGAGGCACTAGAAAAATGGCAGCAACATACAATCATAAAGTTGTTGAGAAGAAATGGCAGCAGATCTGGGATGATAACAAGGCATTTGCTGCAACAAATGATTATACCAAGCCAAAGTACTATGCATTGGTTGAGTTCCCTTACCCATCAGGACAGGGACTTCATGTAGGTCATCCAAGACCATATACAGCACTTGATATAGTTGCAAGAAAAAGAAGAATGCAGGGATATAACGTACTTTATCCTATGGGCTGGGATGCTTTCGGTCTCCCTACAGAGAATTACGCGATCAAGAACCATATCCATCCAAAGGAAGTAACCAAGAACAATGTTGCAAGGTTTAAGCAGCAGCTTCATTCTCTTGGATATTCATTTGACTGGGACAGAGAGATAAATACAACAGATCCCGGATATTATCACTGGACACAGTGGATATTCCTTAAGCTGTTCAATGCCGGACTTGCATACAAGAAGGAAATGCCTATCAACTGGTGTACTTCATGTAAGGTAGGACTTGCAAATGAGGAAGTTGTAAATGGTGTTTGTGAGCGTTGCGGTTCACCTGTAGTCCGTAAGGTTAAGTCAGAGTGGATGCTTAAGATCACAGAGTATGCAGACAAGCTTATCGAGGGTCTTGATTCTGTAGACTATATTGAGAGAGTTAAGGTTTCACAGAAGAACTGGATAGGACGTTCAACAGGTGCCGAGGTTGATTTCTCAGTTAAGGGAAAGGAAGACAAGCTTCGTATATATACCACAAGATGTGACACACTCTTCGGAGTAACATATATGGTTGTTTCACCTGAACATCCGATTCTTGACAAGTATAAGGATGAGATCGCTAACTGGGACGCTATTGCCGAGTATCGTGAGCAGGCAGCAAGAAAGTCAGATTTCGAGAGATCAGAGCTGGCAAAGGATAAGACAGGTGTACAGATAGACGGACTTACAGCCATCAACCCTGTAAATGGCAAGGAAGTGCCGATCTGGGTTTCAGATTATGTACTTATGTCATACGGTACAGGTGCTATCATGGCGGTTCCTGCCCATGATGAGAGAGACTGGGAATTTGCAAAGAAATTTAATCTTCCTATCATTCAGGTTGTAGCCAAGAATGGTGAAGAGGTTGATGTAAATGAAGCAGCATTTACAGATGTTGCAACAGGTGTTCTCGTTAATTCAGGCTTCCTTAACGGACTTGAGGTAAAGGATGCCAAGGAGAAGATGATCAGTTTCCTTGAGGAGAAGGGAATTGGTGCTGCAAAGGTTAATTACAAGCTTCGTGACTGGGTATTCTCACGTCAGAGATACTGGGGCGAGCCTATTCCTATAATACATTGTGACAAGTGTGGTTATGTTCCGCTTAAGGAGGAGGAGCTTCCGCTTCTCTTGCCTGAGGTTGAGAGCTATGAGCCTACAGACAATGGTGAGTCACCACTGGCAGCCATGACTGACTGGGTAAATGTCAAGTGTCCATGCTGTGGCGGCCCTGCCAAGAGAGAGACAGATACAATGCCTCAGTGGGCAGGTTCATCATGGTACTTCTTAAGATATACAGATCCTAAGAATGACAAGGCTCTTGCAAGTCCTGAAGCCCTTAAGTACTGGCTTCCTGTAGACTGGTACAATGGTGGTATGGAGCATACAACACTCCACCTTCTCTACTCAAGATTCTGGCACAAGTTCCTGTATGATCAGGGCGTTGTTCCTACTCCGGAACCATACCAGAAGAGAACATCTCACGGAATGATCCTTGGTGAGAACGGTGAGAAGATGAGTAAATCAAGAGGAAATGTAGTAAATCCTGATGATATTGTAAATGTTTACGGTGCAGATACACTCCGTACCTACGAGATGTTCATCGGTGCTTTCGATCTCTCTGCTTCATGGTCAGAGGATGGCGTTAAGGGCTGTAGAAGATTCCTTGACAGAGTATGGAAGCTTCAGGATATTCTTGTGGATGGTGATGAGTACTCCAAGGATATGGAGACAAAGATGCACCAGACCATCAAGAAGGTCTCATCAGATTTCGAGAACCTTAAGTACAACACAGCTATTGCAGCTATGATGGCTCTCTTAAATGACTTCTACAAGAAAAATGCCATCACAAAGGGTGAGCTTAAGACTCTTCTTATACTCTTAAACCCTGTTGCACCTCATATCACAGAGGAGATCTGGAGCATTGTAGGATTTGATGGCTTCATCTATCAGCATACATGGCCTGAGTATGATGAGAGCAAGACAGTTGAGGCAACAGTAGAGATCGCTGTTCAGATCAACGGTAAGATGAAGGCTGCTCTTGTTATAGGTAAGGACGATCCTAAGGACCAGGTAATTGCCAAGGCTAAGGAAGCTATAGCTGACAAGCTTACAGGAAATATCGTAAAGGAGATCTACGTTCCGGGCAGAATTGTAAATATCGTAATGAAGTAAAAAAATAAAAGCTTAATAAGCCGTTATGGAGTATATTTATTATTCCATAGCGGCTTATTTTATGGTAAAATTTTATTAGTTTCTTACAGATAGTGTCAAGTAGGGAGGTTACAAAGAATGAGGAACAGATTAGTAAAAGGGGCGAAGAAGCTTGTGGCTGCGGTGGCGGCATTTGCAATGCTTTCAGCCACAGTATTTGCCGGGGCAGGCAGTACATTTGCAGCTGCGGAAAAGGACAGCGACGGTAGTGCCTACGGTCAGGAGACCGGGGTGGCAGCCTACAGTCAGACAGCGTCAACACCACTTGCAGAGCATGGCAAGCTGCACGTTGACTCATCTACACTTAAGCTTACAGATTCACATGGTAATCCTGTCACACTCCGTGGTGTAAGTACCCATGGAATAAACTGGGATGTGGGATATCCATTTATAGACCAGAATGCATTTCAGTTTGCAAGGGATACTATGGGAGCCAATGCTGTAAGACTTGCATGCTACACAACAGAATACTATGGATATGCAGATCCGGGACAGGCAACCCAGTGGGAGTCAGTGGACAAGATAAGACAGACTCTTGAGCAGAGGATAGATAATGGTGTTAAGTATGCATCAAACCTTGGAATGTACTGCATCATCGACTGGCATGTATTAAATGATGCTAATCCACTTAAGTACCAGTCCTATGCAGAGAGCTTCTTTACCAAGATGGCACAGAAGTACAAGGACAAGACAAATGTAATATATGAGATATGTAATGAGCCATGTAACGGAACCACATGGAATGACATTAAGACATATGCAAGGAAGATCATTCCTATCATAAGAAAATATGATCCGGATGCTATCATAATCGTTGGAACACCTAACTGGTCCCAGGATGTTGACGTGGTTGCGGGAAGTCCTCTTAAGAACAGTGATATCGGCGGAAGCGGCTCAGCCCTTGCCACAAATGTAATGTATACCATTCATTTTTATTCAGCAACTCATGGAGACGACTACATCAATAAGGTGAAGGCTGCAAATGGCAGGATACCGATGATGTGTACTGAATTTGGCGTGTCGGCAGCAGACGGAAATGGCGGACTGAATACTTCCATGGGTGCCAAGTGGCTTGACTACTTCGACTCAGTGGGCATAAGCTATTTCATGTGGAGCTTCTCAGGAAAGGATGAAAGCTCAGCAATGTTCTATTCAGGAACAACACTGCCACTGTCCACATCAAAGCTTTCAGAGGCTGGAAGATGGCTTATGAACCAGTACACCACCAGAAACAAGAACACCGTGAAGAATGGTCTCTACAAGGAAAATGGTGTGTGGTACTACTATGTAAATGACAAGATCGCCACAAATGTATCAGGTCTTATCAAGACAAACGGTGCATGGTATGTGATCGAAAAGGGTATAATGCAGCAGAGCTATAATGGTCTCTACAGACACACCTCAGGAAGCTGGTACTATATAGTATCCGGAAGAATGCAGGATAAGTTCGAAGGACTTGTAAAGTATAACGGAAGCTTCTGGTACATAAAGGGAGGAAAGCTCCAGTCCACCTACACAGGAATGGCGAAGCATACCTCAGGTGCATGGTACTATATTGAAAAGGGCAAGGCAATGACAAGCTACACAGGTCTTGCAAGACACTCAACAGGTGTATGGTATTATGTTGTAAATGGTAAGATGAACTCATCATTTACAGGAATAGTCAAGTATGGCAGCTCTTCCTTCTATGTTAAGGGAGGAAAGATGCAGTCAGGCTTCACAGGAAAGATAACATTAAACGGAAAGACCTACAATATATCAAAGGGTAAGGTTATAGGTTAGAAAGAAATCCCCACGGAATGAGGCAGCAGCTTCAGCTCGTGGGGATTTTGTTGTGTATTTATTATTTTGTTTTATAGTTGGTGCAATAACAACGGATAAAGATGTGCATGTCTGGATTAGTATGTTTTATAAGAATGACTTTAACATCTGTATTTTCTGCTTCTCGGCAGGAGAGGCGTTCTCCATCATAATGTCAATGATGAGCTGGGATTCTTCTCTGGTAAATGACAGCTTACGTTTATTCAACTCATTATTGATCTTCATTATCTCAGGAAGCATGGTCTCCATTGAAGCATTTGACCTGCCTGTCATTATTTCCCCTATTATTGTACGCTTTATAGGAGACATATTCTTAAGCCGTGGATCATTTTCAAAGTTACGCATATAAACTCCTTACATAATATTTAGTCTGATGATGGGTGTTCTCTGTCATAGTCATTCAGGATATCCATGATATTGTCAAAGACTGAGCCGCCTTCATTTGGAGGACTGTCATATTGATCATCTTTATATGGCTCGTTAGTCTGGTTGTGTGTGTTGTTCATGTGCTGCATCATGTCCATGGCGGATTTCATCCGCATTGCCTGTTCAATATCCTCGGACATGCCCATGTCCTTAAGGGAGGAGAGAACTGCGTCGTAGTTATTTATGTCCTTGTGAAAACAGCAGCGTCTCATATAATCCTGATTGTTTATGTTGTTAAGAATGATCATCATTTCCGTGAATTTTATGTATATAGCCAGAGGTTTCATGACCTGGGGATCCAGAAAAGGGAGCATTGCTTCCATCATAAACAGGCTGTCGTCCTGAATAAATATATCCAGCGGATGTGAAAATGGTCTGCGAAGCATTATGATCCCTCCTTAATTTAATGATACCGAAGGTATAAACCGGCAATTTGTGTTAATAAAATATATGAAAATATGAAAAAATTCAGAACACTAATATAAAATGCGTAGAAGGGGATGTGCTCCGCGGCTTCTACGCATATGCTGGTATCTGTCCGGAGAAGATTATTCCCCGGACCCTGAAATGTCTGATGTGGTTGCCGGATCAGTCGGATGTCTTAGCAGCATCCGCAGTCACAACCACAGCCATTGTTGTTGCCGTTACCGCAGCAGCAGCAGAGGAGAAGGATGATCCAGATGCAGTCACATCCTGAACCACAATCATTTCCAAATGAATTGCCGCCACAGCAGCAGAGAAGAAGCAGAATGATAATAATGCAGGAACATCCGGAACCGCCATTGCCAAAGTTGAACAGTCCGTTTCTGCCGCACTGTGTTGCTGATAAATCGCTCATTTATACTAGCCTCCATTTTTTTCTTCATGGTATATGCTATGCCCATTGAAAAAAAGTGTTACAGGTTTTTGGAAACTTTAATTTTTTTGTCGACCCCACAGGGCATTTGCTTGACCCTGGGGTGAAAAACATATAAAATGGTACCGACGATATGCCGCCGAATGAAATGAGGGGGCAATACTTAAAAAGGCAAATTTTAAATGGACTGATGTTCAAAAAATTGGGAGGGAAAAAGATGATTTACAGATGTAAAAATTGTGGCGGCAATGTTCTGTACGATCCGGCCTCAAAGCAGATGAAATGCCCGAGCTGTGACAGTATAGAAAGCCAGGAAATGATCCCGTCACAGGAACCGATGGCGTGTCCGAACTGTAATTCTCCGATAGAATACAGGAAATTCGGCTCCGCGGCAAGATGTAGTGCCTGTGGCACCTGGGTACTTAATGATGTGATGGTAAGCCCACCACACAAGATAGATGTAAGTATCCCGTTTAAGATCACTAAATATCAGGCAGAGGATAAGCTTAAGAATGAATTTGGTCAGAAGCTGTTTCTTCCGGCAGACTTCCTGTCAGCCAAGACACTGGACCAGCTTAAGGGCTTGTACATTCCGTTCTGGATGTATGATTACGATACGACAGTGGATTACACAGGTGTGGGAACCAAGACAAGACACTGGACCAGCGGCGATTACAGATATACAGAGACATCATTTTTCAATATAAGAAGAAGCATGGATATCATGTACAGAGGAATACCGGCGGACGCCTCCATTGCCATGCCGGATAAGACAATGGATCTGGTGGAGCCATACAGCTACAATGATCTCATAGAGCATGATAATAAATATCTGTCGGGCTTCGAGGCTGAGGCATGTAATATGCCGGCAGCAGAGATTGAGGACAGAGCCATAGACAAGGCAAATGAGGACTCCAGGGGATGGATCAGAAGTGACCTTACCCAGTATGATAGCCTGACAATGGAGCATTACAATTATAACAACAGACCTGTGGGCGGACGTTCCGCACTTCTTCCTATATGGAATTACGAGTACCGTTACAACGGCAAGAATTATACCTTCTATGTAAACGGTCAGACCGGCAAATGTGTGGGAACAGCTCCTGTAAGCAAGAAAAGGGCATTTGCCTTGTCAGGAATTTTATTTGCAGCCCTGAGTACCGCCATATGCGGAATAATGATGTTCTTGGGGGTGTTTTAAATGAAGAAATACAGAATTACGGTAATAGCCTTATTTATAATCGGAATTGCAGCATTTGTTGCGGCCTTTATATCAAGAAGCAAGGTGAATTCCTTTGGTGAAAGGACAAATACAGAGTGCAGCACCACAGAACGAATATTTGATTACTACGGATTGCTTTCATCCTCTGAAACAGATGAGCTGCAGGATATGATAGACAAATACCAGGAAAAATACGGTATGGATATCGCTGTTGTTACTTATGATGAGAATACAGATTTTTCTGATATAGGAGTTTATGACAATTCGGACAATACATATCTCACAGAAATGTTCTGTGACTATTACAAATTCGGATGGGAAAAATGGGAGCCTGTAACAGGAGAAAGCTACAGAGAGAAGTCAGGAACAAGTATCGTTCTTGCAATAAAGTGGTCAGACATACCGGGACAGGGTGACATATGGCTCTGTACATCAGGCCGTGCACAGGACAGGATATCAGACAGCAAGGCTGAGGATATTGTAAATGATGGTGGCGAGTACTTAAGAGACGATCCTCTAAAGGGAATAAAAGTCATAATCAATGAGTCTGCGGATGCCATGGTAGGTGTAATGAGCGGAAGTCTGCCGGGATTTGTGAAGATCCTTATCGGTATAGGAGCTGCATTGATCATCACTATTATATTTTACGCTACAAATGCTTCAAAGAAGGAAGCAAGGGACACAACCTCCAAGAATACATACGTTGCCAAGAATGCAGTAAGAATAACCCAGCAGTCGGATATATTCTCCCATAAGCAGGTTACAAAGACCAAGATCAGCAGCGAGAGCAGCGGTGGCGGCGGTGGTGGTGGAAGCCACAGCGGCGGCGGAAGCCATGGCGGTGGCGGCGGCCATTTCTAAAATAATTGATAAATCTATATCAACAAAATACAGGAAAATAGGGACAAATATAAACAAATTCTTAAATGAATTAAGAAAGGATTAAAAGCCTTGATTTTATATTTTTAAGTGATATTATGTGCATTGTAGAGTTTTTCATATTTACTGACGTTAAACAAACCATATGTTTATCGTCGGATTGAATCCTCTTTCCCCCCTCATTTTTATGACCGGATATCCCCCAGATATCCGGTCGTTTTGCGTTATGTAATGATGTTTTTATAAGATATATTTAGCTGATATTTTACTTTTTACTTGCGACAGCAGGAGTCATATAGTATAATACATATATGTTCTGAGATGTATTAAGATTCTTGTTATTTTGAACCTACATTTGAATAAAAGGGATTCTTATATATCACCTGAGATGTCAAGCCTCATGTATTAGTTGGTGGTAGGCAGATTTGGGATTGCGGTTGCCCACCTAGCGTTGCTAGGACTCAAAATGCAGGAACGCATTTCAGACTTTTACACAAGATAAAGCAGCAATTATTGCTGCTTTTATTTTTTGTGCAATAAGCCGTCATGCAGAAATTGTGCTTGCACAAATTTCTATATGACGGCCAATGTTCATCGAGCCGAAAGGCGAGATGACATTAATTGCATGGCGAGCAGGTATCAGCCGGCTCAATTTTAATCACAAACGGATATTCAGATTGAAAGGGTATGAGAATGAAGAAATGGAGAAAGCCCTACATAATGGGCACATTATTGATCCTCATACTAATGATAACCGGTGTCATATATGCTCCGAACATTGGAAGCTATCTGGCACAGAAAAACACACCAAAAGAAAACAAAGCTGACAATATGGTATACATAGTAAGCTATGATGGGAACGTAGATAAGGAAGCCGGAGCTTCGGGAGGTTCATCATCAGACAATGCAGCCGATGAACAAGGAAACTCGTCAATTAACGGTACTGCCGGAACGGATGGCAAAATTCCGACAGGGGTACCGGAAGATACTCCCCTTGATTATGCAAATGAGCGGCAGGTGGCTGTGGCGATCACATACTCAGGCGGTGGAAGGACACACCCATTTGTCAGGCTTACAGCCCAGGGAGATTGCTCCGTAAATGATGGAAGCTGTATCCGTTACATGGCGTCCGGCGAGACCATGGAGCTTGCGGCAGCCGGTATAGAAAGCGGTGTGGACATGTACATTTCCCCAAATGACGAGTCGGGAAGGGTTCAGCTTGACAGCGTAGACAAGTCAGGCGGCAATCCGTCTTATCGTGGAACTCTCCATATATTTTCAACAGATTATGGATACAAGATAATAAATATCCTGCCCCTGGAGCAGTACCTCTACGCCGTTGTGTCAAGCGAGGTGCCGGAGTCCTTCTGCATGGAGGCGTTAAAGGCTCAGGCAATATGTGCCAGAGGCTATGTGCTCAGTCTCCTTGAGAAGGGAGAAGCGGATGACGATGGTGCAGACCTGGATGATACTGCGGCCTATCAGGTATACAATAATTTCCCGGAAACAGAGGCTTCCATAGCAGCAGTGGACTCCACCAGAAGCGAGGTAGCAACCTACGATGGAGAGATCATAGAGACCTTTTATTTCTCCACGTCCTGCGGGACAACCTGCTCCAACAGCGAGGTGTGGGGCGGGGAAGCAAGAGCATATCTCAATGCAAATATCGAGACTGCCGTGGAGACTCTTGCCACTGACTATGACCTGACAAATGAGGGGAATTTCAGAAGTTTTATAGATACAGGCGGAAGGTACGATACTGTTGAGAAGAATGAACCGTTTTTCCGATGGAGGGTGGAGTATACCAACAGCGAGATAGGAGACACCATAAATGAAGTGCTGTACAACGTCATGCAGGGAAATCTTGGAAGCTTTTACGTTCTTGACAGTATGGGAGAATATCAGCCTGCCACACAGGCATTTACCACGCTGGGATATATTGTGGGAGTGACTGTTGCTGAGCGGAGTGAGAGCGGAATGGTACAGGCTCTTGTAATTAAGGGCACCGAGCATACCATAAAGGTTACAGGGCAGAGTAACATAAGGGCGGTTATTTCTCCGAAGCATGTAAGTATAGTCAAACAGGACGGAACCGGCCTTACAGGCTGGAGCAACCTTCCCAGTGCATTTTTCTACGTGGATATGGATGAAAACGGAAATGTTACCGTGAAGGGAGGCGGCTTCGGTCACGGCGTCGGAATGAGCCAGAATGGTTCCAACTGCCTTGCCGCCATAGGCTTCACCGCTGATGAGATCATAAAACACTATTATAATGGTGTGGAGATCGTGAAAATGAAATAATAGTTAGTGCAGTCCAAAAAACTGGTTGACTAAATAATGAATTGTGCTATATTGTATTAGTACAGTTTAATAATTTACTATGACGATGCAAAAGGACATCTGCTTCTTCCAGAGAGGATGGGTCATTGGCTGGGAGCCCAACTAAGTTCAGCACATGTTTTAATTTCACATCTGAGTATTCAATCCTGAAGAGCTTGTCACCTGGTAGGGATTGACGTGAGGTGCACGTTAAGCAGCTAATGAGTGTCGGATATAAAAGGATGATCGGTTTTGATGAAGCCGGTCGGCAGTGAGTATCCGGAATCAGGGTGGTATCGCGGAATATATCCGTCCCTATGTTTTGATGTAGGGACGGTTTTTTTATTTTTTATTAAAGAAAAAATCGTGCTTACACTAATCAACTGATATTTGCAAATTATAAAAAAGGAGAACCACAATGAAAGAGAAATTGGAGGCTATCAAGGCCGAGGCACTTTCAAAGATTGAAAATGCCCACGAACTTACACTGCTCAATGATGTAAAAGTAGCAGTTCTTGGAAAGAAAGGTGAACTCACCCAGGTATTAAAGGGTATGAAGGATGTAGCACCTGAGGACAGACCAAAGGTTGGTCAGTTTGTAAATGAAGCAAGAGCAGCCATTGAGTCAGCATTGGAAGCAAAGTCAAAGGAGATCAATCACGCACTTCGTACAGAGAAGATGAAGAGAGAGACCATAGACGTTACCCTTCCGGGTGTCAAGAAGGTAATAGGTCACAGACATCCAAACCAGATCGCTCTCGAGGATCTTGAGAGAGTATTCATCGGTATGGGTTATGAGATCGTTGAAGGACCTGAGGTTGAGTACGACAAGTACAATTTCGAGCTTTTAAATATCCCTGCAAATCACCCTGCAAAGGACGAGCAGGATACATTCTATGTAACAAAAGATATCCTTTTAAGAACCCAGACATCACCTGTTCAGGCGAGAATTATGGAGAAGGGCAAGCTTCCTATCAGAATACTTTCACCGGGACGAGTATTCAGAGCAGATGAGGTTGACGCAACCCATTCACCATCCTTCCATCAGGTTGAAGGTCTTGTGATCGACAAGGGAATTACAATGGCTGACCTTAAGGGAACATTACAGCAGTGGGCAAATGAGTTCTTCGGCGAAGGCACAAAGGTTAAATTCAGACCACACCATTTCCCATTTACAGAGCCATCAGCAGAGGTTGATGTAAGCTGCTTCAAGTGTGGCGGCAAGGGCTGTCGTGTATGTAAGGGAAGCGGCTGGATAGAGATCCTTGGCTGTGGAATGGTTCATCCTAAGGTACTTAGGGATTGCGGTATTGACCCTGAGGTTTATTCAGGATTTGCATTTGGTATCGGTCTTGAGAGAGTTACACTTCTCAAGTATGAGATCGATGACATGAGACTTCTTTATGAAAATGATACAAGATTCCTTGAGCAGTTCTAGGAAGAGTAAATGATTGATTTATATAGGATATAAGGAGAGTAAATAATGAATACACCAATTTCATGGTTAAAGGCTTATGTTCCTGACCTTGACGTAACAGCAGAAGAATTTGTTGACGCCATAACACTGTCAGGCTCACATGTAGAAGGTTATGAGAGAAAAGATAAAAATCTTGAGAAGATCGTAGTAGGAAAGATCCTTACAATGGAGAAACATCCTGACGCAGACAAGTTAGTTGTATGCCAGGTAGATATAGGAGCAGAGGAGCCTATACAGATAGTAACAGGTGCCAAGAATGTAAAGGTGGGAGACGTTATCCCTGTAGTTCTTGACGGTGGTAAAGTAGCCGCTGCCCATGGCGATGATAACACATATCCAGACGGAATAAAGATAAAGAAGGGCAAGCTTCGTGGAGTTCTTTCAAATGGTATGATGTGCGGTATTGAGGAGCTTGGCTCTTCAAGAGACTTCTATCCGGAAGCACCTGAGGACGGAGTCTATGTATTCCCTGAGACATCAGGAGTTAAGCCGGGTGACGACGCAGTTAAGGCACTTGGTCTTGATGATGTGGTAGTAGAGTATGAGATCACCTCAAACAGAGTTGACTGCTTCTCCATCATCGGTATGGCAAGAGAGGCAGCAGCAACATTTGACAAGCCATTCTACCCACCTGTTGTAAAGGAAACAGGAAATGACGAGGATGTAAATGATTATATAAAGGTTGAGGTTCAGGATACAGACCTGTGTCCAAGATACACAGCAAGAGTAGTAAAGAACCTTAAGATAGGACCATCACCTAAGTGGATGCAGGAGAGACTTGCTTCACAGGGAATCCGTTCAATAAACAACCTTGTTGATATTACAAACTATGTAATGGAAGAGTACGGACAGCCAATGCATGCTTATGACTTAAGTACCATAGCAGGCAACAAGATCGTAGTCCGCCGTGCAAAGGATGGAGACAAGTTCACTACCCTTGACGGACAGGAGAGAACCCTTGACAATAACGTGCTTATGATCTGCGACGGCGAGAAGGAGATCGGTATTGCCGGTATCATGGGTGGCGAGAACTCAATGGTTACAGACGAGATCAGTACACTTTTATTTGAGGCAGCATGCTTTGACGGAACAAATATCAGACTTTCATCCAGAAGACTGAACCTTGCCACAGACGCAGCCTTCAAGTTCACAAAGGGACTTGATCCAAACCTTGCCATTGAGGCTATGAACAGAGCCTGCCAGCTTATTGAGGAAATGGGTGCAGGTGAGGTAGTAGGAGGAGTTGTGGATGTATATCCTGATCCTGTTATGCCAAAGGTTCTTCCATTTGAGCCTGATAAGATGAACGCACTTCTTGGCACAGATGTTAAGCCTGAAGAAATGCTTTACTACTTCGACAGATTAGGTCTTACCTATGACAAAGAGGCAAATACCCTTACAGTCCCTACCTTCAGACAGGATCTTAACTGTATGGCAGACCTTGCAGAGGAAGTTGCAAGATTTTACGGCTATGACAAGATCCCTGTATCACTTCCAAAGGGTGAGGCTACAGTAGGTAAGCTTCCATATAACCAGAGAATAGAAGCTATTTGCAGAGATATACTTGAGGGAAATGGTTTCTCAGGCGGTATGTGTTACTCATTTGAAAGTCCAAAGGTATTTGACAAGCTGCTTCTTCCTGCTGACTCAGATTACAGAAAGACAGTAACCATATCAAATCCGCTCGGTGAAGATTTCAGTATCATGAGAACCATCTCATTAAACGGAATGTTGACATCCCTGGCTACAAATGCCAACAGAAAGAACAAGGTTGCCAAGCTTTATGAATTTGGAAATGTATATCTTCCAAAGGCACTTCCTCTTACAGAGCTTCCTGAGGAGAGGATGAAGCTCACCATCGGTATGTACGGTGACGGAGATTTCTTCGATCTCAAGGGTGTTCTTGAGGAGCTTACAGACAAGCTGGGATTAAAGGGACAGTGCACATATGTGCCTACAGCTGAGTATCCATTCCTTCATCCGGGACGTCAGGCTAAGATCGTTAAGGGTGATGAGCTTATCGGTGTGATCGGTCAGGTTCATCCTGAGGTATGTGACAACTATAACTTCAAGGCTGAGGCTTATGTGGCTATCATTGATATGCCGACTCTTGTAGAGCTTTCAAGCTTTGATATTAAGTACGAAGGAATTGCCAAGTTCCCTGGAAGTACAAGAGACTTAAGTCTTGTTATGGACAAGTCGATATTTGTAGGCCAGATAGAGGAAGTTATCAGGAAGTGCGGCGGCAAGCTTCTTGAGAGCTACAAACTTTTCGATGTATATGAGGGTGAGCAGATCGCCAAGGGTAAGAAGTCTGTAGCTTACACAATGACCTTCCGTGCAAAGGACAGAACTCTTGAGACAGCAGAGGTTGATAAGATAATCGACAAGATCCTTAAGGAGCTTTCAAAGCTTGGAATAGAGATCAGAGCTTAATCCGAGAGCAATAAGATAAAATAACCTCTTTATCCTGTTACCGAAATTCCGGATACAGGGTAGGGAGGTTTTTTGTTATGGCAACGAGTCAGGTGCAACATACTTGTATGATTGCATTATTAATAGTAGCTTGCGTTGCTGTGTCCTTGAAAACTTTTGGAATGTGGTATAATATGTCAGTATTAAAGGACTGAAAAAGAGGAAAATGAACATGATGAAATTAACTGATTTTTATTATGACCTGCCACAGGAGCTGATCGCCCAGGATCCACTCTTAAAGAGAAGCGAATCAAGGCTTATGGTTCTTGACAGACAGGAAAATACTATTGAACATAAACATTTCTATGACATAATAGATTACTTAAATCCGGGGGACTGCCTGGTAATAAATGATACAAAGGTGCTTCCGGCAAGACTCATGGGTGTCAAGGAGGACACAGGAGCTTCCATAGAGGTGCTGCTTCTTAAGCGTAAGGATGACTGCACCTGGGAGACATTGGTGAAGCCGGGCAAGAAGTGCCGTATCGGTGCCCGTATAGTATTCGGGGCAGAATCAGGCGAGCCTGACCCTGAGACAGGACTTATAAAGGGCAGGCTTGTAGGTGAGGTTGTGGATATAGTTGAGGAGGGCAACCGGCTTATAAGATTTGAGTATGAAGGAATATTCGAAGAGATCCTTGATGAACTGGGACAAATGCCGCTTCCACCTTACATCACTCACAAGCTTAAGGACAAGAACAGATATCAGACAGTTTATGCTGAGCACGACGGTTCGGCCGCAGCACCTACAGCAGGACTTCATTTTACAACAGAGCTTCTTGATCAGATAAAGGAAAAGGGCATAAAGATCGCTCATGTTACCCTTCATGTGGGACTTGGAACCTTCCGTCCCGTAAAGGAGGAGAATATCCTGGATCATCACATGCACTCAGAATTTTGCATTATAGAGCAGGACGCAGCAGATATGATCAATGCCACCAAGGCAGCAGGCGGCAGGATAGTATCGGTGGGAACCACCAGTACAAGAACTCTTGAATCCATGGCAAATGATGACGGAACTGTAAATGCAGGCAGCAAGTGGACAGATATATTTATCTATCCGGGATACAAATTCAAGGCTATAGACGCACTTATCACCAACTTCCATCTGCCGGAGTCAACTCTTCTCATGCTGGTATCAGCCCTCTATGACAGAGAGCATATACTTGAGGCTTATAAGGTGGCTGTGGAAGAGAAGTATAGATTTTTCTCATTTGGTGATGCTATGCTGATAAAATAAAGCTGCACCGGGAAGCTTTTAACGGTACTAAAATTATGGTAATATGGTTGTATATGTAGGATTCGGGAGGAGATTTACTTGCAGAGTATACAGAACATAAAATTAAAGGGGGCAGGCAATGTCCGGGATTTCGGAGGCCTTAAAAATAAACATGGGAAGATGATAAATCCGCATATGTTCTTAAGGGGAAGCGTCTTAAATGACATAAGCTACGGCGACGCCGACATGCTGACCCACACATATGAGGTGAAGCATATAATAGATCTCAGAACCCACACTGAGATCAGGGAAAAGCCTGACAGGGAGATAGACGGAGTGGAATGGATACATATTCCGCTGCTTACCAGTGCAATGCTGGGTATAACCCACGAGAAGGATCTTGACAACAAAAATGTTGAGATACCGGAGCTGTCGGGAATATACAGGAAGATAGTTTCAAATCCATTTTCCATTGAGAAGCTCAAGGAAGTATTTGAGGTGATATGCGATGATAAAAGAGAGGGAGCTCTTCTCTGGCATTGCACAGAGGGAAAGGACAGATGTGGACTGGTGTCTGCACTGTTTTTATACATGCTGGATGTGGATATGGACACTATATTTGACGATTATGTATATACAAATACAGTGTCGGCGGCAAGAGGCAAGAAGGCATACTGGAAGGTACTGCTTTCCACAGGGGACAAATCCCGTGCCGAGATGGCAAGGGACGCCTATAATGCCGACAGAAAATATCTCGAGGCAGCATTTGAAGAGATAGAAATTAGATACGGAACTCTGGACAACTTCATGGAGCAGGAGTTACTCATAACTCCGGAGGTAAAACAGAAGATGTTGAAGCGGGCAACCAGATAATAATTATTGTGTCAGGTTTTCTATGAAAACTTGACATGCAGGTGGGCACATTTTAAATGGGCTGATGTTCAATTATTGTGTCAAGTTTTCTATGAAAACTTGACATGCAGCGTCAGCCCTTTGCCGAAGGCAAATTTTAAATGGGCTGATGTTCAATTTAGGAGGATGGAATTATGAAATTTACTAAAATGCAGGGACTTGGAAATGATTACGTGTACGTTAATTGCTTTGAGGAAAAGGTCGAAAATCCATCAGAGCTTGCAGTAAAGGTAAGTGACAGACATTTTGGAATAGGCTCAGACGGACTTATCCTGATCCGACCAAGTGAAGTGGCAGATTTCAGAATGACTATGTTCAATGCGGATGGTTCCGAGTCAGAGATGTGCGGAAACGGAATCCGCTGCGTAGGCAAATACGTTTATGATTACGGTCTCACTGACAAGACCGAGGTTTCTGTGGAGACTCTTGCCGGAATAAAGTACCTTAAGTTCCTGATAAAGAATGGCAAGGTTGATATGGTCACTGTAAATATGGGGGAGCCTATCCTTAAGCCGGAGTTTGTGCCGGTAGTGGGTGAGGGTGACGCAGTTATAGACAGTCCTATAGAGGTGGACGGCAAGGAATACAAAATGACCTGCGTGTCCATGGGAAATCCCCACAGTGTAGTATTTGTAGATGACGTTGACAACTTCCCGCTTCATGAGGTGGGACCATTGTTTGAGCACCACAAGGCATTTCCAAGAAGGGTAAATGCGGAATTTTGCCAGGTTATAGACAGGACCCATGCCAGGATGAGAGTGTGGGAGCGTGGAACCGGCGAGACTCTTGCCTGCGGAACAGGAACCTGTGCCACAGCGGTTGCATGTATCTTAAACGGTAAGACAGAGGATGAGGTGACTATCACATTGCTTGGGGGTGATCTTATCATCAGATGGGACAGGGAGGAAAATGTAATATACATGACAGGCCCTGCAAGAGTTGTATTTGATGGAGAGATAGATGTTACAGCTTTATAAGATGTAAGCTTAAAGAAAAGTCCGTATGCAATAGATTATCAGAAACTTCTGATCAGAAGAAAATGCAATACAGCAAAAGGAGAGGAATTTGTTTTCCTCTCCTTTTTGCTGCGAGCATATCAATATTGCTGTATCCGTTTCTTCAGGTACATTAATACTGACTTACATCCTTTGAATTTCTTGGTATTATTTCTGTAATTTCTCAAGATCCCTGTAGAAATCAGGATATGAGATATTCACACAGTCGGCGTCGAGTATTTCCGTTTCGCCCTCTGCACACATGGCGGCAACGGCGAAGCTCATGGCTATACGGTGATCCTTTTTGCTGTCGATGACTGCACCATGAAGCGGCTTGCCGCCTCTGATGATCATGCCGTCATCAGTTCCTGTTATGTCGGCTCCCATGGCTGAAAGGTTGTTCACCATGACGTCGATACGGTTGGATTCCTTAACCTTTAATTCTGCGGCGTCCTTTATGACGGTTTCACCCTCTGCGAAGCAGGCAAGGATCGCAATAACAGGAATTTCATCTATGAGCTTTGGAATGATGTCACCCTCGATCACGCAACCCTTGAGGCTGCTGGTCTTTACGGTGATGTCTGCGGTAGGCTCTCCTGAGTCTGCATTAACATTTGCAAATGTCATATCGCCGCCCATCATCTTTATTACATCTATAATTCCGTCTCTGGTAGGATTGATACCCACATTCTTAATGGTGATCTCTGAGTTCTCTGTAATGAGACCTGCCACAAGGAAGTATGCAGCGGAAGAGATATCTCCCGGAACAACGATCTTCTGACCTGTGAGAACAGGATCGGGAGTTACAGTGGCAGTGGTGCCGATGGTTGTACATGAGCCGCCGAAGGCATTGAGCATAAGCTCTGTGTGGTTTCTTGATACATAGGGCTCGGTTACGCTGGTTTCACCGTCAGCATAGAGACCTGCAAGAAGCACACAGGATTTAACCTGGGCTGAAGCCACAGGAGAGTCATAGTGTATGCCCTTAAGCTGTCTTCCGTTTATGATAAGTGGGGCACAGTCATTTCCCCGTTCGCTGGTTATGTCAGCACCCATCATGGCAAGGGGAGTTATAATCCTCTTCATTGGACGTCTGCATATGGAGTCATCACCGATAACTCTTGAAGAGAAATCCTGGGCAGCCAGGATACCGGACATAAGTCTGGTGGTAGTTCCGCTGTTTCCCACGTCCAGAGTTTCGGCAGGAGCCTTGAGACCGTGAAGTCCGTTTCCGTGGATGGTGACAATGCTGCCGTCATAATCAATGTTTACACCCATCTGCCTGAAACAGTTCATGGATGAGATACAGTCGGCACCATTTAAGAAGCCGTGAACCTCGGTTATTCCGGAAGCAATGGAACCAAGCATTATGCTTCTGTGGGAGATGGATTTATCTCCCGGTACAGTTATTTCACCTTTTAAGTGTTTTGTTTTATTAAAGATCATATGTTTAACCTCAAGCCTAATATTTTATGACAAAATGGTTATGAACAAACCATGATAAGTGTCTGCTATCTATTATAAATTTTGTAGCCATATTTATCAAGAAGAGTTCTGGCTTTGACCAGAGCTGCTTTGTCGTAGAAGGAAATCCTTAAGACACCCTCCTCGTCCTCTCTGTTGTGGGATATGCCAAGATTTTTCAGGTTTATATCCTGCTCTGCAAGTATAGCAGTGATCCTTGCGATGGCTCCCGGCTCGTCCGGGATATCCACAAATAATTCATGAAACATCCTGATGACACCACTGGTGTTATTCGGAATTGAATCCCTGTATTCTCTTGAAGAGGCAAAGAAGCTGTTGATGGCAGCACCGTCGTTGCTCTCAATATCTGTGATGATCTGGTTTATGAGGTCAATGTACTCCTTTAAGCCATTTACCACGTTCTTGGGATTGCTCAGAAGTATGTGCTCCCACACCACAGGATTTGATGAGGCGATACGGGTTATATCCTTGAAGCCGCCGGCTGCAAGAGACTTGAAGATACCATTTGCAGAGTCGGCATTGCGGGCAAGGTTTACCAGAGCCGCCGCTATTACATGGGGAACATGACTTATATATGAAGTGATCCGGTCATGCATGGCAGGGGAGTACTGGATAGGAATAGCCCCCAGGTCGCTTATAAATGTGGTAAATTCCTCCACCCTTGAGTCATCAACTGTGTCTGATGGAGTGATGAAATAATATGCATTCTCAATGAGACGGTCGGAAGCTGCGTCGTAGCCTGAACGCTCGGAACCAACCATAGGATGACCGCCGATGAAATAGTCCGTAAGACCAAGATCTATAACGGCGTCGTAAATGTCGGTTTTCACGCTTCCCACATCTGTGAGGATGGTATCCGCCTTAAGGTAAGGCTTCAGCTGTTTAAGATATTCTATATTATAGTGGACCGGAGCACACAGGAATATGTAGTCGCAGTCTGTTATGTCAGGGACAATGTTATCTGCGATCACATCAAGAGTATGATCCTTAAGGGCAACGGTCAATGTTTCCTTGTCGGTGTCGTAGCCGACGATCTTATAATCCGGGAAGATCCTTTTTATTGATTTGGCAACTGAACCGCCGATTAATCCCAGACCTATGAATCCGATTTTAAAATTTTTCATAATGGACTACGCCCTCCTTCTAACTTTGTTCTAATAGTTTAAAGTACTAAAGTATTATAAACCATATTTCCAATATCTGCAAATAGTATTAAAATATATTATGATAATAAAAAAATGGAGATGAGATTATGGAAGAAAATACATTACTTAATTACCTTGGAGAGGGCGTGACCCAGTTCCACGTCATTGATATGTGTGAGAAAACATTACTGGAGGAGGGCTTTCACAAGCTGGCATACGGGAAAACCTTTGACAGGCTGGCACCGGGAAGATATTTCACAGTTCCCTTTAACTCAATGCTGATCGTATGGACTGTAGGTGAGAAGATTGAAAACCTCAGGATAGGAGCAGCCCATACGGATTTTCCTATGCTTAAGCTTAAGAGCAATCCTGATATGGTGAAGTCCGGTTACACCACCCTGAATGTGGAGCCTTATGGCGGACTCATCAAGGAGACCTGGTTTGACAGACCTCTTGGCATAGCAGGAAAGGTTGTAGTTGAAGGAGAGGATTGCTTCAAACCATGCAGTCTGTTATATGACTCAAAGAGACCTGTAGCAGTGATACCTAATCTTGCACCTCATCTGAAACGTGGGGATAAGGAGGGCAGCATTGACGTTGCCAAGGAGATGGTTCCTGTGACAGGTGTTGCAGGAGAAGAGATGGGAGAGACCGCCATACTTAATATGATAGCAGATGAAATGGATATAGCCGCAGACTCTATCCTGGACTATGATCTTTATCTTTACAATACAGATGACGCGGAGATGGTAGGAGTCTCAGGCTCCATGATATCCTCACCTCGTATTGATAACGTATCATCTGTGGCGGCACTGATAGATACTATGGCAGCTGTTGATGTGAAGAACAGCAGTAATATAAACGTTATAGCATTATTTGACAATGAGGAGATCGGAAGCCGTTCAAAGCAGGGAGCTGATTCCGTTCTGTTCAGGGAGTGCATAGACAGGATAACAGCCGCTGCCGGTGTGGATGACACAGCAGCTCTTACCCAGTCAGCATTTATGGTATCCCTTGATGTGGCTCACGGAACCCATCCGAATTATTCAGACAAGAGCGACCCTACAAATAAGGTGGTTCTTGGAGCCGGACCGGTATTAAAGAGCAGTGCAAGCCAGAGATATGTATCAGACAGTGAGGCTTCCGCAGTGATCACTGCAATTTCAAGAAAGTATGGTATCAAGCTACAGAAGACAGTGAACAAATCCGGTATGCCGGGAGGTCAGACTCTGGGACCTATCATGTCCTCATACATACCGGTAAGGGCAGTTGACATGGGAATACCTGTACTTGCCATGCACTCTGCAAGGGAGCTGGCAGATGAAAGGGATTATAAGGAGCTGGTGGAGTTATTGGGCCATATTTTCCTCTGATTTAGGGATTTGATGCTAAAAAACGTCGAAAAATGCCCGAAAAGGGGTTGAAAACATAAAATACTTGCTATTGTAGTGAATTGTTGGTATAATTGGTTGAATTTGAAAAATTACATATTTGTATTGTTCAAGAAGGATTGTGAACGTTATGAAGAATAAGACAAGAAAATTGTTTCTCCTTATGATGCTTGCAGTATTTGCTATGTCGCTTGCAGGCTGTGGCAAGAAAGCTGAACGGGCAAATAAGGACACAGGCACAGAAACCAGTACAGCTGAGATTACCACAGAGGGAGCGACTACAGAAGAAGTCTCGACGGAAGCACAGATCGATGCAGATGGTTTTACTGTTGTAAACGACACGGTAAAGACCACTGATTATGTGAATGTGAGAACATCACCTGATACAGAGGGTACACCTGCCATGCAGATCGCAGCCGACACAGAGCTCACAAGAACCGGCTATAACGACGAGTGGAGCAGGGTTAAGGTTCAGGGAAATACATATTATGTGTATTCAGAGTATGTTGTGAAGGTGGGATATGATGACAGCAGTTCCACAGAGGAAGATCCATTGTTATACAATGACAATGCAGAGAGCAATGGCAAGAAGGTCTGCATAGACGCAGGTCATCAGGCAGTAGCCAACAATGATATGGAACCGGTGGGACCGGGAGCAACGGAGACCAAGCCGAAGAGCTCAGCAGGTAACACAGGTGTCAGCACAGGTGCCAAGGAATATGATATCAATCTTCAGATAGCCAAGAAGCTTCAGACAGAACTTACGAAACGTGGCTACGAGGTTATAATGGTCAGAAACTCAAACGATGTTGATATAAGCAACTCATCCAGAGCAAGCATTGCAAATGACGCAAATGTGGACGCATTTATAAGGATACATGTAAATGCCTCAACTGACAGTCTCGCGTCAGGCTGCATGACAGTATGTCAGACCGCGGCAAATAAATACAACGGTGATCTGTATGATGATTGTAAGCTGCTTTCCCAGTCAGTTCTTGGGGGACTTACCAAGGCAACAGGAGCCAACAGTGAGGGAGTGCTTGAGACTGACAACATGAGCGGAATAAACTGGTGCACAGTTCCGGTAACTATGGTTGAAGTTGGATACATGACAAATGTAGAAGAGGACAAGCTGTTGGTTACTGATGATTACCAGAACAAGATCGCCAGCGGAATAGCAGACGGAATAGATGTGTATTTCCATACAAAGTCAGTAAACGGGAACTAAGAAATTCAGATCAAAAAAATACATATAATTAAGAAACAAATACAAATATAAAAGAAGAGGGTATTGCAGATCGCGGTTTTGATATGCAATACCCTTTTCTTTTTCGTATTAACCGTTTTCGGTTCACAAGCAAATTACACTTTCTGTGTTCTGTTGTTTAGCCCGGTTAAATTCTATCTTTATAAAGATACCCCGGATTGGGCATTACTTTGACCTTAGAGAATTAAGTTCATCCTCCGTCAGGCGGCGGTATTTTCCCGGGGCAAGTGCCGGATCAAGAACAAGGCTTCCCATGGATAATCTTTTAAGGAACAACACATCCATTCCTATGGCATTTGCCATTCGCTTGATCTGGTGGAATTTCCCTTCGGTTATGGTTATATGTACAAGACTGTTACCCTTATTTTCATCAATATCTATAGTCTTTAGGACTGCAGGTTTACATAATTTCTCTTCGCCTATATCCACGCCGGTCTTGAACATATCTATGTCCTCGTCGGTGACTATGCCGTCAAGAACCGCCTCGTAGGTCTTTGCCACATGCTTTGCAGGGGACAGAAGATCGTGGGACAGGGCACCATCATTTGTAATAAGAAGAAGTCCCACCGTATCTATATCAAGACGTCCAACAGGGAACAGATCCCGTGTATTCTCACCGGACAACAGATCAGTGACGGTCTTGTGGAGATTGTCATTTGTGGCACTTACATACCCCTCCGGCTTGTTCAACATATAGTATACATATTTCTCATAGGAAAGCTTTCTTCCCTCCAGAGTTACTGCTGATGAGGTCTCATCTATCTTCATATCGGGACTTTTTGCCGGTACTCCATCCACTGTTACCAGCCCTTTTTTTACGAAAGCTTTTACCTGGCTTCTTGTTTTGCCTGTACATTCTGACAAATATTTGTCTAGTCTCATTTTTATCACCATATTGTCTTACAATTTATTAGTTTACACTAATACTTTACAATAGCCGGCAGAAAAAAGCAATAAAATCCAACAGCAATTCTATTGACATGCGTAACAATTTGAGTTACTATCTTAACAGAAATGTAACAATTATAGAGCTTATTTGTAAAAAGTGTATCCGGTTTTTAACGAAATCGGTACCTGTTCAAAGATAGAGGCAGAAAAATGAGATTTAGCAGAATCAGAAAAGAGAGCAGACGTTATGCTTATATCAAGCACAACATCCTTTCATATAAATATAAGAAAAGAAATATCCTTGTGGCAACATCAGTAGCATGTGTGTGTGCCCTTATAGGAGTTGTAGTGAAGTATGGTGAGGCTGTTGACGACAGTAGCATGAACCAGGTGTCCGCATACAGTGCACAGGCAGACAGTTCATATACAGGTGACATCACTGGGGACGCATATGTAAGCAGTACAGAGGCTGCGCAGGATAATACATATTCAGGATACAGCGTAGATATAAACGAGGCGGAATTTGCAATGACAGAAGGGCTTGACCTGAGCTCATCAACAGGTTCAGAATTTGACGGTAAGTTTATCGTTGACTCAAGCCAGGTGCTTAATGTAAGAAAGGAAGCTTCAAAGGATTCTGAGATCGTAGGTAAGATGTACGACGGAGCCGCAGGAGAGATCTTATCATCTGACGGCATATGGACCCAGATAAAGTCCGGTGATGTTACAGGATATGTAATGACCACATACATCCTTACAGGAGATAAGGCAGCTGCATATGCCAAGGACTATGGCAAGCTGGTGGGAACCGTAACCTATGAGACAGTTAAGGTCAGAGCAGATAAGTCGGCAGATTCAGCGGCACTGGGACTGGTTGCCGGCGGCACAGTGTTAAGTGTTATAGAGGATGACGATCAGTGGGTTAAGGTAGTTACTGATGAGGACATTGAAGGATATATTTCAGCAGACTACATAGACGTTACCTGTCAGTATGAGACAGCCCTTACTCTTGACCAGTACGCAGCAGTAAAGGATACAAGAGACAATACATCAACAGCTAAGAAGGATGACAGTGGCGATGGTGTTGTGGCAGTAGCACAACAGTAAATTAGCTCCCTCAATTATATAATATATGTAAAAGGCATGAAATGTAATGATACTAAGCCGTGTTACGGTAAGGTATCAGGAGTTTCATGCTTTTTCATTTGCAGGGGAAATGTGGATTGTGGGAGGGGATGGTGAGTCACCTGGGGATCAGGTCGGTAAGGGGCTGTGAAGCGTGTTGACAAACAAAAAGATGTGATATAAAATAATTGAGACGGCAAGTCTCAAAACTTGCCAAAAAATCTAGGAGGGATTTATATGAAGAAGAAAATTCTAAGTTTCTTGATGGCGGTGTTTTTAGTAGTGACTCTTGTGCCAATAACAACATCGGCAGCAGAGTACAGGAAGACCAGTTGGGTAGATTTGGCTGATACAAGCTGGTATGTTGGTAACGAGGAGGCAACAGAGTACCATATTACAACAGTTGAACAGTTGGCTGGTCTGGCTAAGCTGGTAAATGCTGATCCTGGTAAAACAACATTTGCAGGTAAATACATTTATCTGGATAATGATCTGGATCTGGCAGGATATGAGTGGGTATCTATAGGTACCGGTCGTGGTGGTTTGAATAGCAATGATTATGGTTTTAATGGTGTGTTTGATGGACAGGGACATGTAATATCAAATTTATATTCCCATGACTCTTTACTTTATGGAGATAATGAAAACAATCTTTATAGAAATGCACTTTTTGGCAATGTATGTAATGGTGCAGTCAGAAATCTGGGAGTTGTGGATGCCGAGATATGGATGGATCCAAATGATACAAGTGCAGCAGGAAAAGGAATTCTTGTGGATGTACTTAGGGGATCTGAGATTACAAATTGCTGGACATCAGGATCTGTCACAGGCGGCTCCAGTATTGAGAAGAATATTGGCGGTATCGTTGGAGTAGCGTTGAGAGGATGTACCATATCCGGATGTTATTCAAGTGCGGTGCTTACAGGAAACTATACTAATTCCACTGGGTACTATAAAAATGATGATGACGCATGTGATACCATAGGAGGAATTGTTGGTGCCAGGTTTGACAGTGAACTTACAATATCAGATTGCTGGTTTGACGGACAGATAATTGTTAATTCACTGTATGCAGGCGTAGGTGGAATTCTTGGATATACAGATGGCGGTACAACCATAAAGAATTGTATGGTTGCAACTACCGATATAGGTTCAGATAAAGATGGAGACACCGGATGGATAGCTTATGCATATGCTGGAACATTTGAGAATAATTATATGCCGGCAGATGATAAGTATACAGCATATGCTGCGGTTGAAAAACCGGGTATAGCAGTTTCAGATTTTAATTCAGATGATGTGCTTGAGGGACTCAGGAAGTGTCAGGGAGAAAGCGTTGAATGGGTGGCAGGAATTAATCATCCTACATTTAAATGGGATGGCGAAAACATATCTGCAGACTACAGTGCTGTTGAGGCAGCCATTGCAAAGGCAAATGCATTAAACAGAAATGACTATAAGGATTTCTCCGGTGTAGATAATGCAGTGAACGCAGTTGTACGTGGTAAGAAGATAACAGAACAGTCAGAGGTAGACGCAATGGCTAAGGCTATTGAATCTGCTATCGCTGCTCTTGAGAAGAAGCAGGCAAGCGTAGAGACCCTTAAGAAGATAAACGGAAAGTGGTACTACATAAAGGATGGCAAGCAGGATCTTACAGTTACGAAGCTGGTTAAGTATGGAACAAAGTGGTACTACGTTAAGAATGGTGTGGTAGACTTCACCGCAACAACTCTGGTTAAGCAGAATACAAAGTGGTATTACGTTAAGAACGGTGTTATAGATTTCACATTTACAGGTCTTACAAAATACAACAATACCTGGTTCTATGTATATAAGGGAGTTGTAAATTTCAATTCCGAAACATTGGTTAAGTACAATACAAGATGGTACTATGTAAAGAACGGAAGGGTTGACTTTAAGTACACAGGTAATGTAACATATAAGGGTTCTGTATATTATGTAAAGAACGGAGTAATGCAAAAGAAGGTAAGTTAAGAAGTGGGTAAGTCGGAACATCAGCTTGCAAAGGAGCACGCACGTAATAAGAAGATCATAGATACAGCCTTTAAGATATTTGTGGAAAAGAAGATAGAAGCGGTAAGCATGGGGGAGATAGCCCAGGCGGCAGGCATAGGCAGGGCGACATTGTTCCGCTGCTATGCCGGCAAGAATGAGCTGGTTATCGCAGTCTGTGCTGCCAAGTGGAAGGAATATCTGGATGAACTGGACGAGAGAAGACCAATATCATCAGTAGGAGATATACCTGCCATCGGACGATTTATATTTACACTGGACAGTTATATCGACATGTACAGAAACCACAAGGAGCTTCTGGTGTACAATGATAACTTTAATTATTACGTTACTCACGAGGGAGTTTCTGATGATGAACTGAAGGAATTCCGTGCCTCTCTTATTTCGGCAGATACGAGATTTGATATGATGTATGAGAAGGCAAAGGAAGATAAAACCTTTCGCACAGATATACCCCAGGATGAATTTATGCGTGTGACGGTGCATACAATGATGGCGGCATGTACTCATTATGCAGGAGGCTTTATATGGGGAGCAGAAAAGAATAAGGATTACACCCCGGAGCTTATGCTGCTTAAAGAAATGATGTTAAAATATGTGATGATATAAAAGATACCCTCAGGAAGATTGGGTCAAGTTTTATACGAAAACCTGACACAAGCTTCCTGAGGGTATTTTTATAAGTTCTTATAATAAAAGCATGCAAGCTGTGTCCTGTCACGAAGCTCCAGCTTGTCAAGGATATTGCTTATATAATTTCTTACGGTTCCTTCACCAAGAAACAGCTTTTCTGCGATCTCACGGTTGTTAAGGCCGTCTGCAATAAGGGTGATGATCTCGTACTCCTTGTCAGACAGACCGAAGTCGGCAGAAGAGTGGTGTTCTTTTCCATTATCTGACATAAGGGAGGGTATCCTAGTCATTACCTCACCACCGAAGACTGTCTGCCCATTGTATACGGCATTAAGGGCAGGGGCAATGCTTTCAAAATCCTGTTTCAGTATGTAGCCCTTAGCTCCCATCTGTATTGCTTTTACGATGTATTCATCATCAGAGAAGGTGGTTAAAAGCAGTATCTTTGCCTCAGGAAATTCATTCATAATAAGCTTACCTGCCTCAAGTCCTGTCATGCCCTCCATCCTTATATCCATAAGAAGAACATCAGGTTTATATTCTCTGTACAGCTCTATGGCTTCCTGCCCACTTTTTCCCACCGCCGATATATTTATGTCAGTGGTGGCTTCAAGAATTGTCTTTATTGACAGTGACACCAGCTGGTCATCATCTACGATCAACATATTCATATAATGTTTCAGATCCTTTCACATTTACTTTGCCACCGTAATAAGAAGCTTAAAGCCTTTGTCGGTGGATATCTTAAGGGTGCCCTTCATGGCATTTACCCTGTCGGTTATATTTGCAAGTCCTATACCTGTATTGTTTATCTTAATGTCAGTTCCGTTATCCTTTACAATAAGCTGATAGAAGCCCGGATGTTCCCGGAGAAGTATATCCAGGGTATCTCCGTTGCTGTGCTTTACGGCATTGCTCACAGCCTCCTTGGTTATGGCTATGAATGAATACTTTATGTCCTTTGGGATGGCATTGCTCATGTCGTAGTCCACATGTATATCAAGGGCTGAGATCCCTTCCGTAAGCTGCCTTATGGAGCTTTCAAGATCTATGGATTCGTCATGTAGATCGTGTACACTTTTTCTTATATTTGTCATGGCGTCATTGAGGGAGCCGTGAAGGTCGTCTAAAGGCTTCTTAAGGACAGGCTCTTTATTTATCGCCTTTATGGCTCCAAGCTGCAGAATGGAGCGGGTCAGGGTGTGTCCCACATTGTCATGTATCTCCCTTGCGATCCTGTTTCGCTCCTTCAGGGTAGCCATGTATATCATGTTATTCTGATTTTCCATGAGCATACGATCGTGCTCCTTCTGTATCATGTCCTTCTCCGTCTGGTCATCGTGAAGCCCTTTTAGCTCTTCTTTAAGCTGCAGGTTCTGTCTGTCCCCATGCTCCAGATGGACAGCCAGTGCCACAAGAAGGGCTACCGCCACCGGGGTAAATATTGATGGAGTAGTACCGGTTGATGCAGCAGTACCCGTAGAAGAAGCAGTACCGGCAGCCTGAGATATGCCTGTGAATATATCTGCAAATGAATATACATACACAATTCCGGCTGCTGCCATAGGAACCTTAAGCCTGTATTTTATACAATCGTATAACATCACCGGCAGAAAGAATACCACACAGGAAAGCTTAATGGCTGACAGAAAGATCACCGAGATAACAAGACTGCACCACATTTTATACCTGCGTATATTTTTAATATCAAGGTCGGTGACGGGTTCTTTTTTTGACAGAATATCCTCCAGCATGACGTAGGCGATATTTGCCCCGATGACACCTAAGAGACAGGAAGCAACCATAGGAAGGTCATAGCTTTCCCGGCATAACACCGGCAGAAATCCGGATATATAAAGAAATAATTTAGACCAGATAATCCCCATAATGCTCCTCCTGTTTATAGTCTCCCCGGAGTCTTCCGAAGCCCGGCTGTAGTTGATACATCCCTGTTGATAAGTATACAGGCAGCCTCAGGGAAAAGCAATAATGACAAATGTCACATAATTTAATGACCTTACTCACTATGAGGAGCCTGCAAAAAAATGTATTATATGAACATAAGATAAACACTACACGTCATCACTTTGTGTGCCGTGTCAACAGCATAAGGAGGGATTGAAAATGGAATATGCCATAGAGGTAAATAATCTGGTGAAGCGGTATAAGGATCTGCTGGCACTGGATCATTTTAATATGAGTGTTAAAGAGGGAGAGATATTCGGTCTTCTGGGACCAAATGGATCAGGAAAGACCACAACCATAAATTGTATCCTTTCCCTGCTTTCATATGATAAGGGGGACATAAAGGTGTTCGGGAAGAAGATGACTTCCGGAAGCTATGACCTTAAGCGGGACATAGGAGTGGTAATGCAGAATGTGGCGGTATTTGACGAGCTTAACGTATATGACAACATAGATTATTTCTGCGGTCTGTACATAAAGGACAAGAAGCTTCGTGCCGGATATGTGGAGGAAGCAATGGAATTTGTTGATATAGCAGACTACAGGAAATTCGTTCCAAAGAAGCTGTCGGGAGGTCTGCTCAGGAGACTTAACATAGCATGTGGGATTGCCCACAAGCCAAAGCTCATTTTCTTCGATGAGCCCACTGTGGCAGTTGATCCCCAGAGCAGAAATAATATCCTTGAGGGCATAAAGAAGCTTAACAGGGAAGGGGCAACCATAGTTTACACTTCCCATTATATGGAAGAGGTGGAGCAGCTCTGCGACCGTATCCTTATTATGGATAAGGGCAAGAGTGTGGCTCTGGGAACCAAGGAAGAGCTTAAGCGGATGATCAAGAATACGGAGACCATTACAGTTGAGATCGCTGATGTTACTGAGGAGCTCATTGCCGCCATAAAGGCTGTACCTCATGTGTACGACGTTGTAACCAAGGATGAAAGCGTCAAGGTTTATTTCTCCGGAGGAAGCCATAATATCATAAGACTTATGGAGCTTCTTAAGGACAGGAGCATAACCTACGGAAGAGTATACACAGAGCTTCCAACCTTAAATGATGTATTCCTTGAGATCACCGGAAAGGAACTTAGGGACTAGGAGGAGGCACCCATGCATCGAAGATGCATATAGGAATGGTGCACTTTATATCTTAAGGAGGCACCCATGCGTTGAAAACGCATATTAAAATGGTGCCGACGAAATGCCGCCGAGAGTAAGCGAGGGGGCGATACGATTTAAGGAGGGAAAAATATGTTTTTTCACAATTTTAAATATTGCATAAAAACAATGATAAACGGAAAGGTGACGCTCTTCTGGACCCTGATATTTCCCATAGCCCTGGCAACCTTCATGTATATGGCCATGGGCAATCTCATGGAGAAGGATGAGATGTTTAGGGACGTGAAGGTGGCTCTGGTGAAGCAGGAGACGGATAATTCATTAATGCTTAATACCCTGTTCTCGTCCATAAAGGGAGAGAATGGTGAGGCACTTATTGAGCCGGAGGTAATGACGGAGCAGGAGGCACAGTCCTCTTTAAACAATGATGAGGTGTGTGCGGTCATATATTCCGGTGACTGTCATATGGACACAAGAGAGGAGAACTACAAAACCGCAACGGTCAAGAATATACTTGATCAGTATCTGCAGAACAGCTACATGTATAAGAAGATTGCAGAGGAGGATCCGGATAAGCTGTCGGAGATCATGGGATCTATGTCAGGGGATACGGTATTCTACACGGAGGAGGCAACCACCGACGGCTCCCAGGATCAGTACAATAATTATTTCTTTGCTATATTTGCCATGAGCTGTCTCTTCGCGTCATTTTCATCCCTGTATACAACTCACAACATCCAGGGAAATGTAAGTGCCCTGGGAATGAGGAGGAACATATCAGCCACCAGAAAGCTGGTGATAGTATGTGCGGAATATGTGGCAATGCTGCTCATACATTTCGTTGTTGAGCTTATAACTCTTCTGTATATGACCTTACTTGGAGTGGATTTGGGACACAAATATCCGGCAATCATCCTTACACTGTTTGTAGGATGTATGATAGGTCTTGCCATGGGCGTCATAATCGGAAGCATAAGAAATATCAGCGTCGGCGGCAAGATTGGTATAGCAGTGGGAGTGTCCATGGCACTTTCGGTTATGGCTGATCTGTGTGTGTCGGGACTTAAGAATGTTATAGAGATGAAGTGCCCGGTGATCAACAGGATCAGTCCCGCGGCACTTATCACCGACTGCTTTTATACATTAAATGTATACGATAACTACAACAGATTTACAAAGGATATAGTGACCCTTGTAATAGAGTCGGTGCTCCTTGTGGCTGTGAGTATCCTGATAGTAAGGAGGAATAAATATGCAAGTGTTTAAGTCTTATTTTAAGATACTCCGAAGATATGTAGGCCAGGCGATAATGTGGCTTGGAATATTCATAGGAATAATGATGATCATATTGAATGTCAGCACTGAGGAGAAAACGGAGTACACGGATAAGCAGTGTTTATTTGCATATTCGGATCATGATGGAAGCAGTATATCAAAGGAACTGACGGATTACCTGAGTGAGCACCATGAAAGGGTGACTGACATTGATGAGGCTAAGGAGTCTGTCCAGGACGCCCTTTACAACAGGTCGATCCACTGCTATCTGGTTATACCGAAGGGCTTCAGTGAGGCAGTTAAGGCGGGAAATGCCGACGGCATGCTTACGGTTATGGCAATTCCCGGAACCAACACTGCAAGCCTGTTTGAAGGGGACATGAACGGATTTATACAGAAGCTTTCCACTCTCATGGCGGCAGGCTATGATGAGAGTGAGTCGGCGTCTATCATAGGTGCTTCCCTTAAGGTACATACAGAGGTGAAGCTTAAGGGGAATAAAAGTTATTTCTCCAAGCAGGAGCGGCTTTATTCTTATATACCATGGATACTGCTAATGCAGCTTGCAAATGTTATAACTCCGATACTTATGATCTATAACAAAAAGGAGCTTAGGAACAGGATCGAGTGTTCAGCATACAAATATGTGAATATCAATAAGGAGCTGCTTCTGGCGGTTATCATTACAGGACTTGGGGTCTGTGTTCCGTATGTCATGATGGATGGAATAATGCTCCGGAATAACCTGCTCACCGCCCAGAGTGGTCTTTACATGGCAAATATGCTTGTGTACATGCTGGTGGCAGTGAATATCGCGTTCCTGTTCAGTAAGGTGGCTGCAAATGTCCAGGTGGTTTCAATGTTATCCAATATAGTGGGACTTGGAATGGCATTCTTATCCGGCGTATTTGTACCTATGCAGTATCTTGGGGCAGGGGTCATAAAGGTGGCACATTTTCTTCCTGCATACTGGTATGTGATCGCCTGTGAGAACATATATAAGAACGGCAGTGGAAAGCTTGGCGTGACACTACAGGCAATGGGAGTCCAGGTATTATTTGCCGTGGCGATCTTCATGATAACCCTGGTGGTGGGAAAGAACAAAAAGAGTATACAGAACTGAAAAAGGGGCTATACAATCTACAGTGACTGCGTGTCACCAAGACTGTATAGCCCCTATATTTTATCTGTGGAAAATTATTATTTCTCTTCCTTCTTCTCACGCTCAGCCTTAAGCATTGCACGAACCTTCATTGAAAGACCAAAGAGGTTGATGAAGCCTGAAGCGTCCTTGTGATCATAGAGATCACCGGTTGTGAATGAAGCAAGGCTCTCTGAGTAAAGTGAGTATGGAGAGGTTGTTCCCTGCTTGATGATGTTACCCTTGTAGAGCTTCATCTTAACTGTACCTGTAACAGTCTTGTCTGTCTCATCAACAAAAGCTGAAAGGCTTTCACGAAGTGGTGTGAACCATTTTCCTTCGTATACAAGATCTGCAAATCTTGTTGAAACGATCTTCTTGAATGCAAGAGTCTCACGGTCAAGGCAGATCTCCTCAAGCTGCTTGTGAGCTTCCATAAGGATTGTTCCGCCAGGAGTCTCGTAAACACCTCTTGACTTCATACCAACAACACGGTTCTCAACGATATCAATGATACCAATACCATGCTTGCCGCCGAGAGCGTTAAGCTCTCTGATGATGTCTGATGTCTTCATCTTTTTACCGTTTATTGCAACAGGCATACCTGCCTCGAACTCAAGCTCAACATCCTCAGCCTCATCAGGAGCGTTTTGTGGAGTTACGCTTAATACAAGAAGGTCATCATAGTTAGGAGCACATGCAGGGTTCTCAAGCTCAAGACCCTCGTGGCTTATATGCCAGATATTTCTGTCACGGCTGTATGAATGGCTTGCGTCAAATGGAAGATCAATGCCATGAGCCTTACAGAATGCGATCTCATCATCTCTTGACTGAAGTGTCCACTTTGGATCACGCCATACAGCGATAACCTTGATGTCCGGTGCAAGAGCCTTAATAGAAAGCTCGAAACGGAGCTGGTCATTTCCCTTACCTGTAGCACCGTGGCAGATAGCAACGGCACCCTCTTCACGAGCTATACGAACAAGCTCCTTAGCGATAAGAGGTCTTGCAAATGATGTACCGAGAAGATACTTGTTCTCGTATACAGCGTCAGCCTTAACAGTAGGCATTATGTAATTATCACATAACTCATCAACAACATCACAGATATATAACTTAGAAGCACCTGATTCCTTTGCTCTCTTATCAAGACCGTCAAGCTCGCTTTCCTGACCAACATCTATACATGCACAGATAACTTCGTAGTCATAGAAATCCTTTAACCAAGGTATGATAGCAGTGGTATCAAGACCACCTGAATAAGCAAGGACAACTTTTTCTTTTGCCATTTTATAAATCCTCCTGAATAAAAATTCTCTTTTCGTCTAATATACAACTACTATGAATAATATGCAAGCCTAAAAAAGAAGATATACAAAAAAATATACATGAAAATATTATAATATGCACTGAGAAAAAGACCGGAAGTCCTCTTGCAAATACTAAGAAAAAGCCCCAAAACAGCCATATTTGCAGAAGGATAAGGGGAACAAGAAATATAATCAAAAAATATCTTGCATATTATGCATGCTAAATGTATAATTATAAACCGAGCGGCAGTAGCTGCAAAAAATTTGACTATGTGGATAAATAAGAGTACTATATAATCTGTATGCACACTGATAGACTGGTGGCGTATGAGGATGTATTTGCAGTGTTAAAATTATTTGTGGATTTCACATAGGAACACATATGAATAGAATGGAAGGACACAAGGTATGATTAAAGTAGGTATCATAGGTTCTACAGGATATGCAGGACAGGAAATCGTAAGAATACTTCTGGGACATAAGGACGCAGAGATAGTGTGGTATGGCTCAAGAAGTTATATTGATAAGAAGTATTATGAGGTATACGGCAACATGTTCCAGATCGTAGATGACAAGTGCATGGACGATAATATGGAAGAGCTTGCGGAGAAGGTTGATGTAATATTCACCGCTACACCACAGGGTCTCTGTGCCTCACTGGTGAATGAGAAGATATTGAGCAAGGTTAAGATCATCGACCTCAGTGCGGATTTCAGGATAAAGGATGTTGCTACATATGAGAAGTGGTACAAGATAGAGCACAAGAGCCCTGAGTTCATAGACGAGGCTGTGTACGGTCTCTGCGAGATCAACAGGGACAAGGTTAAGAACTGCCGTCTCCTGGCAAATCCGGGCTGCTACACCACATGCTCGATCCTTACCTTATATCCATTAGTTAAGGAAGGACTTATCGATCCTAATTCGATCATAATAGACGCCAAGTCAGGAACCTCAGGAGCAGGAAGAAGTGCCAAGCTTGCAAATCTCTTCTGCGAGGTAAATGAAAGCATAAAGGCATATGGCGTTACAACCCACAGACACACTCCTGAGATTGAGGAGCAGCTTGGTTACGCCTGTGGCGAGAAGATACTTATAAACTTCACACCACACCTTGTTCCAATGAACAGAGGTATCCTTGTGACAGCTTACGGCAACCTCAGGGAGAAGGTGACATACGAGCAGGTAAAGGCGGTTTACGACAAGTACTATGCTGCCGAGAGATTTGTGAGAGTCCTTGACAAGGATGTATGCCCTGAGACCAGATGGGTAGAGGGAAGCAATTACGTTGATGTGAACTTCAAGATAGATGAAAGAACCAACAGGATAGTGGCAATGGGAGCCCTTGACAACATAGTAAAGGGTGCCGCTGGCCAGGCAGTCCAGAACATGAACCTTATGTTTGGACTTCCTGAGGAAGAGGGCCTTATGATGGCTCCTATATTCCCATAAAGAAATACCACAAACCAGATATTGCAGTAGTTGGATATATTAACTTGCAGAAAATCGGAGAAAGACATGGAGATAATCTCAGGTGGAGTAACAGCACCAAAGGGATTTCGTGCAGGCGGCGTACATGCAGGTGTAAGGAAGAACAAGCTTAAGAAGGATATGGCACTGCTGGTCAGTGACGTTCCGGCAGTTACGGTTGGAACCTACACCTTAAATGTAGTGAAAGCGGCTCCTGTTATGTGGGACCGCAGTCTCACCGACGGTAAGAAGAAATGTCAGGCGCTGGTGGTAAACAGCGGCGTGGCAAATACTTGTACCGGCGACGCGGGATATCACGACGTAGTGGAAACGGCGGAATACCTTGGAAGAAAACTTAATATAGACAGAGAGAGCATTGCGGTAGCCTCCACAGGAGTAATAGGTCTCAGACTTCCGATGGATACCATAAAGCACGGTATTGATATGCTGGTCACTGATTACGACTATGACATAGCCCACGGCACCGACGCCAGTCATGCCATCATGACCACAGATCTCTATAATAAGGAGATAGCGGTTAAGGTAAAGATAAAGGGCAGGGACATAACCATCGGTGGAATGTGCAAGGGCTCAGGAATGATAAATCCTAACCTGGGCACGGTACTTAGCTTCATCACAACAGATCTTAATGTGGAATATGATCTTCTTCACAGGCTTCTTAAGGAGGATGTGGACGAGACCTACAACATGGTATCTGTGGATGGAGATATGTCTACAAATGACACAGTAATGATATTTGCAAATGGAATGGCGGGAAACCCGGTGCTTACAGAAGCTGATACCGAGGACGTTAAAGTATTTGCAGAGGCATTAAAATATATAAACACATATTTCGCCAAGGCTATAGCGGCGGACGGTGAGGGAGCCACCAGAATGTTCCAGGTGGACGTGGTAAATGCACCGAACCTCATAAATGCCAGAAAGCTTGCCAAGGCTATTGTGTGTTCAAACCTTATAAAGTGTGCCATATACGGCTCAGACGCCAACTGGGGCAGATTTATAAGTGCCATGGGACAGAGTGGAGCACACTTCGATCCCTACAGGACAGACCTCCATATTGCCAGCAGTGTGGGAGAGCTGTTGATAGTTAAAAATGGCATGGCAACGGAATATGATGAGGAATACGCAACCAGGATCCTTTCGGAGAAGAGTGTTACCTGTACTGTTGACCTGAAGCTTGGCAAGGCGAAAGCAACTGCCTGGGGCTGTGATCTCACATATGATTACATCAAGATAAATGCAGAATACAGGAAGTAGATTGTTACATAGTGGAAAGCGAGGAGTAAGATAAAATGGTAAAAGGCGATTATTCAGTAGAACAGATCATTTCAAAGGCACAGACCCTTATAGAGGCACTTCCATATATACAGAAGTTCCAGGGCAAGACAGTAGTTGTAAAGTACGGCGGAAGCGCAATGCTTGACGAGAAGCTCAAGTACAATGTTATCAAGGACGTTGCCCTCTTAAAGCTTGTGGGCATGAAGCCTGTCATCGTTCACGGCGGCGGCAAGGAGATCAGCAAGTGGGTAGAGAAGGTTGGCAAGGAGGCTGAGTTCATAAACGGTCTTCGTGTTACCGACGCAGAGACCATGGAGATCGCAGAGATGGTTCTCTCAAAGGTAAATAAGAGCCTTGTAAGCCTTATGCAGCAGGTTGGTCTTAAGGCAGTTGGTATAAGCGGCAAGGACGGCGGACTCTTAAAGGTTAAGAAGCGTTTCCCTGGCGGCAAGGACATAGGTTATGTAGGGGAGGTTACAGAGGTTAATTCAGAAATCCTTAACACCCTTATTGAAAATGACTTCATTCCTGTTGTGGCACCTATCGGAGTAAGCGATGAATTTGAGGATTACAACATAAATGCAGATGACGCAGCCTGTGCGGTTGCAACAGCATTAAACGCAGAGAAGCTGGTATTCCTTACAGATATCGAGGGAGTATTCATCGATCCTACAGACAAGTCAACTCTTATTTCAGAGATGAACCTGGACGAGGCCAGAGAGCTTATCGACAAGGGCGTAGTTGGCGGCGGTATGCTTCCTAAGCTCAACAACTGTATCGCAGCGATGGACAACGGCGTAGCAAGAGTCCATATCCTCGACGGACGTCTTGAGCACTGCCTGCTTCTTGAGTTCTTTACTGAGAAGGGTATTGGTACTGCTATTCTTAAGACACCGCTGTTTTAATCACATGGCAGATTACAGTTCATAATTGTTTAATAGAGTGGGGCAGGGGTGAGTTTGACCATGCCGTACGGAAAATAAGGAATATATAGTCTTGGTGACACACATTCGCTATGGTCACTGCAGACTATATATTCCTTTTATTTTCCAGTTTTACATGAAAGAAATATTTTATTAATAGTTTGAAAATAATATTGTAAAAAAGTTGAAACTTGGTTAAAATTGTAGTGTGTGCGTTTAGCGTCCTGATATTGCAATGAAACGGGTTCATTATCAACTGGGTGTATGCAATAACAGGAGGTAGACTAATTGAATAAAGTTAATAAGCAGGTATTTGTAAGAGCTTTCCTTGTATGGATGTTGATATTCATGGGAGTAGTCTCACTTTCAGGATGTGGGGAAACGATTTCCTACAATTCCGGTGACAGCAGTGAGACCACCGGGACAGAAGCTGTCTCGGGAAATGATGGCCCGGAGGATGGCTCCGGTGAAGAGGACAAATCAGGTGATGGTTCAAAAGTCGTTCAGGATGATGTCACATCTGGCGGTGAGCTGTGTGTATTTGTTTGCGGAGCGGTTAAGAACGAGGGCTTGTATTATCTTCCGGCAGGCAGCAGATACAACGATGCATTGGCTTCGGCAGGAGGATTTGCAGAGGACGCCGATACCTCAGGAATAAATCTTGCGGCATTTGTAACGGATGGCGAGAAGATATATTTTCCCCATGAGGGCGAAGTGGCTGCCGATGGGTCAAACAGTGGCTCCGGGAGCGTGTCAGACGGCAGAGTGAATATAAATACCGCGTCAGAAGAGGAGCTGACAGGACTTTCCGGGATCGGGCAGAAGAAAGCCCGGGCGATAGTGGAATACAGAAATCAAAACGGAGCCTTTAGTTCAATAGATGAGATTAAGAACGTAAATGGCATAGGTAATGCCCTTTACGAGAAGATAAAAGATAGTATTTGTATATAACAGAAGAAACAACAGGATACAGGAAGCGGACTGACAGGATTTTGTGCCGGAGAAAAGTGAAGGCAGAAGGTATTGGACAGAGGCGGCAGGTATCCGAATCTGGGAGGAAAATTAATAATGAAGCGAGTTCTTGTGGTAGATGATGAGAAATTAATAGTTAAGGGACTGAAGTTCAGTCTTGAACAGGATGATATGGAGGTTGACGTTGCCTACGATGGCGGCGAGGCCTTTGAGAAGATAAAGAATAATAATTATGACATTGTGCTGCTGGATATCATGCTTCCTGTCTATACAGGAATAGAGGTGTGCCAGCTTGTCAGGGAATTTTCAAATGTTCCTATTATCATGCTTACAGCAAAGGGCGATGATATGGATAAAATCATGGGTCTCGAGTACGGAGCCGATGATTACATTACCAAGCCTTTCAATATCCTTGAAGTTAAGGCAAGGATCAAGGCAATCTTAAGAAGAAGCGGAAGAAAGACAGAGCCTGTTAAACCTGCAAATGTCATGGAGATCAACGGCATGAGAGTTGAGCTTGACAGCAGAAGAGTATTTGTCCAGGGCGTTGAGCTTAATCTTACCGCCAAGGAATTTGACCTTTTAGAGCTTCTCATGGCACATCCGAATAAGGTTTACTCCAGAAATGAGCTCCTTGATACTATATGGGGCAGCACATATCCGGGAGACGCCAGAACGGTGGATGTACATGTCAGAAGATTGAGGGAAAAGATAGAGAAAAATCCGGGTGAGCCTGTGTATATTCATACCAAGTGGGGAGTAGGATATTTCTTTAAAGGTTAATTGTGAGTGATGTCAGTTATGGAAAATAAGGCAGTAAATAAGGAAACAGAAAAAGCAGAGCAGCAGTCACAGCAGGCAGGTCAGCCTCAGAAGGAGAGGAGTTTCAGATTAAATCAGAAACTTACCATAACCTTTCTGATACTGGTGTTGGTGTGTGTATTTGTATTTGCAGCTCTGGTGGTTACATGCCTGTACACAAAGAGGAAATTAAGAGACGACCTGGAACGGAGATTGGCAAATGGAGCGACGCAGCTTGATGAAATGCTAATTGGCGGCAGCCTCCGGGAGATGGATTACTATTATTACAATGATGATGTTGCTACTCTTGCCAGTGCATTTGCAGGCAGGATAATAGTACTTGATGATAATTACAGGGTCGCTGTGGATACATACCACAAGCTGGACGGACGCATACTGCTGGATTCAAATATCCGGAAAGTCGTGACCGGCGAGGAAGAGAAGTATGTGGAATATTCAGATTCATATGTGCATTATGTGAGTCCTGTCACCTCAGGAGATAACAATATTTCCGGCGTTGCGGTGATCGTTGCCGCCACAGACAGCATAGACACGCTGATCAGATATCAGAGAAAGCTTTCCTATGTGATCCTTGTGCTGATAGGATTATTTACAGTGATCCTGGCATTTCTTATTGCGGGACTTTCTGTTCGCGATACCATGAAGCTCAGAAAACAGGTGGAGAACATGAAGGACGGTTTCCTCAGCCACATAGACATAAAGGGCGGATTTAAGGAGACCAACATACTGACAAATGACATAAATAAAGTATTTGCCCAGGCTCAGGTTCTTGAGGAGTCACGTCAGGAATTTGTTTCGAATGTATCCCATGAATTAAAAACACCGATAACATCCATGAAGGTTCTTTCAGAGTCCCTTCTTATGCAGGAAAATGTGCCTGCGGACATGTATCGTGAATTTATGAATGACATTGTGTCCGAGATAGACCGCGAGAGCCAGATAATCACAGACCTGCTGACCCTTGTTAAGACAGAGAAGGATTCGGGCAATCTGAATTTTGAGAGAACGGATATAAATGAGCTGATGGACGTTATCTTAAAGAGACTTAACCCGTTGGCAAGAAAGAGAAATATCGACATATCCTACGAGAGCTTTCGTGATGTTGAGGCGGACATAGATAAGGTTAAGTTCACCCTTGCCATATCCAACCTCATTGAAAATGGAATTAAGTACAACATAGAAGGTGGTTCCATCAGAGTATCCCTTAACGCAGATTACAACAATCTATATATTAAGGTGGCAGATACCGGTGTCGGAATACCTGACGATTGCGTAGATCATATATTTGAGAGATTTTACAGAGTTGATAAGGCGAGAAGCCGTGATACAGGCGGAACCGGTCTGGGTCTGTCCATTTCCAAGAACATAATAACTCTTCATAGAGGTACCATCAATGTATATAGTGAGCCCGGCAAGGGAACAACATTTACAGTTAGAGTTCCTATGAACAGGGAAGAGGACGGTGAGTAGACATGGGACTTTTTAGGAAAATGTATAAATCCATAACCGGTACAGATAGTGCTTTTCAATGTGTAAGGAAAAGAGCGGTTTGCAGGGGCGTTGTGGCGGTTTGCCTGCTGGCATGTCTTTCGTTTTCGGCGTGTGGAGCAAGTGCTGATGAAGAGAAAAACACTATAGTTATGGATGATAAAAGTGAGGCAAGCACTGTGATCGTGGATGAGAATGAAGAAGGCAGCGAAACTGCAAATGACCTTAAGACTATGACTGTCAGTTATGTTGACAGCGACTGGACAGACTTAAGTAATTCCGATATTAATGTGGAGCCCCTTGCTTCAACCGAAAGCATGATCGACGCAGTAATGAATTCTATAATAACCGAGCCGGAGGATACCACCAAGGTTGTTCCTGTTGCACCGGGAATGGAGTACCAGCGATATAATTATGACGGCGAGGGTACTGTGACTGTTATATTTAATATCGACAGTTCAAGGACAGACGCATATACTCTTAATCTTTCAAAAAAGGCATTTACTTTGAGCCTGTGCAGAATAGACGGAGTAAATTCAGTTACCTTTGAAATGCACAACATAGTTACCGGTGATGAGACTATATCCCACGGCTGCAACGAAAATTCATTTGCAGATGTAGATGACGCAAATCTGGATGCTGAGTGCGGAGTCATGGTGTACTTCGGAACGCTGGACGGCGAAGGCCTTGTGGGACGCGAGATAAATGTGGACATGTCAGACGCCATATCTGTTGAGAAACAGATCATTGAAGCTTTGAAGACCAGCTCAGGCGATGACACCGAACCGACACTTCCGTCAGATACTTATATTGTCAGTCTTAGTGTAAATGATGGCGTGTGCTACATCGAGTTCAGCCGTGAATTTTTAAGCAATGCCGTTGCCAAGACAGATGTTGCCATGTACTCGGTGATCAATTCCCTCACATCCCTTTCCTATATTGACAATGTTAATATTATGGTTGAAGGGGTCACTGACAATGAGATCAGCGAGAAGGTACAGCTTGCCGTAACCTACGGACCGGATTATTCCTTGTGCCGGTAAGTGGCTGGAACGCTGCTGGTAAGAAAGGTGTTTGACTTGTGTAAAATGCCTGAATAGATATTTGGGTTTATTACGATAATTAATAAAGACTTAAATCTCATGAAGATAAGATTTAAGTTGGAAAGAAGAGGAATAGAAAATAAAAAGACCAATATTCTTTGTTGCATTATGCATGTTGCTTGGAGAGGCCATGGCGATCACAGAGAATTATTTTTGGTGTGCAATAATATTATTAACAACCATACTCTGGATTGGAAGAAATAAAAATATCCGAAGTATGGTTGTTTTATTTTTCATGTTTAGTTTCTTTGGACTTGGTATGTTAAATATAATGAGTACCGGGAACAAAGAAAAGCTATGCACAGAAATCGGAGACCGCGAACTTCCCTGCACCATCTCCGGCAAGATAAAGGAAATAAAGTTCGGCGAATATAGTGATGCTTACTATATTATGGCGGACAGTATGGTGAGCTCTGAAATTTCCTATGAAGGAAGAATTGGAATTGTTGTATATGTCCCTGCGGGGAAGACGCGGAAGGAAAGCGTTTTTAATGGAAATCATATTAATGAAGCTGGTATTTATGAAGAGAGTATTGATGGGGATTGTGTTAATGAAGCTGGTATTTATGAAGAGAGTATTGACGGGGATTGTGTTAATGAAGCTGGTATTTATGAAGAGAGTATTGATGGGGATTGTATTAATGGAGATTGTATTAATGGAGATTATATTAATGGAGATTATATCAGTGTGTCGGGGACTATCAGTGTGCCGGCTCGTGCTACAAATCCGGGAACCTTTGACCAATACACATATCTAAAACACAGGGGATATTACCTTTGTGTTTCAAATGGCACCATAGAAAGCGGACTGCACAACTCGCACAGTATGGAGGGATTTCTTTACAGGGTTAAAAACAGTTGCACGAAAATAATAGACAATTCATTTGACTCCGAGTCTGCCGGAATAGTAAAGGCAATGCTTGTTGCAGATAAATCCACCTTGGACAAAAATATAAAAAAGCTCTATAGCGAAAATGGAATTGCTCATATCATGGCGATATCCGGGGTTCATGTTGCTATCATTGGCATGACCCTGTATGAGCTTCTAAGAAAAATGAAGATCAGCAGACTCATATCAGGAATATTTTCAACAACAATAATTATTTTATATGGAATTATGACCGGTATGTCATCCTCTACGGAACGTGCGGTGATAATGCTTATCTTATCAATAACTGCCGACTACTTCGGCAGACGGACTGACCCACCAACGTCCATGGGTTTTGCCATGATGATCATGGCACTGAGCAATCCCTATGTGATATTGGACGCAGGATTTCAACTTTCATTTGTAGCAATAACCGGAGTAACAGTAGTTGCCCCGGAACTTCGGGAACTGTTGAAATCATTAATAGAAAAACAAATCTGTAAAAAGTCGAAAATTTCATCTGGAGTGTCTGAGCAGGAAAATATAATAAAACAAAATCTGAAAACTATGGGCTTAAAGAAATGGATACTGAAATTATTTGACTCTCTTGTGGTGGGGATTGCCTCATTTGTCACTACGACACCTATCATTATTTACTATTATTATCAATTCCCACCGTACTCAATTATCCTCAATCTAATAGTAATCCCGTTGGTATCACTTATTGTAGGTGGAAGTATTCTGGTGGTATTTGCTGGCTTGTTATCAATGAAGCTTGCGATTGTTTTTACATATCCTGTTCGGCTTATTTTTCTCGTTTATAAATATCTGTGTACATTTGCTTCCTGTCTCCCGGGAGCTTCTGTGTTGGTAGGGCACATAAGCATAAGCATGGTCGTAGTATACTATTTGGCTGTTATTTTGATATTTGCCCTGCTTCGTATTAAAGGGCAGTCCGAAAGTCCGATGGAGAGGAAAGAGAAAAGGCCCGGAAGATCAGTAGGACACAGGCAATCACTTGAAAATATGCATTTTCTTAAACAGTACCAGACCGGAAAAATATTAGGACAGAAAATATTAGGGCAGAAAATATTTGGACAAAAAATATTTGGGAATGCTAGGTTGTCATTATTGGGGAGCAAGAAATGGAAGATGATCATGAATGTAATCATGAATGTAATATTGCTGGCAGTGACTTTTTTGACTGGAGTATATGAAGTGACTTCGTATGACAGATCCACAAAAGTCGTTTATATGGACGTGGGACAGGGAGATGGAATTTTGCTCCGCACCTCGGGACATGCAGGCATACTCATTGATGGCGGTTCATCATCAAATAAAAGTGTTGGAGAATACGTCATGGCTCCGGTCTTGAAATACTATGGAGTTTCTGAGGTGGAATATGCATTTGTGTCTCACGGAGACGCGGACCATGTGTCAGGACTGGAATACTTGTTAAACGAAGAGCGGAGCGGTGTTCATGTGGACAATCTTGTGCTGCCTGAGTATGGAGACGGCGAAGCTCTTCAAGAACTGAAAGCAGAAGCAATGGCAAATGACGTGAACATTATATACATGAAGCCCGGTGACAACATTACATACAGTCGGCAACATGCCGAGACCATAAATATAAAATGCTTGTATCCGGATGAAAATGCCAAGCGTGATATTCAGGACGTAAACAATCTTTCAATGGTTCTAAAGGCAACGATCACATGGAATGGCAGTTCAGTAGATACAAAAAAAGCTTGTGGGCAATTAATGACCTTAGACATAGCAAATGAATATAGTCGATCATGCAGTTTGAAAGCTGTTGAAAAATCAGAACAATTTAAGACTTCAGACAATTCTGTGAGTTTCCTGTTCGTTGGGGACGCAGGGGCTGTTGCGGAGAAGAAGCTTATTGAATTGTATGGAAGAGGTAGTTTAGATGAGATTTCCGATGAAATGACTTGCGATATTTTGAAGGTGGGGCACCATGGCAGCAAGAATAGTAGCTGTAGTGAATTTTTGAAAAGTGTGTCAGCAATGTATGGAATTATATCCTGTGGAAAAGACAACAAATATGGTCATCCACATGCAGAAACATTGGAGAGATTGGAGGTGGCAGGAACAAGATATGTAACGACAAAAGATCATGGGGCAATCATTGTGACCATAGAAAGAGATGGTTGGAGAGTGTCGGGGTATATAGACTAAGCAGGCTTTAGTGTGCCCCGTTAGAAAAAGCAGGCGGGGTACAGTAGCCGGAAGTTGTTCAGCCTGCCCCGTTAGAAAAAGTAAGCGGGGCACAGTAGCCGGAAGTTGTTCAGCTTGCCCCGTTAGAAAAAGCAGGCGGGGCACAGTGACCGGAAATCGTTTGTCCTGCCCCGTTAGAAAAAGCAAGCGGGGCACAGTGACCGGAAATCGTTTGTCCTGCCCCGCCAGAAAAAGCAGGCGGGGCACAGCAACCAAAAGTCATTCGCTCTGCCCCGTTAGAAAAAGCAGGCGGGGCACAGCAACCGGAAATCATTCGCCCTGCCCCGCCAGAAAAAGCGAGCGGGGCACAGCAACCAAAAGTCATTCGCCCTGCCCCGCCAGGAAAACAAAGCAAGAAATAAAAGACAAACAACAAAATAAAATAAACGAGCCCCCAAAAAAAACAGATAAAAAGCAAAAGATTGTGTCAAGTTTTATATGAAAACTTGACATGCAGCGTCAGCCCTTTGCCGAAGGCAAATTTTAAATGGGCTGATGTTCAAATCAGGAGGAAAAATTATGTATGCAAATTATGATGAAATCAGAAAAAGAGCAAGATTTATTGAGGAGGAACTGTTAAGGCTGCGTAAACTTGATACTAAATGGCCGCAAGGCGATCTGATCTGCACCAGGAATGAAAAAAGGTTTAAATGGTATGTGAAACAGGATGGCACAACAGTATATTTGCCAAAAAGGAATGTTGATACCGCCAGAAAGCTTGCTCAGAAAAAGTTTTGTCAAGCAAAAATCAAGGAATTGGAGGAAGAGCTGGCGGCATGCAGGAACTATATGAAGAGCTCAGACAGAGACAGGGGAATGGCTGACAAAATATTGGAAAATAAGGGGTACGCGGCATTGTTGGAAAATCAGAATGATGAAAAAGGACCCCACCAAATAATGAAGGAAATAGACAAATGGAAAAATGAACCCTATGAAATCAATAAGCTTCATCCTGAAACGCTGAACGTAAAAGGAACTCGAGGTAAAATGCTACGTTCAAAGTCAGAGGCAATTATTGATAAGATTTTATACAGCGAGGGAATACCATTTAGATATGAAGATAAGCTGGTTCTTGGGAATGTGACATTTTGTCCAGACTTTACCATAAGGCACCCAAGGTCAGGCAAGTTTTATTATTGGGAGCATTTTGGCATGATGGACAATCCTGAGTATGTAAGCCGCTTTTGCCAAAAGATAAGAATGTATTGCGAACATGGAATAATTCCAATGGCAAATTTGATCCTTACATATGAAACAAAGGACAATCCCTTAGGAATAGATAGTGTAGAAAAAATTGTAAAAGAATATTTCCTGTAACAAACCACAAGACATTTGGCAATAATGATATTATAATTACGTTTATATAGAAATAAAATCCGATACATATAATTTGAAAGCAGGTATAAAAAATGAAACAGGAAGATAAAGACAGGATCATAAAAAAGCTGATCGACACGCATACAACCATTTCTACCATGGAGAGCTGCACCTCAGGGCTGATAGCTTCTATGATAACGGACACCGAGGGGGCGTCGGCAATATTTCCCGGGGGATATGTTACTTACCTGAATGAGACCAAGGTGTTTATCGGTGTGGATGAGGAAATTATAAAAAAGTATGGCGTCTATTCAAATGAGTGTGCTGCTGCAATGGCATGTACAGTAAAGGAAAAGTTAAAGACGGATATAGCCATCGGAATAACCGGAACCACCGGGAATATAGATCCAAATAATCAGGACAGTGTGCAGGGAGAGGTTTATTTCTGTATTATTGCAAATGACAGGGAAAATTCATTTCAGTTTAATGGGGATGTGGCAGGTATGAGCAGACACGACATAAAACAGCTATATGCAGACAGGGTATTTACGGAGCTGGAGAAGCTTATCTGATATGCAGAAAGATCATGCATGATGAACATTTGAAAAATATAAAAAGACCAACTGAAATAAACATCAGTTGGTCTTTTTTACGCTGCCGGCACATGTTGATTTGTTAGCTGTCTGGGCTCCATTTACAGTAGGGAGAGGGTTTACTGTGGCTGCCCTTGTGACTGTTGATGACTTGGGGGCCGCCTTTGTGATTGTTGTTGAATTTGTGGCCGCGGCGGTATTTGTAACGGTAGCTGCATTTGTAATGGTAGCGGCATTTGCAACAGAAGTGGCGGCGGTCTCGGACATTGCCACATGTTCACGCAGGATCATGTTTATGTATTGGCTGAAGGAACGGTCATCATTTTCAGCTAATTTCTTTATTGCGGTTACGACATCATTATCAAGAGTTATACTGACTTTGTTCTTTAGTGGGCGCATGGAAATCCTCCTTAGGTTGTTTGATAAGAGTGTATCACCAGGTAAGATAAAATATTGCAAAATAGGATAAAGTGAGACAAAGTAAGATAAAACAAGACAAATTAAGATGGAGGAATACTTTGTAGGATAAAATAAGATAAAGAAGGATAAGGTAAGATAAAGTAAGACTTCTGTTGAAATAGCAATGTCTATGTGCTATATTACTTGTAGAGCAAACAGTTGCGCAAGACACTTCTGAATTTTCTGATAGAAACACACAGAACAACGATCACAGGCTGAATACGAATTGCATGCAAGACACAAATTACATGCAGAAAACGAATTACAAGCAAGACACGAATTACAAGCAGAAAACGAATTACAAGCAGAACATGAATTACATGAGATGGCAACACCCAAACAGGCACATTTATAATGGCTGATGTTCAAAAGTGGAGGAAGGAATATGGATAGTATACAGGACGACGATAATTTGAATATACATGGAACTGAATCCAATGAATTTAAGAACCAGGTGATAGCTGCCATCAGTAGGATATATTGGCAGATATACAGTGTGGATCTGAGTGAAAATGTCTATACAAGAGTTGCGGTAAATTCCCGTTACGGAGCCTGCAGTCCGGATGTGAGCGGCATTGCCAGTGAGGCATTTGGGCGTGCACTTAACAATTATGTAAGTGAAGATTACAGAGAGCTGATGAGGGCATTTGTGGATGTGAAGACATTGGCTGCAAGACTTGAGGGGAAGGAAACTATAGCAGAGGATTACCTGGCTACTGACGGAGACTGGTACTCAGGAAGGTATATCGTGCAGGACACTGATCCGGATGGAAATGTTACCAATGTCCTGTTTGTGATACAACCCATAAATGAGCAGAAAAACAAAGAACTTGCATATCAGAAGCAGCTTGAGGATATGGTCAACAGTGCAAAAGCTGCAAATGAAGCCAAGACAAAATTTCTCAGACGAATAAGCCATGATATCAGAACACCGATCAATGGTATTCTGGGTATGATAGATATTGCCGACAGGCACAGGGGCGATAAAGAAAAGCTTGAGGAGTGCAAGAGGAAGACGGTAAATGCCGTTGACTACCTGCTGTCTCTTGTGAACAATATACTGGATATGGGCAAGGTGGAGTCGGAGGGATTTATGCTGGATAACCAGCCCTTTGATCTTGAAAATATCCTTATGACAGAATTTCCGGTTATGGAAATGCAGGCTGCGGAGCGTGGCATAAAATATTACGGTGGCAGGGATACAATAAATATAGAGCACAGATATCTTGTGGGAAGCTCAGTCCATCTGAGCAGGATCCTTATGAACATTGCAAATAACGCAATAAAGTATAACCGCGAAGGTGGTACAGTCAGAATGTCCTGCACAGAGGTAGATAATTCGGATATAACGGCGAAGGCTATATACTGCTTCACCTGCGAGGACAATGGCATAGGTATGTCAGAGGAATTTGTGAAGCACGCCTTTGAGCCATTTGCACAGGAGATGAAGAGCAGCGACAACACATACGCAGGCACTGGCCTTGGACTTGCCATTGTGAAGGAGATCGTTGACAAGATGGGTGGGACCATAAATCTTGAAAGCCGCGAGAACGAAGGCACAAGGATCACCCTTACCATTCCGTTTGCTATAGACCTTGACCATAAGCAGACGGAAAAAACAGAGACTCCGAATACTGATATAAATGTTGATATGTCAGGCAGGCGTATACTGTTAGTGGATGATGATGAGTTAAACAGAGAGATCGCCCAGGTGATGTTAGAGGACATGGGCTTTGTTATAACCCAGGCAGATAACGGCAGTGAGGCATATAAGCTGTGGCTTTCCTCACCGGTTAATACCTATGACTATATTTTCATGGATATAATAATGCCGGTCATGAACGGCCTTGAAGCCACAAAGGCAATAAGGCAGACAGACCGGGAGGACGCCGGCAGGGTAAAGATTATTGCCATGACTGCAAATGCATTTCAGGATGATGTGCAGGACAGTGTTGACGCAGGAATGAACGCATATCTTATGAAGCCTTTGAGCAGATATAAGATAAAGAATATTTTTGCAAATGATATGACAGATGTGTTACAATGAAGGTCATATTATAAATATTTAAAGCGGTGTTATGCTGCGGAATGGAGTATATATGTTTAATGATATAAATATAGGTCCGCTAACCCTTCATATGTACGGACTTATGATCGCTGTAGGATTTCTTGCAGCATTGTTCCTGTCAGAGCACTGGGCTAAGAAAAAGGGACTGGATCAGGATATCCTGTACGGAATACTGGTGTGTGCCATAATCGGCGGGATAGTCGGCTGCAAGCTTCTGTATTATATAGTAGAGCTTCCACAGATAATAAAGGATCCGTCAATACTCTGGGATTTCAAGAATGGCTTCGTTGTATACGGAGGCATAATCGGCGGAGTGCTTGCCAGCATGATATATATCAGGAAGATCAAGAAGACAGCTTTTCTTCCGTATCTCGATATCGTAATGCCGGGAGTTGCCGTTGGACAGGGCTTCGGACGCATCGGATGTTTCTTCGCAGGCTGCTGCTACGGTGCAAGAACAGAGTCGGCATTTTCCATTGTATTTAAACATTCGGATTATGCACCAAATAATGTAAAGCTTATACCTACACAGCTCATATCTTCAGCGGGAGATTTTGTGATAGCAGCCGTTCTGTATTTCTACTTAAGCAGGAAGCATGCAGACGGAAGAGTAGGTGCACTGTATTTTATATTGTACGGAATAGGCAGATTTGCCATAGAATTTTTAAGGGACGATTACAGGGGAAGTCTCGGAGTATTTTCAACATCCCAGATTATTTCATTTGCAGTTGTTATACTTGGAGTAGTGTTGTTTGTGAGGACTGGAAAGAGGTAGGACATGAGTGTATTGACCAAAGAAAAATTATATGAAGTAATAAACGCGTTGCCTGATGATGTGGCAGATTACAATGAGGTAAATAAGCACATCAGCGGCGTGATGAAGGATTTATGTGAGAAGCTCAATATCGGACAGATGAAGGTCAGCATAGAATCGCCGGTACACAATCCCCTGACTCAGGGAGAGCAGTTAAGCTTTTATCTGATCGAGTCACAGGAGGGCTATGATGAGGAATGTGCATACAGGAAGAAGTATGTTACACCTCAGAAGGGCGTTGTTACCATCACTTCATATCCCGTCAGGAATACAGTATTTTCAGATGAGGAAATAGCAGACATAGACGAGGTATCCAGACTTATATTCCTTTACGGAACAAGAATCAGAGCCTACAGGCTTTTAGATAAAGCCATAAATTACGATACCCTTACAGGCGTTCTTAACCAGCATGGTATGGTCATGAGCGTTATGAAGATGGGTGACAAGGACGAATTTAAGGACTACAATGCAGTCTTCTTTAATATAAAGAATTTTAAGTACATCAACAGCCGCGTAGGTTCAAGACGTGGTGATGAGGCACTTATAGCCTATGCAGATGCCATAAAGGCAAATCTTGCAGATCACGGAATGGTGTGCCGTCTTGGAGGCGATAACTTCTTTGTTCTGGTGAAGAAAGCATTTGCACTGGATTTCATAAGCTTCCTTAAACAGGTGACCATTACAGTGAATACAAGATACGAGAAGGTGAACTTTGACGTATCTGCCAGAATGGGAATGTACGAGATAGAGGATGGAGATTCATTTTCATCAGCCATTAACAAGGCGTCCATCGCCTACAACGCAGCAAGACGAAGTGGCGTGGATTCCTTCTATGTGTATAGATCGGAAATGATGAAGAAGGACACAGAGAACAAGAAGGTGTCCATGACCTTTAAGAAGGCTATAGATGACGAGAATATAGTTGTTTACTATCAGCCTAAGGTAAATATACTTACAAATGAGATCGTTGGAGCAGAAGCACTGGTAAGATGGAAGCGTGAGGGAAGAGTAGATTCTCCGGCTGTGTTTATTCCAATACTTGAGGCAGACGGAAATGTCAGGGAACTTGACATATATGTATTTGAAAAGGTATGTCAGAATATAAGAGAACAGCTTGACGCGGGCATAGAGCCTGTAAAGGTTTCGGTCAATTTCTCAAGAGTCCATTTGTTCAATGAGGCACTTACAGAGAAGCTCATTGATATTGTTGAGAGATATGATGTGCCAAGACAGTATATTGAGGTTGAGATAACAGAGTCCGCATATTACAGCGATACAGAGTCTCAGGATTACTTTATAAAGTCCATGCATGACGCAGGCTTCACTGTAGCCATAGATGATTTCGGAACAGGACTTTCGTCCCTCAGTATCCTTACAAATGGTAATATTGACGTGATAAAGCTTGATAAGTCTTTGGTTGATAATGTGGCGTCATCAGAAAGCAAGGACGCAGTACTCTTTAAGAGTATCGTAAGGATGATCTACAGCATGGGAATAGACATGATCGCCGAGGGTGTGGAGACAAAGGAACAGCTTGAGTTCCTTAAGGCAGAAAAGTGTAATAATGTTCAGGGATTTTTATATGACAGACCGCTGGAGTACGGAGTATTTAAGGATCGTCTTATTAATTCCAGAACATACGCAATATAAAGGAATATGTAACAGTTTATGTCAGGTGTTCATTGAGACCGGCATAAGTCAGAGGTTAAGATATGGCAGCTAAGAAAACAGAAAAAAAGGATCCAATGGCCATAATCAACAGCCATATAAAGGCAGGAGAGTTCAAGAGAGTCTACCTGTTGTTCGGAGATGAGACGTACCTGGTACAGCAGTACAAGGATAAATTGATAAATGCCCTTACAGACGTGGAGGATACATTAAACTTCTCAAAGTTTGTGGGAGAAGGCTCAGATCCTGCGGAGATAGTAAGCTTCTGTCAGACAATGCCATTTTTCGCAGACAGAAGAGTGGTGCTGGTAAGCGGAAGCGGATTATTTGCTAAGAGCAATGATTATCTTGCGGATAACATTCCGGGGCTTCCGGATACCGCCGTTATGGTATTTGTGGAGAAGGACGTAGACAAGCGGAGCAGAACCTATAAGGCAGTGGACAAATACGGCGAGACACTGGAATTTGTCACACCTGATGAGAGGACGCTCACCATCTGGATAACAGCCCAGGTTAAGGCTGTATCAAAGGAGATAGAACAGAGTGCGGTATTCAAGCTTATAGAGAACTCAGGAAGTGACATGAATGTCATAAGGAATGAACTGGATAAGCTTATCGCTTACTGTATGGATGTGCCGAGGATTACTCTTAAGGATGTAAATGAGATATGTATCTCAAACCCGGAGGATGATATATTCCAGATGATCGAGTGTATAGCCAGAGGCCAGAAGTCCAAGGCGATACATCTGTACCACGGACTCCTTGACAGAAAGGAGCCGGCGTTAAAGATACTGTTCCTCATTGCAAGACAGTTTGATATCCTTCTTAAGATAAAGCTGTGTGGCAGAGAGGGGAAGACGGAGGATCAGACTGCGGAGATCACGGGAATACGTTCCTGGCTGGTGAAGAAGTACAGGGAGCAGAGCGACAGATATTCCTACGAACAGCTTCGTACTATCGTTGACAAATGTCAGGAGATGGATTATAAATTCAAGACCGGTCAGATATCAGACACCATCGCGGTAGAATTGCTGATAGTAGAGATATCCGGCGGATACAGGATGTCAGATATGTAAAAAACAGAAAACACATAATCCATGATCATAGAAGATAAAAAAATATACAGAATAAAAATATATAAAATGAGAAATATATAAAATAAAAAGTATACAAAATGTAAAATATGCAAAATAAAAAATCGCCTTGGGTTGAGGCGATTTTTTAATGCTCATATGTGCAGCCAACATATGATATACGATATATAAAAATTAATAAAATGATTTAAGCTTAAGCCATCTTGCTTACAGCAGCACTGAGGCGAGCTACCTTACGAGCGGCGTTGTTCTTGTGGTAGATACCCTTTGAAGCAGCCTTACCGATCTCTGATGTAGCAACCTTTAAGCTTGCCTGAGCAGCAGCCTTATCACCTGAAGCGATGTCAGCCTCTACCTTCTTAATTACAGTCTTAATCTTAGACTTGATCATCTTATTTCTTAATGTCTTTGTTTCGATTACAGAAATTCTCTTCTTTGCTGATTTAATATTAGCCAAAACCTTTACCTCCATTCGTAATAATTATAATAATGGTTTTACATTAAAACCGGACACGGACAATTCAATGTAAACATACTACTCAATAATAGTAGAAAGGCATATGGTTGTCAAGGGTAAATTTAACTTTTTTCGTCAGGAAATACGCGACTTTTAATAGGCGGCTGTTTATTTACATTGCCCCTGTAAAATGGTAAAATAGACAGGTGTGGTGAGTTTTTGCCATCAGTATAAATTTACGAACAGGGTAATGGCAGCAGTGCTGCCTGTTAATATAGAAAGATGAAATCAAGATACAGAATACACCAGATCATTATGGGATTTGCTATAATGATAATGATATTGTCCGCAGCGGTAAGTGCTGCATTTATGTTCAGGGATGTTCCCTTTGACAAGTACACGTCCAATGTGACCAGAGGTCAGTCAGATATAGTTAATGAAACCACAGGAGAGAAGCTTACGGCATACGAGGCATGGCTGCAGTACAGCATAATGTCCGACAGCTTCAGTGCCAGAAACCGTGAGGGCTTCGACTCGGCAACCATCAAGCTCAGTGATTTCAACAACAAAAGGATAGAGAAGCTTGACAGGGTATACAGGGCTTCGAGGGTGCTTATATTTGTATCCGTGATCCTTCTTGTATTTGGCTTTCTGGTAGTGCGGAGGAGAAGGATGTACGACTGCGTGGTCTGGGGCGGCCTTTCAGGAACCGTGATCGGAATTATCTTTATATTGCTGGTATGGATCGGAAAGGGCGATTTCTTCGGCGGTATAAAGGCGATGGCATTTAAACATGATTATTCGGTATTCTTCAACGGGGACGATTACCTTAGGGATATTATTCCGGACAGAATGGGAATAAACATGTTTACAGCATTTGCAGTGGTATTGATAGTGGGATTTCTCGTTACGCTTATCGTAAGGATAGTGAGCATGAGAAAGTCAGAGCCCCACAGATTCAGGTAAATATTCAAAATGGAGGTATATATGAACAAGAAGGTAGAAGATTGGGTTAATTGGGTGTTATATGATGAGCTTACCGCAGGGAAGATAAATGCACCAAAGCATCTTCTGGGCAACCATGATTACGGAGAGGGTCAGGTGATCACGGTGTATCGTCCACATGCAGAGAAGGTAGTCGTAACATCTGCAACAGGAAAGCGTGCAAAGGAGCTTGACAGGATCACAGACGCAGGCTTATTCGGCATGTATTTTCCAAAGAAACAGTACGATGGCACAAAGTATCGTGTAGAGACCACATATGAGGATGGCTCAGTTGTCAAATGTGCTGACGCATATGCATTTCCTTCAATGATATCGGACTTCGACACATACCTTTTCGCAGAGGGCAAGCATTACGATATATATGAGAAGCTCGGAGCACATCCTATGACAATAGACGGTGTAAAGGGTACATATTTCGCAGTGTGGGCACCTCACGCAAGACGTGTAAGTGTTGTGGGTGATTTCAATATGTGGGACGGTGCACTTAATCCTATGCAGATCACTCCAAATGGCGGTATTTATGAGCTGTTCATTCCTGGAGTTATGCCGGGAGCTATATACAAGTATCAGATACTTACCAGATATGATGAGATCCTCTACAAGAGTGATCCATACGGCAATCAGTCACAGATGAGACCGGAGAATGCTTCTGTGGTAGCCGATCTTTCATACAAATGGAACGATGACGCATGGATGAAGGAGAGGGATACCTACAGCAGAACCGACAGAATGGCAAAGCCTATGGCTATATATGAAATGCACCTGGGTTCCTGGAAGAAGAAGGTTGAGGAAGCAGATGACGGCTTCTTCAGTTACAGAGAACTGGCACCTCAGATCGCTTCATACATTAAGGAAATGGGTTATACCCATATAGAGCTCATGGGTATTGCAGAGTATCCTTTTGACGGCTCCTGGGGCTATCAGGTTACAAATTATTACGCGCCTACCAGCAGATACGGTGCACCTACCGACTTCATGTATTTTGTGGATTACATGCACAAGAACGGTATAAGCGTTATCCTTGACTGGGTACCTGCTCATTTCCCAAGAGACGCCCATGGTCTTGGACGTTTCGATGGTATGCCTTTGTATGAGCACCCGGATCCAAGAAGAGGAGAGCACCCTGACTGGGGAACATATATATTCGATTACGGCAGATGTGAGGTGGCTAACTTCCTTACTGCAAATGCTCTTTTCTGGGTTGAGAAGTTCCATATTGACGGTCTCCGTGTGGACGCCGTTGCTTCAATGCTCTACCTTGATTACGGCAAGCAGGATGGCCAGTGGCTTCCTAACAAGGACGGTGGAAATGAGAACTACGAGGCAATAGCCCTGCTTCAGAACATAAACAGGATAATGGAGGAAAGAAATCCGGGAGCATATCTTATAGCAGAGGAGTCAACTGCATGGGCAGGTGTAACCGCACCGGCTTCAATGAATGGTCTTGGCTTCCTGTTCAAGTGGAATATGGGCTGGATGAACGACTTCCTTGAGTACATGAAGATGGATCCGTACTTCAGACAGAACAACCAGAACATGCTTACCTTCAGTATGTCTTATGCTTATGCAGAGAATTATGTGCTTGTGCTGTCTCATGATGAGGTGGTACACCTTAAGTGCTCAATGATAAATAAAATGCCTGGACTTGAAGGGGATAAATTTGCAAATCTCCGTGTGGCATACGGCTATATGTATGGACATCCGGGTAAGAAGCTTCTGTTCATGGGTCAGGAATTTGCCCAGCCCAGAGAGTGGAGTGAGGCGAGAAGCCTTGACTGGTTTGTGCTTGACAATCCGCTTAACCAGGGCATACAGAGATATGTTAAGGCTCTTAACAAGCTCTATTCAGAGAATGACGCCTTATATGCAAATGACAGCAATCCTATGGGCTTTGAGTGGACAGACTGTGATCACCCTGATACAAGCATAATCTCATTTGTAAGAAGGGGCTCAACAGCCAAGAAGCAGCTTCTGTTTATCTGTAACTTCACACCGGTTGACAGACAGAACTACAAGATTCCTGTTCCATGCTACACAAAGTACAAGGAGATACTTAACTCAGATGATATAAGCTTCGGCGGCTCAGGCAGACTTAATCCAAAGCCGATAATGGCAGAGGATCTTAAGAACCAGAGAACAGATTACACTATCACTCTGGATGTGCCTCCGCTTTCAACAGTTGTTCTTGAGTACGATTACACTGACGCGAAGCCTGGAGATGAGATCAAGGCAAGCCTGTGGCAAAGAAGCCGGCAGCCAAGAAACCTGCAGCAGCTAAGGCAAAAACTGTAACAGAGAAGAAAGCTACAGAAACTAAAGTAGCAACGACTAAGAAACCGGCAACAGCAACTAAGAAAAACAAGTAAAAACGTCGAAAACTGTTTTAAAAACATAAAATCAGAAAAAAACTGAAAAAACACAAAAAATATCTTGCATTATGGATAAATAGGAAATATAATGCATATATGAAATGCAAAGGGGCATAGAACACGGAGATTCTATGTCCTTTTGTTGTTTCTGTTCGAATATATGTCAGGTTTTCCATGAAAGCCTGACATGCAGCGTCAGCCCTCGCCGTAGGCGATTTATTATGGGCTGATGTTCAATGGATTGTGTCAAGTTTTCTATGAAAACTTGACATGTAGCGTCAGCCCTCGCCGTAGGCGATTTATTATGGGCTGATGTTCAATGTAAGGAGGTATATGTAATGAAAACAGGAACAGTAAAATGGTTTAATGCGAAGAAGGGCTATGGCTTCATCAGCGATGAGAACGGAACAGATATTTTCGTTCATTTCTCAGCACTTAACATGGAGGGCTTCAAGGTTCTTGAAGAAGGCGACAAGGTTGAGTATGAAGTTATAGATGGCGAGAAGGGGCCACAGGCAGCAAACGTAACAAAGCTGTAAGGTCATTGGCTCTGCTCTATATATAGAGATTTACGAGAAATACCAGAAAAGTTAGCTGTTAGTTTGAAGCTGAAAAAAATCCTGCGGTATCACCTGGTGATTGGAATCCCAATACATAACAGGTCTGATACGCAGGATTTTTATTTTATAATTGCAGCAATCCTTATTGCAGCAATCTTTGTTGCGGCAATTCCTGCCACAGGCAATTAAGCTTGTTGTTGCGGTTTATTCATTACTTAACTCATTTAATTCTTAGAACATCTGAAGAGGAGGTCTTCCCATCTTCTGTCTACTTCTTCCTGATACTGAACGAGAAGGTTCTCGTTTTCAGGCTTGAAGAGGTGCTTAAATCTTCCCTGGGTTCTTAAGAAGTCCTCAATAGGAAGCTTCTTCTTAGGGGAGTAGGAGAGGATCCATTTGCCCTCGATAACCTCAAATAATGGCCAGTAGCAGGTCTCAACAGCAAGCTTGCAGATATCCATGATCTTCTCTGTAGGATATCTCCAGCCTCTAGGACATGGAGCCATAACATTAAGGAATGCAGCACCCGGTGTGTAGATGGCTTTCTCTGACTTCTCGTAGAGATCACGCATATTTCCGATAAGGGTTGTCTGACCTACATATGGAATGTCATGGGCAGCCATAACCTGTGCAAGATCCTTACGGTTCTGCATTTTACCATTTGACTGGGTACCTACAGGAGTTGTGGTTGTATCAGCATACATAGGAGTAGCCGATGAACGCTGGATACCTGTGTTCATGTATGCACCGTTGTCATAGCATACATACACCATGTCGTGGTTTCTCTCCATGGCACCTGACAGTGACTGGAGACCGATATCGTATGTACCGCCGTCACCACCGAAGGTTATGAATTTATATGTATCGTCTATCTTGCCCTTCTTTTTAAGGACGTGGTATGCAGTTTCAACACCTGAAAGGGTAGCACCTGCATTTTCAAATGCGTTATGTATGTAGCTGTCCTCGTAAGCTGTGTAAGGATACATGAAGGTGGAAACCTCAAGACATCCTGTAGCATTACCTATAACAGCCTTATCACCCTCGTGAAGGGCACGGAGTACGTTTCTTACTGTGATGGTACCGCCGCAGCCTGCACACATTCTATGACCTGGAGCAAGACGCTCAGGCTTATTCATTACTTCTTTAAAATTATATGCCATTTCATCTTACCTCCTATTTTCTAAGTCCTATGTACTGATATTGTGGAAGCTTAGTTCCGTTCTCGATCATATCTTCAAGCTCAGCATATACCTGCTTGGCTTCATCTACAGTGTAATCACGACCGCCCAGACCGTAGATATAGCTTACAGCCTTTGTGGTAAGTCCTGCGTCGTAGAAATGCTCCTTAATCTCTGCTGAGAGAGGACCGCCGCCGGCTCTGAAGCCTTCGGATCTGTCTAATATGGCAACCGCCTTTGTGTGGGACAGTGCCTTGGCGATCTCGTCACCAGGAAATGGCCTGAATACACGGAGCTTAAGAAGACCAACCTTCTTGCCCTGATTTCTAAGTTCATCTATAGCATCCTTTGTGGTACCTGCTGCAGAGCCGATCATGACAATGGCGTAATCAGCATCCTCAAGTCTGTACTCCTCGAAGAAGCCGTACTGTCTTCCTGTCATCCGGGCAAATTCATCTGCCACATCAAGGATGACCTTTTTGGCATTCTTCATTGCCTCGTTCTGTGCCATCTTGGTCTCCATGTAGAATGGAGAAGTAGCATAAGGTCCCATGGCCATAGGCATTTCAGGATTTAAAAGATACTGCTCAGGCTCGTATTCACCTACGAATTTCTTAACCTGATCTGTTTCGATAAGCTCAATATTTTCTACGGCGTGGCTTGTGATGAAACCATCCTGACATACCATGATAGGAAGTCTTACATCCTTGTGCTCTGCGATCCTGTAAGCCTGAACGAAGTTATCATAAACCTCCTGGTTGTTTTCGGCATATATCTGGATCCATCCTGTATCTCTTGCACCCATACTGTCTGAATGGTCGCAGTTGATATTGATAGGACCTGACAGGGCTCTGTTTACAAGAGCAAGAGCCAGTGGAAGTCTGTTGGAAGCTGCCACATAAAGCTCTTCCCACATAAGAGCCATACCACAGGAGGATGTGGCTGTAAGAGTACGGCAGCCGGCAGCCTCTGCACCGATGGCAGCACTCATGGCACTGTGCTCACTCTCTACAGGAATAAATTCTGTATCGATCTCACCATTTGAAATAAAAGTAGAAACAAACTGAGGTATCTCAGTTGAAGGAGTGATAGGGAATGCAGGCATTACATCAGGATTGATCTGCTTGATAGCATGTGCGACCGCCTCATTTCCGGATAAGCGTTCTCTGATACCCATATTATTTGCCCTCCTTCATTGTGATGGCACCGAACTTACACTGGTATGCACATATACCACAGCCCTTGCAGTGGTCAAGGTCAAATGCAAGTCGCTTGCCGCTTACTACAGGTATACAACTGTCAGGGCACACAGGTGCACATAAAAGACAGTGTACACATTTGCTTTCATCTATAACAGGTGTTGCAGTTCTCCATTCGCCGGTGTTAAAGGCCTTTGAAGTTCCGCCACCATATACCTGATTACCGGGAGTGATATCCTGATATCTGGTCTTCTCATGGATTTTGCTGATATCTGTTCTCATTATTTTGTTACCTCCGCAAATGCAAGCTCAAGTGCCTTCATGTTGCCGTCGATAACCTCAGGCTTCTTGGCAAATTTATGCTTGTATGAAACTCTCATGTCTGCAAGGAAGGCGTCCTTCTCCATGATACCGCTGACTGCAACGATGGCAGCAAGCATAGGAGAGTTAGGGAAGTTCTTTCCCAGAGTCTGCATTGAGATCTCCCTTGCGTCCAGTGTATATACTTTACCCTTATATCCGTTAAGGTGTGGGCGTATCTCGTCGGCACTCTTTGGAGTATTTACAACGATAGCACCGTCCTCCCTAAGACCGGCAGTAACATCAACAGATTCAATAAGTGATTCATCTACAACAACTACATACTGTGGAGTGTAGATATTAGAATGAACCCTGATAGGGTCGCTGCTTATTCTGTTATAAGCTGTGATTGGGGCACCCATACGCTCCGGACCATACTCAGGAAATCCCTGAACATATTTGCCTGTTTTAAAGGCAACGTCTGCAAGCAAAAGGGCTGCTGTCTTGGCACCCTGACCGCCACGGCCGTGCCATCTTATTTCGATTGTGTCCTTCACTTTCGCATCTCCTTGTGTAATACAAATATGACAAATATGACGAAAAAACATTGATAACCGCCATATAAACCCGATTATTGATAAAAAATCATAATCTATACAATTATATCATGTGTAAGAAATCTGTAAAGTATGAAGTCGCACAGGTTGCATATTAAATTGTAGTACAGGTTTCATATTAAACAGAAGACAGGATGGTTTCATATTAAAATAGAAGACGTTGAGGCTTCATATCGGTCTGAGTGATAATTTTTGTTCACAAGTATATAATATTGTGATAAAATATATCAGACCTTCCACGAAAATGGTTAGGGGACATTACAAAACAGATTCAGACAACATCAGTCTCATGCAGTCTGATGTTTGAGATTAGGAGGAACAGACATGATTAACTTATTTGAACATGGTGCTTATCTTTTGAACGGTAAGGAACTTGTGGAAGATAATGCAGACGCTGCAGCAATACTTTCATCCAAGCTTGGAAGTGCACCATCAAAGGAAGAAGCCTCAAAGAATACCATGGCATATGGAATCCTTGAGAAGCATAACACTTCAGGCAATATGGAGAACCTCAAGATAAAGTTTGATAAGATGACTTCCCACGATATAACATTTGTAGGAATCATCCAGACAGCAAGAGCGTCAGGACTTAAGGAATTTCCTATTCCATATGTACTTACAAACTGCCACAACTCACTTTGTGCAGTAGGTGGAACCATCAATGAGGATGACCACATGTTTGGACTTTCCTGTGCCAAGAAATTCGGTGGTGTATATGTACCACCTCATCAGGCAGTAATACATCAGTACGCAAGAGAAATGCTTGCAGAGTGCGGAGCAATGATACTTGGTTCTGATTCACATACACGTTACGGTGCATTAGGTACGATGGCTATCGGTGAAGGTGGCGGAGAACTGGCAAAGCAGCTTCTCTGTAAGACTTATGATGTTGCAAGACCGGGCGTGGTAGCGATTTACCTTGACGGCGAGGTTGCCAGGGGCGTTGGCCCTCAGGATGTGGCTCTTGCCATAATCGGTGCAACATTTGGCTGTGGATATGTTAAGAATAAGGTAATGGAGTTTGTGGGACCTGGTGTTGACAAGCTTTCAGCAGACTTCCGTATCGGTATAGATGTAATGACAACAGAGACCACATGTCTGTCATCAATCTGGAAGACAGATGAGAAGATCAAGGAGTGGTACGACATTCACTACAGACCGGAAGCATATAAGGAAATGAATCCTGGTGACGTGGCATATTACGACGGTGTTGTATATGTAGATCTTTCAAAGATCAAGCCAATGATCGCCATGCCATTCCATCCAAGTAACACATATACTATCGAGGATGTAAATGCCAACCTTGCAGACGTTCTTGCAGACGTTGAGAAGAGAGCACTTGTAAGCCTTGACGGTAAGGTTGATTACTCATTAAAGGATAAGGTAAGAAACGGTAAGCTTTATGTAGATCAGGGTATCATCGCAGGCTGTGCAGGCGGTGGCTTTGAGAATATCTGTGAAGCTGCCGATATAATAAGAGGAAAGAGCATAGGTGATGATGAGTTCACATTGTCAGTATACCCTGCTTCAACTCCTATATATATGGAGCTTGCAAAGAATGGTGTTCTTGCAGATCTCATTGAGACAGGTGCCATTGTCAAGACTGCATTCTGTGGCCCGTGCTTCGGTGCAGGAGACACTCCGGCAAATAATGCATTTTCAATCAGACATTCAACACGTAACTTTCCTAACAGAGAGGGATCAAAGATACAGAATGGCCAGATATCATCAGTTGCTCTTATGGACGCACGTTCTATTGCAGCAACAGCGGCAAATAAGGGATATCTTACACCTGCAACTGATCTTGATGTTGAGTACAAGGGACAGAAGTATTTCTTCGACAGAAATATCTACGACAGAAGAGTATATAACGGCGTAGGAAAGGCAGATCCGAGTGTAGAGATCAAGTTTGGTCCGAACATCAAGGACTGGCCTGAGATGGTTGCCCTTACAGACAATCTTGTCCTTAAGGTTGCGTCAGTTATACATGACCCGGTGACAACAACAGATGAGCTTATCCCATCAGGTGAGACCTCATCATACAGATCAAATCCTCTTGGACTTGCAGAGTTCACCCTTTCAAGAAAGGATCCTGAATATGTAGGCCGTGCAAAGGCGGTTCAGGCAGTAGAGAAGGTAAGGGAGTCCGGTGAGTGCATGGGTAAGGCTTATCCATGGATGAAGGAGATCATGCACACGATCAAGGAGAGATACCCTGATGTATGCGGATCAAATACAGGCGTAGGAAGCACAATATTTGCAGTTAAGCCGGGAGACGGTTCAGCCCGTGAGCAGGCTGCTTCATGCCAGAAGGTATTAGGCGGCTGGGCAAATATCGCCAAGGAGTACGCAACCAAGAGATATCGTTCAAACCTTATCAACTGGGGTATGCTTCCATTTGTAATTGAGAAGGACTTTGACTTTGAAAATGATGACTGCATCTTCATTCCTGGCATTAGACAGGCAGTGATAAACAAGGATGAGGTTATCAAGGCATATGTAGTCAACAAGGATTTCGCAGAGCTTGAGCTTAAGCTTGGTTCTCTCACAGACGACGAGAGACAGATAATCGTTGACGGATGTCTCATCAACTACTACAAGCACAACTAAACGCATAATATAAGGTATGATATTCAGCCCGTTTGAAATTTTATCCATTGAATTTTAAATGGGCTGAAATTGGATAAAAAGTGATCAGATAAACAAACGGCCGGATGTGATGACATAAAAATGGCTGTGCGATCACATAGAGAGTATGGTTTCTAAGGCGTGACAGGGGGAATAGAATGAAGGCAGTATGTAAAACATGTGGCAGGAAATTCGATCCGGAGAAGACTGATTTTCTCTGCCCGAAATGTGGTGCCTGGTATGTAACAGGAAATCACTACGATATAGAGAATGAGTTTAAGCAGGGGACGATATATGACTGCGATGACTGCGTAGACAGCCATTCCGGGAATGAAGATGGGTCATTTCTCAAAGAAGAGATGAGGAGAGAAGCAGAGGAACGCAGGCAGAAAAAAGAAAAGCATGAACAGAATATGTCAGGAGATACAGGCTATACCGGAGACAACGGTTACGCTGGCGGTGCAGGCAGCGGCAGTACTTCCGGAAATGCTGGTATGCCGCCGAATATTAACATAGATATTAAGAAGGCCAGAAAGATTGCCATGATACTGCCTGTGGCGGTGTTTCTGATGTTTGCTGTCTTAACGATAATCGGAATATTTGTATCAAACGACCATAATGATTATCGTGATTATGACTATGATGACTACTATTATGATGACGATGATACAGGTGATGACGAGACCACGGAATATTATTTCTATAAGTCATCTGTGGAATTAAATCAGGACGGAAAAGGATACAGCAGCACCAGTTATTCCTATGGAGACACCATATCAGGCATCAATGGCTGTCAAGATGGAACTCTGACTGTTTCAGAGCCGGTTGACGTGTCAGGAGATGAAGGCGTAACAGTGCCTGAGGGATATGAGATGTATAAGATCCATTATAATTTTAATAAGGCAGAAGAAGATGGCAGCTGCAGCTATGATGATGTGGATTATGGCTATGGTACAGACGTAAGAGGTGGAGGACCGGTTATGTATGTTCATACAAAATCCGGTGATTATATCGGGGCCGCTGAACATATGGAGCAATATATTCTCTTTGATGATGCAGAGTCATATTCGGCTAAGCTTACTGATGGCGAACTGAAGTCGGGAATATTTAGTGGTGAAGGGAATCTGTTCTTTCTTGTAGAAGATGGTAACTTTGATCATGTGGCAGTGTGTGATATGATAGGCTTATTTGATAGTGAAAACCAGCAGGAGAACAGGATATATTTAATAGGTGAGCCGGGGCAGGAGATGTCATGGACAGAGATACCGGATAGTGCAGACAATGCCGAAAGAAAGGTATATGGCATATATAGCTATCCATTTATGCAGAGAGTCAGTCCGGATAAGGAAACTGATCTGCCTATAAACAGCCATTTTGATCTGAATGGATATCTGGAAGACAATTATATGAGCAATATATATAATGTTGACTGGTATGTTGTCGGTATAAATATCATAAATTATTCAACAGAGTACATGGAGGAGCCTGATTTTAAAGCTGCCTATGGAGAAGGATATACGGCATATTTAGACGAGCTTAGTTACTATAGCAGAAAATATATTCCACCAATGACAATGGTCACCAGATATTATCTGGTGCATGTGCCACAGCTGGAGACAGAACTAAGTATTACATTCCGAAATCCGGAGGCTGACGATATGCAGTCTGCACCGGAAGAACAGCAAAGCATAACATTAGACTAAAAAACAGGCTGAAAAAATACTGAACAGGATATTGAAAACCTGTTCAGTATTTTTTCTTTTTATAAACACATCTGATGAAAAATCAAACAGTGCAGGACCTGCCGGTTAAGTATGTCTGGATTAGTTATCCTTCTTTGCAACCTCAACAAGTGATGAAGCAAGACCTGCGATTCCCTGTATCTCTGATGGAATGATGATCTTTGTTGACTTGCCGTCTGCAGCCTTGGCAAATGCTTCAAGGCTCTTGATGGTAAGTACCTGATTAGAAGGAGCTGACTCGTTCAATGCTCTGATACCATCAGCGTTAGCCTGCTGTACTGCAAGTATAGCCTGTGCCTGACCTTCTGCTTCCTTAATGGTTGCTTCCTTCTTAGCCTCTGCACGAAGGATCTGTGATTCCTTCTCAGCCTCAGCTTCAAGGATAAGTGACTGCTTATTACCTTCTGCAATAAGGATCTTTGACTTCTTCTCACCTTCTGCACGGAGGATCTGCTCACGTCTTTCACGCTCTGCCTTCATCTGCTTCTCCATTGCGTCCTGAATGGCAGCAGGTGGGATGATATTCTTTAACTCAACACGATTTACCTTTATTCCCCAAGGATCAGTAGCTTCGTCAAGGGTAGCTCTCATCTTTGTGTTGATGGTCTCTCTTGATGTAAGTGTCTGGTCAAGCTCGAGATCACCGATGATGTTACGAAGAGTAGTAGCTGTAAGATTTTCTATAGCCATGATAGGATTTTCAACACCATAGCAGAAAAGCTTAGGATCTGTGATCTGGAAGAATACGACAGTATCAATTCTCATTGTAACATTATCCTTTGTGATAACCGGCTGTGGAGCGAAGTCAACAACCTGCTCCTTTAATGTGACCCTTCTGGCAACCTTGTCGATGATAGGTGCTTTCATGTGAAGACCAACTGACCATGTACCGTTATAAGTACCAAGTCTTTCTATTACATATGCATGTGCCTGTGGCACGATCTTGATAGTGCTGAGAATAATTACTATAACTACAAATACGAGAATAGCAAGAATAACTCCAATAGCTCCGTCCATTTTAAATACCTCCTAAAGTTAAAATGTAAATTTTTATTTTTCATGTTAAGCACTAACATGGAAAAATCAGTTCGCTTTTTTTACTATAGCTTTAACACCGGAAATGGCTACGATCTCTACCTCTGTTCCCATAGGTATGACCTCGTCATCAACTGAACGTGCCGTCCATTCCAGACCATTGAGCTTTACCTGTCCCTTGGAATTAAAGTTGTCAATGTCAGAAATAACCAGTGCCTTTCCTCCGATAAGTCCCTCTACGTTTGTTTTTGCCAGTTTTTTCTGGTTGAGAAATTTCCTGGCAAATGGTCTTGTCACCGCAAGCAGTACCAGGGATGAAAGGGCAAATACAAGAACCTGTATCGTATAATCCACCTTGAATAAAGCAAGAATACCTGCCACCAGTGCACCACCGGCAAACCATATTGATGTGAGTCCAAGAGATATGATCTCTGCTATAGTACAGAATATAAATATAGCGGACCAGAAAATGAGTTGAGCTAGCATAATAAACACCCCCTTTGTAAATAGCAGTTTCCCTGCCAGAGCAGCTTTTGGATTGCAACTCATGGCTATATTTTACTATGTATTATATATATGTACAATGATTTTTTATGAAACGAAAAAGCTGTTTAAAGTATAAATATAGCACTATAATGTCAAAGCATTCGTATACATGGGCATCATACATATGACTGCAATGTTCCGACGTCAGGATACAAGGCTATTATATATTGTCAATATAAATTCTATGTAATGGTCTCATAAAAAACACATAAAAGTATATGGGTTTCTTAAAAATAGATTAAAACTGACGACTTTCTATTGCTATAAAAATCAAATGATATTATAATTTTTGTGTATGCAGAGAGACAAGGTTTTGATAAGCAGCGTCAGCCGTTTGGTGTAGGAAATAGTAAGGGTAAGATTTTGAATGGACTGATGTTTAAGCTGGTGGGAGTGAAAAGATGTCAGAAGAGAGAAAAAAGAGAATATTCAGGGTGGCAGTTACTATTTTAGGGGTTATAGTTGCTGCACTTATCATCAATAAATTGCTGGATTCATGGACGGGAGTCAGGGCAGTGGGAAGTAAGATCACAAGTGCTGCTGCACCTATTATTGTCGGTGCGGTCATTGCATTTTTAATGAACCCGGTACTGGTATTTTTTGACAGGCTGTTCCTTACTTTATTTGAGGACAGGCTTATAAAAACAAGAGAGAAGGCTAAGAAGGTTTCCAGGATCTGCTCGGTTATAGTTACCGTGATCATTTTCCTCGGAATAATAGCAGGACTTCTCTGGATGGTTATCCCTCAGTTATATGAGAGTATAAAATTACTCATCAGCAACATGGATACATACTATGACAATCTGATGAAGAATATAGATCTTCTCTATGCCAAGTTTAAGAAGACCAACATACCTGAAAGCGATCTCAAGAAGGTGGTAAATACAGTATATGAGAAGATGAATACATGGGTAAATAAGGACTTTCTTCCAAATCTTGACCAGATAGCATTAAAGCTTGGAACCGGACTTGTGGGTGGACTTAAGTTCGTGTACAACTTCCTGCTTGGTATAATTGCTTCTATATATATCATGTTCAATAAGGAATATCTTTCCACAAGAATGAAGAAGATAATATATGCGACCTTCAGTGTTAAGAATGCAAATCTTGTTATGGATGGAGTTGAGTGTACAAACAGGATATTCAGCCAGTTTATCGGTGGCAAGATACTTGATTCAATAATCATAGGACTTATCACCTTTATTGTAACTACTATCGTGAATATCCCATACGCACTGCTGGTAAGTGCAATAGTAGGCGTTACAAACATAATCCCGTTCTTCGGACCTATAATAGGTGCAGTTCCATGTGTTATCATAGTTCTTATCGCAGACCCGATCAGGAGCGTTATTCTTCTGGTTATAATCCTGATAATACAGCAGTTTGACGGAAATGTTCTCGGACCTAAGATCATTGGTGATGTTACCGGACTTTCAAGCTTCTGGGTACTTACCTCAGTTGTTGTGGGCGGCGGATTGTTTGGATTCTACGGAATGTTGCTTGGCGTTCCCGTATTTGCCTGCTGTTACATGTACATAAACAGAGTGTGTACCGGTAAGCTTATGGAGAAGACAAATGTATATAACACCGCAGACTTTGAAAATCTCAAGAGGATCGACGAAGCTACCGGCGATGGAATATATATGACAGAGGATGAGCTTGATATCAGGTTCAAGAAGAAAACTCCAGAGGAAAAGGCAGCTATAAAGCTTGCTAAGGAAGAGAAGAAAAAGGCGTCCATGGCAGGCAAGATCAAGGATCAGATCCACAAGATGGAAGAACAACATGAGGCTAAGAAAGCCGTAGAACATAAAGAAAAAGAAAATTAATATAAAAGGTGGGACTGTTTTATCAGACCCACCTTTTTTCTGTAAATTGATCATACTACTCAATTTACACAAATCTGTTAAGACTGCTGTCGTATTCATAATCTATTTTGGACAGTACGGATGAAATATCCTCAGACTTAACATTAAAATTTTCACAGAAGGCTTCCAGTGAAGGGAAGTCATCCCTCAGCTTGGTATTTACGAAGCTGAGCAGTATCATAGGATCCTTTGGAAGGTCGTTGTAGTTCATGATTTTCTCCTTTACAATCTTATTTTCATGGTATCATGCATAAATCAGATGGGATTGAAAATACATTAATAAAAATATACACTTGAAGTATTTTCATATATGTGTGATAATTCCAACTGCATGTGTTATGCTGATACATATATTATATTTCTCAATATGGCATAATACATATATAACATTTAATTGATGAGATGTTAAGGGGAAAGATGTGTTTCGGGGATTATTTGATAATTAATTATTTGTAGGAGACATATGCAATGAGCGAAAATGCATCAAAAAGTAAAAAGAAGCTGACGTCAGGATTTGCAGCCCAGGCAGCGATCCTTGCGGGAGCGGGAATTGTATCAAGGATAATCGGTGTGCTGTATCGTTCCCCATTGTTCCATATAATAGGGGATGAGGGAAATGGCTATTATGGATCCGCATATGCAATATATGCCATGATCCTTATGGTATCCTCATACAGTATACCTACGGCGGTTTCCAAGATCATATCAGGCAAGCTTGCTATGAAGGAATACAAGAGTGCAAGGCAGGTGTTTAAGTGTGCACTGGTTTACGTGGCTGTAGTGGGAGCAGTTGCCGCGGGACTCACATATATATTTGCACCGGTGCTGGTTAAGGAACAGCCAAATGCACTGCCCTGTATGAGATTATTTGCACCAACAATATTCCTTGCGGGATTTCTCGGAGTATACAGAGGATATCTCCAGGCGTACAACACCATGGTGCCTACATCCATATCCCAGATCATAGAGCAGTTGGTAAATGCTATCGTCAGCGTGGGAGCAGCGTATTTCTTCTCCCTGCCATTTACAAAGGGAACCACGGAGTATGCCATGCATGGTGCCCAGGGTTCAGCATTGGGAACCGGAATGGGAGTTGTGGCAGGTCTTATCTTCATCCTCATTGCCTACGGCAGCAGGAGAAAAGAGATAATGAAGACTGTGGAGATGGACACAAAGCATGAGGCTGAGCCGTATTCGGTACTGCTTAAGCAGATATTCTTTATAGTTACACCTATAATCATAGCTTCATTTGTTTATAACATAACCACAACAGTTGACATGAAGATATTCTACGGAATACTGGGAACTAAGAATGTGGATACTGTTTACTCTGCAAATATGTACGGAATTTTCTCGGGACAGTACACAGTCCTCATAAATCTTCCTGTATCTATTGCTTCTGCGGTTGGAACAGCGTTGATCCCAAGTATTTCTGCGGAATATACAAAGGGTGATAAGAAGAACACTGAGAAGGTATTTAACCAGTCCTTAAGTATGACAATGCTTGTGACCATACCTTGTGCAGTTGGTATGGCAGTGCTTGCAGAGCCTGTGGTACAGTTATTATTCAGGGGTGCAACAAAAACCGCGTCAAATGCATTGTCCGTTGGAGCCATAGCAGTAGTATTCTACGCAATGTCAACAGTAACCAACAGCGTGCTCCAGGGAATTGGAAAGGTTATGGCACCGGTCATCAACTCAGCATTTGCACTGGTGATACACATAATAATCCTTGTTCCGCTTTTGTATGCAACGGAGCTTAATATATATGCACTGGTCATAGGAACTGTAGCATATTCATTTATAATGTGTGTGTTAAACGGAATTTCAGTGAAGAAATCACTGGGAGCCACCATGGATGTGAAGAAGATATTCCTGGCACCTGCCATAGCTTCGCTGTTCATGGGAATTGCAGCATGGGGAAGTTACCAGCTTATATACAAGATCCTGCACATTAATTCAGTATCCCTGATCATTGCAGTGCTTATAGCCATTGTATTCTACTTCATGTGCATACTGGGACTTGGAGTGTATAAGGAGGAAGACCTATTAAGACTTCCAAAGGGAAATCTTGTGGTTAAGCTTGCGAAGAAGCTCCATATGTTAAGAGATTAAAATTAACGGAAAATAAAAAGAGGGACGAAAGTCCTTCTTTTTATTTTACTTTTGCTTTTTCTTTGTGGGGCATTTATATCAGGCTTGCAATTTATTTCGTTGAAGATTACCCCTATCCATAGTAAAATGAATGTTTAGGAAGACTTGCAATATAAACGGCTGATGGCCGTATACGGATAAAAGGAAATTAAACCTATGGAAGAATATTGGTTGGCTCCGGAAACCTGTATTGATGGCGGCAAATACCGCATTGAAAAGGTTCTTGGAGATGGGGGATTTGGAATTACATATTTAGGATATGATGAGAATCTCAGAAGAAAAGTTGCCATTAAGGAATTTTACCTGAAGGGCTGCTGTTACAGGGAGTCCGGAAGCCATACGGTCTGTGCCTGTGATGAAAAGAGGGTTGTGTTTGAAAAGGCGAAAGCACAGTTCATCAAGGAAGGCAGGGTACTGGCAGTTCTTGGAGAACAGGCAGGTGTGGTGAATGTATATACATTTGCAGAGGAGAATAACACAGCCTATTTGGTGATGGAATATGTGGAGGGGCAGTCCCTTGACGAGTATGTGAAAGCCGGAGGGGGAAAGATTTCTGTTTCCCGGACTCTTGCCATAATGAAGCCCGTGATACATGCTCTGACAGGGGTTCATAAAAGAGGTGTCATACACCGTGACATAAGTCCGGATAACATTATGATAACCACCGACAGGAAGGTTAAGCTTATTGATTTCGGAGCTGCAAGGCAGTATGGGGATTATAATGAGGACAAGGTTTTTAAGGGCGGCTACACGCCCCTTGAACAGGTATCTGCAAATGGTCAGGTGGGACCTTATTCAGACATATATTCCGTCTGTGCAACCATGTACACCTGCATATCAGGCAGGAAGGTTACGCCTGCCAGGGAAAGACTTAAGCACGATGATCTGAAGACTTTTTCTGAGCTGGGGATTGATGTTAAGCCACTTGTGGAGGCTGCCATAATGAAGGGGCTGGCACTGTATCCGGAGGACAGAGGGATACAGAACGGAGAAGACCTGTATAAGCTTTTGTATTCAGATGATCCCTCAAAGACGCAGAGAGATACCCAGGTAGTAAATGCAGTAAACAAAATGATCGCTGATGTGAAGCAGGATCAGAAAAATGATCGGAAGAAAAAGAGAGTTACGGGAATTGTGATGGCAGTTGGTTTGGCGGTTCTGGTGGTTCTGTTCCTGATGGTGGGCGGTTGGCATTTGCTGCATAGAAACTCCGATGATATTGAATATTACAAGGACTCTGCTGAACAGATAAATGAGGGCGGCAATGAAAATGCAGATGACGGTGAAAAAGTAACTTCCGGAGACCTGGAACAATATGGTGAAGAAGTATATGCTCTTTATCAGAATGTACATAATGCCAATGACATAGAATTTGTCAGGGATGAAAATCTCAAGGAGGCAGCAAAATGTGCAGCGGAAGCCGCTGTCAGTGAAGCGGAGGTTTCCGGGTACAGCAATGAGGCTGAACTAAATGAGATATTAAGGCAGGCAGGAAATGAAGCATTGCTGGAGTTTAAAGAATACAGTGCAGGCTGGTTGATGTATACATTTGCAGAGAAGACAGATGTGCAAGTGGTAAAAGCGGCTCTTGACAGATATGTAGATGATATGAATAAGGAAAATGACGGAGCTCTGACTCTTGACAACTGTGAAAGCCTGGGGATCGGCGTTACCCGGGCAGATGACGGGACGTACTTTTTCGCGGTATTCTATAGGTAGAAACATATATCTTAATGCGCTACAGGCAGAGGCATAGCTTTTGAAGTGTTAGACATATAGAGGACTATTCTTTGATAAAATGACAGGAAGGAAACAGGCAGATGGATTCAGCTATTAGCAGACAGATAGAAAAATTCAAAACGGGAGATTTCAGCGGCTATCAGGAGTTCTATGATGAGACGGTGAGGACAGCTTATACAATGCTCCACACCATCATCCCGGATGAGCAGATGGCACTGGCACAGATACCGGCTGTTTATGACAGTATGTATAAAAATGTAAATGAGCTTGAACATACGGAGCTTTTCTATGAGTGGATGGGAAAACAGGTAAATGAGGTATCACTGCAGTGTGTTGATACAGGTATTTCCGGTGATGGTAATGTGGATGCTGAAGGTTCAGGAGCGGAGGCTTTCTTTGATTATGCCGTAGAGGATGAGGCTCTTACCATAACAGAAGAACAGGCAGGAGACGGAACATTTGCAGGGAGATTACAGCAGATAGTTGACAATCTTACACCTATGGAGAAGATAGTGTTCCAGAAATACTATTACTTTGGTGAGAGGGCGGGAGACATCGCCGCGAAAACAGGATTGACGGACATTGCCGTAAAAAGAATATTGAAGAACACAAGGACAGCAATAGTTTCAGCTATTGAAGATACAGCTTCTGAGGATACAGGTGAACAGAAAAAATACAGCCTGAAAAATGTTCCGTGGCTGTGGATCATGTTCCAGAATAACGTGGCAGGAACAGTGGGACTTCCATATGTGGGACTGTCAGAGTTTATGATGGGGATAGGTGGCAGCTCAGGTGTGGTTTCCGGGGCAGCCGGCAATGTGTCGGGAAGCTTCGCCGGTGTCGCAGGACAGACACCGGGAAGTATGCCGTATGGTGCCGCAGGACAGGTACCGGGTGGTATGCCGTATGGTGCCGCAGGACAGGTATCCGGTGGCATGGCAAAAAGTGCCCATGGGCTTGGAAGGATGATGGGAACTCTCGGAGGAAAGATCACGGTGGGAGTAATATCTGCTGCGGTGGTGGTGACTATCGGCGCAGGTGTTCATCATGCCCTTACTGAAAAAACTGACTCAGATAATGCCGGTAGAAATGGCGATGGCTATGTGGAAACGGTACTTCCGGAGGCTGATACCGGTGACACATCTGACCAGTGGACTCAGGATCAGCCGGAAGACACAGAAGAGGATGGTGAAAAGACCAGATTTGAGGGTATGCTTGAGGAGGCCAGAGCAAGTGTAGATGAGTATCAGCGTACAGGAGCAAGCTATGGAGAGGACTATTACATGGTGACAAGGTATGCGAAAAAGGATTGCCTCTATACCATCTGTGACGTAAATGGAGACGGAGAAGATGAGCTGCTGTTTGGATGCTGGAATGATGAAAGCCACAAGGTAGAGCTTAGAAATATTATCTATGAACATACGACGGTGTGTTTTGAAGGGGAAACATATTATTGTGGCGACGAAAAAATTGCAGAATATGGCAGGAATGCTGAAAATTATGAGCTGGTCATATATAAGCATGCCATGGAATATGATGAAGATTCATATCTTAAGATATTACAGGATGGAACCTGGCGATACTATAATGTGGGATATGTAGAAGCCATAGATACTATAGAGGAAAATGAGAATGGCGCGGAGGGAAAAAATTATAAAAATTATGATCATGATTTCTTTATAAGACATATTAATGATGACTATTTCAGTGGATATTATACTGAAATCTCCGAGGCACAGTGGAATGAAAAGCAGCAGGAATATTCCTATACAAAATTAGAGTGGAAGCCTTTGTTTACTGATGAAACAATATTGACAGATGATCCGTCCATACCTGACAGTAACGGAAGATTTTAAAGCACGCACCTGCGTAAACTTCCCATGGAAGCAAAATTCATACAGGTGTAAATTTCATATGGAGGCAGATTTCATACATATGTAAACTTCACCTGAAAACACTTCTCTTCGGTTCTTGTATTATAGGTACATCAGCAGGAGCTGAAAATACTTTATATATGATCAGGAGGAGAAGAGAAGATGAAGAGAATTGAGATCGCACAGTACATAGCAGTAGGAGCAACATGTTTGGTGGTGATATCTTTTATATTGGTGAAGATCACAGGAGCAAACTTTTTTATGTCACTTATGGGATTGGGATTTATGGCAGGAATGGTTTCCTATGTGTTTGGAGGATTTGGTACCGCAGTGAAAATGGCAGGCAAGATAGCAAAATGGGGCTGGCTTATACTGCCATTTCCATATGATATCATGACAGGCGTCGTGAGCTTTTGCTTTTCCATCATGGTATTCATATTTTTACCTATAATACCTGTTCGAAAGGCATACAAGGAACAGATGATGGAGTAAGTAACCCAAGAGGTCCGGTATGGATAAGAATGTAGAAACGAAATATATAAAAGAAGAAATTGAAAAATGCGAGGAGCTTTCTGACCTTAAGGAAAGGATACTTCCCCTGCTTAAGTCACAGCAGGAGCTGTGGGCGGAGAAGATAAGGGAGGTCATAGATGAGAGCGGCTGCAGCAAAACAGCATTTGCAAAGAAATGCAATGTGAGCCGGGTAGCAGTGGACAAATGGTGTAAGGGTGCGGTTCCGAGAAACCGTGAGACATTTTTAAGGATAGGTCTTGCCGCAGGCTATGACCTGGCAAGGATGAACCAGTTGCTTGCCAGATACGGCAGATATACGGAGCTTTACTCCAAGAGCCTTGAGGACTGCGTGTGCATATATGTCATAAGCAGCCCTGGAGACCTTGACATGGTGGAGAGCTATGATTACATATTGGAGCGGATCCGGGCAAATATGGTGGAGGACGAGGTTATGCCTGTTCCCGATATATGCACGGCACAATTTGCAGAGAGACTGGCACAGGTTCATGGTGAGGATGAGCTGGCACAGTTTATATATGATAATATTGCAGCATTTTCCACGGCATACCAGAAGTTCTATGCATATGTGAAGATGTATGTGACCATAAATTATCAGAGATACTCATCAAGCGTTGCCAATCTGGCAGACGGACAGGGCTGGTCCTCATCTCTTAAGCAGTGCGTGTCTGCCATAAGACAGAACAAATGGTATCCGACCAGAAACAAGATACTGTCTCTGGGACTGCACCTGAGTATGGATCGGGAGCAGATTGACGAAATGCTGACGCTGGCACATATGGAGCCATTATGTGCCAAGAACCCTTTTGAGAGCGTGGTCATTTTTATACTGGAGGACGCCAGCCTTAATAACATGCTTGATACGGACTCGGAGGAATTTGACCCGGACGAACTGTGCAGGTATGCGAAGGAGGTCTTAAGCGGACTTGATCTTCCGGAGGTTGATACATTTATATCGGAGCTTAATATAGACATGTAACTGATCTTGGGATTGTGTCAAGTTTTCTATGAAAACTTGATATGTAGCTCCAGCCATTTGCCGAAGGCAAATTTTGCATGGCTGGAGTTCAATTGGATAAGGGTATGAAAGAATGAAAAATAATCTGATTGTAATTGAAAATGGCCAATTAAATACTTATTTGCTTGATACCAGAGTGAGCTGGGAGGTGGGCAGACTGTCAAAGGACAATACACCTGACATTGCAATGCACACCACAACTGTCAGCCGCAGGCAGGGCAAATTCCAGAACATGGATGGGATATGGTTCTATATGGACTACAATCCAACAAACAGAACCTTTAGGAATGGCAGGAAGCTTACTGCGGGACTTAATGGAAGAGTGAGACCTGTAATGGTGTCCGACGGAGATTCATTTATGTTTGGCGGTGGTGATGAGCCGATGGTGTGTCCCGGAACCGTGTGGGCTTTTTTCTCTGAAAATTCCTACGACACTCCATGGCGTGCCGTGGCAACGGCGGGTTTTGATAAGCTGGTGGTCATGGATGATGAAGACGGTGGCAGAAAGTATCAGCTTGAGGATCTCCCCCCGGGCAAGGTGTTTGCGTGTCAAAAGGGAATGGCAATCTATATGGGAGACGTAACGTATGTGACAGGAAAGCTTAAGCTTATGGGAGCAAAACGGAGATAATATATGTACAATACAGCCCTGATGTGGTACAATACCATAGTTACATCAGGGCTTGTTTTGCTCTATTTGAGTAAATATATACGTTCATACTACTGAGGGAGAAAAGATTAAAGAAATCCTTTTTTCCACAAAGTAAATAAATATAAGGGTTTGTAAAGGAGATATACAAAATATGAAATTAGGTATCGTAGGACTCCCTAACGTAGGAAAAAGTACATTGTTTAATTCCATAACAAAGGCAGGAGCTGAGTCAGCCAACTATCCATTCTGTACAATAGAGCCAAACGTAGGCGTTGTGGCAGTGCCGGATGAGAGACTTGAGAAGCTTACAGAGATGTATAACTCAGCCAAGACAACTCCGGCAGTTATAGAATTTGTTGATATAGCCGGACTTGTTAAGGGCGCGTCAAAGGGTGAGGGACTTGGAAACCAGTTCCTTGCAAATATCAGAGAGGTGGACGCCATAGTACATGTGGTAAGATGTTTCGAGGATCCTAATGTAATACATGTTGATGGTTCCGTAGATCCTATAAGAGATATTGAGACTATAAATATAGAGCTTATCTTCTCAGACCTTGAGGTTCTTGAGAGAAGGATCGCCAAGACTGTAAGAGGAGCCAGAAACGATAAGACTCTTGCCAAGGAGCTTGACCTCCAGGAGAGACTTAAGGCACATCTGGAAGCAGGAAAGCTTGCCAAGACATTCGTTACAGATGATGAGGACGAGCTGGCATGGCTTAAGGAGTACAACTTACTCACATATAAGCCGGTTATCTTCGCTGCAAATGTAAGTGAGGACGATATTGCAGATGATGGTGCAAGCAATGAATATGTTCAGAAGGTAAGAGCCTATGCAAAGGATTTCGACGCAGAGGTATTTGCACTTTGTGCCCAGATAGAGCAGGAGCTTGCAGAGCTTGAGGATGACGAGAAGATGGCATTCCTTGAGGAGCTTGGTGCGAAGGAATCAGGACTTGATAAGCTGATCAAGGCAAGCTACTCACTTCTTGGACTTATAAGCTACCTGACCTCAGGACCTGATGAGACAAGAGCATGGACCATCACCAAGGGAACAAAGGCACCTCAGGCAGCAGGTAAGATACACACAGACTTTGAGCGTGGATTTATCAAGGCAGAGGTTGTTGCCTACAAGGATCTTATGGAGTGCGGCAGCATGGTGGCAGCTAAGGAAAAGGGACTTGTAAGACAGGAAGGAAAAGAATACGTGGTTGAGGACGGAGACGTTATCCTCTTCAAGTTTAACGTATGATCAATATCCGGTATTTGGACATACCAGTGGAGCTTTATGGTAAGTGGGTTTCAGTGGGGCGAAATATAAAGTGGTGCCCGGTGGGTAATAAGGGCATTAAAGTGGTATTTAGTCCCTGATATATGGAAAATACAGAGAAAATAAGTGGGATCGATAGCCTTAAGTGGTGATTGACCCCACTTTTTATTTTTGTTAGCGAAAAATCTGGGATTTGCCTCCACCAAATATTCATATCAATTATGTAAACTGCAAATAACCTATATTTTGTACTTTATTAAATAAAGACACAAAGTATAGGTTATTATTTTTTTGCTAAAAACGGCATAAATACAATGAAAAATGCATATAAATCCAACGAATATAAAATAATTAAAAGTATTTTAATAAATAGCCCTTAAGGGGTTGCATTTTGAATACTTGTAAGCTAAAATAAGCATATGTGGCGACAAAATGGTGATTTGTGAAACTAAGTGGGACGATGTGGGGATCACCGGGAAATTCATTCGAAGGAGGGAAAAGCAATGGCAAGATGTCTTACAGGCGAATATGAACATAAGCTTGATGCTAAGGGCAGATTAATAATGCCATTGAAACTCCGTGAAGAATTAGGATGCACATTTATGGTCACAAAGGGTCTTGATGATTGTCTTTTCGTTTATCCAAATGATGAGTGGGAGAGATTTGCAGCAGAACTCAATGAACTGCCTTTACTTAATACCAAGGCAAGAGCATTGAAGAGACGTTTCAACTCAGGTGCTGTCAAGTGTGATACCGACAGCCAGGGAAGAATACTCCTTCCACAGACATTAAGAGATTTTGCAGGAATAGATAAAGAAGTAGTCATAATAGGAAACGGAGAGAGAGCCGAGATCTGGAGCAAGGAAAACTGGGAAGCAGTAAACTGCGATGAAGGAATAGATATGGACGCAATAGCTGCAGAGCTTGATAACCTTGGCTTCAAATTATAGGAGATGAGCAAAGCTCAAAATGGTAGTTTAAATGGAATTTGTACATAAGTCAGTTTTACTTAATGAGACAATAGAAAATCTGAACATAAAACCGGATGGGATATATGTTGATGGCACCCTTGGGGGAGCAGGTCATTCTTATGAGATATGTAAGAGATTGTCAGACCGGGGAAGACTGATCGGGATAGATCAGGATAAGGACGCCATAGCAGCGGCAACTGAGAGACTGAAGCCATTTTCGGACAGGGTTACTATTGTAAGGAACAACTACTGTAATTTTAAAAGTATATTAGACGAGCTAAATATAAGTGCAGTGGACGGAATGCTCCTGGATCTGGGAGTGTCCTCCTATCAGCTCGATAATGTGGATAGGGGATTTACATATCGGGCTGATGCACCACTGGACATGAGAATGGACGACAGGCAGGATAAGACGGCAAAGGATATCGTCAATGGTTATTCTGAGAAGGAGTTGTTCAGGATCATACATGAATTTGGCGAGGACAAGTATGCTAAGAGCATTGCCTATCATATCTGCCGATACAGAGAGAACAAGACGATAGAGACAACAGAGGAGCTTAACGATATAATCAGAGGCTCCATACCGGCGAAGGCGAGAAATGGAAAGGGACATCCTTCAAAGCAGACATTTCAGGCAATAAGGATAGAACTTAACAAGGAGCTTGAGGTGTTGACCAACTCCATAGACGATATGATAAAGAGCCTTAAACCGGGTGGCAGGTTATGTATAATCACATTCCATTCCCTTGAGGACAGGATAGTGAAGAATGCATTCAGGAAGAATGAAAATCCGTGTATATGCCCACCGAACTTTCCGGTGTGTACATGCGGAAGAGTTTCCCTTGGACGTGTTGTCACAAGGAAGCCGATAGTTCCGGGAGAAGAGGAGCTGGAGGAAAATTCAAGAGCTAAGAGCTCAAAGCTAAGAGTGTTTGAAAGAGTTTAGTTAATAACTGATAAATAGCAGCGTGAGGTGATTTAATGGCAGCAAACAGAAGATACTATATTGATGGTAGTACAGTTAGAAAAATTGAAGATATGCCAGAAAAGCAGGTAAGGAGAACTTCAGATGAAGTAAGAGGCAATACCGTAAGAAAAGCATCTGCATTACCGGCTGAACCTGAACGCAGGGAACCTGTTCGTAAGGCGAGACCAAAGACAAGAAAGAAGAAGAGCAAGCTTTTCAGAAGGAACCAGGATGTGTCCTTCAGACGCGAACTTGGATACAGCGTATTTTCATTGGTGATAGTTGGTATAATGGTATTTGCAGGCTACAATTATCTCAGCCTGGCAGCAGATGTACGTGCAGATAAGAGTGAGATATCCGCATTACAGAAGGAGCTTACCAACCAGAAAAATGCAAATTCTGAATATAAGTCAAGACTTGAAGCGTCAGTAGATCTTGATGAAATATATAAGATCGCTACACAGGAGCTTGGAATGGTTTACTCAAAGCCTGGACAGACAGTTTACTATTCAAAGAACAGTGAAGACTATGTAGTGCAGTACAAGGATATTCCTGAGACTAAGTAGGCCTCAGGAATAACTTTTCTAAATGGTTATTATATTTTTTTATACGGAGAAGAGATAGATATGTCGAGACAGAGAAAGCGTTTTCTTGAGAGAATGAAGAAAAAATTATTTGTGGTGTTTCTTATAGCCATGCTTGGATTTGTGGCGCTGGTCATAAGGGTTGCGTATCTGGAGATAGCCAAAGGCAAGAATTATTCCGAGCAGGTTCTGTCACAGAAACAGTATGAGAGTCTGGAGATCCCCTACGAGCGAGGCGAGATCGTAGACAGGAACGGAAACGTCCTTGCCACAAATGAGAAGGTGTACAATCTTATCATAGAGCCTAAGAACATCTTGAGCTCCGATAACGGAAGAGACGCGACCTATACGGCACTGAACAAATTCTTCGGAATAGATAAGGAAACCTACGACTCATATATGCAGAAAAACGATTCCCTGTATTGTCTGGTGAAGAAGGAGATCGCCTACGCAGACGTTCAGGCATTCAGAGAGTATTGCGATACAAAAGAGGGAAAGGATGTTGTAGGTGTATGGTTCGAGGATCAGTACAAGAGAACCTATCCTAACAAGAGTCTTGCCTGCCATATACTCGGTTACACTGTAAGCGGAAATGTGGGACAGGGTGGTATTGAAGGCTATTACAACAGCTACCTTAATGGTACAAACGGTAAGACCTACGGATACCTGACAAATGATAACACAGTCCAGTCGGTGACAGTGCCGGCGGTAGACGGATACACAGTAGTATCCACAATAGATCTGAATATACAGAAGATCGTTGAAGATAATATAAATCAGTATATGCAGGAGACAGGTGCCAAGAAGATCGGCGTCGTAGCCATGGATCCTGACAATGGCGAGGTTCTTGCCATGGCTTCATCCTATTCATATGATCCAAATGATCCCATGGATACATCGAAGCTCAGAAACATGACAGTTAAGGTTTCAAATCCTGCAAAGCGTCAGGATACCACCGAAGATGCATCAACCGAAGACGCATCTACAGAGGAAGGCTCGACAGACGAGGCAAGCACAGAAGATACAACTTCTGAGGAGACATCAACAGAGGATGTATCGACCGAGGACGCATCTACAGAAGAGATACCTGATGAACTGGAATATGATTTTTCACAGATGACAGACGCAGAGTTCCAGAGTACATTAGACAGCATGGACAGTACCCAGTTGTATGAGGCGCTAAACTCCCTCTGGAGAAATTTCTGTATAAGTGATAACTTCGAGCCGGGTTCGACCTTTAAGCCATTTACCATTGCAGGAGCCATTGAAGATGACGTGGTACAGGACGGAGATACATTCTACTGTGATGGTTACCAGCAGATCGGTGAGGACAGGATCTACTGCCACAACAGAAGCGGTGATGGTATGCTGACTGTAAGGCAGACCCTGGAGCAGTCCTGTAATGATGGCCTTATGCAGATTGCAGCCAAGGAAGGTGCGGCTACATTTGACAAATATCAGGAGCTGTTCGGTATAGGAAGCTATACAGGCATTGACCTGTACGGCGAGTCAGTAGGTGCCAAGTTCGACGCAGATAAGCTTAATCCTACAGAGCTTGCAACATCCTCATTCGGACAGGGCGTTAATGTTACGATGATACAGATGGCAGCAGGTTTCTGTTCGATAATAAACGGTGGGAATTATTACACACCACATGTGGCAAAGCAGATCCTTGATAACGACGGAAGTATAATCGAGGCAGTGGAGCCTGAGCTTGTAAGAAAGACTATTTCAAAGAGTACATCAGATCTATTAAAGAGCTATCTTGCAGGAGTAGTAACAGACGGTACAGGTAAGAGAGCTGCCGTTGATGGATACACCATCGGTGGTAAGACAGGTACAGCAGAGAAGCTTCCTAGAGGAACAGGAAAGTATATTCTTTCATTTATAGGATTTTCACCTGTTGAACATCCACAGATCATGGTTTATGTAGTAGTTGATGAGCCGGATGTGGAGAGCCAGTCGACATCAGGTGCAGGTGCATTACTGTTCCACGCTATCATGGAGGATCTTCTTCCATATATGAATGTATATCAGAGCAGTGATGAGACTATAGTTCCTGACGGAAATGATGAGCCGATCGGTTCAGCCTTTGACGAGACCGGGGATACAACCGGTACAGGTGATGGCGCAGAAGCCGGAAGCGAGGCAGGAACAGACACCACCACAGAGACTACCACAGAGGCAGGAACCGGTGATGGAACAGGCAATTACGTTGATCCGGTAACAGGGCTTGACGAGTAATTGAAAATGAATAAAGACATTTGCAATTTAATATAATGTATGGATAAAATATTAAGGGATGACTGATGTTTTTCCATAGCTATAATAGACGTAAGACAGCAGGGATACTTGTATTCCTGCTGTGTCTGATGTTAGTGTGTATTTGCAGGCTGGGATATCTCATGCTCTATAAGGGAGAGTATTACACGGACATTGCCGACGCTCTTCATGAAAGGGAGAGGGAGGTAAAGGCGCCAAGGGGCAAGATCCTTGACCGAAATGGAAATATCCTGGCGGATAACCAGATCGTATGCCAGGTGTCGGTGGTGCACAGCCAGATCGAGGACGAGGCTGCCGCAGTGGAGGCACTGGTCCGGTACACAGGGGTTGATGAAGCGAAGATAAGGAGATCCGTGGAGAAAAATTCTTCCAGGGAGATCATTAAGAAAAATCTGGACAAAGAGTCCGGAGAAAAGCTTGAAGCCCTTGAAATAAAGGGAATAAAGGTTGACTGGGATTATAAAAGGTATTATCCTTATGGAAGCCTTTTATCGAAGGTTATGGGATTTGCCGGAAGTGATAACCAGGGAGTACTGGGACTTGAGGTTACATATGATGATGTGCTTAAGGGCATCAACGGAAGTGTAAATGAAGTGACCGACGCCAAGGGAAATGAGCTTTCGGAGTCGCCGGAGACCATTACGGAATCCATACCCGGCAATAATCTTGTTACTACCATAGATATAAATGTCCAGAAGTATGCCGAGGGCACTGCCGATAAGATCCTTGAGGAGAAGAATGCCAAGAGGGTCAGTATCATTGTCATGAATCCTAAAAACGGTGAGATATATGCAATGGTGGACGCTCCGGAATATGATCTGAACAATCCCTATGAATACACAGGGGATGAGGTTATAACTTCTGAAAATGAAACTGAATTGCTGAACCGTATGTGGAGAAACTATCTCATAAGTGACACCTATGAGCCGGGCTCCATCTGCAAGATAATAACTGCCTCGGCTGCCATAGAAAAGGGCGTTGTGTCGGATTCGGACACATTTTACTGTCCGGGATACAGGATAGTTGAGGACAGAAGGATAAGGTGCCATAAGACTACGGGCCACGGCAGCGAGACCTTTGAGCAGGCCCTGATGAATTCCTGCAACCCGGCATTTATGGATATCGGAAGCAGAGTTGGTGCGGAGTACATGCTTACCTATTATGAGCAGCTTGGATTGTACAGCAAGACAGGTATCGACCTTCCCGGCGAGGGTAATTCCATCATGCACAGCCTTCAGGATATCGGAGAGGTTGAGCTTGCCACTATGTCATTTGGCCAGTCCTTCCAGATCACACCAATACAGTTTGTGTCTGCCATTGCCACCGTTATAAATGGGGGGAACAGGATAACTCCTCATATTGGTATGGAAATTACAGATAATTGTGGTAATATAGTGGAGGATTGCCAATATAAGGTGGAAAATGGTATTATATCCTCGGAAACCTCAGAGAAAATGCGGCAGATGCTTGAGAAGGTCGTATCTGAGGGTGGTGGAAGCAAGGCGTACATAGAAGGCTACAGGATTGGCGGCAAAACAGCCACCAGCGAGAAGTTCCCCAGAGGAACAGGAAAATATATAGCTTCATTTATGGGATTTGCCCCGGCTGATGATCCACAGGTAATGGCAATGATCCTCATAGATGAACCGGAAGGTGCATACTACGGTGGAGTTATAGCGGCACCGGTTATAAAGGATCTCTTCCTTAATATCCTGCCGTATCTTAATATCCCTACCGTTCAATAATAAACTGCCTGAACATCAGGCTGATAAGGAGTAATAATATGAATACTGGTAATTTACAAATCATCACACCTGTTTTTATTGCCTTTGCAATAAGCGTAGTTCTTTGTCCGATACTTATCCCTTTACTTAAGAGATTGAAGTTCGGCCAGGAGGTAAGAGACGACGGACCTCAGACTCATCTTAAGAAAGAGGGAACCCCTACCATGGGAGGCGTTGTTATCCTCATTGCCATGGCTGTAACATGTCTCTTCTATATGAAGGATTATCCTGAGATACTTCCGATACTTTTCGTGACCATCGGATTTGGTCTTATCGGTTTCCTTGATGACTTCATCAAGATAGTTATGAAGCGTTCGCTGGGACTTCGTGCATGGCAGAAGATGTTATTGCAGATAGTGGTTGCAGGTGTATTTGCGTACTACGTTGTAAATTACACAGATCTTAATAATGAAATAATCATTCCGTTTACAGGTAAGATAGTGACACTTAGCAACTGGGCATATGTGCTGCTTCTTATGTTTGTTGTGGTTGGTACTGTAAACGGTTCTAACTTCACAGACGGACTTGATGGCCTTGCATCATCGGTGACTGCCCTTATCGCAACATTCTTCACAGTAGTAGCAATAGGAACAGGCTCAGGAGTTGCTCCTGTTACCTGTGCGGCCGTAGGTGCGTTACTTGGATTTCTTGTATTTAATGTATATCCTGCCAAGGTGTTCATGGGAGATACAGGTTCACTGGCACTGGGAGGATTTGTGGCAGCAACGGCATATATGCTTAAAATGCCACTGTTTATAGTTATAGTTGCCTTCATATATCTTGCAGAGGTTCTTTCTGTTATAATCCAGGTTGTATCATTTAAGACAACAGGCAGGAGAGTGTTTAAGATGGCACCTATACACCATCATTTTGAATTGTGTGGATGGCCTGAGAGTAAGGTCGTTGCCATATTTGATATAGTTACAGCTTTATTATGTGTGCTGGGTCTGATAGCATTATAACAGCTGCAGCTTAGAGGGATTTTACTATTAAAGGTGAAAAAGGAGAAGCTGAGATGGAGATTAAAAATGCAATAGTAGCAGGAACAGGAAAGAGCGGTATAAGTGCTGCAAATCTTCTTACAAAGCACGGCGTAAATGTTGTTTTATTTGATGAGAACGAGAAGAGAGACGTGCAGCAGGTAAAGGAAAAGTTACATAATCCGGAGCTTGTTGAGATAGAGCTTGGAAAGCTTTCGGATAAGGCATATTCTGAGGCTGAGCTTATGGTCATAAGCCCGGGAATACCCGTTGACGAACCATTTGTAGATGAGGTGAGAGCTCATAACATACCGGTATGGAGTGAGATAGAGCTTGCCTATAATTACGGAAAAGGAATGATCGCAGCCATTACAGGAACAAATGGCAAGACTACCACAACTGCACTGGTTGGAGAGATCGCCAAGGCATATAATGACAGCACTATAGTTGTTGGAAATATAGGAATACCATATACAGAGCTGGCAGATACAACCACAGACAACAGCTTCACAGTTGCTGAGATAAGTAGCTTCCAGCTTGAGACTATCATTGATTTCCATCCACATGTAAGTGCGGTGCTTAACCTTACACCGGATCATCTCAACAGACATTACACATTTGAGAATTACGGAAATGTCAAGAAATCAATAGCCAAGAACCAGACAGAAGATGATTATATGGTCCTTAATTATGATGATGAGCATACAAGAAAGATGGCAGAGGGCTATGCTGTTAAGCCTATATTCTTCAGCAGAAAGGAAAAGCCTGCAGGAGGCGTATACGTTGAGGATGGCAGCATAGTACTTGAAGATAAGGGGGAGAAGATACATATCCTTGATCTTAAGGATCTTATACTTCTTGGGGATCATAATGTAGAGAATGTTCTTGCGGCATGTGCCATTTCATATTACATGGGAATACCTGTATCTGTTATAGAGAAGGCTGCCACATCATTTAAGGCAGTGGAACATAGAATAGAATATGTGGACACCATTGGCGGAGTTGACTATTATAATGACTCAAAGGGTACTAATCCGGACGCTGCAATAAAGGGGATCAAGGCCATGGTTAAGCCTACCTACCTTATAGGCGGCGGCTATGATAAGGGCTCTGAGTATGATGAATGGATAAATGCCTTTGACGGTAAGGTTAAGGAGCTTATACTTATAGGTCAGACAGCAGATAAGATAGAAGCCTGTGCACATAAGCTTGGATTTATGAATACAGTAAAATTAGCTGATCTTGAAGAAGCAGTTAAGTATTGCCATGATAAGGCTGAAAATGGAGATGCGGTGCTTCTTTCGCCGGCATGTGCCAGCTGGGGACAGTTCGACAATTACGAACAGCGAGGCAGAATGTTTAAGGAGTATGTATTAAGCTTTAAGGAGTGATGCCGTTGAGTAATAGCACAACCCAGGTTGTTTCAGGAAAACAAAAGAAGAAAAAACTTGATCTTGTATTGATCACAGCGTTGGTATTGATACTTGCCATAGGCTTTGTCATGGTGTACAGTACCAGCTCCTATAAAGCAGTGGAAATGTATGGCGACAGCTTTTATTTCCTTAAGAGGCAGCTGATATTTTCACTGGCGGGAATGGCTATAATGTTCGTGATGGCGAAGAAGGATTATGATGTGCTGTATGAGTATTCAAGAGTGATACTCATAGTATCCATGGTGCTTCTATGCCTGGTGTACATAATAGGAAGTGCCAGCCATGGCTCTTCAAGATGGTTAAATATAGGTCCCTTCAGGTTCCAGCCGTCGGAATTTGCCAAGCTTGCACTTATCATCTACACGGCAGCTGTATGTACTGCAAGGACTAAGGAACTGGCGAAGTTCAAGAGCTTTCTTAAGGTTATGATACTGCCATTTGCAGCCGTCGTACTTATTGCCATAGAGAACCTGAGCACAGCCATAATATGTCTTGCCATTGTGGCGGCAGTGACCTTTGTGGCAAGTCCTAAGAACTGGTATTTCGTAGTACTTGGACTTATGATGGTGGTGTTCTGTGTGATGTTTATTGCATTTGCAGGGTACAGAGCCCAGAGGATAAAGGTGTGGTTACATCCGGAGCAGTATGACAATGGTTATCAGACACTGCAGTCCTTATATGCCATAGGTTCCGGAGGACTGTTCGGAAGAGGGCTTTTTAAGAGCATACAGAAGATGGGCTTCATACCTGAGTCCCATAATGACATGATCTTCTCGGTTGTGTGCGAGGAGCTTGGCTTCGTGGGAGCGGTGATCATAATTGCCCTGTTTGTGATAATAATAAAGAGATGTGCAGTGGTGGCAATGAACAGCCGTGATCGTTTCGGGGGACTACTGGTTGTGGGAGTTATGACCCACATAGCCATCCAGGTGCTCATAAATATATGCGTAGTTACCAACACCATCCCGCCTACAGGTGTTCCGCTTCCCTTCATCAGTTATGGAGGAAGCTCTGTAGTGTGTACCCTTATGGAGATGGGAATGGTATTTTCCGTGGCGTTACACAGGGAGCAGATGAGCCCTGAAAGGGAAGATAAGAAAAATGCCAACTGATTATAGGTGACAGATATGGATAGAGAAGAGAAGATAAGGGAAAAGAAAAATACGAAAACTTCATCAGAACGGCGGGAGACCGCAGGAAAGAACCGTGAGAAGAGAAAAATGCCTTTCTTCCTTAAGGTGGTGCTTATAGTCCTGGCAGTGATACTTATACTGTGTATCGGCGTAGTGGTGTATGTACAGTCCAATTATAAGTTGGATAAGATACAGGTGGTTGGAAATGTCCATTACACGGAGGAGCAGATAATAGATATATTCTCCAAGGAAAAGAACATGAACAACACTGTCGTATTTTACTTTGAGAACAAGTGGCACCCTGTTGAGGATGTTACCTTCATAGATAAATTTGAGATTGAAATGATCGACAAGAATACAGTTACCATTACGGTGTACGAGAAGTCCATGGCAGGTTGTGTAATGTATATGGATGAATATGTTTACTTTGATGATAACGGAGTGGTTCTTGAGACCTCTGCCGAGAAGCTCAGTGATGTTCCCTGCATAGAGGGACTTACCTTCAAGAGGATAGTGCTGGGAGAGAAGCTTCCGGTGACCGATAATGATATGTTCAAGCGTATACTTACCATGACACAGCTTATAGATAAAAATGAGCTGCTCATAGATGAGATACGTTTCAACAAGGATGAGGAGATCATTTTAAAGAAGGATAATATAAAGATCCAGCTGGGTTCAGGAACAAATCTTGAAGATAAGCTCATGAATCTTGGCAATATTCTCGAAAAGATCAAAGGAAAAAGTGGTACACTTGACATGACAGATTACACTGCCGAAAGCGGAAATGCCATTTTTAAGGAAAATTAAAGAAAATAACTGTTGATATTTTCGGGAAAAAATCGTATTATGTTAATACGAATGCATTATAGGGGTATAATGCGTTTGTATCAAATGATAATCAGACAGCTAGTAAGAGTAAAATAATAAATTAATTAAGGAGGACGTAACCTTGCTCGAAATAAAATCAAACGATGAAAAGACACCAGCAAGAATTCTTGTCATAGGAGTTGGAGGAGCTGGAAATAATGCAGTTAACAGAATGATCGATGAAAATGTTGAAGGTGTGGAGCTTATTGCTATCAATACAGATAAGCAGGCACTTTCATTAAGTAGAGCTACAACAAAGATCCAGATAGGTGAGAAGCTTACAAAGGGTCTTGGTGCCGGAGCAAAGCCTGAGATCGGTGCCAGCGCAGTAGAAGAGAATAGAGAAGAGATTTCAGACATTATCAAGGATGCCAACATGGTATTTGTAACATGTGGTATGGGTGGTGGTACCGGTACAGGTGCTGCTCCTGTAGTTGCAGAGATGGCAAGAAATCTTGGTATACTTACAGTCGGTGTTGTAACAAAGCCTTTCAGCTTTGAAGGTAAGCCTCGTATGAAGAATGCTCTCGAAGGTATAGAGAGACTTAAGCAGAATGTTGATACACTTATTGTTATCCCTAACGATAAGCTTCTTCAGATCTGCGATAAGAGAACAAGTATTCCTGAAGCCCTTAAGAAGGCAGATCAGGTTCTCCAGCAGGGTGTTCAGGGTGTTACAGACCTTATCAACAAGCCGGGTCTTATCAACCTTGACTTTGCTGATATCCAGACAGTAATGAGAGACAAGGGTATTGCCCATATCGGTATCGGTTCAGCCAGCGGTGAGAACAAGGCTGTTGACGCTATCAAGGAAGCTATGGATTCACCATTACTTGAGACAACTGTTTCAGGTGCTTCAGATATCATCGTCAACTTCTCAGGTAACATTGGTATTGTTGAAGCCTATGACGCTGTTACATATCTTACAGAACAGGCAGGAGACGGAGTTAATATCATCTTCGGTACAGTTGATAATGACAACATGGGCGAGGAGATCAGCATTACTATTATTGCTACAGGTCTTGAGAGAGCTTCATCATCAATCCCTGTATCAGTTACACAGACATATGTGTCAGAGCCTGCACACAAGGTTGCTGAGACTGTAAGCCCTGCTCCTACATACAATGGACAGAGACTCAGCTCAGGTATTACAAAGCCATCATTTATGACAGAGACTACAGCAGCACAGTCAGCAGTTAAGCCTGCACAGACAACTGCACCACAGACAGTAGCAGCCAAGCCTGCTGCAACACAGCCTGTAAGACCTACAGTTCAGCCTAATAACGATGGTATAAAGATTCCTGATTTCCTTAAGAAGAGATAATATTTTTTCATTGGAATATCGGTGGTCGGTCAGAGCATATTTTATAAAAAGCGGAATGGGGATATGTTTTCCTGTTCCGCTTTTTTTACTTGCCATATATTGAAAAAACATATAAACTTATAAGTGGTTTTTTCTGTAAAAAAATGATCTTTGTCTATGATAGTATATACAAAGATCGGGAATACAGATAAGAGGATGATAGGCTGTACAGATGGGTGATATGGAACAGCGTATGCCCATATGTGCGTATATGAAAGGTTATTTGGAATGGATATAGACGATAAGGTTGACCAGGTAGAACAGGTGGAACGGTCAGAGCTTTATGACTACTATAAAGAGATGATGTCAGACACCCATAAGCACATACTGGTAGGAACAGACAGTGTTCTTGGAACCAGAGATAATCAGGAGGACGCAGTGATATTTGACTGTGAGGATGACTGCTGTATGGCTGTGCTGTGCGATGGAATGGGTGGTCTGAACAAGGGCGAGGTGGCAAGTAACACTGCCGTGAGCACTCTGCTTGAGGACTATAAGAGTGCTCAGCCTATAGATGACTATCCCGGATTTTTCTACAATGAGGCAGTGAAGATAGACAATGCTGTACATTCCCTTACAGATGATGAGGGAGAACGCCTTGAATGTGGATCCACAATGGTTGCTGTTGCCATAGACGGCGACAGGTTACATTGGCTGAGCGTAGGAGACAGCAGGATATATATTATAAGAGATGAGCGGATCATGGTGGTAAATGAGGAGCATAATTATGAGACCAAGCTCAATAAGCTTCTTATGGCAGGCCAGATAGATATGGAGATCTACAGCTCGGAGATAAGGCGTGGAGCGGCTCTTACAAGCTTTATCGGCATAGGCAATATAAGTCTTATGGATATAAATAATGAGCCTTATATCCTGGAGGATGGAGACATGATACTGCTTGCCAGTGACGGCTTGTACAGGAAGGTGAGTGAGGATATCATCCTGGATATCCTTGATAATTCCGGAGCGGATCTTAAGCTTGCTGCCACAAGGCTTACATCAAAGGCAACGGAGCTGTCTGTAAAGAGCCAGGATAATACAACGATAGCTCTGGTACTGTATAAGAAATGATAAAATGCTCATGCAGATTTTTAGTGGGCTGGAGTTCAATAAGAGGGGATAAAAAATATGAAATTACTAAAATGTTCAAATGGGCATTTCTATGATGCCGAAGCAAATGACACATGTCCTTATTGTGAGGATATGGACAGTGACAATAAAACAGTACAGGATGATTCCTCAATGATATACGGAGGAAGTCATCCGGCTATACAGGGACAGACTGGTATGCCACAGATGCCGAAGCCGGGACAGATATCACCAATGTCTGATATGCCGCAATCACATATGATGAATGGAATGCCGCCGGTACCACCGGTAGCACCGAATATGCCAAAACCACCGGTGATGAACGGAATGCCGCCGGCACCACCGGCAGCACCGAATATGCCAAAGCCACCGGTGATGAACGGAATGCCGCCGGTACCACCGGTAGCACCGGATATGCCAAAGCCACCGGTGATGAACAACGTGCCGCCTGTATCTCCGTATATGACAGGAATGACACAGACAGCACCGGTTATTCAGGCACCTGTAATGGGCAATATGCCGAATATGCCACAGGCACCGGTAATGAACAATATGCCGAATATGCCACAGGCACCGGTAATGAACAACATGCCAAATATGCCACAGGCACCGGTAATGAACAACATGCCGAATATGCCGCAGGCACCGGTAATGAACAATATGCCGAATATGCCACAGGCACCGATCATGAACAACATGCCAAACATACCGCAGGCAGCACCGGTTATGAATAACATGTCTAATAGGTCACAGCCGGCTCCTCAGATCACGGAGATCAATAGACTTCCGGTTACAGGATGGCTGGTATGTGTTTCAGGGGAAGCTAAGGGCGGGAGCTACAATATAGTAAACGGCCCTAATTACATAGGCAGAAGAAAAGACATGGATATCTGTATTGAAGGGGACATAAGCATATCCAGATACAGACATGCCGTAATAGATTACAGTGGTGAGAGTAATGAGTTTTTACTTAAACTCGGTGAATCAAAGGAAAAAATATATATTACCAGAGACGATAAGAAGAGGATCCTTGAGGGGACGGTAAAGCTTGAGGCTTATGACCTGATCACCCTTGGAAGGACAGACCTTATGTTTGTGCCTTTCTGTGGTGAGAGGTTTAAATGGTGATATTTGCAGATACTAACATGCATTACAGGGGAGAAAGAGCATAATGCAGATTTGTCTTAATTGTTTAAATACATATGAAGATGGCGTAAATGTATGTCCGCACTGCGGGCTTGGAAACTGGAAGTACCAGGCAGCGGATAAGACATTGAAGCTCGGTACAATGTTAAAGAGCAGATACAAGATAGGTACAGTTATCGGTGACGGTGGATTTGGAATAACCTACAGAGCAGTGGATATGAACACATGCAAGGGTGTTGCAGTCAAAGAGTTCTATCCAAGGGAAGTGGTCACAAGAAGCAGCAGTGATCATACCACCGTGAAGCTTGCAAACCCGGAGAATACGGCACAATTCCAGAAGGGGCTTAACAGCTTCCTTGAAGAGGCAAATGGTCTTGCGAGATTTAACAACACCGATAAGATCGTAAATGTATACGATTTCTTTGAACAGAATGGTACAGCCTACATAGTTATGGAGTACCTCAGGGGAAAGCCATTGTCCAGATATGCCAAAGATCATGGAGGAAGGATAAGCGTAAGTGCAGCCATTAATGTAATAATGAAGATGTGTGAGGCACTTTCCTACGTCCATGGTGCAGGTATGGTCCACAGGGATATAAGCCCTGACAATATATTTGTCGAGAAGACAGGCAAGATAAAGCTTATAGATTTCGGTGCCGCCAGAGAAAGCTACGGTAATGAGGAGAAGACTTTATCAATAGTTTTAAAGCCTAATTACGCACCACCTGAGCAGTTTCGTAAGAAAAGCCGTCAGGGTCCATGGACAGATGTATATGCCCTTGGTGCCACAGTGTACAAGCTTCTTACAGGAAAAACTCCGGACCAGGCAATAGACAGGATAATGGAAGATGAAATGCAGGCTCCGTCAAAGTACAATCCTGAGGTTCCACTGTTCCTTGACAGGATCGTCATGAAGATGATGGCACCTAAGATAGAGTACAGATTTCAGAACTGCGACGAAGTAAGACGTGAAATGCTTAAGTATGTTACATACAATCCTAATGCTGCTTTAGATTACGGACGCAGCAGGAGTGGTAACGGAGCTTCCGGCAACTCCGCTGTAACAGGAAATGGCTACAGCACCGGACAGGTGTCCATGAACAGAAGCTACCAGGCAAACAGCACCGGCAGCAGAAACTACACCGGCCAGAACAGCATGAACGGCAGCAGGAACTACACCGGCCAGAACAGCATGAACGGCAGCAGGAACTACACCGGTCAGAACAGCGTGAATGGTAACAGGAATTACACCGGCCAGAACAGTATGAACGGCAATAGAAGCTATGCCGGACAGAACAACATGAACGGTAACAGAAGCTACACTGCACCAAATAACATGAATGTCAACAGAGGCTATACCGGGGCAAATAACATGAACGGTATGTCTCCACAGATGAACCGGGCTCAGATGAACCGCCCACAGGCAGCCGGCGGCAATTCCGGAAGCCGTAAAAAAAGCGGATCAAAAAATATCATACTTGGGATAGTTTCCTTTGTGGTGGCGGCAGTCCTGGTATTTGTAATAGTTACTGTTATAAGGAATGGCAGTAACAATTCGGGAAGCACCGGAAGTAAGAAGAGCGCCACAGGAAATACAACATCAACCACAGGTGCAAGTGCTGAAAGGGCATCAACTGAAGCAGAACCGACAGCCGTTAATTACGGAAGATATATTTATGACGAGGACGGGATCTTCTATGTTGATCCCGATATCTTCTATAAGAGCGGCAGCTATGTAACAGGAAATGCTGATGTTACATATGAGACCGATACCTCGAACACTGATATCGGCAATGAGTATGTTGCTTTTATCGACCATGAAAACTTTGGCTGTATAGATATTACCGAGGACAGTACAGGTATAAATGAGGTTATGTTTGTGGGAAATTACGACAGTAACCTTAAGGATAAGGTCTATGGGGCTCTTACAGATAAGTACGGAACCTATTCAGACAGTAACGACTCCGGATATTCATGGAATACGGGAAAGATGGTAGTTTACATGCTGTATGATGAGACAGATGGATATGTATCCATATTCTACAGCGTTGATTAAGTGAAATAACAAAAGACTGATAAAATAAGCCTGTAGGGCAGATGACAGGTTTTGGTAAATGAGTTCTGCGAAAGAGGGAATTTATGACACATTGTTTAAACTGTATGAAAGTATATGAGGGAAATCCAGAGGTATGTCCGTATTGCGGTTACAGGCATGGCACTCCGCCTAAGGCGGCATACCATATCACACCGGGAAAGCTGCTTCATGAGAGATACGAGATGGGAACAGTTATCGGTGCAGGTGGCTTTGGCATAACATACCACGCATGGGATACATATCAGAACATTCCTGTTGCAATAAAGGAATACTATCCGCTGGGGACTGCCCAGAGAGCAGACAATACCCTTTCCATCAGAACCTGTGAGCAGGATAAGGAAAAGGATTACGAGAAGGCCATAGAGAGCTTTCTTAACGAGGGCAGAAGCCTTATGGAATTTAACAATGAGCCGGGGATAGTACATGTCCATGATTTCTTTGAGGAAAATAATACGGCTTATATAATAATGGAGTATCTCGAGGGCGATAACCTCAGTGAATTTCTGAGACAGCACGACAATTATGTGCCGGAGGACTTCGCCCTTAAGGTTATGATGTCCCTGATAAGGGCACTGGAAGCCATACATTCCAAGGGAATGATACACAGGGATATAAGTCTTGACAACATATTTGTGTGCAGGGATTCTGTTATAAAGCTCATAGATTTCGGGGCTGCCAAGAGCACAGCATTTGCCTCAGGTAAATCCATATCTGTGGTGGTAAAGCCTAATTATGCACCACCTGAGCAGTTCAACAGCAGAGGAAGCCTGGGACCATGGAGCGATATCTATGCCCTTGGTGCTACCATGTACCGTCTTGTGACAGGTACAATGCCTGTTGAGGCAATATCAAGGCTTATGGGAGAAGAACTTGTATCTCCTGTAAGGATTAAGAATGGTGTAAATCCTGTATTGAGTGATGTGATCATGAAGTGCATGGATCTGAACATAGAGAGCAGATATGCCACAGTGATGGATATGAAGCGTGAGCTTATCATGGGCTTGTATGGTGCGTATAACACAGACACCTTAAGACACAGTGAGACCTATGCGGATATTCCTATTGAACTTATATATAAGACGGGACTAAACTACAACCGCCAGAACAGTGCAGCGGGAGATGGATACAACAGACCTGCTACGGGACAGAGTCAGGGCATGTATCAGAACCAGAACATGGGACAGAGTCAGGGCATGTATCAGAACCAGGGCGTGGGACAGAACCAGGGCATGTATCAGAACCAGAGCGCAGGTCAGAACCAGCGTAGGGATGAATCGCCTTTCAGGCTTAAGGGCAGCCAGGGGACAAATACAAACTCTATGCCGAAGTACAGCCAGCTCAGCGTGAGATTAAACAGCAGTAACGGAAACACGGGAAATAATCCAATGAGAGCAGGCGGCACTGCCACAGGAAACAATAACGGCAGTGACAATAAGTCCGGCGGACTTTTTGAACGTATGCAGTCAAATTATAAACCAAGGCCAAAGCAGTCAAACGACATATGGCCGGTGCATATGAAACCTGATAAAAATATGCAGAACATGGAGGGTAATATGAACACACAAGATAACGACGTAAAACTCTCTCCTGAAGAGATCAGGGAAATGCAGGAAAGAGAGAAAAAGGAAAGAGCCATAAAAGAGGCAAAGGAAAAGAAGATGAGGCTGATCCAGTACTACAGTGCAGCTATCGGCTTTATTGAAAATGCCAAGACTGAGACAGAGCTTGATCAGGCAATAAGGCTTCTTGAGAAGTGCGGCGATTACAAGGACTCAAAGCAGCTTATAGACATGGCTCAGGATATGAGAAAAGAATATATGAGCCAGGTTAAGAACTACCGTAAGTATATTGAGGATCACAAAGAGCTTCTTGAAGCAAGAAAGCGTAATGAGGAGATCAGAAAGCAGGACAGAGAGTACATAGGTGGTATCCTGGCAGAAAAGAGCAAGCTCCTTGATGAGATAAGCAGGGGCGATACCTGGGGCAAGAGTCCGGAACGCCATATGAAGAGGATCAAGGAGATTGACCAGGAAGTTGCAATGATAAAGGCAAAGTATAAGCAGTGATATTATTGAAAACAGCATATAAATATCCAGAAAGATGAGGGCCGGTGAGCACCGGCACAGGAGGAAGAGAGAAAAATGGCAGCATTGGCACACAAGAGCAAAAGGGGAAGTCTTATCATCATGATGAACGGTGAGATCGTTACTAAGAAGCTCATAAAGGATAAGACATTCATAGGAAGGGTAACCAATTCTCCGGATATTGATATCCAGTTAGACAGCCCGGTTTTGTCCAAGGCTCATGGAGTTATATTCAGGGAGAACGGAAAGTACTACTACGGTGACAACAACAGCACCAACGGATCCATCGTGGATGGACAGTATCTTAAGAACGGAGTGGCTCCTTTAAACGAGGGCTCAGTTATAGAGATAAAGAGCCACAACGAGAATTTCGGAGTGCTTATCTTATTCTCAATGTTTGATTACTCAAGACAGAAGTGGCAGTCAAGAAATCTGTATGACGGTTCAACAGATCCTATATACATAGGACGTATGGTTGGTCCAAATGACATATCCATACCATCTGTACAGATATCAAGACAGCATGGCGTATTTGCAAGGAACGGAAATGACTGGATATATCAGGATCTGAACAGTAAGAACGGCACGTTCATTAACCGTAAGCTGGTGGTGAAGCCTACAATACTTAAGGAGAACGACATAATCCAGATCGTGAACGTAAAGATCATATTTGCAAGGGGAATGTTGATATACAATCTTCCTAATGCAGGATGTGAGTTAAGGATTGATAACATATCCAAGATGGTAAGATGCCCTAAGACAGATCCATCCTACAAGAAATCACCGAACCATAAGAAGTGTATCCTTGACAGGGTAAATGTAACCATTGAACCATCAGAATTTGTTGCGGTGCTCGGCGGCTCCGGTGCAGGAAAGACAACCTTCCTTAACTGCATAAACGGATATGAGGAGGCTACCAGCGGAGCCGTTTATATGGATGGTATCAACCTCTACGAGCACAAGGATTCCTTAAAGAAGCAGATAGGCTATGTTCCTCAGGAGGATCTCTTAAGAAATGGCATAAGCGTAAGACAGACTCTTAGATATATCGCCAAGATGAGGCTTCCTAAGGACGTTGACAAAAAGGAAAGAGAGAAGAGGATCGACCATACCTTTGACATGCTGGGACTTGACGCCAAGTGTCAGGCAAGTGATGTGAAGAAGGTCAGCGGTGGACAGAGGAAGAGAGTGAGTATTGCCTCTGAGCTGGTTTCAGACCCGCCTATCCTGTTCCTTGATGAGCCTACATCGGGTCTCGATCCTGAGACAGAGACCAATCTCATAAAGTCATTACAGGAGCTTGCCCATATCCATGAGAAGACTGTAATAGTTATCACTCATACACTTAAGAATATCGATCTGTTTGACAAGGTGCTGTTCTTCGCACCGGGAGGCAAGCTATGCTTTGCCGGTCCACCGGAGGAGGCATACGAGCTGTTCAAGGTAAGTGACATGACGGATGTGTATAAGATCGTCCGTGAGTACACAGATGAATTTGACGCATATTACAGACAGACAAATAATTAGGAAAATGAGGATAGGATAAAATGGGAAAGAAAAATGAAGTGGGTGGTTTCCGTCAGATGAACATCATGATGGCGAGAAACTTCAACCTGATGTTTAACAACAAGATAAAAATGGGAATGATAGTCATATTCCCTGTGGCAATAGGCTTCCTTCTTTCATACGTTATGAAGAAGAATACCTTTGAGTGCTTTGAGAATACATCATCAGCATTCTTCTCAATAACAAGTGCTGCGGTGTATATCGGAATGTTCAACTCCTTAACTGAGATATGTAAGGAGAGAAGTGTAGTAAAAAGAGAGTACATGACCAATATGAAGATACCTTCATACATTATGTCCATAATGCTGGTACAGGGCATTGTATGTCTCTTCCAGAGTGCCATCATGACAGCGATCTGCTACAAATGTCTCAAGTTCCCTGCGTCAGATCTTCTGTTTAAGGGACATTCATTTGTGAAGTATTACATAACCATGTTCCTGATAATGTACGCTGCCGACGCCATGGGTGTGCTCATATCATCAATAGTTAAGACAAATGAGCTTGCAAATCTCATAGCACCTATTATAATTATAGTTCAGTTGGTATTGTCAGGTGTGCTCTTTGAGCTTAAGGGTGCAGCAGAGAAGGTTTCATATCTTACTGTAAGCCACTGGGGCATGTCAGCCTTCGGACGTCTGTCAGGAATAAATGACAAGGTTCCGAGAGCGGTATTCGAGGATACAAAGGGTATGCTCACAGCAGATATGCTTCCTGATATTTCCAAGAAATGTTATGAGGCAACAGCTTCAGGACTTGTATCTGTATGGCTGATACTTCTTGGATTTGTTGTGGTATTTGCAATCTTATCAATGCTGTTCTTAAGAAGGATAGAGAAGGATGCGAGATAATATGGAATATCTTGTTACAGCCTGTGAAATGCAGGAGATAGACAGAATAACAATAAACGAGACCGGGATTCCCGGTCTTGTACTTATGGAAAGAGCGGCTTACGCTCTTTCTCAGTATATAAAGGAAAAAGTAAACAGAAATGACCGGATACTGTTTGTGGTGGAGACAGGAAATAACGGCGGAGACGGAGTGGCAGCCGCAAGGATACTGTCACTGCAGGATTATATGGCAGATATATATGTGATCGGCGGATTAAAGAAGGAGACAGACAGCTTTATGACCCAGAGGCACATTGCCGAAAATCTTGGCTTGAACTTCCTTACAGAGCTGCCGGAGGATGGCTATGATGTTATAGTTGACGGCATATTCGGGGTGGGACTCAAGAGACCTGTAGAGGGCATATGGAGAAAGACCATAGAGACCATAAACAACATGAGTGGCATGAAGATAGCCATAGACATCCCATCAGGGGTAAATGGTGACAACGGCAGGGTTATGGGTTGTGCAGTAAAGGCAGATCATACAGTGACCTTTGGCAGTAAAAAGCTTGGAATGGTACTGTATCCGGGAAGTGATCATTGCGGACACATAGAGGTGTGTGATATTGGATTTCCGGAGTGCAATGTCAAGAAGGTGAGACCTAAGTGCTATACTCTGGGTGAGGAGTGCATATCCTATCTTCCGGAAAGGTCAGACAGTGCCAACAAGGGAACCTGCGGCAAGCTTGCGATCATAGCAGGAAGTTCCGACATGGCGGGGGCAGCAGTGTTCTCGGTAAATGCAGCCTACAGAATGGGGACAGGTCTTGTTAAGCTTGTGACCCATGAAAATAATAGAAACATAGTTGGAAGCCTGGCACCTGAAGCGGTGGCTTCCTATTACAGGGACAAAGCCTCTGCCGTTTCGGAAGCAGCGGCAGTGATCTCCTGGGCAGACGCAGTGCTGGTGGGTCCCGGCATATCAACGGATGATACAGCGGAAGCCCTCATAAGATATGTTATGGCAAATGCCACATGCCCTGTGATAATAGACGCTGACGGCATAAATATCATTGCAAAAGACAGGGATATATTAAAAGACCATAAAATGCCTGTGATAATAACTCCTCATATGATGGAAATGTCAAGACTTACAGGCCATACCATAGAGGAGTTAAAAGAAAATCAGATTTCCTGTGCAAGTGAGTGTGCAAAGGATTATAATGTTACATGTGTATTAAAGGACGCCAGAACGGTGGTGGCAGGAAGTCTTGACCGGGTATTTGTCAATACAAGGGGAAATAACGGAATGGCAACTGCCGGCTCGGGAGATGTGCTTGCCGGTATCATATCCGGTATAGTGGCAGCAGGAGTGACAGACGATACACTGGACTATCAGGACATGGCAGCCTTTGGGGTTACCATACATGCCCTGGCAGGAGATGAGGCAGAGGAAAGGCTCGGAGTAAGAAGCCTTATGGCAAGGAACATAGTAGAATCCATAGGGAATGTTCTTAAATGCAGATAATTTGGAGGCAAAAAGCAAATGGATAAGGTAAACAGAGTAGAGGCTGATATCAACCTCGATAATATACGGGACAATGTGAAGATGATGAAGGCATGCGTAAGGGACGACATGAAGCTTCTGGCAGTTATCAAGGCTGACGGATACGGACATGGGGCGGTTACCCTTGCAAGGGCTCTTGATGATCTTGCAGACTTTTATGCAGTGGCATGTATCGACGAGGGTGTGGAGCTTAGAAATGCCGGAATAGAAAAGCCGATACTCATACTTGGTTATACAGATCCTACATCCTATGAGGACCTTATCAAGAATGACATAAGGACAGCGTTTTACGATGTGGACAGGGCGAAGAAGTTAAGTCTTGTGGCACAGGAGCTTAACATGACCGCGAAGATCCATATTAAGATAGACACAGGAATGGGAAGGATAGGCTTCCCATGTGACGAAGATGGCGTGAAGGAGATCCTTGAGATATCAAAACTCCCTAATATAGAGTGCGAGGGAATATTTACCCATTATGCCAAGGCTGATGAATATGACAAGACCTCTGCAAATGAACAGCTTAAGAAATTCAGATGGATGATAGCCCGCCTTAAGGAAAATGGTCTTGATATACCTGTAAAGCATATTGCCAACAGTGCCGGAATAATGGAGATGGATAATGAAGGCTTTGACATGGTAAGGGCAGGAATTGTAATATACGGACTCTATCCGTCAGAGGAGGTAGACAAGAATATTGCGAAGCTTAAGCCTGCCATGGAGCTTATATCAAGAGTCATCCATGTAAAGGATGTGGAGCCTGGAACAGGAATAGGCTACGGCTGGTCATTCATAGCAGACCATCCTATGAAGATAGCCACAGTATCCTGCGGATATGCAGACGGATATCCAAGGGCACAGTCCAATATCGGAAGAGTCATAATCCATGACAGATATGCCCCTATAACAGGAAGGGTATGCATGGATCAGTTTATGATAGACGTTACCGATATACCGGATGTTAAGGTGGGGGATGAGGTTGTCCTGTTTGGAAGAAGGGGAGACTGTGAGATCCCTGTGGAAGAGGTGGCAGAGCCTGCCGCAAGCTTTAATTACGAGCTTGTATGTAATATAGGAAGACGTGTTCCAAGGGTATACATAGAAAACGGAAAGAAGACATCCACAGTAAATTATCTCCTGTAGATAAAGTAAATACAACTGAATAAATCTCATTTCGGTGGAGATACTTTTTATAGCGACATACATAAAATATATAAATGCCGCATGATTATGTATATGAGGTGAGTTTTATTTGGTGATCAGACGTGGAGATATATATTATGCCGACCTGAGCCCTGTAGTGGGATCGGAGCAGGGGGGAGTCAGACCGGTACTTATAATACAGAATGAAGTAGGAAACAGACACAGCTCAACAGTGATAGTTGCAGCCATAACCAGTAAGATGAAGCCGAAGCTTCCAACCCATGTGGAGCTTCTGGCAAGAAGCAATGAGCTTACAAGGGACTCGGTGATACTGTTGGAGCAGCTGCGTACCATAGATAAGGCAAGACTTAAGGAAAAGGTGTGCCACATAAACGAGGATATACTTAAGAGGGTTGACTCAGCCCTTAAGATAAGTCTTGAATTGATGTAGAAAATACGATATCTTATATAGTCAAAGGAAGGTGATTTGTAAGACAGAAATGTCAGTTATATGAAGATATTTAACAGAAAAGCAGAAGAGGAAAAAGTAGAGGAAGAGATCATTTCCATGGTCAACGAGGGAAATGAGCAGGGGCTTATTGAGGATGATGAGAAAGAGATGATAACCAATATCTTTGAGTTCTCAGAGAAGGAAGCAAGAGACGTTATGACACCCCGTACCAATGTGGTGGCATTTGACAAGAGCTGCAGGCTTGTTGACATTATGGATGATATGCTGGAGTATAACTATTCAAGATATCCGGTGTACGACGGCGATATAGATAACATTGTGGGGATCGTGTATTTCAAGGATTTCGTCAGGGAGTATCTTAAGCACAAGGAGAGTCTTGTGGAGTCGGTCATGGTGGAGCCGTATTTCGTTCATCCAACCAGAAATATATCCAAGCTGTTTAAACAGATGCAGAATGACAAGATACATATGGCGATCATCACCGATGAATACGGACAGACCGACGGAGTTATCTCCATGGAGGATATCCTGGAAGAGATAGTGGGAAATATATTTGACGAGTACGACGACGAGGAAGATGAGGTCAGGCGTGTGGGAAATGACTATGTGGTTGACGGTACTGCGGAGCTTGACGAGATATCGGAGCTTCTGGGCATTGAATTTCCGGATGAGGATTTTCAGACCATCAACGGCTTTCTTTTGTATGAGCTGGGAAGGCTTCCCTTTGAACACGAGGATATACAGATCGAATATCAGGGGTATAAATTCATCACCACAGGCCATAAAAACAAGATGATAGACAAGGTGAGGATCACTAAGGTTGAAAAATCTTCCATATAGTGCTAATATAGTGGGCGGTTGTATTTTTTAATGACATATATAAGAAAAAATAAGAAACATTATAGACAAGTGAGGAGTAATAAAGATGTCAGGACATTCAAAATTTGCAAACATCAAACACAAGAAAGAGAAGAACGACGCAGCAAAGGGAAAGATATTTACAATTATCGGTAAGGAGATCGTTATTGCAGTAAGAGAGGGTGGTCCTAACCCTGAGAATAACAGCAAGCTTCGTGATGTTATAGCAAAGGCAAAGGCTAACAATATGCCTAACGATACCATCAAGAGAGGTATCGAGCGTGCAGCAGGAGATGCTAACTCAGTAAACTACGTTACATGTACATATGAAGGATATGGTCCTAACGGAACAGCCATTATCGTAGACGCACTTACAGACAACAAGAACAGAACAGCGGCAAATGTCCGTAACTGCTTCACAAAGGGTGGCGGAAATGTAGGAACAACAGGCTGTGTATCATACATGTTCGATCAGATGGGACAGATCATCATTGCCAAGGAAGAGTGCGACATGGACGCAGATGACCTTATGATGGCTGCTCTTGACGCAGGTGCAGAGGACGTTGTAGAGGATGATGACAGCTTTGAGGTGCTTACAACACCTGAGAGTTTCTCAGAGGTAAGAGAGGCACTTGAGAAGCAGGGAATACCAATGGCTGAGGCAGAGGTTACAATGATACCTCAGAACTATGTAGATCTTACAGATCCTGAGGCAGTAAAGAAGTTCACAAGGATCATTGATATGCTTGATGATGATGATGATGTACAGGCGGTATATCACAATGCTAATCTTCCTGAGGAAGAGTAATCCGGGACAGGCGTTTTTTACATTGGTTTTTAAGTATACGGCTGGTGTTTGGGCCGCTTGAAATATGTTTTGTTGAAGGGCGTTTATGTACGCCCTTTAACGCATTTATATACAAAAAGCAGATAGTGGGAAAAATACGGACAGGCAGATTTTAAATGGCAGAAGTTTAAAGGGGCTGATGTTCAAAATGAGAGGAAAGTAAATGAAGAAGGTTTTATCATATTTGAAGGGATATAAGAAGGAAAGTATTCTGGCACCTCTGTTTAAGATGCTGGAGGCGTGCTTTGAATTATTTGTCCCTCTTGTTATGGCGAAGATAATTGATGTTGGTATATACAATAAGGACATGGGCTATGTCCTCAGGATGTGTCTTGTTATGGTGCTCCTCGGTGTTATAGGTCTTACCTGTTCACTGACAGCCCAGTACTTCTCAGCCAAGGCAGCAACAGGCTTTGGTACGGGACTCAGAAGTGCACTGTTTAAGCACATAACATCATTGTCATATACAGAGATAGATACAATAGGAACGTCAACATTACTTACACGAATGACCAGTGATATCAACCAGATACAGACTGGTGTCAATCTGGTGCTGAGACTGTTCTTAAGATCACCGTTTATCGTGTTTGGTGCAATGATAATGGCATTTACCATAGATGTGAAATCTGCCATGACCTTCGTGGTCACGATACCGGCTCTTTCAGTGGTTGTATTCGGTATAATGCTCATTACCATCCCCTTGTTTAAGAAGGTACAGAACAGGCTTGACAGAGTTACCCTTTTAACCAGAGAGAGTCTTTCCGGTGCAAGAGTGATAAGAGCCTTTAACAGACAGGAGAAGGAATTTGCCGAGTTTGACGGTGCTACAGATGAGCTCATGAAGGTGCAGCTCTTTGTAGGAAGGATATCAGCCTTCTTAAACCCTGTTACTTATGTGATCATAAACCTTGCCACTGTTGCCATCATATGGATAGCAGGTGGACAGACAAATAAGGGTATCATCACCCAGGGACAGGTTGTAGCCCTTGTAAACTACATGTCACAGATACTTGTGGAGCTGGTTAAGCTTGCAAATCTCATTATAAACATTACCAAGTCCATTGCCTGTGGTAAGCGTATCAGTGCAGTATTTGACACTGAGCCTTCCATCATATCAGGAAAGGGTGCTGCAGGAAACGGTAAGGAAAACGCCGGCGATAACACAGACTGTGTAACCTTTAAGAATGTAAACTTAAGATATAAAGGGTCGGGAGCCGACTCTCTTACAGGTCTTGACTTCACTGTAAAACATGGAGAGACTGTAGGTATCATAGGAGGTACAGGCTCAGGAAAGAGCTCTCTTGTAAATCTTATCCCGAGATTTTACGATGCCACAGAAGGACAGGTTCTTGTGGATGGCGTAGATGTAAAGGACTACGATCTTAAGGACTTAAGAGCCAGAGTAGGAGTGGTTCCCCAGAAGGCAGTTTTATTTGCAGGAACCATAGCAGAGAACATGAGATACGGCAAGAATGACGCCACAGATGAGGAGATCATGGAAGCCCTTGATATTGCCCAGGCTAAGGAATTTGTGGACAGCAAGGACGGCGGTATTGAATTTAAGATCACCCAGGGAGGCAAGAACCTTTCAGGTGGACAGAAGCAGAGACTTACAATAGCAAGAGCCGTTGTGAGAAAGCCGGAGATACTTATTCTTGATGACAGTGCATCTGCCCTTGACTTCGCAACAGACGCGGCTCTTAGAAAGGCAATATCCACCAGGATAAAGGAAAGCACAGTATTTATCGTATCCCAGAGAGCGTCAACCATAATGGGAGCAGATAAGATCATCGTTCTTGACGATGGTGAAGTGTGCGGAATAGGCACACATAAGGAACTCATAGATCAGTGTGAGGTATACAAAGAGATTTGTATGTCACAGCTTTCAGAAAAAGAGATGGGAAGGTGATACTATGAGCAGCAGAAAATTAGCAAAACTTGAGAATAAAGATCAGAATAAACAGACCCTTAAGAGGATACTTAAGTGCATTAAGAAGTATTCGGTGCTGGTGGTATTTTCACTTATATGTGCAGCCATCTCAGTGGTACTTACATTGTATGCACCAATCCTTATGGGAAATGGCGTGGACAAGATTGTGGGAGCAGGCAATGTTGATTTCGACGGATTAAAGACAGTGCTTGTTAAGCTGGTGGTGGTAGTTGCCATCACAGCCCTTGCCCAGTGGTTCATGAACATAATCAATAACAGGATAACCTACAAGGTTGTAAATGATGTAAGGACAATGGCGTTTGACAAGCTGTCAAAGCTGCCACTTTCATATGTGGATTCACATACCCACGGAGATATCGTCAGCAGGATAATAGCAGATGTAGACCAGTTCTCAGACGGACTTTTAATGGGCTTCACCCAGTTATTTACAGGTGTGATGACCATAGTGGGAACACTGATATTCATGCTTTCAATAAACAGCATAATCACAGTGGTAGTAGTAGTTATAACTCCTGTATCGTTATTTGCAGCGTCCTTCATAGCAAAGAAGACCTACAGCATGTTCAAGAAGCAGTCGGAGATAAAGGGTGAGCTTACCTCTATCGTGAACGAAATGGTGGAGAACCAGAAGGTTGTAACAGCCTTCTCCATGGAGGATAAGGTAAATGACAGCTTCAACGAGGTAAATGACAGACTTAATGTGGCAGGACTTAAGGCTACATTCTTCTCATCCACCACAAACCCTGTAACAAGATTTGTAAACAGCCTTGTGTACACAGGTGTAGGTATAATAGGTGCCATAATGGCCATAAAGGGACGTATAACAGTAGGACAGTTATCAAGCTTCTTAAGCTATGCAAACCAGTATACAAAGCCATTTAACGAGATTTCAGGCGTTGTTACGGAGCTTCAGAACGCTATGGCGTCAGCAGCCAGAGTATTTGAGCTTATTGACGAGGAGGCAGAGACAGCAGACAAGAGCGACGCAGTGGTACTTAAGGAGGTATCGGGAAGCGTTAAGCTTACAGATGTAGACTTCTCATATGACAAGAGCAGGGAGCTGATCAAGAATCTCAATCTTGACGTTAAGCCGGGAGCAAGGATAGCCATAGTAGGACCTACAGGCTGCGGTAAGAGTACAGTCATAAATCTTCTCATGAGATTTTATGATGTGGATTCAGGAAGCATAGCTGTAAGCGGTCATGATATAAAGGATGTTACAAGGCACAGCCTCAGGGAGAACTACGGAATGGTGCTCCAGGAGACATGGCTTAAGTCAGGTACTATAAAGGAAAGTATCGCATACGGAAGACCGGATGCCACAGATGAAGAGATCATAGAGGCGGCAAAGCAGTCCCATGCCCACAGCTTTATCAAGAGGCTTCCTAACGGATATGATACGGTGATAACAGAGGACGGAGGAAATCTCTCCCAGGGACAGAAGCAGCTTCTCTGTATCACAAGGGTAATGCTCGATCTTCCACCTATGCTTATTCTTGATGAGGCAACCTCATCCATAGATACAAGAACAGAGATAAGGATACAGAGAGCATTTAACAAGATGATGAAGGGAAGGACAAGCTTCGTGGTTGCCCACAGACTTTCTACCATCAAGGAGTCGGATGTTATCCTTGTTATGAAGGACGGACATATCATAGAGCAGGGAAATCACGAGACACTGCTTGCAATGAACGGCTTCTATACCAATTTGTATAATTCACAGTTTGCCCATTAAATGGAAAAACATAAAATGTAAAACTGCAATATAAAAACAAAAAAATGTAAAAACAGTATGTCAAGGAGGAACAGTCAATGAAGGTCAGTGACACAGGATATACAAGAGAAGAACTTTTAGAGATGGCGGACACCTATCTTACAGAGAAAACAAGAAGATGGGAGTTCATTGAGGAGAAGGGAGACGGTATGTACGTTTACGCGGAAAACGGAGACCGTTATCTGGACTTCTTCGGAGGAATTGCGGTAAACAGCACAGGTAACTGTAACAAGAAGGTGGCAGACGCCATTGCTACCCAGTGTAAGCAGGTAATACATGCTTCAAATTATGCCTATACACTTCCTATGCTGCTTCTTGCCAAGAAGGTATGTGACACCCTGGGAATGGAGAAGATCGTATTCCAGAACTCAGGTACAGAGGCAAATGAGGCTATGATAAAGCTTGCAAGAAAGTACGGAACGGACAACTACGGTCCTGACCGTTACCATATCGTAACAGCAAAGAACAGCTTCCACGGCAGAACCTACGGAGCACTTTCAGCCACAGGACAGCCTGACAATGCATGTCAGATAGGCTTCAAGCCAATGCTTCCGGGCTTCTCATATGCAGAATACAACAACCTTGAGGACTTCAAGAGCAAGTGTACAAAGGATACAATAGCCATCATGGTTGAGCCTGTCCAGGGCGAGGGTGGTGTATATCCTGCCACAAAGGAATTTCTCCAGGGCTTAAGAGAGTTCTGTGATGAGAACGATATGCTCTTATTATTTGACGAGGTACAGACCGGATGGGGACGTACAGGTGATATAATGGCATATATGGAGTATGGTGTTAAGCCGGACGCAGTATCAATGGCAAAGGCTATCGGCGGCGGTATGCCAATAGGTGCCATGTGTACAACAGCAAAGTTCGCCAGTGCATTTACCCCTGGTGCCCACGGTTCAACCTATGCAGCCAACCCTGTATGCTGTGCGGCAGCCCTTGCAGAGATAGAGGAGATCATGGACAACAACCTTGCGGCAAATGCAAAGGAAGTAGGAGCTTACTTCATGGAGCAGCTTAAGGCTCTTCCATGTGTGAAGGAGATAAGAGGTAAAGGGCTTCTGGTAGGTGTTGAATTCAGAGAGCCTATTGCCTTTGAGGTTAAGCACCAGGCAGTTGAGAACAGACTTCTCATAACAGCAGTAAGAGACAATATCATAAGACTTGCACCACCACTTATAGTAAATAAGGAACAGTGTGACGAGGCAGTCAAGATACTTATCAAGTGTGTTTCGGCAGCTCTTGTGAAATAGTATGGAGGTTTGTATGAGCAGAGATAAGAGTGAGATGGGAGATATCAGTCTCCTTGGAAATAAAAATGTAGCATATAAGACAGATTACTGTCCTGAGGTTCTTGAGACATTTATAAATAAACATCAGGGAAATGATTACTTTGTTAAGTTTAACTGCCCTGAGTTCACAAGTCTCTGTCCTATAACAGGACAGCCGGATTTCGCAACAGTATATATATCCTATGTACCGGATGTGAAGATGGTTGAGAGCAAGTCATTGAAGCTGTATCTGTTCAGCTTCAGAAATCATGGAGACTTCCATGAGGACTGCATGAATGTTATCATGAAGGATCTTATAAAGCTTATGGATCCTAAGTATATAGAGGTATGGGGCAAATTCACTCCAAGGGGAGGAATATCAATAGACCCATATTGTAACTACGGAAGACCGGGAACAAAGTGGGAAGAGGTGGCCTGGAACAGGCTTTCAAACCATGACCTGTATCCTGAGAAGGTAGATAACAGATAATAAATGGCAGGTAAAAGCAATGCTTAGTTACGAAGAAGCAGTAAAATATATACTTGATATACCTATGTTTGCACAGAAGATTGGCAGGGAGAACCTTGCCGGTCTTCTTGCTCGTTTAGGAAATCCTGAGAAACATTCCCACATAATACATGTGGCGGGAACTAACGGAAAGGGAAGCACCTGTAAAATGCTGGCAACCCTTTTAATGAAGTCAGGTTACCGGGTAGGATTATTCACATCCCCTCATCTGGTTAAGATAAATGAGAGGATAAGGATAAATGATGAGATAATTTCAGATGAAGATTTTGCCAGAGTATTCTGTCAGGTGAAGGAAAAATTCACCATACACCCATCCTTCTTTGAAGTAATGTTCGCCATGGCTGCGGTTTACTTTAATGAGCAGAAGGTGGATTATATAATCTATGAAACCGGCATGGGAGGAAGACTTGACGCCACCAATATAGTGGAGCCGGAGCTTACCATCATAACCTCCATAGGCTATGACCATATGGAATATCTGGGAGACACACTGGAGAAGATCGCGGCAGAGAAAGCCGGTATCATAAAACCGGGTGTGCCTGTCATTTATTTCGACAGGGATCCACATGTGAAGGCGGTAATAGAAAAACAGGCAGAAAGCCGGGGAGCAGCCGTCTATCCGGTCGAAAAAACCAACTATATAATAAACAGTTTGGGACACAAAGCCATTGATTTTTCATTTCATAATGGATATTATAAGTATGTTCATCTGAAACTTGGAGCAACGGCATTGTACCAGGTTGAGAATGCCTGTCTGGCAGTTGCTGCATACAGCTTACTGATGAAGGATATAGGTGAGAAAGAGCTTCAGATATTGTCTGAAGGGCTGCTTTCCTTTTACTGGGAGGGCAGAATGGAGGAGATACTTCCGGGAGTATATGTTGACGGAGCTCATAATGTTGAGGCTGTTACGTCCTATTGCGATACAATGGAGCGTATGTACAGCGAAGACAGGAAGCTGCTGGTATTTGCAGTGGTTAAGGATAAGGAATACGAAAGCATGATAGATCTGCTTACGGGCAGGCTGTCCTTTGAACACATTATAGTGACAAATGTATCCGAGCACCGAAAGGCAGATATCCACACCATAGCAGAGCTGTTCAGAAGCAGGACAGAGACTGAGGTTACTGAGGCAGCGGATGTGGCATGCGCCATGGATATGGCAATGGATATAAAGGAAAAAAGCGGCTGCAATGTGTATTGTGTAGGCTCCCTTTACCTTGTAGGTGAAGTTAAGAAATGGCTTGATAAATAAAATTGTCAGTTTAAAGTATATTGATAAAGTAACAGGAAGGGAACATGGATCATGATAAATTTTGATGAAGAAGTCAAGAAGTTTCGCCCGATACTTGAGTTAGATCAGGCGGAGGAAGCTATATATAACAATGACCTTAAGGATTTCACTGACATCATGCAGGAAATGATGAGAGTCACCAAGGAGAAAGAGGAATAGTATGGCAGATGTTTTATACTGTAAGAGATGTGGCGGACAGATACTTGTTACAGGCTATTGCAGTCAGTGTGGCTTAAAGAGCGAGTATGTCAACAAGGCTATCAATACATCTAAATTTTATTACAATATAGGTCTTGATAAAGCAAAGGTCAGAGATATGACAGGGGCGGCAGCAGCACTTACCGTTTCCCTTAAGTATGACAAGATGAACATTGATGCCAGAAACCTCCTGGGACTTGTATATTACGAGACCGGTAAAGTGGTTGAGGCGTTAAATGAATGGGTCATCAGCGTTAATCTCTTTGACGGAAGAAATGTTGCCAAGAGATACATAAAGGAAGTAAAGGCAAATCCTCACAAGCTTGAGGCTACAAATAACGTGGCAAGAAAGTACAATCAGGCACTTAACTATGCAAGGCAGGGAAGCAAGGATCTTGCTTTCATACAGCTTAGAAAGGTGCTTTCAGATAATGGAAAGTTTGTAGACGGATATCTGTTATTTGCCCTGCTTAACATTGACGCCGGAAGGTATGACAAGGCAAAGAAGGCGTTAAAAAGGGTAATAAAGATAGACAGGACAAATCCCCTTGCGGTAAGGTACTTTAACGAGATGGGTGTGCCGGATTCCGACGTGATGGATTACAGGGATTTCCCTGAGGATGACTATGACGCAGACATCCTCTTCACCACAGACGAACCTCACGCATACGTGGAGATAGGTAAGCCGGTAACAAAGGCAGACGACAGCGTGGTTCCTGTGGGGCGCTACAAGGATATTAATTTTTATAAATATTCCATAGCCTACGTTCTTGCGGGAATAGTCCTTGGAGTGGCGGTAATGCTGTTCCTTGTAATGCCTCAGAGGCAGAAGAGCGATGACAACACCAGCAGGGATCTGAAGATAACCTTCAGTGAGCAGATAGCCGATAAGAATGTTAAGATCTCATCCCTTGAGAATGAGGTTAAATCTATACAGTCAGAGCTTGACCAGGCAAATGCCACTATAGACGACTATAAGGCAAACAGCAAGATACTTTCAAATGAAGACAAGGTAAGTATGCAGCTTGCCGTCAAGAAGTACATAGATGGTGACTATGAGGGAGCCCTTACATCATTTGAGAAGCTTATGGAGACAAATGAGAACTATGACGAGCTTCTGTTCTATGCAGGACTCTGTTATGAGAAGCTTGGACAGTACGAGAATGCAGTTACTGCATTTACCAATCTGACAAATAATTGTCCGGATTCCATATACTACACAGTGGCGTCCACAAAGGCAAAGACCAACAATGCCGCCGGAGACGGTGCTGCGGATACTACCACCGGAAACCCTTATTCCGAGGGCGGTACAGGTGATGGCACCAACACAGGAACAGGTGATGGAACCGGAGATAATACGGGTACAGGTGATGGAACAGGTACCGGTGCCGGTGATTCTGTAACACCGGATGATGGATCCGTTGGATAGAGAGGATACAGAAGCTGAAAATCAAATATAGATATTGGATTGACAATATCAACGATACAAAGGACAAATGATCAATTTCATTTGTCCTTTTCTCATTATTTACGATCAAAAAAGAAGAGGAGGAAAACATGTATCATGAATAATTGTGAAAAAATTGGAGATACTGTAGTAATAAGACTGCCTTCAGAGGTGGACGATTATGTAGCCACCGGCATTATAGAAAATACCAGAGAGGTGTTCTCGGATAAAAGGGTAAAATACGTGATCTTTGATTTTGAACATACAAGGATGATGGACAGCTCAGGCATAGGGCTTATAACCAGGCGGTTCAGGGATGTCTATGATAGAAAAGGATTAGTTTACATAATTAATGAATCGGAACAGATGAAGAAGATACTTACCATGTCAGGGATATACAGGATCGTGAACCGGGCGGCAAATATAGAGGAGGCATACGCCAAGGCTCACGGCAGCTTCGTTTATCAGACCTGATATGTTTATTTTGTTTGGCAAAATCCGTCGGAAAGGAATAAGAAATCTGTAAAAAAAATGGATTGGGGAATATGTGAAGTCTATGAATAGAAATGAAATGAGTTTAGAAATAGAAAGTGATCCAAGAAATGAGAGCTTTGCAAGGGTGGTTGTGGCGTCTTTTATGACCAGGACTAACCCGACGCTTGAAGAGGTGGCAGATGTGAAGACAGCAGTGTCAGAGGCTGTTACCAACGCCATTGTACACGGATATGATGAAGGGGAAGGAAGGATACTTATAAAAGCGGTTATAGATGTGGAGGAGCGTACCCTGGAGGTGCAGATAACCGACTACGGCAAGGGTATAGAAGATATAAAAAAGGCAATGGAGCCAATGTACACCAGCAAGCCCGACAAGGGCAGAAGCGGTATGGGATTTTCATTTATGGAGGCATTCATGGATGAGCTGGCAGTAGAATCAGAACCGGGTAAGGGAACCACGGTGAAAATGAAAAAGAAAGTGGGGAACTCGGACAGGGAAACAGATGGAGAATAATTTGGAATTGTTAGTCAGAGCAAAAGAAGGTGACAAAGATTCCAAAGATAAGCTTGTTATGGGCAATATGGGACTTGTGTGGAGCATTGCAAGAAGATTTACAGGAAGAGGCTGTGAGCTTGAGGACATAGTGTCTATAGGAACCATAGGACTCATAAAGGCTATAGACAGATTTGACATGAAATACGGAGTGGAGTTCTCCACCTATGCAGTTCCCATGATAACCGGTGAGATCAAGAGATTTTTCAGGGATTCCGGAGCTATAAAGGTGAGCCGCAGCCTAAAGGAAATATATGGGAAAATATACGCATACAGGGATACATACATCAAACAAAAGGGCAGGGAGCCGGAGCTGTCGGAGATATCCGAAGCCCTGAACATAGAGCCTGAGGAGATAACCATGGCAATGGAGGCCTCAAGGCCTGTGGAGTCCTTTGACAATCCCGGTGTCATGGAGGTAAAGGGGGAGGATCGGGAAGAGAAGCTTATGGATAAGTTATTGGTAAATGAGCTTATGGCTAACCTTTCCGAGGAAGAATACAGGCTTATAGAGCTCCGGTATTTCAGGGAAATGTCCCAGTCAGACACCGGAAGGCGGCTGGGCTTCTCCCAGGTGCAGGTAAGCAGGTATGAGAAAAAAATAATAGATAAATTAAGAAATATGGTATAAACACAAAGAATAAAAATCGGGATCAGACAGATAATAAACCTTAATGAAAGATGTAGTGATTTTAAATAAAAATCTTCAGAGAGGAAATTATCATTATGGCTGATCTACTTTATATAAAACCAAAGCAGAGCGTGAAGGTAAACGAGAGAAAGGTGCTTCTAAAGGACATGGCAGAGATATATTCGGACAATCCCGATATAGCATTTGCCGCAGATAAGATAGAGGTATACAAATTTAAGGAAAAAGGGAAAAAACAGTATATAATATCAATTCTTGATGTGGTCACAACCCTCACCTCGATGTTTGCTGATGTGGAGGTGATCAATCTGGGTGAGCCTGACACCATCATCTATTACGAGGCACCTGATTCAAATGTGAACGTAAAGGAGGTCCTCAAATTCATCGGATTATGTTTCATCGCTTTCTTCGGAGCGGCATTTTCCATAATGTCCTATAACTCCGACGTAAATCTTGTGGGGCAGCTTGAGCTTATGCAGGATCTCTTCGTGGGAGGCGATGAAGCAGGAATATCCATCGCAGGAATGTTCTATTCAATAGGTCTGTTTCTCGGGATAATCATTTTCTTCAACCATGGTGCAGCCAAGAAGTTCACAGACGAGCCAACACCTCTCCAGGTGCAGTTAAGAAAGTATGAGCAGGACGTGAACCAGACTATTATCACAGATATGGACAGGAGACCTGAAAAATGAACCCAGCTTATATTTTATTGGCATTTGCCGCAATGGCAGGAGGTGCAGCCATAGCCGCCGGATATTTTGCATTTATATCCATGATCGGTATATTTCCAAAGCTTCTGAGCAAAATACAGTACAACAGACATTATATGCTTGTGGAAAATCTTCTGGCATACGGAGCCGCCCTTGGAAATGTCATCTATATATTTACCATAAGGATCCCCCTGACCCTCTGGGGTTTCAGTATCCTGGCACTGTTTGGAGGGATATTTGTAGGCTGTCTGGCAGGGGCACTGACAGAGGTGTTAAATGTGTTCCCGATCATATCCAGAAGATTTAAGATAAGAAAATATCTGCCTTACGCCATATATGCACTGGCGGCAGGTAAGACCGCAGGCAGCATAGTCATGGTGATCACGACATTGGTCTAAGCTGTGTCAGGTTTTATATAAAAACTGACATGCAGCGTCAGGCATTTGTTGAGGGAACATTTTAAATGGGCGATGTTCAGCAGAAAGGAGTAATACAATGAAATACGAACCGAAACAGGAAGATTATAATGAATATGTGAAGCAGGTGACACCGAAATCAAACTCCATGAAGAATTGCATGTGGGCGTTTCTTGCAGGAGGAGGTATCTGCCTTGTGGGACAGATAATAAAGCATATCCTTATGGCAAATAACGTGTCTGAGGATTACGCCTACGGCTATGTGTCAATAATACTGGTCCTTGCCAGTGTACTTCTCACAGGTCTGAACCTTTATAAAGGCTTTTCCAAATTTGCCGGAGCCGGAGCACTGGTTCCCATAACAGGATTTGCAAATGGTGTGTGCTCCCCGATAGTGGAATTTCAGACTGAGGGAGAGGTGTTCGGTAAGGGCGTTAAGGCGTTCACCATCGCCGGTCCTGTAATAATGTTTGGTATATTTGCGTCATTTATAGCAGGCCTTATATATTACATTATCGGACTGTTTTAGTCATAAGACATCATTCTGGTATCAGTCATACACAGGATCATTGATGTGGAGTAATGACAAATATTAATAAAATATGTCGAAAATGTAATTTTATATTAAGTTTGAAAACGGTAGTTGTATACGAGAAACTTTGTGATATAATACACCTGTGCAGACAGACTTTTTTCGAATTTATTTGCATAAATTATTCATAAATAGTATAGATCATGGAAGGTACAGTTGATGAAAAGGGTATTAAAATCTAAAGTTTTTATTGCTTGTGCGGTAGTGGTGGCACTGTTTCTGGTGTATGTGGTGCTATGTTTCGTAATAGACAGCCGTACATTTTACCAGAACACCACAATAAACGGAATAGACGTAAGCGGACTTACGGTGGAGGAAGCCTCCGAACAGATAAAAGGCAAGTTCCAGGACACATACAGGAACGCACAGCTTAACGTGGACTTAAGCGGTGAGAAGTATGTGATAGATGTGTCGGACGCTATCAATCTTAACGTAAATGATGCAGTTGAGAAGAAATGTCTTGAGACCCACTCATTTTTCAAGAGAGGTGTGAACTACGTTGTGGCGTTGTTTTCATCTTGTGATTATGCCATTGCCCCTGAGGTACAGAGCAGGGAGAAGCTTCACGAAGCCATTGCCGTAAGCGGCCTTTCAGATCTCCAGAAGGAGAACAAGGACGCCTACAAGATCGATGGTGACAAGCTTGTGGTAGTAAAGGGAAGAGGCATGTTCGCTGTGGATGAAGAAGCACTTGCCGACGAGGTGGAGAAGAGACTTCTTTCACAGAAATTTGATGAAGTAATAGAGTGTCCGCTGGTTAAGGGAGATGTGGATATAGATAAGCTCCACCAGCAGGTATTTGCAGAGGTTAAGGAGCCTACACTGGATCCGGATAATAATTATGCGGTGGTAGAGGCTGTTACAGGCATGGACTTTGACGTGGCTGAGGCGAAGAAGCTTCTTGAGGCTGCCAAGGACGGCGAGGAGGTCCGCATACCACTTAAGATAACTGAACCTAAGGTGAGCACCGAGGAGTACACCAGGAACCTTTTTAAGGATGAGCTTGGAAGCTGCACAACAGTTGCCACAGGTACCAGCGGCAGAAAGTCAAATGTCAAGCTGGCAGCAGACTACTGTAACGGCACGATCCTTATGCCGGGAGAACAGTTCTCTTACAACAATGTGGTTGGAGAGAGAACCAGCGACAGAGGATTTTCACCGGCTCCGTCTTATGTAGGTGGTGAATCCGTTGACTCCATCGGCGGCGGAATCTGCCAGACATCCTCAACACTTTATGACGCAGTATTGTACGCTAATCTCCAGATAGATGAGAGGCATCCTCATCCCTATGTTTCGGGATATATAGGAGCAGGTCTTGACGCTACTGTAGCCTGGGGCGGATATGATTTCAGATTTACAAATACTCTGGAGTATCCGGTCAAGATAGTCACCAGCTTTGAAAATGATAACGTAACCTGCAAGGTCTACGGTACAAATGTAGACGGTATCCATGTGGAGCTGTCCACAGAGTTTCTGGGATATGTAGACTACGACACAGAGTACAAGGATGATGACAGCCATGAGGTAGGATATGAAGAGGTTGAGACCTCAGGTATAAGAGGTCAGATATACCAGTCCTACAGAACAGTGTACGACAAGGATGGAAATGTGATCTCAACAACAAAGGAGTCACTCAGCCAGTACAGCACGAGAACAGAGGTAATAATCCGAGGTACAAAAGAACCTGCAACCGAAGCACCAACCACTGAGGCACCGACTACGGAAGCACCTACAACCGAGGCACCTGCAACTGAAGATCCATCAGGCGGTGACGATCCGGCGGTAGATATTCCTGATGCTGTTCAGAGTGTCGGGGGTAAGTACGTAAAGAAGGATTTTTTCTAAAGTTTTTTGAAAATACATAGTATAAATGATATAATGGAACTGGTTTTCTGATGTTGTATGGCATTGGAAATCCGGTTCTTTTATTTTGAACTATTTATGACAGTCAGGGTGCAGATAAATTACAAAAGAAATGTTTTTGGAATTGCAGGAGGAATGGTATGTATTTAATATTTGACATTGGCGGAACATTTTCCAAGTATGCTTTAATGAAAGCGGACGGAACTATAGTTGATAAAGGTAAATTTGAAACCAGGAATAAAGAGGGGGACACGGTAGAGGATTTCGTGGACTCTCTGGTGGCTGTCTATGACAATTATAAAACCTACACAGCCATAGAAGGTATATCCATGTCACTGCCTGGACAGATAGACGTGGAAAACGGAATAGTGTATGTAGGCGGTGCGTTGCCTTTCTTACATAAGGTGAGACTTGGAAAGCTCATGTCAGACAGATGTGACCATAAACCTGTATCCCTTGAAAATGACGCCAAGTGTGCAGCCCTTGCGGAGATCTGGAAGGGAAATGCCTCAGACTATACCAATGCAGTTCTGTTCATAATCGGAACAGGAATAGGCGGCGGTGTCATAATCGACAGAAAGGTTCACCGTGGAAACAGAATGATCGCCGGAGAATTTTCTTATATATTTGACACCATAACCAGAGAAGAAGCGGAACATAAGCTGCTTAATGTTGATGATGTGGAACGGCTTGAGGATAAGTACGGCGACGGCATATACAGCCTGTCAAAAACGGCATCCACATACTCACTCCGTGTCCGTGTGGCGGGTGAGAAGAATATTCCCCTTGACCAGGTTACAGGAGAACAGATATACAAATGGGCGGATGAGGGAGACGAGATATGCAGTAATGCCCTTAAGGACATGTATTTTGCCATTGCAAAGCAGTGCCTTAACATGTATGTCACCCTTAATCCGGATGTGATACTGATCGGTGGCGGTATAAGCTCCGAACCACGATTTATAGAAGGTATCAGATATTATGCGGAGATGCTGAGCAATGCCGCAGAAATGTTTAAGGGATATAAGATCGAACTGTGCAAATTCGGAAATGACTCTAACCTTTTAGGAGCTTTATACAATTTCCTGCAAATGCACGACCTTACAAAATAAGAAGACAGAGTATGAAATAGTACGAGAGCGAAAATTTAGTATGGAATTGAAAAAGTAGTGCAAAATTGAAGAAATAGTAAACCATCGGAAAATTAATAAACGGGTGATACGCTATTACTTGTTATTCATCAAGTTCAGGCTGATCTGCAGAATGTTCATCCTTTCTTGCGGCAGTGTGAACCTCTTTGTTGGTATACAGATTAACATAGTGAGGTCTCAACTTTGAATATATTATCTTCTGTTCGCTGTAGAGACTGTAGTAACCGGACATCATATAACTGATGGCACAGGCAATGGCAAATAATATCAGTCCGTCAGATCCAAATAACTCAATTCCAAGTAATATAGAAGTGAGAGGACAGTTTACCACCGCACAGAAGAAGCATACCAGACCTACGGCAGCACTGGTTGACGGATCAAGGCCCATAAGATTTCCCAGAGTACATCCAAAGGTTGAACCTATAAAGAATGCCGGTACGATCTCACCGCCACGGAAGCCGCAGCCTATGGTGATACAGGTAAATAACATTTTCAGTAAAAACGCATAAGGCTTTGCATCGCCGTGGATGGCATTTGTGATTATTCCCATGCCGGCACCATTGTAATCGGTGTTTTTAACCAGATGGGTGAGGACAACAATGATCAGACCACCTACAAATATACGCACATACTGATTTTTGAAGAAGTGCTTAAAGAAGTCGGATGCCATATGCATGAGCATACAGAACAATACCGCCAGCACCGCACAGCAAAGTGCCAGAACTCCCACCTTAAGCCCGATCTCTATATTTATCTCAGGTACCTGCTTTAACACGAAGTTGGTAGGGGTTATATTGAAGGCACAGGTTATGGCGTAGGCTATGATGGCTGAAAGGGCACATGGAACCAACGCACAGAAATACAGGATACCTATGCTGATTACCTCCATGGAGAACAGGGTAGCGGTGATAGGTGTTCCAAACAACGCTGCAAATACCGCACTCATGCCGCACAGAGTCATTATGTGCCTGTCATCATCGGAAAGCTTGAATAATTTGCCAAGGGTCGATCCCATACTTCCGCCTAACTGCAGAGCAGCACCTTCTCGACCGGCAGAACCACCAAACATATGGGTGATGACTGTTGATATGAATATGAGGGGAGCCATCTTGAAAGGGATGGTAAGATTCTGATCCCTTATGGAACCGATGACCAGATTGGTTCCCTTGTCATGCTTCATACCGCTAACCCTGTACAGGAAAACAATTATCAGACCTGCAAATGGCAGAAAATTGATTATGAAGCTGTGGCTTTCCCTGACGCCTGTAACATATTCAACACTGTAGTGGAAGGCTGTACCGACAGCTCCGCACAATGTACCGATAACAGTGGCAATGATACACCATTTCAGAAAGATCTTAGCATATCGCAGAGATCGCTTCCCACAATTTATCCAATATTCCTTAGTATATTCCATTATATTCTCTCCCATAAAAAATTGGCATTATATGTCGTGACTTAAGTCACTCATTTGATTATATCAGTGTGTGAAAAATCTTCAAGAAAAACTTCATTTTATAACACAAATCCCAGGTTTAATATGCCGATAATGGGGCAAAATAAGAAAAATGAAACAAGTGTTTTAAAAATCAAATTCCCCAATGTCAGCAATTTTTTGATGGACTGCTGGCATTAAAGGGGGCACGCCATCACTTTGTGAGTCGTGCCGGCAAATAAAAGGAGGAGCTTGTATGAGTGAAAATACTCAGATGATTGGAAAGCAGAGCTTGAAATTTAACAGGCCTGTGTACATTGAAGAGACCGCAGCGGTATGTGGTCCTAAGGAGGGAGATGGACCTCTTGCAGCATATTTTGATGAGATAAGCGAAGACCCGTTTTTCGGTGCCGACTCATGGGAAGCCGGAGAAAGTGAGATGATCAACCGGGCTGTAAATATCTGCCTGAACAAGGCAATGCTTAAACCGGATGATATCAGATATGTATTTGCAGGGGATCTTCTCGGACAGCTTATTGCAACAACATTTGGAATGAAGGATTATGGAATACCTTTATTTGGGTTGTACGGTGCCTGTTCCACCTGTGGCGAAGCATTGAGTCTTGGAGCAATGACCATCGCTGCCGGATACGCAGACAAGGTTCTTACTGTTACATCAAGCCATTACGGCAGTGCAGAGAAGCAGTTCAGATTTCCTCTTGAATATGCCAATCAGAGACCTTTGTCAACCACTTGGACGGTGACCGGATGCGGTGCATTTGTCCTTACGGATTCTACGGTAAATGCCAAGCGTGTCAGGATAACGGCTGTAACCACCGGTCGAATAAAGGATTACGGAATAAAGGACTCGCTGAATATGGGAGCATGTATGGCACCTGCGGCGGCAGATCTTATATTTGAAAATTTAAGGGATTTTAACATCAAGCCAACGTATTACGACAAGATAATCACAGGTGATCTTGGAATGGTAGGAAAAGATATCCTGATAGACCTTTTGAGGAAAAATAATATAGATATAGAAAAGCAGCATATGGATTGCGGTATAGAAATATTTAACAACCTTGAGCAGGATACACATTCAGGTGGTTCGGGCTGCGGCTGCTCGGCCATAACCATGGCAGGTTATATTATGAATATGTTCAGAGCCGGAGCTGTCAGAAGGATTTTATTTATCCCTACAGGTGCATTACTATCAACTGTAAGTTATAACGAGGGCCAGAACATCCCGGGAATTGCCCATGGTGTTGTAATGGAGCTGGAAGAAGATCAGGTCAACTAAGTTATTACAGAAATCTGCAAATAATGATTTAGTACTATGCAGATAATGGCTGATTATTATATTTGAAATTTTATGATGGAATATAAATTTGATATATTAGGTAAATGTTTTTGATTTAATATGGAAACAAATATTTTTTGAGATGTATTTAGACGAAAAAAATTATTAGGGAGAAACACAAAAATGGAATATTTAAAGGCGTTTATAATTGGCGGAGTGATCTGTATGTTAGTCCAGATATTGATGGATCATACAAAGCTCATGCCCGGAAGAATTATGGTGTTACTTGTTTGTTCTGGAGTAGTATTGGGGGCAGTGGGAGTATATGAGCCATTCTTGAAATTTGCTGAATGTGGTGCGTCAGTCCCCCTTAGTGGATTTGGTTATAATCTGTGGAAGGGCGTCAAGGAAGCTGTGGATAGTGATGGATTTATTGGCTTGTTCAGAGGTGGATTTAAGATGGCGGCTGTTGGAACGTCGGCAGCATTGATATTTTCATATATAATTTCACTTATATTTAAACCTAAGATGCCTAAATAAGTAATAATGTTATAGCTATGCCCCGCCCAAAAAGCCCCTGAACCATTTTAATGGCTCAGGGGCTTTATTTAATCATTCATTCTATAGCACATTTAAATAAACATATTTCTAATTCTTTCTTATAAGCTTATTCAATATAGAAACTACATCTTCAAACGAATGAACACTGACCGTAGCGGAAGTGCCGCTTTTGGTATTTGTGCCTGTTACATATACATCCCTCATCAGTGCTTCTGTTGAAGACTCAGGAATTGACATAGCTTCCGGTGAAGGCTCAACAGTAGGACCTTCGGTGGTTGGAGCCTCAGTGGTTGTTTCCTCTGAGCTTGGTGGCTCAGGAGCAGGCTGCTCGGTCGTTGATCCACCTCCTGAGAATACCGCTGATATGGTATGATCAGAGGTTACATTGGAGAAGGTGTAGCTTGAAACAGCACCTACAGAAGAACCATCCACATATACATCAGCTATTGAATATCCACTGTTTGCCTGGATATAAACTGTATAAGAATCACCCTCACTTACTGTCGTGCTTGGTGAGATGGTACCACCTTCACCGGCAGAAGTAGTAATAGTGAATTTCTTTCTGTCATCATCCGATGACTCATCCTCTGAGTTCTCCTCTGTATGGATATCACAGAGTGTAGTGAGGATTGAATTATCATATGGGAAATCCGCTCCGATAATAGTTATATCACCGGTTTCCTCATCTACAATGTATCTGTACTCTGTAGTCTCAGGACAGAACTCTGTAGCCTTAAGATGAGACTCGTTACAAAGAGTGATCCTGTTTCCGTCGGTAGCACCTGTACAGTATTTGACAGGAACAGTTCCCTTGGCGAAGTACTCAGTCTTTGTCTGACAGCCTTCTATAGGAAGAAGTCCGGACTCCCTACAAACCGTTGCCGTAACAATTCCGTCAGGCTTCTCAAACCGCTTTGAAGTGTCAAGTCCCTTGACCTCAACGATCTTGTCCATTATCTTTCTCCACATTATCTTGTGATAGCTTCCTGCGGAGAACTGTGTATTAACATCATATCCGATCCAGATAGAAGCTGAGTAGTAAGGAGTGATACCACAGAACCATGCATCATAGTTGTTTGATGTAGTACCTGTCTTACCTGCTGCGTAAAGACCGCTGTAAGGATTTGCTGAAGTACCTGTACCTGATGTAACAACATCATGCATTGCGTCTGTAAGGAGCCATGCATTTTCCTCGGAAATAACTTCCTTGTTCTCAGGTGTTCTGTTATCTATAATAAGATTTCCTTCATGGTCGTAAACTTCTGTGTAGAAGATTGGCTTGTTGTACTTTCCGCCATTTGCAATGGTTGCATAAGCGGCAGTGATCTCAAGGTTTGTGATACCGTCTGTAAGACCACCGAGTACTGTTGAAAGGTGCTTGTCGGATACGATAGAACCGTCTGACTCAGTTCTCTGGTCAACAAGTGTGGTGAAACCAAGCTTCTGCAGATATTCAAATCCAACCTCAGGAGTTACCTCCTCGAAACACTTAACCGATACGATATTCTCAGAATCTCTGATGGCGTCTCTTATGGACTGAGGTCCACGATAGGAAGCTCCCCACCAGTTTCTTACAGGAGTTCCGTCCGGGTAGCTGTAAGGCTCATCTACAAATGTTGTTGCAAGAGTCATTCCGCATGCCTGAAGGGCAGGAAGGAAACCTGATACAACCTTAAATGCAGAACCCGGCTGTCTTGTAGCCTCTGAAGCTCTGTTGAATGAACGGCTCTCGGTCTTGTCTCCACGACCTCCCACGATCGCTTTGACCTGTCCGGTGGACTGATCCATAAGGGTAAATGAGATCTGTGGCTGAACCGTTACTTTATATGACTCTGCCAGTTCCTTGTAACCTGTCTGGTCGATCATGGCAGCCTTATATACATTTGCAGCTTCTCTGGCGTCCTCAGGAGTAGAGAACATCAGATCAAAATTGCTCTGTCCCTGTTCCTCACGATACCATTCCTGCATCATGTTTTCACTGTAGTTGTATGTCTCACCATTGTTATCCGTAAGAGTGAGAGCGTAGCTTAACTTGTACTCATCATATGGGTAGTTGGAGCTGTCGTTCAATACCTCATCGCATACATCCTGAAGCTCTGCGTCCTGACATATCTTAACTGTAAGACCACCGGAGTAGATCATTGTGTCGGCTTCGGCAGTATCCTTTGCATAACCCATATCCACCAGGTCTTCCTCAAGCTGGTTGATAGTAGCGTCAGTGTAGTAAGAATATACATTCTGTGGTTTATTTTCACGTCTCTCAGCTAAAGCAGTGATCCTGTCGTAAACATTGTCCGCAACTGCTTCATCATACTGTGCCTTGGTGATGTACTCAAGATCGAGCATTTCATTTAATACCAGCACACGACGTTCGGCGTTGTTATCAGGATTGATGACCGGGTCATATCTTGATGGGTTCTGAGGTATTGCAGCAAGTACCGCACACTCAGATACCGTAAGTTCACTTAATTTCTTGCCAAAGTAATATTCAGCAGCAGTCTGTACACCATAACGGCTCTGGGAGAGGTAAATAGTGTTGAGGTAGTACTCAACGATCTCCTCCTTGGTCAGCGTCTTTTCCATCTCAATGGCAAGATACTGCTCCTGGATCTTTCGCTCAAGCTTCTCAATGAAGGTTGTCTCGTTAAGACCTACATTGAAGATCTGGTTCTTGATGAGCTGCTGGGTAAGGGTACTGGCACCCTGGGAAGGATCCCTTGTCTTAATAGCTGTAAATACAGCTCTTGCAATACCCTGTACATCGATTCCGTTGTGTTCCCAGAAACGCTTATCCTCAATAGCAACAAATGCATTGATAAGGTTCTTCGGGATATCCTTGTATTCAACGTATTCTCGGTTCGAGTCATAGTTTGAAAGGGTTACTACTGTCTTTCCCGACTGATCCACCAGAGTTGACTGATAACCCTTAGGGATCAGATCCTCGGCTTTGACCTCCGGCGTATCATCAAGTATGCCCTTAAGCATACCGAAGCCTGCACCCACGCCTGCGATCATGCACAGCAGCAACATAACAAGGACAAGCTTAAATACTATGACCTGTACTTTCTTTTTATTTCTCGGCAGTCGGGACACCAGCATGTCCTGCTTATTCTCGACGCCTTTCTTCGTGAAATTCATATATAAATTCCTCCTAGTATAAAATACGTCCTAATCGTCCACATTATATCAGATATACATATAATAATAAAGTAGTTTTTTCTTTAGAAAATATTAAGTTTCTGTGTCCTGATGACATTATTTAGTATCTGCATTTCGTACAATTAAATTTATGGATTATTAAGGGATATTTGCAATCTGCAAATTTATAAATTCTTAAGTTTTAATGTGAGCCTGCTTCATGTATAATGTTCATAGTCTGAAAATATTTTTGAATGGAGTGAATGATATGTACGAATCGATAGAAGATGCCATTGAGTGCTGGAATGAGGACTATTCCTTCATCGAAGCAGCAGAGGTCACAGGCTATGATGGCGGTTATCCTGTTGTGAGATTTACCATAAATGAAGCTGCAAAGGATCTTGTGAAATCTCCGAAGCACTTCAAGCATATAGCAAGAAGAGCCGAGATGGAGGGCGGAATAGAAGTGGGGGTGTGCACATGCTTTTATGACACCTGCCATATCAGCTATGAATTTCCTTATCTGACCATATGCGGTTACCCGGAGGTTATCCAGAGAGTGTTGAAATACATCATCGGTTTGTAGGATGACTTGTCACGACTGGTTTAAGCTTATATTCATCATGAGTTGAAAATATATGCTCTGAGAATATTTATTCATAATTTTCTTAAATATAAATAAAAACTTTAATGCCCTGATACATGGTATACAATCTGCCTGTTCAGGGCATTATTTTTTATGAACAGAAGAAACATGAAAAACGGGAAAAATACAACACGCCCGTAGGATGACACAAATTCAAAAAAAGGAAAGATTGCTATGGAAAATGTGAATAATATGAACAGCCTTAACAGCATGAAGGTGAGGACAGACCTGGCACTGGAGCTTCGGGAGAAGGTTCAGGGAGATTGCAGCGGCATAAGGGTAAAGACCAGGATCAATCAGGATGACAGCATAAAGACCACAATAATAGATATCCTCAACAAGAGAGGGGAGGAAGCTCTTGGCAGGAAAAAGGGAAGATACATCACTATAGAAAGTGCTGCCCTCTGTGAGCCTGATATATCCTATCATAAGGAGATCTGCAGAGAGCTTAAGGTGGGACTTAAATCCATGATAAAGGATCACAAAAATGTGTTGCTTGCCGGCATAGGCAACAGAAATATAACGGCAGACGCCCTGGGACCGATGGTCATAGACAATATCAGCCCATCACTCCTGTGTACAGATATGGCAACAGACGTAAGTGCCATCTGCCCCGGAGTTATGGCACAGACGGGACTTGAGACCGGAGACATCTTAAGAGCGATCGTTAAGGAGAAAAAGGCAGACCTGCTGATCGTATTTGACGCCCTGTCAACCCTTAGCTGCAACAGGCTCAACAAGACCATACAGATCACGGATACCGGTATAAATCCCGGAGCCGGCGTGGGAAATAACAGAAGCGAGATAAGCAGCAAGACCATGGGAGTGGATGTTATCGCAGTGGGAGTGCCTACTGTCATTGCCGTCCCGGCACTTTTGTCAGACTCCATAGACCGCTTGTTAAACATACTTGACGGAGAAATAGCAGATAACAATACTTCAAACGAAAAAGCCCATAATGACCGAAATGAGGGACATATCACTTTCACTGAAAATGAAAAGCTTAGCGTTGCCTCCATGGCTGTACCGGAGGAGCTTGCTGAGTTTTTTGTGACGCCTAAGAACGTGGATGAGATCGTAAAGACCATAAGCTTCACAATTTCCGAAGCTATAAATGGTATTTTCGCTCAAGAACAGTAAACGATAAAGAATAAATTCTGTCCCACGGCATATTTCACCCACTCCCATCATAAACTGATTGATAAGAACAATGGGGGAATCATGAAGAGACCATGAACAGACTGGGCAGAAGCAATGCTCTGATATTGTTTGTCTTTCTGGTGCTCAGCACCGTAGTATATGCTTATGACTCCTTTGCGGATACCGGTGACAGTGGAGGATACGGTATGTGTCTTGGAGAAAATATAAATGCACAGAACCAGAGTCTTATGATACTTACAGGAACCACCGGGTACGTGTCAGGGACAGCTTCATCCACCGGCGGATACGGACAATCCCTTTCGGAAAGTGCCGGGGCAGAAAACGGTGGGGCGTCCGGAGCTTCCGTAACAGCCGGAGTCTCAGGGGATGGCACCATGCTTTCAGATGTGCCGGAGAACCTTATGGACATAAAAGGCATAAAGAACATGAACCTGGCGGGAAACCTTACAGACTATAACATCCTTACCACAGAATATTACAATATCGACAGCAAGACCTATATCTCCAAGAACGAATTAAACGGAGAGTATCTGGCGGGAAAGGACATGTCCATAGATATGTCGGAGAAGGGGTACCAGGTGCTTATTTATCACACCCACGCCAGCGAAGCATTTGCAGATTCAGACGGCAGTCCTGATGACACCATAGTAGGCACCGGGGAATACCTGGCGGAGCTGTTAAATAAAAGATATGGGATAAATGTGTATCACGACACCACCGTGTACGACATGGCAGGCGGAACCCTGGACAGGAGCCTGGCATATGATTATGCAAGGGAAGGAGTGAAGAAGATACTGGAGGAGCACCCGGAGATAAGCGTGGTCATTGACCTTCACAGGGACGGCGTGGCAGATGACGTCCACCTGGTTACAGAGGTAAATGGCAAGCCTACCGCCAGGATAATGTTCTTAAACGGCATAAGCCGAACCAGAGAGCAGGGAGATCTTGACTACCTGAAGAATACATATATCGAGGATAACCTGGCCTTCAGTCTCCAGCTTTTCCTTACAGCCAGGGCCAATTACGGAGACTACATGAGGAAGCTCATGGTGAAGAGCTACAGGTACAATCTTGACTTCAGGGGACGCTCACTTCTTGTGGAGGCAGGTGCCCAGACAAATACTTGTGAGGAGGCAAAGAATGCCATGGAACCCCTTGCCGCCGTGCTATACAAGGTATTGAGCGGAGAGTAAATCTGTGCTATAATGAGCCGATAAAACACAGGAGGACAACGATGGCACACATTGATCAGTCAAAGATAAGAAATTTTTGTATAATTGCACATATAGATCATGGTAAATCCACCCTTGCAGACAGGATCATAGAGAAGACAGGAACTCTGACAGCGAGAGAAATGCAGAATCAGGTTCTTGACAATATGGATCTTGAGAGGGAGAGAGGAATAACCATAAAGGCACAGTGTGTGCGTATCATATATAACGCCAAGGATGGCAACGAGTATATATTTAACCTGATCGACACGCCGGGACATGTGGATTTCAATTATGAGGTGTCAAGAAGCCTTGCAGCCTGTGAGGGAGCCATACTTGTGGTGGATGCTGCCCAGGGAATTGAGGCACAGACCCTTGCAAATGTCTACCTTGCCCTTGATCACGACCTGGATGTAATGCCGGTCATCAACAAGATCGATCTGCCTTCTGCCGATCCCGACAGAGTGGTAAATGAAATAGAAGACGTAATAGGTCTTGAGGCAGCAGACGCCCCAAGGATATCAGCCAAGAACGGTATAAACATCGAAGAAGTACTTGAGCAGATAGTAACAAAGATACCTGCCCCTACAGGAGATCCTGAAGCACCTTTAAAGGCACTCATATTTGACAGCCTTTACGACTCATATAAGGGTGTCATCATATTCTGCCGACTCTTTGACGGTTCCGTTAAGAGAGGGACAAATATCAGGATGATGGCAACAGGAGCTGTTGCTGAGGTAGTGGAAGTAGGTATATTCGGAGCAGGAAGATTTGTCCCTTGTGATGAACTTTCAGCAGGAATGGTTGGATATATCACAGCCAGTCTTAAGAACGTAAAGGATACCACAGTGGGTGATACAGTTACAGATAACGACAGACCTACACCGGAGCCGCTGCCCGGATATAAGAAAGCCCAGTCCATGGTGTACTGCGGAATGTATCCTGTAGACGGAGCCAAGTATCCGGATCTCAGGGACGCCCTTATGAAGCTGCAGCTTAATGACGCCTCATTAAGCTTCGAGCCTGAGACCTCCATAGCCCTTGGCTTTGGTTTCAGATGTGGTTTCTTAGGACTTCTTCATCTTGAGATAATACAGGAAAGACTTGAGAGAGAATTTAATCTTGACCTTATAACCACAGCTCCCGGAGTTGTATATAAGGTCCACACAACAGACGGAAATGTCATAGAGCTTACCAATCCGTCTAACCTGCCGGATCCTTCAAATATAGAGTACATGGAGGAGCCGTTTGTGGCTGCGGAGATAATGGTCACCACAGAGTATGTGGGAGCTATCATGCAGCTCTGCCAGGAGCGTAGAGGTGTGTATAAGAGCATGGAATACATGGAGGAGACCAGAGCACTTTTAAAGTATGACCTTCCTCTTAACGAGATAATATACGACTTCTTTGACGCACTTAAGTCAAGATCAAGAGGCTATGCTTCATTTGACTATGAGCTTAAGGGATATGTACGCTCCAAGCTTGTCAAGATGGATATATTGATAAATAAGGAAGAGGTGGACGCATTGTCATTCATCCTCCACGAAGATACAGCCAACGAGAGAGGCAGAAAGATGTGCGAGAAGCTTAAGGATGAGATTCCGAGACATCTCTTCGAGATACCTATACAGGCAGCCATCGGCGGCAAGGTCATAGCCCGTGAGACAGTAAGGGCAATGAGAAAGGACGTACTTGCCAAGTGCTACGGCGGTGATATAAGCCGTAAGAGAAAGCTTTTAGAGAAGCAGAAGGAAGGCAAGAAGCGGATGAGACAGGTGGGAAATGTTGAGATACCGCAGAAGGCATTCATGAGCGTTCTTAAGCTGGACGAAGAATAAGGCACGCACCATAAAGCAGCAGGAACAAAGCGGTAGGAACAAAGTACAGGAACAAAAAAACAAGATATACAAAACAAACAGAAGAAGCAGGGGACAGAGAAACATGGTAAAGAGGAGACTGGGCATATACATACATATTCCATTTTGTGCAAGAAAATGTATTTACTGCGATTTCCTGTCATTTGGAGTTGATGCTCAGAATTATGTCAACTGGAACAGCCTGAGAAAGGACTACATAAATGCCCTCTGCATAGAGCTTCTGTCATGTAAGCATTTAAGGGACAGCTATATAGTGGACACAATATTTATAGGCGGTGGAACTCCGTCTATACTTATGCCCGGAGATATAGAACAGATAATGGATACCGTCAGACTGGCATTTTCAGTGTCAAAGAACGCAGAGATAACCATAGAGGCCAATCCCGGCACCCTGACAGAGAGTAAGGCAGCAGAGTACATCCATGCAGGTATCAACAGGATCAGCATAGGCCTCCAGTCTGCAAATGACGAAGAACTGGCACTTCTCGGCAGGATACACAATTACGACCAGTTCCTTGTGTCCTACGGCAATGCCAGGGAAGCAGGCTTTGAAAATATCAACATAGACCTTATATCAGCCGTGCCAGGGCAGACACTCCATACCTATCTCAGCTCCCTTGAGAAGGTGATGAAGCTTAAGCCGACCCATATATCCGCATACAGCCTGATAGTTGAGGATGGCACGCCCCTGGCAGAAAATAACCGCCTGTTAAGGCTGATACCGGATGAGGACACAGACAGAAGGATGTATGAGGCAACCGAGAGACTTCTTATATCGGGAGGCTATAACAGATATGAGATCTCAAATTACGCAAGACCGGGTTACGAGTGCCGCCATAATATAAAGTACTGGACTCTCAAGGAGTACATAGGCTTTGGCATAGGTGCGTCATCCTTCTTTAATCAGAGGAGATTTTCAAATACACAGGATATGGATGAGTACATCCGTATAATGACCGCTGCGTCGAAATGCGGAAGCTTTGACGAGGTTTCAGCCTGTGTGAATAATATAAGACATCTTGACGAGGCAGCAGACACCGGACATCTGATGGAAGAATTTATGTTCCTGGGGCTCCGCATGACAAAGGGAGTATCTGCGTCATCATTTCATAAGAAGTTTAACAGATCCATATACGAGGTGTACGGACCGGTCATAGACCGTTATGTAAGCTCCGGACACCTGGTAAATAATAAGGGAATAATTTCATTTACAAAAAAAGGCTTTGACGTAAGCAATTCAATTCTTGCAGATTTCCTGCTTGATTAACCGGACCTGCCGGATGTATATCCGGCACAAATTCCCAATACACGAAAAAGTACAGAAAATATAATAAAATTGCAATTAAAATGTTGACAAAACCGGCGGCTGGTGTTAGATTAGCTTTAGTGGTTAGCACTCGGACACAATGAGTGCTAACAACATGAAAGGAAATGAGTGAATGGAACTTGACGAGAGAAAAGTCAAAATCCTTAAAGCTATCGTGGCCAATTACCTGGAGACAGGAGAACCGGTAGGCTCCAGAACCATATCCAAGTACACAGACCTTAATCTCAGTTCTGCAACAATAAGAAATGAGATGTCGGATCTGGAGGATATGGGTTATATCTGCCAGCCTCATACCTCCGCAGGAAGGATACCTACAGACGCCGGCTACAGATTTTATGTGGACAGTATCATGGAGGAGAAGCAGGACGTAGAGACGCAGAACGGAGCATTGCTTGAGAGGGTCGATAAGATCGAGAAAATGCTCAAGCAGGTTGCCAAGGTCCTGGCGGTCAACACCAACTACGCAACACTGGTAACAATGCCTCAGTACAGCAACACGGTCAAGTTCATACAGTTGTCCAAGGTCAATAACTACAGGCTGCTGGCAGTTATAATGGTCGACGGTAACATAGTAAGGAACAAGCTGATCGATACGGATTACGACTTAAAAGATGATGAGATATTAAAATTTAATATATTGCTCAACACATTCTTACAGGGTGCATCCATTCAGGATATTAACCTTGAACTGATACAGACCATGAAGAGTCAGGCAGGAGAATATGCTGAGATACTGGAAGTGATCTTCCAGGGTATTCTTGAAGCCATAAAGGAAGCTGATGACCTTAAGGTCTATACCAGCGGAGCAACCAACATGCTTAAGTATCCGGAGCTTATCAATTCCCAGTCGGCAGAGAAGCTGCTTGGAACCTTTGAAGACATAGAAGACAAAGAAGAATTTGTCAAGTATGTGGAGGACGCCATATCGGGAGAAGATAAGGATATTCAGATCCATATCGGAGAAGAAAATCAGTCCGAAGAGCTTAAAGATTGTTCGCTTATTACAGCAACCTATAAGATGCCTGAGGGTGCCAAGGGAACTATAGGAATCATAGGTCCTAAGAGAATGGACTACAAGAAAGTGGTTACCATGTTAAAGAATCTTACAGGTGAGCTTGACGATATATTCAGTGAAAAGGAACAGGAGGACAGATAATGGCTGATAAAGAGTCTAAGAAAGTAAAAACTGAAGAGAGCGCTTACGATACAATAGTAGGTGAAACTTCAGCGGATATCAAGGAACAGGACGATGCCACAACAGATGTCAAAGTGACAGAGACTGTGAATGTGCCGGAGGAAGAGGCTGAAGCAGCCAAACCGAAACCTGTGGCAAAAGATAACAGAAGAGGCAGCAAGGCACTCTGCGATGAGAATGCAAAGCTCAAGGAACGTGCTCAGGATGCCGAAGAGAAGTACAAGAGACTTCTCGCAGAGTGTGAGAACATCAGACAGAGAAATGAGAAGGAGACAGGCAAATATTTCGATATAGGTGCCAAGGATGTTCTTCTTAAGCTTCTGCCGGTTGTTGATAATTTTGAAAGAGCCCTTGCAACTGTTTCAGAAGAGGATAAGGAAAGACCTTTTGAGGCAGGCATGGAGAAGATATACAGAGGATTCCTCACATACCTTGAGTCCGTTGGCGTAACACCGATGAACTGTGAAGGAGAACAGTTTGATCCGACATTCCACAACGCAGTAATGCACGTTGAGGATGAAAGCCTCGGAGAGAATGTGATCCTTGAGGAAATGCAGAAGGGATACATGTATAAGGATCAGGTGCTCAGATACAGTATGGTTAAGGTGGCTAACTAAAGCGTGCTGCCCTGACAGTTTTATCAATCAATTAAAATATAAAATGAAAAAGATTTTGAATTTCTAAACAGGAGGAATTAAAAATGGGTAAGATCATAGGTATTGACTTAGGTACAACAAATTCATGTGTAGCTGTTATGGAAGGTGGTAAGCCGGTAGTTATAGCTAACACAGAGGGTATGAGAACTACACCTTCAGTAGTAGGTTTCTTAAAGACAGGTGAAAGAGTAGTAGGTGAGCCTGCAAAGCGTCAGGCTGTTACAAACGCAGAGAAGACAATTTCTTCTATCAAGCGTCATATGGGTTCAGATTACAAGGTAGATATTGATGGTAAGAAGTACTCACCACAGGAGATTTCAGCAATGATCCTCCAGAAGCTTAAGAGCGACGCAGAGGGATACCTTGGTGAGAAGGTTACAGAGGCAGTTATCACAGTTCCTGCTTACTTCTCAGACGCACAGCGTCAGGCAACAAAGGACGCAGGTAAGATCGCAGGTCTTGATGTAAAGCGTATCATCAACGAGCCTACAGCAGCAGCTCTTTCATATGGTCTTGATAACGAACAGGAACAGAAGATCATGGTATACGACTTAGGTGGTGGTACATTCGATGTGTCTATCATTGAGATCGGTGACGGAGTAATCGAGGTTCTTGCTACAGCCGGTGATAACAAGCTCGGTGGTGATGACTTCGATAATGCAATCACACAGTACGTGTTAGACGAGTTTAAGAAGGCAGAGGGTATCGATCTTTCAGGCGATAAGATGGCTATGCAGAGATTAAAGGAAGCCGCAGAGAAGGCTAGGAAGGAGCTTTCATCAGCAATGACAACAAACATCAACCTTCCTTTCATCACAGCAACAGCAGAAGGTCCAAAACATTTCGATATGAACCTTACAAGAGCTA
>JBNMGN010000017.1:0-47951 GCA_050872265.1 Coprococcus sp.
ATATATTAGCGATGCTGTTGGGCTATCGCCAAGCGGTAAGGCACAGGACTTTGACTCCTGCATCTCGCTGGTTCGAATCCAGCTAGCCCAGTTATTAAAGTCCAGATTTATGGGCCATTAGCTCAGGCGGTAGAGCACTTGACTTTTAATCAAGTTGTCCGGGGTTCGAGTCCCCGATGGCTCACTCTTCCATCTTGATTAAATGTTTAATATAAATTTTGTATGGAAGTTTTCTTTGACTATCCCATTCGTGGGATATTTTTTTTACAGTTTTATCAGAACAGCCTGCAGAGGCATTCTGTATTTACATTATATTTATCATGCGGATATGGCGGAATTGGCAGACGCGCTAGATTTAGGTTCTAGTGTCAACAGACGTGCAGGTTCAACTCCTGTTATCCGCACTATGAAAAATAAAAGCTGGGAACATTGTTCTCAGCTTTTATTTTTGACCGAGGCGAACAGAGTCCTTGAACCTGGGTTCATATCTCGGCTCCGCCTCGGTCGGTGCTTAACAGGTGCCACCGGCACCTAAATAAATCCATAGCCCGTCTCAAAGATTTCAGACTTCAGATCAGGAGCGTTTTCATCAAGTAACTTGTTGGTCAGACAACATAATAAGTAAAACGCAGATAAAGCCTTTAAAGTATTCTTTAAATTAGCTTTTTCATAATTGTATTTATTGCTTCCTTCCATCATTTCTACAGTGTTTCACAAGATTATAATCATGCCACCAACTATCAGAACTGGTATCATCAAACTTTAAAAAAAGGAATATTCTTCCAACTGTCATATTGTGCTTTTGTAATGACATACATTTCCCCTAATTTTTCAAACTCAATTTTTACAGCTGCTATCTTCTTCAAAATGGTTTGATCTTTTGTATTGATGTCACAATCCTCATGTCTCTCTTTGATCATTTTTCTTAACTGTTCTGCCAGGGTATCAATCTCACTGCACAAACTCAAAAAAAGTTTGACATATTGTGCAGAAAATGCAGCAGAATTTTTATTATTAATGGTAACATAAGCATCTGTATCTAATACCTCTTTTTCAAGAAGCTGATACTGACGCCAATACAATTTGTAAAATTCATTTTTATTCATATACTTCTCCTTATCTTTGAACATCAGCCCATTAAACATTAATATACTACAATTTGCCTATGCATTCCTCGTATTCCGCTCTTCTAAGTCACCTCCCCCATGTGTTAATGACTTGTTTTTCCATTTCTCTTTTTAGGTCATGTTTTTTTGCCAGTCTGTATGACCTGTTTTTCATCTTCTTTATTTCAGGTCAACCTTTCTTGGTGATTTTCTTGACCTATTTTCCGTTTTCTATCTTTCAAGTCATTTTTTCTTAGCAATTCCCGTGACCTATTTTCCGGTTTCTCTCTTTCATGTCATTTTTTCTTAGCAATTCCCGTGACCTATTTCCCGGTTTCTCTCTTTCAAGTCATTTTTTCTTAGCAATTCCCGTGACCTATTTTCCGGTTTCTCTCTTTCAAGTCATTTTTTCTTGATAATTCCCGTGACCTATTTCCCGGTTTCTCTCTTTCAAGTCATTTTTTCTTGATAATTCCCGTGACCTATTTCCCGGTTTCTCTCTTTCAAGTCATTTTTGCCCGCCAATTCCCGTGACCTATTTTCCGCCTCCTTTATTTCAAGTCAATTTTGTCCGCCAATTTCCATGGTCTGTTTATCAGCTTCTCTCTTTCAGGTCAATTTTACGCCCGCTCTTCATAACAGCTGATCAGCGGTCGCCAAATGCAAACTAGCAAGCATACTGCCCATCAATATTGCGATAACATCGAGCAGCTACCATTGGAAATTGCCTACGGCAATGGGGTTGCTACGACGTAACGATGTCACAGACATCATTACAATAAGAAAAAAAGCTGCAGTATGACCTAGCAACATGACTCAAATGTTGCTACATCATTCTACAGCTTAGTTGACTCAATATTCTTTTTTCTTGTTCGCTTCTAAGAAAGATTACTCTTCTGTTGCTGGCTCTGCAGGAGCTTCCTCAGCCTTCTCTTCCTTCTCATCTTCCTCGTCATCATCATCGAAGAAATCGTCATCAAAATCATCATCGAAATCATCGTCATAATCATCAAGGAAATCTGGTGTAAGATATGAATAAACTGCATATGCGATACCTGCTACTGCAGCAACTGCTCCAATAATGGCAAGTATTACGAATATAACACCTTTTGCCTTTTCTTCTGTCTGCTCACCCTGAACTAAAATTACATCTTTGTTCTTCATGTTTAATAACCACCCTTTCTTATTTTGTGCCGACAGGTGCATGGCACCTCACCGACCACTTTTCAAAAATTATATCATACATGGAAATACATTTCCATACTATGAAATTATTTTTTACATCTTTTTAATTTTTCATTTATTGTCCCTTGTTTGGCTTATTAATCTGTACTTTTGTTTTGTCTTTTTACCTGCTTCATTAATTAGCATTTTTTGCCGTTTTGCTTGGCTTATTAATTTGTACTTTTGTTTTGTCTTTTTGCCTGCTTTATTAATTAGCATTTTTTGCCGTTTTGTTCGGCTTATTAATTTGTACTTTTGTTTTGTCTTTTTGCCTGCTTCATTAATTAGCATTTTTTGCCGTTTTGTTTGGCTTATTAATTTGTACTTTTGTTTTGTCTTTTTGCCTGCTTCATTAATTAGCATTTTTTGCCGTTTTGCTTGGCTTATTAACTATGCACTTTTATTTTGCTTATGTTTTAGCCTTCATTATTTTAAATCTTCTTCAGCTTTGCAAATGAAGCGAACATCTTTCTGACTCCACATCTGTCAAAATCTACGGTGACCTCATAGTCCTTGCCGCCTTTAACAAGGCTTGTTACAGTTCCGGGACCGAACTTAATACTCTTTACCCTGTCGCCCTCAGCGTAATCTATGGCTGTATCCGACTGTACAACAAATTCTTTACCAAAGCTTGGTTTACCTGCACTGTACGGATTGTTGCTGCCATATTTCTTGCCGTATCCAGAAGAACCGGCACCACCACGCCCAGAGCCATAACCGCCGGCACTGCCACCACCGTAACTATTACTTCCAACACCACGATCCGAACTGTATCCACCACGCCCGGAACCATAACCGCCGGCATTACCACCACCGTAACTATTACTTCCAACACCACGATCCGAACTGTATCCACCACGCCCAGAGCCATAACCGCCGACACTGCCACCACCGTAACTACCACTTCCATCACTGCCGTAGCCACGATCAAAATCTCTATCGCCGCCGAAGCTGCTGTAGGAAGTTTTAAATGGATTTGCCGCCGGGCGGGCGTCACGCCACACGCTCTCTGAATGTTCAAAGAGCATAGGTGGAATCTCCCTTATGAACCGGGATACTTCATTATAACTGTGGGAGCCGTGCATCATCCTGCATTTCGCTGCACTTAAGTACAGCTTCTTCATGGCTCTTGTTATACCTACATAGCAGAGTCTACGCTCCTCCTCAAGATTGTCCGGATCGTCTGAGTCCATGGCAATCCCGCTTGGGAATATACGCTCTTCCATACCTATTATAAATACGTAGGGGAACTCCAGTCCCTTGGCACTGTGGAGAGTCATAAGCTTCACCGTGCTTTCATCCTCGCTCATGCTGTCGATATCGGCAACCAATGCCACCTCTTCAAGAAATGCCGAAAGGCTTCCTGCGTCATCCTTGCCCTCATGCTCTTCTGAGAACTGGATAACCTTATTCCTTAAATCATCAAGATTTTCCAGTCTTCCCATAGACTCCTCGGTATGCTCGGCTATAAGCTCCTCTTCATATCCAGTATCTTCCATTATGCGATCAAATATACTCTCTAACGGCTCCTTTTCCAGCATAAGCTCATGAAATCCATCCATAAGCTCTACAAATGTACCTATCTTAGCCGCCGCTCTCTTGAGACTTTCTATTTCCTTTGCCTGTCGGAGAGCCTCCATAAGACTACATTCATGTTCTGCTGCCCATGCGGACGCTTTCTCCACTGTCGTGTCGCCAATGCCTCGCCTTGGCACATTTATAATTCTCTTTACCGCAATATCGTCATCCGGATTATTGACTGCCTTCATATAAGAAAGGATGTCCCTGATCTCCTTCCTATCGTAGAAGTTCTGACCGCCGTAAACCTTGTGAGGGATATTTGCCATGACAAGCTTCTCACCCATGATACGGGACTGGGCATTTGTCCTGTAGAGAATGGCGATATCCTTGTAATCCACTCCCGAAGAATAGAGTCTGTGTATCTGATATGCCACCTTCTCAGCTTCCTCGTACTCATTCTCAGCCACATTAAATTCCAGCTTGTCTCCCTCAGGCTTGTCGGTCCAGAGAGCCTTGTCCTTTCTGCCCTCGTTGTGCTTTATAACTGCATTTGCCGCGTTAAGTATATTGCCCATGGAACGGTAATTCTGCTCAAGCTTTACCACCTTGGCGTCAGGGTACTCATTCTCAAAGTTCAGGATGTTGGTAATATTTGCCCCTCTGAACTTGTATATGGACTGGTCATCATCACCCACTACACAGAGGTTCTTATACTTGGCTGCCAGAAGCTTCACCAGCAGAAACTGGGTGTGGTTGGTGTCCTGATACTCGTCCACCATTATGTACTTAAAACGCTCCTGGTAATTAAACAGCACATCGGGATTATGCTCAAACAATTCAATGGTCTTGAAGATCAGGTCATCAAAATCCATGGCATTATATCTCTTAAGTCTTGACTGATATTCCCTGTATACGTCTGCCACCTTACGCATGACAAATTCCGTTGCGTGCTCGCTTTCGAACTCGTCAGGGCTCAGGTATTTCTCCTTGGCGTCGGATATCTTCGCCATGAACATTTTCTCCGGATATCTCTTTGGATCTATCTGAAACTGCTTCATGATGTCCTTTATGACACGCTTCTCGTCGTCTGTATCATAAATTGCAAATTCATTGGTATAGCCGATCCTGTCGGCATATCTCCTGAGTATCCTTACGCACATGGAATGGAAGGTGCTAACCCATACCTGTTCTGCTCCGTATCCCACTATGTCATTTACTCGTTCCCGCATTTCTCTTGCTGCTTTATTGGTAAATGTTATTGCTAATATATTATATGGTCTTACTCCCTCTTCTGAAATGAGTCTTGCAACTCTGTGAGTCAGAACTCTCGTCTTACCTGAACCTGCACCTGCCAAGATCAGAAGTGGTCCGTCTACATGCCTGCAGGCAATATCCTGCATGTCATTTAATCCTGCCATTATTTTCTCCTAGAAATCATAAAAAATCGGAACTGAAGTTATCCTGATGGTATCCATTAATATTGCGATCATATAAGGATTCCTTCAATATCATTTAAAAAGCCGTTGTGGATATGATACCACAACGGCTCAGCTTTGTAAAACATATGTTCTGTATATTTTGAATTTCTTAAAATTTATGTGGAATATGAACTCCCTGCCTGTCTCTGTTTATATAGGATCAGATGATCTTATACAAGCTTGTTTCCACAATTAGAACAGAACTTTGCTCCATTTGTTGCTGCTCCGCAGTTAGGACAGAACTTAGGTGCTGTTCCGTTGCCTGCGACCGCATTACCCCCGGCATTGTTCATGTTGTTCACTCCATTTACCATCTGGTTAGCCATCATCATGCCCATCTGCATACCCATCATTGAGCCGGCCATGTTATTTGCCATGTTGCCCATTGATGTATTGCCCCCGCCAGGTGCTGTCATGGCGTCAACCATCTTAACCTGCTGAAATCTTCCCATATCACCAAGCATTGTGTACTCTGCTGCCTGATCGGCACGCTTTGTGATATTCTCAGGATATGTAAATTCGCTGATCTGGAAATCTGTCATGGCAAGGCCTATAGAACGAAGCTCCATATCCAGGTCTTCCTTTATTCCCTTGGCGATCTCTGTGGACTGTGCCATAAGGTTGAACACATCGCCGCCAACCTTGCTGATCCACTTCATAAGAAGTCCGTCAAGTATTCCCTTTATACGTCCTCTTACATCCTCTACAAGATACTGCTTCTTAACTCCGGCAACCTTCTCAATAAGAACATTGTAATCATCGATCTTGAATGAGTACTTACCGTTTGATCTTACAGGAAGTCCTCCCGGAAGTCCCTGTGCCTGGAGTCTGATCGGTGAACTGGTTCCCCAGTTACATGTGAACTCTTTGGTATTTACAAATAATACCTCGGCTCTCATTCCAGAATTAAATCCAAACTTAAATCCCTTAAGTGTGGACAGGAACGGTATAATCTGTGACTCTATTGTATAGCTGCCTGATTCAGTGAATATACCTTCAACAGCTCCGTTGTACAGGAATATCGCGTCCTGACCGGGCTTGATTATAAGCTTTGAATCTTTCTTTATTTCCTTGTTAGACCATTTCCAGAAAAGGACGTCATCTCTGTACTCTTCCCATTCTACTACATTGGCAAACTGATTTGAAAATAAACCCATTTGTAATCCTCCTAAATTGAACATCAGCCCATTTAAAATTTGCATTCTTAAGTATTGCCCCCTCATTTCATTCGGCGGCATGTCAAGTTTTCATATAAAACCTGACACAATCATTGTGACTGGGACTTATAGCCTTATGACAATCCCATCTTAGCCTTAAGGGCTGCAAGTTCATCTGAAACTGCTGCTGTTGGAGCCTCATCATACTTGCTTGCAAGATCGTCTATTGAATCTCCGCCCATTGAGTTAAGCTCGCTCATGGCATTTGCCTTATCAAGCATTGAGTCAGCCTTTGCTTCCATTCTGTCGAAGGCAGCCAGTGAGGCTGATGAATCGCCGATATTTCCAACCATCTTGTTCATCTTCTCCTGGGTCTTGGCAACCTGTACCTTAGCCTTGATAGCGTCTCTTCTATTGTTAAGATCCTGAACATCCTTTGTGAGCTTGTCGTGAAGCTGCTTCATCTTAGCCGAATTAGCTGCTGCAGCGTCATATGCCTGCTGTAATGGAACCTGCTTCTGGATGAGCTGGTTCTTCTTCTCAAGGAACTTCATAGCGTCTGCTTCGTTTCCTGCAAGAAGTGCCTTCTCAGCATAATTCTGCATTTTAGCGATCTCTGCGTCACACTCATCTAACTGTCTCTTACATCTCTGCTCCTCAGCCATTACTGTAGCTGTCTCTGACTTAACCTTTCTTAAGTCCTCCTGGATATCTCTCAGGTACTGATCGATCATCTTCTCAGGATCCTCTGCCTTATCGAGTAATGCATTGATATTAGATGCCATAATGTCCTTAAATCTCTTTAAAATTCCCATGTTATACCTCCTACTGGATATCAGCCTTATTTATTTTTGCTCTCTGCAAATAACTGATATGTTACCCTTACAATATATAGTTAATAATTTCCGCGTCGTTTTTCCGACACATCCACATTATACTATACCCCGTGATTTCAGGCAACGCAATTCTTGCGATTTGCACTTATAGTGCACATATTTCCCCTTTAAAATGTCGTAAAGTGTTTCCCGGCAAACCTTAAGCCACCTATCCAACAACTCCGTCATCAAATGGACCGTCAAAATCACCGCTGACATCACCGCCGCTGATCCTTACCTCAGGCTTCTGTCTCTTCCTTGCCTTTAAAGGCATATTCTCAACAGCCTCGTCAGTGATCTCCTCCTGTAATTTCACAGGTGTCCTATCCATACTTATGGCAGCTCTGCCCTTTTTATTCTTTTCTCTTAAGATCTCATTTGCAACCTGGAATGCGGAATCAACCACAGTGCTGTCTTCCTGTTTGTCCTCTTCACTTACCGGTATCCTTACAGGCTCCCTTGAAGCCTTGACCCTTATAGGATTTTCTGCTCTCTCGTCAAAGTCGAACTCCCACTGAACCATCTCTGAATCGTCAACAGGCTCTCTCTTCTCCGCTTCCTTGATCTTGTTCTTTTCGTAGTAAAGCTCATTTGCAAGGAGCTGGCTGATATCAAGGATATCCGCATATCTCTCCTGCTTCTTCATGTCCATGAGGCCTTCCATAAGCTCGTTCTTATCCTTCTCGATAACCTCGGACTTCTGTCTCAGTGAGTCAAGGACCCTGTCTGTTTCTGTGCTTATCATATTGTATGCATTGCGGACTGTCTCGTTGATCTCCATGAGCATTTCATTTGTGTAGATTATGGCTGAGGCATAGATCTCATTTGCAGTACGGAGAGCCATCTTATCCTGCTTCGGAAGATTTCGCACCTCTCTCTGGAGTGCGATAGGATTTGGCTTGCTCATCCTTATTCTTGACGCAGACTGCTCTGCCTCAACGATGATCTCCTCCGCGTCCTTCTTGGCGTCCTTTATGATCCTGCCGCTCTTATCCGTAACCTCATGATAGTGCTTTAACTCTATATCTATAGTCTTTCTGAGATCCTCGATTATCTCTAACACATCCACCTTATTTACCGTTACCTTCTCATTTGAAAATGGAGATGTCTGGCCTTCATTTACCATGTCCTCAAGCCTGTCTAAGAGACGCTTTGCCTTGCCCTTTTCCATGCCCTGATCCTTAACGATCTGTCTTGCCTTTCTTGGTGTGGTGGTTCTCACCACTCCAGTGGTGTTGCCTTTCTTTCCTGCTCCCGCCTTCGTATTCATCGGCTTGGCACTTGCATTTCCTGTATTGTTCACAGGTCTGGCTCCTGTATTGCCTATGTTATTCACAGGTCTGGCATTTGTATTTCCTGCATTATTTGCAGGTCTGGCATTTGTATTTCCTGCATTATTCGCAGGTCTGGCATTTGCATTTCCTGTGTTGTTCACAGGTCTTCTTGCCCCTGCACTTCCGCTGTGTATCCCTGTATTGTTTGATCTGTTTTTTTCCATTTTAGTACTACTCCTTGATCTGTTGCTGCTTATAGATCCTCTCTATGGGTGCCGCCCTCCATTTGCCCCGGGCTTTCCCTTATAATGGGGACAATATCTACTCTATGGCACTGAGCTTGAAATAGCTGAGCGTAACCTTGGTGAGATTGTCGCCTCTGTCATTCTTTATCATTACGTCATAAACCGATATAGTGCCGCCGTTCTTAACCTCGGTGGCATATGCCCATATGTATTCTGTGTTCACCGCCGGGCTCAGGTATTCAACTGACGCACTTACGGTTGTTACATATTTTCCCCTGGTCATGGCTGCCGCACCGGCAATGGTATCTGCCAATGCAAACAGACAGCCGCCATGGACTCCTCCGTAAGGATTGAGAGTCTTGGCCTCTGTCTTTAATCTTCCCACGGCATGACCGTCAGCCACTTCCATATATTCTATACCAAGTGCCTCGATCATGCCATCATTTCTTAATGATCTTCTTATTTCTTCAAATGTCTTCATTACCTTAATCTATGTCAGGCTTTTTATCATCCCTTGGAAGCCCAAGGAAATCCTGTATCAGATGTCTTGAGAAAAGCCTGCCCTCTTCCGTTTCAAAATATCTTTCTGGATGCCACTGGAATGCCAGTATGCTCATGGTCGGAGATACAAACGCCTCCACCGAACCATTTTCCTCATCCACCACTATAGGATAAAACATGGTGGACAAATTTTCAAGATAAACACAATCACTATGGAAATTATTGATCTTGATACGCATGTCTGAATTGACGATACGCACATAGTGATCCACACCTCTCGGTCTCGGAACCTTAAAAGGTGCCGAGTATGAGATTTTTCCTCCGAACAGGGCATTTATATGCTGCATACCACGGCATACACCGATTATAGGGATCTCATTTTTCACGCAGTACATTATAAGCTTCTCCTCCACCGCGTCCCTGTGGGGCTGAAGCTTGGCATTATGAGGCTCCACATAGTGTCTCGGATGGAGCGTTCCTCCCCCCGTAACAATAAGCACATCAAACTGCTCGTCAAATATTGCCTCAATATCCTTTGTAAAATTAGATACGGGGTGCAGCCTGATTCCAAGGCTCTCATAAAATTCTGTATAGGCGGCCTCAAGAACATCTGTGGTCTTACCATACATGTTCTGACCCTCCCTCTGAGTTATAAGTCCATGAAGCATGATCAAGTCCTCCGTCATTTTGAACATTTACCCATTCAACCGCGGGTATCAGTCCACCATCTCTATCTTTCCTTTTCTGCAATCAAGAATTATCCTGTCCTGACTGCATACTCTGTTATATATCACATCACCGCAGCCTATTGCCGCAGGTATGTTAAACTCCGCACATCTTATTGCCATATGGGACGCCACGCCGCCGTACTTGGTTATGAAGCCCTTTATCCCCTTGGCAAATATCCAGTCAAAGCCCGGATCGGCTTTCTGGATCACCACGATCTTCCCGGCAACATCCTGGGTATCGTCATCCTCAAGGCACACCACATCTCCCATGACCACATCAGAGGTGATGAAGTTCGGTCTTGCCTGGACGATATGAACCACATCAAGCTCAGACTTATCTGCTATAACGTCAGGAAGCACCAGCTCGGAATAGGTTCTGTACTCACTTCTGTTCTTATCTATATCAGCCTTGAAGGAAGCGGCAATGTCCTCCTCCGGAATATTTGCACATTTCACAATATCGTTGAAGGTCAGGTAAGACATTTCCTCTCTGGTAAGTCCCAGATGTTCTCCCAGGTCTGCCAGAATATCAAGGGCAAGGCTTAAGGACTTGGTAAATTCAAACTTAAAGTACTCCCTCTCTTCCATAGACTCCTTAAGGAACTCCACAAATTCCGTAGCGTCCACATAAAAGCCCAGCTTGTCAAGGGCGTCTATGATGGTAAGCACATTAAGCGGATTGTGCTTGAGGGTCTCAAGACGCTGTCTCTGCTTTCTGGCATTTGCACTTCCCTTGTTCATGTCGAATTCCCGCTTCTCGTAGGTATCGCATGTTATATCATATGTTCCGGAACGCAGATGTCCATACTTCTCGTCAAATTCCACTCTGGTTATTCGCCCGTCCACCAGATCCTGGAAGTCCGCGTCATACTCTGCTGCCACAGTGTATATGGACATCATGAAGTCATCGATCTCACTTGAGGTAAAGTATTCCGCCGACACAAATGACCTGCAAAGTGCCTTTGAGATAAATGCCAGCCTTGCCTGTCTTGCGAACTTCGGAGTGCCGTACTGCTTGATACTCTCAATAAGCTCAACGAAATAGCCTATGGAAGTATGACATGTTCTCTCACTCATGATCCAGTTATTCCTGGTGTTCTCCCTGTGAACCCGGAGACCGTTTAACGCCCTGAGATCCTTCATCCTGTTTAATTTAAAATTGCAAATGGCGTTATTTGTCAGGTTAAACAGGGCGTCCCTGATATCATCTATCTCTTCCTCGGTGAAGCCCTCATCTCTTAAGGCTGCCAGCTTCTCTTCTGTAGTGAAATCGTAATTTGAAAATACTATCTCGAACTCTATCTTGTCATGGGCAGTCCTGTCTGCCAGAAGCCTCTTATTGTAGTACTTCATAAGCTTTCTTACAAGCTTGTTCTCCAGATCATCGGGAGTCAGGCACAGAAAGGACTGCTTCAGGGAAATGTAAGGCTTGTTGCCGATCTTATACATCAGCTCACCATCAACCTCCCGGTATCCTATATAGTTAAGTCCCTGGTTAAATGCATGCTTTGTGATTATCTCCCTGTACAGTGAGTAATCAAGGGGATGGGGATCAGTTCCGATCATCTCCGCCGGATTCCAGAACGCCATATCCGAAAGCAGGGTTCCGGCTGGTTCTCCAAGCTGGTCACAGACCTTCTCATAATGTTCCTGTGCTCCGGCTATTGCCTGCTTCCACTCGTCATCCGAAAGCTTCCCCGCCCCGCCATTAATAGCTGCCGCCAGCGGTCTTGTCTGGAATATAATGACCTCACCCTTTGAGTCAACAGCCCACTCTATATCAAGGGGATAATCCGGAAGTATATCCTCTATCTCCCTTGCGGCAGCAAGCAGACTGTCAAAGGGAGCCTTGAGTCTTGTGCTCTCGCACTCATGCCATACATATAATATCCTGCCTCCAAGTCCGGCAGTAACCGTATCTGTAGACTTGTCATCATAATTTATGACATAGTAGGGTCTGTTCCCCTTTATGTCCCTTGTGAACAATACGCCACTTATGACTGCGTCCTTTACCTGATTCTGTATCAATACCACTTCATCATTTACATTGCTGTCATAAGAGGCAAATACCGTCTCTATGGCAGTCTTTACACTGTCGGGATCTGAGGAATCCACATTAAGAACACTCTCAAAATGTCCTGCATTGGAGCTTTTCTCTCCATCCTCCATGATGGAAGAGCTTCGTACCACAACAAGGCCACCGGCGAACTCCTTATATACTTCACCGGCAGCCTTGTCCATGTCTTTGTAATATTCATTTCCCGAAAGTGTCATAATGTGTTCAATTCTTGACAATGTTACCTTGTCGCTCAGAAATCTAAGCATATCTGCCTTAGTGTAAAACATTTTTTGTACCCCATATCGCACAGCCCTTTCGGGTGCCGACATATTTTCCTTTCAATATTAATCCCTCTCGGGGCTTACTACGATGAAAAACATTACAAAACAACGCTTTTACCATAACCTAAGCTATCATGTTACAAACTGCTATGATCGAACTTCCATGATCAAGTCTCCATGATCAAACTTTTATACAACACAACTCTCACGTTCAATTATTTAAAATTTAAAAGATCATCAACCGACTTTCTTCCCGGCATATCCGGTGCAAATGCAGGATATCCCATAGGAACAAGTGCAGCGACTGTCTGTCCCTCAGGTATTCCGACAATATCTGCTACCTTCTTGTCATCAAATATACCAAGTATTACTGTTCCGACACCCTTGTCATGGGCTGCAAGACAGAATGTCTGGGTTGCAATACCTGCGTCGAACATCTCCCAATTCTCTTCCTTTGAAGTTGAGAAGCTTCCGTCCTTCTCATATCCGCAGATACCGTTTTTCTGAAGGATAAGCATTAACTGTCCACATCTTGAAAGAGTCTTCTCATTAAATGCAAAACCCATAACTGCCTCTGCTGCGATCTTATCTATGATGGCTCTATCCTCAACCAGCATATAACGTACAGTCTGGGAATTCTTCCATGATGGTGCGTAGCTTGCAAGCTCTACGATTTCCTTGACGACCTCCTGTGGAACCTTCTCATCAGTAAATTTTCTTACGCTTCTTCTTTCCTTGATACACTGTGCTGTCTCCATAACCTGTCCTCCTCTTAAGTATTGCCCCCTCATTTCATTCGGCGGCATTTCGTCGGCACATTTTAATATGCATTTTCAATGCATGGGATGCCTCCTCTTCTGTATTGCCCCCTCACATTCGTTCGGCGGCATTTCGTCGGCACATTTTAATATGCATTTTCAATGCATGAGTGCCTCCTCTTCTGTATTGCCCCCTCACATTCGTTCGGCGGCATTTCGTCGGCACATTTTAATATGCATTTTCAATGCATGGGGTGCCTCCTCTAATTTTAACATAAAAAAAGTGCTGTCTCAACATTCACACGCTGATTATACAACACTTTTTTTGCCTGTTTTATTTACTTTCTAAATAAGACCCTTTATATAAAGAATACTGCTTGTAAGGGAGCTGCCATGCTTCTTGATGTACTCCCTGTACTCCTTGTAATTTATATAATATTTCTTGCCCCAGGAGGATACCACAAGGTACTCAACCCTGCCAATGGTCTCCACTCCGGTGACAACCACGTAATGGCTCTTAACATTGTTCTTGACGGACTGCACCATCTTGCCGTCCTTGTTGAGGTAGAACCTGACACCCTCCTTGCCCCATACATTCGGACTGTTAGGTCCTATGGACAGGATAACCGGCTTGTTCTTTCTGATGAGATGTCTGATCTCTTTCATCATCTCGGTGCTTGACAGGAATACCTTCCAGGTTGCCTTAAGTCCTATATCATGAAGCATAAAATATACGTTCATGACATTCTGGATACCCACGCCTGTGATTCCTGTAGGCATGGTAAAATGCACATACCTCTTATAGAAAAGCTCCACATATGCCAGGTAGTCATTCTTGTTATAACATCCCTTAGGCTTGCTTATCTTTCTTATGGCGTCGGTCATCATGTTAGGATTTTGTTCCGCCAGATATATACTAAGATCCGCCATGGCCACGATACCGCAGCCGTAATTGGACAAATGCTTTCTTTCAAGCCAGGTCTGGTTGCCGCCATAGCTTACAATATTCATGTTCTTTATCTTTATATAGTCTTTGTTTAAAAGATGATTGTCTTCCATGCTATCACTGCCTCCATTCCGTACATTTACAGGATATGATACGTTTATGTATTCTCCTGTCTTTATGTGCCCATTATAACACGGCGGTGACGGCATATCAATCATTTTTTAAACTATGTAATGTGGTTTTTAATACTACATTTATTTTTTAAATTTCGACTTTACTTTCATTCTTTATTTTGGTATAAGTATTGATGTGAGTTGGACAAGTGATCGCGGCTGCATAAACGAAAGGATGCAGGTGAGGAAAGTCCGGGCTTCACAGGGCAGAGTGCCGGATAACGTCCGGTGGAGGCAACTCCCAGGCCAGTGCAACAGAAATAAACCGCTTCCTTTTGGGAAGTAAGGGTGGAAAGGCGAGGTAAGAGCTCACCGCTGTTCTGGTAACAGAACAGGCTCTGTAAACCCCACTCGAAGCAAGACCGAATTGAAACAATACAGCGGCCCGCTGTGTTTCGGGTAGGTCGCTTGAACTCCGTGGCAACACGGAGGCTAGATAGATGATCACTCACGACATAACCCGGCTTATAGTCCAACTCATATTATTTTAAACCCTGAAGCATCCGCCGCCGGCAAATTCTCTCACTATGGAATTGCATGGCACCATGTCTAAAGGTGCTTCCTCGAAAAGATCCATGAGCTTTATAAGTCTTCCTGCAGCCTCTGCATATTTTTCATTGTCTTTAAGTTCATATATAAGTGGCATTGCAAATGGCTTAAGTACTGAGTATTCATACAACAGTCCTGAGTTAAACATTACATTCGCCTGATTTTCATAAGGGAAGATATGTTTCTCTTCGCCCTCCCTTACCTTCTTCCACATGGAGATGGTACTGGCAGCGTCATTTCCCCTGAGTCTGTTATCCCTCACGATCCTTCGTATGAGACGTCCGTCCATGGTTGAGACCTTATTTTCCCCATCAATATAAAGCTGGTTAAGGGGGCTTATGTAGATCTTGAACATGTCGCTCTGATCAAGCTTAAAGGTCATCTGGGGATTAAGGGCATGTATCCCCTCCATTATCACCACGTCATTTTCAGTTATAGACAGAAAATCTCCAGTGTACTCCCTCACTCCAAGCTTGAAGTTGAAGTTAGGTATCTCCACAGTTTCTCCCCTTAATAGAGCCAGCATATCGTTGTTAAGCTTCTCCAGATCCACTGCCTCTATGCACTCAAAGTCATAGTTTCCATTTTCATCCTTAGGGTTATTCTCCCTGTTCACGAAGTAATTATCTGCCGCTATCGGGTGCGGGGTCTGCCCCATCGCCCGAAGCTGTATTCCTAATCTCTGGGAAAATGTAGTCTTGCCTGCAGAACTTGGTCCTGCTATCAGTACCAGCTTCCTGTTCTCAGATACTATCCGCTTGGCTATCTCGTATATGGAATTTTGCTGCATAGCCTCACATATAAGTACAAGCTCAGTAAAACGCCCGCTCTTCACCACGGCATTTAACTTCTCCACAGAATCAATATTTACTTTTTTTGCCCATTCCCTGGCGGTTGCCTTAAGGGAACCCACATTATTCTCACACATCAGAACCATCACCTCATGTCGGTTTTCAAAATTTCATTTCAATCATCAACGCCCAATACATCACATACCGGTTCAGTCTTTCCCATTTTCATTACCAGAAGCTTTTAAGTTTTTTCTCAATCTCTTCAATTTCACGTAACTCTTCCGTAACCTGCCTGCTTCTCTCAAGGCTCTTATCCGTATTCTTCAAAGCCAGTGCTTCAAGGATAGTTTCCTTCTGCTTCTTCAGATATCTCATGTAATCCGGAAAGATATCGTCCTGCCCCTCAATAAGGAGCTTCCCATATGTATAATATATTTCCCTGTCATAGCTCTCCGGACGGTCACAGGTCAGGTCAACATCTATTATGTTGTAGTATTTGCCATCCTCAAGGATCATCTTCTCCCTGACTATATGTCCGCCTATGTCATGAATGTAATGTCTCACCCTTGGCACATCAGACTGGGGCTGGAGCACAGCCTGTTTTAGACTATTCACCACAGCATGTCCCTGTTCCAGTATCTTGATCATCAACATTCCACCCATACCTGCTATGATGGCAGTGTCTGCTTCTCCCGGTGCGATCCCTGAAAGACCATCAGCCATCCTTACCTGTATCCTGTCCTTAAGACCATAGGCTTTTACATTTCTGGCGGCTATCTCCACGGGGCCCTTTCTTACATCAGAAGCTATCACCGATGTTGCAGTATTATTTTTTATCAGATAAATAGAAACGAAGGCATGGTCACAGCCTATGTCGCACACCCTGCTTCCTGTGTTCACCATGTCCGCAACTGCCTTCATTCTATCAGAAACAATTATATTTTCCATGTTTTAAAATCTACTATATGTCCTATCTTAGTAAATGTAATCTCTGAGCTTTCTGCTTCTGCTTGGATGTCTGAGCTTTCTCAGTGCCTTTGCCTCGATCTGTCTGATACGCTCACGGGTTACCTTGAACTCCTTACCTACCTCTTCAAGAGTTCTGGCACGTCCGTCCTCAAGCCCAAATCTAAGGGTAAGTACCTTCTTCTCTCTCTCTGTAAGAGTATCGAGAACTTCAACAAGCTGCTCCTTTAAAAGCTGGAATGCAGCAGCCTCTGCAGGTACAGGTACGTTGTCGTCCTGGATGAAATCACCAAGATGGCTGTCCTCCTCCTCACCGATAGGGGTCTCAAGGGATACAGGCTCCTGGGATATCTTAAGGATCTCTCTTACTCTCTCAACAGGTATATCCATCTCCTTGGCGATCTCCTCAGGCTGTGGCTCTCTGCCCAGCTCCTGAAGAAGCTGTCTCTGTACTCTTATGAGCTTATTGATGGTCTCTACCATATGGACAGGGATACGGATAGTTCTTGCCTGGTCTGCAATAGCTCTTGTTATTGCCTGACGGATCCACCATGTTGCATATGTGGAGAACTTATATCCCTTTCTGTAATCAAACTTCTCAACTGCCTTTATAAGTCCAAGATTTCCCTCCTGGATAAGGTCAAGGAATAACATACCACGGCCTACATATCTCTTGGCGATACTTACAACAAGACGAAGGTTAGCCTCTGCAAGCTTCTGCTTTGCACGCTCATCGCCCTCTTCCATTCTCTTGGCAAGCTCGATTTCTTCCTCTGCACTTAAAAGAGGCACCTTACCGATCTCCTTAAGGTACATCCTTACAGGATCTTCAATGCTGATACCATCAGGTACTGATATATCTATCTTCTCAACATCTTCCTCAATATCATCATTTATAAGGATCTCATCATCACCATCATCATCTGTAATGGTAAGTATATCTACGTTATTTCCCTCAAGGAAAGCAAATATCTGCTCCATCCTCTCAAGATTAAGCTCTATTTCCTTTGCGTCATTGAAGTAATTGATGATCTCAGTATCCTCGATCACCATCTTTTTCTTCTTCGCCATCTCCAGAAGTCCCTGAAGCTTCGCCTGAAATTTCTCTTCAATAGCATCCTTGTTTTCTTTTGATTCCATTTTATTACTCCTCCTGTTTATACGACATCAGCCCATTTACTGAGCTTCCGTCCACTTGTTAAGCCAATGATCAGATACTGATCTTAAGCTTTGATATTTTATTTTGTTCAAGTATAAGTTCCTGCAGCCTCTTCATATCATTTGCAGCTATAGCCGCCTCCCTGTCTGCTTCTATACTTGATAACTTTACTTTCTTCACCACATCCGTCAGGGCTCTTGAGGCTTCCTCCTCAGTCATGTCTATCCTTATATCGGTCTGCATCATCTCAGCCACAAGACGTTGTTCTTCTATCTCTGAAAATGTGTCCACTATGACCGCCGGCTTGACGCTTCCGGTCTCCCTGTACTGCTTGTACAGGTGTGCTGCCACATTTCTGTATATGCCCTCTTCGAAGCAATGTTCATCAATAATGCCGTTTAACCTGTCGAACAGTTCAGGCTTATTGACCAGCCAGGACAGCAGCAGCTTGGAGGTAAGACCTTCCTTACGTCGCTTCTTCATCTCCGTAACAGCTCTGTCTTCATCACTGCTTCTATTTGAAGCGATCTCCGTACCGCCTCCGGCGTCAACCCCGGAAACAGCCATTCCCTTCAGACCATACTCCGTCACCACAGACGCCAGTGCCTCCCGGTCGATCATGTATTTTCTCGCAACTGCGTCCACATAATTGTCCCGCTCCAGCTTCTGTTCAATGGCGGCAAGTCTCTTCGCCACCTCATTCTGGAATTTGGTCTTCTGCTCCGGATCGTTCATGTCATAACGCTCCGACAGTATTCTTACTTCAAACATTATGCCACTTTCAGAGTTATTTATTCTTTCCTGGAAGCCCTCGGTGCCAAGAGCCTGGATAAGCTCGTCCGGGTCCTTGTAAGGTTTCATATTTATAACTCTTACAGGCACATCAAATTGTCTCAGTATGGCAAGATTTCTGAGGGTTGCCGTAACTCCTGCCCCATCACTGTCGTACGCCAGATATATCTCCTTGGCATACCGCTTCAATATGTTGGCATGTCCCGGTGTAAATGCAGTACCGAGGGACGCCACCGCATTGTCAAATCCCGCCTGGTGCATGGATATTACATCCATATATCCCTCGCAGCAGATTATATATCCCTTTCTGCTCCGCTTTGCTATATTCATGGCAAATAATGTATGGCTCTTGTCAAATACCTGGGTATCCTTGGTGTTTATATACTTAGGCTTTCCATCACCCAGTACTCTTCCTCCAAAGCCGATAACCTTGCCATTTATATCAAGTATAGGGATCATGGCTCTGTTCCAGAACTTGTCCGTACCGCCATTCTTCTCATCTATCTCCACAAGTCCGGAGTCCTTAAGTTCTCCGTCGTTGTAGCCCTTTTTCTTAAGATACCTGTACAGGTCATCCCTGTAGATATCCGCATAGCCCAATCCAAATTTCTGGATGGTCTCATCTGTAAGTCCTCTTCCGCGGAAGTAATCATAGGCTTTCTTACCATGCTCACTGTTCTTCATTATATAATGAAAGTACGCTGCCGCATTCTTGTTCATTTCCTTAAGAAGAACCTTATAGTGCTCACGTTTTCTGTCCTCTTCGCTTCCCTCCATCTTAGGAACCTGCATGCCCACTCTCTCGGCAAGAAGCTGTATGGCCTCCGAGAAGCCTAAGTTCTCATATTCCATGACAAATGTAAATACATTGCCGCCTACTCCACATCCGAAGCAGTGGTACAACTGCTTGTCCCTGGACACTCCAAAGGACGGAGTCTTCTCATGATGGAACGGGCAGCATGCCTTATACTGGCTTCCCTGCTTTTTAAGGCTTACATAGCTTCCTATAACATCAACTATATCATTTCTTGACCGGACCTCCTCGATGAAGTCCTGTGAATAAAACATTACGCTCCTCCCTTCCAGGATTTTGGAACATATATTTCTTTAAACTGCTGCGTTGCATAATTATCCGTCATTCCCGAAATATAATCACACACCACAGTTCTCTGATCTTCTCCTCTAAATATCATCTCAACACACTCATTGGTGAGCCTGCTGACATCCTCCATATAATAATTATACAGAAGCTCTAACATCATATCTGCCTTCTTCTCCTCACACTTGGCTATCGGATTGGTATACAGATATTTGAACATATACTGTCTTAAATCCCCAAGTGCCTCACTGATCTTAGGCGAAAGTGATACGATCTCCTTATCACGGCTGTTGTTTATGGCGTCATGTATAAGGCAGTTAAGTCTGTCCCTGGTGGTATGTCCCAGAATATCTGTAACATTCTCAGGAAGATCCGACTCCTTCAATATATTTCCTCTTATGGCGTCATCAATATCGTGATTGACATAGGCGATCTTATCTGATATGCGGACAACCTGTCCCTCCAGGGTCTTAGGCATAAGGGAAGTCTTATGATTAAGTATGCCATCCCTTACCTCCACGGAAAGATTCAGTCCCTGTCCTTTGTTCTCAAGCTTCTCAACGATCCTGACACTCTGCTCATTATGATTAAATGGCCTGCCGCTGCACCTGGTGAGGGTTCTCTCCCCTGCATGTCCAAATGGCGTATGTCCCAGATCATGTCCCAGTGCAATAGCCTCTGTCAAATCTTCATTCAGATTAAGGGTTCTGGCTATGGTCCTTGCAATCTGTGCTACCTCAAGAGTATGGGTAAGTCTTGTCCTGTAATGATCATCATCCGGTGTAAGAAATACCTGGGTCTTATGCTTCAATCTCCTGAAGGACTTGCAATGAAGTATACGATCCCTGTCCCTCTGATATATGGTCCTTATATCACACGGTTCCTCATACACGTCACGTCCCTGTGACTGATCACTGAATGCTGCATACTCTGACAGCATTTTATGTTCTCTCATTTCCTGTTCTTCACGAAATGTCATAACAACCTCTTTATTCTCCTTATTGGCACAATTCACACAGCCATATTACTCATTGGCACAGCACATAAAATTATGGCATACCGCTCTTTTTATGTACCATTTAGCACAATACCGCATATTTTTTGCCTACATTTTTATTATTCTCTGTTTTTTTTCATAATCCTTTTTATTTTTTAAAATTTTTTGTGTTTTAATTTCGACACTATCCTCCTTGCTGCAGCGTAACGATGTCGCAGACATCATTACAATAATAACAAAAACTGCGGCAACACACACCGAAGAGGTCTACATTCACTATGTATGTTATCCGCAGAAAAATTCTATCCACTATTTTATTGTTGCAAATCCGTCTTAGTCGGCTGTAATAGCACCACAATTCTCAAGATTTTTTACCAGGCCCTTGAAATCAAAGTCAGCCCACACAGTTCCCTGAAGATCGTTTTCTTCATCAACAGGTATAGTGGCAAGCCACTGGTTCTGCAATGTCTTAAACTGATCAGATTCTGTACTCTGTGCTGAATATGATATGAAGTTCGACTTAAGGTCTTCATCATTGTCATTCACCATAACGATGACAGCATATCCGAGAGTATCCTCTATAGGACCTGCACATTCACCGGTCTTAAGATTGTTCATAATCTTGTTGATCTCGTCATCACCATAGCCATCGGTATAACCAGTATCATCTCTTGAGTAGTCTGTAACACCATACTTATCTGCAACAGTCTCATATGATGCTCCACCCTGAATCTCCTTCATGGCTGCTTCTGCATTGCTCTTAACCTCAGCCTTCTTGTCATCTGACACATATACATAATTGCCATCTGAATCCTTCTTAGGTGATCCGCTGTCTATCTCTACAGTAGGGAACAGCATATAATAATAATCTGTGAAAACCGCATCTTTATACTGCTCTTCAAGATCAGCCTGGATCTTTGAACCCATTTCATTCTTTATATCATTCTGGAACTTGGAAGCCATGGCCTGCTCCTCAAATACTCTCTGTATTGTATCATCGGTAATTCCATAGGCATCCAGTACTTCCTGGCTTATCTTACCCCTGAAGGACTCTATATTTTTATTAATATAATCCTTGTCGCTGTCATCTAACTCAACATTATTGTTCTTAGCTACATTGTAGATTATCTTATTCTGTCTTAACAGAGAAAGTGCATAGCTCTTGTTGGTCTCTATGGTACTGTCATCTGTCAGTGCCGATGATGTGACACCATATGTAATGGCCTCCTGCATGGCATATAATGCCATCTCATCCATGTTGATATCGTAATCTCCAATGACTAACGCCTTTGTTTTCTGTGCTTCGTCTGCACTGTAATACTTGGTGATCTTCTTGTCACCTGAACCACATCCCACAAGGCCTATTGTCATAGAAGCAACCGCAGCAACTGTCAGAAGCTTCTTTAATCCTCTTTTTATCATTTCCTTATTCCTTCCTGATACATATAATACCAAATACAAGCTCCGCAAATGATAATATCCACCCAAAGATATCCACCCAAAGTTTACATTCAGCTTCTTAATTCTAGTTTAATATGGTCTAATCGTCAAGGAATTTCACAGTTTTTTCACTATATAAGTAAACAAAACAGCGGAGAGTAAACTCTCCGCTGTCTTATTTATTATATCCATACAAATCTACATTCATATGTATCTAATATGCAATTACTCCTTTACACCACCAAGTGCAACACCGGCGATGATGTACTTTGAAAGTATGAAGTATACGATCAGAAGTGGTAATACTGTAAGAGTAAGTCCTACGTATACATAACCATAATTTACTCTGATAGCATCTGACTTAAGTCCCTGTACGAACATAGGAAGTGTATACTTCTTAATCTTTGTGATCATCATTGTAGGTGTATACAGGTTGTTCCATGAAGCGATGAATGCGAATATAGCCTGCGTAGCCATAGCCGGCTTCATAAGTGGTAATGCAATTCTGTTGAATGTTGAGAACTCGCCTGAACCATCGATTCTGGCAGCCTCAATGATCTCAACTGAAAGTGCGCCCTGCATGTACTGCTTCATGAAGTAAACTGTTGAAGGTGCTGCTGCAGCAGGAACAATAAGTGTTATGTATGATCCGTAAAGACCGATCTGCTTCATGAATGCCATGAAACCAATGATTGAAACCTGTGCAGGAATCATCATGATAGCCATGATGAATGACCAGGCAATATTCTTTGCCTTGAAATTATAAACTGTAATACCATAAGCAGTTAATGTTGCGCAATATACCTGAAGAATTGTTGCCGGAACAGTTATGATCAAACTGTTACCCATAGCCTTCCAAAGGCTTACACCACCTTTTGTCTCGCTCATCATACCTGTGAAGTTCTTAATAAATTCTGTTCCAGGTATAAATGCAAGTCCCTGCTGAATTCTTGAAGATGGTAATGTTGCGTTAACAATCATTACATAGAATGGGAAGATACTAAGGAAACAGAGTATAATACAGATGATTGTTCTGAATATCTTCTTGCCTCTGATCTTAGCTGAATAGCTCTCATCTATGCCTATTGTATTTGTTGCTCTAGACATCTCATACACCTCCTACGCTTTCTTCACTGCATGCTTCTGCTTCTCTTCTCTGTCCTTAGTGGCAACAAAGAATATCATACTGATTATTACAGTACAGATAAACAGAATTACAGAAATAGCACCAGCATAACCATAGTCAGGATTCTGTGAGAATGCTACCTCTCGAATCATCATAGTTACTGTATGGGATATACGTCCCGGCTGACCAATACCATTGTTTACGTTGAACAATGATGGAATATCATACATCTGAAGACCACCGATTGCTGATGTAACCAATGAGAACTGAAGAATTGGCTTAAGCAGTGGCAGTGTGATCTTGAAGAATTCCTGTCTGCTGTTAGCACCATCAACCATGGCTGCTTCATAAAGTGATGGGCTGATACCAAGAATACCAGCTATAAGTACGATCATAGTATTTCCATACCACATCCAGAACTGCATGAAGCCTATAAGACCGATTGTTCCGGCCTTGCTGTTAAGGAAGCTGTACTCACTCAGTCCCGGTAATTTTCGTACCAGCAAGGTTACAGGTCCCTGGTTACCAAACAAACTGTTGAACAGAACGGCAATAGATGAAGCTGTAATGATATTAGGAAGGAACATCATAACCTTGAATGCACCCTGACCCTTAAGCTTTACAACTGTATCTGTAAACCATGCTGCTAAAAGTAATGCTAATAAAATCTGTGGAATAAAGTTAATTATCCAGATAACCAATGTATTCTTAATTGTGTTCATAGGAATTGTATTGAACCAGACATCCTTACCAGCCATGTAATCTCTGGTCTTCAACACCTTAAGATAGTTGTCGAATCCACAGAAACCATTGTTTGTAAGCTTTGAACCAGTCATCTTGTACTCAACAAAGCTTAAATAGAATGTGTAAATCAGTGGATACAACTGGAAAATCAAGAATACTAAAAAGAATGGAGCGATGAACATATAGCCATACTTTCCATATTCAACTGTCTTCTTTTTCATGTTTTCACTTCCCCAATTTTCTTAAAATATGTTTTTCACGTATCCTCCGTCAGACATTTTACAAAAACCACCGTTTTTTTCTTAAAATCAATGTTTTTTGTAAAATGCCTAACAGCGATATATCTCAGATTTTTTAAAATTATGCACCGGCCTAGACCGGTGCATAACCTTAATTTCAGCTTGTGAAGCTGTACTTTATGATATTGTATTGATTACTCAACTGTGATATCTGTAAGTGTAGCTGCAACGTCAGCCTTAAGAGCTGCAATTGCCTCATCAACACTACCATACTCACCTGTGTTGTATGATGTAGATACTGTTGATAAGCTGTTGTTGATCTGTGAATCATACTTTGTTGACTTGCTCATATCAATAGTCTTAGCACCCTCATTGAATGTTGCAAGAAGGTTCTGACCGTCAAGCTTGTCGTTAGCGCCTACGCCATCAGCGATAGCCTTTTCAACTGCTGCCTGGTTGTTAGGGCATCCCTCATCACCGTTAGCTGCCATGTCGTACATAGCATCTGTATCACATGTTAATGTGTAGATTACAAGACCTGCAAGTGATGGGTTTGGACAATCCTTACCATAGAAGAGGTATGAACCACCCCAGTAGTAACCACATGGGCCAGGGCATGCCTGATACTTAACGTCTTCTGTTACGAATACTGTATCACCCATGAACCAAGTTGTACCGAAGAAGCAGAATGTTGTGCCGTTTGACATGTTAGCTGTCCACTCTGTTGACCACTGTGCTGAATTCTGGCTGTAACCACCATCGTAGATCTTCTTTGAAAGCTCAAGCATTTCCTTAGCTGAATCTGAAACTACAAGCTTGCCATCAACTACCCATGCTGAATCCTTGTTAGCAAGAAGTGGGTACTTAAGCTCGTCTGGTCCTGAAACCATGTAGTAACCAGCTGCCTTGATCTTCTCAGCTACTGAGAAGAAGCCATCCCAGTCTGAAACCATTGCCTGAACCTCGTCAGGATCTGATGTTCCGAGAACTTCCTCAGCCATAGCCTTGTTGTAAAGAAGAACACCAGGTGTTGCCTGCCATGTACAAGCCATAAGGTTACCATCAACTGTAGCGAAATCTACTGTGTACTGGTAAGCGTTTGAGTACATATCAGCTGTGATACCAGCCTCTGATACAGGAGCTGTGAAGTCCTTATCAGCGTAGCTGAGCATTACTGACTCATCTGAAGCGAATACTGAAGGATACTCTGTTCCATCATCTACTGCATTCTGGATCTTAGCTGGGTACTCTGACTCTGTACCTGATACGTTAAGGTTTACATACTTAACAAGATCTGAGTACTCTGGGTACTTTGTTCTGAAGTATGTATCAATTCTGTTACCTAACTCATCATTCCATGAGTATACGTAGATAGCCTGATCGTTGATACCTGATACATCAAAACCTGCTGCCTCTGAACCGCCTGCTTCTGATGTGTCCTCTGATGAAGCGTCCTCTGATGCTGCCTCTGTTGTTGCCTCTGTTGTTGCCTCTGTTGATGCTGCTGTTGTTGACTCATCCTTGCTTCCACATGCTGTAAGTGATAATCCCATAGCAAGTGCTAATGAAAGAGCCAATGCCTTTTTGATTTTTCTCACAAAAAAACCCTCCTTTAAAATATGTGTGCATCCGGTAATCCGGTCTGCCTATAGTCATAGATTATTTTCTCAGTTGTACATCGAAATGTTCAATCTGCTATGACCCACTTATGATATTATTGACAAATACTCCTTGTCAACACAAGTTGATTATAGGACATATTATCTAATTTGGCAAGTGTTTATTTATATCTTTTTATCTTTTTTGTACATTTTTGCGTTAATGGGAAGAAAAATATCACCAATAGACCATATTTTTATTTATACTATTTTTCTAATTTCACTATATTGACGCACAATTAAGAATATCCCGCTTTATGATACAGGTTTCACAAAACGGGATACTCTCAGACATTCTTACACTACATTTTCACTTTTTATTCTTATTTTACATTTACGCATTATATTTCTGTTTTTTATGCTTATTTAATATTTCCCGCATTTTCTATTTTACATTTTCCTCTATAAAGCCAGAGATCTTCTCTGCCACTCCTGTTGGATCATAGGTATAGAGCCTTGCGGGTCCGGACATCTCTTCACAGGTTATATTGCTGTACTGTGAGTAGAACTCCTTAGCGTCACTGCAATATGCAGCCACATAATCGAACTCTTCGCCTTCGTCCTTCGCCTTGACCTCTTCATAGGTGGTTTTGGCTGTCTCGTCGTCATTTATATACGGTTCAAGCAATGGATTTGCCATGAGCATATACATAGGGATATCCTCAGGCATGCCCAACTCCTTAACCACTGCCGCATTGTCAACGGTGTAATAATTCTCGAAGTACATATCTCTTGTATAACCCCGCTCCGCTATAATGGCATCCCTGGTCTTCATCTGTACATCAGAATATACATTACCTAAATTGTCCGGGAACGAACTCTTGGCAAGTCTCATTCCGCCGATCTTGGTGAACTGTATCATGAGATAATCAAAAAATCCCGTATACTCATCTGTGGTGGTACTGTCAAACTGCTCTGCATAGTTCATATCCATGCCGATTATGGCCTGTACTTCATCTTTATATGTATCTGCCCAGTACACGGCATCAAGTCCGCCGGTTCCGGATGCAACAAGCACATAAGGTCCCTCTATGCCCTTTTCCTGAAGCACTTTTCTGTAGTCATCAACCATGGCATCTATATGTTTATCCGAATCGGCACTCGGAGAAAATCCATATCCGCTCTTATCCACGTAAACAAGATGGTACTCGCCAAGCTCCTCAAATAATGGCTGGAGTGCTATGGAATCATCACACACCAGTCCGTCATGGATAAATACCAGTGTTGTATCTGCCTCTGTGTCGCCCCCTTCAAGGACATGTATATTCTTGCCGTCTATGTTCACCATCTCACCGGGAGCGTGCATGTAGACTGCCTCCTTCTTACATTTGCTCCTGTGATTGATGTAAAGCCCCACAAACACGATCACATTTATAACCAGGATAGCCAGCATAAATATGATAAATATCTTGAAGAATTTGTGGAGAAAGTTTTTTACTTTTTTGCTCATTATTTTTATCCCTTCTGTATTTCTTATCTTTTCTATAATAATATAGATATTTTTTTTAGTAAATGCTTTTGTGACATTTCAGACTTTTTTCATACTTTCTTTCTTTTTATATTATTTTCCATATGTTAATATAGAGGATAGATTAAGTACGCTACATGTAAAGGAGATATCATGAGTACAGAAGATAAAGAGAAGGACAATCTCAAGAATACAGGCAGGATCGAAAATAAAAGCACTGCCAAAGATACATCCAAGGGCGATAACAAAAGCATCGATAAAGATACATCCAGGAGTGACAAAAAAAGCAGCAGGGATACCGGTAAGAGCAGTGAAAAAAAGGTTAAAGATATAAGTGAGTACGAGCCGGTACGCAAAGGCTCCACAAGGCGTGTTGCGGAGGGCTTCAAGGATCCTAACCAGGTGGAGGCAGACGCAGGCAGGGTGCCAGAGGATAATCTCGAGCTCCATGGTCTGTCGGGACGCCAGCGCAGAAAAGAGCTGCGGAAGCGGTTCTATGCCGACATGGCTGATATGGACACTAAATCCAAGGTTAAATTTTTCTTCCGGTACAACAAATGGAAGATCATCATCCCTATACTGATCATTGCCATTGTGATATCCACTGCGGGAACCATAATAAACAACAAGAAGCCGGTGGCCATATCCTACGCCATCATCAATTCGCCGAACTATTACGACATGAACACCGACGTGATCGAAAAGGACTATATGGAATATTATGGTATGACCACGAAGAAATATCAGATAATATCCACCGGCGGAATAAATTATGACCTGGATACCTACGAGGAAGATGCACAGCAGTACTCCAATTCTGCTGCATACACCTCATTTCCTACCAACTGCCGGACAAACTACTATGACATAATCATCACTGACCAAAAGGGTCTTGAATATTGTGCCAAGACATCACTGATATATCCTGTTGATGATGTATTTACCGCAGATCTGTCAAATGCCATCAGCAAAAACTACAGTGCCCTTCTTACGTCAGCCAAGGATTATGATGATAATGAAGAAGTATTTGCCATTGATATAAGCGGTACAGATTTCGCCAAATCATTAAATCTTGATTTCGACCAGGCATATATATGCTTCCCGGGATCTGATACCAGCAATATCGAGAATGTGCGGAAGATGTTGAACTTCATTTTTGACCTTGGTCTTTCATTCGACGAACAATAAGAGCAAAAGCAGAATACACCCAGAAGTCGGCAGCGATAATATCAGCCATCAGCCGGTCAAGAAAAAGCAGCAGGCAGAGAAAATTTAATCTTCTCTGCCTGCTGCTTTTTGCCTGTTATCGCTGTCGGTCTATATGTTTTCTATCCTGCAGTCTGTCTTCCTTATCTTGGGAGCTCGATAAATCCAACCTTCTTGTATACCTTGCGAAGTGTCTTATTTGCATAGTAGGATGCCTTTGCTGCATTCTCTTTCATCATGCTGTCAAGGTATGCCTTATCTGCAATGAGTCTTGCATACTCGTCCTGCACAGGCTTGAGGGCTGAAGCTACAGCCTCTCCCACTGCCATCTTGAAGTCTCCGTAGCCCTTGCCGTCAAACTCGGCAACAGTCTGCTCAGGAGTATTTCCCGTTACAGCGTCATAGATATCAATAAGGTTCTTGATACCCGGCTTGTTATCTGAATATGCTATAAAACCGTCTGAATCTGTTACAGCCTTCTTGAACTTTCTCATAATCGTGTCTGTATCATCAAGGAGAATGATACTTCCGTTTGGATTCTCGTCTGACTTGGACATCTTCTTTGTAGGATCCTGGAGGCTCATTATCTTAGCTCCGCTCTTGCCGGTATATGCTTCCGGTATTGTAAACACGTCACCATAGATACCGTTAAATCTTCCGGCAATGTCTCTTGCGATCTCCAGGTGCTGGAGCTGATCCTTACCTACAGGAACCATATCTGCCTGGTAGAGAAGGATATCTGCTGCCATAAGTACAGGATATGTAAATAATCCTGTGTTTATATTGTCCGCATGCTTTGCTGCCTTGTCCTTGAACTGGGTCATTCTGTTCATCTCACCCATGTAGGTGTAGCAGTTAAGTATCCATGCAAGCTGTGCATGGGCAGGCACATGGGACTGGAAGAACAGGCAGTTCTTCTCAGGATCAAGTCCTGCTGCGATATAAAGGGCGTAGAGTGTCCTTCCGTTCTTTCTTAAAGTTGCCGGATCCTGTCTTACAGTGATAGAGTGAAGATCCATAACTGCATAGAAGCACTGAACTGACTCATCATCATTTAAGTCCACCCAGTTCTTAAGGGCTCCAAGGTAATTTCCAAGTGTTATAATTCCTGTTGACTGCATTCCTGAAAGCAGTACTTTCTTTCCGTCTATCATTTGCTTTACGCCTCCTGTGTATTTTTAGTCTTCAACATCCATATTCATGACCTGACGCTTTCTTGCCAGCTCATCATTTGCAAGGTACTCATCGTAGGTTGTCTGCTTGTCGATAAGGCCTGTATTTGTAAGCTCGATGATCCTGTTTGCTGTAGTCTGTACAAACTGGTGATCCTGGGATGAGAACAGCACAACGCCCGGGAACTTGATAAGTCCGTTGTTAAGGGCTGTGATGGACTCCATGTCCAGGTGGTTCGTAGGCTCATCAAGGATGAGACAGTTGCTTCCCATGATCATGAGCTTTGAAAGAAGACACCTTACCTTCTCTCCTCCCGAGAGGACCTTAACCTTCTTAACTCCGTCTTCACCGGCAAATAACATTCTTCCAAGGAAGCCTCTTACATATGTGGCGTCCTTCTCTTCCGAATACTGTGTGAGCCAGTCAACGATGATAAGGTCATTGTCAAATTCCTTTGTGTTGTCCTTAGGGAAATAGCCCTGGGATGTGGTAACGCCCCACTTGTAGCTTCCGCTGTCAGGCTCTTCCTCTCCCGCAAGGATCTTAAATAACATTGTTGTTGCCTTTGTGTTAGGTCCTACAAAAGCGATCTTGTCATCATGTCCCACTGTAAATGATATATCGTCAAGAAGCTTCTCTCCGTCCACTGTCTTTGAAATATGGGATACGGTAAGAACTTCATTTCCAATCTCTCTCTTAGGTCTGAAATCAATGTATGGGTACTTTCTGCTTGACGGCTTGATCTCGTCAAGCTCGATCTTCTCAAGCGCTCTCTTTCTTGAAGTAGCCTGCTTGGACTTTGAAGCATTTGCAGAGAATCTCTGAATGAACTCCTGAAGCTCCTTGATCTTCTCTTCCTTCTTCTTGTTGGCTTCTTTCATCTGCTTGATCATCAACTGGCTTGACTCATACCAGAAGTCGTAGTTACCTGCATAGAGCTGGATCTTTGAGTAATCTATATCAGCAATGTGTGTACATACTTTATTTAAGAAGTATCTGTCGTGAGATACTACTATTACTGTGTTCTGGAAGTTGATGAGGAACTCCTCAAGCCATGCGATGGCGTCCATATCCAGGTGGTTTGTAGGCTCATCCAGAAGAAGTACGTCCGGATTTCCGAAGAGTGCCTGGGCAAGAAGTGTCTTGACCTTAAGGCCACCGTCCAGATCCTTCATGAGCATATAGTGATATTCTGTGTCAACTCCGAGACCATTAAGAAGTGTCTCTGCGTCTGACTCAGCTTCCCAACCATTTAACTCTGCAAATTCCGACTCAAGCTCTGCTGCCCTGATACCATCCTCATCTGTGAAGTCTTCCTTCATGTAGATGGCGTCCTTTTCCTTCATAATATCATACAGTCTCTTATTTCCCATGATGACTGTATCCAGTACTGAGTATTCATCATATTTGAAGTGGTCCTGCTGGAGCACTGAAAGTCTCTCGCCCTCGTTCATGGTCACATCGCCCTTTGAAGGCTCGATCTCACCTGAAAGGATCTTTAAGAATGTGGACTTTCCTGCGCCATTTGCACCGATAAGACCATAACAGTTGCCTTCGGTGAACTTTATATTTACATCTTCAAATAATGCTTTTTTTCCAAATCTTAATGTTACGTTATTTGCACTTATCATATAAATATATACCTTTCCCATTTTCTAAACTAAAAGTATAACAATCCACCGAGTTCATGTCAATGAATTAATGGAATGTGAATACATTTTTAAAAATTGCTCACACTAATGACTGTAACTACAAATATGGAACAGGACTGTTTTTCAATGGGGATGTTCCGCAAACTGGGAGGAAACTAAAATGAGAAGTTCAAATGAAACTTACAAGGAAGTTGCCGAAAGATGCAGCTCTTACGATGTTAAGGATTGTCCTGACTGCCACAGCAACTCAGCAGATGAAGTAAGCTGTCTCACCTGCTCACATTTCTGCAACGAGCACTGTACACTGGATCTCTACGACAGGATAGCAAAAAATCTTTAATACCTGTATGGAGCATGGGAAGCCTGGGCACAATCCTTGTAACTGAGCCGTAAGGCTTCCAACCGGGAGTACCTTTTTCGGCACCGACACATCTGGTGCCGGAGAAGGTGCTCCTTTTGTTATGGCAGCAAGAAGCCGGCGTGTTTTTTGTTGTATTGTTAAATTTATGGAGGTAATTTATAAGGAACATACAGTAACGGAGTAGATCATTCTCTACCCAAGGATTTCAACCTTACGTTTTTGTATTTTCTTTAAAAGCACATACCCTACCAGGCATGCCACGATTTCGGTTATTGGGAATGACCACCAGATCAGCGAAACTCCCATTTGCCCACTCCTTACAAACGATGAGAATATTCCCGCTAAAGGTAATATGAGCACTAACTGCCTTATAAGGGAAATGACCAGGGACTCGATTCCGCCATCCAGTGCCTGGTAGATTCCCTGATAAGCTACATTTGCCCCTGCAAATATAAAGCTTATGGAAATTATCCTCATTGCACCTACGAAATATTCCCTTGAGGCTCCGGCATTAAACAATGTGGCAAATGCTCCCGGAAAGATCTCTGTAATGATCGTACCCAGGATCATCAATGCCGCAGTGTACATAAGACCATATTTTATTCCGTCCCTGATCCTGTTTCTATCCTTCATTCCATAAGCGAAGGCTATGATCGGAGTAATGGCGTCCCTGAGTCCAAAGGCAAGGAACAATACGAATTGCTGTACCTTATAAAACAGACCATAGGCAGTCTGTGCAGCCGCATTGAACTTCAAAATCAGGTTCATGGCATACACCATAACGGACATAAGTGCCTGTGCCAGTATCGCCGGAAGTCCGATGGAATATATCTCCCTGATGATCCTTCCCTCCGGCCTCATGTATCTAAAACCATGCTCAAATTCTTTGTTTAATTTTATATGGAACACAAGCAACAATATGCAGGAGGCGATCTGACCGATAACGGTGGCATAAGCTGCTCCTGCTACACCCATCTCCGGTACAGGACCTATGCCATAGATCATGACAGGGTCAAGGATTATATTTATCACCGCTCCCGTAACCTGTCCGATAGTGGAATAGATGGAGCGTCCTGTGGCCTGCAACAGCTTCTCAAACAATGAAAAGAATACTATTCCAAAGGAAAGCACACAACATATCCTGAGGTAGTCTGTTCCCATGGTGATAACCTCCGGATCCGTTGTCTGGGAGGAAATGTATGCTTTCACCCCCGCAATTCCAAACAGAAGACACACAGCATAGATGAGAGCCCCAAGAAAAAGACTGTTTCCTGCCACCTTTGCCGCTTTCTTCGTATCTCCCTGTCCGAGGGTTCTTGCCAGAAGGGAATTTGTCCCAACGCCGGTTCCTATCCCCAGTGCTATCATCAGCATTTGCACCGGAAATACCAGTGTAAGTGCGTTAAGTGCAGCTTCGCTTCCCACCTTCATGTTCCCCACAAATGCACTGTCCACAATATTGTAGACAGCCTGCAATGCCATTGATAATATCATGGGTATTCCCATATTTACCATGAGCTTATTCACCGGCATCTCTTTCATCTTGTTACTCTCTGTCATTTTGATATGATCCTCCTTACCTGCAGCTATGTTGTTGCAACAAAAAAGTGTGCACCTATCCCATAAGTTGGACTTACGCTGATAAGCTACACACTTTCCACAACATGCTATATTTAAAAACAGAGCAGCAGCCATTAGAATTTGCCTACGGCAAGGGTTGCTGCGGCGTAACGATGTCACAGACATCATTACAATAAATTAAAAAACGAGCGGCAAAACTGGATTTACGCTGGTCTGCTACTCGTTCAGGAGTTATTATATTTTCCATTTTCAAAAATGTCAAACAAAAATCTTCTTTATTTTATTTTGAAAATCTTCTTTATTTTATTTTGAAAATCTATTTTCTTTGGTGATTTTCCTGCGGGCACAATGTCTTACAGCTATTGACAACAACTACTGCTTTAAGTAAAATTCCAATTATATTATCATGTTGAGAAAAATATCATGTGATAAGGATCAATTTACTATTTTTATTTTAAAGGAGAAATCAATACATGGACCCCAATAGTATAATTCAACTGATTATACTCGTCATTCTTATCCTTCTGTCGGCTTTCTTTTCATCGGCAGAAACAGCACTTACTACAGTAAACAAATACGCCCTGCGTTCTATGGCGGACTCCGGCAACAAACGTGCCGCAAGGGTCCTTAAAGTTACGGAAAACAGTGCGAAGCTGATCAGCACGATCTTAATAGGAAATAACATTGTAAACATTTCAGCGTCATCCCTTGCAACAACACTTACAACGAGAGTATTTGGCAGTGCCGCCATTGGTATTTCAACAGGTATACTGACTCTGCTCATTCTTATATTTGGCGAGATCACCCCAAAGACCTTAGCCCAGTTATACAGCGTCAAAATATCTCTTTTGTATGTTGATATCATCAAGTTCCTGATGTTCATACTTACGCCTGTTATATGGATCGTAAATAAGCTTGCGGACGGCATTTTCTTTATACTGCGGATCGACAAGAACAATACCGGTGCCAAGATCACCGAGGATGAGCTTCGTACCGTGGTAAATGTCAGCGAGGAAGAGGGCGTCATCGAGGACGAGGAGAAGGAAATGATCACAAATGTGGTTGATTTCGGCGACTCCAGAGTCAGGGATGTTATGATCCCCCGTGTTGACATGACTGTTGTGGATGTGGACGCAGACTACGACAGTGTGTTGAATATTTACATGAAGGTTCCGTACACCAGGATACCGGTGTATGAGGGTTCAAAGGATCACATAGTAGGTATACTCCATATAAAGGATCTGTTCTTCTACAGAGCCACCCACAGGGACGAGAACTTCAAGATAAGGAATATCATGAGGGAGCCTCTGTATGTGTTCGAGTTCCAGAAGACAAATGACCTCCTTAGCACCATGAAGTCTACTTCCAATTCGGTAGCCATCGCCTTAAATGAGTACGGTCTGTGTGCCGGCCTGATCACTACTGAGGATCTTGTGGAGGAGATCATCGGCGACATCAAGGATGAGTACGATACTGCCGAGCACAATAATATAGTGAAGCTTGACGATACCCATTACAGTGTAAATGGTTCTATAAATCTTGATGACCTTAACGATGCTCTTGGACTAGACATCCAGTCCGAAGACTATGACTCACTGGGCGGATATATAATCGAGCTTCTGGATCACCTGCCAAAGCAGGGTGACACTGCCACCGACGGCGTGATCTTCTGCAAGGTTACCCAGATGGTGAAGAACCGTGTACTCAGGGTATTGGTGGAGATCCTGCCAAAGGCTGAGAAAAATGAGGATGGGGAGTAAGCCCACTCAGTGTGGTATTAAATATAAATTGTTTATGAAATATGTGGATATATCAAAAAAGTCCCTTGTGGCAGAGAAATAAATCCTATATAATTGTATGGATGTAGTGTTGTATGATTTTCAGGATTTGAAGATTTTTAGCATAATATATTTTTTGATTTGAATTTTATTTTTGTTGCATTGTATAAGCTTCAGAATTTGGAGATCATTTTTAAGGAAACGGAAGATATAATGGAAAATAATATAAGCAGTATTCGAGATCTGATCGAAATGACAAGTTCCCTGAACTTCATTGATCCGGCAGATGTGCCATCCATTGAGTTATACATGGATCAGGTTACTACCTTCTTAGAGGAAAAACTGAATAACAACAAGAGAAACGAAGAAGAAAAGACCATGACCAAGACCATGATCAACAACTATACGAAGAATGATCTTCTTCCGCCTCCTAACAAGAAAAGATATACCAAAGAGCACCTCATTCTTCTCATTTACATTTATTATCTGAAGAACCTGCTCAGCATAAATGATATACAGACACTGTTAAAGCCTATGATCGAGGATTATTTCGGAAGTGATGATCCGTCAAAGAGCATAGATCAGATATATGCCAAGATCTTCAATCACCAGAAGGATCACTACAAGGATATCCAGAAGAGTATCATGAACACCTTCAACAGGGCTTCTGAAATGTATGATCCACAGAATGAGGGTTATCTCCACGACATGAGCCTTATCGCTCTCCTGTCGGCGGATGTGTATGTTAAGAAAAAGTATATCGAGCATTTGATCGACAACATGAGTACCATCCAGGAAAAGGAAGCCAAGGCAAAGGAGAAAGAAGCTAAAGCAAAGGAAAAAGAGGCCGCCATGAAAGCCAAGGAAGCTGCCATGAAGTCTAAAGCCGCAAATGAGGCAAGAGCCAAAGCAGCCCAGAGAGCTAAGAGCCAGTCAAACGGCAAGGGCAAAGCCGGTGCTGCCGGAAAGGCCGGAGCTACCGTAAAATCCGGTGCTGATCAGAAGGCGGCTCAGAAAGCGAAGCCGAACTGAACAAGAAAGCGAAATAAAGTCAAATAAGCAAGCAAAAAGCAGAAATGAAATCATATGTGTGATAACATTTCTGCTTTTTGTTATTAACAGTCTAGCATTATTTCTTAACATTTTTATGGAAAATAATATTTCAGGAGCATAAGTACTACCCCATCATAATTTTTCTCTTCAAGGAGATCAGCCTGTGTATCCCATCCAACATCCGCTACGCTTTCAGCCGCCTGGGATACATTTTCCTCTAAGGCTTTATTTACATTTGCCTCGTAGTTCTCCTGATATTCCTCTGTGTTGTGCTGATCATCAAGTTCCACCCGGGCACTGAGTTCCGGCTGCTTATTAAGAAATTCCAATGTTCCTTCCGGATCCTTGTCGTACATTTCATTTGCAGCGTTGTAACATTCATTAGTCACATAACCAAGTATGTACCTGTAAGAGCTATACGCAAGCAGCTTGGAGTCACTGTTTATGCCGGCAAGAAAACTTATGAAGTTCGCGTCCCTCTCGGTATAAAAGCCCTTGTGGTGTGCCATTTCGTGGGCAACCAGTGGTCCATAATCCATGTAGGTCGTATATTTGTTGATGGTGACCTCCATGGTGTACGGGTATGTGTACCCTCCTATCCCCATAAAGTCCAGAATGTCAGAGCAGTAGGCGAGCTTAACCCTCGGGTAATACCCGGTAAGTATCGGGTAAATATCCGAAAGCCCCTGCATGGCTTTCACCACTTCCTCGTACATGTCCTCATCCTGCTTTATATAGCCATTTTCATCCCTGTCCACCTGATCCGCCAGAGAATTTATGTTATTTATCAATATGGCCCTAAGGGCAAACAGATCCTCGGTGGTGTATCCGCTTTGAGTTGATGTTCCTGCGCCATTGTCGCCGCTCTCATTTTCATTAGTTTTGGCAGTCTCTTCTCCAGTTCCTTCTGGGGATGTATTATCATTTGCTCCGGCATTATTTTTTGCTGTTGCTTCCATGTTCATATCCGCCACTACCTGTGCGCCTGTTCCCCGAAAAGGAATGAACCAATTAAGGGTGTATATCAAGGCAGTCACTACAAGTGTTGCCAATATCACCTTCATATATACTGCTACGCCATGCTTGAACTTCATATAAAAAAGCCCATTGCCTTTCTTGTTACATAGTGCCGCAAGCTTTCTTACCGGCAAAGTAATAAGAAGAGCCAGCAATGCTACTATCATGATCACACCCATGATCATCGCCAGATACATCATTATCTCTCCCAGATTAAACGGAAGTATATCTGTAACCCGGCTTATCACATTCGCTATATGGTGATAAATATGTTTTATATAAAAATCGCAGAAGTTTCGGCTGAACGCCACTAGATTTATGATCAGCGTGATGGCTATGATCGTCAGAATTGTTTTTGTGTAGGAACTCAAGGATTTTAATTTGCTTTTTATCAAATATGATCTTCCCTTCGCTTTTGTGGATTTTCCGGCGGGGCACAGGGGCTTGTTTTTGGCTGCCCTGCCCCGCTTGGTTTTTCTTCCGGGGCACAGGGGCTTGGTTTTGGCTGCCCTGCCCCGTTTGGTTTTTCTTCCGGGGCATATCAGCTTGCTTTTAGTTTCCCTGCCCCGCTTAGAAAATTTCCCGGGGTATATACTCCGGAAGTTAATCGTCATGCCCCGTTTGAAGTAGTTATTATTATTTCTTTTATTCTTCTGGCTTTTTGAAGCTCTTCATCCTTCCGAATACCAGTTCATAACCATCTTTTCCATAATTTAATGATCTGTTTACCCTGCTTATGGTAGCTGTAGAGGCACCGGTTTTTTCTGCCACTTCAAGATATGTATTATTTTCTTTTAACATCTTGGCAACAGCAAATCTCTGGGCGATTGAAAGCAATTCATTTATTGTACATACATCCTCAAAAAATGAAAAACATTCATCTTCGTTTTCAAGTGTTAATATTGCTTCAAATAAGTCTTTTACTGCTTCTGTATGCACTGTCTTTCCCATTTCTTACCACTCCCATTATATTTTATTAAGCTTTCGCTTTTTACTGTTATACTTCTGTTATGCTTTACTCTTGCATAGTGTTAAAGCATCTTTTATAATACCCCATCAAGTGATTTTTTGCAATACAGAAGTGAATATAAAAAGTCCAGACAGAAGTGAATATAAAAAATCCGGACAGAAGTGAATATAAAAAATCCAGACAGAAGTGAATATAAAAAGTCCGGACAGAAGTGAATATAAAAAGTCCGGACAACATATCTCAAATTTCAGATACATCACCGGACTCTTTTTTATTTTTGTCTATTACTTTTATTTTTGTCTATTACTTTTATTTATTTCACTCGTTGCATTTTTAGCCTATCATTACATGATTTACTATTTTATAACTTGTTTCTTCAGCTCGCATTTCATAGCTTGCACCCTTACAGGCTCGTGTCTGCGTTCTACAGCTTACAGCCTTTCTTGATCCAGACAGCTACGCCCTGGCGGTTTACATAGAACTCGCCACAGCCCTCGTCGTCGATCTTGATGTCGTACTTGGCATTTCCCATTACATCTGCAAAGTGGCAGCCTGCGTACTGTCTGCCCACATACATTCTCTTGGTTCCGCCTACGCCGTCACTCATGATGACTGCAAGACCTGAATCTGGATGTTCTACATCACCCTCTCTTGTGAAGCCAACCACATCCGGATGATCAAAATAATCGTGCTGAACGCCGTATGCATACTTCTTGCGAAGCTTCAGGAGCTTGTTAAGGATAGTCTTCTTGGACTTTACCTTTACTGCAGCAATTCCCTGATAATCTCCCATGAAGAGACATGGATAGCCCTGCTCACGAAGAAGGATTATTGCGTAAGCAAGCGGCTTGAACCACTCTCTTACATCTGACTCCAGTATTCCTCCCGGCTGCGACTCGTGATTATCTACAAATGTAACTGCCTTGGCAGGATTGCTCATCATAAGTGATCCGTCAAGAAGTCTGCTGAGATCGTAGTCGCCCTCATCATAAGAGCAATCATGGAAATTAAAATGTAAAGGAACATCAAACATTGCTGCCTTGCCCTCTGTGGAGTCAATATAGCCGTTAAGATAGTCCTTATTCCAATGCCAGAAATCTCCTACAACAAATATATTCTTAGGCTCATCAGAAACACCATTACCTGTAGAATTTTCAGCAGAAGCTCCCTTTGTATTAACACCAAGCTTCGCCTGCTCTGCTTCTATATCGATCTTGCTCTTTTCTGCATGGGCTGCCGCCAGTGAGAAGTCCTTTATGAACCAGCCCGGCACATATTCTGCCTCCTGGAAACGGAAACCGTCTACTCCTGTCATGGTCTCATACCATGCTGCCCAGTTCATGAGCTCGTCATATACTTCCTGATTATACAGGTCAAGCTCTGAGCCTATTATGTAGTCATACTTTGCAAATTCCTTAGCAGCCTTCTCAGGGTCCATTCCGGCAAGCTCGATCACACGCTGTCTGAACTCATCCTGCTTCCAGTCGATCTTCTCGAAATGCTGCCAGTTCCATTTGAACTTAGAATATTTGCTCTTTCTTCCCGGAAATGTGAACTTTGAAAGTGCTCCCACAGTTCTCTTGTTACCTATCATCTGTGGTCCGGGCCTGCCGTTGAAGTCATTTGCAGATACTGCTTCTATCTTATCTGCTCCAAGCTTCTGGCGGACTGCCACATCTGCATAAACATCTATTCCTGCCGCCTTCATTGCCTTGATGGCTGCAAGATATTCTTCCTTTGTTCCGTACTTTGTTGCAACTGACCCCTTCTGATTAAATTCGCCCAGATCATACAGGTCATATGTTGCATACCCTGCGTCGTCCTTGCCTCTTGCCGCCTTGGTGGCAGGTGGAAACCACACAGCAGTTGCTCCCATCTTCTTAAGAACAGGGGCGTCCTTAACTGCCTGTGTCCACAATGTCTGGTCTGCCGGTGTGTTTGCATTAAAATACTGAACTAAAAGACCATTATCCCCCATAAAAATACCTCCACGATTTGAACATCAGCCCATTTGAAATTTGCCTGTTTAAGTATTGACTGACCTCTTCTTCTCCATGTGTCAACTGACACTGTCTGTATTAAAGTTTCTTTATTCTCTCGATAGCCTCGACTGTGCTCTCGTAGGTTCCGAATGCTGTAAGTCTGAAGTAGCCCTCTCCGCTTGGTCCAAAGCCTGAACCCGGTGTACCTACAACATTTGCCTTATCAAGAAGATAGTCGAAGAACTCCCAGCTTGTCATGCCCTCCGGAGTCTTGAGCCAGATATACGGAGCATTAATGCCGCCTGATACTGTATAGCCTGCTGCCTTAAGGCCTTCTGAAATAACCTTTGCATTGTTCATATAATATGCTATCTGTTCTCTGGTCTGAGCCTTTCCCGCCTCTGAATATACTGCTTCTCCTGCTCTCTGAACGATATAAGGAGCTCCGTTGAACTTAGTTCCGTGTCTTCTTGCCCAAAGTGCATTGAGGCTTGTGCCGTCTGCGTCCTTAAGCTCCTTAGGAACTATAACGTATCCGAGACGTGTACCTGTAAAGCCTGCATTCTTTGAGAAGCTCTTAAGCTCTATGGCACAGGTCTTGGCACCGTCACACTCATATATACTATGTGGAACATCATCCTCACTTATGTAGGCTTCATATGCCGCGTCATAAATGATGACTGCTCCAACCTTATTTGCATAATCAACAAATTCCTGAAGCTTTTCCTTCTTCACGGTTGCACCTGTAGGGTTGTTAGGGAAACAAAGATAGATGATATCCGGTGTCTCCTTTGGAAGCTCAGGTGCGAAGTTATTTGCAGCACTGCATGGCATGTATATTACATCACTCCACAGACCTGTGGCACTGTCGTATGTGCCTGTTCTGCCTGCCATTACATTAGAGTCAACATATACCGGATATACAGGATCACACACTGCGATCTTGCTGTCCGCCGCAAATATCTCCTGGATATTCGCTGAGTCGCTCTTGGCTCCATCACTTACAAATACTTCATCTGTGGCAATGTCTACCCCTCTTGCCTTGTAGTCATTTTCCACTATTGCGCTCCTTAAGAAATCATATCCAAGGTCCGGAGCATATCCCCTGAATGTCTCTGCTACCGCCATCTCATCAACCGCCTTATGAAGGGCGTCAATGATAGCAGGTGCCAGTGGCTGTGTTACATCACCAATGCTAAGTCTGATTATATTACAATCCGGATGTGCTGCTACATACTCTCTCTGTTTTCTGGCAACAGTAGAAAAGAGATAGCTGCCAGGTAATTTTAAATAATTGTCATTTGCCTTAAACATTTTTTATTTTTCCTCCTAGTAATGGTCCGACCTCACACATGCAAATGTATGACATCAGCCTATTTAGTCAGCAACGAAAAACTACTCAAATGTTACTGTCATTCAATATCATATACGACATCTCAACGATGTTTATACCACTGTCCATACTCTTCTTCTGTATGTAACGGTGTGCACCCTGCTCATCGAAATTGTGTTCACTCATCAATCTAAGCTTTGCAGCCTTTATGATCTTTTTTTCTTCCTCGGTACGTTCCTTTGGTCTCGACTTACGTTTCTTTCTCTCCCACAATATGTTCTCGATGGTGAGATTAACTGTGCTTACAAAGTCCTGGGTCTTTAAAGGCATGGTGAGACACACCACTTCATTGTTACGGCACTGCTCGTAATTCTCCTTGGAGGCAAGCACGATCATGTCAAACCAGTCAGGAATACAGGCATTCAGATCCGAGAACAACATGTCCGGATATCTGAAGCCGCATATTATAAGACCGTCATCACAGGCGTCGGCAGCCTGAGCTGCCTGCGCACCTGTTGTACATACCTTAGTCACATTAATACCATTGCGTATGAGAAGGTTTTTAATACTTTTTGCTTCTTCGATTTTTCCGAATAGAACTATTACATTAACCACCTTATCAACCTCACTGTTTAATTAAACTGCAATTATACGGGGTGATACTGTTGATCAGACTTTATACAGATAGTTATCGATCTCCCATGCAGTAACCTGCTTGGTGTATTCATCCCATTCATTCATCTTAGCTGTTGTATATCTGTCAAATACATGGTCTCCAAGAACTTCTCTCATGAAGTCGCTCTCCTGCATTGCAAGAACTGCCTCTCTTAAGTTGGCAGGAAGGCTGTGGATATGTCTTGCCTTCTTCTCTTCCTTGGTAAGCTCGAAGATATTTGTATCTACACTTGGTGGCACCTGAAGCTTTCTCTTTATTCCGTCAAGTCCGGCTCTTAAGCATACTGCCATTGCAAGATATGGATTTGCTGTTGGATCAGGGCAACGAAGCTCAACTCTTGTTCCTGCACCTCTTGCACTAGGAATTCTGATAAGTGGGCTTCTGTTCTTTGCTGACCATGCGATATAGATAGGGGCCTCATAGCCTGGAACAAGTCTCTTGTATGAATTTACAAGTGGATTTGTGATGGCTGTCATCTCCTTCATATGCTCCATGATACCTGCGATGAAGTAGTAAGCTGTCTCGCTTAATCCTAATGGATCGCTCTCATCTGCAAATACATTCTTGCCATCCTTCGTAAGTGACATGTTCATATGCATACCTGAACCGCATACACCAAACTTTGGCTTTGGCATGAAGGTTGCACATAATCCGTGTCTCTTGGCAATAGTCTTAACTACCAGCTTAAATGTCTCGATATTATCTGCTGTTGGTAATGCCTTACCATACTTGAAATCTATCTCATGCTGTGCCGGTGCACACTCATGATGTGATGCCTCGATCTCAAAGCCCATCTGCTCAAGGGTAAGAACCATATCTCTTCTGGCATTCTCACCGAAATCAAGAGGTCCAAGGTCGAAGTAGCCTGCTCTCTCATACGAATTTGTTGTTGGCAGACCATTTTCATCAGTCTGGAAAAGGAAAAATTCACACTCAGGTCCTACGTTCATCTCGTAGCCCATATCTGCAGCTTCCTTAAGCGCTCTCTTAAGTACATATCTAGGATCGCCTGCAAATGGCTTGTTGTCCGGTGTATAAACATCGCAAATAAGTCTTGCGACCTTACCCTGCTGTGGTCTCCATGGGAATGTCTCGTATGTATCGTAATCAGGATACAGATACATATCTGACTCTTCAATTCTTGCAAATCCTTCGATAGATGAACCATCGAACATTATCTTGTTATCAAGTGCCTTTTCGATCTGACTTGCTGTTATAGCAACATTTTTAAGATCTCCGAAGATATCTGTGAACTGAAGTCTGATGAACTCTACATCATCTTCCTTAACCATACGCAAAATATCTTCCTTTGTGTATTTTCCCATTGTCTAATACTCCTTTTCTACGCTTTTATATGTAATTGCCGATGGTAGAATGTCCGGATCATGGATCCCTGCACCCTAAATCGACACATTAGCACACACTAACAATAATATCACACACATATTTAAGGGTCAATAAAAGTATTGACTCAGCTTCCATAAATCTTATGATTTAATGGATTTGCATAGAAGTGTAAAATTATCGAGCAGCAGCCATTAAAATTGTCTGTTTGATATCGCCCCTCATATTAAGGGTGGTGCCCCTCGTTTACACTCGGCGGCAAGTCATTGTGCCATTCAAATATGCGTTTTCAACGCACGGGCACAATTTCTCGGCGGCATTTCGTCAGCACCATTCTAAATGTGTCTTCGACACTTGGTGCTTCCTACGGCAAGGGTTGCTGCAGCGTAACGATGTCATAGACATCATTACATAACTTAAAAAACCCACATGTCATAAAACATGTGGGTCTCTTAAAGCTTAACGCCTGTATCATACTATATAAATAATCTCAGATATGATCTGCTGATTAATCTACTACATATGGTAATACAGCGATCTGTCTTGCTCTCTTAACTGCTACTGTTAAAGCTCTCTGATGCTTAGCGCATGTACCGGTAATTCTTCTAGGAAGAATCTTACCTCTCTCTGAGATATATCTCTTTAACTTGTTAGCGTCTTTGTAATCTATAGTAGCTGACTTGTCTGCACAGAAAACGCAAACTTTCTTTCTTCTACGGATATTTCTTCTCTTTAATGGAGCGTCCGCTCTATCTGTCTTGTTATAAGCCATTGTATTTACCTCCTGTATTATTCATACCGATCCCGGGGATCGATATCCTGTTTACTTGAATGGTAAATCGTCCTCGATTCCTTCAGGAATACTCATAAATCCGTCATTAACCGGACCTGCACTTGCAGGCTCTGGTCTGCCCATTGGCTGATATCCGCCATCATTACCTGACGCATTCTTGCTCTCAGCAAATTCCTGATCTTCTACTACAACGTCTGTTGTGTAGACCTTATTACCATCCTTGTTTGTATAGCTGCCTGTCTGGATCCTACCTGTTGCAACGATCTTTGTACCCTGCTTAAGATACTTCTCAGCAAACTCTGCTGAACGACCGAATGCCACGCAACTGATAAAATCTGCACTCTGATCACTATTTCTGTTAAATCTTCTATCTACGGCAAGGGTATATCTTGCGATAGCCATCTGGTTATCTCCCTGCTGAGAATATCTGATCTCAGGGTCTCTTGTTAAACGACCCATTAAAATTACTTTATTCATATGGAAATCCTCCTATTACTCTGCGTCAAGTCTAACACAAAGATATCTAAGAACGTCTTCCATAATACGAACATTTGCCTCGATCTGTGCAGGAGCATCTGCAGCAGCATCAAACTGAATGAAGTAATAGTAAGCTTCGCCCATCTTCTGAATTTCGTAAGCAAGCTTCTTAAGTCCGCACTCTTCAACATTTGTAATTGAACCGCCAAACTTCTCAACGTAAGCCTTAACCTTATCAACTACTGCTGTTCTAGCTTCCTCTTCAATTTTTGCATTAACAACTAAAGTTAATTCGTACTTATTCATCTTATCTTGCACCTCCTTATGGTCTCTGGCCCACAATACTGTTTGTGAGCAAGGAAATATGATTAACACATCACAAGTCCACATCTTATCATAGTAAAATCAACAATTCAAGACATTTTTTGTTTTTTATAAAAGTTTTCTATTTTAAAGTGTATTTTTATGGTTATGGTGGCTTGGTGGCTTTTGCTACCCTGAATAACCCTCGTGTCCTGAATGTCTTTTGTGTCCTGAATGTCTTTTGTGTCCTAAAATGGTATTTGTTATTCTGATGGCTTTGGTTACTCTGAGTAGCTTCAGGTTCCTAAAATACCTTTTATTGATCTGAGTATATTTTTTCACGGCTACTGTGTCACTTCTATAAATCCTTTGAAATTCTTCTCTACCATGGCACGTGGAACCATTACCTGATGATCGCAGCCTGTACACCTGAGGCGAAAATCCATTCCAACCCTAAGTATCTCCCAGGAATTATTGCCACAGGGATGTGGCTTCTTCATTTTTATAACCTGTCCTACTTCAAAATTCATATTTTATATCACACTCTCTTTTTGACGGGGTATATATATTATTTTCTTGCTTATATACCCTATTGGTAGCGCCCCCTCACATTTGTTCGGCGGCATATCGCCGGCATCATTTCAAATGCATCTTCGATGCATGGATGCCTCCTCCCGCTCACATTCTCTGCCGGAGTATGCTGCACACTTTTTGCCTCTAAAAATCATCAGCTTAAAAGCTCATCAACCATCTCTGCTGTAAATGTTACCGACTTCACATGGTTGACCTCTATCTGGTACAGGGCATTTGCAACTATATGCTCTGCCGACTGCTCAAGATTTCTGATACCTGAGGTGCCTGAATACTTGCTGACCGCCAGTTCAACCGCCTCATCTGTAATGATACACTCATCCTCCCGGAGTCCGATCCGCTTGAGAACCTTCTTTAATACGTACTTATTAAATATTACCTTCTTCTCTTCGTCGGTGTAGTCCGGTATGTCGATAACTGCAAATCTTGAAAGGATAGGTGCACTTATCTTCGACTTGTCATTTGCAGTGGCTATAGGATACACGCCAAATGTAGGTATCATGCATTCCATGTAATTATCTGTAAATCCAAGGTTGTCGAGAAGGGTCAGGAGCACGTCTGCCGGATTGCCGTTTCCCTTGCCTGAATTTGCCTTATCAAGCTCATTTATGATAAATACCAGATTGGACTCTCCTGCCTGGGAAAATGCTTCCATTATGATACCCGGCTTGGCATTGGAGTAAATTCTTGAGCTTCCTGTAAGCTGCTCCGGATCATTTATGGAGCTCATGTCAAGGGTTGTCCATGGAAGCTTGAGGATCCTTGCCACCGCATAGGCGATCTGGGATTTTCCTGTTCCCGCAGGTCCTGCCAGCAGTATTCCGTATGCCGGAAGGGTGTGGGTTCTGTTTATCTGGATGATGGTCTCTATGATCCTCTGCTTGACTTTCTCCATGCCATAAAGCTCTTCGTCAAGTATCCTTCTGGCTTCATCCGGATCAATGGCTTCGAAATAATTGTGTCTCCATTTTATATTCATCATTATGGACAGAGCCCTCTGTGCGTGGCGTCTTTCCTCCGGTGATACCTCTCCGGACTTGGCAACTGCAAGGTTTCTTCTTGCCCAGAGTCTGATGTTGTCCGGCAGTGTCCTGCCGGCACAGTTCATGAAATCCACGATGCTCTGGAGGCTTGTAAGCTTCATGTCATCGCCATCTTCTTCTGAATCGTCATCCTCATCCAGCTCCTCCTCAACAGGTGCATTACTGGAGAGAAGTCTTTCTATCATAAACTGAAGGAAACCATCCTCTGCGGAAAGCTTTGATCTGCCATTTCCAAATGCCATCTCACGGATCTTGTAAACTCTGTAGCCATCCTCCCTGTTCTCTCCTGACAGGCGGACATTTATATGATTTTCCCCTAACCATTTAAGAAGTGCTGTAAATCTTGAATCGATCTTCAAGATATCTACACAGGTCACGTCCTTGTCTTCTTTTATTTCAAATGTAGTTCTTTTAATGGGATTTGTGAACATACCTGACAGATGGTGCTTAAGCTCCCCTGCCTTATTGTCAAGTATCATTATAGGCTTGTCCGCGGTAGCCTCCGCCTCGTCTGACGCAAATGTCTCATATGTACAAATTGCCTTATTTTCTTCGCCCGGTGTGTTGTTAAAATCAAATACTGCCATTCCCTTATCCTCTCTGTTATGTATAACGCATTATACTGCCTTTATCTGTTCCAGGCAGCGGCAGAGCAGCATTTTTTGATGCTGCTCTGTGTCTTATTTTATTTATTATATCTTTATATGGGAAAGGGTGCAATGATTAGTTTTGGTGGTCTAATACATATTCATTTGCCATGGTATGGATCAAAAGTGCAATCAGGTATATAGACGTGAAGATCAGGTTCGTCAACAGACACAGCTTGTAACCTCCCAGCTTAAGCAGGATGAAGGTCACGCACTCTGCAAATGTAACAACAAAGTACACAAATGATATCCTGTGAACTGTCACTCCAATATCTGCCAGGTCATTCTCATTTCTTAACAGTTTCGGCATAAATAAAAATGCTGCAAAGGCCAAATGTGCAAAGCCATAGGCAACCCACACAGACAAAGGCTGTTCTGCACCAAATATGCCAAAGAACACGCCATTAAAAATCACCAAAAATATTATAAACTTCATTATATCAGTCAACACATGTTTTGTTTTTATTTTCATAGCTCTCCCCAATTATTGAACATCAGCCCATTAAAATTTGCATTTTTAAGTATTGCCCCCTCATTTCATTCGGCGGCATATCGTCGGTACCATTTTATATGCATCTTCGATGCATGGGTACCTCCTCTTTTTAAGTATTGCCCCC
>JBNMGN010000007.1:0-100354 GCA_050872265.1 Coprococcus sp.
AACTTGACATGCAGCGTCAGCCCTTTGCCAGAGGAGGTACCCATGCATCGTAGATGCATATAAAATGGTACCGACGATATGCCGCCGAATGAAATGAGGGGGCAATACTTAAAAAGGCAAATTTTAAATGGGCTGATGTTCGATAACAAGGAATGAAAAAAAGGACTTTTGAAGAAGCATATAAATATATAAAAAAAGCAGAAGGTGCGGGAATGGTTCCCGGACTTTCAAATATAAAAGAACTGTTGGCAAGGATAGGAAATCCTCAGGACTCTGTAAATGTTATCCACATAGCCGGGACAAATGGCAAAGGTTCCATATTTGCCTTTCTTGAATATATATTACGGGCAGCAGGATACAAAGTTGGAAGATACATTTCCCCGACTATATTCACATATCTTGAACGCTTTCAGATAAATTCCGAATATATGACAGAAGAAGAATTTGCAGAGATAATGGAGACAGTTGGAGCAGCGGCAGAGGGCATGGAGGCTGATGGGTTAAATTATCCTACAGCATTTGAGCTTGAGACAGCCATGGCATTTCTTTATTTTATGAGAAAAAGCGTGGACTTCCTTCTCCTTGAGACAGGAATGGGAGGACGGCTTGACGCTACAAATGTAGTAAAGAAGCCGTTATGCACAGTTCTTGCCAGTATAAGCATGGATCATATGAAATTTCTTGGGGACAACCTTTCAAGTATACTCCGGGAGAAAATGGGGATATTCAGACCGGGAGTTCCCTGTGTTGCCTATGAACTGGAGGATGACCTGAGACAGGAATATCTGGACAAATGTAGTGAGCTTAAGGCGCCGGCTGTTATCTGTGAATTTGCAAATGTGAAAGACACAGTGAGGGTTGGCAGTCTTGAGACGGAATACACATATAAGGGTAAAGAATACAAAATAGCCCTAAAGGGAATATATCAGGTTTATAACAGTATAGTTGCCATAGATGTGGCAGAGAGCCTGAACAAATACCATGGCTATCACATAACCCATGGGGAGATCAGTGAAGGACTTGCCGCTACCCGCTGGAAGGGAAGATTTGAGCAGATTGGAAATGATCCGGTATTTTACATAGACGGTGCCCACAATGTGGGAGGCTGGCTCAGCCTGGCACAGAATGTCAAGGAGTACTTTAAGGCCAGAAACATTATATACATATGCGGTGTGTTCAAGGATAAAGAGTACATGAAAATGCTTGATATAATGGCACCCTACAGCGATACCCTTATAGCGGTGACACCTCCAAATGAGAAGCGGGCACTTCCAAAGGAAGAGCTGGCACAGGCTGCAAGCGGGTATTTTACAAATGTTTACACTGCCGGTTCTGTACAGGAAGCTGCAAAACAGGCTGTAGAGCTTGCCGGTGGAAAAAATGCCGGTGACAGAAAAAACTCCGATGATGGTGACGACACTGTCATACTCGCTTTCGGATCTCTGTCATTTATTGGAGAACTGAGCAGTTCTACAGACAGATGAAACAAGTACCTGTGCATATGAAACAGAAAATAATGCACACACATATAAATAAAAATGTGTGCTGGTAAATAAAAGGGTTCACGCACAAACAAAAAACGTGCACCTGTAGATAAACAGGATATATACATGAAGAGAATTGACAGAATATTTAACAATGACAAGTTCAGAAATTACATCCATGTGATAGAAGAGAAGGAAACTGACAGGATATATTGCAGGCATGGGATAGACCATCTTCTTGATGTGGCAAGGCTTGCCTATATCTTCGCACTGGAGGATAAGGCGGATGTATCCAAGGAGCTTATCTATGCAGCGGCATTACTTCACGATATCGGCAGGGCTGATGTGGACAACGAGGGCATAGATCACCACAAGCTTAGCTGCCGTTACGCAAAGGATATAATTATAGAAGCAGGCTTTGACGATAAAGAGGCAGATGAGATAATAGAGGCAATAAGTTTACATAATTCCGATAAAACAGAAAAGAATGGACTTGCCCTGTATATCTACAGAGCCGATAAGGTCTCAAGGGACTGCTATAACTGTAAGGCTATAGGTACCTGCTACTGGAAGCCGGAAGAAAAAAACATGAACATAGAATATTAAGCCCTTTGCCGGAGGGGGCAATACTTAAAAGGCAAATTTCAAATGGGCTGATTTTTTACACAATAAGGGGGATATTATGATAATAGGAAAGTACGATTTCAATGAGGACAGACCATACATAATGGGGATTTTGAATGTTACACCGGATTCGTTTTCGGATGGAGGTTTACATAACACAATGGATACCGCCAAAGCTGCCACAGAACAGATGATAAAGGATGGAGCCGATATAATCGACGTGGGCGGTGAATCCACAAGACCGGGCCATGAGAAGATATCGGATCAGTGTGAGATCGACAGAGTGTGTCCTGTTATTGAGATGATGAAGAAGGAATTTGACGTTCCGGTTTCTCTGGATACTTACAAGGGAAAGGTTGCGGAGGCAGGAATACTTGCAGGTGCAGACCTGATAAATGACATATGGGGACTTAAGTGGGACAAAGACATAGCAGGCATAATCGCCAGACATGACAAGGCATGCTGCCTTATGCACAACAGGGATAATACGGATTATGTAAACTATCTTGAGGACGCCATCAAGGATCTTGACGAGTCGGTACAGATGGCATACAAGGCAGGAATAGATAAGAATAAGATAATGGTGGATCCCGGAATAGGCTTCGGCAAGACTCTGGAGCAGAACCTTATCATGATGAACAATCTGGAGCTTCTTAAGAAGTGGGGACTTCCTATACTTCTTGGAACCTCAAGAAAATCCATGATAGGACTTACCCTTGATCTTCCTGTAAATGAAAGGGAGGAGGGCACTATGACCACCTCTGTTATAGGGCTTATGAAGGGCTGCCGGTTCTTCCGGGTCCATGATGTCAAGGCGAACTACCGTGCCCTTAAGATGGCACAGGCGATACTTACGGCATAAGATATGTGGCGGAAACGTAATATTGTAATATAGAGATGGGAGAATTTGCATGGATAAGATAAAGATAAGAGGTCTTGAGATATTTGCAAATCACGGAGTATTTGAAGAAGAGAAGATACTGGGACAGAAGTTCATAGTAAATGTAGATTTAGTTATGTCAACTAGAAGCGCAGGCCTTACAGATGACCTGAACAAGTCTGTGGACTATGGGGCAGTGTGTAAGCTCATAAGCGAGATCATGAAGGACTGCAACCATAACCTGATCGAGGCAGTTGCCGAGAATGTGGCGTCAAGTATCCTTTTGAAATACCAGGATGTGCAGGAGGTGGATCTGGAGATACAGAAGCCATGGGCACCGGTACATATGCCGGTGGATACAGTATCCGTTGAGATAACCAGAAAAAGGCATGTGGCATACCTTGGTATCGGATCAAATATGGGAGATAAGGAATCCTATCTTGATTACGCCATAGATGAGCTTAACAATGACGATTACACCAAAGTCACCAAGGTGTCAGACTTTATTGTGACGGAGCCTTACGGCGGTGTTGAACAGGATGATTTCCTTAACGGCTGCCTTGAGGTGGAGACTTTAAGGACACCGGAGGAGCTTTTAAAGCTTGTGAATACCATTGAGGCAGGAGCAGGAAGAGAGAGACTTATCCACTGGGGACCGAGAACTCTGGATATAGACATACTTTTGTATGATGACATTGTTTACGATTCCGAGGATCTTCACATTCCTCACGTGGAGATGCACAAGAGAGAATTTGTTCTGGAGCCTCTTAAGAACATAGCTGCATACAAAAGACATCCCCTTAAGGGGCTTACTGTATCGGAGATGCTTGATGAACTAGGAAGATGATCATGGATTCGTTGGGGTATAAACGGGTATAGACATAGCTTATGTAAAATGAAAGTACGTAATATTATAAACAAATATAAAAATGGAATTATGTAAACTTAAAAAGATTTGATAGTTGGAGAAATAAATGTACACAATAGAAGACTTGAGAAATGTAGAAAAAGAGATCGCAGAATTGTCAGAGGTCAGAAAAAATATCATGTCCGAGATAGCAGCCTCCGGCGGCAGTGTATTTGCAGAGGATGTGGAGAAGCTTCCGTGGAGAGCAGGCTTTAAGGGCGTGGACAGCCTCGACATAAATGAAGACACGGTGGTGGCATATCAGGGAGTTCCCGGAGCCTACAGCCATCAGGCAATGTTCAAGTTCTTTGGTGACGATATAAAAAATATAAATGTGGAAGCATTTGAGGATGTAATAGATGTTATAAACAGCGGAAAGGCGGATTACGGTGTCCTTCCAATAGAGAATTCCTCTGCCGGCTTCGTAAACGGAATATATGACATGGTTGGAAAGAGCAACCTTACCGTGGTGGGAGAAGATCAGGTTCATGTTGCCCATGCCCTGCTTGGAGTTCCGGGAGCAAAGCTTTCCGATATAAAGCAGGTATATTCCCATCCACAGGGACTCATGCAGTGCAAGGATTTCCTTGATACCATGGACTGGGAGCGTATCAACGTGGCAAATACTGCGGTGGCGGCACAGAAGGTCATAAACGAACAGGACAGGACTCATGCAGCCATAGCCAGTGAGCTGGCAGGAAAGATCTACGGCCTTGATATATTAAAAAAGGGCATTGTAAATAATAATAACAACACCACAAGGTTCATAATCCTGGCGAGGGGTAAAATGTATGTAAAATCAGGGAAAAATGTCATTATTTCCTTTTCCTTGCCCCATGAAAGTGGTACACTTTATAACATACTCAGCAACATAAATCTGAATGGAATCAACCTTACAAACATTGAGTCGAGACCACTAAAGGGAAAGACCTGGGAGTATAAATTCTTTGTGACCATGGAGGGAAATATGGACGATCCGAGAACCATATCCGCATTGTCCGGAATATACAGAGACTCATTGGATTTCAGGCTGATAGGAACCTATTAATATAAAGCGGAGAAGTAAATACAAACTATATGCAGAAAAAAATAATGTCAGGGGGTAGTACATTATGGCATACAAAACATTTGCAGCAATAGATGTGGGATCGAACCAGATCAATATGAAGATCTATGAGATCGCATCAAAGAAGGCTGCCAAGGAGATCGACAGCGTAAGCGGCGTAATAGAGCTGGGAAGCGATACATACAGGAACGGCCGTATCGAGGAGGCTTCCTTGGATAAGCTGTGCGATATCTTAAACAAATTCAAGAAGAAAATGAAGGAATACAGGGTTGCGGAATACAGGGCATATGCCACCTCGGCAGTAAGAGAGGCAGAGAATGCCGAGTTCGTAATTGAGAGGATCATGATGAGGACCGGTATGAAGGTGGAGATCCTCAGTAACTCAGAGCAGAGGTTCATGAACTACAAGGCATACGCAGCCAAAAAAGGAAGTGAGGAGCAGCTTGCCAGCAAGAATGCGGCACTTCTTGATATCGGTGCAGGAAGTCTCCAGATATCAATATTCGACAAACAGAACCTGGTAAATACCCAGAACCTTCCGATCGGTGCCGTGCGAATAAGGGATTATCTCCAGAAGTTCGGTGCAGATACAGTGGAGCTTGAGAACATCATGGAAGAGTATGTGTCAAACTTCATTCTGGAATTTAGGAATATGTTCTTAAATGAAAAGGAAATAAAGCGGATAATCGCCATTGGTGACGGTATCAATAATCTGAAAAAGGTAGGACCGGAGCTTAATATTGAGAACAGTATCTCAAGAGAGCAGTTCGGAACTCTGTACAAGAGAGTATTTGACATGAATCCGGAGGCACTTTCCGAGCACTACGGAATACCGTATGAGCAGGCGACCCTTATGCTTCCTATGGCTATCATATACCAGTCATTCTTAGACAAGTCAAAGGCAGAGGAGATATTCACACCTAATGTTACCTTCTGTGACGGCATTGTTGCCCATTACATGGACAAGGAAGGATACACATATATAACAAAGGATTTCGACAACGATATAATCCAGTCGGCTTACAGCCTTGCCAAGAGATACAAGTGCAACACAGCACATATTGAAAATGTATGCAGGAATGCCCTTGCCATATTCGACAGCTTTAAGGAAACTCATGGGCTGGGCAAGAGAGAGCGACTGCAGCTCCAGATCGCAGCCATCTTACATTGCTGCGGCAAGTACATCAACATGAATGAGAGCACACTCATTTCCTACTATATAATAATGGCTACGGAGATTCTTGGTCTGTCACATAAGGAGAGGGAAGAAATTGCAAATATCGTAAGATACAATGTTTACTATCTTCCATCCGCTTCCAAGGCAAGCAGTACCATAAAGACCGCGGATTATATGAAGGTTGCCAAGCTTGCAGCAATATTAAGACTGGCAGATGTTCTTGACAAGAGCCATAAGCAGAAGATCGACAGTGTGAAGGTTACAATAAAGAATGATACACTTACCATAGTGGCAGATACATTTGAAGATATAACACTTGAGGCAGGAACATTTAAGGAAAAAACAGCATTGTTCAAGAAGGTGTACGGAATAAAGCCTGTACTGAAGCAGAGAAGGGGGTTATAAAGAATGGCAGAGGAAAAATCATTATTTTACAACAGAGAGCTTAGCTGGCTGGAGTTCGATAAGAGGTGCCTGAGCGAGGCAAAGGATAAGACTATACCGATATTTGAAAGAATAAAATTCCTCAGTATCACAGCGTCAAACCTTGATGAGTTCTTCATGGTAAGAATAGCGTCCCTTACAGATATGGTACATGCCAATTATACCAAGAAAGATATTGCGGGAATGACACCTAAGGAGCAGCTTGATAAGCTGAAGGAAGGCACAAAGGAGTTCATGAAGAACCAGTACCACACTTACAACAGGTCACTGCTTCCTCTTCTTGAGACAAATGGACTTAAGATAGTAAGCCACTACGAGGATCTCACACCGGAGCAGTCAAAGTATGTGGATAAGATATTTGAAAAGGATATCTACCCGGTACTCACACCTATGGCGGTGGATTCATCAAGACCATTCCCTCTTATTAAGAATAAATCCCTTAATATCGGGGCTCTTATATATGACAAGAAGAAGGATGTTACAGATATAGCGACCGTACAGGTGCCGTCAGTCCTTCCAAGGATAATCTCATTGCCATCAGCAGATAAGAGCGTAAAGGAGATAATCCTTCTTGAAGAGGTTATAGAGAAGAACCTTGATAAGCTCTTCCTGAACTATGATATAGTCTGTGCCCATCCATACAGGATCATGAGAAATGCTGATTTCTCCATTGACGAGGAGGAGACAGCAGACCTTCTTAAGGAAATCGAGAAGCAGCTTAAGCAGAGACAGTGGGGCGAGGTTATCCGTCTTGAGGTAGAGGATAACATGGACAAGAAGCTCCTCAAGGAGCTTAAGAAGCACCTGAATGTGGCAGATGATGTAGTTTACAAGATAAATGGTCCCCTTGACCTTACCTTCCTTATGAAGGTAAATGGTCTTGAAGGCTTCGACCATCTGAAATATCCTAAGTATCCACCGCAGCCTGTACCGGGCATGGGAGATTACAGCAAGATATTTGACAGGATCAAGAAGCATGATATCCTGCTGTTCCATCCATATTACGAGTTCACTCCGGTAATTGAATTTATCAGACAGGCTGCAAATGATCCTGATGTGCTTGCTATCAAGCAGACATTGTACAGAGTAAGTGGTAACTCACCTATCATTGCCGCCCTTGCCCAGGCAGCGGAAAACGGCAAGCAGGTTACGGTACTTGTAGAGCTTAAGGCAAGATTTGACGAGGAAAATAATATCGCATGGGCCAAGAAGCTTGAGAAGGCAGGCTGTCATGTAATATATGGTCTTGTGGGACTTAAGACCCACTCAAAGATCGCACTGGTGGTAAGACGTGAAGAGGATGGTATCAGGAGATATGTCCACCTTGGAACAGGTAACTACAATGACGCTACAGCAAAGCTCTACACAGATATGGGACTTCTTACCTGCAGCGATCCTATCGGCGAGGACGCCACAGCAGTATTTAACATGCTGTCAGGATACTCAGAGCCTAAGAAATGGAACAAGCTGGCAGTGGCACCTATATGGCTTAAGGACAAGTTCCTTATGCTCATAAACAGAGAGGCAGAAAATGCACGTCAGGGAAAGAAGGGACGTATCATAGCAAAGATGAACTCCCTGTGTGATCCTAAGGTTATGCATGCTCTCTATGACGCTTCGGCAGCAGGAGTTAAGATAGACCTTATAGTAAGAGGCATATGCTGTATAAAGGCAGGCGTTCCGGGGCTCAGTGAGAATATATCGGTTAGATCTATAGTCGGAAATTATCTTGAGCACTCAAGAATATTCTATTTCTACAATGATGGCTTTGAGGATATATACATGGGAAGTGCCGACTGGATGCCTAGAAATCTTGACAAGCGTGTGGAGATAACCTTCCCTGTGGAGGATCCGGAGCTTAAGGAGAAGATCAAAAACATTTTGAAGATACAGCTTGCAGATACTTTAAAGGCTCATATAATGCAGCCTGACGGAAGCTATGAGAAGCAGGACCTCCGTGGCAAGGTAAGACTGGATTCCCAGATGTACTTCGTTGAAGAGGCGAGAAAAAGCCAGAAGGAAGAGGATGAAGTAGAAGATAAGAGAGTATTCATCCCTGTTGAGGCAGAAGAGCCGGAGGAAGATGTTATATCAGACAGTGAAGAAGCATAATTGCTGAAAAGCATGCAGGCAACAGCTGTGAAAATATATAAGCAGCTGATGCAAAAACATATAAGCAGCTGATGCAAAAACATGTAAGCAGCTGTGAAAATATATAAGTAGTTGATGCAAAAATATGTAAGCAGCTGATGCAAAAACATGTAAGCAGCTGTGAAAATATATAAGCAGCAGATGCAAAAACATGTAAGCAGCTGATGCAAAAACATATAAGCAGCAGATGCAAAAACATGTAAGCAGCTGTGAAAATATATAAGTGGTTGATGTAAAAGAATGTAAGCAGCAGTGAAAATATATGAATAGTTGATACGAAAAAACATATAAATATACTTGACAACATATAATATAGATGGTAAAGTATAGAAGCCGTGTGTAAGTAACACAGATACAACAAAGCAGAGTATCCACTCTCACCTTAGCACATTTGGTGACTCGGGTTTATATGAAGCATGATTTTATTGAAATAGCTAAGTATAAAGTGGATGGTTTGCGCTGTCCACTTTTTTTAATGGAGGTACAAGGTCATTAGCGAATTAATGATTAACGAACAGATAAGGGATCGCGAAGTGCGATTGATTGGTGAGGACGGCCAGGTTGTTGGCATTATGTCTTCAAAGGAAGCTCTCAAGATCGCAAGAGAAGCAGAGCTGGATTTAGTTAAGATTGCACCACAGGCAAAGCCACCTGTATGCAAGATTGTTGATTACGGTAAGTACCGCTACGAGATGGCCAGAAAAGAGAAAGAGGCCAAGAAGAAGCAGAAGACCATGGAGATCAAGGAAGTAAGATTTTCTCCAAACATCGATACTAATGATTTGAACACCAAGATTAATATGGCAAGAAAGTTCATAGCTCATGGCGACAAGGTAAAGGTTACTTTGAGGTTCAGAGGAAGAGAACTTGCCCACGTTGAGCAGACCAAGGGAATCCTTGATGAGTTTGCTGAACAGCTTTCAGACATAGCAGTGGTTGATAAGCCGGCTAAGTTTGAAGGAAGAAGCATGATAATGTTTTTAACCCAAAAGCGTTAATTTAAGATAAGATTTAAATCTAAGGAGGAATACACTACAATGGCTAAATTAAAGACAAAAAAAGCAGCAGCTAAGCGTTTCAAGGTTACAGCTAGCGGTAAGTTAAAGAGAAGCAAAGCTTACAAGAGTCATATCTTAACAAAGAAGACCACAAAGAGAAAGAGAAATCTTAGAAAAGCTACAGTAACTGACTCAACAAATGAGAAGGTTATGAAGAAGATTTTACCTTATATTTAATAGATTGGAGGAACAGACTAATGGCAAGAGTTAAAGGCGGTATCGGCGCTAAGAAGAGCCACAATAGAGTACTTAAGCTCGCTAAAGGATACAGAGGAGCTAGAAGTAAGCAGTATAGAGTAGCAAAGCAGTCAGTAATGAGAGCTTTAACAAGCTCATATGCTGGTAGAAAGCAGAGAAAGAGAGAGTTCAGACAGTTATGGATCGCTCGTATCAATGCAGCAGCGAGAATGAATGACATTTCATACAGCAAGTTAATGCATGGCCTTAAGGTTGCTGGTGTAGACATCAACAGAAAGATGCTTTCAGAGATGGCTATTTCAGATCCAGAAGGATTTGCTAAGCTTGTAGAAGTTGCTAAGGCAGCTATCGCTTAATATAATATACAAGATATAGATAAGAAAAAGATTCAAAGATCCGTGACCGGGTCTTTGGATTTTTTTTATTATTGGACATTTATAGTTATAATTTGGAGATATACTTGCCATTTCTAATCTATTACTGGCATGTTGAACATTTATAATTATAAATAGCGATATATTTAATGTTTCTAATCATGTATTGCTGGTATACTGAATATTGCTAAGTGTGTATTACCGGTATATTGAATATTACTAATCATGTATTGCTGAATATGTTGAATATTTCCTGCAGGTGTTGTCAATAATATCATTGAAATGAAAGTGAAAGAAAAGGAGAATTTCAATGGAATTAAAGGAAAAAGAACGTATGGCGATAGAAGATCTCCAAACCCAGGAGCAGAGCTGTGTGGAGAAATACGCCAAGTATGCAGAGCAGGCAAGAGATCCTGAGCTTAAGAACCTTTTTGAAAGATTACAGCAGGAGGAACAGAAGCATTACGACAGCCTGGAGCAGGTACTTAGCGGCACAGTTCCGGCATGTGACTGTAATGATACCGCCGGAAAGGACTATGAGCCTGAGGCTACCTATGGAATGTTAGATGACTCAGAGGATAAGAAGCATGATGAATTTCTCGCTACAGACTGCATAGGCACAGAAAAGCTTGTGTCAGGCGAGTACAATACAGATGTGTTCATGTTTGGGGATACTGCCATTAGAAAGCTTCTGGCAGACATACAGGTAGAAGAGCAGAACCACGCAGAAATGCTCTACAAGTATAAGATGGCAAACGGCATGTCTTAAAAATAAAAAAGTGGACACCGTTTAGCACCGACCGAGCCGGCAGGTGAGACCTTGAAATAAACTGAAATGATATGGCATACCGATATGCAAAAAAATATATCAGATAAGAATTGATACACTTACTGTTAGAGAAGCGGGAGATGGGGTGCTGGTGTCCGGTGGACACCGTTAAGCACCGACCGAGCCGGCAGGCGAGACCTTGAACCGGGCTCAAGAGGCGCAGCCTCTTCAACAAGAAAAAAGACACCAGATAAAATCTGATGTCTTTTTCTTGTTGATGCGGGAGATGGGACTTGAACCCACACGCCGTTTCCAGCACTAGATCCTTAGTCTAGCCTGTCTGCCAATTCCAGCACTCCCGCATGTCTTTTTTTGTTGTTCTGTGTTGTGCTCTGCTCAACACAAGTGATATAATACCACTATAGAACATAGATGTCAACAAAAAAATTAAAAAAATTAAAAACTTTTTTCAGTGCCAACAGAGGGTGGAAATATACTTATCTCCACCCTCTGTTGCTGTAATATTTATATCTTTATCATATTAGTAAGCTTACGCTCAACCTCTTCCATAAGATGTCCCTTGTAAGCCTGATAATACTCATGTGTGAACTGAGTATAAAGGAATTTGTTCCATAGATTACTGCAATATGTACTGTCAAAGTCATAATATGAATCAGTGTAGATCATACCATTACTGTATCTTGTAACATCAAGGTATGGCTCCTTACCAGCATAGCTTAATCTCATAACAAGGTTCTTCTGCTCACTGCAGCACGCAAACGTCTCCAAGAACATCTTCATCTGTTCCTTGGTAACTCTTTCAACAAACATAAATCTCGACCTCCCAATAAATTTCCCTGTAAAAATTATATAAAAAATAGCCAGGAATGTAAAGGAAAAAGAAACATAACAACAGGATAGCAGCAAGACCATAGCAGCAAGGCCACAGTTGCAAGACATAATAGTAAGACCATAACAAGAGGATACAACAGAAAAACATAGCAGCAAGACCATAACATGTGAAGACAATAGTTGCACTACATCGGACAGATTCGTAAAACTTCTCGACATCCGGCACTTTGAGAGTTTTTTCGGTTTGCCCAAAGTGACCGGTCTTTTTTGTATTAAAAATTCATCATATCAGATGGATCTCAAGTGAGATTAATTCAATGTATTAGAGAAAGGCGATTTTATGGAGACGATACGGAATGTGGAGATAAATCAGTTCTATATACCCCGGCAAGTCAAGGGCGCGGGGTATATGAGAGGAAAATGTAATTATATACCCCGGCAAGTCAAGGGCGCGGGGTATATGAGAGGAAAATGTAATTATATACCCCGGCAAGTCAATGAAGCGGGGTATATGAACAAAAAATGTAATCATATACCCCGGCAAGTCAAGGGCGCGGGGCATATGAGAAGAAAATGTAATTATATACCCCGGCAAGCCAAGGGCGCGGGGTATATGAGAAGAAAATGTAATTATATACCCCGGCAAGTCAATGAAGCGGGGTATATGAACAAAAAATGTATCCATATACCCCGGCAAGCCAAGAAAACATGATCTAAATCACGAAAACTGAAATATAGGTCAAATAAAACCATAAAAATCAGATATAAATCAAGGAAAGGTAGGTTAAACCATGATCTAAATCACGAAAACTGAAATGAAAGTCAATGAAAGGCAAGCTGAATCATGACCTAAATTCTAAAAAACTGCAATTCAGGTCAGACTTGGTTTGAAATGATCGTCACCTAAGCCATAGAGCTCAGGACGGATACAGATTTGAGACGACATTGCGAGGCTTTCGTCAGGACGAACACACTAGCAGCGAGGGCGGTCGCATGTTTGAGCCCGTAGGGCGAGTTTGCGAAGAGCCGGAGCGAATAAGCCGTGTGTGAGGAGTAGAAAACGCAGCCAGTCGCGAAAACTGTATCCGGCTGCCCCTCCTGATATCATAAGCATATCCCACCCCTCTGATATCATAAGCATATCATGCCGCCCCCATAAAACAACATCTAGCATATTAAGGAAATCTTAAACATATATATTGATTTAACATATTGCGAACCCTAGGCAAAAAGATTAAAATTAGTACATCTGGGATAACTGTATACAGATTATCTTCACATAAAGATACACCATATGAAATAACGTGTAGCATCAGCAATTTGAACAGGTTAGATATCAGATAAGCCGATGTTCAATGGATGTGTCAAGTTTTCTATGAAAACTTGATATGTAGCTCCAGCCATTTGCCAAAGGCAAATTTTACTTGGCTGGAGTTCGATAAAGGGAGGATAGAAGTATTATGATATATAGAAACAGACGCAGGACGAAACACCGGACCTGCCTTGCCTGTACCATTGCATTTTGTATCATGTCCATGGGACTTACAGGCTGCAGTAATCGTAAAGTAAGTGACAAGCCAGCAATAAATATAGAACCATATGCCATGACAGTACATGAGAGAGCCACAGTTAAAGAAGGAAATATCTCATCACAGTTAAAGCTTACATTGACACCGGATGGATTTGCCAGCAAGGATTATAGCGTTAAGCAGGACGATTTCGAGGTAGAGCAGATCAATGTAAAGAGCGGAGACAAAGTAAAAAAAGGCGATGTGATGATCTCATTTAAGGCAGACGAGATAAATAAGACCATAGATGAGTACACCAACAAGAAAGAAGAAGATCAGCTTCTTATCGATCACTACTCAAGGCTCATGGCCATAGACAGCAGTAACGATTATTCAGAAGACATAAAGTCCCTAAGAGAAGACATAGAGCTGTCAGGTCTGTATATCGAAGAGCAGCAGGAGAAGCTGAAAGAATACCAGGTCATAGCAGAGGCAGACGGAATAGTTACATATGTCAACGAGTGGCTGCAATACGGATATGCAACAGCTGATGAGACCCTTGTATCAGTAGCCTCAGGCTCCAATGGATTTATAAGCGCTACAGAGGATATGAGCTATGACTTTAATATCGGAGATGTATTCACAGCGACCCAGGGTGTTGCTTCCTACGATATGAAACTGGTGGACGTAGAACAGGTGAAGAACGAAGCCACAGGCTCTGAAGAGAGACAGCTGAAGTTTGAGTGCCAGTCTGATATAGAAGTTACAAATGGCTATATGGAACTTGAAGTTGTAATAGATAAGCCGGTTATATCCAATGTAACATATGTAGATAAAGATGCAGTTAATACAGTAGATGGAACATATTTCGTATATAAGTTTGATGACGATGGCTACAGAGAGATAGTACCTGTGGAGGTCGGAGATACAGTGGACAATTATGTCATTATCAAGTCAGGATTGACTGCAGGAGAGCAGGTGAGTATAGATTGAGAAGATATAGTTTGAAGGGACATAGATTTAGAGAAAAGAATATAAGCCGTGAGACGTCAGGTTCATCAAAGAGACTGGCAGCAAAATCTCTTGCATTTATCCTGAGCCTGTCCATGATGATATCCATATCAGGATGCGGTGGAAGCAGCGAGAAGGCGCCGGAGCTGTTAGAACCAATATCGACGAATGCCGCCTATAGACCTGTAATGAAGGGTGATATAGGTAACAAGATCATAAAAACAGGAAATGTTGTTCCGGAGGATCACTGCTATTATTTCAATACCAGCACCGAGATAGATAATATAAAAGTAGCTATAGGTCAGTATGTACACAAGGGAGACGTTCTTGCAGAGGCAAGTGCAGAATCCGGAGAGAGTGAGGTTATTGAGCTTGAGAACAACCTTGAGCAGCAGAAACAAAATCACAGTCTTAATCAGAAGATATTTGATCAGAACCAGAAGATATATGACTATCAGATAAAAGGCTATCAGGAGACCGGTGATGAAGAGGCACTGAAGGATGTCCAGATACAGAAGGCAACAGCCATAGAGAATGACAGGTATGATGGCATGCTTTATAACTATCAGATCAGGAAATCAGAAGAAGAGATTGCTGAGAAGAAGAAACTGATAGGCAGCAATAAGCTGGTGGCTGATGCAGATGGATATGTTACATATGTCAAGGACACAACAGATTCATCAACAGCAGGGGCAAATGAAAATATAGTCATAATTTCAGACTACGACAACCCACATATAGAGATTGCTGATCTTACAGTTAAAGATATAGAGGTTTATGAAAAGTATGGTATCAAGTACACAGTGATAGATGGAGAAAAGTACGACATCAGCATAGACGAGTATTCCAAGACAGAGCTGGCAAAAGCCCAGGCAATGTCCCAGTTCCCTAATATCAGATTTGAGCTGGCAGACGGCGACAGATCAAAGCTTAAGACTGGCGATATGGTACCTATGTATTTCAGCTCATCAGATATATCAGATGTATTGATAATAGGAAATGACTCCATATATGAAGATGGTGATCAGTCATTTGTATATGTCAAGACAGATACCAGTGATAAGGAACGCCGGGATGTGGAGCTTGGGGCAGCAGATGCCAATAATACACAGGTGTTAGATGGACTTGAAGAGGGGGATCTGGTATTCTATGCATCAGATGCGATCATGCCGGGCAATTACAGTGAATACAAGGTAGAGCTTAAGGATTTCAGCGTTACCAAGGAAAGTAAGAAGCTTCAGCTGGTGGATACGGATATGATAAGATACAAATCCCCATGTGAAGGCTACCTGGTAGATTTTAATGTTCAGGCAGGTATGCAGGTAAGCAAGGGAGACCTGCTGTACTCCATAGACAGTGGAGGAGGAAGTGCCGAGCTGAAGCAGGCAGCACTGGATATACAGCATGCCAAGGAGGATTATAATTCAACTATTAAGGGCTATAATGATCAGATAGATGATTATAAGAAGCAGATAGAAGATTATAAATACAGGAAAGCACATCCGGAGGTGCCGGATCCTGAGGATCCACCTGTGGCAACGGACACAGATCCGGATAAGCCGGACGATCCGGATAAACCTGATGATCCTGATGATAATCAGGACGTACCATATTTTGTAGAACAGACTCTGTGTCAGATAGAGATAGTCAATATAAATAAGCAGATAGCAACCAACCAGTATAATGCCAATATGAAGACACTTCAGGCAAAGTATGACGAGCTTGCCAAGAACAATGACGGAACCGGAGTTGTTAAGGTATATGCAGAACAGGATGGATACATAGTAAATGTGTCAGCTACTAAAGGATATAAGCTTGACAAGGGTACTGAGGTTGTAAGTATGGCATCTAAGCAGAACCAGATACTTGGAGTAACGGTAGAAGGAAAGCTTGCAGTGAACCAGCAGGTAAAGCTTGTGAACTCAACAGATAATTCGACTACTATAAACGCACAATGTATTGGAAGCAATGGAGACGGAAGTAAGGTTTACATAAATACAGTGGATGGAGAAGTACAGATAAGCACCTGCGTGGTGGCAGGCAGTCCAATGTACTATTTGTCAGTAGATGACCAGGCATATTATGATACACCGAAGGGATATACATTAAGATACAGTACTCTTGATTTGAAGAACGTGGTTGTACTCCCTAAGGGCATGATATATACAGAGACAGTCAAGACCACAGGAAGCACCAAGAACTATGTGTGGAAGGTGATAGATGGTCAGATCGTGAAGCAGTATGTGACACTTGGTGAAGAAGATTCCAAGAGTGTATGCGTACTGTCAGGAGTAGAAGCCGGAGACATACTCGCTCTTGAGAAAGCAAATTAAGGAGGAAGGATATGCTTAATTTTTTACAACATAAATTATTAAATAAAAAATGGCTCAATGCATGTCTTCTCCTTGGTATAGTTCTCCTTATCGCAGTAATGTCCTGTACACCTATGTTTAAGAATGGTGCTCTGGACATGATGCTCTCTACCAAGTTCGGAGATAAGATAGAAGAAACAAATAATTATTCCTGTGTTCTCGGACGTGAGGGAAGCTGTGATACAGAAAAGTATCCGGATATGGCATCTATAATGGACAGAACAGAGAAGTATCACAAGACATGGTTCAGCTACGTTGATACCAAGGTGCTGGCAGATGAGGTCAAATATTATATAGACGGTGGTTTCGCAACAGCAACATCAGGTAAGAAGGACAGCTATAAGCTGGCATATATGCCGGGGCTTGAAGACCATATAAAGATAGTTCACGGAAAGGGTCTTGAGGAAAGCGATGTGGTAGACGGTGCATATCCGGCTATCATCACAGAGGAGATGGCAGATGATAACAATCTCACTGTGGGAGAGACCATAACCTATGATAAGATCCTGGATTCCTCTGAGAAGCCGTTGAAGTTCTATATAGCAGGAATTTTTTCAGAGAAGGATTACAGCGATTATTACTGGTACATAAGAAAGAGTGAATTTGCAAAACAGGGATTAGTCAGTCTTGATGCATTTGACGAGATAATAAGTAAGTACAGCATACCAACAGTCTACAGCACTGACTACAACATGCTTGATTATTCAGACATAACCCATAAGAATGCATCAGACATAAAATATTATGTTGAAGAGTTTATTAAGGCAGATGACCACATTGTGCAGAATTTCACAGATGTGATTAAGGAGTATGAAAATGATGCCAAGACCATAGGAATCATAATATGGGTTCTTGAACTTCCAATACTTGTACTGCTGCTGGCATTCATATACATGGTTTCAAGTCAGATCCTCGAGATGGAAGAGGGCGAGATAGCCATGTTAAAGAGCAGAGGAACCAGTACAAGACAGATAATCAGGATATATATAGGCCAGTCGGCTATATTATCCATTGTAGCATTATTCATAGGAATCCCTATGGGTTATGGATTATGTAAGCTTGCTGCCAGCTCGAATTCCTTCCTGGAGTTCAGATCAGACAGAACCTGCTTCTATGGAATGACAGCATCGGCATTCATTTACAGTCTTGTTGCAGCAGTTATAGCTATACTTTTTGTCACAATGCCGGTATTCAAATATGCCAAGAACTCCATTGTAGAGCAGAAGAGAAAATCAGGAAAGATCAATGTGAAGCCATTCTGGGAGAAGTGCTTCTTAGATGTGATATTTGCAGCAGTATCCATATATCTGCTGTACAATTACAGAAAACAGAGAGGTACCATAGCACTGGATATTCTGGCAGGCAAGAGACCTGATCCATTGATATTCCTTAATTCGTCACTGTTCATATTTGCCGTTGGACTGGTAATATTAAGACTTATAAAGTACCTCATCAGATTTATATATTTCCTTGGAAGAAAGAAGTGGAAGCCTGCACTGTATGCGTCATTCCTTCAGATAACAAGAACATCGAAGAAGCAGGGCTTTATATCAGTATTCCTGGTTATGACCATTGCCATGGGTATATTTAACTCCAATATGGCGAGAACCATAAATGACAACAACCAGAACCGTGAGGCATATAACGCAGGTACAGACCTGAGGGTAAGTGAGCACTGGTCCATGGGAATATACCATGACAAGGATAAAAATTCCAACTGGTATTATGAAGAGCCTGATTTCGAGAGATTTACAGGATATGAGGGAAGTCTGTATGATATGGCGACCAGAGTCATATATGATGATGGAGCATCTATATCTGTAGGTGGTGAGACCCTTGACAATAACATACTCATGGGTATACATACCAAAGAATTTGGTGAGACAGCAAGTCTCCAGTCAGGGCTTAACAAGGAACACTGGTACAATTACCTTAATGCACTGGCACAGACCTCAAATGGTGTCATTATATCATCCAATCTTGCCAAGAAGTACAGTCTTTCAGTGGGAGACAGTATAAGCTATACAAGATATAATCCCATCAAGTCCAAGGCAGATGAGCCTATTGCAACAGTATCGGGAAATGTAGTTGCTATAGTAGATGCGTGGCCGGGCTTTGAACAGTACAGCTATGAGAAGGATGAGGAAGGCAATGTATCAGAGGTAGAGAAGTATCTCGTAGTTGCAAATTATGCCTACGTTGTAGGAGCATTTGGTCAGACACCATACGAGGTATGGATAAAGACAAACAGTGATAAGGATTACAAGGCAGTATTAGGCCAGCTTGAAGATGATGGCATAAAGATAAGCTCATACATAAGTAAGGATAAGAACACGGCAAAGCTTATGGACTCATCTTTAGTAGTAATTACAAATGGTCTGTTCTCATTAAGCTTTATAGTAGCGGTTGTGCTGTGTCTGGTGGGCTTCCTTATTTACTGGATCACATCCATCAAGCAGAGAGAGCTTCTGTTTGGTATATACAGAGCTATGGGTATGTCCATGAAGGAGATAAACAAGATGCTCATAAACGAGCAGATATTCTCGTCTGTACTTGCAAGTCTTGCAGGATATGGAGTTGGAGCGCTGACTACTATGTTGTTTGTCAAGCTCATAGCCATCGTGTATCTGCCGGAGACACACAATATACCTATTGCGTTAGCAGTAAATCCAATGGATATAATAAAGCTTACAGCAGTTGTAGTGGTAATGTTCATTGCATGCTTCATAGTCATCAGAACTATATTAAAGAAGATGAATATTACACAGGCACTGAAGCTTGGAGAGGATTAAGGTGGAGCATATGTCAGAAACAGTATATAACAATGAGGCCGGCAACACTCAGGCATATGATGAGTTCGCTGATGAGCAGGGCATATTTGATCAGGATGATATAATAATAAGTGCGAGAAATATTGTGAAGTGCTTTCCTATGGGAAATGGTGAGAAGTTCTATGCACTGAAGGGTCTGGACATGGATGTGCCACGAGGAAAGCTTACGATCCTGAAAGGACGATCTGGTTCAGGAAAGACCACATTACTTAATATCCTAAGTGCACTTGATGATGCCACAGAGGGCGAGGTGTATGTGGATGGAAATGAGCTCAATGCCATGCCGGAGCCGGATAGAGAGAAGCTCAGACGATATGATATAGGCTTTGTATTTCAGTCAGTAGCCCTTATCCCTATCATGAATGCATACGAGAATGTTGACTTCGGTCTGAGGCTTGCCGACTATGAAGGCGACAGAGATGAACGAATAAAAGAGGTTCTCAATATGGTGGGACTTGGAAGCAGAATGCAGCACCTTCCATCTGAGATGAGTGGTGGTGAGCAGCAGAGAGTTGCCATTGCAAGGGCAGTGGCACATAAGCCCCAGGTAATATTTGCTGATGAGCCTACCGGAGCTCTTGATACAGCATCAGGACTTACGGTCATGAAGCTCTTCAAGGAGCTTGTGGCTAAGGAAGGGATTACGATCGTTATGACTACCCATGATCCGAACCTTATGGAGCTTGGAGACATTGTTTATGAGATAGAGGATGGTGAGATAGTTGCTAGGGCATAAAGATAAGAAAACCAGGAGAAATGATACTTCGGCAGACACAGTGCAGAACCAGGGTTATGAAGCAGCTGCGGATGATATGCAGAATCAGGATATATGGGCAAATGCAGATGACATGAAGAACCAGAATATCGACACAGCAGGATATGAGATGCAGAGTCCTGATACGGAATATGCTTCAGATAATCAGAATGACAGCTCCGCAGGCAGGAATAGCACAGATGATGGCACATATCTCGGTGATCCGGACAATATAATTGAATGTGATGGCCTTGTCAAGATATATAAAACTGATGAGGTTGAGGTTATGGCTCTGCAGGGATTAGAGCTGAACATAAAGCGAGGAGATCTCATTGCCATAATAGGAAAATCCGGTAGTGGAAAGTCAACACTGCTCAATATGATAGGTGGTCTGGAACGCCCAAGTGCAGGAAAGATGTACGCTGATGGCAAGGATTTATTTGCCATGAGTGACAAGGAGCTGGTAGAATACAGGAGACATACAGTAGGATTTGTATGGCAGAAGAACTCCAGAAACCTGCTTCCTTACATGACTGCAGTTGAGAACGTCCAGGTACCTATGTTCTTCGACAAGACCAACAAAGCAGATAAGAAGAAACGGGCTATAGAGCTGCTTACCATGGTTGGACTTGAGAATAAGATCAATTCGTATCCTGCCCAGATGAGTGGTGGTGAGCAGCAGAGAGTTGCCATAGCCATAGCTCTGGCGAACAATCCGAAGATACTGCTGGCAGATGAGCCTACCGGAGCAGTTGATTCCAAGACCTCCAACATGATCCAGGATCTGTTCAGAAAGCTTAACAAGGAATTGGGAATAACAATAATAATAGTTACCCATGATATAAGCCTTGCAAATAAAGTGGGACGTGTGGTCATGATATCAGATGGCAAGATAAGCACAGAGAAGATCATGAAGGAGGATTACCGGAACAAGATCAATGAGCTGTCCAGTGACAGCTTCGCTGCTGAGGATTCACATGAGGAATATTCAGTACTTGATAAGGCTCATCGTGTACAGATAAATGAAGATATGCTTGCATCGGCAGGAATAGATTCAAATAAGGTTAAGGTTAAGGTAGTAGATGGACAGATCATAATTACCAAGGAATAGCCTATATTGACCGGAACAGAAATTAAATATAAAAGTGTCATATGGCACAAGAAAAAGGATAGCACGCCATGTCGTGCAACATATGGAGGATTGATCAGATGAAAAAAGGTTATATCAGGAGAGCAGTGGCTCTGTCCATGGTAGGAGTAATGATGCTTTCCGGTGCAGCAACAGGCTGTGGAAAGAAGAAAGTAGATTATAATATTGATGGTGAGAATAGTGGTTCAGGTAGTGGTAATTCAGGAGACAGCGGCGAATTAAGAGCCAAGGTCAAGGCACCGGAATCATATACAGGTGATATACCGGTAGGTGACTCAGGACTTTCAAGTATCAAGATAGATGCCAAGAAGATATCAATTCCGGATGCATCCACCATGTCCATAGTTTCATGTGAGCCATTGTTATACACCAGTGATTACAAGAAACAGCTGGTTGAAGGAACACTTGACAAGAGTAAGGGTATATACAAGTATGATTATGAAAAGCAGATCAGGGAGGATGTCCAGAAGGATCTGGATATGTACCAGACAATGCTTGACGATGCAAATGCCGCAGGCGATACAGAGAATGCCCAGTGGATAAGTGATACAGTAAACTCATTAAAAAGTGATCTGGCGAACGCTACCGACAGCAGAGAACCGGCAGGTGATGTATATGACGGAGATGATTACATCGGTTATATAGGAGACCAGATGTTTGATGCCAGCATGTACAGTGCCGATGAGACAGGAGCAGGAGGAACATTTAATCTGAGCCCTTATCCATATAGCACTATTAAGGATATAAGACCATATGAGAATTACTATAACGTATCATATTATGCAGATGAAACCTCAGACATGGAGAATATGAGTGATATGAGCAGGGAAGAGGCTATATCATTTGCAACCTCATATCTGGCAGACCTGGGATTTAAGGACATTGCACTTGAGTCATGCTCTAATCTTATCTGGGATTATTTTGATTACGCAGGCAACACTAAGGCAGAAGAATGTGATGGCTGGGCAGTTACATTTGTAAAGGCTGTAGATAATGTGCCGATATACAATCCTGATGTATGGAATGTGGATTACCTCGATACCAACAATGTATGGTATTCAGATAATGGAGAAAGTCTTTCACTGAATATATACGATGGAAAGGTATTCTCAGCGTATATAGAGTACTCACTTAAGACAGTAAGTGAGGAAAATGATGTGGAGCTCCTTAGCTGGGATGATATTTTAAAGAGCGCCCAGGAGAAGATACCGGAATTCTATAAGGACAACAAGACATCATATATGGACATCGTGTTTGATTATGTGAAGCTTACATATTACAAGGTGAAGGATGAAGAAAATCCGGGCAATTACAAGCTTGTTCCTGCATGGGCATTCATATCCAGTTCACCAAATGCAGGTGAGACAGATGGAACTGAGACTTCAACAGAAGAGGAAAATGAAGTTCTTGCCACATCATATCCGGCACAGCTTATACTGATAAACGCTGTAGACGGAAGCCTTATAGATGTTGCTGCACAGCTTGATTCTGAATCCGTGGAAGGCGGAGCTATAGAGGACTCCTATATAAGCGATCAGTACAATGACACAGAAGCACAGCTGGAGAAAGAAATCGACGCAGGCGACATGGACACACAGTAAGATATAAAATAAATATATGACAATAAACAGAGAAGCTGAACACAGTAGTGATCAGCTTCTTATTTTTTTTATGAAAGGCTTATAGTATGTAGCACCTATGGGGATTGAAATCCTGTTTTGGGTTCTTAATGCGATGAGAAGATTAGTTTGGTCATAGTTTATTATATAATGAATGTTTACGATGTAGCTTTTATGACATCTTACAAAGAAGTCAGGCAGGTTTTTTATAAGAGCTTTCATTGATGTGTGTGCTGTGAAGTTGCCAGAAATCGTATGTATATGGACGTTACGATCATCACACTGCATATAGATGATTTCGGAAGGCAGTATTCTGAAATATATTCCTGCTATATCACGAAAACGTATAGGCTTCTCAGAGATAATGTGCATGTCTATAAGCTTCTGTATGGATATTATAAGGTCCTCGGGTTTAAAAGGCTTGACAAGAAAGTCGAAGCAGTTAGTAGCATGAATAGCTCTGGCTGCTTCCATGGCATAGCCGGTTATGAACAGTACAGGTGTGTTTTTGAATTGGGGAAGTGCACGAATGTGCCGTCCAAGGTCAATGCCATCTACTTCGTATGTTTCATCTGTTTTATCTATTTTGTTAGGATTAACAGCGTTAGCTGATTTTGTTCCATTTAGGTCAATGTCAAGAAGAATGACATCTATATCTATATAGCTATCTAGGAGAGATAACGCATCATTAAAGGTTGAGGCAGTCAGACATCTGACATTAGCGAATGCACTTTTGATTATTGCAACAATACCATTAAGCTGTTTTTTATCGTCATCGACAATAAGTATATTCATATCTGTTCTCCTTACACAATAAATTCAAATCTGATAAGGGTATCTCCGGTTGTAACAGGATTTTCAATATATAATTCACCATGATAGGTGTCCAGAAGCTGCTTGGCATTGGCGAGACCGCTGCCCCTTTTGGAATTATATGGATTGGATGCCGACTTGGTGGTATATCCGGCCTTGACCATATTGGTTCTAAGCTCCGATGTAAGCTTTGGACCTTTGTTTATAGTAGAGAACATCAGATGCTGGTCGTCACTGTTTATTTCAATTCTTATGTTATCATGAGGCGATATGGCTTCTAATGCATTATCGGTCAGAATTCCTACAACCTTTATAAGTTCATATTCAGGCATATTGCTGGTAAGATCGAAATTCTTAATAACAAAGTCAATATCCTTGAAATCCTTCCGTGCTGTTTCGAGTTTGCTATATAGAAAACCTGCCAAAACTTTCATATTTAATTTTACGAGATCTGTTTGGCGAAAGTCTTTGACTGCTTCTTCAATGTGTTCATTAAGTGCCCTTGATAGGGATGCGTAGTCGTCATATGAACAGGCTATCATCTGAATGGCATTAAGTTCGTTGGCATAATCGTGCTGCCGGCGACGTATGTCCTGAATAAGGTTGTTCATCATAGGTTCATAGGTATGATAACTATCAAGTCTTTCCTGCTGGCTGGTTATAATCTTTTGCTGACGTATAATCAGGAAGTCAGATATGATTACTATAATAGCAAATGATATAAGCAAAGGAATCATAGTGTTCGGATTAAAGCCAGTGAATTTTGATATGAAGGTCTGAATGATAAAAAGCAGGCCAAGATCTATCAATGTACACTTTACATACAAGTTACTGTTCATGAATATGGCATAAATCTTATGTATCGGTATGATTAACAGGAGTACAAGGCCAATGGATACCGAACTTGTCTGCCCTATGATGGCCTGAAGCATCATATTTTCAACGCTAAACTTGCTGAATATCATCAGAAACATATCCTGTATGATCATTATATATACATATGTAAGGAAATAACCTATCAAAGTTTCAGTATAGCTCTTTTTGTACATTAATATATATGCAAAATAGCTCATTGGGAACAATAAAACTGTAGTTACAGAATTTGGAAAAATGTAAGAGAAAAAAGTCCCAAGTGCTAAATATGCAATAATGATAGGAACTGGGTGATTAGTTTTCCACAGCCGGGTAGAAAAAATTCTGCATAGACATAAAATCTCAAAAATTGTATCTAGAGTAAAACAATAAAAATCTATAACAGCTTGAATCATAACCTGATATAAAACTCCTTTTTATTTTATTATATCAAATTATACTATAAAGTCTATATTTGTCAATTACAATGAAGATGAAGAAACTGCGTTCACTACCTCAAAATCCCTGTTCACCACAAACCTTTGAAAAAGTATATTAATTGTTAGCGAAAAGTGCTAGGTTGCTATATGGAGTAAGAGAGGTTGGGGCTAATGAATAAATATATACATGAAATCAGCGTAAATATATCTGAAAGACTGATGAGTGATGCCTATGATGATAGGTCTGATGAGATATCAAGTGCAAAGGTGATATACGCAATAGAAACTATCATACTGAGCATTAAAGAATATATAGCATTCCTCGTTTTGTTTAGTTTGGCAGGAAAAATGCATGAGTTGATGATCTGTATGGTAACTCTTATGATGCTCAGAAGCTGGACAGGTGGAACACATATGAACACATCATTAAAGTGTTGCATAGTGACAATCTTGTTTTATCTGATTGCGATATTTGGGACATATATATATCTATCGGATGAGATATTCTTTATTATTATGCTCCTATATCTGCTTATATGTGTTGCATATGCACCGTTGCAATCGCTACAGCGTCCAAAACTAAGTTTAAGGAAGATACAGTGTATGAAATTTATGTCGATATCTGGTGTTGCTGTGGTGTCACTCATGTATATATACATTGTCAGGTATAGAAGTTATATAGGAAGAGTGGCATTATTACAATTTATTGATGTGATAATAGATATATTAAAAAGAAAGGTTAGATAAGGAGATTAGAATGTTGGCTGGTAGAAAGAAAAGATTTTCAGAGAAAATGGTACATGTACTTAAAGATTTGACTGATGTATTTCTTAATGGAGGGGCGTGCAAAACATGTTGGGGTGAATTAGAGCTTCCAGATAATCTAAAGCAATATTATGAAGAAAAAAATACGCTTGAACATAGCAAATAAAAGACAAGTATGATGACGGAGAGCAAGGTGGTTATTAATAGTAGAGTTATAGTTGGAAATTTGCTGTTCAAAATAAATAACTATTATAAGAGTGCTGAGATTTATATAATAACTTGATACTCAAGATGGAGGAAAAATACCAATGAAGAAGAAAATTATATTAGCCGCAATGGCAGGAATATTAGCTGTAGGTGGAGCTTTTTCAGCTACAGGAGCTGCAAATGCTGCAGGAAATGAGGATGCAACAATAGCAACTGAAAGTGGAGACAGCTCAGTAAGTGGTGGAAGTACTACAACTAAGGCTTCAAATGATGGATATGAAGATTCAGAGTGGAAGCTGGCTGTAAATGTTTCCGACAATAAGCAGGTACATCCGGAACCAAGACCTAAGTATACATATTCAAAGGTGTACTTTAACTGGGGAAGTGTGGTATATGGCACAGTTTCAAAGCTTGATGTTGAGCCTTATGGTTATGATGGAAGCAAGTATTATCATGTGGCTGACAGAAATGGTAGTGCAAAGAGATACGATGTATCACATACAGGTAAGTATGCAATAACTAATTATATAAAGGAAAATGGCTGGACTTCTGCAAATATAGCAATTCATTCAAAGAGTGGTTCAGGGGTAGTAAGGGGTGTATGGAGTCCTGATTGCGCGGGCACATATACAGTACTTCAGTAAAGGTTGAAATATAAATATACAGAGAGAAACGGAGAAATGTTATCACCTGATAGTGGTGGTGGCATTTCTCTGGATATTATGTGAAATGATGTCCAATAGTAGATTGTGTCAAGTTTTCTATGAAAACTTGACATGTAGCGTCAGCCCTTTGCCGAAGGCAAATTTTAAATGGGCTGATGTTCAAAACGAGGAGGCGTGTGTATGAAGAAAAAGTATGTTGCATTGCTGGTATTGCTTGTGCTTGCTGCAACTGTTATCGGAACAGGGTATCTGCTCAAGGAGAAGAGAAATAATGACGATGGTACCAATGATGTTTCCACAGAGGAGACAAGTTCTACGATAGAGGTAAAAAATGAAGAAGACCTGAACAGTGAAGAGGCAGCGCAGAGGGAAGGGGAACTTATAAAAAACCAGAAAGAACAGACAGAGGAAGGAAGCCTGAGAAAACAGTACGAGACTCTTGACTGGACAGGGTATGAGTACACCATAAATGATGTGAGACTGTACAAAAGCTATCAGGCATACAGGAACAGTGCCGATTTTAGTGGAACCGAGATAGAAGCAGATGATGGGTTTGGAACCAGAGACTGCAGTACATATATGATTGCGGATGTAATTTTAAAGAATACCAGCAATTATAACGTGCAATTTAATGCTACATGCATGGGACTTGTATCACTGACTGATGACAATATACATGGCTATGCAGATGCAAAGTATGATTCACAAGAGACCGGAGGAAAGATATGGTATTTCATGGACTATATGTTGTATCCGGATATAGTAAAGAGTGAGGATGGCACCATGGACAGGTGGTCTGGCGACAAGATAACCCTTAATGCAGGTGAAGAGATAAGCTTTTCCATCATGTTCACGAATTATATATGGCTTTCAGAGATAGGTGAGAACACACAGTCAAATTACATACACGATCAGATGAACCCATATGACAAATTTGATCATATTAAATATTACATAATGATTAGAGGTGGCATGACTGAGCCTAATGGGGACATAAAGCCTAATAAGCCATATGACGTTAAGAACAACAAGTATAAGCTGTTCGTAGAGTGCGAGCCGGAGATAATCGAATGAGACATGGCTGCACATATAGAATAACGAAAGCGTGGTAGAATTGAAATTTTTGATCTGTGTTCTGCTGATACTGTATGTGTCAGTGGGAATAATGATAATCACTGAAACCTGCAGAGGAAATATAACATGAATAAAATGAAGAAGTCATTATTTATCATACTGCCTGTGGCAGTCATATGTGCAGCTGTAGCATTAAGGATAATATATGTCAATAAACATGCACGTCTTCCGGAGTACAGGACATATGCAAGAGGAGAAAGCCTTGAAAAGGATGGTTTTTCTTATGAGGTGAGTGATGCTGCTCTCTATTATCCATCGGATTTCGAGGCTGTTTATAACAATGGAGAGAGATACATGGCAGGAAGGACGGATGAAGATCTTCGAATACTCGTGGTGAAGGTCAGACTGAGTGTTGCAGGTGGTGACGGAGCTTTTAATGTGCCGGACAACTATCTGGAGTCCGTGGATGTGCTGTCCATGGTGGATAATGATAACTTCACCCTGTTTAACCCATCACTGGCAGATGGCACCTTCAGGTCAGGAGATCTGTTAAACTATGTATTCTGTCTTTATAAGGAGAATTACGCAGCAAAAGACTGGGACAGGATAAACGACCTTAAGATGGAATACCACATCATATACAGTGGATATCCCATAAGAGAAAGCCTTGATGTAGGGGATGTTTCCTGGTATAGGCCTGATGTTCTGAAGGAGGACAGGTAGGATGAATACATTAAAGATAGAGATGACAAGGATGTTAAGGAAGCCTGCCCTCATGCTGGTGGTGGCTGCCACTATTTTAATAGTTGCAGCACAGACCTACAGCTTCGGAGTTACCCAGAGGAGGGCTGTGAACAATTCCTATGAAGAGATGGAAGATGGGGAGTATCATGATTTGGAATTTTTTGAAAATAGTTTCATAGAAGGCTGGATAGGATGTGAGAGCTATACACCCTATAACGTGATGCTGTATCTGATAATGCCCCTTCTTGCAGCTGTACCATTTTCCATGTGCCAGTCAGAAGAATGGAAGAGTGGTTACGCAGCTCAGATAATAACCAGGTGTGGGCGAAGGAGATATATGAATGCCAGGTATGTGACGGTGTTTGTAAGTGGGGGGAGCGTTATGGCAGTGCCGCTGCTTGTGAGTATGATAGTGTCCATGTGTTATATGCCCATAATAAATATAGATCCGCTGGCTTTTCAGTCTGCGGTGCCTACCTGTTACATGTTCGGTTATATATATACATATCATCCGGTGGGGTATGTGCTTCTGTACACGTTTATTGATTTCATATATGGCGGCATCATTGCATGTATGGCAATGCTCATATCACGCTTCGTGAAGAACCGGTTCACAGCCATGACATTTCCTGCGGTGCTGGTATATTTTCTGTATTATGGTGTAGGACGGCTGTCAGAGAAGGCAACGTGGCTTAGAACCTATAACTTCGCCTATTTCATAAACCCGACCCAGGGAGGCGAGAACAGCCTTAAGCCTGTGCCGTTTATACTTATAACAGGTGTGCTGCTCATAGGAGAGTATTTATTATATGCAGTATTAAACATAAGGCGTGAGACTATAGACAGATAAGAAATATATCGGGTAAGGACATAGCTTACAGGAGACAGAAATGAAGATAGAAATAAAGAACGTCACCAAGATCATAAATAAAACAAAAGTCATAGATAATGTGAACCTGACCCTGGAGGGTGGAAGGATATATGGACTGAGTGGCAAGAATGGCTGTGGCAAGACCATGCTCATGAGACTCATATCAGGCCTTATATATCCAACAGAGGGCGAGGTGGTGATAAACGGCAGGGTCCTTGGAAAGGATCTGTCGTTTCCGGAAAGTATAGGCCTTCTTATAGAAAATCCTGCATTTCTTAAGGATTATACAGCTTATGAGAACCTGAAGCTTCTTAATGGTCTGGGAAGAAAGAAGCTTGCAAGGGAAGAATTGCTGGAACTGATAAGGAGCGTGGGACTTGACCCTGATGATGGAAGAAGGTATTACAAATATTCCCTGGGAATGAGGCAGAGACTCGGTATAGCTGCAGCCATAATGGGAAGCCCCGACATAATACTTCTTGACGAACCTATAAATGCGATAGATGAAGAAGGGGTATCTGAAATAAGAAAACTGATAAGAGGGCTTGCTGATGATAACAGGATAATAATAATAGCCTGTCATGACAGAGAAGAGATGGAGTATATGGCAGATGATGTCGTATGCATGAAGGATGGAAGGATCATAACAGTTGAAAAGGAAGATAGATAATGAAGACGATAAAACTGTTGAAGTATGACATAAACGAGGGCACCATAAAATATCTGTTCAGGTACCTGTTCATAATCCCCTTTGTGCTGGTGTCATGTATAAGGTTTGATGCCGACAATGTGTTCACCTATTACATGAGCGGAGAGAGACCATCGGCTGTGGAGCAGATGTTTAACCTGTTCGGAGGTTCATTTCCCTTTGACTACCATCCGGGGTCAGGGGCAGTATTTGACTTCCCCATGAACTGGATAATGGTATATGTATGTCTCGCATTATTGATCGGGGGTCATATGAGGGACAGCATGGAAGGCTTTGGACTACAGCTGCTTACAAGCTCAGGCTCCCGTATAAGATGGTGGATATCAAAGTGCATGTGGGCGGCTCTTGTAACAGCATCCTATATATGCTTTATATTCCTTACGATAATGTCTTATGACTGGATAAGATACGGAGAGGTATCCTTTGACAAGAGTTATTATCTGTTTCCAAATGCATTTGGAACACAGATGGATGAGCTGGTGACATACAAAAGACTGATAATCATGGCATTTTTAATGCCTTTTCTTGCAGGTATCATACAGAGCCTTATACAGATGATGGTCAGTCTGTATACAGGTACAGGAACAGCACTTGCGGCTGTTCTTACGGCAGTGGTGTTAGCCGTATACTATCCGGGCAGGTGGGTGTACTACGGATATGCCATGAGTATAAGGTATGGAGTGATGCCGGATAACAGTGTGCACAGGCAGCTGTCTTATGATGTGGCAGTCAGATACATGCCGGTGCTGGCAGTCCTCATGATAATTATAGGAATTGTAATAATAAGAAGGAAGGATGTACTTAAGCGTGATTGGTATGGGGAAACATGACAGATAAATAAAATTATGTTTTGAGTACAATGTTAGACAATATATCCGTAGCAAGAAGAAACTGACCATAACAGATATATAAAATAACAATTTACATTTTATTTAAAACTTGATGAAGACTTGATGAAAAGTTGCCGGTTAGAATAATTATAGTTTTTTGTATGGAAGAACTTATATAAGAAAGAAGGATGTGCTTAAGAGTGAACAGATTTAAGAATAAAGACAGGGAAGAAAAAAATATGAACAGGAAAAATATAGGGAACATAATAATTCCCGAAATAAAAAAGGGCGCAGCTGCAGCAGGACTTGTCACAATGGGAGCCGTGTTCCTAATGGGTTGTGGAAAGGAAAAGGTAGATTACAACGTAGGAAACGGCACAGCAACAGGGAGCGACTCGTTGGCAGAAAATGATAATACAGACAGTGGTAATACAGGAGAGAGCGGAGAGTTAAAGACCAAGGTCAACGCACCTGATTCCTATGAAGGTGAGATACCTGTTGGTGATTCCGGACTTAACAGCATAAGCATAAAGGCAGATAAGATAGATATTCCTGATGCTTCTACAATGTCAGTCATATACTGTGACAGGGCAGATGGAGGGGCGGATTTCAAGAAGAAAATAGTTGAAAGCCTCTTTGATACAGACAAGGGAATATATATAGAAGATCATAAGCGTGTGAACAAGGATGATATGGATATACAGATTGAGGCATATCAGAGAGGATATGATGCAGCAATGGCTGCAGGAGATACAGAACAGGCTGCAAGATACAGTGATGCTCTTGCGGAGTATAGAAGTGATGCTCAGAATGTGGTGTCTGATAGAGTTCCTCTTGTGGATTATGAGAATATAGATCAGAGATCAGATATACTCGGCTACAGAGGTGATGAGCTTTTCTCAATATCTTTCAGTGGAGAGAGCAGCGGTGGGTTTGGCGTGTCGGCGGATATGAATGTATACCCATCCCAGCAGCTGTATAACCTGAGACCTCTGGGAGATGACTCCGGAGTTGTTGAGGCTTCATTCTATGAGAACAGTGCTGAGGAGACTGGAGTTGATAACAAATCAGAGATGACACCTGAAGAAGCGCAGGCTGTGGCAGAGGATTACTTTGACAGCATTGGATTGTCAGATATGACGCTTGCATATTGTACAGATATGTACTGGTGTTATTATGATTATAAGAATGAAACAATAGCAGAAGAGCCGGATGGATATGTGGTGAGCATGAGCAGGACAGTGAATGGGATAGAATTATATAATCCATACTTGTTGAACATAGATTATTTTGACACATCAGGAGATATATCATATCTCATTACCAATGAGCTGTTCAAGGCATACATATATGATGGACAGGTTGTAGCCGCCAACATGACCATAGGATTAGATACGAAGGATGAAGAAAGTAACGTGAATCTGCTTTCCTGGGATGAGATACTCGAGGCAGCTAAGACCGGTATACCTGAGTACTATGGCAGTCTTGACAGTAAGACAGGATATAGGGATATAACCTTCGATGAGGTGAAGCTTACATACTATCGTGTCAAGGATGTGGAGACAGATGAAAAAGGCAATGAGATCCTTAAGGGTTATAAGATCATACCTGCCTGGGCATTTGTGTGTACAGATTCGGGAAATAATGAAGGAAGTATTTATGCGGAGCCGGGAGATAAAGACATGTATCCATACCAGCTGGTAATAATAAATGCCATGGATGGAAGCGTAGTAGACCTTACAAAAGAAGTTGAACAATAAGGAAACAACAGGAGAGAAAGACCGATGCTTTTTAATTCACTACATTTCCTGATCTTCTTCCCGGTGGTGCTGATCATATATTACATGATACCGGACAGGATCAAGTATCTGTGGCTGCTGGCAGCCAGCTATTATTTCTATATGTGCTGGAATGCCAGATATGCACTGCTGATACTCTTTTCCACATTTATTACCTACATAAGCGGACTTATGATAGAGAAGGTAAAGCGGGCAGGGTATGAGGACAGAAAGAAGGAAAGGCTTAAGAAATGGGTGGTGGCAGGAAGCTTCACCATAAATCTTGGCATACTTTTTTATTACAAATATATCAACTTTACCATAGCACTGCTTACAAGTGTATTTGAGAAGGTGAACATACATCTGAATGTTCCGGCGTTTGATATCATACTGCCGGTGGGAATATCCTTTTATACATTCCAGGCCTTAAGCTATACCATGGATGTATACAGGGACGAGATATATGCAGAGAAGAATTTCTTCCGGTATGCCCTGTTCGTATCCTTCTTTCCACAGCTTGTGGCAGGACCTATCGAGAGATCCAAGAATCTCCTTAAACAGCTTGCTGTTCCAAAGAAATTTAACTTTGAGAAAGCAAGGGACGGGGTGCTCCTTATGATATGGGGGTATTTCCTAAAGATAGTACTTGCCGACAGGATAGCCATATTTGTTGATACAGTTTATGGGGATTATAAGACCTTCGGCGGCTGGTATATAGTAGTTGCCACAATGCTGTTCGCAGTGCAGATATACTGCGATTTCGCAGGATATTCCACTATAGCCAGGGGAGCTGCAGAGATACTTGGTATAGACCTGGTGGAGAACTTTGACGCACCATACCTGTCTGCCTCGGTGGCAGACTTCTGGAGAAGATGGCATATATCCCTGACATCATGGTTCAAGGATTATCTGTACATACCACTTGGGGGAAGCAGAAAGGGAAAGCTTAGAAAATACATAAATAAGATGATTGTGTTCTTAGTCAGTGGATTATGGCATGGGGCATCGTTGTCATTTGTAGCCTGGGGAGGTCTGAACGGACTGTATCAGGTTATAGGCGAGGCATTGAAGCCGGTAAGGGATAGATTGGTCAGACTGATGGGACTTCACAGAGAGTCGATGGGACACAGGCTTATGCATATGCTTGGGACATTTGTCCTGGTGGATTTTTCCTGGATCTTTTTCAGGGCGGACAGCTTCAGGGAGGCCATTGATATAATAAAGAACATGGTAAGCGTAAGAAATCCATGGGTGATGTTTGACGGCTCACTGTATACATGTGGGCTTGATGAGAAGAATTTCAGGTTCATGATAATTGCCATAGGAGTATTGCTGGTGGCAGACATATGCAGGATAAAAGGAATAAAGATCAGGGAAGTAATAGCAGGGCAGGATTACTGGTTCAGATGGATAGCCCTGTCAGTGTCAGTTGCCCTGGTGTTGACCTTCGGTATATGGGGACCTGGATATAATGCTGCGAATTTCATATATTTCCAGTTCTGAGTCCGAACCGGTGGGAAAACATCAGATATAAGAACAGGAAGGGTATGATCAGATAATGAAGAAAAAGATAAAAAGGTTTATAAGCAGTGTGATCACGTTATGCCTTACAGTGGCATTGCTTGGGGGGCTGACAGATGTAATGGAGAGGAAGAGCAGCAGAGCCAAGTATGAAGATTTTTTAAATCAGGATGAGGATTTTGACGTACTGTTTATGGGAACCAGTCATGTAATAGATGGCATATATCCTATGGAGCTGTGGGAGGATTATGGAATAGTATCCTACAACTTCGGAGGGCACAGTAATCGTATGGCGACAACATACTGGAGCATGGAAAATGCCCTGGATCATACAGACCCGAAGCTTGTGGTCATTGACTGTATGGGAGTGTCAGACCAGTGGAAGAGCTCGGATGTATTTTCATTCCTGCATCTGAGCATGGATGCGTTTCCACTGTCAGTAACCAAGACAAAGGCAGTGTGGGATCTGCTTGATGACAAAAATCTTACTGCTGACCTGGAAGCCGGCAAGGGAAGAGACTCAGGAGAGAAGCGGACGAAGCTCGGACTCATATGGGATTTCTCTGTGTACCATTCCCGCTGGACGGAGCTTACGGAGGATGATTTCAGCCCGGCCATAAGTCCGGAGAAGGGTGCGGAAACCAAGATAAATGTGGCACAGAAAGCAGGGGCACAGGAATATTCCTCAGAAAAGATGGAGCCGGGAACAGTGTCAGACAGATATCTGAGGATGATGATAGAGGACTGCCAGAAGAGAGGAATAGAGGTGCTACTTACCTACCTGCCATTTCCTGCATCGGCTGAGAAATATAAGGAAGCCAATTACATAAATGACGTAGCTGCAGAATATAAGGTAAACTATGTGAATTTCCTTGAGATGAAAGATATAATAGACTATAAGACAGATCTCTTTGATGCAGACTCCCATCTGAATGCCAGTGGAGCAAGAAAAGTGACAGAGTATCTGGGTCAGTACATAATGGATAATTATGAAATATCAGACAGAAGAACAGATGAGGAATATCAATCCTGGGATAAGGATTATGATAAGTATGTCCGCATGAAAGATGAGAATCTGAAAGCTCAGAATAAGCTGGACAGATATCTTATGCTCCTGTCGGGTGATGATGTGGATATGGTGTTTGATGTCAGGAACAAGGATATATATAAGAGTGAGTGGGCGATGGATATGCTAAGGAATGTGGGAATTGATACAGCAGGGATCCACCAGGACACTGACTTTATAATAAAGCTTTCAGGTTCTGAAGCGACAGTGGTTCTGGATAACTTCCGTGAAGATGGAAGTACGGCAGGAACAGATGCAGGAGACGTGGAACTAAGGTATGATACATCTGGAGAAGATGATGGAGGCTACAGCTTATATCTGGATGGTGAGAGGATACTTACTGGAAATTCCGGAGATGGAGGCCTGACTGCTGCAGTAAGAAGAAACGGACAGGTTGTAGATAATGTACGTTTTGGATATACAGTGAGCAGTGATGGCTCGGAGATAAAGTTCAATGGTGGAAAGCGTGACAGATAAATAAAATCATAAAAAGATGCTGATTATTGTGGTCAGCATCTTTTTTTCTTACAGGTTTGTAATATATGTCAAGGTGTATGTCAAGGCGTCAAAGTGTCAAAGTGTAGGCATATTGCAAGTGGCAATGCTGGACAAAATATAGTATACTATACTTTGTAATGTTAAATAAGGCTGGAGGAGGTACCCATGCATCGTAGATGCATATAAAATGGTACCGACGATATGCCGCCGAATGAAATGAGGGGGCAATACTTAAAAAGGCAAATTTTAAATGGGCTGATGTTCAAAGGTATGGGAGGTACTTGGATGAGGAAAAGCTATATAAGAAGAGCACTGGCTCTTTCTATGGTTGGGGTAATGATGCTTGCCGGTGCAGCAACAGGCTGTGGCAATAAAAAGGTTGATTATAACGTGGATGATGAGAAGGGAACATCTGAAAATGGCAGCACCGGTGACAGTGGAGAATTAAGAGCTAAGGTCAAGGCTCCGGAATCATATACCGGAGACATACCTGTGGGAGATTCTGGGCTGTCCAGTATCAAGATAGATGCAGATAAGATAGATATACCGGATGTGTCCACTATGTCAGTTGCATATTGCGAGTCAGTTACATATGATAACGAACTTAAGAAGATGATGATCGAGAGCATATTTGACAAGAGTAAGGGCATATACAAGTATGACTATGAGAAGCCGGTCAGAGAGGACGTGCAGAAAGAACTGGACATGTATCAGGCTATGCTTGACGATGCAAATGCTGCCGGAGACACAGAGAATTCCCAGTGGATAAGTGGAACGGTAGATTCTCTTAAGAGTGACCTGAATAAGGCCACAGATAACAGAGATCCGGCAGGAGACGTGTATGATGGTGGAGATTATGTAGGCTATATCGGAGATCAGATGTATGAAATAGCAATATATGGAGATGAGTCAGGTGAGACCGCAAGCTTCAGTATGTCACCGTATCCATATACCAGCTTGAAGGATATAAGACCTCTTGATGATTATTACAGTGTTTCCTGCTATGAAGATGATTATAACAATACTGATCTCGAGAACCAGAGTAATATGAGCAGCGACGAAGCAGTATCATTTGCAGCGTCTTATCTGGCAGAGCTTGGATATAAGGATATAGCATTCAAGTCATGCTCACCACTGATATGGGATTATCTGGATTATGCCGGCAACACTAAAGCAGAGGAATGCGATGGCTGGACAGTAACATTTGTGAAGGCAGTGGACAATGTGCCGGTGTACAGCCCGGAGATATTTAATCTGGATTATATCAACTCATATGATGTAATATATACCAGCAATGAACAGACTCTTATGCTGCGAATATATGATGGAAAGGTATTCCAGGCAGGAATAAACTACTCACTCAACACGGTCAGCGAGGATAATAATGTGGAGCTTCTCAGCTGGGATGACATCATAAAGAGTGCACAGGAGAAGATACCGGAATTTTATAAGGACAATAAAACATCTTACATGGATATAGTATTTGACAGGGTAAAGCTTACATACTACAGAGTTAAGGATGCGGACACAGAAGGGCAGCTGAAGCTTGTACCTGTGTGGGCGTTCATATCAACAGGCAATGCAGGCGGAGATGTAGAAACAGCTACGGAAGAATCGGCAGAAGAGGCAGCTGCAGCAATCCAGTATCCTCAGCAGCTTATACTTATAAATGCCATTGATGGCAGTCTTGTGGATGTGGTGGGAGAGTTAGATAACGGAGGCTATCAAAGCTATGATGTTGACAGACACGATACCCCAAGCCTGTATCAGACAGAGGAAGATACGGCTGCTGTGGACATAGCCGATTAAAGAAAATAAATATCTGCATAGTATAGGCAGATACAGGGGTGAGATACAAGGATAAGATACAGTGGTGAGAATGAGATGCAAGGATGAGATACATGTACGAGATGCATCTGAGGATATACCAGAAAAAAGTGGATAGAATATAGAAATAATGAAAGCGTTCTTCAATTATTATGATGAGGGACGCTTTCTTTTTTTGTGCGAGATGGCATTGAATACATGCAGAAATTGTGCTTGCACAAATTTCTATATGACGACCAATGTTCATCGAGCCGATTGATAAAATTTTATCAAGAGAGGTTATTGACAAATATACCCTATAGGGGTATATTATGACCGTAAAATTAAAGAGCAGACATAAGGAATAATTATAAAGAGAAAGGCAGATATTAAATGGATAAGAAAGAAGAAAATAAATGCTGCTGTGGTCTTGTATCAGACGTTGAGAGCAGAGTCAGGGAGCGCAGCGATGACGAGAAGAAAAAGCTTATAAACAGGCTTAACAGGATCGAAGGTCAGATAAGAGGTGTTAAGAATATGCTGGAGAGTGATGCATATTGTACAGATATTCTGGTTCAGGTATCTGCCATTAGTGCAGCCCTTAACAGCTTCAATAAGGAGCTTTTAGCCAGACATATGAGAACCTGTGTGGCAACAGACATACGGGAAGGACGTGATGACTCCCTGGAGGATCTCCTTAAGACTATCCAGAAGCTTATGAAGTAGGGCTTTAAGAAGCTTAAACAGTAAAGCTTTAAAAAGCTTAAAAATAAAGCTGGCAGAAACTGCCAGGAATAAGGAGCATAGGAAGTACAGAAGCTCCAATAAACAGATTTTAGTGATTATATTTTTAATAACTATATTATGATAAAAAACGCGAAAGGAGTTGACATAACTATGGATAAATACAATGTGACAGGCATGTCCTGCAGTGCCTGCAGCAGCAGGGTAGAGAAAGCTGTAAGCAAGGTGCCCGGAGTTGAAGTGTGTCAGGTTAATCTTCTGACCAATTCAATGAATGTAGAGGGAACTGCCACCAGTGAAAGCATAATAAAGGCAGTGGAGAAAGCTGGATATGGTGCGGCACTGATGTCGGGACATGGACTTAAGTCAGGAGGCAAAGGCAAAGGCAGTACTTCGGGTACTGGAACAGATTTTTACTCAGCAGACGGAATGGCAGCATCAGGCTCAGGTGTAATATCTGACGGGACAGACAAAGAAACCAGAAAGATGTGGAAGAGACTAATATCATCGGTTATCCTTCTGATTCCGCTTATGTATGTGTCTATGGGGCACGTAATGTGGGACTGGCCACTTCCGTCATTCTTCGATGGCAACCATATTGCCATGGGACTTGTGGAGATGCTCATAGCCGGTATCATCATGGTTATAAACCAGAAGTTCTTCATAAGTGGCTTCAAGGCAGCTGTGAACCTCGCTCCCAATATGGATACACTGGTAGCAATGGGCTCCGGTGTGTCATTTGCATATAGTTTCGTGGAGCTTATGGCCATGACGGACGCATCCCTTAAGGGTAATGAGGAGCTGGTGATGCATTACATGCACAACCTGTACTTCGAGTCGGCAGCAATGATAGTAACACTTATAACCATAGGCAAGAACCTTGAAGCATATTCCAAGGGCAAGACCACCAATGCCATAAAGGGACTTATGGAGCTGGCACCTAAGACTGCAAATGTAATCCGGGAAGGCATTGAGAAGAAGATACCGGCTGATGAAGTAGTGGTAGGAGATATATTTGTAGTGAGACCTGGTGAGAGCATACCGGTAGATGGACAGGTTATAGAGGGAAATAGTGCTGTAGACGAATCAGCTCTCTCAGGCGAGAGTATCCCTGTTGATAAGGAACCGGACAGCAAGGTCAGTGCAGCCACCATCAATATGTCAGGCTTCTTAAAGTGCCGTGCCACAAGAGTAGGGGAAGACACAACACTTTCCCAGATAATAGCCATGGTTGGAGATGCGGCATCCGGCAAGGCACCAATAGCCAAGATAGCTGATAAGGTGTCAGGAATATTTGTCCCGACAGTACTCGTACTGGCACTTATAACCATAATCGTCTGGATAATAGCAGGAAAGGATACAGCCTTCGTACTTTCACGAGGCATATCAGTTTTGGTAATAAGCTGTCCCTGTGCCCTGGGTCTTGCAACCCCTGTAGCCATTATGGTTGGAAATGGCGTTGGCGCAAGAAACGGAATTTTGTTCAAGACAGCTGCAGCCTTAGAGGCAACGGGCAGATGTGACACAATTGTGCTTGATAAGACAGGCACTATTACGAATGGTACACCGGTTGTAACAGATATTGTATGTGCGCCGGGGGTAGAGCTTCAGGAGCTGCTGCAGGCAGCCTATACCCTGGAGCAGTACAGCGAGCATCCCCTTGCCAAGGCTGTAAATGAACGTTGTATGCGGGATAATTTGAAGCCGCTTGACATTACAGATTTCGAAAATATACCTGGTAAGGGTATAAGAGGAAGCATAAATGGAAGAAGCTATATAGCTGGTAACTATAATTATGTAAACCAGAATAATGCCATATCCGGTGAGGCAGTCAGAGAAGTGGCAGCCCAGTCAGATGCCCTGGCAGGTGATGGCAAGACACCACTGTTCTTCGCAAGAACATTACATGGTGTAAATGAAAATCAGGGAAAAACTGCCACAGACCAAGAAGACAAAGGCGCAGGCTGGCAGCTTCTCGGAATTATTGCCGTGGCTGATGTAGTCAAGGAGGACAGCGTGGAAACCATAAGAGAGCTTAAGGACATGAACCTTAAGGTGATCATGCTGACCGGCGATAATGAAAAAACGGCAAATGCCATAGGACGTCAGGTAGGTGTAGATGAGGTTATAGCCGGTGTTCTTCCGGATGGTAAGGAAGAGAAAGTAAGAGAGCTTATGAAGTCAGGCAAGGTCATCATGGTGGGAGACGGAATAAATGATGCCCCGGCTCTGACCAGAGCAGACATAGGCATAGCCATAGGAGCCGGTACAGATATAGCCATAGACGCAGCAGATGTGGTTCTTATGCAGAAGGGACTTAATTCAGTTGCCAGAGCCATAAGGTTATCTCGTGGCACCATAAGAAATATCAAGGAAAACCTGTTCTGGGCATTTATCTACAATGTCATCGGAATCCCTATTGCAGCCGGTGTGTACTATCCTATATGGGGGCTCACGTTAAATCCGATGTTCGGAGCATTTGCCATGAGTCTTTCATCAGTGTGTGTAGTCATGAATGCACTGAGGCTTAACCTTGTAAGGCTTGACGCAAGAAACAATAAGAAGAATAAACAGACGGAAGGCACACAGCAGTTACAGGACCAGAAAGTACAGGACCAGAAAGTACAGGACCAGAAAATACAGGGTCAGAATGACAGGCATCAGGTTGACAGAGAAGAAAGCCGGAATAAAACTTTAGAAAAAGTTAATGGTATTTCAGTAGTTGAAAATGTTATATTTATGAAGTATCATAATGTGGAAAATAATGGAAGCATGAAGGATACAGCCAGTTCGGATAAGATGATAAATAAAGAGACAGCGGGCATAGATAAGAAGATAAATAAAGAGCACACCGGCTCAGATAAGAAGATAAATAAAGAGAACACCGGCTCAGATAAAATATTAAATAATGCGACAGCCGACCATAAGGAGGATAATACAATGACAAAGACAATGAATATAAATGGAATGATGTGCAAGCACTGCGAGGCCGCAGTAAAGAAGGCTCTTGAGGCACTCCCACAGGTGGACAGTGCAGTGGCAGACCACGAGAAGAAGACAGCAGTGGTTACGCTTAACAGTGATATTGATGACAGCATACTGAAGAAGACAGTAGAAGACCTGGAGTATGAGGTAGTCTCAATATCATAGGAGTTACAGAGCTTCAAAAGATGAAAAGGCTGCAGAGTTGCAAAGTTGCAAAGAATATAAAGCCTTAAAAGATAAAATGGCTGCAGGAATTATAGAAGATACAAAAAGCGTATATTGACGTATATATATAGAAGAAATAAAAATTGACAGGTACAGGATATGAAGAAATTTATTAATTTGCTGTTCAGCAGAATGGTCATGACTGCCTTACTGGTGGTATTTCAGATTGCATTCTTTATTGTTCAGCTGATAATACTAAAATCATATAGTGTTTATATCAATATAGGACTTACACTCCTTAGCATAGTTGTAGGCGCATATATTATCTCAAGGGATATGAATCCGTCTATTAAGCTTGCGTGGATAGTTCCAATACTGATGTTCCCACTCTTTGGTGGCCTTCTCTATATTCTGTATGGTCATGTAGTGATTCCAAGAAAGCTCAGAAAGAATCTCTTAAAGATAAGAGAGCAGGAAGTATATGAGGATCTGTATGGTGTGGATTCCAACAGCGCAGAGATACTGATAGATGACCCACCATACAGGCTCATGAAATATACAGAGAAATATTCCAAGGCACCGGTATATAAGGGAGGCCTGGAGAAATATTACTCCATGGGCGACAAGGTATTCCCTGATCTGATAAATGATCTTGAACATGCCAGAAAATATATCTTCCTGGAATTTTTCATTATCAATCATGGCAAGGTATGGGATGACATACTTGAGGTGCTGGTGAAGAAGGTAGCAGAGGGCGTAGAAGTAAGAGTAATCTATGATGACGTGGGCTCAGTGTTTTATGTAAATAAGAATTACTGGAAGGAACTTGAGAAAATGGGAATAAAGTGTATCTGCTTTAACCAGATCTTCCCATTCATGGCAACCATACTAAACAACAGAGATCATAGAAAGATCGCAGTAATAGATGGAAATATCGCCTATACCGGAGGCTTCAACCTTTCAGACGAATATGCGAATATCACACATCCATTTGGTACCTGGAAGGACAGTGCTATAAGGATGGAGGGAGGAGCAGCATTCAGGTTCACCATAATGTTCCTTCAGATGTGGAACACATCCAGATTCACAGAGGCAAGCTACAAGAGATTTATCCCAGAGTTCAGGGAGCATCCTCATATAGGATATCTCCAGCCATATTATTCCAATCCCTTAAGTGTGGAGCATCAGGGCGAGAGCATATATCTGCAGATGATAAACGATGCAAGAAATTATATCTATATATTTACCCCGTACTTTATAACCGGAAATGAGATCATGATGGCTATAAAGCTTGCGGCCAAGCGTGGAATAGATGTAAGGATAGTTACCCCGGGAATACCGGATAAGAAGTTCATATACAGAATGACCCAGTCAAGCTATAAGGAGCTTGTGGAGGCAGGCGTCAGAATATACCAGTATAAGCCGGGCTTCATTCATTCCAAGGTTATCCTCTGCGATGACAGTCTGGCCTCGGTAGGCAGTGTGAATATGGACAACAGAAGCTTCTACCATCACTTTGAGTGTGGAGTACTTATATATATGAGTAAGGTGATAGCTGACATCAAAAAAGATTTTCTTCAAACCTTTGAGGAATGTGATGAGATAGATGTAAGCTGGTGCAACAGAAGACGATCAAGGATGCTGATCGATGCAGTGCTGAAATTATTATCTCCATTACTGTAGCCAATATCATATGTTGGTGGTATAATGTCAAAGATCAAGATAAATAGAAGCTGCGGAGTGATTGCTATATATGAAGGCTGTAGAGAGAAAAAGTAATTTGAATAAAAGAAATAGCCAAGATAAAAACAAACACTATTCGGTAAATAAGACAATAAAGGTTGACAGTGGTTCCGGTCGTTTAATGACCGGTATTACGTCGGCCTTTTTGTTGTATATGCTGGTAATATATCCACTGGCTCTTCATGATCATTATTTTGATATTACATATACAAAATACACCATATTAAAAGTGGGTGTGATATTATTTGCCGTAATATGGGCAATGGGACTTATGATAGTCCTTACCGGTATAAATGCCGGAGGCATGAAAGGAAGACATGCAGGGGGAAATGTCAAGAACGGCACAATGGATAAGCTTAAGGCTGTAATATGTGATGGCATGTATGGAACTGACATTTGTATGGTACTGTTCTTTCTTTCGGGGGGAATGTCATTCATAATGGCGGAGGATAAGAAAAATGCATTTACCGGAGCACAGGGAAGGTACTGTGGTCTGGCATTTATGATACTTATATTTATAATGTATATTATTGTGTCTGCCAGAGTGAGCGATACGGAGCGGATGTGGGCTCTTATAAGTATGGTATTTGTCCTGGTTTCCTCTGTCACATTTTTTATTGCAATGCTTCAGATTATTGGATTTGATCCCTTTAAGCTTCTTGATGGTATAAACAGGAAGCAGAGGAATATATATGTGTCCACATTTGGCAATATTGATATATTCGGAAGCTTTATATGTATAGCATTGCCGCTGTTTATGGGATTGTATGTTACAGAGAAAAGTAACATAAAGAGGATAGTATACGGCATTGGAGTTTTTACAGGTTTTATGGCATTTATCCCTGCAAATGCGGACGTGGTGTTTGCCGGTGTGGGAGCGGCTGTAATAGCAGTATTATTTGCAACTGTGTATATGGAGAGAGTGGACCGGTTAATTGAGCTTGTGATGCTTGGCTCAGGCGGGTATCTTAGTATGGTGTTACTTAGAAAGCTTGTGGGTACTAATGGGGCAAAGATAACAGGCTTTAACAGGCTGGCAGAGCATCCGGCATTGCTTGTGATCATATTTGCAGGGGCATTGTTCGTACGGATCATCATGCAGATTTACATAAATAGTAATAAAGATGGAATTTATATAAGTGGAAATAAAAGTGAAGTTTACATGAATAAACAGAAGTACGGAATTTGCATAAAGCTTATCATTGCATTGGCGGTTGTTCTTATCTCAGGAATTGCTGTTATCATATCCGGAAGAAAAAATAATCTCGCCATGTTTGATTTTAATGATAAATGGGGATCCTACAGAGGATATATATGGAGACGTGTAACAGTATTATACGGTGAGCTCCCTTTTGTACAGAAGATATTCGGACATGGTAATGAGTCCGTCCGTTCACTTATGGATGATCGCTTTTATGACGAAATGCTTCAGGTCACCGGAACAGTATATGACAATGCCCATAATGAGTATCTGCAATATCTTGTGACCCAGGGATTGTTTGGTATGCTTTCTTATGTCGGGGTGGTTGGCACCGCTGTCATAGCCGGAGTGAAAAAAATAAAGAAGTCACCATATATATTGGGACCTCTTCTTGCCGTGGTATCCTACGCAATTCAGGCAATATTCAACGTAAATCAGTGTATAACCACCCCTTACATGTTCCTTATGACAGCTATGCTTATAGGCACGTGCAGAAGGGTAACGGAAGAGTAGCAGGGTATTAATCCTTTAATTGGCTTACGAAGGATTTATGATATGCGTATCCGATAGGGATAGATGTCTGTGAGGCTGTTCTGACCGTTATATATAGTGTTGACTTGTCGTAGTTGGCTATAAAGTATTTGTTTACTACATAACTCTTATGACATCTTATAAAGTAGTTTGGGAGCTTTTGCATAATAGCTGCCAGGGAAATATGAGCAGTGAAAGTTCCTGAAAGGGTATATACTTGTGTGTTATGATTGGTACAGCTCATGTATATTATCTCAGACGGAAGCACTCTGAAATGTACTCCTGCCAGGTCACGAAAAGGTATAGGCTTCTCGGAAATAATATTTTTGTCTATAAGCTTCTGGATAGAAGCTGTAAGCTCTGCCGGCTTAAAAGGATTAACGAGAAAGTCGAAGCAGTTGGTAGCGTGGATAGCATGGGCTGCCTCTGCAGCATAGCCTGTTATGAATAATATTGGTGTATTTTCAAACTGCGGAAGCGTACGGATATAACTGCCAAGATCAACACCGGTAAGATTGTTGGAGGAATTAAGCTCAATGTCAAGGAGTATAATATCTATGGCTGTATCGCCGGTGAGTAATTCAATGGCTTCATCGTAGGTTGATGCAGTAAGACATACTGTGCCCTTAAAAGATTTCTTCACTATTGAAACAATTCCATTAAGCTGGTTCATATCATCATCAACAATAAGTGCGTTCATAACGGTCTCTCCTTAGACTATAAATTCAAATTTAATAAGAGTATCTCCGGATGCAGGGGGATTCTCAATGTACAACTCACCATTATAACTGTCAAGAAGTTGTTTTGCATTTGCAAGACCTGTACCTCTCTTTGAAGTCATAGAGTTGGTAATGGTTTTGGTGGTATAGCCGACTTTTACCATATTCGCCCTAAGCTCCGGTGTGAGCTTAGGCCCCTTATTTATAGTGGTAAATATTATACGATTATCATTACCGTCTATTTCGATCTTTATACAGTCATGTGGCTCAACTGCCTCCAATGCATTATCTGTTAAAATACCCACAACCTTTATAAGTTCATATTCAGGCATATTGCTGGACAGATCAAAGTTTTTAATTGTAAAGTCGATATCTTTATCAGCTTTTCTGGCAGTCTCAAGCTTGCTGTATAGAAAGCCCGATAAAACCTTCATGTTTAATTTGATCAGATCTGTCTGACGGAAATCTCTGGCAGCCGCATCTATATGCTCATTAAGAGCTTTCGAGAGGGAAGCGTAATCATCATATGAACATGCTATCATCTGAATGGCATTAAGCTCATTTGCATAATCGTGCTGTCTACGGCGTATGTCATTTATAAGATTGTCCATCATAGGCTCATAGGTGTGGTAGCTCTCAAGACTTTCCTGTTGCTTCGTTATGGTTTTCTGCTGTTCTATGATGAGATAGTCGGAAATAAACACTATTATAGCAAATGATATGAGCAATGGTATCATAACAGTTGCATCGATACTGGTGAATTTTGTTATAAGGATCTCCATTAAAAGCATAAGAGCGAGATCTATCAAAGTACATTTAACATAAAGATTGCTCTTCATAATGGCGGTATATATTTTATGCACAGGAACAAAAAGCAACAGTATGAGACCGATAAAAATTGAACCGATCTCACCTATTACAGCTTGAAGCTTAGGACTTTCAATATTAAACCTGCTGAATACCATCATAAACAGATCCTGTATTATGATTATGTACACATATTCAAGGAAATAGCCTATCAGGGTCTCAAAATACCCTTTTTTATACATTATTATATATGCCAGATAGCTCATTGGAAATAACAAGAGTGTTGTTATTGAGTCAGGAAATATATATGAAAAAAATGTACTTAATCCCATGTATGTGAGAATAACTGGCAGAGGATGATTAGTGCTCCATATTTTCATGGAAAAAATTCTGCACAAACACAGGACTTCAAAAAATGTATCAAGGATAAAACAACAATATTCTATAACTGAAAGAGACATGTTTTATAAAAAACTCCTTTTTATTTAATGCTAAATCACATTATAGTTTTTATGTGGATCAATGTCAATAATTGTCAAAAAATCTTTGCTCACTACCTCAGAATCTTCGTTCACGACAAATTGATGAAAAAGTATATTTTTTGTGTGTGAAAAGTGTTAAGTTACTTTTAGCAGGAAGGATTACAGCTATATGAGTAACTATATACATGAGGTCAGTGTTGCCTTGTCAAAAAGATTGCTGGGTAATGGTTATAAGGATGACCGCTTAAGAAGTGCGAAGGTGGCATATGCAATAGAAAATATCATAGAAGATGTTAAGGCTTATGTTGTGTTTTTTCTGTTGTTTGGACTGGCTGGGAAGCTGACTGAGATATTGGTCTGTATAGTGACACTAACTATACTCAGAACATGGACGGGCGGAACTCATATGAATACATCTTTAGGCTGCAGTATTGTTACTGTTTTGTTTTATGGTTTTTCTGTGTTTGCCGGCTTTATTTCAATATCATGTGTCCTGACGTTGATTCTTTTGGTTATATACATGTTCATATGTGTATTATATGCACCGTTGGCATCTGCACAGAGACCGAAGCTTGGGAAAGAGAGAGTAAAGCGGATAAAAGGCAGAGCAGTATGTGGAGTGATCCTGGTTATCCTGATGTATGTGTGTATGATCGGGTACAGAGATTGTATAGGGAGAGTTGTACTGATGCAATTTATGGATGTGGTAGTGGCAATACTTATAAGAAGGAATGGGGAAAATAATGAGAAATGCTAAAGGTAAAAAAAGGGTATCAGGATTGGTTGCAAATGTACTAGAGGATATTACAGATGTATTTTTGACTGGAAGTGTGTGTAAAACCAGGTGGGGAGAGATTGTACTTCCGGATAATCTCAGAAGGTATTATGAAGAGGAAGAAACGTGTGATAAAAACAAATGACAGACAAATATCGTTGCGGAAGGAAGTGAAGTATTGGTTACAAGGTTAAAGTCTGAAAGTTGTTGAATAAAAACAATCAATAAAAAGTGTGAAATGAAACATGAAAGATGAGAGCCAATACGAAAGATGGAGGATTGTCTGCTGCCGTAATGAGAGATGGACAGATTATAGACAATGTGCGGTTTGGATATACGGTGAGTGATGATGGTTTGGAGATTAAGTTTACCGGCGGTAATCGGGATAGATTATGATACATTATACTTATTTTGGGGGATAAATATATTTGATAAACTTATGGATAATAGAATATTATCCGTAAATTTGTAAGGAGCGTAGGATGAAAAATAATGACAACTGGTATGTACCTAAGTTTGAACAAGAAAAAATAGACGAGGTAATAAAAAAATTAAATCCACAAAAAAGTAAAGCTTGTAATAATAATATTCTTTTTACAGCAGGACAGGATTCATATTCCGGAAATTTTTATGGTCATAGTTTAAAACGTTCAAACTTAAAACAATGCAATTTTGATAGCGCTGTTTTTGATCATACAAGTTTTTGCGGATCTTTAATCGACAATGTAATATTTAAAAATAATTGTACTTTTGAATCTGTATATTTTGAGCAGAGTATACTTTCCAATACTGTGTTTGAAAGTGGGTTGCATATAGAAAATTGTAACTTTTCCAATTCAGAATTAAATAAAGTTTATTTTGAATCCTCTGAACTCAGAGGTGTTTATTTCGACAATTGTTTTTTAACTGACTGTCAATTTAAAAATTGTACAATTAGAGCCACTATGTTTGATAATGCTTTGTTAGCAAATTGCTCTCTTATAGAATGTAATATGAGAAATTTAAACATAGAATTTGCAACATTAGTAAATTGTAATTTAACAGGTACTACAATTTCTTTTTTCCAGTTTCCTTATATTATAGGAATATTTTCTGATAAAAATAATATTAAAGAATGTTTTTTGGGACGTCAAGGAGACATAACAATTCCAATTAAAGAATATTTGGATAACATAGATGAAAGCATAATTTATTTTTCCGGATTATCGGAATACTTTCCTATGGCAAATTTATATTATGCAAAGGGAGATGAAGATACAGCGTATAACTGCATTTTTGCAGGCATTAACAAGGCATTGCTCAGCAACGATATTCGTATGGTAGAAAATTTTTGCAAATTAGGTCAGGTATATGATCTTTTATCAATACATGATTTGCAAAAAATATTAAAAAAAGTTGATAGCGTAATAGAACAAGAAAGAGAAAATCCATTATACGGACTGTTGCTTTCTAAAACATATCATTTAAAATCTGCTATAACTCAAAATAATACCAAATCAAAACTGCAAATTGTATTAAACACTAATATTGATGGAGATAATTTTGACATTGTTAGTAGATTTTGTGCCGACATTGATAATATTATATCTAGTATTTTGCCAAACAAAATAACTACAACATATCAATTAAGCCACAATTCTCCTTTTGAGATTTGTCTTATGTGTGTTGGTTTTACTGCGGATCTCATTGCGATTGCCGGACCTATTTACCAATTCATTTCACAAAAAATGAAAAACACAAAAATGTCTCCAGCAATTCAAACTTATATAAAAAATAGTAATGAAGAATATATTAAGTCTTTAAATAATCAGTTTGATATGTTGGAGACATCGTTAAAACATACAAAAAAATCTGAATATGATGGTATGATTAAAGATTTCCGTGGAAAAATTATCACATCAGTTACGGAACATATTAACAAGGATCTCGCACTTCTTGTTTCTCAATGCTCTGATTAATGGATGTTTTAAATATTTCGTATTGTATATAATCATTCTTTGACGATTTTACAGCATTATTTTGTGCTATGATTTCAACAGGGGTTGGCAACTTTATATTTTGGGTTTTGATCGTTCTTCTGAAGCTACTATATTGTACAAATTTATTATATATATCGTCAGGTATATAATTTATATTTTTGTAAAATGAGTTGATGCGCATTTCAAAAATAGAGGGACATCGCATATTAATTAATGCTTTATTCAACAAAAAGCTTGAACCCTGGTAACGATAATTGCATTCTAAAAAGATTACATCATTTTGTGTTATTAGTAAATCGATGCCAAAGATACCTCTTCCTCCGATAGAAAGTACTTTTCTTGCAATTCTTTCAGCACAACTGATAACAATATTCTTAATTTTGGATGGTAAATTGTAATATGCAATAAAATCTGATCCGGAATAATGAAACATATCTGTTATTATTTGTACCGATGGTGGAAGTATTTTGAAGGTGTTCGTGTCCACCAATATATGTACATTTACTGGAATTGTATTTTTAAGATATGGAGTAACCAGTAAATATTGCAAATTTGATGGAAGAGCAGGGATTGAGTCTGATGACAAATAGTAATTATTATAACCTCCAGCACCTGTTGATTCTTGCAAAACAAATCCTGTATATTTATTGCCAAAGATATTGCTAATAAAATTATAATTTGTGCAATATTTAGCGTTAATAACAATGGAAGAAGGCGTATGGATTTCAGCAGACATAAAATTTCTGGCAAACACTTTATCGTTCATAGAATCAATAATATGTATCGGGTTTAAACAAATTGATTTTTCAAAAATCTCCTTGCCATATTTGTATGCGTTTTGTTCATTTGCAAATAAAAAGTAAGCTTCGCTATCTTCCGAAATTATCTCTTTCAATGACTTTTCTACAAAAGCGTTGTAATTGTTTAAAGATACATTATTAAAAAAGCAGTGATTTGTAGCAGAATCTTCTCCAAAATATGTAACACTTCCTGTAAATAAAGGATTGTTTATAATGTCGTATTGCCTTGTACCAATCCAGTATAAATTCATAAGAATACCTCCTAATTACAACAATAAAAGTCATTGGATAATATTCTATTATCTGTCGAAAATTTATTAAAACACGTAATAACAGTATGTCACATACAATACACATAAGTAGGCGTATTGAAATGAAATAAAAAACAAATTTACATCAATTTATGATGTGAATATTTTACTAAATATTAAAATTATTCCTTGGATGTTTTGTGGACAAAATGCTTTTTTGTTTTGCCAATGCCACATGTGTATATATTTCAGTTACGTTGATAGAACTGTGACCAAGCATTTCCTGAATATAACGGATATCCACGTCTGCTTCAAGTAAGCTGGTGGCAAATGTATGCCGGAACATGTGGGGCGTTATATGAAGATCAATGGATGCAAGCTTGGCATATTTGTTTATCATTCTCCGGACAGCCTGATCGGAGAGTGGATTGCCAGATTGATTTGCAAAAAAATGATTGCAGTTATTAATTTCATCACGGAAGGAGGTGCTGTATTCTTTCAATATGTTGATAACAGACACAGTGCCGATCTGGATCTTACGTTCCTTTGAACCTTTGCCGTATATGAGGATGCTTCCGTCGTAAAGATTTATGTCACTGCTTTTCAGGGCACATAATTCAGAAATTCTCATGCCGGTTGCAAATAACAGTTCAATGACTGCAGCGTCTCTTAGGGAGTTCTTCCTCTGATATTCAGTTTTGGCAATATCACACTGTCTGTAAATTGTTGTTAAAAACTTTTCTACAGTATGAAGAGGAATAGTTTTAGGCAATATTACAGGTTCGCGAAAACGTATTTGTATCCGGTTGAATGGATTTCCGTTAATCATTTCTTTGTATTCAAGGTGATGAAAGAATGATTTTAATGACGCAATTTTTCTTTTCACCGTCTTAGGTTTGTAAGAATTATGTAGAGCACCGATATAATCTTCCAACATTTCTGACGAAATGTTTGTGATGTCACAGAGACCTACAAATTTCGAGAATTGCCGTAGGTCGATATTATATGCCTTTAAAGTTTTGGAATCCAGGCGTTTCTGTATATTGCAATATTCCAGATAATGTTTGATCAGTGTTTCTAGTTTGTTCATGATTTGTCTCCTTATGTTATTGGCACGGTTTTCTAAATGAGGACGTGCTTTAATTTAGTGTGTCATTTCACACGTTGGTTTGTTTATTAGATGTATTTTACTATATAAAGAAAAATAATGCTGAAATTATAAAGAATTTGACATATGAGTAGAGAGAGCTATTAAATAAAATGTGATAATATATAATTGATAGTTGTTTGTAGGACAATAACTATTTGATTTCTATACACAGATAAAATACGTTTTACGAAATAATGTACCGGAGAATTGTGTCAAGTTTTATATGAAAACTTGACATGCAGCGTCAGCCCTTTGCCGAAGGCAAATTTTAAATGGGCTGATGTTCAAATTGGGGAGAGCAATATATGAATGAAAGAAAACACATAATATCAAGAGAATACATACTCAGGGCAGTAGTGGTAGCTATACTTATTATTGTGACATTTATTGCCATGGATTATGTGGTTTACATTGGAAATAATCCGCAGGATGGCGGGTATATCAAGTGGTTCCTTTACATGCATGGATGGTATATATTTGCGGGAGTTGTTGTTATGTTTATTCCATATGAGAAGGTGTTACAGGAATTTCTTAAGGATAACAGGGATAGGTTTAGTCTATCATTTGAGGCGAGAATGTGGGCTTTGGCTGGTGTTGGAGTAGGAAGCTTCTTGCTGACGTTTATGGCATCGAGACTTGCGGCAGCATCCATTCCATTTAGATATCACCCAGTGATCTTTATGGGTATAAATGTAATATTTTTTATCTTGTGTTTGATTATTTTTCCACTGTTTAAGAATGGGAAAAGATGGATGATCTATGTGGCTGCAACAGAGATTTTCGACACGATTGTGTTTTACATATCAACTATTTATGTGATTTCGGATTCTTATGTGACAGAGATGGATATCCAGGGAAATAATGTGGAATCTCATTTTGTATATGCAATTTTAATTTGTTATTCGGTGCTTATTTCTTCATTTGTCTATGGCTTATCCAGAGGTAAGAATAGGAGGGACATAATAAAGGTTGCAGTTGCGATATTTATAATATCAGTTGCAATTTTTGGTTTGGTTGCACTAGGGATGGGCTTCGTTAAATATGAACTGCCTTTCTGGAGAGAGAATGGAATTGACGGTCAGTATTTTGGAATAGGTATGGGAGCGTTTAAATCGGCTGAGTATATTGTGGCACTGATATTATTTGCAGTGAGCACGGTATTTGTATATCTATCCGGTAAAAGTGTTGCGAAGTATTCTAAGGTGAGAGTGGCGGTGATCAACTGATTACAATTATGTTCTTAGTATTCCTGGTATGGCAGATTCTTGAGGATGTTTTGCAGGCGGTTTGTGGTATAAAAGCGGTTGATCCGGTATTCGATTCTACAAGTATCGTTGCTGTATGCATTGTTATACGAATGTTGATCATTCCTGTTCAGCCGGAAGAGGAGCTGAAGTATAAATTTAAATGGAAGTTTTCAAAAAAACGAGGCTTCATAGTAGATTGATATACTGTGAAGCCCCGTTTTTTTATAATAGTGTGAATTGATTGAAAAATATACAAAATGTATAATGGCGTAGACTATTTATTCTTTTTTTATCTCATTAATATACATTTTTGCTTCTTCAATGGTTATTTCACATTCGTCAGCTATCTGGGCAAGAGACTTACCCTTCTGGATTTTCTTTGTTATCTGTTGTAATAAATTTTGTTTTGCACCTTGTGCGATGCCTTTCTCAATTCCCTGTTGTATAAGCCTGTCACTTAATGCTACATAATCTTCATCACCCATTTCAGACACCTTCTCTCTGATAAGATCGTCATTGTTTAACAGATTGTCCTCTATGTTGTGCAATGACGTTACTAATAGTTCAACTTCATTTGCATTAAGTATACCATTCTCATGGAGATTATCCAATTCCTTTTTTGCGTCAAGCTTGAAATGATACAGGGCTTCGGCGAGCTTTAATTTTGTTCTTTCTGTATAGTGTTTTGCTTTTAACATACGGCTGTATAGCTGAACTTGTTGGAAGGGGATTAAGAGATACATTTTCTTTCTTGAAAGCTCAGTTACGGTTTCGCTGGCGGATATACAGGGGAGGTCGTAGGTGACCATCTTACCATCCGGCAGGTGCAGGTTGACAGTTATCTTGTCCTCCTTATTGGCACCTGCCAGGAACACCACAGCTTGCAGGGGCATTATGATCTCTATTTCATATCTGCCATCTGAGACTCTGGTGATATCTCCATTTTGTCTTAAGCCGCGGATGGTTTCTTTCATGCCGTATTCCACCATTCGTATAGCCATATTACCTTCTAATAGCTGGTATTCTATGTGGTATCGACAGCTTTCAATTTCAAGAAACATATCCATATAGGTTGTATTCTCGCCGGAATCAATGTTTTGCTCTTTGTCAAGAAATATTATATCTGCGTCTTCTGAGTGATGTTTTGAAAAAACAGAATTGATCATTAGAATTAATAATCTGGGGCATGATTCACATACCCGCTTTATTTCTCTGTCGTAAAATGCCAAGTTCTACCTCCTTAAAATAGTGAAAAATTGTATTTGTTTAATTTAGATTTGATAAAATAGGTTAAATATTGATTGCAATCGTTCAGATAATTATCTGGTTGTACAATAAAGCATTTCTGTGTGGATGTCAAAAGTCAAGTGACTATCTGAACGTCATTTTGTTGATTGGTGCTAAATACGTGTAATGCCTGCTTGGTAAAATAAAGTAAATCTGATGAAAAACAGGATATATAATACATACAAGCCAATGCTGGTTAAAAAAAGAAAGTGAGGTTGTTAATAAAAATTTTAGAACTATACAAAATGTACTATTTGACTTACACATATTCCATCGTACATGAATAGAAATTTTATATATCTTAAAAAACACCCCCACCCAGCAATTCACTTAATTTTATTAAGAATTAAAATTAAGACTTGATTTTTTTGACATACAGGAGTATCCTACTGCTATCGGATAAATAACGAACTTGAACAAAGGTGTTCTCATTAGTTGAGGACACCTTTTTTGTTATTTAGAAGTAGTATTAGGATGTTTCAACAGAAAGGAAGTAAAGTGTATGATGAACAAGATTTCAGCCGTGTTTGGCTCCCATGTATTTTCAGATCAGGTAATGAGAGAGCGTCTTCCAAAGGCAGTATACAAATCTCTTAAGGAAACTATAGATAAGGGTGCTCCCCTTGATACATCTATTGCAGATTCAGTTGCAGCAGCAATGAAGGAGTGGGCAATGGAGCTTGGTGCTACTCACTACACACATTGGTTCCAGCCACTTACAGAGACAACAGCAGAGAAGCATGATTCATTTGTAAGTACTGTCGGTGATGGCGGTGTTATCCTGCAGTTCACAGGAAAGGAGCTTATAAAGGCTGAGCCGGATGCTTCATCATTCCCTTCAGGCGGTCTTCGTGCAACATGTTCAGCAAGAGGATATACAGCATGGGATTGTACATCACCTGCATTTGTCAAGACAACAGCAGAAGGCACATGTATCCTTTGTATTCCGGCTGCATTCACATCATATACAGGAGAGTCACTTGACTACAAGACACCATTGCTTCGTTCAATGGATGCTATAAGTGATCAGGCGATAAGAGTATTAAGATTATTTGGAAATACAACAGCTAAGAAGGTAACATCTTCAGTTGGACCTGAGCAGGAATACTTCCTTATAGATAAGAAGAAATTTGCAGAAAGAACAGACCTTAAGCTGTGCGGACGTACATTGTTCGGTGCAATGCCACCAAAGGGACAGGAGCTTGACGATCAGTACTTTGCATCTATCAAGGATAAGATCGCAGGTTATATGACAGAGTTAAATGAAGAACTTTGGAAGTTCGGTATCCTTGCAAAGACCCAGCATAACGAGGTTGCACCGGCACAGCATGAGCTGGCACCTATTTTCTCAACAACAAATATCGCAACAGACCAGAACCAGTTGGTTATGGAGACAATGAAAAAAGTTGCCCATAAGCATGATCTTGAGTGCGTGCTTTATGAGAAGCCATTTGCAGGGGTAAATGGTTCAGGTAAGCACAACAACTGGTCAATTTCAACAGATGAGGGTGAAAACCTTATTGATCCTGGTAAGGAGCCAGAGAAAAATCTCCAGTTCCAGTTATTCCTGGCTGCTGTTATTGCCGCAGTGGATGAGAATGCAGAGCTCTTGAGACTGTCAGCTTCATCAGCAGGTAATGATCACAGACTTGGTGCAAATGAAGCACCACCAGCAATCATTTCAGCATATCTTGGAGAGCAGCTTGAGGCGGTAGTTGACCAGATCATAAATGGCGGCGAGGCTAAGGAATCTCCTAAGGGCAAGAAATATGTATCAGGAACAAGAACGCTTCCTACATTTACAATGGATGCTACAGATAGAAACAGAACATCACCATTTGCATTTACAGGTAACAAGTTCGAGTTCAGAATGGTTGGTTCAACCCAGTCCATAGCATTCCCAATGATGGTACTTAATACTATCGTTGCTGACCAGTTGGAGAAGATAGCAGATGAGCTTGAGAAGGCTGATGATTTTGAGGCTGCAGTAAAGGCAAAGACCAAGGAATTACTTACAGCACATCAGAGAGTTATCTTCAATGGTAACGGATATTCAGAAGAGTGGGTAGAGGAAGCAGCTAAGAGAGGACTTCCAAACATACCATGTATGGTTGAGGCTGTTCCATATCTTGCCTCAGAGAAGAGCGTATCAATATTTGAAAGACTTGGTGTAATGAATAAGGCAGAGCTTGAAGCCAGAGCAGAGGTGATGCTTGAGAACTATGCTAAGAAGATCAATATCGAGGCACTTACAATGATCGAAATGGCAAATGAAGAGATCATTCCGGCAGTTATGGAATATCAGGCAGACCTTGCCAAGGGCGCAGCCGAGATTAAGGCACTTGGCATTGAACCATCAGTACAGATATCATTGCTTAAAACAATATCAGAGAAGCTTGCAGAACTTAAGGCTGCTACAGTTGCTCTTGAAGATAAGGTTGCCGGTGCTCATGCCCTTGAGGATGACATACCTGCATGGTCTAAGTATTACCATGATGAGGTATTCGGATCCTTCGATGCAGTAAGAAAGCCTGCTGATGAACTTGAGAAGGAGCTTCCTAAGGATGCATGGCCATTCCCAACATATGAACAGCTTCTGTTTGAGCAGTAATGTCCATATGAAATTATGGGACGGCATTTAATGCTACAGGTTTTGTGAATAAAACATATAAATCTACATATAATACAGTTTATAAGATCACCTTGTTTCCTACGCGGAGGCAGGGTGGTTTTTTTTCGCTCCGGATATACACCTGCGTACCGAAGAAAGATATGATCTGCCTATAAGCAGGCTGTGACCATTGGACATATATGCGTTGTTTCCCCGTATGTGTTCAACATGCCTGGTGTTGATTATACATGACTTGTGGCATTGGATGAATTGGGATGGAAGCCTGGTCAATACACCTGACAGGGAAGCACGTTCACTGTAGGTCTGTCCCGTAGTGGTACAGATATGAATATGGTGTGCCGACTTTTCTATGCATACAATGTCATCAAATGCAATCTGTGTAATATGACTTCTGTCGTTTATGTAGTAGAAATTGCCGAGCTGGGTATCTATCGCACGCTTCATAACACCTGATAAGCTGTCGTGGGAAAGAGGCTTTAAGATGTAGCCTGCAGCACTGACCTCATATCCCTTAAGGGCATAATCCCTGTTATTTGTCAGGAACACCAGACTATTATGGTATCCAAGCTCGCGTAATTCCCTGCATATAACGAAACCAGCACCTGTATCGGTGTGATCAAGATCTATATCAGCAAATAGTATATCAAATTTATCTTCCGTAAATGTTTTTAATATCTGATCATCTGTAAACCTTATTATAGTTGTATTTATACCCCGCTCCTGAGACCACTCACTTATAAATGAGCAGGCATTTTCAAAATCTTTGTTGTTATCTTCAAGTATTGCAACCCTTAAGCTCATTGTTCTCCTCCATAGTATAAAACCCCATAAAATAGAAGGCTGAATTTAGTAATATTATTAAGTAATGGCAAAAATGTTTCTCTGAAATATGCAAGAAAACTCATATGAGAATTGGTATTGATTATAGTGCGGTGAAATGCTACTTAAAAAACTTCTTCCCAAACATATAATCTTGACTATATAAAATCCCTTTAAAACATGTCATCATGGTAATTATATCACGGCTCATAATTTAATTAAACACTAAAAACACAATAAAAATGCAGTTCACGACCATTTTTATGCTGTTCACGCCAAGAGGATTGATAGAACTCGAAAAATGTTGTAAGCTTAAAATGTAATGCATTACATCTTAAAAAATATACTGTATTCAGTATCGAAAAAAAATTACATACAGGGAAGAAAAACAATGTTTTCAATTAAGAAAAAGATAATAACATGTACACTGGCTGTAGCTATGGTAATGGGGGCTCAGGCAGTGCCGGTAAATGCAATAACTATAACTACTGATGTGGCTATCTATGGAACGGAGTTCTTGTGGATCACGGAGCACTTTTGATCGTAGTGCTGCCGCTGGTATTCATGTATGTGTCAGGAATGTAACATTAATAAAAGGGTGATGGTTATCATATGTATCGAGTAGGCTTCTGCCTGCTCGATTTTTTGCTTATATTGTTTCAAAAAAGCTCTGTTTGATATATAATGAAGAGAAATGAAAAAATTCCGGAGGTAATATTTGAAGAATTTATATATAGCAGAGAAGCCCAGCGTGGCAAGACAATTTGCTGATGTGCTTCATGTTAATGGAAATGGAAGAGATGGATATCTTGAGTCGGAGGACTCTATCGTTACCTGGTGCGTAGGACATCTTGTCACTATGAGTTACCCGGATGCCTATGATGAGAAGCTTAAGCGGTGGAGCCTTGACACTATCCCATTTGTTCCGAAAGAATACAAATACGAGGTTATACCTGCTGTTGCCAAGCAGTTTAACATAGTGAAGAAGCTCCTGAACAGAGAGGATGTAGGCTGCATATATGTGTGCACTGACTCCGGACGTGAGGGAGAGTACATATACAGGCTTGTGGACGACATGGCGGGACATCCTGATAAGGAGAAGCGTCGTGTATGGATAGACTCCCAGACTGAGGAGGAGATACTCAGAGGTATCAGAGAGGCCAGGCCGGAATCAGAGTATAACAGCTTAAGTGATGCCGCATACCTCAGGGCGAAGGAGGACTACCTTATGGGTATAAACTTCTCCAGAGCCTTGTCCCTTAAGTACAGCTATGTGGTGAAGAATTATCTGGGCCTGGACAAATGTGTCATAGCTGTAGGCAGGGTGATGACCTGTGTCCTTGGCATAATCGTGAAGAGGGAGCGGGAGATAAGGGAGTTTGTCAAGACTCCTTTCTACCGTGTTGTGGGAAATATTGCACTGTCAGACGGACAGTTTGACGCAGAGTGGAAGGCTGTGAAGGATACAAAATATTTTCAGTCCCCGCTCTTGTATAAGGAGAACGGCTTTAAGAAAAAAGAGGACGCCGAGAAGCTTATAGAGGAGCTTAAGGCAGGCGGCATGGACGCCAGGGTACTTTCCGTGACCAATAAGCAGGAGAAGAAGGCACCGCCGTTGTTGTATAATCTGGCGGAGCTTCAGAATGACTGCTCCACACTTTTTAAGATAAGTCCCAGCGATACTCTTAAGATAGTTCAGGAGCTTTACGAGAAGAAGCTTGTGACATATCCGAGAACCGACGCCAGGGTATTGTCCACGGCAGTTGCCAAGGAGATATATAAGAACATAAATGGCCTGACAAGGGTACAGAATATGCAGGACTATGCTGCCGAGGTGCTGCAGATGGGAAGCTATAAAAAGATAGCGTCCACAAGGTATGTGAATGACAAGCAGATCACAGATCACTATGCCATCATTCCTACCGGGCAGGGACAGGCTGCGTTAAATGGCGTGTCGGATATCCATAAAAAGGTGTATGAGATAATCTGCAGGAGATTTTTAAGTATATTCTATCCTGCGGCGGTTTATAAGAAGACTGCTCTGGAGGTACTTAAGAATGGCGAGCATTTATTTGCCAATTTCAAGTATCTTATGGACCCGGGCTATCTTAAGGTGGCAAATAACAGCTATTCCAAGAAGAAGGATGAAGAGAAGTACAGCCCTGAATTTGTTGAGGCCTGCGGCAAGGTGAAGAAGGGAGACACCCTTCAGGTGAACAGCTTTCAGGTTAAGGAGGGTGAGACCACACCTCCTAAGAGGTATAACTCCGGTTCCCTTATCCTTACCATGGAGAATGCCGGCCAGTTCATCGAGGATGAAACCTTAAGAGAGCAGATCAAGGGTGCAGGAATAGGAACCAGTGCCACAAGAGACGGAATAATAACCAAGCTGGTAAATAACAAATACATATCTCTTAACAAGAAGACCCAGATCGTTACACCGACACTTCTTGGAGAGGTGATCTATGATATTGTATATTATTCTATCAACGGACTGCTGCGGGCAGACCTTACAGCGTCCTGGGAGAAGGGACTATGCGGGGTGGCTGACGGAAGTATATCCCAGCAGGAATATACTGACAAGATGACTTCGTTTGTGATCAGGTATACCGATATGGTGAAGAAGATCAACAATCAGAACCGCATAACGACAGTATTTGACCAGGCGAAGAAGTATTATAAAAAATAACCTATATTATATAAATGATCACAGGAGGAAATGATGATGGAAGCAGTAGAAAACAGAGTGACAATAAAGGAATTATATAAGGAGCTTGACGAGACAATGGCGAAGGAGCTGCTTGACAGCCTCGTATATCCATGGGAGGCACTGCCCCTTATTAAGGATTACATACTTAAGATAGGAGCCACATTAAGTGAGGATGAGTATGACAAGAGGGCTGATGATATCTGGATCCATAAGACCTGTAAGGTATATGAAACCGCCAGTATTACCGGACCATGTATCATAGGTGAGGGAACAGAGGTGAGACCATCAGCCTTCATCAGAGGTAATGCTCTTGTGGGTAAGAACTGCGTTATAGGTAATTCCACAGAGCTTAAGAATGTTATCATATTCAACAATGTGCAGGTGCCACATTACAATTATGTGGGAGACTCAATCCTTGGATTTCATTCCCATATGGGAGCCGGAAGTATCACTTCAAATGTTAAGTCAGACAAGACCCTTGTATGTGTAAATGGTGATGGCTTCAAGCTTGAGACAGGAATGAAGAAGTTTGGTGCCATGCTTGGTGATTATGTAGAGGTTGGTTGTAACAGCGTGCTTAATCCCGGTACGGTAGTCGGAAGCCACACAAATATCTATCCGCTGTCGAGAGTAAGAGGTTATGTGCCATCAGACAGTATCTACAAGGATAAGGATGATATTGTGAAGAAGCACTAGGCAGCAGGCTACTCAACCACTGCTGCTGTAAGGGCTTCCTTAATGGCGTTACATATGACGGATGTGGTGTACACGTTGTCAGATGAACAGGTTATGTCATCAATGGAATTTACATATTCAAGCTGGGTGTTTATATCCTGGATGGTTTCTTCCATAAGGGGATACATAGTCTTGACCGCGTCATCCATGTTGGACAGCGATACGGAGGTTACGGATTCTTCATTACATGTGACCATTACACTTAAGGAGCCGTCGCCCATTGACAGGGTTGCACTGTAGGTTCCCGGCTTGTAATGTACACCTGCCGTGTCCCCTGTATCAGTGGTGTCAGCCACGGCTTCTTCTTCTGTTGCAGAGTCTTCATCAGGCTGGATGGTGGCTATTTCTTTGGTGGCTGAGTTGCCGGCCTGATCGTTTTTTCTGTCGGCAGATGGTTTGAACATGGATCTTAATATTATTATCATCAGTACCACAAGCCCTATAAACACAGCCGTGTACAGGATTTCTTTGGATTTAAGCACGATTAATTTAGTATTTGCCATGAGTATTCTCCCGTAATATATAAGTTTAATACTATACTTTATTCGGGGATATGGGAGAATATGAATACAATTTTCCCATTTTTTATGACATAAAATATCAGGAGGCATAATGTCGGTTCAGTTTGTTTTTGGCGTATCCGGTTCAGGTAAATCGGAGGAGATATACAGAAGAATAATAGAGGCGTCCATGGAACATCCGGACAGGAATTATTATCTTGTTGTTCCGGAGCAGTATACCATGGAGGCTCAGAGAGACCTGGTGGCGAGACATCCCAACGGAGGGATATTAAATATTGACGCCATTGGCTTTAACAGAATGTGCTACAGGATATTTGACGAGTTAAATGAGCCTGTGGAGTCTGTGCTCATGGATTTCGGTAAAAGCATGCTCATAAAAAAGGTTCTTGATAACCACAGAGACGAGCTTATGGTCTATGGCAGATGTGCAGGAAAGATAGGCTTTGTTGATGAGATGAAGTCCATGATGTCTGAGCTGTTCCAGTACGGTATAACAAGAGATCAGGTGGCACAGGTCATGGAGGGGCTTGACCCGGAGTCTGTGCTGTATAAGAAGCTGTCAGATCTTCTGTGTGTGTATGACGGTTTTACTGAGGAGACCGGCAGGGCGTATATTGTGGCAGAGCAGCTTATTGAGAAGCTTATACCTGTGGTGTCAGGATCCCGGATAATGAGGAACAGCACCCTTTATTTTGATGGGTTTACAGGCTTTACCCCGGTTCAGATGAAACTTATAGGTGAGCTTATGGGGATATGTCCTGATATGACATTTTCATTTACCATGGATCCGGATGATATATCCCTTACTGCCATAAAGCCCTATGAATTATTTTATCTCAGCAAGCAGTCGGTAAAGGATGTAACCCACATGGCCATGGAGGCGGCCTGTGAGATACTTCCTCCTGTTCTGATGAGAACAGATTCTGCAAATAGGTTCTCGGACAACCCTGAGCTTGCCCATCTGGAGAGCCAGATATTCAGATTTCCCTATAAGAAGTATAAGGGAAGTTTGCATAACATAGAGATATGGGCTTCTTCTGATCTTAATAATGAGATACGTTTTGTGGCGGATAAGATAAGCGAGCTGGTGAAGAGCGGCAGATATCGTTACAGGGATATAGCGGTTGTTGCGGGAGATCTGGAGACTGCGGTTCACGGCTACAGCAAGATAATGGAGGAGTATGGCATTCCGGTATATATAGATACAAATACCGTCCTTGGGGCAAATCCCTTCACTGAAACCATAAGAAGTGTAATATCCCTGTACAGTGAGAATTTCTCCTACGACAGTGTCATGAGATATCTTAAGGCGGGAATGACAGGGATAGATAACAACAGCATTGAGTATCTGGAGAATTATATTATAAAACGCAATGTCAGAGGATATGCCGCATGGAACCGGGAGATACCGGAGAAATATGAGAAGTATCCCGCTGTGAGCCTTGAGGGCTGCCGGCAGGAGTTTATGGCAACTTTGGTTGACATAACTAATTGCTTTAAAAAGCGGAATGTTACAGTGAAGGACTATGTTGACGGTCTGAGGGCATTTGTGGAATATATCCACATGGAGGACAAGCTGGAGCTTAGGTGCAAGGAACTTACAGGAGCCGGAAGACTTTCCGAGGCGGAGGCATACGGACAGGTTTATGAGAAGCTTGAGAATTTATTTGACAAGATAGAGGAGCTTATCGGCACTGAGAAAATGAAGATAAAGGAGTTCTACGACATAGTAGATGTGGGACTTTCAGAGCTTGAGATAGGTACTGTACCGCCGACCACCGACAGGGTTGTCATTGGAGATATAACCAGATCGAGACTTAACCACATAAAGGTACTGTTCCTTACCGGTGCAAATGAAGGCATAATCCCGAAGGCTGCCAAAAAGGGCAGGATATTGTCGGATACTGACAGGGAGACTCTTGAGGCGAAGTCCATAAAGCTTGCTCCGTCAGAGAAGATAAATGCATTTGTGGAGCAGTTTTATATCTATCTTGCCATAACAAAGCCTTCGGACAGGCTGTACCTGTCCTACAGAAAGGTGAGTGAGTCCCTTAAGGCCATGAAGCCTTCGTATCTTATAACCAGGATAACAAATCTTTTCGAGGAGATTAAGATCAATGAGTATGATTCCATGGAACGGAGACCCGGCAATATTGGGGCTATCTTAAGATATGTTACAGGCAATATGTGGAACAGGGATAAGCAGGTGCTTAATAATACCTATGCCAGGATATTAAGGGATCAGGGCTTTGATACATATATTAATGCCATGCTTAAGGGTGCCAGGTATGTGAATACTGAGAAGCCTTTAAGCAGTGAGGCGGTGAAGCTGTTGTACGGAGAACAGCTTAGGCAGTCGGTGTCCAGGCTTGAAACATTTGCAGAGTGTAATTTTAAATACTTCCTCAGATACGGGCTGGGACTCAATGAGCGTGACACCTATGAGGTGGACAGCCGCAATGTGGGAACCATATTACACAATGTAATGGAAAAGGTGTTCTATAATGTAAAGGATCACCATAATAATGACTGGAACACCATAGATGATGAACTCAGGGATGACCTGGTGAAGAAGGCTCTGGCTGAGGCGGCAGAAAGTGTCAGCGGAAGCTTCTTCCAGGATGTTGCCAGAAATGAATACATGTATCATATGCTGGAGCGTATATCCTTAAGAACCATGAAGGTGCTCCAGCGTCAGATAAAGCTTGGAAGCATGAAACCTGTTATGATCGAGGAGACCTTTAATTCCGAGAGGATCAAGGACTCGGGATATAGCTATGTACTTGAAAATGGAATGAAGATGTCCCTTACAGGTAAGATCGACAGGGCGGATATGGTGTTGGAGGACGGAACGGTGTATGTGAAGCTGGTGGATTACAAATCCTCCTCCATGGATGTAAAGTTTGATGAGATAATCCAGGCAAGGAAGCTGCAGCTTATTGCCTATTCGGGAATAGTGAGAGAGCTGGTAAGGGCAAATTACAGGGATCATGATGTTGATATGGCAGGCATACTGTACTATGCCTTTGACGACCCTATAATAGACGGAAGCCTTGATGATGAAGATCATGAGGAGGCGGTTATGAACAGTCTTAAGATGAAGGGCTTTGTTCATTCAAGCACTGACGTGATAAAGCTTCTTGACAGGACCATGACAACGGCTGTTCCCGTGTCCCTTAAGACAGATGGTATAAAGAATACCGAGAGCACCCTTACAAGGGAGCAGATAGATAATCTTATTGAGACCACAAGGGAGAATATAGGTGCCATAGGCAACATGATGGTCAGGGGTGATATAAGCAACAGCCCTTTAAATAAGTCAAATGCCTGTGATTATTGTCCCGGAAGGAATGTGTGCAGATTTGACGTGAAGTACGGAGGAAATTCCGTGAAATACAGCGTGTTTGAGGAAGGAGGTGCAGCCCATGAAGTGGACAAAGGGACAGAGTGATGTTATTACCTCCAGAGGCGGTGACCTTCTTGTGTCAGCAGCGGCAGGTTCAGGTAAGACTGCTGTTCTGGTTGAAAGGATAATCAGGATGGTGCTTGGAGATGAGAGTGAGGATGGTGCCTCTTGCGGCATAGATATAGATGAGCTTCTGGTGGTGACATTTACCAGGGCTGCGGCTTCCCAGATGAAGGAGAAGATCGAGGCTGCCCTTGAGAAAAAGGTGGAGGAGAGACCTTTTGATGAGCACCTTATAAAGCAGTTATCCCTGATACACAGGGCAGATATAACCACCATAGACAGCTTGTGCCTTAACATTGTGAAGGAGAACTTCAATGTGGTGGGACTTGATTCTTCCTTCAGCATAGGAGATCCCGGAGAGCTGGAGCTTCTGGCGGGGGATGTTATGAAGGATTACATGGAAGAGCTTTATCGCAGTGGAGACAGTGACTTCTATGATCTGGTGGACTGTTTTTCCAGGAAACATTCCGATATGGCTGTTGAGAATATGATAAGGGATGTGGTGAAGGTGGCAGACAGCTATCCCGATCCCAAGAGATGGTACAGGAACGCCCTCAAGGCACTGGAGATAAACACTGTGGAGGAGCTTGATGAGACTCCGTGGATGAAGGATTATCTTGCAAATGTAAACAATACCCTTAAGTCCGTGGTGCTTGCCATAAGAGGCTATATAGATATGTGTAATCTGCCGGGAGGACCTTATACCTATGAGGGAACCCTTCTTGAGGATATAGGTCTTATAGAGAGCATAGGCTGTGTGAAGTCAGTGAGCAGACTTGCAGGACAGGACATTAAATTCCCAAGGATGGCAAGGAAGCCTGCGGATTCCGATCCGGACATTGTGGATCATATCACAAAGGGCAGGAAGAAATATAAGGATACGGTTACAGGACTTTTTCTAAAGAAGAAGGACGTAGATACCATACTGCTGGAGCAGAAGTATATCGGAAAGCTCATGAGCACGCTGGTAAGGATAGCAGATGGCTACCGGGACAGGCTGCTTGAGGCTAAGAGGGACAAGAATATATTTGACTTCTCGGATATAGCACAGTTTGCCCTGTCTATAGTGTGTGACGGCTACGACAGTAAGGGGAATTGTATCCCTTCCGTTGTGGGTAACAGGATATCGGAGCAGTACCGGGAGATATTCATTGACGAGTATCAGGACAGTAATTTCCTTCAGGAGGATATAATCAAATGTATATCCGGTCATGGTGAGGGGATAGATAACATGTTCATGGTTGGAGATGTGAAGCAGAGCATATACCGTTTCAGAATGGCAAGACCTGACCTGTTCATAAAGAAGTACAATACCTATGGAGCCCCGGGGGATGAGAACCACAAGCGTATACTGCTGTCAAATAATTTCAGAAGCTCTGAGATAATATTAAATACGGTCAACAGTATATTTGCAGGGATAATGGGGGCAGATCTTGGAGAGATAGAGTATGATGAGGCGGCAAGCTTAAAGCCCGGACTTATACGATCTGAGCTTAATAGTGATACATACAGATCCGAGCTGCTGCTTATAGATATGGATGAGGAAGAGGCTGAGACCGGTGGTGTGACAGGTTCTCTTGATAAGAATGAGACGGAGGCTGTTGCCATTGCCAGAAAGATAAAGGAGATCGTGGACGGTCCTGATCCCCTTATGGTCACAGACGGTGAGGATGAACAGGGGAATACTCTGTTCAGGAAGGTCAGATACGGAGATATCGCCATACTCCGGCGTGGAGTTAAGGATATATCCACAACCTATGATTATGTGTTTGAGGAGTATGGGATACCCCTCTATCAGGAGAGTGACAACGGCTATTTTGACGCCACGGAGATCCGTGTGCTCCTGTCAATGCTTGCGGTTATCGACAATGCCCATCTTGATTATGAGCTGGCGGCAGTGTTGAGGTCACCTATAGGGAATATGGATTCCAATGAGCTTGCGTTGGTGGTTGGCTCATATAAGAGAGACATGGAAGCGGCGGATACAGGATCAGGCAAAACTGGAAATACAGGTTCTGTTGAAGGGACATACAGGAACGCAGATCTGTATGACAAGATTTGTAGTTATGTAAACTTGTATAATGATGACATAGCCGCGAAGCTTACAGGATTTCTTGATCTCCTTCTGTATCTTAAAGAGCATAAAAATTATATGTCCATCAGCGAGATAATAAATTATGTCCTTGATAAGACAGGGTATTACTGGTATGTGGGAGCCATGAGAGCCGGAAAAAAGCGGCAGGCGAATATCGACATGCTCATAGATAAGGCTGATAAGTACGAGGACAGCATATACAAGGGACTTTTTAACTTCATAAGATATATGGAGAGACTCAGGGTAAATGAAGTGGATTTTGCCGAGGCAAATGTCATATCCGATGAGGATGACGTGGTAAGGCTGATGACTATGCATAAAAGTAAGGGACTGGAGTACAAGGTGGTATTTGTGGCAGGTTTACATAAAAAACTGATGAACCTGGATACCAGGAAGCCTGTCTATGTACATCCTGACTATTATCTTGCCTGTCATGCCATTGATCCGGTAAAGAGGATAAAGCAGAAGGATACCTTTATGAGAAGTGCATTTGTCCAGTCTATGACCAGGGAATATTACAGTGAGGAAATGCGTATCCTTTATGTTGCACTAACCAGAGCCAAGGAGAAGCTTTATATGACAGGCTGTGTCAAGGGGGCTTACGGATATCTGGAGGATATGTCAAGAACTGCAAAGGATCCAGAGGGACACATCAGTTATCTGAGTAAGCTTTCTGCGGGAAGCTGTCTTGACTGGATATTGATGGCAAGAAGCGATATTGCTGCCCTTGACAGCCATGAGGATGGGAATATCAGCATAAAGGTCTTAAGAGCTCGGGATATTGTGACGGAGAGAGACTTTAGAGCAGTGGAGAATATAGCTGAGAGAACAGAGCTTATAGATACTGATAACATAGATCAGGATATCTACAATGAGGTAACAAGGTCTGTGGGCTTCACATATCCATATGCCAACAGCAATATAAAGAGCAAGCTGTCCGTTACCGAGATAAAGCGTATGAAGAACCGGGGCGAGGAAAATGAAGGGACTGAACTGAAATTCTCCGGCGAAACGGATAATATAGAAAAGGTAAAAAGCAGGATAAAGGGCAGTGACATAGGAACTGCCATGCATAAGTGCATGGAGCTTCTTGATCTTGATCGTGGCAGCAGGGAAGATGTGAAAGTCCAGGTTGACGGCTTCTTTGAACTTGGGATATTCGACGAGGAGCTTCGTCCGTATATAAGCATTTACAGGCTTTCGAGGCTGCTGTGCAGTGATCTTGGAAGACGTATGGCAGCAGCCGGTAAAAGGGGCGGGCTGTACAGGGAGCAGCAGTTTTACTATGGCGTTAAAGCAGGCGACATCTATGGCAGGGATTGCGGTGATACTGATGAAATGATACTTGTACAGGGAATAATAGACGCCTATTTCATAGAGGATGGTGGACTTGTTATAATAGATTACAAGACCGACAGGGTAGACAGTCTGGAGAAGCTAAGGGATATGTATCATGTCCAGCTTGATATGTATGCGGATATAATCAGTAAGCTTACGGGACTTCCTGTGAAGGAGAAGGTTCTGTATTCTTTTAACCTTAATGACAGCATATCCTTTTAGGCAGGATTTTATAAACAATGGGAGATATTCATATTTTCTATGAATATCTCCCATTATGTGTTAGAATGGAAGAGCAGGATTTTGAACGTGAAGGATATGCCCTTCGTGGCATGGAACAGGAAAGCTATTACATAAATAAAATGATCACAGAAAGGATACAGGGTATGATAAAAGCCGGCAATTTAAGGAAGGTCTACGGAGGAGATTTTGTATCTGTGGATAACCTGAGCTTTGATATAAATAAGGGCGAGATCGTGGGTTTTGTAGGTCAGAACGGTGCAGGAAAGACTACAACCATAAAAATGCTTACAGGGATACTTAAGCCTACCTCGGGAACAGTGACGATAAATGGAGCAGATATAGAAAAGGAGCCGGTGAAGGCCAAGAAAGCTATCGGATACATAGCGGACAATCCGGATATATTCCTTCATCTTACAGGACTTGAATATGTTAATTTCATAGCAGATATATACGGAGTGTCAGAGGCTGACAGGAAGAAGCGTATAGAGCAGATGGCTGACCGCTTCGGAATGGAGGACAGCCTTAACAAGAAAATGCTTGGATACTCCCACGGTATGAGACAGAAGATGATGGTTATCGGAGCACTTGTACATAAACCGCCTGTATGGATCCTTGACGAGCCTATGACGGGACTGGATCCGAATGCTGCCTATGAGCTTAAGAAGATGATGCGTGAACATGCAGATGAGGGCAACTGTGTATTCTTCTCCACCCATGTCCTGGAGGTGGCAGAGAAGCTCTGCGACAGGATAATCATGATAAAGAAGGGCGAGAGCATATATCAGGGAACCCTTGAGGAGCTTTGTGAGAAGCATAAGAATAAATCTCTTGAGGATATATTTATTGACATGACACAGGAATAAAATTTGCAGGAATTTAAATAGTTTACATAACGACTTATGTTCAACGACAGGTAGGAGATTTAATGAAAAATTATCGTATTTTACTTAATGTAATAAGAAAAAACTCAGAGCTTGTGGTAAATGAAAACGGCAAGAAGAATAAATCCTATGAGATAGTGGGAAGTCTTGCAATGCTTGCCATAATGCTTCCCTGCTGTTTTATCGTAGGACTTGTGGTAAATGTAATGACCCAGGCACTTATGGAAGCAGGGGGAATGACAGAGGGACTGGAGCTGGTGATACTGCTTCTGTCTGTATTCGGAGTAATATTCTCCGTTATGGTCATATTTAATGTGCTGTATTTCTCATCGGATATCGAACAGCTTCTTCCCCTTCCGGTGAAGCCCTTTGAGATCGTGGCAGCCAAGTTCACTTATTCATATATTGCAGAGAGTGTAATGGAATTTGTAATACTCATAAGTGGATTTACAGGCTTCTTTATTGCGGGACCTAAGAATGTGGTATCCATTATAACTGCAGTGCTTGGAGTGTTCCTTCTTCCGGTGCTTCCTCTTGTGTACTGCGGTATATTTGCCCTTATAGCAATGGCGTTCTTCTCTAAGGTAAAGGCATTCAGGAATGTTGACCTTATGGTGGGGATCGCAACTGTTTTATTTGGCGGATTATTTGTATATTCATTTATCCAGATGGATAGTATAAATATAAACAATTATATAGACAGCCTTATGGACGGCAGCAACATATTCATGAACGTCATGGATAAAATCTTCTTTACAGTACCGTTTTTCCTTAAGGCACTGGGTGAGGGAGACGCCCTGGCAGGTCTTATATTTGTAGGGATAAATGCTCTGTTTATTGCAGTGATGTTATTCCTTGGAGATAAGCTTTATCTCAAGGGAGTGTACATGGCAGGCTCCGCAGGAAGAAGCGGACGAAAGAGAGCAGCGAAGGACAGATATGATTATAAGGCAAGGAAGCCATTTGCAGCCTATGTAAAGAAGGAGTGCAAGATATTGTTCAGAACTCCCGCGTACAGAAAGTATTGTGTAGTGGTAAATATAATATGGCCTCTTCTGGCAGTGGGAATATTTGTGATACCATCCACAAGGGATTTCATGGTGAGCATGACAAAGCTGCTCCATGCGGGTTATGTGGCGTCTGACATTATAATGCTGCTTACGGTCATAGGTGTTGCTTTCTTCGCTACAGCCATGAACAGTATCGCTTCAACGGCATTTACCAGAGAGGGCGGGCACCTGGCATTTGTGAAGTATATCCCATTTGATTACCGTGATCAGATAAAGATAAAATATTTCGTTAGTATGCTTTACAGTGGAATTACTGTTGCCATAAGTGTTATTATATTCAGTGTGATGATGAACGGCGGACTGGTCCGGACCATATATCTTCTGGTCATAGGACTTATGTGTACTGCCATATGCACATATATAGGCGTTATGCTTGACGCAGCCCACCCAAAGCTTAAGTGGGAGGATGAATACGGGGCTTTGAGAGGAAGTGCCAGTGTATTTTTTAATATGGCTATTGCCATACTTATAGCAGGAGCTTTATGCGGCTTTGGATTTGTACTTTTCAAGTTCACAAGATTTTACTCTGACACCATTTATGCAGCATTTTTTGTTGTACTGCTCATAACCTGTATCGTCATCAGAAGAGTGTCCATGGCGAGGGCTGTTGACAGCCTTGCAAATGATGTTGACGCATAAAAATGCCCGGATATTCTTTGGATTGCGGTAGTTGGTGTATCTGCCATTTGGAAAATAATAAAAAGATGATATATATCTTGAAGAAAGGAAGCTGATTTTAATTATGAAGAGAGAAAATGCCTGGAAGAAATACGGCAAGGAAGAGCTTAAGGAGTTAGATTCCCTCTGTGAGGATTACAGAGAGTTCCTGAATAAGGGAAAGACAGAGAGAGAATGTGTCAAGGAAATAGTAAAGACTGTTAAAAAGGCAGGATACGAGGATATCAACGATATCATTGAGGGAAAGAAGAAGCTTAAACCGGGTTCAAAGGTATATGCAGTGTGGATGAACAAGACGGTTGCCCTCTTTAACATCGGAACAAAGGATATTGAGAAGGGAATGAACATCCTTGGAGCACATATAGATTCTCCTAGAATGGACGTTAAGCAGAATCCTCTTTACGAGAAGGATGGATTTGCATATCTGGACACCCACTATTATGGTGGTATCAAGAAGTATCAGTGGGTCACACTTCCACTTGCCATACATGGTGTTGTAGCTAAAAAGAATGGTGATGTGGTTGACATAAATATTGGAGAGGATAAGAATGATCCTGTATTCTGTGTGACAGATCTTCTTATACACCTTGCGGGAAGCCAGATGGAGAAGAAGGCAAGCAAGGTTATCGAGGGAGAAGAGCTTGATATCTTATTTGGAAGTATACCTCTTAAGGACAAGGATAAGGAAGCAGTCAAGGCAAATGTCCTAGAGCTTATAAAGGACAAATATGGTATGAAGGAAGAGGACTTCATATCTGCAGAGCTTGAGGTTGTTCCTGCAGGCAAGGCAAGGGACTGTGGAATAGACAGAAGTATGATACTTGCCTACGGACAGGACGACAGAGTATGTGCATATACATCACTTGTAGCCATGATAGAGGCTGACAAGGTTGAGAAGACCACCTGCTGTCTCCTTACAGATAAGGAGGAGATCGGAAGCGTTGGTGCAACAGGTATGCAGTCTCATTTCTTTGAGAACACAGTGGCAGAGATCATAAATGCCCTGACAGATTACAGCGAGCTTAAGCTCAGAAGATGTCTTGCTTCTTCAAGAATGTTGTCATCAGACGTATCTGCCGGCTACGATCCAACATTTGCCAGTGCATTTGACAAGAACAATGCAGCTATATTCGGTGAAGGTATGGTATTTAACAAGTTCACGGGATCAAGGGGAAAGTCCGGTTCAAATGACGCAAACGCCGAATATCTTGGAGCCATCAGAAAGATCCTGGATGATGAGAAGGTGTGCTACCAGACCGCAGAGCTTGGAAAGGTTGATATAGGCGGTGGCGGAACAATAGCTTATATCCTGTCTCTCTATGGCATGGAGGTTGTTGACTGTGGCGTTGCAGTGCTTAACATGCACGCACCATGGGAGGTAACATCCAAGGCTGATATTTATGAGACTAAGAAGGGATATGTGGCATTTCTTCAGAATGCATAATATATTAGGTCAGACCTTTCTTAAAGTCTGATATTACCGGTAGGAGCATATGAAAAAAACTGTTTTAAGAATAAAATGCATAGTGCTTATATGTGCCATGGTGGTGTGTTCACTGCCATGGCTTAAGTTGTATGCGGATGATACATTTACTTCAAATTACATACAGAGGGAGATGTCCGAGGATCAGGGCTTTGAGAGTGGAGAGGCAAACTGCCTGTGCCAGAGCAGCTCGGGGTATATATGGATAGGTACTGACAGCGGTCTGTACAGATATGATGGAAGTGAGTTTGTTCTGTATACCATGGATCCCAATGTTGATGGTTCAACCTATAAGATAAATGCACTTCTCTACACTTCCTCGGGAGATATCTATGTGGGTACAGAAAGCTCGGGACTTTTCCTGTACAAGGACGGAAGCTTCACCAGAGTGTCGGAGATGTACAATCTGGGCGTTACCACTGTAAGGGCAATGTGCATGGATTCTGACGGATGTCTGTATGTGGGCACAACCGCAGGTGTGTACAGACTGGCGGAGGACGGAGCCTCAAGGATCGAGGATTCACGTCTTATGGGTGACGATATAAATGCCATTGCGGCACATGACAAGGATGTCTATGCCATTGCAAATAACGACACATTTGTCACAATAAAAGACAGTGAGGTCACATATTACGAGAAGAAGACCGAGGACATTATAAGCGACCTTAACAGCATATATATAAGCGGCAACGGGACCAGATATTACGGAACTCTCGGACACAGCATTGTGAAGATATACGGAAATGGCAGTACGGATGTTATATCAACAGGAAATCTGTCCGGTATCAATAAGATGATATACGACGGAACCAAGATATGGGTTCTGGCAGATAATGGTGTTGCCTATATAGGAACTGACGGCAGGATAAATCTTGTGAGTGGACTTGACATGAATGAATCCATGAGCGACATGCTGGTAGACTTTGAAGGAAACTACTGGTTCACATCCTACAGAAGAGGACTTACCTACCTTGAGAGAAGTAAATTTACAAGTTTAAACAACATATACGGTCTTACCAGTATCGTGAACTGTGTTACGGAATTTGACGGCTGTCTGTACATAGGAACTGATGACGGTCTTGTGATAGTTGACAGGGACGGCAGGATCATAGCGGACAATGAGCTGGTGAATATGCTGGACGGCATAAGTATCCGAGACCTTTATGTGGATTCCAAGGATACCCTTTGGATATGCACCTACAGAGTATATGGTGTGGTACATCTTATAAATAATGAGTCATATGCATATTTCAACAGAAATGTAAGTGACCTTATAAGCAATTCTGTGAAATGCATCACTGAGCTTAATGATGGCTCCATGGCCATCGGTACTGAAAATGGTATATCCATCCTTCAGGACAATAAGATCGTGAAAAATTTCAAGAGAGACGACAATCTGGGAAACAGCAATATTACAGCCATATATCAGGATGATGACGGACTTATCTATGTGGGAACCGACGGCTCGGGATTATTTACCATTGATGGAAATAACCGGGTTACACCGGTAGGAATTTCAGATAACCTTGACGCCAAGATCATTTCCTCCATCACAAAGGGAGCAAGCGGTATATGGATAGGAACCGATAATGGATTGTATTACAAGGAGGGAGTCATCAGGCAGATAAGTGCCGTTGATTCCACTAACAGTATATCGGATATAATAATAGACAAAGACGGATATATGTGGATATACAGCTCCAGAGGTCTTCTTAAATATTACGAGAGTGATCTCTTAAGCAGCTCCAATCCGGAGTACAGCCTTTATAACAGAAATGATGGAATCATTTCCTCCATTACAGAGTCAAGCTTTAATTATGTAAGTGATTCAGGGCTTGTGTATGTGTGCTGTGATGAGGGACTGTGTTACCTGGATGCAAATAATATTTATGTAAACAAAAATGCACCTAAGGTTAGGATATCATCTATCTCAGTTGACGGAAAAGAATACAATATACCTGATATAGCCGGAAATATTTCCGTTCCCGGAAATACTCAGCGTATAACGATAAAGTTTTCTGTGCTTACTTATGTAAACCGTTCTGATGTGGAGGTCAAATGTTATCTTAAGGGCTTCGACAGTGAGGAGAGAGTGCTCAATGGAACGGATCCCCTTGAGGTGGAATATACCAATCTTGAGGGCGGAACCTATGAATTTATCCTGTCTGCTTATAACTCTGACGGAGAAGAGTGTGAGCAGGTGGTATCATTTGGAATAAATAAGAAGTTGAAGTTCTGGGAGACTGATTGGTCAAGGCTTATCGTGGCAGTTATCCTGGTGCTTGCCATCATATGTATATTCCTTCTGGTGAGACTGTTCCTCAAGATACTTAAGAGCAAGACCAGAGAGGTGGAGGAATTAAGCAAGAAGAGTGCGGCTGCCATGAAGTCCAATGAAGTTAAGAATGAGTATGTCAATTATCTCAGCAACGAGATACGTGCCCCTCTTAATTCTATTATAGCCTTAAGTGAAATGCTCATAAGGAATAATGAAAACGGTGATTCAGAGACCCTGAGCCAGTTGGAAAATGTCCACAAGTCAAGTCATGCCATCCAGGGAATAGTTGACGGTATAACCAGGCTTTCAGGAATAAAGGACGGAACCATTGATCTGGATGAGAAGGAATATGCAGTTTCAGATGTAATATATGATCTTTCAAGCCAGTTTAAGCAGATGGTGAACCGTGAGCAGGTTGATCTCAGGGTAAGCATTGAGGATGACATACCTAACGGACTCTATGGTGACGTTGATAAGGTAAAGGAGCTGGTGACAAATGTATTCCAGAGGGCTGCCAGCACCACAAGAGAGGGATATATAAGTATAAACATAGACTGGAAGAAGGTGGAGCGGTCTTCCCTTTATGATGAGGACAGCACACCGGAATATGAGGATATATATCTTGACTTCACCATATCCGACACAGGAATGGGCATAAAGGAAGAGCGGCTTGATTACGCATTCCAGCTTGATGACTCCTACGACCGGGAGGATATAGGAAGATTTGACTTAAGTGTCGGCATGGCAATAGCCAAAGAGCTGGTGGAGCTTATGGATGGTGAGATCGACGTGCAGAGTGAGTACGGAGTGAGCACCACCATACATTTCTATATAAAGCAGGAGGTATTTGACCACAGACCTGTCAATTACAACAAGAGGAAGAAGAGGGAGCGTGAACAGAAGAACTCCAAGCTTCGTATCTGGCTTCCTGATGTTAAGGTTCTGGTGGTTGATGATTCCGAGGTGAACCTTCAGGTTGAGAAATCTCTTCTTGAGACCTATGGACTTCAGGCTGACGCAGTGTCCACAGGCTTTGAGGCAATAGATAAGGTTATGATGAACGATTATGACATGGTATTCCTCGATACGGTTATGCCGGTTATGGATGGCATGGATACGGTAAGGGAGATAAGAAGCCTGGACGGACAGGAGTACAAGAAGCTTATAATCATTGCCATGAGTGAGAACCTTATTGACGGAGGAAGGGAAGACTTTATCATCTCAGGCTACAGCGATGTTCTTGAGAAGCCTCTTGAGGTTGATGTTATTGAGCGGTTGTTCAGGAAGTACATCAACAAGGATAAGGTAAAGGAAAAGGCGAATGACGTTAAGCAGTACATTGAGGTAAATGACTACGAGCAGTATCTTGGTATGCTGGAGAAGAATATCAATGTAGAGGGTGCCCTTAAGATCATGGGTGGAAATATTGATGTATTTAACAATTATGTTGAGAACTATTACAACGAGTATGTTAATTATGTTGATCACCTGGGAGAGTATCTCGATGGAGATGTGAGACATTTCAGAGGTCTTCTCCATGATATAAAGAGCAGCAGTGCCAATATCGGAGCCTACAATATCGAACAGAAGGCATTTAACATTGAGTCGGCTATAAATATTGGAAACCTGCAATATGCAAGACTTCACATACATGAGCTGGTGAGCCCTATGAAGGAGCTGTTGGTCAATATAAATAATTACCTTGTTAAGATAAAGGGTGAGCAGGCGAAGACTGAGAGAACCCACCTTGAGGAGATCCCTAAGGAAATGCTAAAGGATATGAAGAGCTTCCTGTCAGCAGGTGATGTAGACAACGGACTTAAGATCCTTGAGAACATTGAAGCCTACGATTATGGCGAAGATGACAGAGAGTTCCTTGAGGCTCTTAAGATGACATTGCAGTCCATGGATTATCCGGGAGTGGCAGATATCATCGATCAGTACCTTAACAGTAAGTGATATAAAGTATAAGATACGAGATATAAGATATAGGTGATACGGCATATGTCCTGATAACTTTACAGTTTCTTATGTGGGTATAAGGTTATGGACAGGTGTCAGTGAAATAAGGAGTCATACATGAAGATAATACACTGTGCGGATATTCATCTTGGTTCGGGATTTTCTTATATAGAAGATCCCGTAAAGCGGAGAGAAAGACAGGACGAGCTTTTAGAGACCTGCCGCAGGATGTTCAGGTATGCAGTATTAAATGAAATAGAAGCAATCATAATAGCCGGAGATTTATTTGACACGGATCATGCTGCAACTCCCATAATGGGGGCTGTGATACGGGAGATAATAGATCATCCGGATATTTCTGTTTATTATCTAAAGGGAAATCATGATGTAAATATAAAAAGCGGCATGGAGAATATCCTCAATCTGCACTGCTTCACGGATGAGGTGAAAGTGTATGGTTTACATAAAAATAATAATGAACTGCCAGATGATATACATGTGAAATATGATGACAGGGATGTGACGAGAAGTTTACATAATTCGGATGCGGCCCGGAATGACCATGTAAATGTCAATATTGCCGGTGTGGAACTTACATCAGGCAACAGAGACAGCTTTTATGACGAATTGGATTTCGCACCGGAGGATTTTAACATCCTTGTTCTCCATGGTCAGTTGTATGAAAATGGTGGAAGTGATGAGCTTGCCATAAATAAAAGGCTTCTCCAACATAGGAATATTGATTATCTGGCACTGGGGCATATCCATGCATACAGGTCAGGAGGCATAGATAGCAGAGGGATATACTGTTACCCGGGATGCCTTGAGGGACGTGGCTTTGACGAGTGCGGTCCTCATGGATTTGTGGTGCTTGATATCGACACGGCAAATGGAACCTGTAAAAGAAACTTTGTAGAATTTGCCCGGAGGAAGCTTTATGAAATGCAGGTTGACATAACTGACACGGCGGAGGGAGCTGAAATCCTAAACTCGGTGGAGAAAAGTCTGGATAATTCCAGGTGCCTGGAGCAGGACATGATAAAGGTGGAGCTTACAGGAACAGTGGATCAGGAGCTTTCACCTGTCTGTGCGTACATAAAAAAATCACTGTCGGAGAGATATTATTATATTAAGGTGAAGGACTCCACGAAAAGAACATATAGTTTACATAAATCTAGTGCTTCCTTCAGAAAAATGTTTACGGATACAGTTATGAGCAAAACGGATATTCCTGAGGCTGACCGTGAGGAGATAATAAGACTTGGCATAATGGCACTTAATGGGGAGGAATTGATATAATATGCGGCTTCTCAGATTACATGTTGTAAACTTTGGAAAATTAAATGATCTGACAGTGGATTTCTCCCGGGGGTGCAATGTATTTGCCCGGGAAAATGGATGGGGCAAGACAACCCTCACCAGATTTATAAAGGTAATGTTCTATGGATTTGAGGGTGAGAGAAGCAAAGCACTCAAGGACAGAGAACGTAACCGCTATATGCCGTGGCAGGGTGGATTGTATGGCGGCGAGATCGTATTTGAAGCAGGCGGAAAAACCTACATGATGAGACGTGAATTTGGAAAGAAGCCGGCTGAAGACAACTACATATTGTACAACGCAGACACTATGATGGCAGTGGATGATTTCGGGGCAGATACAGGTGAAGAGTTGTTCCACATGGACGCAGAAGCCTTCATGAATACCATATACATAGGTGAAAATGGCTGTAATATGGAGATAACAGGTGGCATAAGTGCCGCCATGAACAACAGAAATCTGAATGGCGGTGTGACCGGGAAAAGTATATCCGGCGTGCCGGACAAGGCGGCTGTATCGGTTGATGATATTTCTGCATTTGGTGGTCTGGTTGACAGGGATGTGGCAGGATATGATGTGGCAGATAAGAGATTAAAGGACGCCATAAATAAACTGTCTCCCACAAGAGCTACCGGAATGTTATATAAGAAGAAACAGGAGATCACTGCCATGGAGGCGGAGCTCAGGCAGTTGGCTGATCTGGAGTCGAAGCTTGCTGCTACGGAAGAACATATAGATATGCTTGGTTCAAGACTTGCCGATACTGAAAGGGCATATGCCGTTGCGTTAAAGTCTGCTGCCGGTAAGCAGGAACATGTCTCGAGACAAGATTATGAAAATGATACTACACATAGAAAAGATAGCAATGCCGCTACAGTGATCATATGGCTTCTTGCAGTGGCAATGCTTATTGCAGGCGGTATATTGATCGTTATGGGCAGAAAACCGGGAGCTATACTGTTGGCTGTGGGCGTTATCCTCATATTGACCGCTTTAAAACAAAAAAGAAATGGGGCATGCACAGAAAACGATGAGCCGTCGGCAGTAAGACATGGTAATGATCCAACGCCTGCAGAGTATGATCATATGGCGGCGGAATATCAGAAAAAAGCGGAAGCATATCAGAAGAAAGCCGAGGCTTTAAGGAGCGAGATATTTGAGGAGAAGACCGCGCTCTTAAAGCTCAGAGAGAAAAAAACAGAGCTTGACAGATTATCCGGAAAACTGGAAATGCTTACGGAGGATTACAAGAAAGATTTACATAAGTATAAACTTTTAAAGGAATGCCGGACGTCTCTTAAGGAAGCGAGAGAAAAGTATACCTTAAGCTACAGCACACCGTTGCTTGAAGCATTTCTTAGATACATGGATATGTTTGACGATTATTATAAGCAGAAGCTCAAGGGTACATTTATAATAGACGGAGAAAATAATATCAATCTTATGTCTGATGGGGCAAAAAGGAATATTGAAAGTCTCAGCCGGGGGTATCGTGATATGACAGGGCTGGCGGCAAGACTTGGCTGCATAGATGTAATGTGTGGTGAAGAAAAGCCGTTTATAATTATGGATGATCCATTTTCAGGATTTGATGATGAACATGTTAGGCTGGGGCTTGAGCTTTTGAAGACCCTGGGAGAGCGGTATCAGATATTGTATTTTACCTGCAGCTCTGACAGGGCCTGATGACTTACTTTTTGCACCCTGTATTTTAAACAGAACCACAAGAAATGCAGAATACAACAGTGAGTAAATGATCGCTTCAATAATAATAAATGTTGTTTGAAACAGTGATTAAAATAATGATAAGGATACAAGACAGGACATGAATAATAATAGAAATAAAGATCAAAGTCTCGGCGAGACCGTCAGTGCAGGCATAATAGGAGCAGGCAAGGCTGGCTGTTCCCTTGGAATGTTCATAAAAAACAAGTGCGGAGATGTTATGCTTCCGGACAACAAAATACTGGGGCTATCCGGCTATTATAGTTTACATAAATCCAGTTCCGAAGAAGCTGCCGAAAGAACCGGAAGCGTGTGTTATGCTTCCATAGAAGAGCTTCTTATGGCTTCTGATGTGTGTGTGATCACAGTGCCTGACGGACAGATAGGCTCCGTATGGAATGAAGTCAGGACATATGATATTAAGGGAAAGCTTATCATGCATATGAGCGGAAGTATGTCTGCGGCGGTATTTGAAGGGATTGAGGAGACCGGAGCCTGCGGATATTCCCTTCATCCAATGTATGCCATAAGCTCAAAGTATGAAAGCTATCAGGGATTTTCAAATGCCTTCTTCACCATTGAGGGAAATGAAAAGTATAAGGTTTACATAAAAACATTTGCAGATGAAGTTACAGGAGGCTGTGTATGCATTGACGGAAGCAATAAGGCACTGTATCACGGAGCGTCAGTATTTGCCAGTAATCTTGTGGTGGGGCTTTTTGAGACCGCTTCGGATATGCTGGTGAAGTGCGGCTTTAATAAGGAACAGGCGGTGAAGGCACTTGGACCTTTATTTACAGGAAATGCCCTTAAGATAGCAGAGCTTGGAACTGAGGCGGCACTGACAGGTCCTGTTGAGAGAAACGATATTGCTACAGTAGAGAAACATCTGGCTGTGCTTGATGATGACGAAAAGCAGATATACACAAGCCTGTCCGGGAAGATATTGAAGGTGGCAGAACGCAGGAACCCGGACAGAGACTATTCGGAGCTTGAAAAACTGTTAAAAAAATAAAAAATTGCCGGATTTTATTTACATTTTAAGCTTCAGATGGTATTGTAGACCCGGATGGTATTCGAAAGAAACTATACCTGAAATTATAGAACACACCCATATCAGGCGGCTACCAGTAAACGACGAATGAAGCATACAGTCTATGACGTGTGACTTTTGTATCGGTGAACCTATGATGACCGGCGGGATTAAGCAGTGTGACACAAATATCATATGTACTTTATGGTATCTTAATATTCTCAGGAAAACAGAAATGTATCTTTTCGATTCATCCTATTGAATGTGTCAGGCTTTTATAAAAAACTTGACATGTAGCGTCAGCCCTTTTCAGAGGAGGTACCCATGCATCGTAGATGCATATAAAATGGTACCGACGATATGCCGCCGAATGAAATGAGGGGGCAATACTTAAGAAGGTAAATTTAAATGGGCTGATGTTCCATTTATCATTATATAGGAGAATTTTTATGAAAAACACAACAACCACGATCAAGGCTCAGAAGGGCACAGAAAACAAAATATCAATGATAACAGCCTACGACTACTCAATGGCGAAGCTTGTTGATTCAGCAGGTGTGAACACTATCCTTGTGGGAGATTCCCTGGGAAATGTTATGCTTGGTTACGAGGACACTGTTTCAGTTACCATGGAGGACATGATACACCACAGTGCAGCCGTAGCAAGAGGTGCGAAGAACGCATTAGTAGTAACAGATATGCCTTTTATGTCATATCAGACCAGCGTATATGACGCAGTTGTAAATGCAGGACGTCTTATGAAGGAAGGAAGAGCCGGAGCAGTCAAGCTTGAGGGCGGCGTTGAGGTATGTCCTCAGATCAAGGCAATAACAGCAGCAGGAATACCTGTATGTGCTCATCTTGGACTCACGCCACAGTCAATAAATACTCTTGGCGGTTACAAGATCCAGGGAAAGACAGAGGAGGCAGCTAAGAAGCTTCTTGCTGACGCTAAGGCAGTTGAGGAGGCAGGTGCATTTGCCCTTGTTCTTGAGTGCGTGCCTAAGAAGCTGGCAACCCTTATTACAGAGAGCATTGGAATACCGACTATCGGTATCGGCGCAGGTAACGGCTGTGACGGACAGGTTCTGGTAAATCAGGATATGCTCGGAATGTTCACAGATTATGTTCCGAAGTTCGTTAAGCAGTTTGCAAATGTAGGCGAGATCATCAAAAACGCAGTTGCGGAGTACATAAACGAGATCAACACAGGTGCGTTCCCGGATGACGCCCGTTCATACAAAATAGATGATGAAGTAATAGAAAAGTTATATTAGACAAAAGGAAGGATAAAAAAATGAAGATCGTAAAGACAGTTGATGAGGTCAGAGCACAGGTTAAGGAATGGAGAAAGGAAGGTCTTACAGTAGGTCTTGTGCCTACAATGGGATACCTTCATGAAGGACATCAGAGCCTTATAAAGAAGTCTGTAGAGCAGAACGACAGAACAGTAGTAAGTGTATTTGTAAATCCAATGCAGTTTGGACCTACAGAGGATCTTGAGAGCTATCCAAGAGACCTGGAGGCAGACGCAAGACTAGTGGAGAGCACAGGGGGAGACCTGATATTTAATCCGGAGCCTGAGGAGATGTATAAGGACGGCTTCTGTTCATTTGTAAATATGACAGGACTTCCTGACGCATTATGCGGACTTACAAGACCTGTTCATTTTAAGGGAGTCTGTACAGTTGTAAATAAGCTCTTTAACATAGTTAAGCCTGACAGGGCATATTTCGGTGAGAAGGACGCCCAGCAGCTTGCCATTATCATGAGAATGGTCAAGGATCTCAACATGGATATAGAGATAGTTGGCTGCCCTATCATAAGAGAGGCTGACGGTCTTGCCAAGAGCTCAAGAAATATCTATCTTACACCGGAAGAGAGAAAGGCTGCGGTTATCTTAAGCAAGTCGGTTGCCCTGGGTAAGAAGATGGTGGCGGATGGCGAAAAGGACGCAAAGAAGATAGTTGCCGCAATGAAGGAGCTTATAAACAGCGAGCCTCTTGCAACTATTGATTATGTAGAGATGGTTGATATGGATACAATGAAGTCCATTGATGAGGTTAAGGGTCATGTATTATGTGCCATGGCTGTTAAGTTCGGAAAGGCAAGACTTATCGATAACTTTATCGAGACATTATAATCAGGATAGAATGTGACGACCAGGTCTGGTTCTGTGGAGATATTGTGACTACAGTTGCCAGACCTGGTTAATTTTATTATAATAGATACGATCGGCGTCTGTTATATGGCTGATCAGTGGTAATTGAGGATGATCATTAGAATAGAATTATTTCTGAAAGGATAGAATTATGTTAACTGGAAAGACAGTGGTTTTAGGAGTTACAGGAAGTATAGCTGCATATAAAATGGCAAATGTTGCCAGCATGCTGGTAAAGAAGCATGCTGATGTACATGTGATAATGACACAGAATGCAACAAACTTCATAAATCCCATAACCTTTGAGACCTTAACCGGCAATAAATGTCTGGTTGATACATTTGACAGGAATTTTCAGTTCAATGTTGAACATGTATCGCTGGCTAAGAAAGCGGATGTATTCATGGTGGCACCCGCCTCTGCAAATGTCATCGGAAAGATCGCAAACGGTATTGCGGACGATATGCTCACAACAACCATAATGGCGGCAAAATGTCCTAAGCTTGTGTCTCCGGCAATGAACACAAATATGCTGGAAAATCCTATAGTCCAGGACAATATAGAGAAATTGAGACATTACGGATACGAGATAATTGACTCAGATTGTGGCTACCTTGCCTGTGGAGATACAGGAGCCGGTAAGCTTCCTAAGGAAGAGGTGCTGGTGGATCACATCATGAGACATATTGCCAGAGAGCATGACATGGAAGGTGTCAGGGTGATGGTAACAGCAGGACCTACAAAGGAGGCCATTGATCCTGTTAGATATATATCAAATCATTCCACCGGAAGGATGGGCTATGCCATAGCCAAGATGGCAATGCTCAGGGGAGCTGACGTTACTCTGGTAACAGGGGACGTTAATATTGAGCCCCCTAGATTTGTGAAAGTGGTTGACATAACATCTGCACAGGACATGTTTGAGGCAGTAACGGAAAATGCTCCGTCCATGGACATAATAATCAAGGCGGCGGCAGTTGCCGATTACAGACCGCAGACAGTTGCCGACAACAAGATAAAGAAGAAGGATGGCGATATGTCCATTGACCTTGAGAGGACTAAGGATATCCTTGCACATCTGGGCAGCAACAGGGATACCTACGGCTATGAGAACTCTCAGGGAAGGAAACAGGTCATCTGTGGCTTCTCCATGGAGACTAAGGATCTTATTGACAATTCCCGTGAGAAGCTTCAGAAGAAAAATGTTGATATGATAGCTGCAAATAACCTCAAGGTTGAGGGCGCAGGCTTTGGTGTCGACACAAATGTCTTAACATTGATAAGCAAAGATGATATAATGGAACTTCCATTGATGTCAAAGGAGGAGTGTGCAGACAGACTCCTTGATGAATTAATGAAACTTCATAAATAATCTGGAGGCTTGTTTTGAAGAAAAACGATACGGATAAGAGACGTATTTTGTGTATAGTATTATTTGTATTATACATTCTTGCAATATTTTATTTTCTGGTATTCTCCGATACCTTCGGCAGAGGCCAGTTTGAGGAAAGACGTATAAATCTTGAGCCCTTTCTGGAGATAAAGAGATTTATATATTACCGACAGTATTTTACCATGACCAGCTTCGTGCTTAATGTGGCAGGAAATGTAATAGGCTTCATGCCCTTTGGATTTCTCCTTACAGTCGTAAGGAACAAGAAGACGAATTTTGTGGTGGCGTTGCTTTATTCCTTCACATTTACACTTCTCATTGAGAGTGTACAGTATATAACGAAGCTTGGAGTTTTTGATATTGATGATCTCATGCTTAATACATTAGGCGGGATCTTAGGATACATAGTTTACTTTATACTATCTTGCGTGGAAAACAGGAGGAAGAAATCTTGATCAGCAGAAGGAGATTCAGTGCAGTTTCGGAGAGGACTGCCACGGATACGATCATTTCATATATTTTGGGAAGCCTCAGTCTGGTATTTCTCATATTGTCCATTGTGAAATCCATTGTTTCCAAGGGAAACGTGGCTGCAATATACGGAGTGCTTATGCTCAGTGGTGCCCTCATGTCCATAACAGGGATAGTATTTGGCGTTACCGGATATTATAACGACAGAGGCGGAATGTATGGCAAGAAGATGGCTATACGGATGAATGTTGTGCTGGTCATATTATATGCAATATTCCTGATAAAGGGATTATAGAAACCGGGTAGAAAAAGCATACAGAGCTGGTAGATAAACTAAATAGAAAAATCTTACAGAGATAGATATAGAAGGCGGAGATCATATGGCAGATTATTACAGAAACAATATAGACGAGTGCGAGGATATAGAAGAGAGATATTCCCTTATGTTGGACAGGATAAAGGAGCTTGTCCATGAAAATGAAGCACCGGAAGGCTACAGAGGATATTTCACAGCGGTGGCTGATTTTATCCTTAAAACTGCAAATGTCCTTGAGCTTGTTAAGACAAGGGCTATAGACAATATGTCAAAGGAAGAGCTTGCTGCTCTTAACAATGACTTATATTCAGATATACTGGGAGATAATTATGATAATAGTTATGTAAACTATGAATATTCATATAAAGCCTTTGGCTGCAAGACAGAGGATGATAAGACGGTATCCCAGATACTGACATTTTTATTTGCAGAGATCAGGGGAATGATAGCGTATGCCTTTGAGGGCAGGATAATAGACATGACTTTGTTCATGGAGCTGTTTGTTGAGGTTTATTCCATGTTCGCAGGAGCTGAAGAGACCTCAGAGATCAGGAAAGCCCTTGAAGAGGCGATCTATTATTTTGAGCATGACTATGCTGAGTACTTTGTAGAGTACAGGATAAGGGAGCAGCTTGATCCGGCACTTTCATTTGCAACGGATATGATCATGAACAGCGATCTCAGTGATCTTTCGTACCTGTACAGATACGGAGAATATATCTCTGAAAATGAGCTTAAGCTTGCAGAGTTCCTTAATACCCTTGAGGACGCAGAGATTGAGGCTATGGCTTCCACATATACAGAGGGCTACAGACTTGGATTTGTGGCAGCGCATATAGACCTTTCAGAGAAGAAGACGGTGAATATAAGATATGCAGTGGGACAGGAGCGTATGGTGAGGGCTGCCATAAAGCAGTTTGAAGCCATGGGACTTAAGCCAGTATGCCACAGATATGCAGTAAACAGAATAAACAGACGGGGCATAGGAAAGATCGGCTACGAGGCTGCCAGTGCCAACAGACAGTATGAGTTTGATCACAGGATGGATGAGGCGTTGTTTATGGACAGACGTCTTATGGAGAGAAAGCTTGAGGTCTTAAGACTTGCATATAAGAATTACGAATATCAGGCTTCAACCTATGCGGGACCTGCCTGCATAGAGACCTTTGGCGGTGTACCATTTGAACCGGCAGGCAGCAGCTATTCACCTGTGCTTTCAAAGAAGCAGCAGGATATAGGCGTTGAGTATGCCAATGTAAGCTCGCAGATCGTGAACGAATATATACCGGGAGATAAGAGGAGCTTCACCATAATCGCATATCCAATGCCTGAGATCGGTGAGAACTTCCCTGAGATATTCCACGAGATAGTGAAGATAAATACTCTTGACAATAACAAATACAGACGTATACACCAGAGCCTTATTGACGAGCTTGACAAGGCGGTGGAGGTAAGAGTCCTTGGCACAGGGGACAATAAGACAGATATGCTTGTGAACATGCATGAGATGAAGGATCCATCAAAGGAGACCAATTTCGAGAACTGCGTTGCAGATGTGAACATACCTGTTGGAGAGGTGTTCACTTCCCCTAAGCTTACAGGCACCGAGGGAATACTCAATGTAAGTGATGTGTTCCTTAATGACCTGAACTTCAAGAACCTGACCATGACCTTTAAGGACGGCAAGGTTGATACCTATGACTGCGATAACTTCGAGGATCATGAGGCAGGCAGGGCATATATAAAAGACAATATCCTTATGGGCAGGGATACCCTTCCTATTGGTGAGTTCGCCATAGGAACCAACACCACTGCCTATGTAGTTGCAAATAAATACGATATAGTTTACAAGCTGCCTATCCTTATAGTAGAGAAGATGGGACCTCACTTCGCAGTGGGAGACACCTGCTACAGCCACAGCGAGGACACAGTTCTCTATAATCCTGACGGCAAGGAGATAGTGGCAAAGGAAAATGAATGTTCGGCAAAGAGAAAGACAGATATAGACAATGCCTACTTTAACTGCCACACAGATATCACCATCCCGTACAGAGAGATAGGGGCTATCTACTCAATCCATGAGGACGGTACCCAGGTACCGCTTATCTTAGACGGAAGATTTGTCCTTCCGGGTACTGAGGAGTTAAACGAACCTCTCGACGAAGCTGACTTATAAACTAAAAAACAGTGTTCCCTGTTTTCCGGGAACACTGTTTTTTTAGTCTAACTGCTTTATGACCGACATACGCTTATATCGTTTGTTGGAGTACAGTGCATTATCTGCCTGAGACAGCAGATCCTCGATCTTCATATTATTGTTACACTGAAATTCCGAAATACCCACACTCATTTCAATGAAATACGGCTTGCCGCAGGTTTCGTTAAGCTCGTCCGACAGTTCGTTTATCCTGTCCTGGACACCGGTTATGAAATCCGAGTCATCAACGAAAGCGAAGCATACGAACTCGTCACCGCCTATCCTTCCGATGATGTCGGCAGGCCTGAAGCTGGCAGAAAGGATATTTGCAATATTTTTGAGAGCAAAATCCCCATCCTTGTGTCCGAAACGGTCATTTACAACCTTGAGGCTGTCCATATCGGCAAATAACATCATGGCGTTTCTGCCGTTATTTGCAGGGGACTTGATAAGGAACTCAACCTTGTCCATGAAGCCGCGTCGGTTGTTGACACCGGTAAGCTCGTCGGAGGTGGACAGCATACTGAGCAGCTCGTTTTTCTCGTGGATCTCGTTTAATGACATCATGAGCTTATTCTGCATGGTCTTCTGTTCACGGAGAAGAGAGAGGTACTTAAGGGAAGCACCAAGCTGCAGGCTGGTGGTGTATATCTTGTTAAAATTATCTACGGTGGTGTTGCAGATGAACAGACCGTGGTGCTGCTCATTTGTAAATATAGGAACGATAACATCTGTGAAGCGTTCCGGGTAGTAGGTATACTCGTTGTCAAATAATTCGTAGGACGGAGTACGCCTTGCCTCACCGCTTAACACGTCCGTATTGTTCTGGTTGTAGTATGCCTGAAGATACAGGTACTTGGGAACGGTCCAGCTTCCGTCCTCATTGATCTTTATCTGCTTGTCATACAGGTATATGTAACAGGAATCAAAGGACAGCTCCTTTAACTTGTCCAGAATGAGAGAGAAGGACTTCTCCTCGTCATCACCGTTAGTCAGTGTGTCTCTTGTTATATATGTTGATGACCATGTGCTCGTGATGTTATCCTTCATCTTCGTATATAACTGGGTGGACAGGAACTGGGATATGGTGCTGGTTATATGGGCGTCAAGCTTGTGATAGCTTGCCTTCTTGTCATAGTTTGTGGTGTTGGCTGTGTACAATGCAGTGAGTCTCCTGAACACGAATCCGATCTTCGAAACTGAGAAGAAAGAGATCATAGGAGAGTGGAGCATTATATTAAGCCTGTCTATTATCTTATGCCTTGGAAAGGCATTGTTGTCAGAATCCATTATGACGCTTACTATATCGGTAAATATTATCTTAAAATTATCGAATATCCATGGTGAATAGAAGGAGTCCTCTATATTTCCAAGAAGGATCTGGCAGAGCATGTCAACCACATTCTCAACCGGTTCACCCTTCTCGGCAAGGGCATCGAAGTCCACCTCTTCAGCGTCAGCCATGTCGCAGTTGCAGGAGGTTCTCTTTATGAAGCCTGACTCAAGAAAGCTGGTCTCATAACCGGCAGAACCGCACATGCTTACCATGTCAAGTACTGCACGGTATCCCACATCTGATGAGCGGGCATTGACAGTGGATAAAGGGGGATCCATAGTCACAGCAACAGGGGAATCGTCAAAGCCTATAACACTTATATCGGGGCCGATCTTTATACCGCGGCTTTTAAGCTCGGCATAGCCGCCGATGGCCATCTGATCATTTGCAAATACTATAGCGTCGCAGTCCGGATTGTCGTCAAGAAGCCTGGAAACATTGTGACGGCTGTACTCGGAAAAGTCTCCGAACACCATCATTTCTTCCGTAAGCGGAAGATCGTTGGCTGCAAGAACCTCTTTGTATACTCCAAGACGGTTGACGGCGTCATCGTTGTCCTTTGGACCGCCTACGAAACAGATCTTCCTTCTGCCGTGTACACTTATAAGGTGGTTTATGGCTTCTCTGAGACCTGTGGTGCTGTCTGCCTGTATGCATGGATACCCCGGGATCTTCCGCTCTAAGGTAAGTATAGGTATACCCTCAAACCTGGCAAGAAAGCTTTCGATGTCCTTCTCGGACAGGAAGTCTGCTATGGAGCCTATGGATATGATCAGTCCGTCCAGGTTTTCCCTGTTGGCATAATAAAAGATAGAATTGTACTGATAATCATAGAGCTGGTTCGCCGGATCATAAAATGACGCACTTAAAAACATGCCCGGAAATACAATAAGATTTACGTCAGATTCCCTGGCAGCATATTCCGCACCCTTGCATATCTCCTGGGCGTAGTCATTGTCAAGATGACAGGTGAACAGTCCGATGTTTAGTCTGTTATTTGTCATGATATCCCCTTTAAATAATACTAAATAAATAATATAGTTTCTGACCCAAATTACTGTAAATATTTTAGCATATCAGGTAAAGTTAGGCAATTACTTCCTTTACAAAGCAGACTGAATAAATTATAATCTATGGGAATATAATTATGTATTTGCAAATGAAAACCAAATACCAATTAATAAACAGGAGGGCAATATACAATGGATTACAAGAATGCCGGCGTGGATATTGAAGCAGGATACAAATCTGTAGAGTTAATGAAGGAACACATTAAGAAGACAATGAGACCAGAGGTGCTGGGTGGCATTGGTGGATTTGCCGGAGCGTTCAGCTTAAGCAAGATAAAGGATATGGAAGATCCAGTGTTGTTGTCCGGAACAGACGGATGTGGAACAAAGGTTCAGCTTGCCTACATTATGGACAAGCATGACACTATAGGAATAGACGCAGTTGCAATGTGTGTAAATGATATTGCATGTTCAGGCGGAGAACCATTATTCTTCCTTGACTACATTGCATGTGGTAAGAATTACCCTGAGAAGATCGCAACCATAGTAAAGGGTGTTGCGGAAGGATGTATCCAGAGTGAGGCTGCTTTGGTAGGCGGCGAGACAGCAGAACATCCGGGTCTTATGAAGGAAGAGGAATATGACCTTGCTGGATTTGCAGTGGGCGTTGTAGAGAGAAAGGATCTTATAACAGGCGAGGATATAAAGCCGGGTGATGCCCTTGTCGGTATTGCTTCAACAGGTGTACACAGCAACGGCTTCTCACTTGTCCGTAAGGTGTTTGAGATGACAAAGGAATCACTGGATACATACTATGATGAGCTTGGCACAACTCTCGGTGAGGCACTTCTTGCACCTACAAGAATATATGTTAAGGCACTTAAGTCTGTTAAGAACGCAGGCGTTAAGATAAAGGGCTGCAGCCATATCACAGGCGGCGGATTCTATGAGAATATCCCAAGAATGTTACCTGATGGAGTGGTAGCGAAGATCAAGAAGGATTCATATGAGGTTCCTGCAATATTCAGGCTCCTTGCAAAGACAGGAGATATTGAGGAGCAGATGATGTACAACACATACAACATGGGTATCGGCATGTGTATCGCTGTTGATCCGGCGGATGTTGACAAGACCATTAAGGCTCTTGAGCTTACAGGTGACAAGGCATATGTTATCGGTTCAGTGGCAGCAGGCGAAAAGGGAGTAGAATTATGCTAAAGATTGCAGTTCTTGTATCCGGCGGCGGAACCAATCTGCAGGCCATAATAGACGCAGTTGCCGACGGAGGAATAAAAGATACAGAGATAACAGCGGTTATAAGCAATAACAGGAATGCATTTGCCCTGGAGAGAGCAAAGAAAGCAGGCATAGAGGCACTGGTGGTGTCTCCTAAGGATTATGAGGACAGGGCACAGTTTAATCGGGCATTGCTTGATGCCTTAAATTCCCTCAAGGTGGATCTTATCGTGCTGGCAGGCTATCTTGTGGTCATACCGGAGGCTGTTATAGACGCATATCCTAACAAGATCATAAATATACATCCATCTCTTATACCGGCATTTTGCGGAACAGGCTACTATGGACTCAAGGTTCATGAGGCAGCATTAAAGAGAGGTGTCAAGGTGGTTGGAGCCACAGTCCACTTCGTAGACAAGGGGACAGATACAGGCCCTATCATCATGCAGAAGGCAGTAGCGGTGGAGAATGGAGATACACCGGAAATTCTTCAGAGAAGAGTTATGGAGCAGGCAGAATGGAAGCTTCTTCCAGCGGTTATTGACAAGATCGCCCATGGCAAGGTCAGGGTGACAGACGGAGTAACTGTTGTAGAAGATTAATCCCATAATATACAGATTGTGTCAAGTTTTATGTGAAAACTTGACATGCAGCGCATATAAAATGGTACCGACGATATGCCGCCGAATGAAATGAGGGGGCAATACTTAAAGAGGAGGTACCCATGCATCGTAGATGCATAAAAAATGGTACCGACGATATGCCGCCGAATGAAATGAGGGGGCAATACTTAAAGAGGCAAATTTTAAATGGGCTGTTGTTCAAAGGAGGAAGATATCACATGAAGATATTGGTTGTAGGCGGTGGCGGCAGAGAGCACGCCATAATTACAAGTATTTCAAAGAGCAGTAAGGTTTCAAAGATATATTGTGCACCGGGTAACGCAGGAATAGCAGATCTGGCTGAGTGCGTTGATATTGGTGTAATGGAGTTTGACAAGCTGGTAGTATTTGCAAAGGAAAAAGAGATAGACTTAGTTGTGGTTGCACCGGATGATCCTCTTGTTGCAGGTGCCGTTGACGCATTCAACGAGGCAGGTATCAGAGCTTTCGGTCCAAAGGCAGATGCAGCCATCATTGAGGGCTCAAAGGCATTCTCCAAGGATCTTATGAAGAAATATGGTATCCCTACAGCAGCATATGAGAACTTCACCGATCCTGATGAGGCGATAAAGTATCTCGAGACTGCTGACATGCCTATAGTACTTAAGGCAGACGGACTGGCTCTCGGAAAGGGTGTTCTTATCTGCAACACACTTGAAGAGGCAAAGGCGGGCGTTAAGGAGATAATGCTTGACAAGCACTTCGGAAATGCCGGAAATACCATGGTAATAGAAGAGTTCATGACAGGCCGTGAGGTTTCAGTACTCTGCTTCTGTGATGGCAAGACTATCAAGCCTATGACATCAGCACAGGATCACAAGCGTGCAGGAGACGGAGATACAGGACTTAATACAGGCGGAATGGGAACATTTTCACCAAGCCCATTCTACACAAAAGAGATAGATGAATATTGTATGGAGCACATCTACAAGCCAACTATCGCAGCTATGAGCGCAGAGGGAAGAGAGTTCAAGGGCGTTCTGTTCTGCGGACTTATGATAACACCAAAGGGTGTTAAGGTTCTTGAGTACAATGCAAGATTCGGAGACCCTGAGGCACAGGTAGTGCTTCCTAGAATGAAGAATGATATCATAGATGTGTTCGAGGCATGTATAGACGGTACTCTTGACAAGATAGATCTTAAGTTCGAGGACAATGCAGCAGTATGCGTAGTCCTGGCGTCTGACGGATACCCTGTTTCTTACAAGAAGGGACTTCCTATTTCAGGACTTGAGACTTTCAAGGGCAAGGACGGATATTATGTATTCCATGCAGGAACAAAGTTTGACGGGGATAAGATCGTTACAAACGGTGGCCGTGTGCTGGGTGTTACAGCCACAGGCAAGGATTTATTTGAGGCGAGAAAGAACGCTTATGCAGCTACAGAATGGATAAGCTTTGATAACAAGTATATGCGCCACGATATCGGTAAGGCCATAGACGAACAGTAAAGTGGGATGAAATAGCATTGAGGGGCTCTGTTTATTGTAAGGATTTACAGAGCCCTTTGTTGTAAATACCCAAGGGATATGAAGATATCCTTATGTGTAAAAATATAAAGCAGGTGATCTTAATATGAAACTGGAATTTAATGAACCTACGAAAGATATGCTTGAACATGCCAAAGCGACAGCGAAGAAGTTAGGAAACGGATTCGTGGGAAGTGAGCACATTCTCCTTTCCATGTTGGATACGGAAGATGTTACAGCACATTCTATATTATTTGAAAATAAGGCAACCATGCAGAACGTGCTTGCAGTGTACAAGGATCTGGTGAAGGTGCCGAAGGGAACCGGCAGCAGAAAGGGCGAGTATACCGAGAAAGCCAAGGCGGTGATCGAGGACGCCGGAAAGATTGCAAGACAGCTTGGGGACAGAGAGATAGGCTCTGAACATTTGCTTCTGGCTATTATAGACAACAGGGAATGTCTTGCCTATAAGCTCCTTCTTAGCTGCAAGGTTGATATACAGAAGATAAAGGCAGATACCCTCATAGTATGTGGAATGAGTCCTTCAGAGGCGAAGAAAGAAAGCAGTATGTCCGGAAAGAAGAACTCCGGCAAGAAGAACCAGACCCCTACCCTTAAGATGTATTCAAAGGATCTTACGAAGGAGGCCCTTGAGGGAAGACTTGACCCTGTTATAGGCAGGGAAAAGGAAATTGAGCGGGTAATGCAGATCCTCAGCCGAAGAATGAAGAACAATCCATGTATGGTGGGAGAGCCGGGTGTCGGAAAGACAGCCGTGGTTGAAGGGATTGCTTATATGATAGCAAGAGGCGACGTGCCTGATACGGTAAAGGGCAAGAAGCTTGTGTCCCTTGACCTTTCCAGCATGGTGGCAGGCTCCAAGTACAGAGGAGAATTTGAAGAGCGTATCAAGAAGGTGATGGCGGAGGTTAAGGCTGACGGCAATATCATATTATTTGTAGATGAGCTTCATACGATCATAGGTGCCGGTGGAGCGGAGGGAGCTATCGACGCTTCAAATATACTTAAGCCGGCTCTGTCCAGAGGCGAGATCCAGATGATAGGTGCCACCACTATGGCTGAGTACAGGAAATATATAGAGAAGGACGCAGCCCTTGAGAGACGTTTCCAGCCGGTATATGTGGAGGAGCCTACAAGGGATGAGACTGTTGATATATTAAAGGGGCTCAGACACTGCTATGAGCAGCACCATGAGCTTACCATAAGTGATGAGGCGGTTGAAGAGGCGGTAGACCTGTCCATCAGGTATATAAGCGACAGATTTCTTCCGGATAAGGCGATAGATCTTATGGATGAGGCGTGTGCAAGAAAACGTCTGGGATTTTCCGATAAGGGAAGAAAGGTTGAAGACCTTGAGCTTGAGATAAAGAACCTTAGTGATGAACTGGAGGATGTGTTAGTAAGTGGTGATCTGGAGACGGCAGGCAGGATAACCGGCAAGCAGAGAAAGCTTGAGAACAGGATCCACAGACTGGTAAATGGCGAAAGATCAGCGGAGGACCTGGTGGTTACCGGTGAGGATATAGCTCAGGTAGTTGCGGTATGGACCAAGATCCCTGTAAATAAGCTTACCGAGAAGGAATCCCACAGACTTGCAAGACTTGAGGATGTACTGCATGAAAGGGTTATCGGTCAGGAGGAAGCTGTATCCAGCGTTGCCAGGGCTGTGAAGAGAAGTCGTGTGGGACTTAAGGATCCTAAGAGACCGGTTGGCTCATTCCTGTTCCTTGGACCTACAGGTGTAGGTAAAACAGAGCTTTCAAAGGCTCTGGCAGAGGCAGTGTTCGGCAGTGAGGACGCTCTTATAAGAGTTGATATGTCGGAATATATGGAGAAGCACAGTGTGTCCAAGATAATAGGCTCACCTCCTGGATATGTAGGCTTTGAAGAGGGCGGTCAGTTGTCCGAGAAGGTAAGGACGAATCCTTACTCTGTGATCTTATTTGACGAGATCGGGAAGGCTCACCCGGATGTGTTCAATGTACTCTTACAGGTGCTTGATGACGGACATATAACCGATTCCCAGGGAAGAAAGGTGGATTTTAAGAACACCATACTTATTATGACTTCAAATACAGGTGCGGAGCGTATCGTTGACCCTAAAAAGCTGGGCTTTGTATCGGATGACAATGCGGAAAAAGAGCATGAGAGCATGAAGTCAAATGTTATGGAAGAGGTTAAACGCAGCTTTAAGCCGGAATTTATCAACAGAATAGATGACATAATTGTATTCAGGGCACTTTCTGAGAAAAATGTCATGGATATCTGTAACCTTCTTCTTAAGGAGCTTAAGAAGCGTACCGCAGACCAACTTGGAATAGAGCTCAGATATGGTGATCCCATGAAGAAGTATATATTTGACAAGGGCTATGACAAGAAATATGGTGCGAGACCACTGAAGCGTGCTATCCAGACCTACGTTGAGGACGGACTTGCCGAGGAGATCCTTAAGGGAAATGTGAAGCAGGGAGATAATGTGCTGATCACTGTAAGGAATGACAAGGTTAAGTTCGTGAACAAAACAAAAAAGGATAAAGAGTAAATAATTAAATAAATATAAAAACACAATATTTACATGGTTTTCATATAGCCAGAACCATGTAAATATTGTATAATAAGTAAGAAAAGTTTTGTATGGATTGTACATACGATAATGAACTAAGGGAGTGTTCCCATAAAATACCGCCGAACAAAGGTAAGGGGTAACCATATAGTATACACAGGAGGATAAACATTATGGCAGTAGTTAATGATCTTATAACAGCAGGAGAGGGAAGCCTTGATTTCGGTAATTATGAGCTTAAGTCAAAGACCAAGAAGGCTGATTTCGAGTTTCAGGGCGATATTTATAAGATTAAGACTTTTAATGAGATAACAAAGCTTGAGAAGAATGGTACATTTGTATATGAGTCAGTTCCGGGAACAGCGGTACATGATTTCAAGTCCTCGGAGTCAGACGTTTCATTTGTTGTTGAGGGACCTGAGACATCATCCATCACACTTGAGCTTGAAGCAGAGACAGAATACAAGATACACATTGATGAGATCTATGCAGGCAAGGACAAGACAAACCTTGGAGGAAAGCTCAATATAAGTGTAGATCTTGAGCCGGGTAAGGCAGTTAAGGTTGATGTAAAGAAAGTAGTTGAATAATAGGAGCATATATGGCAAAGGAAAAACAGATATTTTTCTGCCAGGAATGCGGTTTTGAATCTGCAAAATGGATGGGACAGTGCCCTGGGTGCAAGTCCTGGAATACATTTTGCGAGGAAAAGGTAGTAGTAGGCGCTAAGAAGCAGACTCTTATGAGGGAAGCTATAGCGCCTACAAGCATTTTACAGGTGGAAAAAACAGACGAGGTAAGGTTTACAACAGGATTTGCAGAGCTGGACAGAGTGCTTGGAGGAGGAATAGTAAGAGATTCTCTGGTGCTGGTAGGCGGAGATCCCGGCATAGGTAAATCTACAATATTATTACAGATGTGCAGGAACATCACCGAGGCAGGCAAGACAGTTCTGTATGTATCAGGAGAGGAATCCATGTCCCAGATCAAGATGAGAGCTGAAAGGATAGGGACATTTTCCAAGGATATGCTGCTGTTGTGCGTAAATGAGCTGGCATATGTGGAGGACTATCTTAAGAAGGGCAGACCGGATGTAATGATCATAGACTCCATTCAGACCATGATAACAGACGACATATCCTCCGCACCGGGAAGTATATCCCAGATAAAGGAAGTTACAGCCAGACTTATGCGTATAGCCAAGCAGATGGGCATTGCCATATTCATAGTAGGCCATGTGACAAAGGAGGGAACTGTTGCCGGCCCGAGAAATCTCGAACATATGGTGGATACAGTTCTCTATTTTGAAGGTGACAGGAATGCAGGCTTCAGGGTTTTAAGGGCTGTTAAGAACAGATTTGGCTCTACAAATGAGATCGGTGTATTTGAAATGACCGAGGTGGGACTCGCAGAGGTAAATAATCCATCCCAGGTTATGCTGGATGGAAGACCTGAGGCGTCATCCGGTTCTGTGGTGGTGTGCTCCATGGAGGGAACCAGACCCCTTCTTATAGAGATACAGGCACTGGTGAGCCAGACAAACTTTAATCTGCCAAGAAGAACTGCGGTGGGACTTGATTACAACAGGGTCAATCTTTTGCTGGCAGTCCTTGAGAAGAGAGCGGGACTTATATTGTCAGGCTGTGACGCCTATGTGAATATTGCAGGTGGAATAAGACTTGATGATCCATCCTCAGACCTTGGTATAATATATGCTATTGTGTCAAGCTACAGAAACAGGCCTGTAGATGAGCACCTGGTAGCTTTTGGCGAGGTGGGACTGTCCGGCGAGGTACGTGCCGTGTCGGCAGCGGAGCAGAGAGTTTATGAAGCACAGAAGATGGGCTTCACCACCTGTGTGATACCAAAGTCCAATAAGGATAAGATGAAAAAAATAGAGGGAATGAAGGTCATAGGAGTAGCTTCTGTGGCGGAAGCCCTTGAGATAATCGTGTAAAAGATGTGCCGTAGGAAGCACCACCCTTAATATGAGGGGCAATACCAAACAGGCAATTTTTAATGACTGCTGCTCTACTTTTCATATTTTTTCCTTGAGAAAAACACCAAAATGTAATATAGTAAATATGTATAAATAAAATCGTCAATATGTATATATTCGGATTTTGGAGTGATATTATTTGGGAGAAAGAGATAATAAAGGTTTTACTTTAGTTGAATTAATAGTGGTGCTTGTTATACTGGCTATCCTTGCAACCATCCTTGTGCCTGCATTGCTTGGGTATATAGACAAGGCAAAGGATTCTCAGGATATGCTGGCAGCCAAGAATGTCCTGACGGCGGCACAGACTAAGATGACAGAGGCTTATGCAGATGGAACGGTGGTTCAGGAGATTGATGGAGCTACTATGTTAAAGGGACTTGACGTGATCCTGGTTGATACGGCATTTGCGGCGGACATCCTTAACACGGCAGATGATAAGCCATATATGGCGATCGTTGGAACCGGCTCCTATGATACATATGGAAAGTCGTCGGACCTCAGCCAGAAACATAAAGCGTATACAGTATATTTTGTGGCATACTGGAAGGACAAGAACTCTGATCCTATATTCTTTAACGGAAGCAGCTGGTCCAAGACCTACCCATGGGGCAGCGACGGAGCCTCCGGCAATAACTTTGTGGTGGACGGAGAAACCATAAATATGCAGTTTTATTTCCTCACAGCCCCTAACCGAAACTGGGAGGCAAACTGGATAATGTTAAAGAACGCCGCTCACTACAATGGAAAGTAATATTTAAAGTAATAATGTGGTAGAGTGATGTTTAATGGGGCATGCTGGGAAAACTGTACATTAATATATTGGAGAATAGACGTGCTGAATTGAGTGGGCTGTTAAAATGAGCCATGGTGGATGAAGGTGTATGTCTGCTTGAAGATAAATGGATGGGAGAGAAGTGTATGAATAAGAAGGATGGTTTCATATATAAAAAGAATAAAGGCTTTACACTTGTGGAGCTGATAGTGGTGCTTGTTATACTGGCTATCCTTGCGGCAATACTTGTGCCTGCATTACTTGGGTATATAGATAAGGCGAAGGACTCACAGGATATGCTGGCAGCCAAGAACATTATGACGGCAGCACAGACTAAGATGGCGTCGGCCTATGCTGAGGGCGGAGTGGCACAGTCTGCAAATGTAGCTGTCAATGCCCAGAACAATGATGTGTCTCTTATAGGAACAGATTTTGCAAATGACATACTTAAGACGGCAGACGATCAACCGTATATGGCAGTGGTGGGTCTTGGAGATTATAATGAGTATGGTCAGAGCAGTGATATAAGCCAGAGACATAAAGCGTATACAGTATATTTTGTGGCATACTGGAAGGACAAGAACTCTGATCCTATATTCTTTGACGGCACTAACTGGACCAAGACATATCCATGGAAGCGTACAGGTGGAAATGTATTCACGGTAAAGGGCGAGAAGATCAAGCTGCAGTTCTTTTTTCTTACAGCACCTAACAAGACTAACCTGAGTAATAACTGGAATGAACTTAAGAAAAAAATAAACAGTAAGTAAATTGCAAATGATCATTGTGATGTGAATAGATATAGTGGAAATCGGGGCAGATGATGTATAGAATTAAATACATTATCTGCCCTTAAAAAGTGTTGACATTTAACGACTGATTTAGTATTATATCACTTGCGCGGTCGAAAGACGCCGATCTTCGAATCAGGCCTGAGACATAAACGCAAAGGAAAATAAAAAAGTTGTTGACAAATGCTTCTTGATGTGATAACCTATACAGGCTGTCGCAAGTGAGAAAC
>JBNMGN010000009.1:0-94004 GCA_050872265.1 Coprococcus sp.
CTTAAAAAGAGGAGGTACCCATGCATCGAAGGTGCATATTGGAAAGGGACTGTCGTTCAAATTAAGGGAGTGAATATATGAACAGAAAATCAAAAGTTATCGGAAGAAAAATTATAAATACTATATTCATGATACTGGTGTACATATTCCTGTTTATGCCGATCGTTGTGGTGATCGTCAATTCCTTTAACGCCACCACTAGAAAGCCATATTTAACCTGGCAGGGATTTTCACTGGACTGGTATGTGAAGTTATTTGAAAATGACGCACTGCTTACATCCTTCGGCAACACAATGATAATCGCCGTTGTAAGTACAGTGCTTGCCACAGCCATAGGAACACTTGGGGCTGTGGGTATGTACAGATACAAATTTAAAGGAAAAGGATTTATAAATGCTCTTTTGTATATACCGGTTGTAATTCCTGAGATCGTACTTGGAATTTCACTTCTTACGGTATTTGCCAAGGCAAATGTTCCAAGAGGTATGCTGACACTGATACTTGCCCATGTAACCTTCTGCGTTCCATATGTAATATTCAATGTCCGAGCCAGGTTGTCGGGATATGATAATTCGGTCGAGGAGGCCAGCATGGATCTGGGTGCCAACAGGATACAGACATTTTTAAGAGTGACACTTCCTATCCTGGCTCCCGGAATAGGCGGCGGGGCACTTCTGGCATTTACTCTTTCCATAGATGATGTTATCGTCAGCTACTTTGTAAATGGTCAGACAAAGACATATCCACTTAAGGTCATGGAAAGCATTAAGAGTGGTGTTTCCCCTGATGTAAATGCCCTTTCGGCACTGATACTGGTTGGTACGATTGTTCTGGTTATCCTTACTCAGAGCAATCTGTTCAATAGAAAAAGTAAAAACTAATAATTTATATCGGCTTATTCTGAATAATGGATCGGCCTGTTCAAAGGAGGTAGTAGTATGATGAGATTTAAAAAATTTATAAGTATTGCCACTGCAGGTGTTATGATGGTGAGTCTTCTTGGTGGCTGCGGAAGCGGCAAGAAGAATGACGCAGGAAAAAATGGTGAGATCAATGTATTTGTATGGACAGAGTATGTGCCGGACTCAGTATTTGACAAGTTCGAGGAAGAGACAGGTATCAAGGTAAATGTTTCAACCTACTCGTCAAATGAGGATATGCTTGCCAAGGTAAAATCAGAAACAGAGGGAACCTACGACATAGTACTTCCAAGTGATTACACAGTTGAGCTGATGATAGAGCAGGGAATGTTGGAGGAGCTTGATCAGAGCAAGCTTACTAACCTGTCAAATATAAATGAAGCCTATCTGGATCCGTCCTACGATCCCGGAAATAAATATTCAGTTCCTTATCAGGGCGGTGTGGCTGCCATAGCAGTCAATACATCAATGGTTGACAAGGACATTACAAGTTATGCAGATCTCTTTGATCCATCTCTCAAGGGTGAACTGGTTGTGCTGGATGATTACAGAGCAGTTATAGGTATGACTGCCAGAAGCATGGGTTACAGCATGAACGAGACAGATCCTGACAAGCTTTCTGAGATTGAGGACAAACTTTTGACACTTAAGGATAATGTTGCTCTTTATGACTCAGACAGTCCTAAGAGTGCTCTTATATCCGGGGACTGTTCAGTTGGTATGATATGGAGTGCTGAGATTGCCCTTGCCATGGAAGAGGATCCTGATATCAAGGTAGTATATCCTGAGGAGGGACCATATGTGTTCATGGATAACTGGTGTATCCTTAAGGGCTCAAAGAACTATGATAATGCCATGGAATTTATCAATTTCATGTTGGACGCAGATACAGCCCAGATGGTATCAGAGGAGTTCCCATATCTCTGTCCTAACAAGGTGGCCGTAGAAGCAATGGGAGATGACTACAGTGGCAACATAGCAAAGAACCCACCGGAAGATGTTATCGCTTCTGGAGAGTATGTAAAGAACCTGGATAACGATACACTTGCAATATACAACGATATGTGGACAAAGCTTAAGAAATAGGCACATATAATCACACAATTAAAGACAGCCGTCTTAAATGCTTATATATTTAAGGCGGCTGAATTTATTAAATGAACTAAAATTTAATTAAAATGGCGGATGATCAGTGGTTGTGTTGTTTTTTATGAGAAGCTTCAAAATGAAGGACGTGTCAGGTTTTCTATGAGGCTGGAGGTTAATGAAAGCGAGGATTACAGAATGAAGATAGATTTTTTATATTTGAATGAAGAAGACATGATAAAGGCAGGCGTCATGGATTCTGCCGGTTGTATAAAGACAATGGAAGATACCATGTCGCTGTTTGGCAAGAAGGATTTCCTTCTGGGTGGACCAAAGGGAGATGAGCACGGGTTACAGATGAACTTTCCACAGAAATCCGACATAGAGGGCTTTCCGCTAGATGATGGACCTGACAGACGTTTCATGGCAATGCCTGCTTATCTGGGGGGAAGATTTCATATCGCAGGACAGAAATTTTATGGCTCCAACAGCCATAATTCAGCTCTTAAGCTGCCGAGATCTATTCTAATGGTCACACTTTCCGATGTGGATACGGGAGCACCTAAGGCGATCATGTCAGCCAATCTTTTGAGTGCCATGAGAACCGGAGCAATGCCGGCCATGTCCGCAAAGTATCTTGCCAGAAAGGATTCAAGGGTATTGTCCCTTATTGGCCCCGGAGTTATAAACAAGTGTGCCCTTATGTGTTACATGGAGGTACTTCCTCACATTGAGAAGATAAAGCTCCGTGGCAGCTCTGTTAATTCAAGAACAGCTCTTGCCATGAAGGAATTTATAGAAGAAAAGTATCCTCAGGTTAAGGAGATAGAGATCTGCAGTACATTAAGGGAAGCCTGTGAGGGCGCAGATGTGGTAAGTGAGGCAATGTCTGTAACCAAGGAGAACATGGAAGAGTTTCATCTTGAGTGGTTCAAGAAGGGAGCAACGGTATTCTCCATGGGATCATTCCTGTACCGTCAGTTTGATGATTTCCTTAGTACAAAGATGGTGGTTGACAACTACGGCATGTATGAGAAGTACATGAATAATTTCATTGCCAGAGGGCCGGTGGACGCATTTGGAAATAAGCGTGAGTGGGTCATAATGGGTATCCATTTCGTACATCTGGTACAGACCGGCAAGGCGAAGCGTGAGGATGTAATAAATATCAGTGACATTGTAAATGGAATATCAAAGGGACGTACAAGCGATGATGAGATCGTAATGTGCAGCATAGGCGGTATGCCTCTTGAGGATCTGTCCTGGGGCTATGACTGCTATCAGAAAGCTATGGAGCTTGGAATAGGTACTAAGCTTAATCTCTGGAATGAGCCGTATATGTACTAGGGTGATGATTTCATACTTATATATAAGTATAAGTGGCAAAAAATAAGTATAATAATGGTGAGTAAATGTAATTGAATAAGTACCTGATAAGATTTATCATATGTACATGAATTGAATAAAACATATAGAAAAGGCAACGGCGCTTGGTAAAAAGCTTCGTTGCCTTTTCTAATGTAAAACCAGCAGAGTCAGAGCAGGTATGAATGATGAAGCGGTTTTTAAACGGGTTGATGTTTAATAGAGGAGGAATGATTATGGCGTATCCAACAATAGATTTTTTATTTCTAAGTGAAGAAGACATGATAAAAGCAGGTGTGAAGAATATGCCTGAGTGCATAGAAGCCATGGAGGAGGTCGTTAAGTGCTTAAATTCCGGTGACTATGTTATGGGTGGTGAAAATCATAATTCCCATGGAAGTCAGGTTTCATTCCCCAAGACATCACCATTTCCCAATATGCCGTTGGATGAGGGGGATGACAGAAGATTTATGGCAATGCCGGCATACATTGGCGGCCCCTTTGATCTAATGGGAATGAAGTGGTATGGCTCCAATATGTCAAATAAGGAAAAGGGACTTCCAAGGTCTATACTTACGGTTATGTTAAACGACAAGACCACAGGTGCTCCCCTTTGTCTCATGAGTGCAAATATTTTAAGTGCCATGAGAACCGGTGCTATTCCGGGAGTAGGAGCTAAATACCTGGCGAAGAAGGATTCAAAGGTATGTGGAATATGTGGTCCCGGTGTTATGGGTAAGACCTCGCTGGAAGCTATCTTAACTATCTGTCCTGGTATTGAGGAGATAAAGGTTAAGGGACGAAGCCGAAGATCACTTGATTCATTTGTAGAATATGCCCGGGAGAAATATCCGGATGTTAAGAAGATATATGCTGTGGATACAGTGGAGGAACTGGTAAGGGATTCGGATGTTATATCATTTGCAAATACAGGTGGAACCGATCCATCAACTTATCCGTTTGTCAAGGGAGAGTGGATAAAGCCCGGTGCAGTGATACTTGCACTTAGCTGCTTCGATATGGACAGCAGGGAAATGGCAGAAAAGGCAACTCTGGTGGTTGACAACATGCAGCTCTATGATGCGTGGGCAGAGGAATTTCCTTATCCGTCATTTGGAGCAAATAACATCATCGGTTCAAAGTTCACGGATATGGTACATGACGGAGTGATAACCAGAGATCAGATATATGATCTTGGAGATATCATATACGGCAAAAAGCCGGGAAGAGTTTCCGATGATCAGATATTTATATTCTCCGTTGGAGGTATGCCGGTGGAGGATGTTGCCTGGGGCAGTATCTGCTACAACAAGGCGAAGGAGCTGGGACTTGGAAAAAGCCTGAGGCTGTGGGACAAGCCGGATCTGGCATAGGTGGTACGTAGTGATAGAAATAAAGGCAGTGAATTAAGATGTACAGCGTGTAAGGAGGAATACACATGGATACAAGAATAGCAACTCACCCAATTCTAGGTGAAACAAAAAAGGGAAGAGAGATAAGCTTTACCTTTGATGGAAAGGAAATGACCGGATACGAAGGAGAACCCATAGCGGCAGCCCTTAAGGCGGCAGGGGTCATGATACACAGATACACCAAGAAGGAGCACAAGCCAAGAGGTATCTTCTGTGCCATAGGAAGATGTACTGACTGCGTTATGGTGGTAGACGGTGTGCCAAATGTGAGAACCTGTATCACCCCACTAAAAGAAGGAATGGACGTAAGAACCCAGTATGGTGTCTCTGCAGAACCATTTGACAAGCAGTAATCAAAACCATCAAAAAGGAGCGTGTGTTATATGAAGCGATATGATTTGATAATAGTTGGTGCCGGACCTTCAGGCTTGTCTGCGGCAATAGAGGCAGCCAAGAGGGGAATGAAGACAATAATATTTGATGAAAATGAGAAGCCCGGAGGACAGCTCTTTAAACAGATACATAAGTTCTTCGGCTCAAAGGAACATAAGGCAAAGATACGAGGCTTCGTAATAGGCGAGCAGCTCTTAAAGGAGGCTGACGAGGCAGGCGTTGAGGTTAAGTTAAATGCCACAGTTATAGGACTTTATCAGGATAAAGAGGTGGTGGTAAAGATCGGTGAGGAGATCTGCCACTACAAGGGGGATTCCATAATAATCGCTACCGGAGCCGCCGAGAACATGGTTACATTCCCGGGCTGGACGCTTCCGGGAGTTATCGGAGCCGGAGCCGCCCAGACAATGATGAACCTTCATGGTGTGAAGCCCGGACAGAAGATCCTTATGCTGGGCTCCGGAAATGTAGGTCTGGTTGTTTCCTTCCAGCTTCTCCAGTGCGGCTGTGACGTGGTTGCCCTTGTGGACGCAGCACCAAGGATCGGTGGATACGGTGTACATGCAGCTAAGGTTGCAAGAACCGGAGTTCCTTTTTATCTGTCCCATACCATCGTCAAGGCAGAGGGGGAGGATAAGGTTACAGGCGTTACCATTGCAGAGGTTGACAGCAGTTTTAAATTTATACCGGGAACAGAGAAGCACTTTGACGTGGATACCATCTGTCTGGCTGTTGGACTTTCACCTATGTCACAGCTTCTTAAGATGGCAGGCTGCGAGATGGAGGATAATCCAAAGCGTGGCGGACAGGTTCCTATCTGTGACGAAAATGGAAGAACTTCAATACCGGGTATATTTGTAGCAGGTGATGTATCGGGAATTGAAGAGGCGTCAAGTGCCATGATAGAAGGAAGAATGGCAGGTATAACCGCAGCCGAGTATCTTGGATACATGGATAAGGAAGAATTGGACAAGGGAATGGAAGAGCTTGATCATGCCTTAAACGGATTGAGACAGGGCATGTTCGCACCGAAGAACAGAGGAAAGAAGATCACCGAGACAGAGGAAGGAATACCTGTTTCTGAAAATCTTCTCACAAAGGGCTATGTGGCAGATGATGAGATCGAGAGATTTCCGGGTGTTACACATGTCAAGGGTATCCATCCTGTTATTGAATGTACACAGAACATTCCCTGTAACCCATGTCAGGACGCGTGCCCTAAGAAGTGTATAAGCATTGGGGAGAACATAACCTCCCTTCCTACAGTTCCTCACGCAGAGGATTGTATAAATTGCGGAATGTGTGTTGCCTCCTGTTCAGGACAGGCGATATTCCTGGTGGATGAGGATTGCGGAGACGGCACCGCAACAGTCACATTGCCATACGAGTTTCTTCCGCTTCCGGAGCCGGGAACAAAGGGCGTAGGACTTGGCAGGAGCGGACAGCCCGTATGTGAGGCTGAGGTTGTGTCGGTGAAGAGCCTTAAGGCATTTGACAAGACAAATCTACTTACCATGAGGGTTCCTAAGGAATACGCCATGAAGGCGAGATTTTTCAAGGCAGAATAAACTGGCAGGTGTTGATCATAGGCAACATGCAATGTCAGCCATACCGAACAGGTGGATTTTTTATGGCTGGCGTTCTACAGGAAGGGAGATGCATTTAATGAATAAGGTAAATGACAGATCAAGAGATATAGGACCATTTGTACCGGGACCGGATGACGATATGCTTATATGCAGATGTGAGGAGATCACAAAAGGTGAGATAAGAAAGGCAGTCCACGACGGCATGTGGACCATGACAGAGATAAGAAGATACTTAAGAACAGGAATGGGGCTCTGTCAGGGACAGACCTGCGGCAAGCTGGTCAAAGGAATTGTGGCAAGAGAACTGGGAATATCCCCGGCAGAGCTTGAGCCTGCCACATCGAGAGTTCCAATGAGACCTATAGAGATGTATATATTTGCAAATGAGGCAAAGGAGGTGGATGTCCATGAATAATAATGCGGAAATTATCATAATCGGTGGAGGCATTATAGGTTGTGCAACAGCCTACTATCTTGCAAAAAATGGTGTTAAGGATGTAATAGTTCTTGAGGGTTCTGATTTTATGGGTAACGGCGGTTCCTCAAGAAACGGCGGTGGAGTAAGACAGTCCGGAAGAGACGTAAGAGAGCTGCCCCTTGTAATGTACGGAATTAAAAATCTCTGGCCTCATCTTTCGGAGGAGCTGGAGGTTGACTGCGAATATCATCAGGACGGCAACCTTCGTCTTGGCAAGACAGAGGCTCACAAGGCAACCCTTACAAAGCTTGCCGACAATGCCAGAGGTGTAGGTCTTGATGTAAGGATGATAGACGGTGATGAGGTTAGACAGATAAATCCGTATCTCTCCCACGAGGTTACATGTGCCAGCTGGTGTCCTACAGACGGACATGCAAATCCCCTGACCACAACCCTTGGGTTCTACAAGATGGCAAGGAAGCTGGGGGTGAGATTTATCACCGGTGAACCGGTAGTATCCCTTGGAATGGTGAGAGGTAAGATCAGAAAGGTTGTAACTCCAAATAATACATATGAGGGTGAGAAGGTTCTGGTGGCAGCAGGACTTGACAGCAGACCGATACTTACCAGTGTGGGCATTGATATCCCAATGACAAATTCCCTTCTTGAAGCCCTTGTCACTGAGGCAGAGCCCCACATGTTTGACCAAATGCTCGGTACTGCGGAGGCAGACTTCTACGGACATCAGACAAAGCATGGTTCATTTGTATTCGGTGGTTCATCAGGACTTGAAAGATATAACAAGGACAATGGAACTCCTGTTACAAACAGCAAGACTGCCCCTTGTATATGCCGTGGTATCATGAAATATTTCCCTGACCTTGCAAAGGCTAAGATCGTAAGAACCTGGGCGGGCTGGATGGACGCTTCATCAGATGGCGTTCCGTCTCTCGGCAAGGTAGACGAGGTGCCGGGACTCTATGTGGCATGTGCCTTTAACGGACACGGCTTCGGCATTGCTCCTGCTGCCGGCGAGCAGCTTGCAAAGCTCATGATAACCGGAACCACAGACATATCACTTGAGGAACTCAGGTACGACAGATACAAGGCAAAGATCTGAAAATGCACCTGAGTGAAGGTAGGGGAAACATCAAATAGGCAAATATCTAATGGCTGATGTCAGATCATGGATGGATATATGTTCTGATGTAATATAGTTGCCTATATGTAAGACGATCTTGAAAGGAGAGATATCCGTGAACAATTTTACATTTAATATTCCCACAGATATAAGATTTGGAAGAAACCAGATACAGTGTCTCCCGGAGGAGCTTGCGAAATATGGCAGGAAGGTTCTTCTGGTATATGGAGGCGGAAGTATCAGGCGGAACGGAATATATGATAAAGTATACGAGCTTTTAAAAGATTTTCAGGTGTTCGAGCTTAGTGGCATAGAGCCGAACCCGAAGCTTACATCAGTTGAGAAAGGTGCTGAGATATGTAAGAAAGAGGGCATTGAGGTTATCCTTGCCGTGGGGGGCGGCAGTGTTATTGACGCCTCAAAGCACATTGCCTGTTCAGCCTGCTATGACGGAGACCCATGGGAGCTTGTCCTTGACAGGAGCAAGGTGAAGAAGGCATTGCCTATAGCGGTGGTGCTCACCATATGTGCCACTGGCTCGGAGATGAACTCCGGTGCCGTAATAAGCAACGAGAAAACCTGTGAGAAGCTGGAGATAAATACTCCTTTACTTTACCCGAAGCTTTCCATATGTGATCCAACATACCTTTACACACTGCCGGACAGTCAGACTGCGGCAGGCACGGCAGATATAATCTCTCATATATTTGAACAGTATTTTCAGAAAAATAACGAGGCCTTTGTTACAGACAGGATTTCAGAGGCTCTTCTTAAGACCTGTTTCAAATACGGCCCTGTTGCCATGAAGGATCCCTGCAATTATGAAGCCAGGTCAAATCTTATGTGGGCAAGCACCCTGGCACTTAACCATCTCATCACGGTGGGCAAGGGCGGTGCCTGGTCGGTGCACCCTATAGAGCATGAGCTGAGTGCCTTTTATGACATTACTCATGGTGTTGGGCTTGCCATTCTCACCCCGGCATGGATGAAATATGTGCTGTGTGATGAGACCGTGGACAGATTTGCCATGTACGGGAAGAATGTATGGAATATAGAGGACTCTGATCCATATGAAGCAGCACATAAGGCCATAGAAAAGACAAAGGATTTCTTCGTATCGCTGGGCTTACCGACAAAATTAAGTGAGGTTGGGATTACAGAAGAAAGATTTGAAGAGATGGCAGCGGAAGCTGTCAGAACCAGTGGAATAAAGACCAGAGCCTATTATCCACTGGATGTGGAGGACGTGGTTAAGATACTTGAAGCCTGCAAATAAATTAAATATCTTCAAAAATTTGAATACATCTGATCAGTGAATAAAAATTGACCATTATATGATAGTGTGATAAGATTTTTTATAAAAATACTGGAGATATTAAAGAATGTTTGAAGATAATTTAATTCCTGAGATAACAATAGAAGAGCTGGCAGATATTCATCCCTCACTGTACAAGCTTTGTGATGTGAGGGATGAAGTTTCGTTTAGATATGGTTCGATTCCGGGGGCTGTCTGTATGGAGAATATTCTTCAGATGGCAGAGGATGGAGAGCTGGACAAGAGCACAAGCTATGTGCTGTATTGTATGAAGGGCATAGATAGTCTGGGTATTGCCTATGCTTTAAGACGTCTGGGATATGATGCGGTAAGCCTTAAGGATGGCTACAGTGAATGGCTCATGTCATCCTATGACAGCGATAATGATGAGAAGCAGAAGGAAGTAGAGAAGAGCATAAGGAAGAAATTCCACAAGCAGCTCTTTACAAGATTTGCAAAGGGGATAAATGAGTACGATATGATCCAGGAGGGAGATAAGATCGCCGTGTGCATATCCGGAGGTAAGGACTCCATGCTTATGGCGAAGCTCTTCCAGGAGCTTAAGAGACATAACAAATTCCCGTTTGAACTGGTATTTCTGGTTATGGATCCGGGCTACAGCGAGGTGAACCGTAAGGTAATTGAGAAGAATGCAAGAATGTTGGGCGTGCCAATTACAGTATTTGAAACAGAGATATTTGATGCAGTATATGAAGTTGAGAAGTCACCATGTTATCTGTGTGCCAGAATGAGACGAGGATATCTCTACAGCAAGGCGAAGGAGCTGGGCTGTAATAAGATCGCCCTTGGTCATCACTATGATGACGTTATTGAAACTATTCTTATGGGTATGCTGTATGGAGCACAGGTCCAGACCATGATGCCAAAGCTCCATAGTACAAACTTTGAAGGGATGGAGCTCATCAGACCTATGTATCTGATCAGAGAGGACGACATAATAAAGTGGAGAGATTATAATAATCTGCACTTTATCCAGTGTGCATGCCATTTTACAGACACCTGTTCCTCATGCCGTGACGATGGCACGTCAGCTTCCAAACGAATGGAGACCAAGCAGATCATAGCCAGGATGAAGGAGTTCAATCCGTTTGTTGAGAGCAATATATTTAAGAGCGTGACCAATGTAAACCTGAGCACTATAATCCAGTATAAAGACAAACAGGGAAACACACACAATTTCTTAGATGAGTATTAGAACGACGAATGCCCACCACAGTATTTTATACCGTAGTGGGCATTTTTCTTACTTTCCCGCCTCAATAGCCTGCAGCTTACTAAAACAATTATTCCTCAAAAAATTCCTGTAAAACAAAAATCCCACTGTAGTAGTGCTTATCTCCGTCACAGGATAAGTCATCCAGAACCAGTTAAGTCCAAATCTTGAGAACACCCATCCAAGAGGCACAAATAAGAACACAGTCCTCACAACAGTAAGCATGGAGCTCTTAAAGCTTTGTCCCACTGCCTGGAAGAATACCGGGAATATAAGTGAGGTTACCATAGGAATAAAGCTTATTCCTACGAAGCGGAAGCCTACTGTGCCAATATCTATAACAGCCCTGTTCGAGGTAAATACTGACAGCATAGGTCCCGGAATTATAACAAAGCATAAAGTTCCGATAAACATTAATACAATTCCGAACAACACAGAGGTTGACAGGGTCTTTCTGCAACGATGTATATTGCCTGCTGCATAATTAAAGCTTATGACTGGTACGATGCAGGTCTGCATGGCACCAAGAGGAATAAAGAAAAACGTCTGCCATTTGTAGTAAAGTCCCAGAGTCGTAACTGCGTCATCGGAAAATGTGGCAAGTATCAGGTTAAGCCCCAGTATGTAGAAGGTGTATGCCGACTGCATAAGGATATTTGGTATTCCCAGATGGAAGATATTTTTGATATATCTCGGATACACATGAAGGGCAGGAGATCTGTAGAAGCCCCTCTTAAATACAATGGCGGCAGCCACGATCTGACCGGCTACAGTTGATATTGCCGCACCGGCAATTCCAAGCCTCGGGAAAAATCCCGGACCGAATATAAGCAGTGGGTCAAGGATGATATTTGTCACGGCACCGGCGATCTGGGCATACATAGGAATGTTCATGTTGCCCTTTGCCTGCAGGACCTTGGTCCATATGCTCTCAAAGAACAGACCGAAGCTGAACACGCACACAATACGTCCGTAGGTTATGACATCCTTTATAACGGCAGGAGAGTCGGTGGACATTCTTGCATATGCAGGCATTATGAACCAGCATACCACTGCAAATATCACCCACATGGCAAATGCCAGCGGAGTTCCTACTCCGGCATATTCGTCTGCCATTTTCTTCTCACCCACACCAAGCTTTGCAGCCATTACAGTGTTTATGCCAACACCGGTTCCCACCGCCATGGCAATCATAAGCAGCTGCAGTGGATATACTATAGACAGGGCAGTAAGACCTGTGTCCGAGTATCTGCCCACAAAGAGGCTGTCTACTATATTGTATAAAGCCTGAATAAGCTGGGCCGACATTACAGGTGGCGCCAGCTTAAAAAGTATCTTACTTATTTTTTCCGTTCTGAATAATTCTGTTGATTCCATCTAGCGTACTAACTCCATTTTTTCAATAACCCAGTCGTAATTCTCCATGTGATATGTAGTGCCGCAGTATGGGCAGGTAGATTGTCTTACTGCATCGAAGCTTCCACCACAGTTGTCGCAGCTTACCGATGTGATAGAAAAACCAGGCTGCTCTGTTTTTGAGATGTTTCGCTTGATCGACACATCAATGCAGTCTCCGTGGGATTTTATACGGCCATTCTCATAGCTGTAATTGATCCACCAGGTTCTAAGGATTACGTGAAGCAGATTACCCTCCAGGTGGCTGTCTTTAAGAGTTATGGCATGGCAGAAGGTCATGTCAACTATGTCATCAAAACGTGGATCGGCGTAATCAGGCTCGAAACATGCCAGTGAGACTCTGCTCTCGGCAAATACAGACATCTTAATGAGGGATACCAGCTGCCCCTCGAATTTGTCATAGGAAAAATAAGGGTCAGATTTTTGCAGCAGACTGGTGATTCTGCTTCTTGCACTGACAAAACCATAAAAAGGTATCCTCTTTCTGCCGCCATTGTCCATTGCTGCTGATATCATGCGTATATTTCCTATGATCAGTCCAAGAAAGCTTCCCGGAAGGAAGGCAGTGATATAAGCACTGAACAGAGCTGCAGCCAGAGAATATTCTTCCTTAGCGATAAAGGGAGAGGCGGACATAACTCCAATGAAACATATGAGCATGGTTACAAGCATGGTATTCCTCAGAATGGAATAATTCTTTTTTGTAGAATTACTTTTTACAAAATAATTGCATACAACTCTTGGAAACAGATCATTGATACGGAACTGCCTTCCACAGTAATTGCAGCCGGAGATAAGTCTGCCTACGGGACTTACTGCACCACAGCCAGGGCAGGTTATCATGATATTGCTGGTTTCCGCTTCATTTGGAGAGTGTATGACAGAGGTGTACATGGTTTCGTCTATATTCTTCCGGTATAGTACTCCGGTCTGATCCTCAAAGCTTATCTGGCGGATGATGTCTTCGTAGCTGATATCTGTTGAATACCAGGCAGAAGTCCGTTTTATAGTGGCAGTTCCATAGCTGTCGCCTTTGACAGGCGCTGTCGAAGAACTCATTGTGAGACCTTTGTTTTTTAGGCGGGTCTTCTGAAGGCGGAGGGCATAGGCTGTATCGCCATCACAGCTTTCCGGAATCCGGTCAGATATGCTCCATTCATTAAGCTCCCGGGCATAGGAATCATACATGCCCCTTGATTTGTCCCAGTAGGGAACAAAATCTCTGAATTTCTTACAGTCCCTGTTGTATTTTATAAAAAGCACTATTCCGATAATGCAGAGTATAACTCCTATGACCGGAAGCACAAGCTTTAAGTTGTTGTCCTCGTCTGTCTTCTCAAATAAATAAGCGATACAGACAGTTCCCGCTGCTGCAAGCACCAGTCCCCATGCCAGTGTCTTGGTGGCTGGCTCTTTGATATCAAAATTTCTTTTCCTGGTTGTCATATCCGGAAAAATCCCCATAAAACATTCCTCCCCTTCTCATTATGGGCAATGCCCCATCGTTTAGTCGATTGTACCATCTTAATATGCGTTTTTCAACGCATGGGTGCCTCCTTAAAATCAAGGTGGTGCCCCGTCACATTCGTTCCGCGGCATTTCGTCGGCACCATTATAAATGCATCTGCGATGCATGGGTGCCTCCTCAATTAAACAACGGTGACACAGCCACCATGATCGCCAGAAGAAACAGCACATATATAAGATCAAATACCACTATACCAAGAATTTTCACCCACTTGTTCCGTTTCTTGCATAGTGGGAACAGCCGCTGCACATTCAGGTAGTCGGAGCTTATAAGTATAATTCCCATAAGCATTAAAAAGCACAGTATCCTGTCAAATATCAGCTCTGCCGATGAGACATTTTTAAATTCCATCTGGGTACACAGGGAAACTGCCAATATGTAGCCGGTGGAGGCAAGGAGAATTTTCCATGTGGTAAATGTCCTGAAGCCCGGTGGCAGAAGCCTTGCTTTCTCCGGCGGGATCTCCAGTGACAGGTGCTTTCCGTCACGACACTCAATGAGTGCAGCCTTTAACTCGTCAGTGCTGTTATACCGGAGCTGGGATACGAGATTAGTGCATTGGGCTATCACCGGTGCATATACGGTGGTGCCCGGTTCTATGCCCAGCTCTTCAAAGGATATCTTCATAAGCTTACCTATGCCATATATGTCTGTCCTTGAGGAGGAGGCACCAAAGCCGTACTGCTCAGGTGCTGCGAAGCCCTCGGTTCCCATAAGGACAGTGTCACAGGTCTCGCCCGGTGAATAATGCTTTGAGGCATTGAAATCAATAAGAAACACACTGTCAGAGGAGGAAATGATGATATTCTGGGGCTTGATGTCCCGGTGTATAAGGGGCGGGGTAAGATCGTGAAGTCTGCCCACAATGTCGCACAGCTCCAGAACATACCGGATCATATCATCCATGGAGATCTTCTTTTCCTCAATAAGCTCCCACAGGCTGACACCGGATATATACTCCTCTATCAGGGTAAGCTTGTCATCTTCCTCGTAGTAATCTATGATCTTTGGAACACCCTTTACAGGGTTACTTTTAAGTTGTTTGTAGACATCTCTGTTATAAATTGATAATATCTTCTTGACAAATATCTTGCCGGTTTCCTGGTGCCTGACCAGATGTACATGATCAGAGCCGCCGATATCAGCAATATTCTTGTAGTAAGATATGGAGAGCCTTTTTTTTATGTCCACAGGGGTATCTCCTTTCAGCTCAAACATAAACACTTGATCGTAGTGACTGCATGGGTTTGATCGCAGATAGTGATATCCCAGACAGTAAAAACAATATACATATGTTACATTATAGGGGAGAATTGTTGCAAATGGAAGAAAAAAGTACAAAGGAATTGTCAAATGTCCTGAAAAACACACATTTGTCAGGATTTAATAAATATTGCCGGGATAATATGGACAGTATGGATACGGACTCAAGGGCATTTTATACCTATATAAGAGAACTGATGGCGGAGAAGAAGCTCACCCAGCACCTGGTATTTGTCCGGGCGGATATCCCGGAGCGGTATGGATACAAATTACTGTCCGGGGAGAGACGGACAAGGCAGAGGGATGTGATACTTCGTATCTGTTACAGTGCGGAGCTTACACTACACGAGACCCAGAGGGCACTTAAGAAGTATGGCATGTCGGAGTTATATGCCAAGATACCAAGGGACGCCCTGCTTATGATCGCATTTAACGAGAGACCCGGTGACATAGAAGCTGTAAATGAAGTTCTCATAAAAAATAACATGGAGCCCCTTAAGGCCAGCGGAGCCCAGGAATAACAAAATTCCCCCTGTGGCGGGGAGAAACACCGCCTCCATAATATGCTAAAATCCTACTGATTTCACAAAAAACATAAGGTAGGAGGATTTAAGTTTATGAAGGTATGGAAGCTGGTATCAGGAATTTTATCTATTATTCTGTTCGTATTTGTGACTTTCCAGTCATGTGCGGCAGGAGTTGCCAATACCCTTTCTGAGAATGGTGAGGTGTCAGGCTCCGCAGGAGTTATGGTGGCAATACTTATGCTGGCAGGTGGAATAGTATCCATCGCCACAAGAAAATCAGAAAAGAAGGGTGGAAATATTGCCCTTATAGTTTTATTTGGACTGGCTGCGGTTGTGGGGCTTATGAACTACGGCAGCTATTCCGATCTGGTGATCTGGTCAGTATGGTGCATTATCAATGCAGTGCTGGCAGTGGTTGCCATTATAAAAGCCCGCAGATAGTGATATTTGCAGATCACAAATGATCCATCATGTCCTTTCTGTCAGGAAGGTGTTTATTGCATACATTCTGGCAGAAGGGATTTTTTTTAGTAATTAGGCAGGGCTTTTGTGGGAACTTACCACAACTATTGATAGTTTTTTATCCTGTGATGTGATACACTGGATATATCAAGTGTTGATTTAACCCGGATTGGAGATAAATGGTGAGTACCAGACTAAAGAGAATATACAGAAATGTAGCATGTGTGCTGTTCTTCGTTGTGTGCGCAGTGATCATAATGGCGTTTACATATGTGAGAAATTCAAAGCATAACATGGAGACAGTGACAGAATTTACCCAGGAGTTGGTGCATAATACCTCAGAACATGTAAGTGATGTGTTCAGGGATAAGAAGTGCATGATAGACTCCGCAGCAGGACTGTATGGACTGGCATTGGATAAGGGAAAGCCGGATCTGGGACTTCTTAAGTCACTGGAAGAGGACGGCGGTTTTGACAGTGTGCGATATATGAGTGTGGAAGGTATTGATTATACCAGTGACGGAACTGTTGCGGATGTATCGGACCGAGTATATTTCATAGACGGTATGCAGGGAAACAGCGGAATAACAGAGGTGTTAAATTCCAGAGTTACGGGAAAGCGTCTCATAGGATTCTATTCACCGGTGTATGAAGAAAATGAGGTTGTTGGTATCCTGGTGGGCTTTCTTACAGAGCAGACGGTTTCGGATATACTTGAGACAAGCCTTGCCGGAGATCCTTCAGATACCCTTCTCTTAAGGGAAGACGGAGCGGTGTTAGGACAATATCTTTACGGTGACAGCCACGACACATGGAAGTTCGATTCTTACATGTCATATATTTCAGATACAGACAAAACTGCGGTTACAGAGGCTTTAGAACAGAAAAAATATGTGAATTTCGGCTATGAAGACAGTGGATACGCTTCTGTCGGCTATATGGTGCCTGTTAAGGGTACAGACTGGATGTTGTTTCAGATATATCCGGCATCAGCCATCAATGAAGCAAGACAGAAGATGAATACAGATATTCTGGCAGCATTTATATTGATCGTAATCCTGTCGGTAACCACAGCCTTTCATTTTATCATTTCCCTTAGAAAAGACAAGGAAGCAGAGGATGAGGAGAATAACAGGAATAAGGTAAATGTTCTGCTTAGAGGTGTATCGGACGATTATGTGTGCCTTATAGATGTGAACCTGGTAACAGAGCAGGAGGAACAGTTCAGGATAGGAAAAGGTGCTGAGCTTCCGGACTGGAGTGAGGCCGGCAGAGCATATGAGGATTGCATAGCAGGCTATGCCGAGAGCGTTGTCTGTCCTGAGGATCGTCAGAGATTTAAGGAGGCAACCAGACTTCCGAGACTTAAGCAGGTATTTGAAACCCGGAAGGATTTCTATATTGAATATGCAGCCGTTGTAGATAACAACGAATACATCTATCAGGGTAAGTTCACCCTTAATAACGAAAACCCGGAAGAACCCCATATGCTGGTAAGCATAAGAGATATAACAGCTCCAACAAGAGAGAAGCAGGCTCAGAAGACAGTTATAGATCTAATCGTGGCTGCAGCCAGTACCTTCTATCCATTTATAATGGAAGAAAATCTCACCAGGGATACTGTCCGTACCATATACAATAAATCCATAGTAAAGCCGGCGGCAGAGATAGACGGCAACATGGAAAAGATGTTTGAGGAGATAAAAGCTTCATTCCCATATGAGGAGGAGTACGGCAGATTTGTGGAGCTGTTCTCAAGGGAGGCACAGCTTGCAGCCTATGAGAGGGGCGAGAAGATGATCTCCATGAAGATAAGACAGCAGGGAGATGGGGATGTCCACTGGATGGAGATCAGAAATGTGATCCTTGAGGGACATGACGGAGATATCTACGGTATTTCCATGGTAAGGTGTATAGATGAGGATGTGCAGATGACCATGGAGCTGGAGAAGGCAAGGGACGCAGCGGAGGCTGCCAACAGGGCGAAATCCATGTTCCTGTTTAACATGTCCCATGATATAAGAACCCCGATGAATGCCATAATCGGATTTTCGGGCCTTCTTAAGCGTAATATCGGCGATGAGGACAAGCAGAGAGAGTACGCTGCAAATATCGAGAAGTCGGGCAATTATCTTCTTGACCTTATCAACTCGGTACTTGAGATGGCAAGGATAGAAAACGGAGATATCGGACTTCGAATAGATGTGGTGGATCTTGATGACATAGTTGTAAGCCTTAAGGCTATATTCTTAAGTCTCTTTAATGAGAAGGGAATAGCCCAGGAGGAATACATAGATATAGAGCACACCAGGGTTTACTGTGACAAGGAGAAGGTTCAGGCAATACATCTGAATATATTCAGCAATGCCCTTAAGTATACAGCCGGTGGAGGCAAGGTAAGCTTTTCTGTTAAGGAGCTTCCGGCAGAAAAGGAGGGCTACAGCATTTATGAGACTGTGGTAAAGGATACCGGAGTAGGCATGGACAAAGATTTCCTTCCGCATATATTTGACAGCTTTGCCAGAGAGAGAAGTGTTACCGAGAACAAGGTTGTGGGAACAGGTCTCGGAATGGGAATTGTCAAGAAGTATGTGGAGATGATGGATGGAACCATACATGTTGACAGTGAGCCGGGAGAGGGCACCTGTGTTACCGTAAGGATACCTTATAAGCTGTGTCTGGACACGGAGGATCAGAAAGAACTTGAAGGTGAGTGCGACACTTCTGTTTTGGAAGGAAAGCGGGTATTACTGGCGGAGGACAATGAGCTTAACTCAGAGATCGCCGTGGAGCTGCTTAAGGAGCTTGGTCTTGAGACAGAGGTGGCAGGTGATGGTATTCAGTGCGTGTCAATGCTTGAGATGGCAGAGGAGGATCACTATGACGTGATACTCATGGATATCCAAATGCCTAACATGGACGGATATAAGGCTGCCCAGTTAATAAGGAGATTTGACAATAAGAAGAAAGCCCATATACCGATAATCGCCATGACTGCAAATGCATTTGCAGAGGACAGGGAGAAGGCTATCGCCCACGGCATGAACGGACACATAGCCAAGCCTGTGAATGTGGCGGAGCTGATAAAGGCGCTTAAGAAGGTATTATCGTGATGATATAAAGACAAAATAAAGCATTAAATTCCCGGAGCATGAGGCTTCGGGAATACTTTTTTACATGGAATTTACATGGCGCTGGTAATGTATTTTACATTGAACGCCTATCTTTATCATATATAGGAAAGATAGCCGATATATTAATATTGGCAGTGGGGCAAAGGTAGGTGTGTGCTATGAAAAATAGAATATGGAATTTACTTGATAAAAAAGCATGTGACAAGCCACGCAAGGAAAAAATCTTTCTGGTCTGCTACATGCTTTTTTGCGCAGCTGTAGGAGCGTTAGCCTGGCTTGCTGTGGGCAGGTTTATATTTTCGGGACTTCCATGGCTTATATGCTTTATAGGATATCCAGGTATATTCATAGGTTTCTTCGGTGGGATACTGTACATTTATCAAAAATAAGTTTTCATAAGCTTTACGTTTAATTTACATTCGTTTGATTGTTGTTTTTACATGACATCAATATTATGTGTCTTGTAAACGAAAGCGCTTAGTGAGAAAAAGAAAAGAAGAATCGAGGAAAACGAAAATGAAAAAAGGGTTTTTAACAGCAGTTATCGCAGCAGGAATGATGGCAGTGGCACTTACAGGCTGCGGATCAAAGAAGGCAACAAGCAGTGACAATGGAACTACAGGAGATACAGATACTACAGGAACAACAGCAAGCAGCCAGGCTTCAGCAGATTTAAGCGGAACGCTTACTCTTGCAGGATCAACATCAATGGAAAAGCTTTGCGAGGCAATGTCAGAGAGCTTCATGGCTAAGTATCCGGGAGTTACAGTTACAGTTGAGTATACAGGTTCAGGTGCAGGCCTTGAGTCACTGGCAGCAGGCAGTGTTGATATAGGCGACGCTTCACGTCATCTTAAGGATGATGAGACAGCTTCAGGTTCAGTAGAGAATGTTGTAGCACTTGACGGTATCGCAGTTATCACAGATAAGAGCAACACAGTTGCTGATCTTTCAACAGAGGATCTTGCTAAGATCTATACAGGTGAGATCACAAACTGGAAGGATTTAGGCGGAAACGATGAAGCAATCGTTGTACTGGGAAGAGAAGCAGGTTCAGGTACAAGAGACGCATTTGAAGAGCTTGTTGATGTAAAGGACAGCTGTGCATATGCTCAGGAGCTTGACTCAACAGGTGCAGTACTTGCCAAGGTTGCTGCAACAACAGGTGCCATCGGTTATGTATCACTTGATGTAGTTGACGACACAGTAAATGCAGTATCAGTTGACGGCGTAGAGCCAACAGAGGAGCAGATCCTTGCAGGAAATTACAAGTTATCAAGACCATTTGTAATGGCTACAAAGGGTGAGATCAGTACACAGAACGATCTTGTTAAGGCTTGGTTTGATTATATCCAGTCAGATGAAGGTAAGGACGTTATAAAGGCGGTAGGACTTATCATTCCAGAATAGGAGCAACTTATGAAGAAGAAAGCAATTATAGAGAAGACAGCCAGAATAATATTCCTGGTATGTGCGGTAATAGCTATATTTGCAGTGTGCTCCATTACAGTATACATGTTTATAAAAGGAGCCCCAGCACTTAAAAAGGTTGGGGTTTCTGATTTATTATTCAGTAATAAATGGCAGCCTACGGCAAAGGATCCATCCTATGGAATATTATACATAATCTTATCATCCATAGTGGCAACTGCTGTATCAGTACTGATCGGAGTTCCTATAGGACTCCTTACGGCAGTGTTCTTATCTGAGATAGCAGGTAAGAAGGTGGGAAATATAGTCGGAAGCACAGTTGAACTTCTTGCAGCTATACCATCAGTAATATACGGTCTTATCGGTATGATGGTGTTAAACCCGTTCATGTACAAGCTTGAGAAGAGCATATATGCCGGGGACAGCAGTCATCAGTTTACCGGTGGTTCCAATCTTATGTCGGCGATAATAGTACTTGCCATAATGATACTCCCTACGGTGATAAGTATCAGTACTTCATCACTTAAGGCGGTAAATGGCAGTCTCAGGTCTGCGTCTCTTGCTCTGGGAGCAACCAGGATACAGACAATATTCAAGGTAGTGATCCCGTCAGCCAAGTCGGGAATACTTACCGGTGTGGTCCTTGGAATAGGACGAGCTCTCGGTGAGGCAATGGCAATAAACATGGTAGCCGGTGGTGCAGTAAATCTTCCGTTACCGTTTAACTCAGTAAGAACTCTTACAACCCAGATCGTAAGTGAGATGGGATATTCATCAGGTCTTCACAGACAGGTATTGTTCACGGTAGGACTTGTGCTTTACATATTTATAATGATAGTAAATTATCTGTTGCTCAGAGCCAGAAGAAAGGGGTGTATGGATGAATAACAATAACAGATCCAGAAAGATAAAGGATTGTATCATGTATGCCCTGATCTACTTATGTGCAGGATTTTCGGTTATCCTGCTGGTGGGTATCATATTGTATGTATTTGCCAAGGGAATAAAGACCGTTGACTGGTCCTTCCTTACATCTGTGACCAGCGTCCTTAAGGGAACAAAGGGAATAGCGGGAAATATCGTTAATACCCTTATCATAATACTGATAACCATGGTGATCGCCACTCCTATAGGAATAGGGTCAGCCATATATCTTAACGAGTATGCAAAGCCCGGAAAGCTGGTAAGCATAATCGAGTATGCCACAGAAACACTGGCAGGCATACCATCCATCATATTCGGTCTCTTCGGTATGATGTTCTTCGTAGAGAAGTTAAAGCTTGGATATTCTCTTTTAGCAGGTTCATTTACCTTGATACTCATGATACTGCCACTTATTACGAGAAATACCCAGGAGGCATTAAAGACTGTGCCTGCAAGCTACAGAAGCGGAGCCATAGGACTTGGATCCGGCAAATGGCATATGATCCGTACCATACTGATACCGAGTGCAATGCCGGGTATCATCACCGGTGTGATCCTTGCCATAGGAAGGATCGTGGGAGAGTCTGCGGCACTGTTACTTACAGCGGGAAGTGCCAAGCTTCTGCCACAGACTTTTGAGCAGCTCCTTAGAAAGCCTACCCAGTCAGGCGGTACACTTACCATACAGATGTATCTCTCAGCTACCAGCGAGGGAGACTTTGATACAGCATTCGGAATCGCTGTGGTGCTTCTGGTGATAGTTTTACTGATAAATATAAGCACCAAGGCGCTTACAAGACATTTTGATGTCAGCAGAAAGGATTAATTTTTTATGGATAATACAAAGATACTTGTGGAGGATCTTCATCTGTATTACGGCGAAAATCATGCATTAAAGGGCGTAAATATGGATATAAAGGCAAATGCCATCACAGCGTTTATAGGACCTTCAGGATGTGGTAAATCCACCTTCTTAAAGACCTTAAACAGAATGAACGATCTTGTGGATAATGTAAAGATCACAGGAACAGTCAAGCTGGATGGTGAAGATATATATGGTAAAAATGTTGATACCACCATTTTAAGGAAGAAGGTAGGCATGGTATTCCAGCAGCCTAACCCATTCCCAATGAGTATATATGACAATATAGCTTACGGTCCCCGTGTCCACGGAATTAAGGACAAGAAGAGCCTTGATAAAATTGTGGAGGATAGCTTACGAGGTGCTGCTATCTGGGATGAAGTTAAGGACAGACTGAAGAAATCAGCGTTGGGCTTGTCAGGAGGCCAGCAACAGAGGATTTGCATTGCAAGGGCACTTGCAGTAGAGCCTGAGGTGTTATTGATGGATGAGCCTACATCCGCCCTTGACCCTATTTCTACCACTAAGATCGAGGATCTTATGGAGGAGCTTAAGAAGAAATATACTGTTGTGGTGGTTACTCATAATATGCAGCAGGCTGCCAGAGTGTCAGACTATACTGCATTTTTCCTTGTTGGTGAGATGGTTGAGTATGGTGATACAAATTCCATATTCAAGTTCCCACATGACAAGAGAACAGAAGACTATATCACCGGTAGATTTGGTTAAAATAAAGCACGCAATTACTTTGTGAGCGTGCCAGTAGATAGCAGGAGGGAATTTCATGCGAAATAAATTTAATGAGCAGCTTGTTGAACTTAATAACGAGATGATTAGCATGGGCATAATGATAGAAAAGTCTATTTCTAAGACAGTAGAAGCCCTGAATAACGGCGACATAGAGCTGGCAAAGAAGATCATGGCGGGAGACGAGCAGGTGGATCGTGCACAGAAGAAGATAGAGAGCATATGCTTTAATCTTATAGTTGAGCAGCAGCCGGTAGCCAGGGATCTGAGGACGATCACAGCAGCACTTAAGATGGTTACCGATATGGAAAGGATCGGAGACCATGCGGCAGACATATCAGAGATAACAGTATTTCTTGCCAAGAACAATATAAAAGTGAATTTCGATCACATAGGCAGGATGGCAACAGAGACGGTCATGATGCTTAATCACAGCATTGAGGCCTATGTTGAGAGAGACAGAGAGAAGGCAAGAAAGGTCATCGAGCATGACGATGTGGTGGATGAACTCTTTAATCAGGTTAAGGATGATATCATCGCCCATATCCGCAACAATCCTAATGCAGGAGAGGAAGCGGCAGATTTTCTCATGGTTGCCAAGTATTTTGAAAGGATCGGCGATCACGCCACCAACATTGCCGAGTGGGTTATCTACTCATTACAGACAGCAGATGACAAGCTTGATATTTAGGTATATTTAATATAAAAATTTTTCTCACAAATTAAAAATTAAATAAATTCAATGTAAAATTTTTTACACAGATTTTACACAAAGACATCCATACTTTTTACTTCACATCATTATCATGGGTCATGACAAATGAGAAAGAAAATTCTATTTTATAGGAGAAGAAAGGTATGGATATTTTTAGTGTGTTGAATTTATTAGGAGGCCTGGCACTGTTCCTTTACGGAATGAGTACTTTGGGAGACGGATTGTCCAAGATGGCAGGCGGTAAGATGGAGAGCATACTCCAGAGACTCACATCAAAGAGGTTGGCAGCGGTATTGCTTGGTGCGGGAGTTACAGCTGTTATACAGTCCTCATCAGCCACAACGGTCATGGTTGTAGGTTTTGTTAATTCAGGTATCATGAACCTGAGACAGGCGGTAGGTATAATCATGGGTGCCAACATTGGTACTACAATGACCTCATGGATCCTTTCCCTGACAGGAATACAGGGAGACGCCATATGGCTTAAGCTTCTTAAGCCTTCATCCTTTTCACCGGTTATCGCCATTATAGCCATAATCCTTATCATGGTAACAAAGGAAGGCTCCAAAAAGAAAGATGTGGGAACCATCCTTATCGGATTTGCAGTGCTGATGTTCGGAATGGAGATGATGAGCGGCTCTGTTTCAGGATTATCTGACAACGCAGCCTTCACAAGCTTCCTTACAGCATTCTCAAATCCTGTACTTGGCATGGCGGCAGGTGCCATACTTACAGCCATAATACAGAGTTCATCAGCGTCTGTTGGTATACTTCAGGCACTGTGTATCACAGGAACTGTACCTTATGCGGTGGCACTTCCTATAATAATGGGACAGAATATCGGAACCTGTGTTACTTCAATAATATCATCCATAGGTGCTTCAAAGAATGCCAAGAGAGCAGCTATGATACATCTTTATTTCAACCTTATAGGAACTATCATATTTATGACAGTGTTCTACAGCATTAACACATTTGTACATTTTGCTTTCCTTGGAACAGCGGCAAATACAGCAGGAATTGCAGTAATACACAGTTTGTTCAATATAGGTGCAACCATTGTATTCTATCCTTTTGCTGACAAGTTAGTAAGACTTGCAGAGCTTACTATACCGGATGGCAGGCACAAGGATGAGGTTAAGGAAACTGAGATCCCTGCAGTTACAATAGATGAAAGATTTCTTGAACGTCCTGCATTTGCAATGGAGTTATGCAGACAGAAGGTTCATGATATGGCAGAGGTTACAAAGGAAGGTATCACTGTTGCCCTTGAAGTGTTAAATGAATACGATGCGGAAAAGGTAAAGCGGGTAACCAACATAGAGACCCTGGTAGACAGCTACGAGGATGTGCTCGGTTCGTATCTGGTCAAGTTATCCAGTAAGAACATATCCACTAAGGACAGTCAGAGCCTGTCCATCATACTCCACAGTATAAGTGATCTGGAGAGGATATCGGATCATGCTCTGGATATTGTGAAGTCGGCAGAAGAGATACACACCAAGGGACTGTCATTTTCAAAGAATGCCAAGGACGAGGTGAATGTGCTGAGCCGGGCCGTGGGAGATATATGTGCTCTTACTACCGAGTGCTTCTGCAAGGAGGATGTGGAGCTGGCAACCCATGTGGAGCCTCTTGAGGAAACCATCGACAGCCTCTTAAAGCGTATTAAGAAGCGTCACATCAAGCGTCTCCAGAAGGGCAAATGTACCATTGAGATGGGCTTTATCCTGGAGGATGTGCTGACAGGTCTGGAGAGAGTATCGGATCATTGCTCCAACATAGCAGTTGAGATGATAACCATATATGATAATGCCTATAATACTCATGAGTATTTTAAGAATTTCTCTGACAGCGAGAGAAAGGCATTTGATGAAGAGTATCAGGAACTTATAAATAAGTATCAATTTAAGAAGAATGATGGTAATATTATGGCATAACAGGTTTAAGCCGTGAAAGCCATATTTGAAATACAAAACAGGAGGAAGCTATGGCACTTATATATATTGTAGAAGATGATGAAAGTATCAGGGAAATAGAGGAATTTGCCCTTAAGAATGCGGGACATAAGGTTCTGGGATTTCCTGACGCCAGGAGCTTCTTTAAGAAGCTTGATGATATAGTACCGGATCTCTGCCTCTTAGACATAATGCTTCCTGATGAAAGCGGAAATGAGATCGTAAGGAAGCTTAGAAAGAACGGAGATACCAAGAGGATACCGGTCATCATGGTTACAGCCAAGACCACGGAGCTTGATCTGGTAAAGGGAATTGAGGACGGAGCCGATGATTATATTAAGAAGCCGTTCTCGGTTATGGAGCTTATATCAAGAGTTAAGGCACTGCTTAGAAGGACCGAGCCGGAGGAGGTTAAGGTGCTTACCTTAGATGAGCTGGTGCTTAACAATGACAAGCATGAGGTTACCATTGCAAATAATATTGTGGAGCTTACCTTTAAGGAATATGAGCTGCTCCAGTATCTTCTTATAAATAAAGGGATCGTTCTTGCCCGTGACACCATAATGGATCACATCTGGGGAATGGCATATGAGGGTGAGTCAAGAACTCTGGATATGCATATCAAGACCCTGAGACAGAAGCTTGGTGGTTACGGCAGCAGGATAAGGACCATAAGAAATGTTGGGTACGTTATAGAGTAATATATGTTACCGGGTGATTTTGTTCCAGGGAATATCGTGGAACGGTGTATGTGATTAGGTAGGTTAAGGGACAGGATGAAGAAAAAGATAAATCTCAGGCTGGTGGTCATCGCCATACTTGCGATACTTGCCACCATGATAGGAATTACAGTTGTATATTATGGTCTGTTCAAGAAGCAGATAAGGCATGATCTGTCTGTCAGTGCCAAGCTTCTTAAGGATACGAAATATTTTGAGTCAGTGAACATAGACACGGATGACATAGATCTTTCAACGGATATAGATGAGCTCAGAGTTACCTGGATAGCTGCTGACGGAACGGTGTTGTATGACAATGATGCAGGAGCTGAGGAGCTTGATAATCATGCAGACAGACCGGAGATAAAGGAAGCGTTTGAGACTGGTACCGGCGAGATCATGAGACAGTCGGATACGATGAAGAAAAATACATTTTATTATGCAACACTTCTGGACAACGGAACGGTGCTCAGAGTGGCAACAGATGCGGAGAGCATGTGGGCTGTGTCTACCACAACGGTTCCACTTATATTGATCATCATACTGGTCATAGTTGCCATTTGCATTGCTCTGTCCCATATGCTTACAAAGCAGCTTATCAGTCCTATTGAGAAGATGGCAGAGAATATAGAGGATGTAAGCACAGGAACGCCGTATAAGGAGCTTAAGCCATTTGTGGATACCATAAGGAAGCAGCATGCGGACATACTGTCGGCGGCTAAGGCAAGACAGGATTTCACTGCAAATGTATCCCATGAGTTAAAGACTCCTCTTACCGCCATATCAGGCTATGCAGAGCTCCTTGAAAATGGCATGGTTGGAAAGGAGCAGGAGAAGCATTTTTATCAGGAGATCAGAAAAAATTCTGAAAGACTTTTGGCACTTATAAGTGACATCATCAGATTGTCAGAGCTTGACAGGAGCAAGAAGGAGCCGAAGTACGAGAGCATAGACTTATATGATGTTGCAGAGGAGTGCATGGGCAATCTGACAGTGAGTGCAGAGAGCAGGAAGGTAAATATCAAGCTTACCGGTGAGCACTGTAACATTCACGGTAACAGTGACATGATCAGGGAGCTTATTGAGAACCTTGCCCAGAACGCCATCAGATATAATAATCCCGGCGGACATGTGACCATAATGGTCTTAAACAGAGAAAGGCCTACTTTGTTGGTGAAGGATGACGGAATAGGAATACCAGTATCCGAGCAGGACAGAGTATTTGAAAGATTTTACAGAGTTGACAAGAGCAGATCAAAGGCAACAGGAGGTACAGGCCTTGGACTTGCCATTGTAAAGCATATCGTGGAGCTTCACGACGCCCAGATCTCCCTTGACAGTGCAGTGGGAGTGGGAACCACAATGAAGGTGGAATTTTAAAAGAAACTAAATTAAAAGAAATTAAAGAAAACCTGTGGCTGACATGGAGCAGCCGCAGGTTTTTCGGTGAAGCCATCAGCAATACAAGAAATGTGAAGTCTTGTCAACAGAAATAATAATGAGGGCATACAAATCATTTATTTATAATAATTTTAGATATAAATGTATACAGGAAACTTGTTAATCTGCTATATTTGGGTATAATATACTAGTCAGATGATTCGATAAATAACAGATAGGGAGAGGCTTTTAAATGCTTGAACTAAGAAACGTGTCATTCAATGTGGATGACGATAAGGGACAGAAGGAGATAATCAGGGACCTGAGTCTTAAGATAGATGATGGGAAGTTTGTTGTGGTAACAGGACCGAACGGAGGCGGCAAATCCACTCTTGCCAAGATCATTGCAGGAATAGAGACGCCTACATCGGGACAGATATTGTTTAACGGCGAGGACATAACCCATATGTCCATCACTGACAGGGCAAATGCAGGAATAAGCTATGCCTTCCAGCAGCCTGTACGTTTTAAGGGAATAAGGGTAATAGACCTTTTAAGGATCGCAGCCAAGAGCAGACTTTCCGTGGCAGAGGCGTGCAAGTACCTTTCAGAGGTGGGACTTTGTGCCAAGGATTATATTGAGCGTGAGGTCAATGCCAGCCTTTCAGGCGGCGAGCTTAAGAGGATAGAGATCGCAACTGTTCTTGCAAGAGGCACACAGTTATCACTTTTTGATGAGCCGGAGGCAGGAATAGATCTGTGGAGCTTCAAAAATCTCATAAGTGTATTTGAGCATATGAGAGAGACCATAAATGGCTCTATAATCATTATCTCCCATCAGGAGAGGATCCTTGATATTGCAGATGAGATCGTGGTCCTGGCAGATGGTAAGATCGTGAAGCATGGCACAAAGGATGAGATACTTCCGACGATCCTCGGAACATCGGCAGCAGTAGGAAACTGTTCAGTATTTGACAAGGGAGGTAATCAGTAATGATAGACGAAATTCAGAAGAGAATTCTTGAAGAAGTAGCAGACCTCCATGAGGTTCCCATAGGAGCTTACAACATCCGTGCCAACAGCAGGATGGCAGCAAGAAATACAACTGCAAATATTGACATTGTTTCAAAGGAAGACGGTTCGGGCATAGATATAAAGATCAAGCCGGGAACAAAGAATGAAAGTGTCCATATCCCTGTTGTTATAAGCAAGACAGGAATAAAGGAAGTGGTATACAATGATTTCTTCGTCGGAGAAGATTCAGATGTGGTCATTGTTGCAGGCTGTGGCATACACAACTGTGGCAACCAGGACTCACAGCATGATGGAGTCCACCGCTTCTATGTAGGAAAGAATGCTCACGTTAAGTATGTTGAGAAGCATTATGGCGAGGGTGACGGTACAGGAAAGAGGATACTTAATCCGGGAACCGAGGTTTACATGGAAGAGGGATCATCCATGGAGATGGAGATGGTTCAGATAAAGGGTGTTGACTCAACGGTAAGGGATACCAGGGCAGAGCTTGCAGCCGGAGCGTCACTGGTGGTAAGAGAGCGTCTTATGACTCACGGTGACCAGTCGGCAGTCAGCATATACAAGGTACAGCTAAATGGCGAAGGCTCCAGTGCAGACGTGGTTTCACGTTCGGTTGCAAGGGATAACTCATATCAGAAGTTTGACGCCAAGATAGATGGAAATGCAGCCTGCTCAGGCCATTCAGAATGTGACGCTATCATTATGGACAATGCAAAGATACTGGCTGTTCCACAGCTCCAGGCAAATAATATCGACGCAGCCCTTATACATGAGGCAGCCATCGGCAAGATCGCAGGAGAGCAGCTTACAAAGCTTATGACTCTCGGACTTACAGAGGCAGAGGCTGAGGAGCAGATCATCAACGGATTTTTAAAGTGATGATCATATCTGTAATGAAATGATATTTGATTAAAAGATCAGGGAAGAGATACGGTAATCAATAGATGATATTTGCAGAGAAAAGGAGGAATGAACATGTTTTATCATAGTTTATTTTACGATTCCACATACATTCTTGTTATAATCGGTGCAATAATAAGTGCTATTGCGTCATGGAATGTAAACAGTACATTTAAAAAGTACAGCAAGGTAAGGAACAGCAGGAATATAACCGGCAGACAGGCGGCAGAGATGATACTCCAGAGTGCAGGTATTTATGATGTGACCATAGAGAGGATAAGCGGTAATCTTACAGACCATTATTCTCCCAACGAGAAGGTACTGAGACTTTCTGACAGCGTGTATAATGCCACATCTGTTGCGGCTCTTGGGGTTGCAGCCCATGAATGCGGACACGCCATCCAGCACCAGGTAGATTACGGCCCGCTTACCTTAAGGTCCATTTCAGTTCCTGTGGCACGTTTTGGTTCATGGCTTTCATGGCCTCTTATATTACTTGGAATAATATTAGGAAGAATGCCTCTGGCAGAGTTAGGTATAATCCTGTTTATAGGCGTTGTTTTATTCCAGCTTATCACACTCCCTGTGGAGTTTGACGCTTCAAAGAGAGCCATAAAGATCCTTGACGGCAACGGAATATTAGGCGGTGAGGAGCTTACCGGAGCAAAGAAGGTTCTTTCAGCGGCAGCAATGACATATGTGGCTGCACTGTTCACATCGATCTTACAGCTCTTAAGACTTGTGCTTATCGTTCAGGGTAACGGCAGAAGAAGAAGCTAGGAGGAACGGTCATGGCAGAGGGGAGAAAGGAAAGCACTGTGAAAAATACCGGTGCCGGAAGAAAAGATGTAAAAAGACCGGTGTATGAGCAGAGCAGGGATAACAGATCAGGAAGCCCGACAACCCGTGGCAGAGCTGCAAGACTTGCAGCCAGACGCAAGGCCATTCGGAGAAAACGTATCATATTGGCTTCCGCTACGGTGGTTGTTCTTGCGTTGGTGGTGTTGATCATCTTTAGATTAAGCGGTGGCAGCAGCACAAGTGCCGGCAGGAGAACAGATGATATAGATAACACAACCCACATTGCACAGGCACTTTACAAGGTGTTCCAGAGTGAATCGGGAAATGCCAGCTTCAAGCAGGTATCCGGTGCCCAGAGCAAGTACGAGACCACATGGAAGGAGATACTTGACTCTGACACGGAATTTGCAGATACGGTTAAGGCAAATCTTAAGGATTATGATTATAAGAACTACAGTGTAAGCTACGGAGATCTTAAGGGTGATACCTTCAGCATAGTGGTGTATCCTGAGAACAATGTGGTGGAGATATATGCCGGAACTACCACAACGGCAGAATATATGGTGTATCCTGAGCAGGGTACATATTATGACAAATAAACATGGATATTCATACACGGGAGGAGCAGGAGGCAGTCTGTTCCTCTCATGTTTTATAAGGAGAAAACTTAAATTTTAAACAGGTTGATGTTTGGGAAAAGAGGTGTTGATTTGGAAAAATTAAAGACGGCTCTGGTTCTTGAGGGCGGTGCCATGAGAGGCATGTATACCGCCGGAGTCCTTGATGTATTTGCAAAGGCAGGATTGGAGTTTGACGGAATAATAGGAGTTTCGGCAGGTGCGTTGTTTGGGGTGAATTACCTTTCAAAGCAGCCGGGACGAGTTATAAGATACAACAAAAGGTTTAACAGGGACAGGAACTATATGGGACTTCTCCCACTGTTAAAGACCGGAAACATCATAGATACAAAGTATGCCTATGAGCGGGTTCCGAGAAAGCTGGATCCCTTTGACAATGCAACTTATAAGAAGTCAAAGGTGCCTTTTTATGCGGTTGTTACCAATGTGGAGACAGGCAGGGCGGAATATATCCGGGTAAAGGATGTGTTTAAGCAGATGGATGTGCTTCGTGCTTCAGGCTCCATGCCATTTGTGTCACTGCCGGTTAAGATCGGAGATAAGCTTTACCTGGATGGAGCCATAGCAGACAGTATCCCTTATGAGTACATGTTAAAGCTTGGATACGACAGACTGGTCGTGGTGCTCACAAAGGATCCGGGCTATGTGAAGAAGCCTATTAACAAGCTGCTGGTGGCACTTAAGTACAGGAGGAGATTTCCTGCATTTGCCCGGGCGGTTGCCGACAGGCACATAATGTATAATGGTGAGATGGACAGGCTTAACAGGCTTGAGAAGGCAGGGACTGCCACAGTCTTAAGGCCTTCAAGAAAGGTTAAGATAAAGAAGACTGAAACTGATCCGGCGAAGCTTCAGGCACTATACAACGTGGGTGTTGGCGACGGAAAGAACTATCTGAAGAAGCTCAGGGCAGGAATGAAACTTGAGGCAGAGAATAAGCTGATGACAGGAAATAATATCACAGAGGACTAAGGAGCAGAGAACCGGAATGATAAAAGCAGTAATATTTGATCTTGATGATACACTGTATGATTGTCTCCACAATGACCATAAGTCCATAGACGCTACGGCGGAGTATGTGGCAGATGAACTTCTGCACATGGACAGTCGGGTGGTAAGGGACGCATTTTACAAGGGCAGGGAGACCATAAAAGAGCAGCTTTCATCCTGGGATATGGCTGCCCAGCACAACAGGGTACTGTATATACAGAAAATGCTTGAGATACTTGGGGTATCCCCATTTAAGTATGCCATAGACATATATGACTACTTCTGGAACGATTTCCTTAACAGGATAGAACTGTTTCCGGGAGCCCTGGACTTCCTTAAGTACCTTAAAGATCTGGGTATAAAAACAGAGATATGTACCGACATGACAGCCCACATACAGTTCAGAAAGCTTGAGAGGCTTGGCATAAGCGGTTATATAGACTACATGACCACCAGTGAAGAAGCCGGTGTTGAGAAGCCTGACACAAGGATATTCAACATGGCATTAAACAAGCTTGGGCTGCCGCCTGAGGAGGTCATGTATATAGGAGACAGTTACAGGAAGGACATTCTTGGAGCGAAGAAGGCAGGGACACTTCCGGTGTGGTATCTTTCCCTTGGAGACAGAAGAGCCGTGGAGGACGCAGATATCATAGCTGTGGAGGATTACGGAAAACTTAAAGAAATCTCCGCAGAATTTTTTATAATTTGATGATATAATGAGTGTTAGCGAGCGGGAATAAGCACAGCTTATTCATCGGGAGCGGCGAATGGCGATCATGAACGAAGTTCATGATATAATGGAAAAGAATTTATGTAATAATAGAATGATCAGATGAAGATAACAGGAGGAATATAGAAATGGCATTTATTAAGAATATTGAACATGAGAAGGTTATTAAGCTTACAGATCAGGTACAGACACTTCCGGGACAGGTAGTCAGCAAGACCCTTGCCCAGAATAAGTATGTGAGCGTGACATTATTTGCATTTGCCAAGGGTGAGGAGATCGGAGCCCATGATTCCATCGGCGACGCATTTGTAAATGTACTTGAGGGCACAGGCAAGTTTACTGTAGGTGGGGTAGAGCACCTGGTCCATGCAGGTGAGTCTCTTGTTATGCCTGCAAATATCATGCACGCAGTATATGGTGAGGAGGACTTCAAGTTCATGCTCACAGTAGTATTCCCTACAGAACAGTAAATAAAAGGAAAGGCAGGCCGGGTGTAGTCATCCGGCTATATATAATTATGAGAAAAACATTGATAGTTGTGGATATGCAGAATGATTTCATAGATGGAGCCCTGGGAACGCCCGAGGCGGCAGCCATCGTTGATAATGTTAAGGATAAGATCAGGGCGTACAGTGAAAACGGTGGCGAGATAATATTTACCAGAGACACCCATTACGATGATTACCTTGAGACAAATGAAGGAAAACACCTTCCTGTTCCTCACTGTATAGAGGGAACAAAGGGCTGGGAGATCAGGGAAGGCCTTGAGGTGGAGAATGCCACATACGTCAACAAGAATACCTTCGGGTATACCGGCTGGGGTGACTTCGATCTTGAAGAGGTGGAGCTTGTGGGACTCTGCACCGATATATGTGTGGTTTCAAACGCACTGCTGATCAAGGCTGTCTACCCGGAGATAAATGTTACCGTGGATTCCTCATGCTGTGCAGGGGTTACTCCCGAAAGCCACAGGGCGGCACTTGATACCATGAGAAGCTGTCAGGTAAATGTTATCTGATCAGGATAGATCATATCCGATATAGAGGAAAATGTAAGGAGACAGAACATAATGGAAAATAATGAAAATGGCTTTCAGGGGATAACAGACGCAGATCTTGAAAATGCCAGAACCATAGTCAAGAAGATAATGAGCTACTATAACAGCAAGGTGGTCAACCAGCCAAAGATAGGTATAAGCATACTGGCTGCAATGATATCAAACGGACATGTGCTTATGGAGTCCGTTCCGGGACTTGCCAAGACCACAGCCGCCAGGGTTATGACCGAGGCTGTAAACGGAAGCTTTTCAAGGGTGCAGTGTACCCCGGATCTGCTGCCAAGTGATATCATAGGAACACAGATCTTTAACATGACCACCAACAGCTTTGAGAATAAGCTTGGTCCTGTATACGCCAACTTCGTATTGCTGGACGAGATCAACAGATCCAGTGCCAAGACCCAGAGTGCCATGCTTGAGGCAATGCAGGAAAGGGAGATAACCATAGGCGGAACAAGATATGAGCTGCCGGAGGTATTCGTGGTCATGGCTACCCAGAACCCTATTGAGCAGGAGGGTACATATGTGCTTTCCGAGGCCCAGCAGGACAGATTTTTACTTAAGTGTAAGATAGATTATCCGGACGCCATGAGTGAGCTGGAGATACTTAACAGGATAGAGGCGGATGTATTTGACAAGCCGCAGGCAGTTGCCAGCATAGAGGAGATACAGTACATGCAGCAGTTAAGAAAGCGTGTGTACATGGATGACTCCATCAAGAAGTATATAATCAACATAGTTCAGGCAACAAGACAGGTGAACAAGGTGCTTCCGGCTAATCTTGCCCAGTATGTATCCATGGGTGCCAGCACCAGAGCAGCCATAGCGTTTATGGAGGCTGCAAAGGCAAGTGCCCTTATAAACGGCAGGAATTACTGCACACCGGATGATGTGAAGCTGTTCAGGCATGAGGTCCTTGGACACAGGATAACCCTTAACTATGCAGCCATAGCAGACGGCATAGAGGAAGAGAAGATAGTAGACGCGATCGTAGGAGCAGTGCAGACACCATGAAAATGAATTACATGGCAAGAGTTCAGGCAAACCTTACCAGAAGAGAAGTAATAAAAACAGACTATAAAAGCGGAAATGTCCTAGAGGGCACATACGAGTCCCTTTTTAAGGGCAAGAGCATGGAGTTTGATGAGCTTAGGGAATATGTCATGGGCGACGAGGTAAATGACATTGACTGGAAGGCGTCAAGCCGCAGCAGAAGACTTCTTGTGAGACAGTATATAGCTGAGAAGAAGCACAATGTATTGTTTGTGCTGGACACCAACAGGCGTATGCTTGCGGCAAGCTCTGCTCTTGAGGAGAAGAAGGATGTGGCTCTCATGTGTGCCGGAACAATGGCGTATTTCGTAAATCATAACAATGATTATATAGGTGCCCTTTATTCCGGAGGTGAAAGCGTATCCTACATGCCCTTGAAGACAGGCATGGCAAATGTGGAGCGTATCCTTGAGGGCTACGATCACACCGTTAAGGAGGACAATCGTTCAAGCATGAACGACACCATAGATTACATGGTCAGAAATCTTAAGAAGAGGATGATCGTGGTGATAATAACCGATCTTGAGGGAGCTTACGAGATCTCGGAGCAGAACCTGAAACGGCTTAAGGCAGCCTGTGACGTAATGTTTATCACTGTCAGCGATGTATCCCTTGAGGGTGATAAGCTGTATGACATGCTCCAGGATTCGTATATGGATGATTTCTTCCTTATGGATAAAAAACTTAACAGGCTTCTTAAGGAGAAACGTGCCGAGCTTGAGTCGGTAAATGGAAGAAAGCTTAACAGACTTGGCATAACCAACACCATAGTCCATAGTGTGTCGGGACTTGGTGCGGCAGTAAGTGAGCTTCTTGAACGCCACCGACTTGGCAGCTGACAAGAACAGAACAACGAGGAACAGATATGGACGTAACAGTTACATTACAGGAGGATATGGCATATTGGATATGGCCTTACATAGCAGTGGGGCTTATAGTGATCTGTCCTATTATCTTCCTGATAGTAAAAAAGTTGATAGAAAAGAAAAAGACCAGGGCCGGTACCGTGAAAAAGCCCCTTACTCCTGCTGAGAAGGAGTCCTTAAGAGGTGAGTATCTGGGCAGGATCGACAGCATATACAGTGAGTACAGGAACGGCAGGCTCAGCATAAGAAAGTGCTATCAGAAGCTTAGTTTATGTGTCAGAGGCTTTGTGACAGCCTATACAGGTGTTCCTGTCATCAGATGTACCCTGTCTGATCTAAAACAGATGAGTACCATGGTATCCCTGGCAGAACTTATAGAAAATTACTACCAGGCAGAGTTCCCCAGACAGAGTGTCGGGGATGTGGACAGGACAGTAAAAGAAACTAAATGGGTGATACAGAAATGGATATAAAATATTTATTTGTCCTGATCGCCGGAATAGTTATTTCCGTGGCAGCCATAGCTGCGTTCGTGTTAAGCAGGCATAAAAAAGAGAAATATAACGGCGGACTCAGAAGCTATGGAATGGCATTCATAAAGGACAATGAGTATCTGAAAAAGAGAAAGAGATTATATAAGGTCATAAGTACAGGGGCATTTGTAACCCTGGTGCTGGCTTTCTTAAGCTGTATGGTGCTGGCGTCAAGACCCCATACGGAAACTGAGGTAAATGAGAAGCAGTATGCCAGAGATATCATACTGTGCCTTGATATATCAACCTCCGTTGATGACCTTAACAACAGCCTTATAGATGAGCTTATAAATACAGTAAGAAATCTTAAGGGCGAGAGGTTTGGCATAGTGATATTCAATACCTCACCGGTACTGGTGTCTCCCCTTACAGATGATTATGAATTTATCATAGAACAGCTTGAGGGCATTAAGCAGGGATTGGCGGTAAGAAAAAAATATACCGAGACCTGGATAACACCATGGGAATCAGATTCCTACTACTGGCTGAGTTTTATCTCTGACGGTACACTTATCGGAAATGAAGAGAGAGGAAGCTCACTGGTTGGAGACGGACTGGCAGGTGCGGTCTACAGCTTCTCCGATTCCGAGGCGGACGCAGACAGAGAGAAATTAGTTATATACACCACAGACAATGATGTGTACGGTGATGAGATAGTACCCCTTACCGACGCAGCGGAGCTCTGTAAGAAGAGGAACGTGGTGGTGTTCGGAATAGGCACGAAGATCATGGAGAACGCAGATAAGAAGGAGATGAAAGCGGCGGTGGAGAGCACCGGAGGAAGATTTTATCTCGAAGAGGAATCGGGAACCTTTGAGCAGATCGTTCAGGACATACACAACCGGAGCGTGAACATGCTGGAGGGAGATTCCTATGTGGTGGATACAGACAAGCCATTTGCAGCCTTTGTATTGCTGGTGGGTGTGCTTATGCTGTACTTTGGTACTTCAAGGATATTAAGAAAATAAATTATGGATGGACTAATGTGCCATCAGGGAATGACAGACAATGATAATTAATCCGATTATACCTATATGGCTCATGGCTATCCTGTGTGTTGTCATGCTGATCATGAAACGCAGGGGCAGATGGGCATTTGTAAGACAGATAATAATAGTAATACTGGTATTTGCCATAAATTTAAGACCTATGCTTCCGGGAAAGACATACAAGACCGGAAGACAGGTGAGGGACGTGAACGTGCTGTTTGTGGTGGATGACACCATAAGTATGCTGGCACTGGATGGCAGGGATGACGAGGCAAGGCTTGAGGATGTGAAGAAGGACTGCAGCTATATAATAGACAGTCTGGGAGACGCCAATTACTCAGTGCTTTCCTTTAACAATACCCCTATAATCAGCTCTCCGTTTACCAGTGATTCGGGACATATAAGGAACTGTATCGAGGCATTGTATCCTATAGAGGATTTCTATGCAAGGGGAAGCTCCCTCAATACTCCTAAGGAGATGATGAAGGAGATACTTTCATCAGCAGAGAGCAAATACGGCAGGAAGACCATTGTGTTCTTCATAAGCGACGGTGAGATCACAGACGATAGTATCCTTGGTTCTTACAGTGACCTTAAGGACTATGTAGGCGGCGGTGCGGTTCTTGGATACGGAACTACAGAGGGGGCTGCCATGAAGATAAAGAACACTTACGACGATACCTATGAATATGTGCAGGATAAGAGTGATTACCCTTACAAGAATGCCATTTCTAAGCTTGATGAGGGAAATCTCAAGCAGATCGCAGGTGATCTTGGCATAGATTATGTGCACATGGACAGCTCCGAGAGTATAGACAGTGTTCTTGAGGCGGTGAAGAAGGACAGTGCCACAGACAAGAACACCGTAAGGACAGTTGAGGAGACCATAGAGGGCTCCGTTGATATATATTATTTCTTCGCATTTGCCCTTGCAGCTATGCTGCTTACAGAGGTGATCATTGCCATCGTAAATAAGCGGAGACACTAAGGTGACTATGAAAGATATGAGTAATATAAAAGAAGACAAACAGCTTAAGAGAAAAAAACGAATAAGAAAATGGGTACTGATAGGTGTGGCTGTTGTGCTGGTGCTTGCCATAGCTGCGGTAAGCGTATTCCTTCAGTTATACAAATATCACTATAACAAGGGAAATGAGTATTATGACAGTTACAAATACAGTAATGCCGCAGACGAGTACAACAAGGCTCTGTCATATCCGGTGCCTGACGGTGAGGAGTGTGCCATAAAGGTAAATCTTGTATTGGCGAAGATCGCACCGGTGAATTTCGATAATGTGCAGGAGGCGGATTTAAGCGACACCATAGATCTGCTTAATGATTGCATAGACCTTCTCTGTGAGGATGGCTGTGCCCACAAGAATGATGAGAACGGTCATGACAGCACAGCCCAGGAGCTTAAGGATGAGTTAGAACGGATCCTTGAGAAGCTTAAAGACCAGCAGGAGCAGGGACAGAGTGGATCGGACAGTGACGAAGATCAGGACAGCACTGGTGATGAGACCGAGGAGGATACCCGGTCGGGTGAAGGTGAGGATACCACTGAGCAGGATCCTTCTGAGAAGCAGATAGAGGATATAATAAGAGACGGCACAAAGGCACATAACAGAAGCCGTGAAGAGGATACAGGAGAGTATAATTATTATGGTGGAAAAAGTTGGTAATAAAAACAGACAGCGTGTGGACAGCATAAGACAACTTATGAAGGAGAGAGGCATAGATGCATACATTATCAGGTCGGATGATTTTCACGGCTCTGAGTATGTGGGAGATTATTTCAAGTGCCGCCAGTATGTGTCCGGCTTTGACGGCTCTGCAGGAAGCGTAGTCATAACGGCAGATGAGGCTGTGCTCTGGACTGACGGAAGATATTTCTTACAGGCTGAGGAACAGCTTAAAGGCACAGGGATAGAACTGTACAGACAGGGAGTGGCAGGGGTTCCGGACATACCTGCATATCTGTCAGAGCATGTAGGTGACGGCGGTGTTATAGCCTATGACGGAAGGACTGTAAGTGCCGGCTTCCGGGATATGATCATGGCAGCCTTTAAGGACAGACAGATAAATATGATAGATGACATAGATCTTGTTGGGGTGATATGGAATGACCGGCCTGCCATGAGTGCCGAGAAGGTGTGGATCCTTCCTGAGAAGTACTCAGGCATGAAGACAGCAGACAAGCTGGCAACCGTAAGGATGGCTATGAAGGAGGCCGGGGCTGATGCGCATCTGATAGCTTCCCTTGATGATATTGCATGGATATACAATATCCGCGGAGGAGATATAAGCTATAATCCGGTGGCACTGGCATATACTGTAATTTATGAGGATAAGGCAGTTCTCTATATCAACAGGAGCATAGTTGATACAGAGGTGGCTGCGGTACTGGCAGAGGACAATGTGGAATTAAGGGATTACGATCAGGTCTACGATGACTTAAAGAAGCAAGACCTGGGCACTGTGGTACTGGTTGATAAGGCAACAGTCAACGTGGCTCTTATATCAGCTATAAATAAAAACACCCGCATTGTATATCACGACAATCCTTCAAAGCTTCTTAAGGCAGTTAAAAATCCTACAGAGACAGATAATGAGAGAAAGGCACATTTGCTTGATGGCATTGCCCTTACAAAGCTTATATACTGGCTTAAGAAGAATTATGAATCTGATGAGTTTAACAGAGGTGAGATCACGGAAATGTCTGTGGCAGAGAAGCTTCTTGATTACAGGAAGAAAGGGGAAGGCTTTATAGAAGAAAGCTTTGCACCTATCATAGCCTCCGGTGCCCACGGAGCCATTGTCCATTATGAAGCCACAGAGGAAACGGATATCCCGCTGTGTAAGGATAATTTCGTCCTTATGGATACCGGCGGACAGTACCTTTACGGAACCACGGACGTAACCAGAACCGTGGCACTTGGCGAGCTTACCTATGAGCAGAAGCTTAATTATACGGCAGTGCTAAAAGGGCATCTTGCCCTTGGGGCAGCTAAGTTCAAGGCAGGAACCACAGGAGTGAACCTGGATCATCTTGCCAGGGCTCCCCTTCACAGGCTGGGACTTGATTATAACCATGGTACGGGACATGGAGTGGGATACCTTTTAAATGTCCATGAGGGTCCTAACGCCATAAGACCTAGAGAGAAGAACAGCTCAGGAACAGCATTTGTCCCGGGCATGATCACCTCTAACGAACCGGGAGTATATATTGCCGGTGAGTATGGAATAAGAACAGAGAATATGATATTGTGTAGAAAAGCAATGGAGACAGATATGGGGGAGTTCTACGATTTTGAGACCCTCACACTGGTTCCTTACGACATATCGGCAATACTGGTGGAAAAGCTCAACTCAGATGAACGCTGCCTGCTTAACGATTATCATCGCAGAGTTTATCTTATGCTGTCGCCATACCTTGAGGATGACGAAAGAGAGTGGCTTAAGGAAGCCACCGCACCGGTATAACGGTCAGAGTTTAAAGCTATAGCTTAAGGACAGACTGCCACAAATATATCAGAAGATTGGGGAGAATATGGAAACAAGAAAACAGATGAAGAAGAATGCCAGAGGTGCCATAAAAAGACACCATCTGATATATATAATCGCCTGCTTTTTTGCAGCTATAATAGGTACAGAGTTCGCAGGCTCCCTGCAGTTGTTCAGGCAGTCAAGCGATGATATAAGTATTCTTCAGATAAGCTACAACGGTGCCATCATAAACAACCAGAATTTCTATGATATCCTGATAGACGATTATCAGGAAAGGGCACAGAATTATGATGAGAGCGTTGCCAACAGAGACCCGGACAGTCCGGTGAACAAGATCCTTGACAGGAAGAACGGAGTCCTTGCCACTATGGTAAATGGAATTTCTTCCGGATCATTCTTTGTAACCATACTGGTGGCTATCAGAAATATCACAGGCTCAAAGAGCATAGCGGCAGGAATATTCATCTTCGGAGTTGCAGTATTGCTGTTCTTCTTCTGGGCATTTATCAAGAATGTCTACAGAGTTGCCATGCGAAGGATATTTCTTGAGGGTGTAAGCTATGATAAGGTTCCCCATCAGAGATTTCTTTATGTATTTCGTGTAAAATGTGTGCCTGACATAGCTGTGACCATGTTTGTACTGGCAGTGTATAAGTTCTTCTGGTCACTTACCATCATAGGTATAGCCATCAAGCACTATTCATATCTCATGGTTCCTTATATTGTTGCGGAAAATCCCAAGATCCCGCCGAGAACAGCCATCAAGCTGTCCAGGGAAATGATGAAGGGACATAAGCTGCAGTACTTCTGGAATGATATTACCTTCTGGGGCTGGTTCGTCCTTGATGTATTGACCTTTGGCATATCCAGGATCGTATTTACAAATGCATACAGGACCGCATACTTTGCTGAGTGCTATAAAAATCTGAGACAGGACGCAAAGGAACGGGGACTTACAGGCTCCGGGTATATGAACGATAAGTATCTGTTTGAAAAGGCTCCTATGGAGTTGTTAGCCAGAGAGTATGCCACTATCGAGAGACTTAAGGAACGTATCGGACATATGCCTGAGGTGTTCACCCATGGAGTCAGGGGCTTCATGGCCAAGTGGTTCGGAATATCCCTTGCCAGCCAGGCTGAGAGTGATGCCTATGCAGATTACAGGATAAATAAAGTAAGGGTAGACCGCTACAGAGCAGAGATGGAACAGCAGGCATATCCTACAAGGCTTCATCCTATACCTGAGAAGCTGAAGAATTTCAAGGTCACCCAGATAAACTACATGAAGCTCTACAGCGTCACATCAATAATACTGTTGTTTTTCTCCTTCTGTATCACCGGATGGGTGTGGGAGGTACTGCTCCATATCTATTACGACGGACAGATAATCAACAGAGGCTTCACCCATGGACCGTGGCTTCCTATATACGGAGTGGGTGGTGTCATAATCATTACACTTTTAAAGAAGTTCAGGGACAGACCTGTGCTTGAATTTCTTGTGTCATTTGTACTCTGCGGATTTATAGAGTACTTTACTGCCTGGATCCTTGAAACTGTAAATGGCGAGAAATGGTGGGATTATTCCGGCTATTTCTTAAATCTTGACGGCAGGATATGCGCGGAGGGACTGCTGGTATTTGCCGTTGGAGGCTGTACCGTGGTATATCTGGTGGCACCGCTCCTTGACGCATTCTATAAACGTATAGACAAAAGGCTCGCAACAGCTGTATGTGTTGTGCTTCTTGTGGTATTTTTCGCAGACTGCTGTTACTCATTTAAACACCCGAATACCGGAAAGGGAATAACCGATTATGAAGAAGTATCATATAATAGTGAATGCTGCATCCCGCAGTGGCAATGGGAAGAAGATATACAGTGCCGTGAGGCAGTATCTTAAGAGCAATATTTACCTGTAAAGTGAAAATGTGATAAAAATGACGAAAATGCGTGTGAAAATGTCGCATAAATGGTATTTTTCAGGTATATATGGTATACTTAAGTGTAATGTTGTGTAGCATGTCCTACGAAGTGTACAATGGAGAAAATTCATGGAAGAACAAAACAAAAAAAGAGAGTATAAACCTATAGATCTGAGGACCATGGAGACATTGATATGTATCATGGTCATTGTAGTACATTTTTCTACTATATTTTTCTATGCCCACGATAAAGTATATGTGATGGTGGTGTCTAACATAATATCCATATCAGCATATGTGATACTGTATCTGGGACTCTGGAGAAGAAATTATGATCTGAGCTTTATTGCCCATGTCTATTTTATAAGTCAGGTACATTCCCTGTTTGGATGTGCATATCTTGGCTGGCGTTTCAATTATTACATGTATTGTATAAGTATCATTGCAATCTCCGTATTTGTTTTCTACATGTATAACGGCACATGTAATATGATAAAGGTCGTCGCATTTGTGAATATCGGTATTCTGGCACTTCTTGGAGTCATAAGGTATCTGGATATAAAGTATCCTGACCATCCTTATGAGAAGAACGAGAAGCTGGTGGAGGAGATATCAACCTACAATGTGTTCATGTGTTCCATGTTCATTGTGATAATAACTCTCATAATGATCCAGAGTATGGTGTACAACAATAAGGTTATGGAACAACAGGCGAAGCAGCTTGAGTACATGACGGATTATGATGATCTCACCAAGCTTAAGTCCAGAAGAAATCTTGAACAGTACATAAGAAATTATATGTATGAAATGAGGAACGGTGACAAGAATGAGCTTACCCTTGCCCTTGGAGACATAGATGATTTCAAGCATGTAAATGATACCTACGGACATCAGTGCGGTGACGAGGTACTGGTAAAGATCGGTGAGATACTTAACGACAATCCTGCAGATGTGTGCAACTGCGGCAGGTGGGGCGGTGAGGAGATACTTATCGCATTTCCTATGGATTACGAAAACAGTGTAGAAAAGCTTAAAGAACTGTGTGGAAGGGTGTCTGACCATACCTTCGAGCACGACGGCACACAGTTTAATGTTACAATGACTTTCGGTATAGTAAAGGCAAATACTGAGATGACCTACGATGAGCTTCTGGGACGGGCTGACAAGCTTTTATACCACGGCAAGACCCATGGCAAGAACCAGGTATGTACCGTGGACATTGTGAATAAGAAATAAAAGTCTGATGAGATATAGACATAGACAGAAATAGAAATACCATGTGAGAAAGGAACATCATCAAAATGGAAAACAACTATTCAATCAACACAAAATGCGTACAGGGAGGTTATACACCGGGAAATGGTGAGCCAAGACAGATACCTATATATCAGTCAACAACCTTCAAATACAACACCAGCGAGGATATGGGCAGGCTCTTCGACCTTGAGGCGGATGGATACTTCTATTCAAGACTTGCAAATCCTACAAATGATTATGTGGCAAAAAAGATCGCTGAGCTTGAGGGCGGTACAGCGGCAATGCTCACATCATCAGGACAGGCAGCTAACTTCTTCGCACTTTTTAACATCTGTGAGAACGGAAGCCATATAGTATCATCAGCCTCTATCTACGGCGGAACCTTCAACCTTATTGAAGTGACCATGAAGAAGATGGGAATTGACGTGACATTTGTGGAGCCTGACTGTACAGAGGAAGAGCTTAATGCAGCATTTAAGGAGAACACAAGAGCAGTGTTTGGCGAGTCCATTGCCAATCCGGCACTTACAGTCCTTGACATAGAAAAATTCGCTAAGGCAGCCCATGCTCACGGCGTGCCGCTTATAGTAGACAATACATTCCCTACACCTGTGAACCTGCGTCCTATTGAGTGGGGAGCAGATATAGTTACCCATTCCACCACAAAGTATATGGACGGACATGGTGCGGCCTTGGGTGGTGCTATTGTGGATGGCGGTAAGTTTGACTGGATGGCACATGCAGACAAGTTCCCCGGACTCTGTACACCGGATGATTCCTACCATGGTATCACATATGCAGAGAAGTTCGGCAAGGAAGGTGCATTCATCACAAAGTGTACAGCACAGCTTATGAGAGATTTCGGTTGTGCCCAGTCACCACAGAGTGCATTTATCCTTAATCTTGGTCTTGAGTCATTACATGTGCGTATGCCTAGACATGTGGAGAACGGACAGGCTGTTGCCGAGTTCCTTGAGGCAAATGACAAGGTCCTCTACGTTAATTATCCGGGACTTCCATCATACAAGTACTACGATATAGCTAAGAAGTATATGCCAAATGGCGGCTGCGGAGTAGTATCCTTTGAGGTAAAGGGTGGACGTGAGGCAGCAGAGAAGTTCATGAAGAACCTTAAGCTTGCGGCAATAGAGACCCATGTAGCCGACGCAAGGACATGCTGTTTAAATCCTGCCACATCAACCCACAGACAGATGAACGATGAGCAGCTTAAGGCAGCAGGTGTTCCGGCAGGACTTATAAGGATATCCTGTGGCCTTGAGGACAAGAATGATCTTATAGCAGACCTTAAGCAGGCATTGGACGCTATATAAAATTTAGCAGGATCAACTGGAAATGGAGCAGCAACATATGATACTTATCAAGAACGGCCGGGTTGTTGATCCGGTAACAAAGACAGACAAAATAATGGATGTCCTTATAAAGGACAATAAGATAGCAGAGGTTTCAGAGCATATTGAAGCTTCCGGAGCACAGGTTATAGACGCAGAAGGACTGGTGGTGGCACCGGGGCTGGTGGATACCCACGTACATTTCAGAGATCCGGGCTTCACATATAAGGAAGATATTGAGACAGGAGCCGGGGCTGCCGCCAAGGGTGGATTTACCATGGTAGTATGTATGGCGAATACAAAGCCTGCCGTTGATAATATCGAGACTCTTGATTACATCCAGAAGAAGGGTGAGAAGACAGGTATACATGTACTCCAGACCGCAACAGTCACGAAGGGACTTAAGGGCACGGAGCTTGTGGATATGGAACAGCTGGCAGCCTACGGAGCAGCAGGCTTCACAGATGACGGAATACCTATAATGGATGAGAAGGTTCTCCTTGAAGCCATGAACAGGGCTAAGGAGCTTGACCTTCCGATAAGCCTCCACGAGGAAGACCCGCTGTTTATCAAGCAGCCGGGAGTTAATATGGGAGAGGTTTCGGAAAAGCTTTCCTATGGCGGAGCCTCAAGGACTGCGGAGGACATAATGGTGGCAAGGGATTCCGTGCTTGCATTGCACACAGGAGCGTCGGTATGCATACAGCATATAAGCTCAGGAAATTCCGTGGATATTGTAAGGCTGTTTAAGAGCCTTGGAGCCGACATACACGCAGAGGCAACTCCACATCATTTTACCCTGACTGAGGAGGCTGTTCTTGAATATGGTACAAATGCCAGAATGAACCCGCCTTTAAGGACTGAGGCTGACAGAAAGAAGATAATAGAGGGTATCGTTGACGGAACCATAGATATGATAGTTACAGACCATGCGCCACACAGTGTGGAGGAGAAGGCAAAGCCTCTCGCCAAGGCACCGTCCGGAATAACAGGTCTTGAGACATCACTGGCACTGGGAATAAGATCACTGGTGAAGCCGGGACATATAAGCCTTATGAAGCTTATTGAGCTTATGAGCACCAATCCGGCGAAGTTCTACAGACTTGAGCCGGGAGCAGTTGCTGCCGGTGCACCTGCAGACCTGGTTATATTCGGTGAGGATGACACCTGGGTTGCAGACAAATTCGCTTCAAAGGCAGTGAACACACCATTTGCAGGCTGGGAGCTGCCGGGAAAGGTTCATTATACAATCTGTGGCGGCAGGATAGTATATTCTGCATAAACGAAATACAAATATATGTGCAGAAGTTTAATAAAGGCATGATAAGAAATATAAGTGCCTGGATAATAAAAAGATAAATGATAAAAAACTTTAATTATATTGATAATTATTGTATAATAGCAGGATGTGGTGATATTTTCAGAAGGATAACCAGAAAGCTTCTGGTGTGGGACTGTCACCATGTGATCTGTTTTACGATAGAATAATATGATTTGGAAGGAATAATGAATATGGGCGAGAAGAAGATTATGCTCGGTAATGCGGCAATCGCCAGAGGTGCATATGAAGCAGGTGTAAAGGTATCTGCTGCGTACCCTGGTACACCAAGTACAGAGATCAGTGAGAATATGGTGCAGTATAAGGATGTGATCTATTCAGAGTGGTCACCTAACGAGAAGGTTGCAACAGAGGTTGCCATTGGTGCCAGCTTCGCCGGCGTAAGATCTATAGTATCTATGAAGCATGTAGGTGTCAATGTTGCGTCAGACCCACTTTTTACTGCTGCTTACACAGGTGTAAACGGTGGTATGGTACTGGTTGCTGCAGATGATCCGGGAATGTACTCATCACAGAATGAGCAGGATTCGAGACTTGTAGGCAGAACTGCAATGATACCTGTATTTGAGCCATCAGACAGTATGGAGGCAAAGGAGTTCACAAAGTATGCATTTGAGGCAAGTGAGAAGTATGATACTCCTGTAATGATCCGTACAACCACAAGACTTGCACATTCCCAGGGCGTTGTTGAGCTCTTCGACAGAGAAGAGGTGCCTGACAAGGTTTATGAGAGAAATATAAAGAAGTATGTAATGATGCCGGGAAATGCCATCCCACGTCACGTATTTGTTGAGCAGAGACTTAACCGGATGAGCGATGACGGAGCGGACATGCCTATAAACAGAGTTGAGATGAGAGATACATCAGTAGGTGTCATCACCAGCGGTATCCCATATCAGTATGTAAGAGAGGCTATGCCAAATGCGTCAGTACTTAAGCTTGGTATGGTCAATCCACTTCCAAGAAAGATGATAGAAGAATTTGCTTCAAAGGTAGATAAGCTCTATGTAATAGAGGAGCTTGAGCCACATATTGAGACACAGGTAAGAAGCTGGGGTATCAATGCGGTTGGTAAGGAGCTTATGACAGTCCAGGGTGAGTACTCTGCAAATATGATAAGAGAGCGTATCCTCGGTGAGAAGATCGAGACAGCAGAGCCTGCAAAGGTTCCTGCAAGACCACCTATCCTCTGTCCCGGATGTCCTCACAGAAGTGTATTCTCAGTATTAAATAAGATGAAGATTCATGCTGCCGGAGATATAGGCTGCTACACATTAGGTGCGGTTGCGCCTCTTTCAGTAATAGATACAACTGTATGTATGGGCTCTTCAATCTCAACCTTACATGGTATGGAGAAGGCCAAGGGCAAGGATTACATCAAGAACTGGGTTGCGGTTATCGGAGATTCAACATTCCTTCACACAGGTGTTAATTCCCTTATGAACATGGTATATAACCAGGCAACAGGAACAGTCATTATCCTTGATAACTCCACAACAGGTATGACAGGACATCAGGATCATGCAGCTACAGGTAAGACCCTTATGGGAGACCCTACATATGCAATAGATATCTATAACCTCTGTAAGGCAATAGGTATCAAGAATGTAAATGAGATCGACGCATACGATGTTGAAGGTCTTGAAAAGCTTATTGCTTCTGAGGTTGCCAAGGATGAGATATCAGTCATCATCACAAAGGGACCTTGTGTGCTCCTTAAGACAACTAAGAGAACCCACGTATGCAAGGCTATACCTGAGAAGTGTAAGAAGTGCGGAATGTGCTTAAAGCCGGGCTGCCCTGCTGTAATAAGAAATGAGGACGGAACAATAACAATAGATGAAAATCAGTGTAATGGCTGCGGATTATGTATGAAGCGTTGTCATTTTGACGCTATAGCAAGGGAGGAACTGTAATATGGCTACTAAGAATATTATCATTGTAGGTGTAGGTGGACAGGGAACCCTGCTTACCAGTCGTATACTTGGTGGAATCACAACAATGGCAGGTTATGACGTTAAGCTTTCAGAGGTTCATGGAATGAGCCAGAGAGGCGGAAGCGTTGTTACATATGTAAGATATGGTGAGAAGGTAGATGAGCCTATCGTAGAGGAAGGCCAGGCAGATGTACTTATTGCCTTTGAGAGACTTGAGGCTTTAAGATACGCACACTTCCTTAAGAAGGACGGCGTTATCATAATAAATGACCAGAGGATAGATCCTATAACTGTAGTTACAGGCATGGCAGAATATCCTGAGGGAATAATCGAGACATTAAAGAGCAAGTACAAGGTTATCTCAGTTGACGCCATGGGTGAGGCTAAGAAGCTTGGCAATCCAAGAGTCTTCAACTCAGTTATAATCGGTGTTGCCGCAAAGCACATGGATTTCGAACACGAGAAGTGGCTTGAGGTAATAAAGAACACAGTACCACCAAAGACCATTGATATAAACACAAAGGCCTTCGAGGTTGGATTTAATCTGTAAGGATGTCTAAGACATCGTTACGCCGCAGCAGCCCTTGCCGCAGGCAGCTTTAAATGGCTGCTGCTCTAAATTTGTAAAAACTATGGTATTTTTGAAGTAGTTGTAGTAAAATACCAACAAGTGGCACTATATGTAGTGACCAAAGTATTTATTTCCGGAAAGGGAAGGGTATGAATTCCACCAGAGCAGAATTAGACAAGAAGTGGCAGCGTATATTAGGGAGATGTATGCTGATAACATATATAATTGTATTAGTGCTTGAGATAGGCTTCCTGATATTCTGGAAAGGTGCCAGGGAAGAGGGCATGTCTGGTCGTATCATCAGAGATACGGTCATAGCCTTTGTGGTCAGTGTGCCTATACTTGTGATCACAGGCTACAGGATGAAGAAGAAGCCCGATGAGGTGTCAAGGAATACATGGGGCATGTGTATCCTGTATGTGACAATGTTTGGATGTGTATCATTGGTGCACTGCGGAATGTCCTTTACAGCATTGTTACCATTCATTGCGGTGATCGGAACTACCGTATTTGCAAATAATGCATTGACCGGTGTAAGCTCGCTGTTGGCGGTGATATTTTCATGTATCTCGCAGGCATTGTATTATAACTTTGACGAAGGACAGACGAAGCTGTTCGGGGGAAATGTTTTATTATCCCTGATCATTGCCGCCGGAATATATGTCATGGCGAGCATGTGTAACAAGCATACAAATGAACTTATACAGTCTATAAATGACATACATGTCAAGCAGTTAAATCTTTTGTCTGAGTTAAAGAGAGAGCCTCTTACAGGACTTTACAACAGAAAGACCTTTGATGAGAGTCTTCAGGCACAGGTGAGAAGCTGTAATGAGACAGGAGCCGTAGCGGTTCTTGCCATGTTTGATATAGACCACTTCAAGAATGTGAATGATACTTACGGACACAGTAACGGAGATATAGTTATCAAGGTTCTGTGTAAGATAATAAAGAAAAAGATCTCGGATTACGGTCTTGGTTTCAGGTATGGTGGTGAGGAATTTGCAGTATTGTTCACCGGGATAGACGAGAAGAAGGCACTCAGTATCGTGGAAGATATAAGAACAGAGTTCAGGTGTTATTACTTCCAGTTTATGCGTAAGGATGGACTTACAGTAAGCTGTGGAATTGCCCAGTATCGAAGCAATGAAAAGGGAGAGGATTGGTTCAACAGAACTGACGCCGCCCTGTATAAAGCAAAAGAAACAGGAAGAAATAAAACGGTGATAAGCGACAGATGATCGCTTATCACCGTTTTTTTACTTTATTGTAATGATGTCTGTGACACCCTATTTCTTACAATATGTGTTGAGCCATTCTACAACTGCGTCCGCAATGGCTATGGCGTATTCTTCATGATGTTCATTGAACAGATCCAGATCCTCCTGGTTGCTCATAAATCCCAGCTCTGCAATGACACTGGTCATATTGGTGTCACGGATAACCGCATAATTATGTTCCGAGTCTCCCTGGGTTCCAACCTTTACTCCACGATCTTCAGATATTCCAACCTTATCAAGTCCCTCAAGTATTGCTGAGGCAATGGCACGGCTGGCGTCGGAATTGGTGCTGTGTATCCACACCTCAAATCCCTTGGCGGATTTATCTCCGGCAGTATAGTTTCTGTGGAGAGAGAGGAACAGGTCAGCATTTGCATTATTTGCAATGGCTGCACGCTCATCAAGCTCTATGTCGCTGTCATCTGTACGGGTCATGACTACCTTCACGCCCCTGTTCTCCAGGGCTTTTTTTACTTCCAGAGAAATCTTCAGGGTATCATCCTTCTCGTAGGTGCCGTCAAGTCCCTGGGTTCCGGTGAATTTGCCGCCGTGTCCCGGATCTATGCACACCACATAGTCGCTACTGTCTGCGGTAACTGCCGGCACATCCTTGACAGTCTTGGTTGTACTTCCCTTAGACGAACCGAACAGCCTTATGCTGCTTCTGTTTTTTATGATGACGGCAAGCAGGGCGGCACATATTACGAATAAACATATACATGCGATCCACAGTCTCTTTACCACCACCTGAAGCTGTTTCACGGTAGGACGTTTTTTTCCTGTTGTACTCATATTATTCATCTCTTATTTCTTAATATTTTTATCTTCTGCCTGTTGATATCTTCATATGTTCTATCATTCATGAGCTATGATAACAAAAATGGAACACCGCCGCAACCGGAAAGCTGAAAAGTAATAAAAAATTAATCAATGATTTTTTTGTTGGAATTTGCTTAAAATACATATATTGGTATAAAATAAACTTACAGAGAGTTCACAATGACAGTGAAATCGACAAATGGAATGAAAAGCTGACAATGACAGTGAAATCAGCAAATGGAATGAAAAACCGACAATGATCATGAAATGAGTAATAAATATGGAAAGAACAGATAAAGCGGATTTTAATAAAAAGAATAATGTTTCTGACGGAGAGAGGCAGTATATAGCCATAGATCTGAAATCCTTCTATGCTTCGGTGGAATGTGTGGAGCGGGATCTGGATCCCCTCACCACCAATCTGGTGGTGGCAGACAGAACCAGGACAGATAAGACCATATGTCTTGCGGTGTCCCCATCCCTTAAAGCCTACGGCATATCCGGAAGAGCCAGGTTGTATCAGGCTGTAGCCAGGGTGGATGAGCTTAACAGCATAAGAAAGAGAAAGCTTAAGGGCGGAGACTTTGAAAGTGAGTCATATCTTTCAACGGAGATAGACCGGGATGATAAATGTAAGATATCATTTATAGCGGCACCGCCGAGAATGAGCCTTTATATGGAATACAGCTCCAGGATATATGCAATATATCTCAGATATGTGGCTCCTGAGGACATACACGTATATTCAGTTGATGAGGTGTTCATGGATGTTACATCCTATCTTAATACCTATGGTATGACAGCCTATGAGCTGGCGAAGAAGCTGATAAAGGAAGTTCTTAGGGAAACAGGAATTACAGCCACCGCCGGTATAGGGACAAATATGTACCTCTGCAAGGTGGCTATGGACATAGTGGCGAAGCATGTGGAGGCAGATCAGGACGGAAGCCGTATTGCGGTCCTTGATGAGATGAGCTACAGGGAGAAGCTGTGGTCCCATACACCGATAACGGATTTCTGGAGAGTGGGTACGGGCTATGCCAGAAAGCTTAAAGAGGTGGGGCTTATGACCATGGGAGATGTGGCGAGATGTTCCCTTGGGGCACCGGAGGACTACTACAATGAAGAACTGCTATACAGATTATTTGGCATTAATGCGGAGCTGCTTATAGACCATGCCTGGGGATATGAGCCCTGTACCATAAAGGAGATAAAGTCCTATGTGCCGGAGACCAACAGCATAAGTAACGGACAGGTGTTGAAGGAGCCTTATGACTATGAACACGGGCTTCTTATAGTTAAGGAAATGACGGAGCTGCTGACCTTAAGTCTTGTGGAAAAGGGTTATGTAACCAACCAGCTTGTGCTGACGGTGGGCTATGATATAGATAATCTCACCAACACCTCCATCAGAAACCAGTATAAAGGTGAGATAGTAAAGGACAGATACGGAAGACGGATACCTAAGCATGCCCACGGAACCTGGAACCTTAAGGAGAAGACTTCTTCCTCAAGGATCATATGTGACGCTATGGCGAAGCTTTATGAACAGATAGTCAATCCGAAGCTTCTTATAAGAAGAGTGTATGTGGTGGCAGGTAAGGTGACGCCGTATGATACTTATATAGAAGAAAGAGATAAGGGAGAGGAGTATGTACAGTACGATCTTTTCACGGATATGGATGAGGTGTGCCAGGAAGAGAAACAGCAGCATGAGCAGCTTGACAGGGAACATAAGCTCCAGGAAGCCATCATAGGTCTTAAGAAGAAGTATGGAAAGAATGCGGTCCTTAAGGGGATGAACCTTGAGGAGGGAGCTACCACCATAGAGAGAAACGGACAGATAGGAGGCCATAAGGCATGAGTGATTATGATGATATAATACATCTTTCACGACCTGTATCCAAGAACCACAAGCCCATGTCCATGAGGGACAGGGCGGCACAGTTTGCACCATTTGCAGCTTTATCAGGTCATGATGAGGTTATAAAACAGACAGAATATGAGGAAGAGGAGATATATAAGAATTACTATAACTCTTAAAAAAATATCCCATATGACATAATTGGTGGGTTTTCGGTCGAAATCCGCTTGCTTACAGGGGGAAACTTTGTTGACACAGAAAAAATATTGATGTAAACTCTAAATGTTAATTTAGAAGAGAAATCAATATGATTAGGAGGGATAAGAATGTTTAAGTTAAGAAAAGGCTTAGTTGCAACAGCAGCTATCGTGGCTATGCTTGGAACAGGCATGGTAGTATCAGCAGATTCATCAGTTGGACCAAACGAGCAGAGTGTTCTTGAGCATATTAAAGAGTATGCTAATGCAGAGGAGAGAGGCTTTTATGGCCTTGCAGAGTCTCAGTTTGAGTACACTGCAGGAGATATATCAGCAGCAGATGCAGAAGCTATCAATGCCAAGATCGATGCAGCTCATGAGCTTTATGTTGTAATGACAGCAGATGAGGCAAACAACACAACAGCTAACCAGATGGAGCTTGTTGGATATGCTAAGGAAGCTGCACAGCTTGTAGGTGGAGATGTAATCTCATTTGCAGGTGAAGGCAAGAAGGCTGCAGAGTGTGCTGCATTCGTACAGTTCACAGAGGCAGGAACAGTAAACCAGATCCAGTTCTATGACGGAACACTTTACACAGCATCAAAGGTTGTTTCAATAAGCGGTAACAGATATGGTATCGTTGAAGGAAAGACACCTGCAGATACAGATGTATATGCATTAGAAGAAGGTAAGTATTTCGTTGATGCAAGCACAGGTCTTGTTGATTCATCAACAGGCTTCAAGAAGACACCAGCAGGTAAGTGGTACTTACTTAACGAAGGTGTTCTCAATGAGAAGACTGGTGTAGTTGTTACAGGTTCAGCTTACTATGTAACAGCCGGAGTTCTTGATACTTCAGTTACAACACTTGCTAAGGCTGACAACGGCGTTTGGTACTACATAAAGAATGGTAAGCAGTGCAACGACAATACTCTTGTTAAGTATGGCAGCACATGGTATCACGTAAACGGTGGTAAGCTTGCTAAGGATACAACACTTGTTAAGTACGGCAGCACATGGTACTACGTTAAGGATGGTAAGATGTGCAAGGATGCTACACTTGTTAAGTACAGCAACAGCTGGTACTACGTAAAGAATGGTAAGATCTGCAAGGATGCTACACTTGTTAAGTACGGCAGTGCTTGGTACTATGTAAAGGCTGGTAAGATCTGCAAGGATACAACACTTGTTAAGTACAACAATAAGTGGTATTACGTAACAAATGGTAAGGTAGACTTCAAGTTCTCAGGTAATGTTAAGTATAACGGAAAGACATACAAGGTAGTTAAGGGTATTAAGCAGTAATATCCCAAACCAATGTATTATGGCATAAAAGAGAGAGATTTTAACGTCTCTCTCTTTTTTGATTGCTTTTTTGCTTTAACTTTGCTATCCTTTAATGGAGTGCGTGTTCATATAGGAAAGAATATGAGTCCACAAGCTTAAATGTTATCTTGGCAAATGATCGTGCAGATAATTTCGTATTGCATGATACACATTGTATGAGGAGAATAAAGATATGAGTGGTATAAAGAAGGGAATTGTTTACTGTGGCGTGGCACTTGCCTGTGCGCTGTTCACTCTGGGCTACGGACATCTGGAAAGCTATGCGGATATAAACGGCAATGAGTCCAGGCTGATAGGTGTTGCCAGCAGTACATTCTATTATCAGGGTTCTTATTATCGGGTGAAGCAGGCATATATAAACCAGCTTATCAATATGCTGGATTCCAGCTATGATCTTACAGCGTCCCAGGCAGACGCATGCATAGACTATATATATAATAATGTGGCGTCGGGGATCGCCTCAGGATATCTCTACAAGGTTGAGGATGAGAAGAAGGAAGAGGCTGTTGACGATCCAAAGGGAAATGATGACAAAACGCCGGAGGATGGTAAGGATTCCCAGGATAAGACACCGGATAAGGACATAGGTGCAGATCAGAAGATCATAGATGTAGGTAAGGACGCCAAGGCGGACAAGACCAAGGAAGAGATGGCGAAGGAGGCAGCAGCACTTGCCAAGGATCTTGGCATGAACATAAGCTTTGACTCTGACAACAATGATTTCTCCATTGTTGACGACGCGGGAAATGTTGTTGTGTCAACAAGGTCTGCAGTGAAGAATACAGGCTTCAGGTTAAATTCCCTGTTGTATACGGGAATTGCGGTGCTCATGTTATTTGCAGCGGCACTTGCAGTGGCGTTTAAGTTCGGATTATTCAAAAAGGACAATGAATAGAGGCTTTATATGAAGATCAGTAAAAGAAAAAAGAGGATAATGGCATACATATTTGTCCCGGTAATAATGGCTGTGCTGGGATACGGGATCATATTCGTGGCAGCAAGACCGGTCATAAATCTTGCGTCGAATGTATTTAATATGGTGCTTTCAAAGACCATGCCTGATTTCAGCAGCGGGCTTGAAAGCGTATATGATGAGAACGCTAAGGTGCCAAAGAGCGGCACCCTTAAAAAGAGTGAGATAGTATTTCCGGGATATGAGGTGCAGTACGGTGAACTGACCTGCGAGAGACTTGACATGGATGTGAAGGTATTCTGGGGAGATACAGACAGGGTGTTCAAGGAAGGAGCAGGACAGTACATAGGAAGCTTTCTTCCGGGATTTGGACAGATGGTGCTTCTGGGAGCCCATGACTCTCTGTATTTTGAACCATTGCAGGATGTGAAGAAGGGGGATGTGTTTGTCCTCAGGACTAATTATGGTGAATTTCAGTACAGGGTAACTGAAACCAAGATCGCAGACGCCAAGGATTCAGAGGTGTTCTTTGACAACGGTGATAAGGAGCAGCTTATATTGTATACCTGCTATCCTTTTGGTGCCCTTATCGGAATAAAGGATCAGCGTTTCTATGTATGTGCAGAGAAGATCGCAGGACCTGTAATATCTGAAGAGTAGGGGTGAGTGTAATTGGAGAAAAAAACTGAGTCCGGAAAGACCCGGAGAAAAAGTAAAAAGATGAAAAATATAAGAACGGCAGTAAGCCTTGTGTTTTCATTTATCCTTGCATTATGCTTCACTGCCATCATAGTCTTAACTGCATTTAAGATGTCCTTCTTCAATGCGTCATCTGTCATAGGTGAGTTCAATAAGACAAATTATTACTACAGTGTATGGGATTCTGTATATGAGAAGGCATGCAATACCATCAGACCATCGGGACTTCCTGAAGAGGTTCTTTATGGAGTGTTTGACAAGAACGTGGTATACATGGAATCCAAGAATTATATAGAAGCACAGATAAAGCAGCAGGATTACACTGTGAATACCACAGTAATAGAGAATAAAATAAAAGATAATATTTCATCCTATATTAAGAAGAACAATATAGAGACCACAAAGGAGACAGACCAGGGGATAAGTGATATTACCGGGGAGATCGTCAATGATTATGAGTCGGCGTTGAAGTTTCCTTTTGCGGCACAGTATGTTAAGTACATGAATATGTATAATAAGGTATTCGCTCCGTTGTGTGCAGTGCTGGTGATACTGTGTATCATCATCTGTTTTATACTGATATCAATGCAGCACTGGGCACACAGAGGCATAAGATATATAAGCTATGCGCTGTTATCTTCCGGTATCATGGGCTTTGTGGCACCGGCAGTTATCAGGATATCAGGGATATATGAGAGGCTCAATGTGACACCCATCAGGTTATACAATCTTGTGGTTGCAGTTATAGAGAGCAACCTTAACATGCTTATGTACCTTTCCTGTGCAGCATTTGTACTGTTCGGACTGAGCCTTGGAGCTATCAACACTCTTAAGAAGAGAGCATCGCACAAGAGGTAGGAGATTATTCATGATAGGTTTGTTTGATATGCATTGCCATATCCTGCCGGGAGTAGATGACGGCTCAAAGGATATGGACACCACAAGGAAAATGCTTGCCAAGGCATATGAACAGGGAATAAGGAACATGGTGGCAACCCCACATTTTATGATGGGAGAGGACAACACCCCTGTGCCGGAGCTTGCGGAGATATTTCTTAAGGTCAGGCAGGAGGCTAAAGCCATAGCACCGGACTTCAATATATTTCTGGGAAATGAGCTGCTTTATGACAACGGTCTTCTGGGGCAGGTGCAGAAGGGAAATGCACTGACCATCAACGGCACAAGATATGTGCTCATTGAATTTCTTGTGGAGACTGAATATGAAAATATATGTGCTGCCGTCAGGGAGTTCACCACAGCCGGGTACATTCCTATAATCGCCCATGTGGAGCGGTATATGAAGCTTACAAAGCACACGGAGTATATCGGAGAGCTCATAGATATGGGAGCACTGATCCAGGTGAATATCTCATCCCTTGAGGGTGGGATCACAGACCAGGTGGCAGGCTTTTGCAGGAAGCTGCTTAAGGCTGACATGATACATGTATTCGGCACTGACGCCCATGGGGTAAATGTAAGACCGCCGGTCGTATCCGGGGGATTAAAATACATAGTAAAAAAATATGGGGAAGGCAAAGCAGAGGAGCTGTTCAACAGAAATCCGAAGCGTATCCTGAACGATAAGTTAATATGATCAAAGGAGAAAGAAAATGGGAACAGATAATGAACAGGAATATGAAATAGACCTGAAGGAGATATGCATAGCTATTCTCGACAGGATATGGATAGTCATATCCGTTGGAATCGCGTGTGCGTTGCTTGCAGGTATAATCACCAAGGTGTTCATTACACCGATGTACACATCAACAACCAAGCTGTATGTCATCAACAAGCAGAATTCCGAGAACAGTGTCACATACACTGATCTCCAGACAGGAAATCTTCTTACCAATGACTATATCATCCAGGTAAAGGGAACCAAGGTGCTGTCACAGGTTATCAGTGAACTGAACCTTACAGATACAGAGGATGAGCTTGCTTCAAGGATCACAGTAAGCAACCCTGAAAATTCAAGATTTATAGTTATATCAGTAAGCGATAAGGACCCGGTGGTTGCCCAGCAGATAGCTTCATGCGTTGCCAAGGTGTCATCCGAGGTGGTAAAAGAGGTTATGGATCTTGAGAAGGTGAATGTGGCAGAGGAGGCAAATCTCCCACTTGAAAAGAGCAGCCCTAACCTTAAGAAGAATGTGCTTTTAGGCGGCGTTGCCGGTGTGTTCGTATCATTGCTTCTTATAGTTGTGTTCTATCTTTTAAATGACCATATCAGAACTCCGGAGGACGTGAAGCGTTATCTGGGACTTAATACATTGGGACAGATCCCGGTGCTTGAGGACGGCGGAAATGCAAAGAAGAAGCAGAGACACAGAAAGCCTGATATTGATGATGAAGATGACGACGAGGATGAAAATGAAAATGAGCCTGTAGCGGTTGTTCCTGCTGTGGGAAATACTGACAAGATCCCTGTATTTGTACCGGGACTTTCAGTGGATACTGCCGAGTCGACAGGAGAGACAGCAGAGACAGTTTCATCTGCTGATCATGAAGAGGAAATCGGTGAAACTTCTGAAGATATGGCTCCTGAAGCAGTCAGGTATGCGGCAGTGATTTCAGAAGAAATTGCCAAGCCTGAGACTGAGATTTCGGAAGAAGCTGTTGAGACTGAGACAGCAATTTCAGAGTCTGTCGCAAAGTCTGAGAAGAAATCTGCCGGATCAAAAAAGAAATCCAAGAATAAGGCAGACGAAGAAGAAAAAATAAAGAAATCAGATAAGGCAGATAAGACAAAGAAGGCTGACAAAGCGGATAAAGAAAAGAAGGCTGATAAGCCTGACAAAGAGGATAAGCCTGTAAAGGATAAAAAGTCCAAAAAGAAAAAGTCAGGCAAGAAGGCTCACGACAAGAAAGACCATGACAAGAAGGAAACAGAATATGCGGAAGGAGGAGAAGACAATGAATAAGATAACTTTCGATAAGCTGGACAAGATGGATTTCCGCAGCAACGAAGCTTATAAGATCCTCCGAACTAACATCCTGTTTTCAGGAAGCAGGATAAAGGCAATAGGCCTCACCTCATGTATACCGGGTGAGGGCAAGACCTCAGTGTCCATCAATCTTGCCAGATCATTTGCAGATATAGGCAAGAAGGTCGTGTTCATAAACGCAGACATGAGAAAATCTGTTATGGCAGGAAGATATCACATAAAGAACATTGAGAACGGACTCAGCCATTACCTTTCAGGTCAGTGCCTTTACGAGGAATGTCTGTGCGAGACAAATATAGAAAATCTTTATTTCATTGACGCAGGACCTGTTCCTCCGAATCCGGCAGAGCTTCTTGGCTCAGAGCAATTTGCTGAGCTGATGGTGAACTGCAGAAGAGACTTTGATTACATTATAATAGATACACCGCCGCTTGGTTCGGTTATCGACAGTGCCATAGTGGCGAAGCAGCTTGACGGAGTTGCTCTTGTTATTGAGAATAATAAGATAAGCTACAAGTTTGCCCAGAAGGTTAAGGAACAGCTCGAGCAGAGTGACTGTAGGATCCTTGGTGTTATACTTAACAAGGTTGAGTCAGGTAAGAAGGGCTACTATGGTAAGTATTACGGCAAATACTATGGCAGGTACTACGGAGTATACAACAACGGAGATGAAGACTGAAAATGATCATTGACATACACACACATACTTATCCGGAAAAAATTGCAAAGAAGGCTGTGGAGCTTCTGGTGGGACGCTCCGGAGCAAAGGCTCATACAGACGGCACCCTTGGGGGACTTAAGTTATCAACGGCAAATGCAGGTATTGATATATCTGTTGTGCTTCCGGTGGTGACGGCACCAAAGCAGACAGAACATATAAATGAAGTGGCGGCAGCGGTAAGTGCTGAGTTTGACGGAAGGGGAGTGTTCTCCTTCGGAGGTATCCACCCGGAAAATGACAACTATAAGGAGATACTTAATTTCGTAAGCAGAGAGGGACTTAAGGGCATAAAGCTCCATCCGGATTATCAGGATGTGTTCTTTGACGACATAAAGTGCAAGCGGATCATAAGCTATGCCACAGAACTGGGACTGGCGGTTGTGGTACATGCAGGTACAGATATAGGACTGCCCCAGGTGGTACATTGCACACCTGATATGGTATGCAATGTGCTGGATGATGTTAAGCCGGACAAGCTTATCCTTGCCCACATGGGAGGTTGGAACATGTGGGACGAGGTTTATGAGAAGCTGTGTGGCAGGGATGTGTTCTTTGACACGGCATTTTCAGTGGGCAATATCGACTGGGTAGAGGGCAGGGCCGGAGAGTGGAGACTGCTTGATCCTGAGAAATTCGTGAAGCTTGTAAGAGATCATGGTGCGGAACATGTGATATTCGGAACTGACAGTCCCTGGGCAGATCAGGGATATTCCGTAAAAATCATACAAAATACAAAACTCACAAATGACGAAAAAAATATGATCCTGGGAGAAAATGCAAAAAAACTTTTAGATTTTTGACAATTTGGGATTGCAATACATTTAAAAATATGTTACATTTTTGTTACAGGGTTTGAAGCTGCTAATAGTCCTTACGCTTCAACTTGTTTTTTTCACAAAATATTTATACAAAGAAGAGCTATGAGATGATCTCATAGCTTTTTTTGTGCAATAAGCCGTCATGCAGAAATTGTGCTTGCACAAATTTCTATATGACGGTCAATGTTCATCGAGCCGATAGGCGAGATGACATTAATTGCATGCCGAGTAGGTGTCAGCCTACTCGATCCCATGTAAGGATATCTGTGACATCGTTAATTTCTAATGCTTGCTGCTCCGTTTTTTGTGATATTTCTTCTTTCGAAATTTGTAAACTATTGTCAATATTGTATAGGTTGATGTTGAATATTCCCCCTTGATTTGTTAAAATTTAAGATGAGTGGGCATTATGTGATGAAAGATCACAGCCTAAAACGAACGGGAAGCCTGAGATTTAGGCTGGCTGACGTTCAACAGAAAGGGGAAGATTTATGAACAGCAAGACAGGTAAGAGGATCTTGGCATTCCTCATGTCAGTGCTCATGGCACTTACAGTGGTGCTTCAGGGTGACTTTGTCTTCTATAAGGCAGGCAAGGCTGAAGCAGCTTCCATTGTTGACATTGAGAAGGAATGTGCGTTGGATGTTATCGGTACATATACATTTACCGGTAGTGAGATATATCCAACGGTTAAGTTAAGGGGAGCAGATGATATAACAGCCACCGCCATATCAGCGGACTGCTATACACTTTCCTACGAGAACAACATTTATGTAGGCACAGGAAAGGTTATAGCTACAGGTATTCCTGAGAAGGGCTATACAGGAAGCTGTGAGGCAGAATTTTCCATTGGAAAGGTATCTCTGTCAAAGGCTAAGTGGTATATAAACGGCGTAGAGTATTCATCATCATCCAAGCCGGATATCCCATATACCAAGAGCGTTGTACATCCTACAGTGACCGCTGTATACAATGACGCGTATAACCTTCGTAAGAGCTATGATTTCTCAATGGGTGAGTACAATAACAACATGGGAGTTAAGTCCTATGTTTCATCAGATAAGGATAACTGCCCATATGTTAAAGTGTCAGCTCTTGACGGCGGTAATTTCAGCAGCAGCAAGACCATGTATTTTAATATTGTTGCAGCAGACATAGCAGGTCAGGATATCACACTTTCAAAGTACACATATACATACACAGGAAGTGCCTGCACACCAACCGTAACAATTAAGGACAGCACAACAAATGTGGCACTGGTAAGCGGAACAGATTACACACTTTCTTATGAAAGCAACACCAGTGTCGGAACAGCCTATGCTGTTATCAAGGGTATAAATAATTATACAGGTGAGACCAGGATACCATTTACGATCACCGGAAGCGGTTCAAGCAAGACAGATATATCAAAGTATGACAGTATCAAGGTTGCTTCCTGCTACTACACAGGACTTCCTCAGAAGCCTGCATGTACACTGGTTGTAGGCGGCAAGACTCTTGTCCAGGGAACAGACTATACTGTAACCTACAGCAACAATGTTGAGCCGGGAACAGGTACACTTACAATAAATGCATGTGGCAGCAGCTACGAGGGAAGCATAGAGGACTATCAGTTCACTATTGACAAGTGTCCTATTGCAAATGTTGACTGCAAAATAAATGATTACACCTATAACTGGGGTAATCCTATAACACCTGCAATAAGCATGACCAACAACTTTGGTTCAACATCAAAGAAATTATCTATCGACAAGGATTTCAAGATAAAGTCCACTGCAAATAATACACTGGCAGGTACAGCGTCCCTTGTTATAGAGGGTATCGGAACCTACTACACAGGAACAGTATCCAAGACATTTACGATAAATCCTATAAATGCACAGTCAGCTTCAGTCTCAACCTCTGACTGTGAATACGACGGACAGGCTAAGACACCTGCTGTTACCGTTACTCTCTCAGGAAAGACAATTCCTTCAGAGTTCTATACAGTAGACTACGAGAACAATGTAAATCCGGGAACGGCTACCGTAATAGTTACATTTAAGGGAAGCTTTACAGGAACAGCCCAGTGCGGATTTAAGATCACATCTTCAATGATCGACATTGAGGATTGTACAGCAACATATACCAGGACATTTACATATTCAGGTGAAAGATATACACCTGCCATAACCCTTGAGTACAACGGAACAACTCTTGTGGAGGGAACAGATTATACTGTTTCATATGGAGACAATGTAAATTCCGGTAAGGGTACGATCACAGTTACAGGAACAAATAAGACCTATACCGGTCAGAAGGTATGTGAATTTACCATATACTCCAAGCAGATGGACAGCCTTACATATGTAGGCATTGAAAGAAAAAATCAGACCTATGAGTATACCGGTGAGACAATAATGCCGGATGTACAGGTAAAGTTCGGTGATTACACTCTTGTAGAGGGAACAGACTACACCGTAAGAAGAACATCAGCAAAGGAGATCGGTGAGACAGGAAGTCTTTACTTCACAGGTGAAGGTAACTACACAGGAGTATGCTACATTACATTTACCATTGTTTCAGGAAAGACAGATTTAAGCAGTGCAACAGTTTCAGACATAAGTGCCATGACCTACACAGGCTCACAGCTTAAGCCGGATGCAACTGTTACATACAACGGAACAACACTTGCCAAGAACACAGATTACACTGTTTCATACGGACAGAATATAAATGCAGGTACAGACGCAGGTACAGTAACCATTACAGGAACAGGTGCCTACTACGGAACCATAACAAAGAAGTTCACCATCAACAGGGCGTCTATAAGCGGAAGTACCGTAACTCTTGCTTCATCATCATGTACCTATGACAGAGCTGTTCACACACCTAAGGTTACATCGGTAGTTTCAGGTTCAAAGACACTCACAGAAGGTACAGATTATACAGTTTCCACAGTGACTGCAACAAACGCAGGTTCATACACAGTGACCGTAACAGGAACAGGAAACTATACAGGAACAGCAAGAGCGGAATATACAATAAATAAGAAGAATATCAGCCAGCTTTCAATCGAGGATATAGCAGATCAGCCATATACAGGCTCACCTGTTACACCTGCGGTTACCATCAAGCACGGAACATACACACTGGTTCAGGGAACAGATTACACAATGAGCTACGGCAGCAATACAGACGCAGGCAGAGCTACTGTCTATGTATATGGTACAGGAAACTATACCGGTTCAAACAGCTGCCTGTTCACTATCCGAGGAACCAGCATTAAGAATGCGGTTGTCACATTAGACAGCAGCAAGGTAACCTATGACAGAAGCTCACATACACCGGTTGTTAAGTCAGTAACCCTCGGTGGAGTGACGCTTACAGAAGGTACAGATTACCAGGTTACAGGTGTTACAGCAACAAATGTGGGAGCTTACACAGTTACCGTATCAGGAATGAGAAATTACATGGATCAGGCAACTGCAAGCTTTGTGATCGAACCAAGAAATATTTCAGATGTATCGGTTGCCAGCCTTCAGGCAGTTACATATACAGGCTCGGAGATAAAGCCATCGATATCAGCAACATATCTTGGAACTGCTCTTGTGGCAGGAACAGATTATGATGTGACCTACAGCAATAATATCAATGCAGGAACTGCCTCAGCAGTTATTAAGTGTAAGGGTAACTTCACAGGAACCAAGACCCTCAGCTTCACCATCAATAAGCAGGATATAAGCAGTGCGGCAGTTACACTTGCAGAGACCTCTGTAACCTATGACAGAGCAGCACATACACCTGCGGTTAAGTCAGTTGCACTTGGTGGTGTGACACTTAAGGCGGGAACAGATTATACAGTAAGCGGCACATCAGCCGTTACAAATGCAGGAAGCTATAACGTGGTAATAACAGGTGCCGGTAACTACACAGGAACTAAGAGCACAGTATATACCATAGCAAAGAGAAATATATCAGACCTTACCATAACAGGAATAAACAACACAGAATACACAGGTTCACCTATAGTACCGGAGCCTGTTGTGAAGTTCGGTGATTACACTCTGGTAAAGGGTACTGAGTATACAGTAAGCTACAACAACAATACAAATGCCGGAACAGCAACAGTATATATTAATGCTTCAGGCAACTATACAGGAAGCAGGAGCGTACAGTTCACCATCAGTAAGAAGTCCATTGCTTCTGCAGTGGTTACAGGTGTCCATGACGCAGCCTACACAGGAAGCGACATTGTATTTGACGGTATCAAGGTGACTCTTAACGGAACAGTCCTTAAGGAGAATACAGATTACACCATCACCTATGCAAATAACAGAAATGCCACAACTTCAAGCACAAAGGCTTCAGTGACAGTAACAGCAATAGGCAATTACAGCGGATCAGTGGTTAAGTACTTTGAGATCAAGAATATGTCAAGCAATGACATATCAGCTTATGTCGAGGGCGAGCCTGCCGAGACAGCAGTATATACAGGCTCACAGATATGTCCTGTACCGGTTATGAACAGTACACTGGTTAAGGATAAGGATTATACCCTTACATATTCAAACAACGTGAATATCGGTAAGGCAGGCGTTACAGTAACAGGTATAAACAGCTACAGTGGCAGCAAGACATATTATTTCGTGATCGTTCCTGCTGACATTACAGCTTCATTTGACACAGCAACAGTTGACAGCATTACAGTAAGCTGGACAGCACAGAACGGTGCAGGCGGCTACAGACTCTACATCAGCGATGCTTCAGGTGAGGAGCTTGCACAGACTGCAACAGTAGACGGTTCGGCTGCAACATACACATTTACCGGGCTGGAGACAGGCAAGGATTACAAGGTCGGCGTTACAGCATTTGCAGATGTGGACGGCAGAACCTATGCAGGCGAACCTGTGGCGGCAGATTACGGAACAGCACCTGCTAAGCTTACAGGACTTACAAGCACAGCAAATACAAACAGTACCATCACACTTTCATGGGATGAGATTGAGAATGCAACAGGATATCTGTTCTACAGATATGACACAACCACAAAGAAGTATGTACAGAGAAAGACACTTGTATCAGGCAGCACAACAACCCATACAGATATCAACATGCAGCCGGGTACAACATATAAATTCGCTGTGAGAGCATACAGGACCATCGGAGGAAAGAGAGTTCTGGGTGAGTACACTTCATACACAACAACCACAAGACCTGCAAATGTTACAGGCCTTAAGGTTTCACTCCGTGGTGCAGCAAGCCTTAAGCTCACATGGAATAAGTCAGCGGGAGCTACAGGTTATGTTGTATACACATATGACAGAACAAAGAAGGCATATGTGAGAACAGCGGATATTAAGAATGCAAACACTACATACTACATAAGCAAGAACCTTACAGCAGGAACCATCTGCTACTACAAGGTATATGCCTACAGGAACTACTACGGAACCTATGTATATTCAGGTGCAACACAGGTTAAGGATATCACCAATCCTGCAACACCTGCGGTATCGGTAAGCAGTGCTTCAAAGCAGTTCACAGTTAAGTGGACAGGCGTTACATCAGCTTCAGGCTATGAGGTTTATGTATCATCAACTGCAAATGGCACCTACAGAACTCTTGCAACAGGTAACTCATCATCAAGATCATATACCTGCAAGAACCTTACAACAGGAAAGACCTATTATATAAAGGTACGTGCATACGTTAATTTCAACGGAACCAAGGTATACAGTGCATATTCAGCAGCCAAGGCTGTAACGGTGAAGTAATATGCCGGGATTTATAATTCATCTTGCAGAGGCAAGACGTATAGTTGATGTTATGAAAACTGAATACGGAGAAGATGGATTATATGAGCTGTATGAACAGTATGAACGCTTTGCTCTTGGGTGTATCCTGCCGGATATTACCGATGACAAGGAGAAGACACACTTCAGACCTGAGTGGCAGAAAAACCTTATAACCAAGTATCCGGATATAGATATGGTATTAATGGCCTATGAAGGAAAGCAGCTTACACCGGAGGATATGGGTATAATCACCCACCTCCGGATGGATCAGCTCTATGTGGAGCGGTTGTGGCCGGAATACTTTACATTCAGGGATGTGGATGGACATGAGACAAGGGTGTGGGATGACATTTCCTATGTGGATATGAAAAGTGGCGTCCGGGTGCCCTTAAAGACCTTCTTCTCAGAAGAGTATTTTTACGGAGATTATGATGTGTTAAATCCATCCATAATAAAGGATGTGCAGCCTAAGATCCCGAAGGGGGATATATATAACAGCGATAACATACATATACCGGGCTATGAGAAGGTTACCGGAGCTATGATAGATAAGGCACTGGCTGCCTACTGTTTTAACTGCACGGATATGGAAAGGAATACCAGGGTATTCTCCTATGAGGTTATAATGGAGTTCATAGACTATTGCGTAAAGGATATGATGGACATTATAAAAAGGTTAAAAGATAAATAGTTCTATAGCAAATTAAATAATATGAATGATAAAGGGCAGAAGGATGTGCATGATGTAATTGCACGGCTTCTGCCCTTTATTATATGTGACACAGTGATAAAACATGTTTTGCAGGTTTTATCTTTGATCAGTAGTCATCAAATGCAAACATACAGGCATATTGCAATAACAAAAAAACCTGAATCATATTGATTCAGGTTTTAGCTGGGCTACAAGGATTCGAACCTTGAAAATGCTGGAGTCAGAGTCCAGTGCCTTACCATTTGGCGATAGCCCAATATTATGTTTTTGTCACAGCTTTTTGTACTCTGTGCTGTCAACAAATGATATTATACCAAAAAGAAAATAAAATGCAAGTCTTTTTTTCAAAAAATTATTAAAATAATAAACTGAATAAATTTGACAAACAACCTGAATGAAATGTATACTTCAAAAAGCAGGTTTTATATATACAAACCGCGTGTACGAATGTTGTATATGTAAATATTTGGCAGAGTATATCTGCATATGTTTCTGCGTATAAAGAGAGGTTGTTTAGAGTGTACAGTTACGACGCTATTGCCAGGTATACTGAACTGGGCTGCAGCATGACGGCACGTCCGTCTACCATTGCAAATTATTTTCAAGATTGTGCCATACTCCAGTCTGAGGAGGTAGGCATAGGAATTAAATACTTGAAAGAGAAGCAGAGGGCATGGTTCCTGCTTTCCTGGCAGATAGTTGTGGATAGATATCCTGTGCTCATGGAGAAGCTTAAGGTGAGAACCTGGGCGTATGACTTCAAGGGCTTTCTCGGATACAGGAACATAGATATCCTGGATGAAGCCGGAAATCGTATCGTATATGGGGCGTCAATCTGGAGCTATATGGATACGGCGGCCATGAAGCCTGTGCGCATAGAACCTGAGGTGTCTGCGGCATACCCAATGGAGCCGGCCATAGATATGGAATATGCACCAAGAAAGATCACTCTTATGGGCGAGGGCGTATTACTTGATGAAAGAAGGGTAATGGCATACCAGATCGACTCCAACGGACATATGAACAATGAGGCTTACATTGCCATGGCAGAGGAGTATGCGGATAACCTTAAGGACATAAAGGAGATCCGGGCAGAGTATAAGAAACAGCTTATGAAGAATGACGTGGTAAAGGTCAGACAGGTATCATCTGATGGCAGGGTACAGATAATATTTACCGATGAAAATGACGATATAAGCTGCGTAGTAATGTTTATTTACATATAAATTAGGAGACGAAAATGATAAATATAGGAATGTGGAATGAGCTTACAGTGCTCAGACAGAAGGATTTTGGAATATATCTCGGAGAGAAGGAAACTGAGAGGGCTTCCCTTTGGAATGGCAAGGGGGATACATCATCGGTCTTTAAGGAGACAGAGGTACTGCTTCCTGCAAAGCAGGTTCCGGAGGGCACAAAGCCCGGAGATACCCTGAGAGTATTCGTATACAGAGACTCATCAGACAGGATCATAGCAACTGTCAACGAACCATATATCACTCTTGGAGAGCTTAAGGTGTTAAAGTGCGTAGGTGAGACCAAGATCGGTGCATTTATGGACTGGGGCCTGGAGAAGGATATACTGCTTCCTTTTAAGGAGCAGACAACCAAGGTGACCCAGGGAAGATCATACCTGGTCAAGATGTACAAGGACAGATCAGACAGGCTCTGCGTCAGCATGAAGGTGTATGACAGCCTTGAGACTGCGGAGAACCTTAATGCAGGCGATGAGATAACAGGAACAGTCATTGAGTTCAACCCTAAGATGGGAGCATTTGTGGCTGTGGAGAATAAGTATTATGGACTTATTCCCTTAAAGGAGATACACAGCAGGATAAATGTGGGAGACACTGTATCCGGCCGTGTGGCAAAGGTAAGAGAGGACGGCAAGCTGGACATTACCATATCAAAGAATATCAAGCTTCAGATAAATGAAGACAGCGATATGGTATATGATATAATCAAGAGCTACAACGGAGTGCTTCCTTTCAATGACAAGGCTCCGAAGGAGACCATAGAGAGAGAATTTGGTCTCAGTAAAAATGCCTTTAAGAGGGCTGTGGGACATCTTCTCAAGGAAGGACTCATAGAGATAACAGATAAATCTATAATAATAAAATAATATATCAGGAGGATAAGAAAATGGCAGAAATAATCAGTACAGAAAAGGCACCGGCAGCGATCGGACCATATTCACAGGCAGTTAAGGCTGGGGGATTTATATTTACATCAGGAATGGTTCCTATTGATCCTGAGACAAATACTCTCGTAGAGGGTGACATTGAGGTTCAGGCAAGACGTGCCATCGGCAACCTTGCAAATCTTCTTGAGGCTTCAGGCTCATCCTGTGACAAGGTAGTTAAGACTACAGTATTTATCAAGGATATGAATGATTTCGGTAAGGTAAATGAGATATATAAGGAGTTCTTCAAGACAAACTTCCCTGCACGTTCATGTGTTGAGGTTGCAAGACTCCCTAAGGACGTTCTTATAGAGATAGAGGCAGTGGCAGCAGTTGAGTAAGGATAAGGAAGAAAAGAAGCACAAAAGGATAAACAGTGCCACCATATTCTTTACATGTCTCATGGTGCTCTATATTGCGGTAGAGCTGACAGCGGTGTATACAGGATGGCTGGAGCATATAACCATGCTTCAGAACATCCTTATAAGCCAGGGCATAATATTCATACCTACGATTCTGTTCTTTGTCATAACAAAGCAGAATTTCAGGGAGACCGTAAGGCTTAATAAAATGCATGTGGGAACTTATTTTATCATCCCGCTTCTTGTGCTGTGCATAGAGCCTGTAATGACAGTGGTAAATGCCATCTCAATGCTGTTCGTTAAGAATTATATATCCGCCGCAGCCACCCAGGTTGTGACAGGATACAGCTATCTTACGGCAATGGGGCTTATGGCACTCACTCCGGCTATAGTGGAGGAGCTGGCATACAGAGGTGTGATCCTTGGTAATTACAGAAAATCAGATACTCTTGGCGGCATATTAATGTCGGGATTCCTGTTTGGACTTATGCATATGAACTTCAATCAGATGGCATATGCAGTGATCCTTGGCATAATCTTTGGAATAGTTGTAGAGGCGTCAGGCAGTATAATCGCCACAATGGAAATGCATTTTCTCATAAACGGTTTATCCGTAAGCCTCTCATACCTGCTCCAGCTATTTTACAATCTGCCGGGAAGTCAGGGCTATCTTCAGGAAAGTGAAAATGCCATAACAGATGAATACCTGTGGCAGGTTATAAGAGTGTACGGCAAGGTGGCAGTGGTGGCCCTGGTATTCGCAGGGCTGTTGATATATGCCATTGCAGCCATAAATAACCGCAAGGATAACCTTAAGAATATATTCAGAGGAAGATCCCACAGAGCAGAAAAAGATACAGTATATAACAACGTGGCAACAGATGTATTTTCAGGTAGTACAGTTGATAGCGATACATTTGGCAGCACTACAGATAATGCCGAAGCTTCGCCCCGTATAATAAGCCCAATGCTTATCCTTGTTATAGTACTGTGCATAGCAAAATGTATTTTCGACGAATTTATCATGTGACGAATTTATCATGTAATGAAATTACCATGTGATGAAATTATCATGTGGCGAAATGTGATACCTGTAACAGGTACCTTATAAAGGAGGATAGAGATGGCAGAACATTGTAATTGTGCCCACGAACATATAAACAGTGAGCAGATGGAAAATGCAAATGTAGACGACCTTATAGAACTGGCAGAATTGTTTAAGGTATTTGCCGATTCCACAAGGATACAGATAATGCATGTTCTCATGAAAGACGAGCTAAGCGTAAGCGATATAGCAGAGAAGCTTAACATGAATGGATCTGCCATATCCCACCAGCTCAGGATATTAAAACAGGCAAAGCTGATAAAAAACAGAAGAGCGGGGAAGAATATATTTTATTCCCTTTCAGATGCCCATGTGCTGACCATCATGCACCAGGGTCTGGAACATATTTTGGAGTGAGTCAGCACCCATAAACCTGCACCCATGCATCGCAGATGCATATTAATACAATAATTTTAGGAGACTTATATGCAGATAGAATCTTTAATATTTGATATGGATGGAACTCTCTGGGACAGTGCGAAGAATGTTGCTGATTCCTGGAATGTCATCCTGGATAAATATGATGATGTGAAGTTCAGAGTAAGCGAGGCGGACATATACGGCGTTATGGGTATGCCTATGGACGCCATAGCAGACAAGTTCTTCGGAGATTTTCCGAAGGAACGTAGAATGGCACTTCTTGACGAGTGCGGCAATTATGAAAATGAATATCTGGAGCTTCACGGCGGAAAGCTTTATGACGGGCTTGAGGACACTCTTAAGAAGCTGTCAGAGGATCACAGGCTGTTTATCGTAAGTAACTGTCAGAGCGGTTATATAGAGGCTTTCCTTAAGTATTACGGCTTTGGAAAATATTTCACCGATATACTTTGCTGGGGTGATACCAAGAAGCCGAAGGGTGACACCATAAGGATACTCATGCATAAGAATGATATAGACGCCGCAAGGGCTGCTTATGTGGGAGACACCCAGGGTGATTGTGACAGCACATATTATGCAGGTATAAGATTTATCCATGCTGCATACGGCTTTGGTACAGCAGACAGGATGGATGCCAGCATTAATTCCATAACAGAGCTTCCGGACATAGTTAAATAAAAATAAGAGCAGGTGGTGATACAAAATGTATCGCAGCCTGCTCTTATTTTAAGCATTTTGATTAATCCCAGATCATTTTAAAATCTTTTGGATTATTTTAATTCCATGTCATTACCACATCTGAATTTACGTTATCTATCTTCCTCATGCTTTAATGAAGCAGCGATAAATCCCTTAAACAGTGGATGTGGCTTGTTTGGTCTTGACTTGAACTCAGGATGTGCCTGGGTTCCGATGAACCAAGGATGATCAGGTATCTCGATCATCTCAACGATATGTCCGTCAGGAGATAAACCTGCAAGCTTCATTCCGTTTGAAGTGAGAGCTGATCTGTAATCATTATTTACCTCATATCTGTGTCTGTGACGCTCATGGATAAGCTCCTTGCCGTATAACTCATATGACTTGGATTCGGGATCAAGCTTACATGGATATGAGCCCAGTCTTAAGGTTCCGCCAAGATCGGTAACTGCGTGCTGGTCAGGCATGATATGGATCACCTGATGGAATGAATCAGGATTGAACTCTGAGCTGTGGGCGTCATTGTAACCAAGTACATTTCTTGCAAATTCCACAATAGTAAGCTGCATACCGAGACAGAGACCAAGGTATGGAACCTTGTTTGTTCTTGCATAGTGTATTGCGGAGATCATACCCTCAATACCTCTGTCACCGAAGCCGCCCGGAACGATGATACCGTCAACGTCAGCCAGCTCGTCCTTTACATTTTCATCATTTATGGTTTCGGAATCTACCCATTTAATATCCACAACGGCGTCATTTGCAGCACTGGCATGCTTTAATGCCTCAACTACTGAGATATATGCGTCGTGAAGAGATACATACTTGCCGACTAAGGCAACACGTACCTTCTTGTGGGCGTTCTTCCACTTATTTATCATATTTGTCCATTCAAGCCAAGCTGACTCCTCAGGTGGAACACATGGAAGGTTCATGCACTTGCATACCACATCAGCCAGCTTCTCCTTCTCCATGGCAAGAGGTACTTCGTAGAGGACCTCAACGTCAAGGTTCTGGATTACATTCTCACTTGGCACGTTACAGAAGAGAGCGATCTTGTCCTTGATATCCTGATCAAGAGGAAGGTCTGAACGGCATACCAGTATATCAGGCTGGATACCCATTCCCTGGAGACTCTTGACACTGGCCTGGGTAGGCTTTGTCTTAAGCTCACCTGACGCCTTAAGGTAAGGGATCAGAGTGACGTGGATCATAATGCAGTTCTCAGATCCCACCTCGTGCTGGAACTGTCTTATAGCCTCAAGGAACGGCTGGCTCTCGATATCACCTACGGTACCACCGATCTCGATTATTGCAATTTCGGTTTCTGTGGCATTTGGATTTCTGTAAAATCTTGACTTTATTTCGTTAGTTATATGAGGAACAACCTGAACGGTGTGTCCGCCGAAGTCACCATGTCTTTCCTTCTGGAGGATACTCCAGTAAACCTTACCGGTGGTGACATTAGAATTTTTATTAAGACTTTCATCTATGAAACGCTCGTAGTGGCCCAGATCAAGGTCGGTTTCAGCTCCGTCATCGGTGACGAATACCTCACCATGCTGTATCGGATTCATGGTTCCCGGATCGATATTTATATAAGGATCAAACTTCTGGCTTGTGACCTTGTAGCCTCTCATCTTTAAAAGACGTCCCAATGAAGCTGCTGTTATGCCTTTTCCCAAGCCTGACACAACTCCACCAGTAACAAATACATACTTAACTGGCATGACTAATTCCTCCTGTATTACTATATATTTACCCATTAAAAAACATTGTCCATTATAGAATAGTGATTTTTAAAAGTCAATGAATTGCAGAGGACAATAATTAAAGGATGATTATGAAAGAAAAATGTGGTAAAATGTTAAAAAAATTAAGCTGATACATGAGGATAAGACGTGAGATTTATACACATTTCGGATGTTCATCTGGGCATGGAGCCGGACTATGGCATGTCCTGGAGCGGTGCCAGAAAAGAAGAGATAGAACATTGTCTGTTAAGAATAATCGAATATGCGAATACCCATAAGATAGATTTTATATTCATTTCAGGGGACCTCTTTGAGGGCCGGCCGGGCAGGGACAGGCTTGAATCTGTGGATGAGCTGTTTATGAAGCTTCACCACACCTGTGTTCTCTATATAGCAGGAAGCTCTGACTACATGGATCAGTCCTCGGCGTTAAACAGCTATGAGTTTAAGTCTGAGGTCCATGTGCTTGGAAGTCCTGTTGATAAGAAGGGGGCTTTTTCCTGTGAAAGACAGGACTATGCAGATCTCAACACAGACTGTCTTTATTTTCCCGAATACGATCTTGATGTGTACGGCGTAAGCTGTTTTAAGAAAACTGCAAATGTTGATCCTCTTGAAGACATAAAGGTCTGGAACAGGAACAGGGCAAATGTGTTATTGGCATACGGAGGCTCCGGCAAAAACCGGCCTTTGGATTTTGCTGCCCTTAAAAGGTCGGATTTTGATTATATCGCCCTTGGCATGCGGCACAGATATGACGTTATATGCCGTGACAAGATCATTTACCCCGGATCTCCGGAGCCCCTTGACGAGTCCACTGCCGGAAGACATGGCTTTGTCCTTGGACGAATTGAGAATGGCAGGACAGAGACGGAATTTGTGCCATTTTCACACAGGGAGTATAAGACCATAGAATACCCTGTCCATCGTTTCAGTACAAATGACGAGGTAAAGGATGACCTGAAACGTATGCTTTCAAAGGAAGGCAGCAACAATATATACACCATAAGGATCGTGCGTCTTGACGGCTGTGAGGAGAATTATGAGCTTTCAGAGGCACTTAAGGATTTCAACATACTTCGCATTGAGGGAGAGGCATTTGTAAGAACCGATTACGACCGGTATATGAAGGCCAACACATATAATGGCTTCGGCAGGCTGATTGAGGCTATGAACTCTGCAAATCCCCTTGAGAGCGACGGGGTGAAGCTGGCTGTTGACATGGTGATAGAGGAAAGCGGTATCAATTACAGCCACAATGCCAGGATGCCGGATCGTCAGTTTGATGACGCAAATAATATGGTGAGAGCCAGACTTATGGCAAGGAAGGATAACCTTGAAAACAGCCATGTAATGAAAGATTACAAGGCCGCCGAGGAGGATTACAGGGTAAATCCCGATGTGCTTGATAAGCTTAACAACGCCTGGACCGAGGAACGTAAGGCGGTGCTGGCATATAAAACTGCGGCACATGCCGTGGAACAGATAGAGAAGGATCACAGAAGAAAGTGGGTGAGAGTTGGTGTTAGAACGGCACTTATCCCACTTATAATAGTGTGTGTTGTCTGCATTATCTACATGCCGGTCGCCTATATGAGGATGACAAAGGGAGCCGGGGCCGGTGCCGCCGGTGTGATTCCTTTTATGGGCTTTATGATATCGGCACTTTGCTTTGTCATAGGCTATGGAATATCAAGATACCGGGATGTGAGACGGAAGAAGCAGACGGGAAAGTCTCCCCTTAATCAGGAGATAGAGAATGCCAGAGTGCTTCTTGACATGTGGAACAACAAGGTGGATGAGCTTAGAAAGCTGAGAAATGAATATCAGGAAATGGACAGAAAACGCCGCAATGCTTCTGATGTTTATTCTGAGAGCAGACAGAGGGCGGAGGTCTGTGCCGGAGAGATCAAAAGGATCGATATTGCCATAAAGACCCTGAACGAATACAAACAGATACAATAAGAACATAAATAAAATCGTAAGATAAGTAAATATGCCTATAATGGATATACTAATGAACAGACAGACTAAGAGGTGACAGATAAAAATGAAAAAGACATCAAAGGGAAAGGTGAACCCTGAGGACAAAGTTAATTATCTTACCACAGCAGCTATACCGGGACTTGTAACGAGGATGGCAGTGCCTACCATGATAAGTATGCTGGTAACTACTTTTTATAATCTGATCGATACGCTTTTTGTGGGAAAGCTTGACAACCAGTCCACAGGAGCAGTAGGAATAACCTTTTCCGTAATGGCGATAATGCAGGCTTTTGGATTTCTCTTCGGACATGGCTCCGGAAACTATATTTCAAGGAAATTAGGGGCAGGAGAGACGGAAAATGCCAGGAAGATGGCAGCCACAGGTTTCTTCTCGTCCCTGGCGGTGGGAATACTTATTGCGGTGGCTGGTTTCGTTTTTGTGGAACCTCTGGCGAAGCTCCTTGGATCAACGAATACAATGCTTCCCTTTACCAAGAGCTACATGAGCATAATATTTCTTGGAGCACCCTTCATCATGGGCTCCTTTGTACTCAATAACCAGATGAGGTTTCAGGGTTGCGCCAGCTCTTCAATGATAGGAATAGTTATCGGAGCGGTGTTAAATACCATCCTGGATCCGGTGCTTATATTCGTATTTGACCTTAAGGTTGCGGGAGCAGCCTATGCCACGGTTATCAGCCAGATGGTGAGCTTTATCGTGCTGCTGATAATGAATAAGAAAATGTGTGGGATAAATGTAAGGCTTAAGGATTTCTCCTTTGAGTTCTCATATTACAAGGATATGTTCAAGGGTGGTGTGCCGTCCCTGTGCAGACAGAGCATAGCCTCCCTTGCCACAATATGTCTTAACATTGCTGCCGGAAGATATGCCGGTGACATGGCGGACGCAGCCATTGCAGCCATGAGCGTTGTGGGGCGTGTGGCTATGTTTGCCAATTCTGCCCTTATAGGCTTCGGTCAGGGCTTCCAGCCTGTGTGCGGAACCAATTACGGAGCGGGAAAATATGACAGAGTGAGAGATGCCTACAGATTTTGCGTGAAGACCGCCACAGCTGCGTTAGTTATCATGTCAGTGGCAGGAATAATATTTGCCGAGCCTCTTGTAAGATTGTTCAGAAATGATCCTGATGTAATAAAGATAGGAACAGTAACCCTCATTGCCCAGTTCGCAGCATTTGTCTTAAATGCAAATACTGTTTTGTGTAACATGCTCATGCAGACCATAGGCATGGCGTTTAAGGCGTCGGTCATAGCCATGGCAAGACAGGGATTGTTCTTTATACCACTTATATTTATACTGCCGAGGATATTCGGACTGCCGGGAGTTGAGTACTGTCAGGCAGTGGCAGATGTATGTGCATTTATAGTTTCGGTGCCTTTCAGTATATCGGTGCTTAAAAATCTTGAAAAAAATAACGGGAATCCAAGCTAGGATTCCCGCCTTCTTATATCTATTTTTCATCAGCTTCCTTGCACACCGGCTTTACGCAGCTGGCACTGCAGTCAAAGTCAGGGTTCATGGCATAGAAATTCTTCTCGCTTAACTTATCGGTCACAAGTCTTAAGCACTCGCCAAATCTCTGGAAGTGAACAACCTCCCTTGCCCTTAAAAACTTAATAGGCTCATACACATCTGGATGATCCTTGCACAGACGAAGTATGTTGTCGTAGGTAGAACGTGCCTTCTGCTCAGCCGCCATATCCTCGTAGAGATCGGTTATAGGATCGCCCTTTGACTGGAACTCGCAGGCATTGAAAGGAACACCGCCGGCTGCCATAGGCCAGATACCCAGAGTGTGATCCACATAATATTTGTCAAAGCCAGAAGCCTTGATCTCCTCTATGGACAGATCCCTTGTAAGCTGATGGATGATGGTTCCGATCATCTCCAGATGGCCTAACTCCTCAGTTGCGATATCCGTAAGGGCAGCCTTTACATTGTTGTCCTTCATGGCATAACGCTGGGACAGATATCTCATGGAGGCACCCATTTCTCCGTCAGGACCACCGTACTGGCTTATGATGTCCTGTGCAAGCTTTGCGTTGGTTTCCTTTATATTTACAGGAAACTGAAGTCTCTTTTCATATATCCACATTTAACAATCACACTTCCTTTCCCATGGCCATGGACCATCTACCCAGTCGAAATAGCTGCTGTCATTTACCTGATACCTGTTTAAAGGGCCGTACATGTTCACGTAGTCCTTCACAGCCTGATTTCTCATGGCTTTGTAGGTCTCGTATTTGCCCAGGGCCTTTTCGCAGTGAGGGTGGGTGTCAAGGTACAGTGTCAGGTCATCAAGGGCGAATGTAACCTCGTCGATGAAGGTAAGGAGCTCGCCCTTATTCATTCTGTTCATGCCGTTGCTCATTCGTTGCCCCTCCTTCCGCAGAATATGAGATTTAATTCAGGAAACATGGTTCCCTCCTTAAGTCCCTTACACTGGTCATATAACTGATCAAATTCCTGCATTTTCACAAAAGCCATTGCAAGGGCTGTGTCACAGGAAGACTTCTTGCCGTTATCAGGAGAGTAAGGCTTAGGCATGGCCGGTTTAGGCTGCCTGCCGTACATAACATTTGCCTGCCGCTGATAGGTAGGACGGTTGCAATTACAAGGTTGATACTGATTCAAAAAAATACCTCCATATCATATACAGACTATATACAAATATCTGAAAATACCTGTATTTAGGCTTTTTTATATAATATGGAGGTTATTATTTTATGTGCAGAAATTATATACTGCAAATTCTGTTGTGATTTATTGAATGTCTTTAAAGTGTTGTTTTCGCCGGAACACTTTCATTAAATTCCCTTCATGGTAAGCTGGATACGTTTTTTGTTAAGGTCAACACTCATAACCTTAACTGTTACGATATCGCCTACATTTACCACTTCCATAGGGTGCTTGATGTACTTGTCGGACATCTGGGAGATGTGTACAAGGCCGTCTTGGTGAACGCCTATATCTACAAATGCTCCGAAGTCGATCACATTTCTGACGGTTCCCTTCAGTATCATTCCCTCGGTGAGATCCTTCATTTCAAGAACGTCACCACGTAGGATAGGCTTAGGCATTTCATCTCGTGGGTCTCTTGCAGGCTTCTCAAGCTCGTTGATAATATCTGTAAGGGTGATGGCACCTGTGCCGAGCTTTTCTGCCAGCTTCTTAACATCCGCTATGGACTTTCTGATGTTCTTTATGCTTCCTGACTTAAGCTCCTCAAGGCTGTGGCCTGTCTCCTTGATAAGGGCAGTGGCAATGTCGTAGCTCTCCGGATGGACTGAGGTGGAATCCAGAGGATTTTTGCCGTAATTTATACGCATGAAGCCGGCACACTGCAAGAACGCCTTAGGCCCAAGCTTAGGAACCTTTAAGAGCTCCTTTCTTGAGGTGAAGCGTCCGTTTGCCTCACGGTATTCAACGATATTCTTAGCCAGGGTTTTATTTATACCTGATATATGCTCCATAAGTGGGGCTGAGGCAGTGTTAAGATCCACACCTACTTTATTTACACAGTCCTCAACAACAGCGTCCAGGGCATTTGTAAGCTTCTTCTGGTTCATGTCGTGCTGGTACTGGCCTACACCTATGGCTTTAGGATCGATCTTTACAAGCTCTGCCAGTGGATCCTCAAGACGTCTTGCGATGGAGGCGGCACTTCGCTGTCCCACATCAAAATTAGGAAATTCCTCTGTGGCAAGCTTGCTGGCAGAATAAACAGATGCACCTGCCTCGTTTACTATTATATACTGGACAGGAGTGTCAAGCTCTTTGATAAGATCTGCAATAATAAGCTCAGACTCTCTTGAAGCTGTACCATTTCCCACAGATATAAGTGATATGTTGTATTTCCTGATAAGCTGCTTAAGTATCCTCTTGGATTCTTCCACCTTATTCTGCGGTGCGGTAGGGAAGATGACCTTGGTGTCAAGAACTTTTCCTGTGGCGTCCACAACGGCAAGCTTACATCCGGTTCTGAATGCAGGATCCCAGCCAAGGACTGTGTGACCGCTGATAGGTGGCTGCATAAGAAGCTGCTTGAGGTTTGTACCGAATACCTTGATGGCACCATCCTCGGCTTCTTCTGTAAGCTGATTTCTGATCTCCCTTTCAATGGCAGGGGCGATAAGTCTGTCATAGCTGTCGGCGATGGCAGATCTTAATATTTCTGTTGTATATTTATTGTCTCTTACGATGGTCTGTTTCTCCAGATATCCGATGATTTCATCTACAGGTGCCTCAAGTTTCACGGTAAGGAATTTTTCCTTTTCACCACGGTTTATTGCAAGAGTTCTGTGTCCGGTCATCTTTGAAACAGGAGAGGAGAAGTCGTAGTACATTTCGTATACGGATTCTGCCTCGGGATCCTTCGCGGTTGAGATGAGATTTCCCCTTGCAAATGTCCTTTCTCTTATGGACTTTCTGTAGTCTGCGTTGTCAGATATGTTCTCTGCGATTATATCCATGGCACCGGCTATGGCGTCCTCTGTTGTGAGAACCTCCTTTTCTGGATTTATGTATTTGCCGGCTTCCTCCTCAAGAGGATGGTCAAGGAACTGGAGCATGATGATATCCGCAAGTCCCTGGAGTCCCTTCTCCTTTGCCACTGTAGCTCTGGTCTTTCTCTTCGGACGATACGGTCTGTACAGATCGTCCAGTGCCACCATGGTCATTGCCTCGTCAATGGCTTTCTTAAGTTCCGGAGTCATTTTCTCCTGCTCGGTGATGGAAGCGATAACCGTTTCCTTCTTCTCCGCAAGATTTCTCAGATATGTAAGACGCTCGTCAAGGTTACGGAGCTGCTCGTCATTTAATGCTCCTGTTGCTTCTTTTCTGTAACGGGCGATGAAAGGGATGGTATTTCCTTCATCAATAAGCTTGATGGCGGCGTCTACCTGCTCCTTCCTGCATTTTAATTCTTCTGTGATTATTAAAGCTATATCCATTATCGTACCTCTTTAGAAAATATAAAGATAAGCCCGAAAGCTTATGGGCTCATTGGCATTTGCAGATATATATACATAATATCTGAAGCCTGTATCAGTATACAGAATTAACACAATCTTTTCAAGAGAAGTCCTTGATATGAGACCGGATATGATATAAACTAGAGGCATGTATTACATAAGGATTACATTATATTTGCGTGAAACTTACATGAAGGTTACATGAAAGGAACAGACAGGGATGGGCGTATCAGACAGAATAAAGACCGCCATGGACATGGCAGAGAGATTTCATGAGGGACAGTACCGCACCGGAGCTACAGGTAAGGTTTCTTATTATCAGGAGCACATCCTTGGGGTGTATGGTATCCTGAAGGATGAATTTGATGTGCAGGATGAAGATATTCTTATTATGGCACTGCTTCATGATACTGTTGAGGATACACAGTGTACATATGATGACATTGAGAAGGCATTTGGCACGGATATCATGAACCAGGTAAAACTTCTCACCAGAATAGATGGAGAACCCTTTTCAATCTATGCCAGAAGATTATTTGCAAATGGCGACTACAGGACATTCCTTGTGAAGCTTGCGGACAGGCTTCACAACCTGAGGACTATTGTATATATGCCGGACAGAAGATGGATAATGAAGAAGGTCAGACAGACCTATACAGATATACTTACGCCGATCCATGAGAAGATAAAGGAAGAGAAATCTCCGTACAGGGATACCATGAAGAGGCTGGCAGACAGCATTGAGGACCAGGCAGAGTATGTGACCAGATATCTTGAGACCCACCAGTAAAAACAGATATTTTGAGATAAAACGGATGTCGGAGATACATCATAAAAAGGAGAGACTTAATGTCTCTCCTTTTTGCTGATTTTGTCCCTTGTCTTCACATAGATAAATCATTCGGATATTACCATACAATATGTCTCTTATTCTTAAGAAGCTTTCCACCGCTTGCTATAACAAGAACTCCTGATACGATACCTGTAACAAGGATCACGACACCTACGGCGATATTAAGAGCACCGCATTTCTTCATTGTATTATATGCCTTCTCCATATTATTTCTCCTTTAAATGTTAAAATCATATCCTCTTCAAATCCCGATACACCATGTCAAGATTATAACATGTGGCAAACCTGCTTTCAATAGTACTTATTAATTATATTGACTGTATACAATCCGGTAGATATATAGTAAAATCAGTATAAGACACAAACGAAAACCGTGCCGGTAATAAGGGGGAGCAGTATGAGTATATTAAAGAAAGCAAAGATAACAGGTATGACATTTCTTCTGGTGTGTGCCTGTGGGATAACATTTTATCCGGCGGTGGCAAAGGAAGCCGCCACACCTACAGACGCAGGCTCAGATACAGTCATCATAGAGCAGCCTGATGGACAGGACATAGATACAGAGCAGGCAGAACCTGCAGTCTCCGGAATATATGCGGAGTCATACATAATCATCAATGAGAAGAATTTCCCTGACGCCAATTTCAGGGCGGCATTATCAAAGATGTATGATACAGACGGTGATGGTAAATTAGATGCGGACAGGACATACCTTTCAGTGAACGGAAAGGGAATCAAGTCCCTTAAGGGTGTAGAGCTTTTTAAAAACCTTACCCATCTTGAGTGCTCGGAAAATGAGCTTACCGAGCTTGACCTGAGTAAGAATACAGCACTTATAAGTGTAAGCTGTTATGAAAATAAAATAACCAGTCTGGATTTCAGCAATAACCCGGAAATCCAGGGGATAGAGTGCTATAAGAACAGCCTTACATCATTAAATGTTACGGCTAATTCGAAACTCACAACCCTTAATTGCAGCGGCAATAAAGAGCTTGAGGAGATCAACATAAAGACAAATCCGGAGCTTACTACCATAAATTGTTCAAACTGCGGGCTTAAGACCTTTAACCCTACCAATAACAATAAGCTTAAGGTGATCGACTGTAGCGGTAACAGCCTCACAAGACTGACCACCACCCATTGCCAGAAGCTGGAACGCCTGACATGCTCCAACAACAAGATACCTGCGTTAAATCTCAGTAAAAATCCAAAACTTGTGCATTTATGGTGCGTGGCAAATAGTCTGACAGAGCTTGATATAAGCAATAATCCGGAACTTGTCCAGCTGGATTGCAGTTATAATAAGATCGCAGCCTTTAGTACAGGAAAAAACACGACCCTTACTTATCTTAACTGTAGTGGCAACAATATGACCTCCCTTGATGTGACGGGAAGTACAGAGCTTCAGACACTGTACTGCTACAAGAATTATCTTGAGAGCCTTAACCTTAAGAAAAATACCAAGCTTACCAAGCTTAACTGCTCGTATAACGGACTTTTAAATGAAAGCTTCTCATACCTTGGCAGCGGTGTCACCATAAAGAATGAAAATCAGGGAATAGTCATAAACGAGAAGAAATTCCCGGATGAAAGGTTCAGAAAGTACTTAAATGCACTGGACGATAATAAAGACGGTTTGTTAGATCCTGCGGCTGCTTCCACCATGGTCCTTTCGGCATATGGGGTGTCTGACCTTACAGGAATTGAGTATCTGACTGAGCTTACAGAACTTCTCTGCCGTGATAATCCAGGCATCAAGAAGGTTGATCTAAGCAAGAATAAGAAGCTTAAATATGTGGATATGCGAAACTGCGGACTTACAGAGCTGGATCTTACCAATAATAAAGATTGTTATTATGTAAGCTGCAGAAACAATAAGCTCACATCCATCAAGCTTGCCGACAATTCGGCTCTGGAGACCCTTTATTGTGAGCAGAACAAACTTACAGCCCTTGATCTGAGAAAACAGCCTGAGCTTACAAGACTTGACTGCTCCCATAACCTTTTATGGGATGAGGATTTCTCATATCTTGATGATCTCGATATGGAAGAAAAGGTGCTTACACCACAGGATATACCTTACATGGCAGGCGAGACATTATTTAAGATAGACGGAGTGTGGTATTACGTTAAGGAGGGTGAGCTTGACAGTACTGTCACAAAGCTCCTTAAGTATAACGGCTCATGGTATTATGTGAAGAATGGTGTGGTTGATCTCACCCTTACCACTCTCGTCAAGCCGGGTGGAACCTGGTATTACATAAAGAACGGTAAGATAGATTTCAATGCACGTACCCTGTGCAAATATGGAAATACCTGGTACTTCGTTGAGAAAGGAATATACAACAGCCGTGCAACCGGCGAGACCATATGCAAATATGGCGGAAGCTGGTATTACGTGAAGAACGGCAGGGCAGACCTTAAGGCAACAACCCTCTGCAAATACGTGAACAAATGGTATTACATAAGAAACGGCAAGGTTGATTTCAGCTTTACAGGAAATGCAAAATATGGAAATTCTACCTGGTATGTGAAGAACGGAGTAATGCAGTACAAGGTAAAGTAATAATTTGAAGTGTAATGTCGTATATTGAGACAGGACATACAACCATACAGGCGGTGATAATGAATATAAATTATCATCGCCTTTTCATATTTTGTTTACAGGGGCTTATGAACCTTTACTTTTTGACAGGATGTGATAAAATTACTTGGTGACATAGGCAGGGGTATTCTGACATATCCCGAAACCGGTGGAAATCTCATATGATATAAGGATGGATCATTATGCCTGCAATTTCAAATGACTGGGCGCCGGAGCTGGCACCTGAATACAGAAAAGAATATTATAGAAAGCTTTACAAATTTGTATGTGAGGAGTACTCCACCAAAGAGATATTCCCTCCGGCAGATGATATCTTCAACGCATTTCATCTGACCCCACTGGCAAATGTAAAATGTGTCATAATCGGACAGGATCCCTATCACAATAACGGACAGGCTCATGGTTTAAGCTTCTCGGTAAAGCCGGGAGTTGACATACCTCCGTCTCTTGTGAATATATATAAGGAGCTTCATGATGACGTGGGAACATTTATCCCTAATAACGGATATCTTGAGTCATGGGCGAAGCAGGGAGTGCTTATGCTTAATGCTGTGCTCACCGTAAGAGCCCATCAGGCAAATTCCCATCAGGGCATGGGCTGGGAGCAGTTCACTGACGCAGCCATAAGGATACTTAACAAGCAGGATCGACCTATAGTCTTTATCCTGTGGGGCTCATATGCCCAGAAGAAGGCAGCGTTTTTGGACAATCCGAACCACCTTATCATAAAATCTGCCCATCCAAGTCCGCTGTCAGCCTACAGAGGATTTTTTGGGAGCAAGCCCTTCAGCAGGACAAATGATTTCCTGACTGCCCATGGGGTAGAGCCTATAGACTGGCAGATACAGAATATCTAAGATATTCAAAAAGGAAAACAAAGATGGAGATTTATATAGTACGACATGGTGAGACTTTCTGGAATGAGAAGAAACTCCTCCAGGGAAGCACCGATATAGAATTAAATGAAAATGGGAAAAAACTGGCAGTGCTTACAGGGGAAGCCCTGAAGGATATCAGGATAGACAGGATATATGCAAGCCCATTAAAGAGAGCCTATGAGACTGCCTGCCTTATAAGGGGAGACAGGGATATTCCTATAATCAAAAATGACCTTATAAGAGAGATGAATTTTGGAGATTACGAGGGACAGAGTGCGTCGGAGCTTCTAAAGGACGAAAGCCAGTCCTTCAAATATTTCTTCAAGAGACCGGAGCTATATACTCCCACAACCAATGGAGAGACTCTGGAACACCTGTGTGCGAGAGCCGGAAGATTCATGGAGGAGGTTATAGAACCGCTGGCAGATGATCCGGGTATGGAGAGGGTCATGATAGTTGCCCATGGCGCCATTAACAAGGCTATGATGATGCATGTGAAGAAGCATGGTATGGAAGCCTTCTGGTCAGGGGGACTCCAGAAGAACTGCAATGTCATAATACTGGAATATAACAATGGCAGCTACAATATTATAGAAGAGACAAAGACATTTTATTAAGATCCGCAGTAAGTAATGGCATATCTGATAGGATGTCATGAAACTGTATTTTGATAAATGGTTTACATAATACAATTAACAGGAAAGGAAAAATTATAATGAAGAATTACGAACATTATAAGAGAGGCTACTACATGCCTCCAGAGAAATCAACAGACTGGGTGAACAAAGAATACATCGACAAGGCTCCTACATGGTGCAGTGTTGATTTGAGAGATGGTAATCAGGCGCTTATCGTTCCAATGAACCTTGAGGATAAGCTTGAATTTTTCAAGGCACTTGTTGACATTGGATTTAAGGAGATTGAGATCGGTTTCCCTGCTGCGTCAGAGACAGAGTATGAGTTCTGCCGTACCCTTATAGAGAATGACCTCATTCCTGATGATGTAACTATCCAGGTACTTACCCAGGCAAGACCACATATCATAGAGAAGACCTTCAAGGCAATAGATGGCGCAAAGCATGCTATTGTACATCTGTACAATTCCACATCATTTGCCCAGAGACAGCAGGTATTTAAGAAGTCAAAGGAAGAGATATTAAAGATCGCCGTTGATGGTGCCAAGCTCTTAAATAAGATGGCAGCAGACTACGGGGTAAATTATCCGTTTGAGTATTCACCTGAGAGCTTCACAGGTACAGAGATAGACTATGCCCTTGAGGTATGTAACGCAGTTATCGAGGAGTGGAAGCCAACGCCTGACAGAAAGGTTATCATCAATCTTCCTGCAACAGTTGAGATGTCACTCCCACATGTATATGCAAGCCAGATCGAGTACATGAGCAAGCACCTTAAGTACAGGGAAAATGTAGTTCTTTCCCTTCATCCACACAACGACAGAGGCTGTGGTGTTGCTGACGCAGAGCTTGGTATCCTTGCGGGTGCGGACAGAATAGAGGGAACATTATTTGGAAATGGTGAGAGAACAGGTAACGTGGATGTTATCACCCTTTGCATGAACATGTTCACCCACGGGGTAGATCCGGAGCTTGACTTAAGTGATATTCCGAAGCTTACAGAGCTTTACGAGAGAGTGACAAATATGCATGTTTACGAGCGTTCTCCATATACAGGAAAGCTTGTATTTGCAGCATTCTCAGGCTCACATCAGGACGCTATCGCCAAGGGTATGAAGTTCAGGGAAGAGCAGGGAGACGGCATGTGGACAGTGCCATACCTTCCTCTTAATCCGGAAGATATCGGAAGAAAGTATGATGGTGATGTAATAAGAATAAACAGCCAGTCAGGAAAGGGCGGAATAGGCTACATCCTTCAGACAAAGTACGGCTTCGACCTTCCTGCCAAGTTCAGGGAAGATCTTGGATATACAGTTAAGGATGTATCAGATAAGGCTCATAAGGAGCTTTCACCTAGAGAAGTCCTTGAGATATTCCAGAGCACATACGTTAATATTGAGGCTCCTATCAAGCTCCTTGAGAACCACTTTATTCAGAGGGATGGTATATCCACAGAGATAAGCATTGAGAGAGAAGGCGTTAAGAAGGTGTACCACGGACATGGTAACGGACGTCTTGACGCTGTAAGTAACGCTATCAAGAAGCATTTCGAGATAGACTTCAAGGTTGTATGCTATGAGGAACATTCTCTCCAGATGGGCTCTAACTCCCAGGCTGTTGCCTATGTTGGAATAGAGACTGAGGATGGCACAGTATTTGGTGCAGGTATAAAGGATGATATCATCGACGCTTCAGTACAGGCTCTTATAAGTGCTGTCAACAGAAGCGGAAAGATATAATAAGTTGTATATAATTAAAAGAATAAAAAAAGGCTGCGGCACTTGTATGTGTCGCAGCCTTTTGGATTTTTTGTTTTTAAATTTTTGTTTTTGGATTTTTTGAAAGCTTTTTGGCTTTTGCTTTTTGAACTTTTATGCACTTCTTAGTTGGCAGCCGGGGTGGTGTTCTTTAATTTCTTGTAGCAGTAGCTTATGATATCCTTTCTTGTGACGATACCTATGAAGCGTTCGTGGTCATCCACCACAGGGACAAATGTCTGAGCCATGGCTCTGGCTATAAGATCCTCCATATCGGAGTTGATAGATACGGAAGCATATTCGAACTTCTTTGGTATCTCATCCAGATGTATGGTCTCTGCCTCGTTGATCTTACCTATGCCTGCCTTCTTAAGGTACCAGAGTATATCACCCTCGGTGATGGTACCTACATATTCCCCGCTTTCTGAGAGGATAGGTATGGCTGAATACCTGTGGACCTCCATCTTCTCCAATATCTGTCTTAAGGAATATGTATCCTCAATGTAAGCTACCTCACTCTTAGGTGTAAGAAAAAATAATATATTCATGTTTATAATACCTCCTGGTCTTCTCGGTTGTGTTTTGTTGTTTTAATATCTGATCATCAATATCTCATAATCCCATCTGCTCATTATTATAAATGAAAAGACATTTTACTTCAATTCAAATGCCCCTCTATAATTATTATCTTTTTATTAAGCTTTGTGTCAAGCTTTATCATCAATTAATAAAGTTGTTGAGTAATGTTAAAAAATTTGATATGATTATGTAAAAGTGTAGAAGTATGTCTAAAAATCTATTTGCCGCAAAAAGCAGATAAATAAAATGGAGGAAACAGATTCGCTATGGGAAATGTGTTTGAAGAAGATGAGCAGTATCTTATCAATGCCCGTAAGGCTGTGACTGATCTTGAGGACGCCAAGGATGAGCTTGATACCTTAAAGGGTAATCTCAAGAAAATGCAGAGACTGGCAACCCAGGAAGAGAAATCCATAAACGATGAAGTCGCAGATACTATCAAAGAGAGAAAAGAACAGATAACCAGTTCTTACGATAAACAGCTTGACGTGAACAGTGCCAAGATAAGGCAGGTGCAGGGCAAGAAGGACAAGAAAAAGAGCCAGCGTATGCAGGCAAGAGTTGCAAATGAAACTGCTGACGTCAGGGACGAGATAAACAGGATAAAGGCTAAGATAAAGACCGTATACAAGCAGAACGGAGTGCCGAGGATATGTAATACCAGCCTCTACTTCTGGCTGTTCTGTCCAAAGGGTGCAGATGAAATGTTAAGACTTCTGCTGGTGCTGATCGGAGCCTGTGTTGCATTTCCGCTGGTGATGATATATGTGTTCAACAAGCTGGTATTTGCACCGGGAGATCATCTGGCAGCAGATATCCTTGTGTGGGCAGTGATCATAATAGTAGAATTTATAATCTACTTCATAATATTTAACCTTACAAAGGTAAGACACAGAGATACCATCCTTGAAGGACGTAAGTACAGAGACAAGATCCGTGCTTGCGAGAAGCAGGTGGACGCCATCACCAACAAGATCTACAAGGACAAGGATGAGAGCATATATAATCTTCAGAAATACGACGCCAAGATAGACGCGCTGGAGAAGGATGGCGATAATATAAGCGACCAGAAGCTGGCCGCTCTTAATCAGTTCGAGAATACCACAAGACAGGTTATTGAGGACGAGATAAGGGAACGCAGGAACGGTAAGCTCCAGAACTATCGCACAGAGGCTGAGAAGCTTGAAAATCAGGTGGCTTCTCTTGAAGACGCCATCTCCAAGCTTGAGATGGAGATCACCGACAAGTACGAACAGTTCCTTGGCAAGAAATTCCTTGACGAGGAGAAGCTGTCAGACCTTATCGCCATAATGGAGGACGGCTCAGCTAAAACTGTGTCCGGTGCCATTAAGGTATACATGGGTCAGGATGAGGAGTAACTGCCTGGCATATGCCTTCGCAGATGTATTCCACAAGCTTTATAACAAAATATAACCTGGTATTTAACAGGAGGGCGCCGGCGTCTCTGCCGGACACATTAACTATTCCGGTAATAGATATATCACCTATTGCCGGAAGTTTTTTATTTACCCCTATTCCGGGAAATATATGTGAGTCTGACAGGGTTACAAGCCCCACATCATTTTTCTGTCCAAGGGCAGCGTCTATGGCAATCACCAGAGGGTGCTCATATTTTTCATACATATGCTTAAGGGAGCTGCGGATATTCAGGGCATGGACCGGCTTTGCAAGGGTGCCGAATACAGGTATGTCCGGGATATTCTGCTTCATAAATGTGCCGCACATGGGACCCAGTGAGTCTCCCGTGGCTTTGTCTGTACCTATACAGAAAAGGACTATACAGTCATAGTACTTGTCTACATTTGCAATCATATCTCTAAGTCTGAGGCCGAAGGCAACGCTTGCAGGATCAGAATTTCTGTCGAAATAATAAGTCTGGCTTAAAGAAAAATCCTTCATCTTATTCTCCTATATAGTCTTATACATTAGAGTATTAACTAAAATTTGGAAGTTTACACATTTCGTATTAAATATTCATACAAAATTCAGTGGGAACATATAAATATGTCTTATTGTGGAATAAAAAAATATCAAGAAAGCCTTTGCCTGCGACAGGATTTGATAAATAAAAGAAGTATTCAATGCTATCATCATCCAAAGGAGTGATGGCATGATTGAAATAGTGTATGATAAAAACTCTGCAAATGATGACACAAAGGCAAAAACAGGATACGTTGTCCCTAAAAATATACGACAGATAGGCAATACCTCAGGCTCTAAGAAAATATATATAGAAGACTATGTTATGACCTATCTGAGAAAGATATCCAAGCCTGCAAATACATCCTTAAGGGGAGCCATACTTCTGGGAGAGGCGTACAAGGATGAATACGGAGAGGCGATATTCATCAGCGGAGCCGTGGACGCCCAGAATATAGAATTTGACGTGGAGCAGATCGAGTTCACAGATCAGATATGGAGCAAGATATACGGCGAGATCAACAAATATTTTGAGAAGCTTAAGGTTGTGGGCTGGTTCCTGTCCAGAATGGGATTTTCCATAGCTGTAAATGAGCGGATAGAGAAGCTTCACCGGGAGAATTTCCCAGGAAATGACACGGTTCTCTTTATGATGGATTCCCTGGAGTGTGAGGACGGATTTTATATCTGGGACAAGGGTGGATTAAGCCTTGCCAAGGGATATTACATATATTATGTAAGAAATGAGCTTATGCAGAATTACATAATAAGCAGAAATTACGGTACCACCGAGAGCAAAGAGGACAAGACTCTCATGAAGGACGCCGCTGTAGTCAGGAATTTTAAGGAGATAAATGAAAGCGCGGAGAATAAACGTAAGCTTGAGAAAAAGGCGGCAGGAAGCTTTAAATTCCTGTTCCGGGGAGTGGCGGCATTTGCCCTGGTGGCAGCAGGTGCCTCGGTTGCCGGGGGGTATGGCAGGATAAAAGAGCTGGAGAACCAGGTGAGCTACTATGAGTCCCAGCAGAGCGGAGACAGCGTGGCGGTATTTGCAGGGGATGAAAAAGGAAAGGGCAGTAACGACGGAGGGGCAGCCGGTAGTTCAGGATCAGATCAGACGACAGGTACAGCCGGACAGGCTTCATCCGGTACTGAGGGAACGGAGACGGGTAATACCGGGGAGACCGGTGGAAACACAGAAAGTATCACGGGAGAGGCAGTAGATGAAAATACAGGTGCAGAAACTAAAGATGGCTCCGGCAAAGATGGCACAGAGGGAGTACCTGCGGCCACAGCAGATGACAGAAGCGTGGTCTATGTAATAGAAGAAGGGGATACACTTATGAGTATATCTATTAAGATGTACAACTCGCCGGCATATGTGGACAAGATAATGAAAGCAAATAATCTCAAGGAAAATGACGTCATATATGTGGGACAGAAGATAATCATTCCGGAGCTGTAGTCGCCTACTGGAAATTTTTAGTGGAATGATTTGCACACATATAGTATAATGTACCAGAAAAGCACGCCAAATGGTGCTATCAAGATTGTTTCAGGTTTTATATGAAAACGAGGAATTGATATGGAAAAAGATATTGATAAACAGCAGGAAGAGGAAAAAGAACTGCAGCCGGACAATGAGAAAGCTGTAAAGAAAAAGCTTCCTTCATTATTTGCAGGTTTGAGGAGAACCAGAAAGAACACTGCTGACGGAGAGAAAATACCACAGGACACAGGCAGGAATGTAAAGGACGATGAAGAGCCGGATCAGAGTAAGATCATTGAGGTGGTGCCTGCACTGCCTAAGAGACTGGTGATCCTTATCACTGTTATCGCGGTGGTTGTGGTTGTATTTGGAATAATATCCATAAGACGTGCCATTGCCAGCAGAGAATATAAGAGCTATGAGGTATTGCAGTCAGTTGAGACCTCAGGTGACAACATAGCAGACTATGTACAGTACGGCAACAGCGTGCTTAAGATCACAAAGGACGGAACCTCATACATAGACAAAAACGGCAATACCATATGGGACTGCAGTTACGCCATGAAAATGCCTAAGGCAAAGGTCAGCGGTGATTATGCAGTGGTTGCGGACATGAACGGAAGAGACGTATACCTTTTTGATAAAACCGGCAAATGCAGTAACCAGACCTTTAATTACGACATATCAAATGTAGATGTGGCAAGCCAGGGAATATATGTGGTGGTGCTTGCAGGAGTGGACTGTAATTATATAAATGCTTATGACAAGAACAGCAACAGCGTATATGAGATGAAGACCTCCATTGAGAACAGTGGTTATCCTCTTGATGTGGCTTTGTCTGAGGACGGCAAGAAGCTTTTTACCAGTTATGTGCAGATATCCGGAACAGCAATGCCGGATTATCTTGCTGCCTACAACTTCGGGTCCGTAGGTAAGAACGAGAATGCCGACAGACTTATGAGCGGCTTCCAGTTTGACAGTACGGTATTTCCGCTGGTGGAGTTCCTTGACAACAATACGGTGGCATGCTTCGGTACAGACAGGATAGAGTTGTATACCATGTCCGAGAAAGCCAGCGAAAAGGCGGAGATAGACCTGGGTGATAAGGAAATGCTGGGGGTATTCTATAACCAGAATTATATAGGATACATAGCGGCAAATAATAGCGGTAAGGACAAGTATACCCTCTATGTATACAATACAAACGGCAAGCTTGAGAGCGAAACACCGATAAACAACAGCTTTACCAAGATATATGCCACAGAAGATGAGATAATAATAGTAGGAGACTTTGACTGCAGCATATACAGGATGAACGGAACAAAGAAGTTCCAGACTACATTTAACAAGAGCCTTGTGAATATTGTGCCTGACGGTAACAAGAACGAGTATATAGTTATATTTGAAAATGAAACCCAGACAATAAAGCTCAAGGGCTCAGCAAAAGACAGCGGTGACAAATAATGAATATAGTATTTTTAATAGTAGCGGCAACCTTTATATTGTTTATGTTCATAGGCTATAAAAGGGGGCTGTTCAGAAGCGTAGCCAGCACAATAGCTATTGTACTGGCTGTTTTTCTTACCAGTGCCATCTATCCTGCGGTGAACAGGGCTTTATGTGATCAGACCAGACTTGATGACACCATAAAAGAAATGATAATAGAAAAGTTCGATCTTAAGGTGGAGGAAGTGGATCTGCCCAAGTCCGTCCAGATGGAGAAGCTTGATGAGATGAACATCCCGGAGAGCGTGAAGGAACTTATAATAGAAAACAGCAACAAGACTACATATGCGGAAGCCGGGGTAAATGGTTTTTTTGACTTCGCCGCACAGTATCTTACAAATATGGTCATGAAGGGAATATCCTATGTGCTGACCTTTTTTGTTATCATGCTGTTTTTAAGTATAGGTATAGCTCTGTCCAATATAGCCACAGGTATACCTATTGTAAATGGTATAAATAAGCTTGGAGGAGTACTGTTTGGTATGGCACAGGCATTTCTTGCGGTATGGATATTCTTCGTCCTTATTACCATGATGTCTGCATTTGACTGGGGTTCGTTCCTTATGAAATCAGTGGAGTCAAGCAGCCTTTTAACCTGGATCTACGAAAAAGATGTTTTTCTGAAAATAATTGTTGACATTCTTAAGATTGTTTAGTATTATATCACTTGCGCGGTCGAAAGACGCCGATCTTCGAATCAGGCCTGAGACATAAACGCAAAGGAAAATAAAAAAGTTGTTGACAAATGCTTCTTGATGTGATAACCTATACAGGCTGTCGCAAGTGAGAAAC
>JBNMGN010000005.1:0-175452 GCA_050872265.1 Coprococcus sp.
AAGTAGTAAGAAACTTAATTGAAAAATTGCAGTTTTACGAAATAGTTTGACCTACAGGCAGAATAAAATATGTTGGTAGTGTTGACAATGTTGGAAGAGATGTGTTATACTTTGCTTGTAAACAAAACTTTTCGTAAAACCTGGGTTTTGCGAATAGATGTGTTAGAACAGCAAATATAACAAATCACTATCAACACTTTCCACAACCACTACTGTTTCGGATTTCATATTCAAATTGTCAAGATCATCTGATGAATATTGTTATATATGTTGGGATTGTTTATGAAAATCAGGCATAGAAAAATGCATAAATCACCGGATATACATGAATATACGGGATCTATGCATTTTATTTATTGCTTCATAACTATATAAGTCTTTGAATAATTATCTAAAATCATATTATATTAATGATTTTATCATTTGGCCTACATTAATTACTTATTTTTCCTGACTGCACATAGTTTTATATAGGGTTTGTTTTCTGCCTTGGATTTGTCACAGGTATAGATTATTATTGAGTCAGTTGTTTCAGATATGTTCCTGTCAATGATCATTTCCCGGGTTTTTGTTATGGACTCGACATAATATGTATGATATTTTCCGGATTTGTAAATAAGTATTTCGTCACCATAGTCTAATGAATTAAGTCGGTTTAAAGAATACCCGAAGGTTCTTGACTGGTGCCCGAATATGTAATAATTTCCGTTGCCATATTCATTTTCACTATATCCGGTTATGAGAAAAAATCTTTCCAGATACTCAGCTCTTTTTGAACCATTAAATACAGGCATTTCAAGATCTATCTTTTTTATTATAAGAATTGCGTCCATATCTCCTGTATTTATTCCGCCATGATCAGTACCACCTGAATTATTACCAATACCGGCATTATTATCCTCCAGGGGTTCACTACTGCTCTCTTTCAGGTCTCTCCCACTGGAAATTTCACCGTTTTCACTTTTATTGTAATTTTTATCTGAGGCTTCATTATATTCTGACATATACACATCACACAGCTCACTGTTTAGATCATTGTATTTATTTATCCTGATCAGATTATAGATTGTCACTGCTCCGATGATAAGAAATATTATTACTGTTATAAAACATGCAAAGTGCAGCCGTTTTTCAGTATTATTTTTCTTCATTTTCTCTGACCACATTTTTCTTCCTACTGATGGCGAACACATAGAACATAAACATGCTTATGATAAATATAGAACCGATACTTGCCGCAACATACCAGATCTCGTTTACACCAAGTTTAACCTTCTTGTCATTCTTCATATTGTAATAGGCAGTTGTATTGTCGTTATCAATGGCGAACTCCTGTCTGGTTTCATCTTTTATATAACCCTCCGGAGCTTTTGTCTCCACCATATAATAATCCCCATTAGGAATATTTGCCTCGGCATACCCTTTATCATCAGTTATCAGTGTAAGAACCTTCTTGTCATCTGATCTGTTATATACGGTAAATTCCGCGCCCTTAAGATATGTATCCCCCTGGGCGTCAAGCTTGTTTATGCATAATTTGCCACCAGAGCTGTAATTCATGATATCATTGCCATTATTCAGTACAAAAACTCCATCCGAGTTTCCATCGTAGTTGATCTGGTATTTATATGTATCAAGGACATAACCATCCAATGTCTTGACTTCCTCCACATAATAACTGTCCACCGGGAGCTTGCCTGAATATATTCCTTTTCCTGTATCATCTGTGGTTATGAAACCAAGACAGGACTCCTTTGGTATTTTTTTGCCTGAGATAGTTATTTCATTTTCATTGCACACTGCAAATACCGCACCCTTTAATGGTACCTTATCCCCGTCTTCGCCAATTATCTTCTTTACAAGACTTATATTTACGGTTCTGTATTCATTGTATATGTCCGTTGTCTGGCTTAAATCTACGCACTCTTCATATAATGAGATCGGTATTTCCCTGTCATTTGCAATATATCCATCCGGAGCAGTCAATTCCTTTATGTAGTAATCACCATATGGCAGGTAATCGCTGGTGCATGTGCCATCGTCTCCGCTGGTTATCTCGCAGATTTTATTATGGTCACTGTCAAAAATGCCAAATACTGCACCGCCTAAAGGTGCCTTTGATGTTATAAGCCTGTAATATTCACCTTCAGTTTCTTTTTCTTTCTTAAAATCTGTAAATAAATCTCCGGTTTTATTAAGAGTTATCCTTCCACATCTAACATCCACCATATTGACTATAATCTGGCCATCCGAATATTCAATATGTCCGGAAGTGATGGATTCCTGCGTTTTCTCGTTATCCCCTATATTTATCACTATATCCTCACTTTTCATGTAACCATTCGGTGCCGTTATCTCTTTAAGTATATATTTACCTTCAGGGAGGCCGGATATTTCCGTTTTTTCTGTACCGGTAATTATCTCCAGGTGATCATTTTTCAGACTTACATTACTAAGCTCTTCGTAGTTAGTATACATAAATATTTTATGGTAAACATCATCTACATAAGGATATAATCCCAGCACTGCATTTTCCACCGGCTCACCTGCGTCATCAATCTTTTTGATATTCAATTTGTACCGCACATTGTAAATATGTATCTCGGGCTCATCTCCATTTTGTTCAACCGCCCCATCCTCAGGACTTATTTCATCTCCTGTGGGCTCAACCGATCCAGTGCCTCCTTCATCTCCTGTGAGATTAACTGCTCCGGTGCATACCTCGTCCACATAATCTTCCTTCTCCTGATCATATATACCGATTTCTGTTTTTCCATCAACTACTCTCACACGGATAAGCAGCTTCTCCTCAAGCATGGCGTATCCCTCCGGGGCCTCCAGTTCCTCAAGATAATAGACTCCCGGCTCCATATTGCCATTTATATTGATATAACCATTTTCGTCGGTGGAGAAATAATCAAAACCTGTAGCACTGTCTGTGACAGCCTCTTCCGTATCCTTGTTTATCAGCCTTATCCTGCAGGAATTGGCCTCTATAGGGGTTAATGTGTCTCCATCATATTTCACAATATTGAATTTAACCTTAAGCTTCTCATCATTAAGGCTTAACTTATATTCGTATTGCCCTTCCCCGCATGCCTCCGGAAAGCTTATATTTACAGGTTCTATAGCTTTAAGATACTCAAATCCGCTACTGTTTAAAGGTACATCATATTCCACAAGAATATAATTACCGTAAGGGATTATCATGTCAGTCTCCAGATGACCATTTTCATCTGTATAAATTATGGTCTCCTTCCCCTTAAGGGCTACGGCAGCGTCAAGAAATCTGTCCCAGTCCTCCTTTACAAATGCTCCATAGTCAGGATATTTATCTTCATTTACAGGAATCCCATTCTTTTTGTTCTCGTTTTCATTATTTTCAGTGTCTATATTTTCAGGTTCTGAATTTACCTCCATATATGCCTCGATCTTATCCCTGTCAAATAACATAAATCCTGCGTCTGCCAAAGGTACTTTCTCACCATTTGCACCATCAACAGTCTTATCCAGGGATATCTTATATTTCTTAGCCTCATCATACACATCCACCTGGTTGTCTGCTTCATTTACCTCAGTAACCACTACGCCGTAATCCGCCGCATTTTCCACTGTAATGTCAGAGACTATATTTCCCTGTTCGTCGTACTCCAGTAGCTTTATGGCACTGTCAGAGGCCTTGTAAAGCCCTTCCGGGGCAATTTCTTCTACTATGTAATATTTTCCCGGTGATATGCCAGTAAGTTCGGCGTAGCCCATTTCATTTGTCTCAGGAAATGTTGACACATAGGCACGTTCTTTTATGTTGCCGGTTCCGGTTTTGATATCCGTTGCCGCATAGAGCTTGTACACAGCTCCCTCCACATTATCGTACTCAATATAGGTATCTGCCACATGCTTGCTAAGTCCAAGCCCTCCGGATCTCTTTATATCACTGGTCTTTCTGGTGTCTATCTTCAGGGCGTTTTTTACGCTGCTTCCACCGGCAGTTATGACCACCTTTATCGTGTCGGGGTTAAGATAGTATCCTACGGGAGCCTGGGTCTCCTTAAGGTAATAAGTACCTGTCTTTAATATTCCTGAGTAAACATATCCGTCATTCCCTGCAAATACACTTCCGGTTCCATAGGTTTTCTTTGACTCCCAATATCTGTCATGGACCTGCCTGCTTACAAACATCCTCACATTATTCCCGTACACATCCTTCGCCATTTCCGTGCAGGTGCTGTCACTGTATAATATATAGCAGCCGCTGGTCCTGTAATCACTTCCTGTATCATTTACAGGCTGTCCATTTCCGGTATCCGTCTTTTTAATGCCAAATCTTCCCACATCTGAATACTGATCTTCCACTTTTACACTGCCGGTATCTTGATACAGCTTGTAAACCGTCTCATTGATCTTATATCCCTTTGGGGGCTTTATTTCTTTCATGTACAAGCAAGATCCGTCTGAAAGCAGATCTATATAAAACTGTCCCTCAGAGTCGGTTACATACTTTTTTAGAAGTGATCTATTGCTGCAATCTTCCTCTGAATATACACCAAACTCAGCTCCCGGAAGTTTAACATCCATTATCGCCTTTCCGTAAAGTCCACATTTATTTACTTTGATGTGATACACTTTTTCCTTATAATTTCCGGTAATAAGTCTCTGATTTTTCTCGTTGGGATTTTTCCAGTAGTAAACCGAACAGCTATTTCCGGAATTGGCTGCAGTGACTATCTCTCCTATGTATTTCTTCACGGTCTGTCCGTCAAGCATAGTATCATTCCCCAGTATATCTACGGCTGCCTTATAATAATTGTTATAGTACTCGGCATATTCCCTGGTATGGATATCCTTCGGTGTCTTAATTCCGCTGCTGTATACCCAGTAAAATAAAGACGCGGCTGCATAGGCGTTGTCATTTCTATTGTTAAAATACCAGTAGAAAACTCTTCCATACACATAATTTCCTACGTCCTTCTTGTAACAGGAATATTTGTCTCCGGTCCGTGCACGCATACCTATATCTATACAGAAAGCCTCTATGTTTCCCGTATCAGACTTCATGATAAGCTTATTGATCCTTCCATGATAATTGCAGCCAAGGGCGGCCATGCTATCCCTAAGGCTCTCTGAGGATATGGGAACAACCTCTGATATGATGGATGTTCTGCTTGTATCTGATATACTGTTTATCCCTGACGCGTCACTGCCTGTGGCTACAACAGGACTTTCAGGAATATACCTTATGTCCGGCGACATGCCACTGTAGATATCCATGACCTGATCTGCCTTAGCATATCTTCCTGACAATTCAGACATAATATCTTCCATGGTATTACCACCGGCTTTATATGCCTTTAAGTCCTCCAGGGAAAGACCATAGAATATGCTTCCCCAGAAGAAGTGATCAAGATCACCCCCATTATCACCATACTGGATTATCTCCTCCAAAGACTCACCATCGTACTCACGAATATCTTTGCCAGTATATTCTCGCACATCTTCACCATCATATTGCCCCACGTCTTCGCCATCGTATGCCTGCTTATCTTCACTGGTATATTCTGTTTTATCCTCATTGTATTCATCTTCTTCATTATTGGAAGATACCTGTTTATCATCTGTTTCAGCCACCACCGTAAGGCTTACAGGAATATATAATGTAATAATGGAAATACATACGATCAAAGAGATCAATGCTCTTAATAATTTGGATTTTTTAAATGAATCGGTTGAATGTTCTTTCATATTACGTTCCTCCATACTTTGAACATCAGCCCATTTAAAATCTAATAAAGGGCTGACACTTCATGTCAAGTTTTCTGATAAAAACTGACACCATCACTTGAAATATGGATGAAAACCTGTAATCTATTCAGTTGTATGAAACCAGCGACACACCATCGCCAGCTATAAAGAATGTTGTGAAGCCAATTGTATACTATTTTGATTTGGCATATGTTACACAAGTATAAAAAAACAGTAAAATAAATTATCTATCACGTAAAAAGAGCCCCAACACCGCTCCCATAAAAATGGTAACTGATGTTGCGACTCATATATTAATGTGCTTATGCTTCTTAATAATTCCTTATCTCGTAATAAGGTATTACAATGCTTGTTCCACTTACAATATCTGATGAAGTGAGACCGTTAATGCTCATAACCTCATCTATGTACTGGTTCACTGAGCTGTACTCTTCTGTCATGTGATCCTCCGCGATACTCCAGAGGCTGTCACCTGACTGTATTGTGTAGCAGGTGAAATACTTCTCGCTGGCGTTTCCTGCCTTTGATCTGCTCTTGGTACTTCCTGCAAAGAATATTATTCCAAATGCAAGGGCAAGAACTGCAACTGAAAATACTGTAACCTTTCTTATCCTTGCTCTGCGTCTCTTCATTACTCTGTCATGATATCTATGTCCTGTTGCCTTTTTTGTTCTGTTCATATCTGCCATAATCGTCCCTCCGCTTTAGTGTACTGTGATGATTTCAATTCCTCTATAAGATCAACTCTTTAAATGTGTTCGCGAACATTTGTTTGTTTTCATGTTCTGATTATATAACCCGAACATTCGTTTGTCAATATTTTTTCAAACATTTGTTCTTTTTTTCTTTGCATTAACAGAACACATGTGCTATACTGGTTCATATAAGGATGAATTATCCACCACGAGGAGGAATACATATGGGCACAGGAAAGCTTACAGACAAGCAGACAGAGATTTTGGAATTCATAAGAGAAAAGATACTGGCAAACGGATATCCGCCATCAGTAAGAGAGATATGTCAGGCAGTAGGACTTAGATCTACATCTTCAGTTCACTCCCATTTATCACAGCTTGAGGAGAAGGGATACATAAGACGTGACCCTACCAAACCAAGAGCCATTGATATAATTGACGAGGAATTTGCTCTCACAAGAAGAGAGCTTGTGAACGTACCTATAGTAGGAACAGTTGCAGCAGGTGAGCCTATACTTGCAACAGAGAATATTACAGATTACTTCCCTATTCCACCTGAATTTCTCCATAATACCAATAAACAAACCTTTATACTCAAGGTAAAAGGTGAAAGTATGATAAACATAGGAATAAACAACGGAGATCTGGTTATTGTTGAGCAGTGTAACACAGCGTCAAATGGCGATCTTGTAGTTGCTCTTGTGGAGGACTCCGCTACTGTTAAAACCTTCTACAGAGAGAACGGTTATATCAGACTCCAGCCTGAGAACGACGCAATGGATCCTATCATTGTGGAGTCCTGCGATATCCTCGGAAAGGTCATCGGATTATTCCGCTCATACCGATAATAAACAACAGAACCCTTGGAAGATAAAAATAATGAGGATTACCGGCTTATTATAAAGCTTTTCATTGAATGTAAATTGTTAAAATAATATTTAAATCATCACAAAAATAACCCTGAGACGAACCATGCTATTGTAATACATTCGGTCATCTCAGGGTTATTTTTTACTATCATTTACTAAAGTATTCGGACTTTTCATACCATTATTATGGTTTTCCAACAGTCCCGACAATTTGATTTTAATAAATAGACTTATCCGGATTTTGCTGGGATACCTTCTTGAATTTGTCGAAGTTCTCCTTAAAGAGCTCCACAACCTTTGGGTCAAAGGATTTGCCGCTTAAGGATACGATCTCATTGTAGGTCTCCTCAAGGCTCCAGCCCCTCTTGTAATATCGCTCTGATGTCAGGGCGTCAAATACATCACATACCGACATAAGACGGCTTATATAGGCGATCTCCTCGCCCTTCATACCAAGATATCCTGTGCCGTCCCATTTCTCATGGTGCTCCTTGGCGATTATCCTGGCGATCTTCATGATCTCTCCCGGACACTTCTCAAGAAGTGCGTCACCATAGAGTACGTGGCTCTTCATAATGGCAAATTCCTCATCGGTAAGTCTACCCGGCTTATCAAGGATCTCCTCAGGGATCATAAGCTTTCCTATATCGTGCATCATGGCTGCTGTTGAAAGCATATCCACATACTCTTCATCGAAGCCTGACGCTTCTCCCAGTATCTTCATGTACTCGGCAACTCGCTTGATATGCTCACCTGTATACTTGGATTTGCTTTCTGAAAGCTCTGCAAATGCAAATATAAGCTCCTTCTGGTTACTCTTCATTTCCTCTGAGCTTGAGATGATGTTCCTTAACATATCCGAGTTTCTCGATACAATGAAGTATGCCACAAAGGACAGGATACATATTGTAAGGACACATGGGAATATGGTGAACAACATCTGATCGTTTATGTCATCATATATAGGTGCCACCGTGAACTCAGGCAGATAAAAATTATAAAGATTTGCTGCCAGCACTCCTATTATGGAGAACAAGGAGGCATACAATACCAATGTTCTGTTGTAGTACAATGATGAAATAAGTATCGGGAATATCCATACAACCAGACATGTATGGGATAAGATACTGTTCATAAGAGTACAGTTTATAACAGCTATGGCTATTACAATATACTTTATATGTGTACTCTTGTCGTATTTAAGAAAATCTATTACAAATGTAGGGATAAATGCGATAACTGCTGCGGCAGACATGACATATGAAAGGACTACTCTGTTGCAGTTACCACTAAAAAAAGAAAAACACCACATGGCAACAATAAGCACTATAAAAATCCTCATACACTTTGAGGCGATATGATTGATCTTTATATAATTGTTGTCAAGTAATGTTTTCTCTCCCATGTTCCATAACTCCAAGAACTATAATTCAGATATATCCACGTACTTCCCATCGCTCCAGATACGCTCTATATCATAGAACCTTCTGGCTTCGTCTGAGAATATATGAATGATTATATCATAATAATCCAATAAAATCCATCCACCTTCTGAATATCCTTCAATACTTTTTGGCGGAAATCCCGCTTTGCCCATCTCCTCGGTAACAGCGTCACACATGGCCTGAACCTGATTCTTATTTGTACCGTCAGCTATGACCATATAATCAGCTATGGAAGATATCTTCTTTATATCAAGGATCTTTATATCATATGCTTTTTTATCATCAAGGGCTTTATAAGCCGTTTTTAACATATTTATCGCGTCTGTCATATTATCCCCTTTTTTTAACATAAAACTCATAAGTCTTAACAGACATTTCATCGGTCTGAGCAGTTGATGTCTCAAGATATGAAAGGGTATTCTTTAAAATATGCACTATACAGGTATCTATATCTGTAAATGCTTCCTTTCTTATCTCTGCGATCTCGTTTAACGGACGTCTGTTAGGCTCGATATAATCTGCAACAAATACTATCTTTTCAAGAATGTTCATATCCGGCTTACCGGTAGTGTGAAACTCTATTGCCGACAATATATTCTCATCGGTAACTCCATACTTTGTTCTGGCATAATAAGCTCCAAGCTTTGCATGGAGAAGCTCAGGATTTTTTCTCTCCACATCAGATACGGAAAGTCCGAACTTAGTACATCTGGCGATCTTCTCATCGCCGGTCAGACACTTGGCACAATCATGTAAAAGTCCTGCGGTAAGTGCCTTTTCCACGTCAGCACCATATACCATGGCAAGACAGCCTGACACATATTCTACCCCAAGAGAATGTTCGTACCTTTTCTGTGTAAGCTTCTTCTCAAGCTTTTCTCTCATTTCTGTTCTATCCATTGTAATCTTCCTCTTTTCCGGTCAAAAATCCAAGTCATATAACTAGTACATATTCTCACCCCTGATACAGGTGATTGTCCATAATATAGGAATATACCCCTTCCGGCACGCTGTACGACATATCTTTACCTGCTTTTATGCCCTGCCTTATCTCACTTGAGGATACATTTATATTATCTATCCAGGCGATCTGTATGTCTATACCTGAAAATACAGCCTCAAGCTCCCTGATCTTTTCATAAAGACTGTTATAGTCGATATCATCCCTTATGGTGATCACCAGGGTTGCAAGTCCGGCAATAACCTCAGGTCTCTTCCATTTTTCAAAATACATGATCGAGTCCGCTCCCATTATGAAATACCAGTGTACCAGAGGATACATTTCATGGAGCAGCGTCAGGGTATTTGCAGTGTAGGTATACCCGGACAGCTTTAATTCAAAATCCGATCCAAGTATATCCTTATGCCCCATACAGGCAATATCCACCATGGCAAGGCGGTGCTTTCCGTCAACAATGCCCCGGCTTTCCTTGTAATCCGGAACATTATTTGGCATTATATAGATCCTGTCCAGATCAAACTGCTTAAGTGCCTTCTCTGCCAGCTCCATATGTCCTATATGGATGGGATTGAAGGTTCCTCCAAGGATCCCTATATTTAATGTCTGTTCTTTTGATATATCCATCTTACTTACTCTTAGGAAGCTCTATCTTTTTCTTGTCCTTTGATTCCTTGTAGAACACTATCTTTCTGCCTATAACCTGTACAACTTCTGATTTTGTACGCTCGGCAATTATAGCGGCTATCTCTCTTGGGTCGTCCATACAGTTCTTTAAAACATTTATCTTAACCAGCTCCCTGGCTGCCAGTGCCTCTGCCACGGAATTGGTAAATTCCGGTGTAAGGCTTGCCTTGCCAAGGCTTAAGATAGGCTCAACATTCATAGCAAGTCCCTTAAGATATGCTCTCTGCTTACTTGTCATAATCAATACTCCTTACTTGTAGTAGTCAAATTCCAGGAAGTACATCTTAACTGTATCTCCCTCATTGATTCCCAGATCCTCTAACTGCTTCAATATACCATTATCTCTTAAGAACTTCTGGAAGAAATCAAAGCCCTTCTCAGATTCCAGATTGGTATAACCTAACATCTTCTCTATACGAGGTCCCTCAACAATATATACGCCCTCTTCCTCATCGGACTTGCGTACCTCAAACGGAAGCTCAGGATCATCCATTGTTGAAAGGTCTATCTCTGCATCAAATTCCTTAACGTCTGCAGGTGCCTGCTTAACCAGGTCGTTTACATACCAGAGAAGCTCCTTGACACCCTTTCCTGTTACAGCAGAAATAGGGAATACCTTAACACCCATCTTGTCCTCAAACTCCTCACGGAGCATGGTGATTACAGTATCATAGCCAATCTCATCAAGGGCGTCGATCTTATTTGCCACTATGACTGTAGGGCGGTTCTCAATGTCCTTGTTATACTTCTTAAGCTCCTCGTTGATGACCTTTATGTCCTCTATAGGATCCCTGCCCTCAACTGAAGCTGCGTCTACTATATGCATTATGACCTTTGTTCTCTCAATATGTCTTAAGAACTGGAGTCCAAGCCCCTTGCCCTCGGCAGCTCCCTCAATGATACCCGGGATATCTGCAATGACAAATCCATTCTTGTCTCCAAGATCCACAACACCCAGATTAGGTGTAAGAGTTGTGAAATGGTACTCTGCGATCTTTGGCTGGGCATTTGTAACACGGCTTAAGAATGTGGATTTACCTACACTTGGAAATCCCACAAGTCCCACGTCTGCTATACACTTTAATTCAAGCTCCACCGTAAGCTCCTTGGCAGGCTGTCCCGGCTGGGCATACTTTGGCGCCTGCATGGTAGCTGTTACATACTGTCTGTTACCACGGCCTCCACGACCACCCTTAAGAAGTACCACCGGTTCCTTCTTGTAAGCCATATCCATAATGACCTTACCGCTTTCTGCGTCCTTTATGACTGTTCCTGGTGGAACCTTAAGGACAACGTCCGCTCCGTTGCTGCCATGACAGTTACGCTTGCCACCGGCTTCTCCGTCTTCTGCCCTGTACTTGGTTACATGACGATAATTTGTAAGGGTGTTCATACCTTCATCAACTACGAACACCACATCGCCGCCGTTACCGCCGTCACCGCCGTCAGGACCGCCGTCAGGCACGTATTTCTCACGACGGAATGAAACATGTCCGTCACCGCCCTTGCCGGCTCTGATATATATCTTAGCTCTATCGGCAAACATTGCATTTACCTCCTTAATATTCTGAATATCTGTATAATTTAATATATATCCAATTTAGTATATATAACTTAATATATGACGATTTTAGTTTGTACATTTTTATACAATATAGTAAAAAAGACCGGAATAATTAATACTCCGGTCTTGATAAAAGCTTGTTAAAAGCCATAGGCATTACAGATTACTCACTTACAACTGGGTAAATTGAAACCTGCTTCTTGTCTCTGCCCTTTCTCTCGAATCTTACGATTCCATCAGCTGTTGCATATAATGTATCATCTCCACCGATGCCTACGTTAACACCTGGATGAATCTTTGTACCACGCTGTCTGTATAAAATATTACCAGCCTTAACGAACTGACCGTCAGCTCTCTTGGCACCAAGTCTCTTTGACTCGGAATCTCTACCGTTCTTAGTAGAACCTACACCTTTCTTATGAGCGAAAAACTGAAGTTCCATCTTCATCATGATCTCTACACCTCCTTAAAGGTTATCAAAATATAATCGCCGTAGGACTCTTCAAGTCCCTTCATACCACATCTGAACAGCCGCAATATTATAAGTGCCGTATCTGATGGTTCTCCGTGAAAATGAAGTGATATGTACCCGGTCTCCTGATTGAAGTCCGAATAAAAATCGTCATCACACTGCTCCTCAATGGAGTTTATCACAGTAATGGTAAGTGCGGAAACTGCACTGCATACGATATCCATTCCCGGATCCGCATACTCAGCATGTCCACTAACCTCAAAGCCTACAACATTCTTATTACTGTCTTCAAATAACAATACATTTATCATATTAACAAATTAAGCGTTGATCTTCTTGATCTCAACCTTTGTATATGACTGTCTGTGACCATTCTTCTTGTGGTAACCTGTTTTTCTCTTATACTTGTAAACGATTACCTTCTTTGACTTTCCGTCACCTACAACTGAAGCTGATACTGTTGCGTTAGCAACCTTATCACCACATAAAACGTCTGAATCAGTACTTACTAAGATAACATCATCAAAAGTAACTTCGCTTCCTGCCTCTGCATTAAGCTTCTCAACCTTGATAACATCTCCTTCAGCTACCTTGTACTGCTTTCCGCCTGTTGCTATAATTGCGTACATAGGGTTATCCTCCTTAATCAAACTCGCCAGTTATGGTGTTGCACATGCAAACTTATACCTCACTGTGCGGCATACTCATATAATCTAACATCCAATAGGACATTTGTCAACAGTTTTATATCATTTCTTTCAGGGATTTTCTTATTTTCTTTCTGGTAAGCTCCACCAGTCCCAGCTTAGTTATGTCAACAAACTTTGCAGGTACGGAATCCTTTTCCAACTCCTCTGTAAGGACATTTTTTATATTGTTCATATACGTCGGATCCTTCATGTTAATGAAATCTATTATTATGATCCCCGACAGATTTCTGAGCCTTAACTGCCTGCAACATTCATAGGCAGCCTCAAGATTCACCTTATAAAGGTTCTCATCAAGGCTCTTTCCCTTAACCGCCTTTCCGGTGTTCACATCAATTACCACCATGGCCTCTGTCTGCTCTATCACAAGATACGCTCCTGACTTTAGCCACACCACAGGCTTTAATGCATTTTCCAGGTTTTTATTAAGGTTATATACCGCCTTAAGGGAGCAAATGCTGTCATCATAGAACGTAAGCTTCACATCAGTAATGCCATGCTCAAGAAAATGCTCATTAAATTCGTCATATATTTCCCGGTTATCTGTGACTACTTCTTCTAAACCTGCACCTCTTTTTGATATAAAGAAGTTGATATATTCATTTGCAGGCTTATAAAGCAGGCTGTACAGCTTCCTTGTGGCAGCAGTTTCAATGATGGACTTGAGCCTTTCATTTAAAAGTTTAAGCTCCGGGACTATCGTATCAATATCAGCGTTCTCCGCTGAGGTTCTGAATATGCAGCCAAAGCCCTCTGAAAGTATCCCGGCGGCAGCAGTCTTAAGCTCCTCTCTGAGCTTCTTGTCCTTTATCTTATTGGACACACCGATATTGCCGCTTAAATTTACTATCAGGTATTCGCCCTTAATGTTAAGATCGGCACTTGCCACAGGATTCTTGGTCTTTATGCCCTCCTTGCTTATCTGTATAAGCAGCTCGTCCCCAACTTTTGGTGTAGTACGATTGCCATGGGGACTTAGGAATATATGCCTGTTGTCATCGAGGCTGTAATAGGCAGGCTTGTCTCCGCCGTAATTAATGAAGCAGGCATTAAGGTTATTTACCACATTTGCCACCTTGCCCACATATATGCCTCCAAGGGATGAAGTCCCATCAGAGCAGGACAGTTCCTTAAGCTCCATGTCCGAGTAGAATGCCGACACTATTTTTTTGTTGTAATCACTTATGATCAGTTTGTTCATATTAAGTCACTTTCAATCACTAAAATCTTGTTCCTGCCATGTAAAGAGGAACAAGCTCTCCCTTATCATCATCCATATATGTCTCAAGCCTGTGGATATGATAGTCAAAGAAGCTGTACTCAACCCCTGCAAATGAACACAGAGCCTGCATAACAAGGTCAGGCTTTAAGTTGTACACGCTTCCTGTACTTAACAGCATGTAGATATTACCATCCCTTACCTCAAGCTTCATAATTCCGGGCTTGATATTTTCCTCACGTTCACTTTTCTTGGTCTTCTTAAGGATTACTATCTCAGGCTGTGCCATGAAATCCTCCACAGCATTAAGCAGCTTATCTTCCTTGTCATCTCCCTCGTTAAAGGATATCACATAGTCTGAGGCAGATACCACCGACATGGAATTTCCCGCATTATCAGGAAGAAGCACGATCTCAGACACCCGCATTTCATCAACGGATACGGCGTTTAAGGCATTTATCATGTCCTCCGAGGTGGTTATCTCATCAAACTCACCATCGAAATACTCACCGTCAGATGTAACTCCCATGGCAAGGGGAGCTGCAAATGATATTATCTGGTGAGGTGAATATCCCTTTGAATAGGAAACCTTTATTCCAGCTCTTCTTATCTCCTTCTGAAAATATCTCATAACATCCAGGTGTCCGATAAAACGAAGGTTGCCAAGCTTTGAGTATTTAATTCTGAGCTTCAAAACAGACACCTCCTCCGTATCTTGCGGCACCACATCCGGAACACTTCATTCTGCAGTTAGGTGTAACCTCTTCATTTACGGCACGACGCCATTCATTCTTCATGAAATTCTTGGTCACTCCGATATCTATGAAATCCCATGGCAGGATCTCGTCAAGGCTTCTGTCCCTGTATACATAGAAGCCTATATCAATGCCGTGTTCTTCCATTGCCTTGTCCCAGTTCTCCTTGTGGAAATACTCTGTCCAGGCGTCATATATCTGTCCCTTCTTATACACATCATATATAACGTCGCACAGCTTCCTGTCACCTCTGGCAAGCAAGCCCTCAAGGATGGTTATGTCAGCCTCATGATACTGGAATTTCAGGCTCTTGTGGTTCTTCTCGGTCTTAAATCTGTCCTTTACATAGTAGGCTCTCCTGACAAATTCCTCAGGTCTTATCATTGGTGCCCACTGGAACGGGGTAAATGGCTTCGGAACGAAATATGAAGCTGACGCAGTTACCATTACTCGTCCGTTTCTCTCCTCCTTAGGAACATTTGCAAAATAAAGCTCTGTGATCTCCTCGGACAGATCTGCTATGCCGCCTATATCGTCATAGGTCTCCGTAGGAAGTCCCATCATGAAATAAAGCTTAACCTTGTCCCAGCCTCCCTTGAATGCCTTTAAGGCTCCGCCAAGTATATCCTCCTTGGTGAGACCCTTGTTTATGACGTTCCTAAGTCTCTGGGTTCCTGCCTCCGGTGCAAATGTCAGTGAGTTCTTCTTCACATCCTGTATCTTGCTCATTACATCAAGGGAGAACTCATCAATTCTTAAGGACGGCAGTGATATATTCACATGGTTGTTGTTCATCTGTTCAATAAGACAGTCTGTAAGCTCGGGAAGACCTCTGTAGTCACTGGAGCTTAAGGAGCTGAAGGTTATCTCCTCCTGTCCGGTATTCTTAAGCATTTCTGTGGCGTAATTCTTTAAGACCTCCACGTCCTTAGGTCTTGTTGGACGGTATATCATTCCCGCCTGACAGAACCTGCAGCCTCTTATACAGCCCCTCATTATCTCAAGGACAACTCTGTCCTGGGTAACCTTCATGAAGGATACCACAGGCTTTATGGGATATACTGAGGAAGACATGTCCTTTACCACCTGCTTCATTATCTTTGCAGGAACTTCATCATACATCGGTACAAATGACTCTATGGTGCCGTCCTCCTTATATGTCACCTCATAAAGGGCCGGTACATATAAGCCCGGTATGTTGGAAGCCTTGATCAGGAACTCTGTTCTTGACATATCTGAGTGCTTGTACACCTTATAAAGATCAAGCAGTGCGTCATAGGAGGTCTCTCCCTCACCGATATATACAATATCGAAGAAATCCGCTATAGGCTCAGGATTATAGGCACATGGACCACCGCATATGACTATGGTGTCTCCCTTCTTCCTGTCCCTTGACCTTATAGCTATGCCTGACAGATCAAGAACCTGAAGTATATTGGTGTAGCACATTTCGTACTGGAGTGTTATTCCAAGGAAATCAAAATCCTTTATGGGATCCTGGGACTCAAGGGCAAATAAGGGTATATCCTTCTCCCTCATTATCTTGTCAAGATCCGGCCACGGTGAGTACACTCTCTCACACCAGGTATCCTCTCTTCTGTTAAACATGTCATATAATATCTGTATTCCCAGATGGGACATTCCGATCTCATATACATCAGGGAAACACATGCAAAATCTTATATCTATATCTTCCGGATCTTTCATTACGCTGTTGTACTCACCGCCTATATATCTGGCAGGCTTCTCAACAGACATAAGTATCTCATCCGATAAAGCTAACTTCTCATTAATTAAAACTATCCTTTTCAAATTCTTTCATATCAAAATATTTCTCCGCATAATCGAACGTCAGCCCACTCCGTAACCGGCAGGGCTGACGTATGATCTGCAATATATATTATCAAGCCTTATGCTTAATTCTTAAAGCTGTGGATAGGAGCAGGTATTCTTCCGCCTCTGTTGATGAACTTATCGCAGGCAAACTGATTTACAGGCATTATAGGTGCATAACCTAAGAGACCGCCAAATTCAACTGTATCGCCTACAGTCTTGCCTATAACAGGTATAAGTCTTACTGCTGTGGTCTTCTGGTTGATCATTCCAAGAGCCATCTCATCTGCAATGATACCGGAGATAGTTGTTGCCTTTGTATCACCCGGGATCGCTATCATATCAAGACCTACCGAACATACACAGGTCATTGCCTCAAGCTTCTCCAGTGTAAGGGCACCTGCTGAAACAGCGTCTATCATTCTCTGATCCTCACTTACAGGTATGAAGGCACCGCTTAATCCGCCTACATATGATGAAGCCATAACTCCACCCTTCTTAACCTGATCGTTCAACATGGCAAGGGCTGCTGTTGTTCCGGGAGCACCTGCATACTCAAGACCAATCTCCTCAAGGATCTCACCTACACTGTCGCCTACGGCAGGTGTTGGAGCCAGTGAAAGATCTACGATTCCAAAAGGAACGTCAAGAAGCTTTGAAGCCTCCTTCGCCACCAGCTGACCTACTCTTGTAACCTTAAATGCTGTCTTCTTTATAGTCTCACAGAGAACCTCAAAGTTCTCTCCTCTTACCTGCTCAAGGGCACTCTTAACAACACCCGGACCGCTGACACCTACATTTATGATACAGTCAGCCTCTGTAACACCGTGGAAGGCACCTGCCATGAACGGATTGTCGTCAGGGGCGTTACAGAATACTACGAACTTACAGCATCCAAGAGAATCCTGTTCCTTTGTAAGCTCTGCAGTCTCAAGGATCATCTCACCGATAAGCTTTACGGCGTCCATGTTTATACCGGTCTTTGTGGAGCCTACATTTACAGAGCTGCACACAACATCTGTAGTTGATAATGCCTTAGGTATGGAACGGATGAGAAGCTCATCTGCAGGAGTCATTCCCTTACATACAAGAGCTGAATATCCGCCGATGAAATTAACGCCCACCTTCTTGGCAGCCTTATCAAGGGTTTCCGCAAGCTTAACAAAGTCATCGGTTGTCTTACATACAGAACCGCCCACTAAAGCTATAGGTGTAACGGAAATTCTCTTATGTACAACAGGTACGCCGTACATCTCTGAGATCTTCTCGCCTGTGGCAACAAGGTGTTCTGCCTTTGTTGTTATCTTCTTATATATCTTATTACAGGTATCCTCCACATCTGCGCCTACGCAGTCAAGAAGACTGATACCCATTGTTATGGTCCTAACATCAAGATTCATCTTGGAAACCATTGCATTTGTCTCCAAAACCTCATTTATACTGATCATATCTTTCCTCCGGTTATATATTATAATAGTGATTAGATTCTGTGCATTGACTCAAATATTGATTCATGCTGTATCTTGATCTGAACACCGATTTCCTCACCGATCTTATCAAGGTCAGAAGCAATTGCAGCTGTTCCCTTTGAAGACTTCTCAATATCTACTACCATCATCATATTGAAGTACCCCCCGACTATTGTCTGAGTGATATCCAGTATATTGATCTCATTGTCGGCAAAGTATACACATACCTTTGCGATAATACCTACAGAGTCCTTACCTACTACAGTTACAATTCTCTTCTTCATGAAAGTGTCCTCCATTTGTTCTTTGAGTAATTTAAGTGATTTAAACATAAGCATTGGTTATAACATGTCTGCGACATCTGTAAACCACAGCTAATCAGTTTCTATAATATTTCCCGGCATATCCCTTCTGGCAACACATAAGCCAAAATCCCTTACGTCATCGCTGAAGCTGTTTCCTGCCATCTCAAGCTTGACGGTTTCATAGGCAAGCTCCTCGAAGTTATTCTCCTTACTGAGATGCCCTAACAATATACCTTTAATATGATCATTAAGCAGTTCCTTTATGAGCTGACCAGATCTTTCGTTGGACAGATGGCCATGGGAGCCAAGTATCCTCCTCTTGAGGTAATAGGGATATGATCCTGCCTCAAGCATTCTCACATCATGATTGGCCTCAATGACCATTATGTCTGAATTTTTCAACTTGTCAACTATATAATCGTCATAATCTCCCAAATCTGTTGCAATGGATATCTTTTTTCCTCCATTTGTCATTGAGTAGCATACGGGATCGTTGGCGTCATGCCATATGGCTGTAGGATCCACAGATATGTCATTTATCTCAAAGGTCTGATCCGGTGATATGGTACGATAAAGGTCTTCGTCTATCTGTCCCAGAGTTTTATTGGCTGTTATTCCCTCTATGATTCCCTTTGTGGCATATATGGGGACGCCGTATTTCCTGGCTATTATCCCAAGCCCCTTTACATGGTCTATATGCTCATGGGTTACGAGGACGCCGCTTAACTCTGACGGCTTTATTCCTACCTCTTTAAGTCCGTTTTCTATCTTTTTTCCGCTTACCCCTGCATCCACAAGGATATGGGTATCTGAATTTCCAACGTAATAACAGTTTCCGCTGCTTCCGCTGGCTATACTTAACAGTTTCACAAAATATACCTCTTTAGTATTCTGACAGGCTATATCTGTCTAAGCCTCATGCTGTCTATGAACACCTTATTGAAATGCTCATTTACGGCAAGATTTATATATTCTGTCTTTTTATTATTTCTGATGATATCTTCTGTTATGTCTGATCTGAATAACATCAGATATGAGCCCGCCAGGGATGTGTTTCCTGAGATCTTTGTCTTTCCCGAGAAATATCCCGGGAACATCCCAAGCCTTATGGCCTTTTCTGTATCCAGATGAAAACCAAATCCACCTGATATATATATATTCTCAATGTCCGAAACGGACACACAGGCTTCTTTTATGAGAGTATCTATGCCCCCTGCTATGGCAGCCTTGGCAAGAAGAAAATCATGTACCATATCCATTGTGAGGACATTGTCCCCGGATAAAGGAAGACCTTCATCAAAATACTCAGGGCAGATTATGCCATTTTCATTTATCTTTCCAGATCTTATGTACAGATCGATATAGTCAAATAACGTGGAACCATAGAGACCGCCACTAAAGGCTCCCTCAAAGGCAGGTCCGCAGGCTGTGGATACTGCAAATCCCCCGCCTCTGCCGGCAAGAAGTATCTCGCCGTTTGTTCCAAGGTCTATGAGCAGCCGGTACTTTTCGCTGTCATAGAGTCCAAGCGCTGCCGCACCTGAGGAGATATCTCCCCCTACAAACGGACTTATCTCCGGTGCGATATAATATGGAACCCCGGAAAGGCTGATATCCGAAGCATTTGAGCTTCCTAAAATATCTGCCACATCCTCTCCGTGATACATTATATCTTTTGTCTTAAAGGGATACGAAGCAAGACATTCCGTTCCGGTTCCCACCAGGATATAAGTCATTGCCGTATTGCCCGAAAAGCATATCCTGCTGATCTCTGTCTCAGATATATCTGCCTTTTTTATAAGCTCATCTGTTCCCTTTAATATATCTTCTGCTACCATGTTATGGAGCAGTTCAAGTCCCGCCGCTTCTGCCGCAAGATTAATACGGCTTACCACATCAGCCCCAGTTGCAGTCTGTGAATTAATAGTCTTGTATACAGAAGCCCTTGAACCGTCACTAAGCTTAATAAGCTCCATGGCTATGGTGGTGGTTCCGATATCAACGGCTATTCCATACCCCTGCAGCATTTTGCTGTCACCTGCGGCTATTGCGTCTTTAACAAGCCCCGGATCAATCGAATGATCTGACAGGATATCTGTCTCCTTTATATCCATGTATATCTCAATATCTTCCATGACCTCATACCGGCAGCTCTTCACAAACTGTCCCTTGCTTGTTATAAGCACATTACATGCGTTACATCTTCCATTTCCTCCGCAGTTTCCCGGAAAGAAATATCCGTTGTCACACAAAAGCCCGAACAGATTGGTGCCCGGCTCACAGGATATCTGATTTTTCTTATTCACAGTTACTATGCACATAAATATTAATAAATTCCCTTGGTCATTACTTCCTTAGGCTTATATCCTTTCTCTGAAAGAGTGCTGATTATAAGCTGCTTGTGCTCAGGTCCGAAGGCTTCCATTGTAATGATAAGCTCAACGGCAGAGCTTCTGTTGATGGATACGAACTGGTTGTGCTCAAGCTTGATGATATTACCGTTAAGATCGGCAATAACCTTTGATATGTTCATAAGAGCACCCGGCTTATCAGGAAGCAGTGTTGATACGGTGAATATTCTGTCTCTTGCAATAAGTCCATGCTGTACTATTGAAGAGAAGGTGATCATATCCATATTTCCACCACTTAATATGCTGACGATCTTCTTTCCCTTAACATTAAGGTGCTTAAGGGCTGCAACTGTAAGAAGTCCTGAGTTCTCCACAAGCATTTTGTGGTTCTCTAACATATCAAGGAAAGCAACTATAAGCTCGCTGTCCTCAACAGTGATTATGCTGTCTATGTTCTTCTGTATATATGGGAATATCTTGCTTCCCGGTGTCTTAACTGCTGTACCGTCTGCTATTGTGTCAACTGACGGAAGAGTTGTTACCTTCTTATTCTTTAAGGATACCTGCATACAATTTGCACCGGCAGGCTCAACACCTATTACCTTGATGTTAGGATTCATCATCTTGGCAAGGGTAGACACACCTGTGGCAAGTCCGCCACCACCGATAGGAACAAGTATGTAATCAACAAACGGAAGCTCCTTTATGATCTCCATGGCTACTGAACCCTGACCTGTTGCAACGTCAAGATCATCAAACGGATGGATAAATGTATATCCCTTGTCCTCTGCAAGCTCTAATGCATATGCACATGCCTCATCATATACGTCTCCGTAAAGGATAACATCTGCTCCGTAGGATTTTGTTCTGTTTACCTTAATAAGCGGTGTTGAAGCAGGCATTACAATAGTAGCCTTAACTCCGTATGCCTTTGCTGCATAGGCAACACCCTGGGCATGGTTTCCTGCTGACGCTGTGATAAGTCCCTTCTGTCTCAATTCATCACTTAAGGTACTGATCTTGTAGTACGCACCTCTGATCTTGTATGCACCTGTAAGCTGCATGTTCTCGGGCTTGAAATATACCTTGTTTCCTGTCTGCTTGCTGAAATATTCACTTTCAACAAGATTGGTAGGAAGTACAACCTTTTTGATTATCTCATATGCCTCTTCAAATTTCTTCAATGTAAGTTCTTCAGCCATTTTGTATGTCTCCTTCATATCTGTAAGTACTCTTTAATTCATGCTTTGTTCTATATGACAGCCACCTGTCGTCTTCCTAGATCATTTCATCTTCCATAAGGATATCCAGTTCGCTTCTGTCCTCATCAAAATCTGCAAATAATGCGTCCACATATGCTGACGGGTCAAATCTCTGGAGATCACTGATCTTCTCACCGATTCCGATAAACTTAACCGGCACGTTAAGCTCCTCCTGGATGGCAATGGCGATACCGCCCTTTGCTGTTCCGTCAAGCTTCGTTATGACTATACCGTCTATCTCTGTAACATTTGAGAACTGTCTTGCCTGCTCTAAGGCATTCTGACCTGTAGTTCCGTCAAGGACTATAAGGGACTCCACATGGGCGTCCGGATAGTCTCTTCCTATTATCCTTCTCATCTTGGCAAGCTCGTCCATAAGATTTTTCTTGTTATGTAGTCTTCCTGCTGTGTCTATAAGAAGAATATCTGTGTTTCTTGCCTTGGCAGCAGCAACTGCGTCATATACAACAGCGGAAGGATCTGCCCCCTCGCTGTGGGATATCATATCAACCTCCGCTCTGTCTGCCCAGGTCTTAAGCTGATCTATGGCAGCAGCTCTGAAGGTATCTGCGGCAGCTATGAGAACCCTCTTGCCGGCTCTCCTATACTGAGCAGCTAATTTTCCTATGGTTGTAGTCTTTCCTACACCATTTACACCTATTACCAGCACAACTGTCTTCATATTCTCGAAATCATATGCTGATTCCTCTACCATCATCTGATCTCTGATTATATTGATGATAAGCTCCTTGCAGGCAGCAGGATCCTTTATCTTCGCTTCCTTTACACGCTCCTTAAGGTTCTCTATTACCTTCTCGGTGGTCTCATAGCCCATATCTGCCATGATAAATGTTTCCTCAAGCTCCTCATAGAAATCATCATCTATCTTTGAGGCTCCGAATACCGAAGCAAAGCTCTCTGCAATATTGTTTCTGGTCTTTGTAAGACCGTCCTTAAGTCTCTTAAAGAAACCTTTCTTTTCTTTTTCTTCTGCCATAACCTGTTCCTCCTTTATCTGGATCTGATACCATTAAAAATATCCTTCAAAATAAATATGTATCTTATTTGTCAAGGTCTCCCTCGATCATATTAACTGAAACAAGTGTTGAAACACCCTTTTCCTGCATTGTTATTCCGTAGAGGATGTCCGCAGCCTCCATGGTACCCTTTCTGTGGGATATAACAATGAACTGGGTGTCCTTTGTAAGTCTGTTCAAATATTTTGCAAATCTTCTTACATTAGAGTCATCAAGTGCCGCCTCTATCTCGTCAAGGAGACAGAAAGGCGAAGGTTTAAGACTCTGTATGGCAAATAACAGTGCAATAGCCGTAAGGGATTTCTCTCCACCTGACAACTGCATCATGTTCTGCAGCTTCTTTCCCGGTGGCTGGGCGATTATCCTTATTCCTGTTTCAAGGAGGTTGGTGTCATCCACCAGCTCAAGCTCTCCCTTTCCACCGCCAAAGAGTTCCTTGAACACCTTGTCAAACATGGTCTGGATCTCTTTGAATTTAAGGGCGAACTGTTCCTGCATTGCCTTATCAAGATCATTTATAACGGAAATAAGGTTATGCTCCGCAGCCACAATATCGTCATGCTGTCCCTTTAAGAATTCATATCTTTCCGATACCTCCTTGTAATCCTCAATGGAATTAACATTTACATCTCCAAGGGATTTTATCTTGGACTTTATGGCTCCGATCTCCTTCTTAAGGGAACTGAGGTCCTGAAGACTTTCGTCAAACATAGGAAGGGCACTGCTGTAAGTGATCTCGTACTCCTCCCACATATAATTGTTCAGGGCGTCGGACTTCTCTGTATTCTTCTCGATAAGTGAATTAAGCTTGTATGCAGCCTTTTCAAGACCGCTTATGCTCTTGCTCAATTCTTCTCTTCTGTTGAAGAACTCCTTATTTCTGTTTATATTTTCTTCCCTGTCCTTATTATAAGACTCAAGCTTTTCCAAATCCTGCTTAAGGACGGCATTGTTATCCTCAATAAGCTCTTTGTAATGGGCTATATCATTATCCAGCTGCTTGATCTCCTGGGATTTCTCTGTAAGCTTCAACATATAGTCTTCCTTTTCTCTTGTATAGGAATCTATATCCTGCTTGATCCTTGAGATATTGCTGGTGATAAACTCTTCCTGCTGGGTGATGGCATTATTGTCCACCAGAAGCGTTGATACCTTTTCATTTGCCTTGGCAAGAGCATCACGCTCTTTTGCTATCTGCTCTGTAAGCTCATTTATACGCTCCTCACATGATGCCTTGGCGTCTTCATGCTTCTTACTGTCATCATAAAGCTGGTTCTTATTGCTGTTTATCTCGGTAACCTGATTGTTTAACTCATTTATCTCCTTCTGGATAGACGAGAAAGCATTGTTGGACTCTGATAATCTTGAGGATACCTGCTCTATATTAAGAGTGAGGGTATTCTTCTCAATATACGCCTTCTGGAGGTATACATTAAGGCTGTCGATCTCCGCTCTTAGGGACTCTCTCCGGGTCTTTAACTCCTCGTCAAGCCTTGAGGCGTCAAGGGCAGTCTTATTAAGCTTGTTGATAAGCTGCTTTAATTCATCAAGCTCCCTCTTTCTTCCAAGAAGATTACTGTTGTTTCTGTAGGCTCCACCTGTAAGGGAACCACCAGGATTAAGAAGCTCTCCCTCAAGAGTAACTATCCTTAAGGTGTGGTTATATTTTCTTGCAACAGCCAGGGCATTATCAATATTATCCGCAACGATTATCCTGCCAAGAAGGTTCTTCGCCAGTGACTCGTATTTCTTATCCACTGTGACAAGCTCTGAGGCAACTCCGATCACACCTCGCTCAGACAATACCTCACTTCTTACAGAGCCTCTGTCTGAAATATTATTAAGAGGTAAGAATGTGGCACGTCCCAACCTGTTATTCTTAAGATATGCTATCATCTTCTTAGCTGTAGCATCATCCTCTGTAACAACATTCTGAATGCTTCCACCTAGAGCTGTCTCTACAGCTATCTCATAATCCTTATTAACTGATATAAGATCGGCAACAACTCCAAGTATGCCCGGATTATTAGGCTTCTGCTCCATAACCTTCTTGATACTGTTACCGTAGCCGTCGTACCTTTCAGTTATGTTCCTTAAAGCCTCCCGCTTTGACTTGGTAGCCGAAAGTCTCTCGTTGGTGTTGTGGATGAGAAGTCTGTTTTCCTTATTTCTCTCCTGGTTGTCGGCAAGTTCCTTCTCTACTTCATTAAGTTTACTTACCTTTTCCTCGATCTGAGCCTCAAGGGTTTCAAGTTCACTGTTTAACCTGTTATATTCCTGACGGTCATGAGCTTCGTCGCTCTTAAACTGGAGAAATCTCTGGTTAAGCTGGGTCTTTCTGAAATTAATATTTTCAAGCATGGCGTCATATCTGCCCACCTTAGCCTTAACAGAACCGCTCTCGCTGATATACTCAATGATATCGCTCTTACAGTCCTCGATCTCCTGCTCCATCTTCTCTATGTCAGCACTGATCCCGGCACTCTTTTTCTTTGCCTCTGACAGGTCATTGTCTGAGGCATCTTTCTTCTCAAGAAGACCGTTTTTCTGATCTATGTATGAGAGGATGGCTGCCTTGCTGTCCTCTATCTGCTTCTCCAGCCTTTTTATCTGATCATTAATATTCTCATCATTCATTCTGTAATTAATGATCTGCTGATCAAGGATACCGATATCACCTGTAAGCTTCTGATTTTCCATTTCCTTTTCATGGATATCATTCTTCACAGACTCGATAAGCTCATTTAATCCCTCGATGGCCTGCTCTATCTTCTCATACTCTTCCTTGGTAGAATCGTATGCCTGATTTTTCTCCGCCAGATCGTCATTTATTATATTAAGATCCGCAGTCTGCTTCTCGATACTTTCCTTGATCTCTTTTTCTTCTATAAGATAGGCATTTATATCAAATTTCTTTAATTCTTCCTTGTAAGCAAGATATTTTCTCGCCTTCTCGGACTGAGCCTTAAGAGGTCCCACCTGCTTCTCTAACTCGTAGAGTATATCATTTACACGGTTGAGATTGTCTCTCTCTGTCTCCAATGACTTCTCTGCAGCAAGCTTATTTTTCTTAAACTTAACTATACCGGCAGCCTCATCGAAAAGCTCACGTCTCTCCTCCGGCTTACCATTAAGTATCTTCTCGATCTGTCCCTGTCCGATAATGGAGTAGCCTTCTTTACCTATACCTGTATCAAAGAACAGTGAATGTACATCCTTAAGTCGGCTTACGGTTCCGTTTATGAGATATTCACTTTCTCCGGAACGATATACACGCCTTGCCACCGTAACCTCATTGTAATCCACAGGAAGACTGTGGTCACTGTTGTCAAGGGTTATGGCAACATAGGCAGAGCCCTGTGGCTTTCTAAGCTCGGTTCCCGAGAATATTACATCCTCCATTTTGGAACCTCGGAGACTCTTGGCACTCTGTTCACCGAGAACCCATCTCACCGCATCGCCTACATTACTCTTACCTGAGCCGTTAGGACCTACTATACATGTGATACCATGGTTGAATTTAAAGACTATTTTATTTGCAAATGATTTGAAGCCGTTTACTTCTATGCTTTTTAAATACATTGTTAATCCTGCTTTTTATTTATTGTTAATAGTGCATTATACGCCGCTGTCTGCTCTGAGGCCTTCTTTGAGTGGCCCTTTGCCACTGCAAGTTGTTCACCGTCAAGCCTTACCTCGGAACAATACTCCTTGTTGTGATCGGGACCACTCTCGGAAATAAGATTATACTCAAGGACACTGCCCCTGCTCTGGGCATACTCCTGGAGTGTGGACTTGGCGTCATAAAACAACATCTTTCCTTCTATATCATTTAACAGGAATGTCCTGACATACTTCTTCGCAGGCTCTATGCCTCCATCAAGATATATGGCTCCAAGCACCGCCTCGAAAAGGTCACACATTATGGAGCTTCTGTTCCGTCCACCGGTGAGCTCCTCGCCCTTGCTTAATCTCACATAATCTCCGTAGCCTATATCCCTTGATACCTGAGACAGGGTAAATTCACACACAAGGCTCGCCCGGAGCTTTGTAAGCTGTCCCTCTGTATAATCAGGATATTCCTTATATAGATATTCACTTACTATGTACTCAAGTATGGCGTCTCCCAGATACTCACTTCTCTCGTAGGATTCCACCTTGTTTATCTTCATATCATTGGAATATGACTTGTGGGTAAGGGCTGTATCCAGATAAGATATATTATCAAATTTATAATTTAATCTGTTCTCTAACTGCTTTAAATCTCTTGCCGGCATTATTCTGCCTCACCGCTTATGTTACTTGATATTTTGTTGAGCACCCCAGTCTCATTAAATGTAATACACTGGAATATGGCACTCTTAACCTCTTCGTTATGAGAATTGCCGTGGATCTTTATGACAAGTCCCTTAAGACCAAGAAGCGGTGCACCACCCTTTGTCTTGGCGTTAAATCTCTCCTTAAGCCCCTTAAGCGAGCTGTTTATAAGTGCTCCACCGATCTTACTCTTAAATGAAGACATGATAGCCTTCTTTATCTCTGACAGAAGCATTTTGGCAAGTCCTTCATAGAGTTTTAAGATAACATTTCCCACAAATGCCTCACATACTATTACATCTGCAGCACCGTTAGGTATCTCTCTTGCCTCTATACTTCCAATGAAATTAATATCCTTACATTCCTTTAATAATGGGTAAGTCTCCTTAACAAGGGCGTTACCCTTTTCTTCCTCGTCTCCGATATTTACTATGGCAACTCTCGGATTTTTGATCTTCTCTATGTTCTCCATGTAGATAGAGCCCATCTTGGCAAATTGTACCAAATGCTCCGGTCTTGCATCTACATTTGCACCGCAGTCAATAAGCAGTGAATATCCTGTGGTTGTAGGAAGTAACGGAGCCAGTGGTGATCTCTTGACACCCTTGGCACGTCCCACAAGAAGCTGTCCTCCTGCAAGAATGGCACCTGAGCTTCCTGCTGATATGATGGCGTCAGCCTCACCGCTCTTGACCATGTTCATTCCAACTACAAGGGATGAATCCTTCTTCTGTCTTATTGCTGTAACAGGAGCGTCATGACATGTGATCTCCTCTGTTGCATTAACAACTTTCACTTTATTCTTATCATACTGGTACTTAGCCAGCTCAGCATTTATCACATCTTCTTTTCCTGTGAGAATGATCTCAGCCTTTGCACCTTCATTTATAGCTTCAACAGCACCTCTTATGATCCATCCCGGAGCATAATCTCCGCCCATAGCGTCTACAACAATTCTGGTATCACCCATTTTTCTATCTTCCTCCTCGACTGGTATACAAAACCCATTTAAACATATAAAGTCATTATATGTTTAAATCAAATCAAAGTCAATTCATATGAAAATTTATGCCTGTATAATTTTATCGTTACAGGCATGCTGCTTGACTCGTTCCATAACAAAAATAAAGGGCCACGACATGGTCGCAACCCTTTATTTTATAAGTCTGAAAATTATTCAGCAACTGAGATAATCTCTTTCTTGTTGTATGAACCGCAGTTCTTACATACTCTGTGAGGAACCATTAATTCTCCACACTTGCTGCACTTTACTAATGCAGGAGCTGTCATCTTCCAGTTAGCTCTGCGCTTATCTCTTCTTGCCTTTGAACTTTTATTCTTTGGACAAATTGACATTCTTCTTACACCTCCTCTAATTTTTCAAGATGTTTGCAAAAACTGATAATCTAGGATCAGGAACTGAATCATCACATGAACACCCTTCATAATTATGATTAGCACCACATACTTTACACAATCCCTTACAATCAGGTCTGCACAGGATCTGCACAGGAACCAAACTCATAAGTTCCTTTTCAAGTAACATATCCATATTGATGCAACAGTCTTCCAGATAATTTAATTCGTTAATCTCATCAATCTTATCAGTTTCAAATATAGCCATGTCGATTAATTCATCAATCTCTACATTGAAATCTTTTTCTATCTCATCCAGACAACGATCGCACAACATCTTCAATGTTATAACCGCTTCACCCGTAATACGGGCTTTGCGTTTTCCTTCATTGGTAGCTGTAAGCTTAAACGGCTCTGCCTTGCTGACAACATATACGTTACCATTAAAGCTGAATTCATCCAATCCTACCTCTACATCGAAGTCTTTCACAAGTCCTTCAGTTGATAAAACACCAGATAAATCAATTAACATAATATCTCCTAAAAATCGCACATTGCATATTATACATATATAGAAATTATTTGTCAACGATATTTTTCTAAATTATGTATATTTCTACAACAATTTATATGTATCTGAATTATTTGTACTTATTACCATACTATTTTACAAGAGCTACAGTCTCTCTGGCAATGGCAAGCTCCTCATTTGTAGGAACAACCCATACCTGAACCTTTGAGTCGGCAGTTGAGATAAGTGCTTCCTCCCCTCTTACTGAATTAGCCTCACTGTTGAAGTTAATTCCAAGGAACTCAAGATCCTCCAGTGACTTTTCTCTTACATATGCTGTATTCTCACCGATACCGGCTGTAAATGCAATTCCGTCAAGACCACCCATAGCCGCTGCATAAGCACCTATATATTTCTTAACATTGTAACAGAACACATCAAGGGCAAGCCTGCACCTGTCATTTCCTGCTTCCATTCCGGCAGTGAGATCTCTGAAATCACTTGATACTCCTGAAAGGCCGTACACCCCGGATTCCTTGTTAAGGATATTATTAACCTCTTTAATAGAAAGATTTTCCTTCTCCGCTATAAAATCTATGATGGCAGGATCGATATCTCCCGAACGGGTTCCCATAGGAAGACCTGCAAGAGGTGTAAGTCCCATGGTCGTATCCACTGACTTTCCGCCCTTAACTGCTGATATACTTGATCCGTTTCCGAGATGGCACACAATAAGCTTAAGGTTCTTTATATCCTTACCCATAAGCTCTGCCAGTCTCTTTGAAACAAATGAATGGCTTGTACCATGGAAACCGTATCTTCTTATCTTATATTCCTCATAATACTTGTAAGGAAGACCATATGTATAAGCCACATCAGGCATTGTCTGATGGAAGGCTGTGTCAAATACCGCCACATTAGGTGTGCCCGGCATAAGCTTACGGCATGCGTCTATACCAATAAGATTCGCAGGGTTGTGAAGCGGTGCAAGATCATTACACTCCTCTATAGCCTCGATAACTTCATCATTTATCACAACTGACTGGGCGAACTTTTCTCCACCATGTACAATTCTGTGTCCGCAGGCGTCGATCTCATCAAGTGAGCCTATAGCTCCGGTCTCAGGATCCACCAGGGCGTCAAGAACATACTTAACAGCCGCCTTATGGTCAGGCATATCAAGATCAACTGTATACTTTTCCTTGCCTGTAGTTGTATGTGTAAGTCTTCCGTCTATTGTTATCCTCTCACATAAGCCCTTGGCAAGTACTGACTCTGTTACAGAATCAATAAGCTGATACTTAAGTGAAGAGCTTCCACAATTAATAACTAAAACCTTCATTTCCTGTCTTAATCTCCTTTAAAATATTACCAAATATGTAAATCCTACTTTAAATTCTCTTTCTTAGGAATGATCTTCATTGCTCCGTTCTCACGAGCCTGTGCCTGGATAGCTGTTATGGCAACAACACCGACGATATCGTCTGCACAGCAGCCCCTTGAAAGGTCATTGACAGGCTTTGATATACCCTGTGTAACAGGACCGTAAGCCTCAGCCTTTGCAAGTCTCTGAACAAGCTTGTATCCGATATTGGCTGCGTCAAGAGATGGAAATACAAGAACATTGGCATGTCCTGCCACATCACTTCCCGGTGCCTTGGAGGCAGCAACCTCAGGTACTAACGCTGCGTCTGCCTGAAGCTCACCGTCAACCATGAGATCAGGATACTCAGCCTTAACGATCTGTGTTGCCTCAATAACCTTATCTACATCAGGATGTGTAGCACTTCCCTTTGTTGAATGTGAAAGCATTGCAACCATAGGCTCCTCATCCACAAGAAGCTTAAATGATAATGCTGACTGCTCTGCAATATCTGCAAGCTCTGACGCTGACGGAGTCTGGTTAAGACCTGCGTCTGAGAAAATAAATGCACCGTTTGCACCCATGTCACAATTAGGAACTATTACAAGGAAGAATGCTGATACTATCCTCGTACCAGGTGCGGTCTTAAGTATCTGAAGGGCAGCTCTTAATACGTCTGCTGATGAATTGATAGCTCCCGCAACCATTCCGTCTGCGTCTCCAAGCTTAACCATCATGCAGCCAAAGTATAAGCCGTTATCTCTGAGAAGATGTGCTGCCTTCTCCTCGTTCATTCCCTTCTTTCTACGAAGCTCCACAAGCTTCTCTACATACTCGTCAAATCTGTCAAAATTAGTAGGATCAACAAATCTTGCCTTACTTAAGTCATTTTCTCCCGCTCTACTCAAGATCTCCTCTTTATTTCCAACTAATATTACATTTGCGATATCTTCTTCGATTACTTTAGCAGCAGCCTCGATTGTTCTGATGTCTGATGTCTCCGGAAGAACTATAGTCTTCTTGTTTGCCCTGGCTCTTGCTTTTAACTGTTCTACAAAACTCATACCTTCTCCTTTCATGGTAATAACCTGTACGTTTTTATTCATATTGTATGCCCGAAATCGGCACACGCACTAAGTTCAGTTTACTACAGCCACACCAATATCTCAAGGCTTGTATACAAAAAAATTGTGTTTTTATTAATACATTCCCACCATCATCTGTCGAATATTTTCTTCTGTCTTAAAGCGTTCTCCTGAATTGTCGATCATCAGGTCACAATTATCTCTGTAATACTCCTCAGGCTTCTGGGAACGGATCACCGCAAGAGCTCTTTCCCGGTCAAATTCCCTGTATTCCATAAGCCTGTTTATCCTTATTTCAACAGGAGAATACACATATACCATGTGATCGCATATGCTGCTGTAGCCCTCTTCTATAAGCAGTGCCGCCTCAAGGACCACAAGCTCCTTCCCCCTGTTCCTTCCTTCATCTATTATCCCTAATATCTCGTCTCTTATGACAGGATGACTGAGCTCATTGAGCTTCTCAAGCTTGTCCTTATCAGCAAATACTATGCTCCCAAGCTTCTTCCTGTCGATGATGTCACCCTCACCTAAGATATCTCTTCCAAAATACGATACCACATTATTGTATACAGCCCTTCCGGGCTCCATAAGCTCATGTCCCAGCCTGTCTGCTTCTATGATCTCAGCATTGTATTTTTCCTTCAATATATTAAGCACCAGCGTCTTGCCGCTTCCTATCCCACCGGTGATCCCAAGAACCTTCATCATTTTCTCCTAATCATTTATCCATTCTTGTATTGCAGGGTCTGCCCACATTTATTATAACCTTTCCGGTCATCCCCGGATATCATCACTTGGCGTCATACCAGTTATCCCCGGTCTCCACATCCACTGAGAGAGGCACCTGAAGCTTTGCCGCATTCATCATTTCCCTGGTAAGTATATCCTTCACCTGCTCTACTTCGTCCTTTGCAGTTTCTATCAGAAGCTCATCATGTATCTGTAATATGAGCCTTGACTTAAGCCCCTCCTTCTTAAGGGCTGAATTAACATTTATCATGGCGATCTTTATTATGTCCGCGGCAGTTCCCTGTATAGGTGAGTTCATGGCAACACGCTCGCCAAAGCTCTTCTGCATAAAGTTAGATGATGACAGCTCAGGCACAGGCCTTATCCTGCCAAACATAGTCTTCACATATCCGTTTTCCTTGGCGTGGGCAATCTGCTCATCAAGGAATTTCTTTATGTCCTTATAGGTGTTGAAGTACGCTTCTATATATGAAGCTGCCTCTTTTCTTGATATACCAAGATCCTCACTCAGACCAAAAGCGCTTATACCGTAGACGATACCAAAGTTTACAGCCTTTGCATTTCTTCTCTGGAGGGATGTGACCTCATCTATAGGCACATTAAATACCTGTGAAGCTGTTGTGGCATGAACATCCACATTATGAAGGAACGCATCCTGCATAACCTTGTCCCCTGACATATGGGCAAGAACTCGAAGCTCTATCTGGGAATAATCCGCGTCAACGAACACGCAGCCCTCCTTAGGTACAAATGCCTTCCTTATCATACGTCCAAGCTCTATCCTCATAGGGATATTCTGGAGGTTAGGCTCCGTTGAGCTTATACGTCCCGTTGCCGTTATGGTCTGATTAAAGGTTCCGTGTATCCTTCCGTCATCCGATATATAATTTGTAAGTCCTATGGCATAGGTGGAATTAAGCTTTGTAAGCTGGCGGTATTCCAGTATATCGTTTATTATAGGGTGCTCATTTTTTATCTTGTCAAGCACATCCACACTGGTGGAATAACCGGTCTTGGTCTTCTTGCCACCCGGTATCTGCATTTCCTCAAAGAGGACCTGTCCAAGCTGCTTAGGTGAGTTTATATTAAACTCCCTTCCCGCATAATCGGTTATCTGCTTCTGGAGAACCTGTATACGTTCCTCAAGCATATGGCTGTAGTTATCAAGCTCATCCCGTCTTACCAGAACTCCCCTGCTCTCCATATCGTAGAGACAGTACACTGTCCTCATCTCTATCTCATCATAAAGGTAGCGGCAGTCCTTTTTATCTATCTCTTCAAGTATCCTGTCACAGGCTGCATAAGGCACTAAGGCCTTGTATGCCATGCATTTATTAAAGTCATCATTTGCAAATGAGAATATGTTCACTGCTTCCCTGCCTATAAGCTCCTTCTCCGAAACCAGTGCAACATCAATGTAATCCCTTGCAATATCGTCGTAATAGTAGGTATCCGCCATAGGATTTAAAAGATATGCGGCAACACCTACATCCCTGACACTCTTCATGTCCTCAGTGAAATGCACGTAATGTAAGGCTTCCTTCAGGTCAAGGGTGACAAGCTCCACTCCAGCCTCAGCAAGCCTTATAAGCTTATCTGTAATATATTCCTCACCCACATAGCCGAAGCACTGCATTATATACACAGTTTCCGCCGAGCATGAAACCGTCATGCCAAGCATTTCATCATCCCCATGGATAATATAAAAGCCGGCCTTTCCTGCATTTTTCACCTCTGCAAATGCCTGCTCAGCCTTCTTCTCATCAAGGACCATAACGATCTCCGGTGAAAGCTCGGCCTTCTTCTCTGAGAAATCAAATCTCTTAAGGATACTCTTTAACTCCAGTTCGTTAAAGAGCTTGTAGGACTCTTCGTTGAACATATTGTCTATGAGACAATCATCGGGGCCGCAGTCAAGCTCACAGTCAAGCTTGATTGTGGCAAGCCACTTGGAAAATATCGCCTGATCGTAGTATTCCCTTAAGTTTTTCTGGGCAAGAGCAGGCTTTATCTCGTCAATATGCTCGTAGGCATTCTCTATGGAGCCGTAGGCAGATATTATCTTTGAGGCAGTTTTCTCACCGATCTTCGGAACTCCCGGAATATTATCCGAGGTATCCCCCATAAGACCCTTCATATCTATAAATTCCACCGGTGTGACACCATAATGCTCTGCAACATCCTTGCTGTAATAGTTCTCAACAGTGGTTCCGCCGGTCTTTGTCTTAGGTATCCTTACCAATATCCTGTCGGTTGCAAGCTGCAGAAGATCTCTGTCACCAGACACAATGGTTACGTCATAGCCCTTAGCTTCAGCCACCCTTGACATTGTACCTATGATATCATCAGCTTCGTAGCCGGCATGTTCAAGTATCCTTACATTCATTGTAGTAAGGATCTTCTTCATAAGAGGCACCTGTTCCCTGAGCTCCTCCGGCATAGGCTTTCTTGTACCCTTATACTCCTTAAACTTCTCATGTCTGAATGTCGGAGCACTCATGTCAAAGGCAACGCACAGATGATCCGGCTTCTCCTCATCCATTATCTTAAACAGGATATTTAAAAATCCCAGCACCGCATTGGTATGGGCTCCCCTGGAATTTGTCAGGTCAGGCAGTCCGTAGAAGCCTCTGTTTAATATACTGTGTCCGTCAATTATAAGAATCTTACTCATATCGTCTACCCATTCTCTCCTTTATTCGCCGCAAGTCCTGAATCTTCCCGTTCACCGGTCTGTGCCTGATGGTACTCTTTTACCTTCTTCATAAACTCCAGACTCTTGTCCTTGTCTGTTATCTCCGCTTCATCCTCTTCGTTATACTTCTTCATCACCTCAAGATAATGTCTGGTCTGAGCCTCCTGACACAGGTACGGTTCAAACATATCATCTGAAAATGTATCACTGAAATAATAATCCCCCTGGGATAACAGTTTTGCATTCTGTTCATAGTTGTATACCCTGTCAAGAGCGTCCTCATAAAGCCACACGAGAGCACACAATATAACAGTAAGAAATACCACCAGCGTAGACGTTGCAATACGCTTCGCCGTAGACATCCTTACCATCTCGTAATCAAGTTTGTTATTAAGCTGTTTTCTGAAATCCCCGGAGATATTCTCACCATCATCAAGCTGCTTCATTCCCACCACAAGGGTGTAATATATCTCAAGCTCTTCTGCACAGTTATCACAGCTCTTAATGTGCTTGATAAACTCCTTGAGCTCGTCATCAGGGAGATCATTATCAATAAATGCCATTATCTTTGACTGGGCTTCTAAACAATTCATTCCTGTCACCTGTATCAATAATAGATCTGCAAATTTTTCTAGTTTATCCTGTCGGTTCCGTCATCTACAGTGTTGATTATCTCGCGGATAACAACATAATAAGGCTCACCCTTTTCAGGTATTATCTGTACTCTGTCACCTACCTTATGGTGAAGCAGTGCCTTACCCATAGGTGATACGTTGCTTATCATTCCGTTTAACACGTCACCTCTTACAGTGGTAACTATCCTGTAGGTCTCTTCCTCATCGTCATCCTCGAAATACACCCGGACAGTATTATTTATACCCACCTCATCATCTGCCGAAGCATCTGATATAACATGGGCTGTACGCACCATTCTGTCCAGATATCTTATACGCCTTTCATTGGCGTTCTTGTCCTTCTTGGCTGCATAATACTCGAAGTTCTCGCTTAAGTCTCCCTGGGCTCTGGCCTCCTTGACAGCCTCAAGCTTCTCCTTTCTCACAACAACCTTTCTGTATTCTATCTCTTCCTCCATCTTCTGGATGTCTTTTTCCGTCAACTGATTAAACATATCTGATCATTCCCTCTCAAACATAATCTGCAAATAATATATGATATGAAGCTCCTGACCCTTACCGGACACCATATCTTATACATTATATCATTATTTACAATATTTTACACCTACAAGAGGGATTGTTTTATAAAATACAAAAGGGACACGGCAGTAATACAAATGATCCTGTCATGTCCCTGTTTTGTTTTATATTATCTACAACCTGATATTAGTTGTTGATGAGCTTGTCTGACTCGTTGTTCCAGCTGTAGAGCGCTCTGATCTGCTCTCCAACCTTCTCTGATGGGTGCTCTGAGGCAAGCTTTCTCATAGCCTTGAAGTGAACCTGACGTCCTGCTGGTGACATATCAAGTAAGAATTCCTTAGCAAATGTACCATCCTGGATGTCCTTAAGGATCTGCTTCATAGCCTTCTTTGTATCCTCTGTGATGATCTTAGGACCTGTGATGTAATCACCATACTCAGCAGTGTTAGAAATTGAATATCTCATTCCTGCAAATCCTGACTGGTAGATAAGGTCAACGATAAGCTTCATCTCGTGGATACACTCGAAGTATGCATTTCTTGGGTCGTAACCAGCCTCGCAAAGTGTCTCGAAACCAGCCTGCATAAGTGCACATACACCACCGCAAAGAACTGCCTGCTCACCGAATAAGTCTGTCTCTGTCTCTGTTCTGAATGTTGTCTCAAGAACTCCGGCACGAGCACCACCGATAGCAAGTGCATATGCAAGAGCCATATCAAGAGCCTTACCTGTTGCGTCCTGCTCTACAGCTACAAGACAAGGTGTACCCTTTCCAGCCTGATACTCTGAACGTACTGTGTGTCCAGGAGCCTTAGGAGCGATCATTGTAACATCAACATCCTTAGGTGGCTTGATACAACCGAAGTGGATATTGAAACCATGAGCGAACATAAGCATGTTACCTGGCTCAAGGTTTGGCTCGATATCCTTCTTGTACATATCTGCCTGTAACTCATCATTGATAAGGATCATGATAATATCAGCTTTCTTAGCTGCCTCAGCTGCTGTATATACTTCAAATCCCTGAGCCTCTGCCTTAGCCCATGACTTGCTGCCTTCATAAAGACCGATAATTACATTGCAACCTGATTCCTTAGCGTTAAGGGCATGTGCATGACCCTGGCTGCCGTAACCGATAATAGCGATTGTCTTACCATCTAATAAAGATAAATTACAATCTTCCTGATAATAAATTTTTGCTTCTGACATAATTTTGTCCTCCTATTATGTATAAATTACATATATAATATTAATTATCCAAACGGATAACAATAAACTAACCTCTCACAAGACCTGTAAGTCCTGTTCTCACAAGCTCCACGATCTCGAAACCATCAAGAAGCTTAAGGAAAGCTTCACACTTTGATGTGGTTCCGATAAGCTCGATTATAAGTGAGCCCTTTGACACATCAACGATGTTTGCTCTGAATATATCTGCAATGGAGATGATATCCTGACGTGAGTCCTTCTCAGTCTTAACCTTAACAAGAACCAGCTCTCTGCATACTGATTTTCCCGGCTCAAGCTCCACGATCTCAACAACATCCTCAAGCTTGTTTAACTGCTTTGATATCTGGACAAGACTTGCATTGTCTCCACTTGCTGCAACAGTCATTCTTGAGTAGGCCGGATTTTCTGTCACTCCAACAGTAACACTGTCTATATTATATCCTCTTCTACTAAATAATCCTGACACTCTGCTGAGTACACCTGATGTGTTCTCCACAAGCAGTGATAATACTATATTTCCCATCTAACAGTACCGCCTTTCAAATCAAACTAAATAAAAATATACAAACTAGCGAATTTAGTCCAATCATTATTATAATTAGGTTACTTCACCTTGTCAATTTGTATTTTATTTTATCTATATATAATATGGCATACGACATATTTTCCTCTGTCTATTCAACATTCAACAGTTTTTTCACAAGTACTACGGAATCCGCCGCGTCCTTTGAATATCCGTCTGCACCGATTTCGTCAGCATAGCTCTGGGTGATAACGGCTCCGCCTATCACAACCTTTATGTCAAGGTTTCTTTCCTTAACAAGATTTACCACATCCTTCATCCTTACCATGGTGGTAGTCATAAGGGCAGACAGACCGATCAATGAAGCATTCTCCTTCACCGCCATGTCAACGATCTCCTCTGCAGGGACATCCTTACCCATGTCTATAACATTAAAGCCGTAGTTTTTAAGCATGAGCACCACAAGGTTCTTTCCTATGTCGTGGATATCCCCCTCAACCGTTGCAATGACCAGGGTCGGCATGGCAACTCCGTCATTTTTCTTAGGAACAAGAGGGCTTACGATATTTATTGCCATTTCCATGGTCTCCGCACTGGCAATAAGCTGTGGCAGGAAGTACTTCTTCTTCTCGAACAGTTCACCGACCTTGTTTATTCCCGATATGAGATCCTCATTTATCATTTCCTCAGGATTTCTTCCGGCAGCCAGCTCCGCATTTACATGCTCGATGATATTTCGCTTGTTTCCCTTTACCACATCTACAAATATCTGACTTCCCTGTATGTCATTATCACCCTTTGGTGCGTCTGAGGCAGGGGACGCAGATACGGCTCTTACGTTATTTATATACTTAACATCAGAGCCCTCTTTATTAAGAAGCATATCTGTGGCATATGCAGAGTTCATAAGCAGCGCCTGGGACGGATTGGCAATAGCCATTGTGAGTCCCTTTGATATAGCCATTGACAGGAACGCCGCATTGACAAATGTTCTCTCAGGAAGACCAAAGGAAATATTTGAAAGTCCGCAGATAGTTGCAAGTCCCATGTCATGACAGTACTCTATGGTCTCTAATGTGGCAACAGCGGCATTTTTCTGGGCTCCCACTGTGGCAACCAGACCATCCACCACAATATCCTCCTTGGTAAATCCATCGTTAAATGCTTTAAAAAGCACCGCATTGATATTTGCCTCTTTTTCATTTCTGTCCTTAGGAAGTCCCTCATCACTTAATGGAAGCAGGATGAACATGGCACCGTACTTCTTAGCAATAGGAAGTATCTCCTTTATCTTAACCTCCTCAAGGGATATGGAATTAATAAGGGCACGTCCCGGATATATCCTGAGGGCAGCCTCTATAACCGACGGATAACTGGAATCAATGCAGAGAGGAAGATTTACAGCCTGGGATACCTCACCAACAACCCTTAACATCATTTCCTTCTCGTCAATTCCGTTCATTCCCACGTTTATATCAAGGATGGACGCTCCCATCTCCACCTGTTCCTCAGCCATGCTCATAACCAGGTCGAGCTTTCCTTCCCTGAGTTCTGCCTGAAGTTTCTTCTTACCGGTAGGATTTATCCTTTCTCCCACCACCATAAACGGTGCGTCAAGCTCTATAAACTGGGTGGCACGCTCTGATGATATACACCTCTTATGTTCGGTGCTTACCTGTGGTATCTCCATGGTGGCAGCCATATCAGCCGCAGCCTTTATGTGGGCAGGTGTTGTTCCGCAGCAGCCACCGATCATGGAAGCTCCCGCCTCTATAAGCACCTTCATATCCTGGGCAAATTCCTCCGGAGTCATGACGTACACGCTCTTGTCATCTATAAGCTCCGGCATACCTGCATTAGGCTTTGCAAATACCGGTATAAAGGCAATGCTCTTCATATCGGCAACTATACCCTTCATCTTATCGGGACCTGTTGAGCAGTTTACACCAATGGCGTCCACTCCCAGGTTCTGAAGTACATTTACCGCTGTGACAGGGTCAGTTCCAAACAATGTCCTGCCATCCTCGTTGTATGTAAGACTTGCCATTATAGGAAGATCACAGACCTCCTTGCAGGCAATAACTGCCGCTCTGGTCTCTGCAAGGCTCATCATAGTCTCAACAACTATAAGGTCTGCCCCTGCGTCATCAAGTATCCTTATCTGTTCCTTATATACATCCACAAGATCTTCAAATACGAGATTTCCCATAGGAGCAAGTTGCTTTCCTGTCATGGTGATATCCCCCGCAACATATCCGTGTCCTGCCAGTCTGACAGCTTCCTTTGATATGTTCACAAGCTCTGTGTTCATGGCAACTATATTGTCTTCCAGTCCATACTCTTCAAGCTTTATACGGTTACATGTGAATGTTGGTGCGTAAAGTATATCTGTACCTGCGTCAAGATATGCCTTCTGCAGATCAAGCATTATGTCTTTGTTCTCAAGGATCCATTTCTCAGGACACACTCCCATTGGCATTCCTGCCGCCATAAGGTTTGTTCCTGTGGCTCCGTCAAGTATAAGTATCTTCTCATCAAAAAGCTTTCTGAATGTTTTCTTGTCCATATGTTTCTATCCTTTTAGTGCATTATTTTTGTATTCTAAAGTTTTATGCATTTGCCTCAAGACCTGTATCCACAATAAGGTCACTGCCGTCTGCCGCTGTAGTGGCCAGAAGATCACATCTCTCATTTCCCGGATGTCCGTTGTGTCCCTTTACCCATATAAAGGTCACCTCATGCCGCTCCTTAGCCTTAAGAAGCCTGAGCCACAGATCCTTGTTCTTGACCGGCTCATTCTTGCCCCGCTTCCACCCCTTCTTTATCCAGCCGTCTATCCAGTGCTCATTAAATGCCTTGCACAAGTACTGGCTGTCGGAATAAAGGCTTACCCTGCAGGGTCTGACCAGTGCCTCAAGTCCCACTATGGCAGCCATAAGCTCCATGCGGTTATTGGTAGTCTTAACATAACCCTGACTGTATTCTCTTGTATGAACCTGCCCCTTAGAGTCTGTATAGGATAACACGGTTCCGTAGCCGCCGGGTCCGTTGGGATTTCCCCTTGCGGATCCATCTGTATATATTATCACATCACTCATCTGTCACTATCTCCATCTATTCTGTTTATTGACGCCAGTATAAGCTTCTTCATCTTATCAGAAGCAGTACCGCCGATCTTTATTATATCCTCGTGGGACAGCTCGCCTCCAAGGCCTGCCGCCTTGTTGCATACCACCGATATTCCGGCGATCTCCATTCCCATATGCTTCGCTGCTATGGCTTCACATACTGTGCTCATGCCCACGGCGTCTGCACCTATAAGTCCGTAAAATCTTATCTCCGCCGGTGTTTCATACTGGGGACCTGTAACCTGGAGATACACTCCCTTGCGGAGCTTTATCCCACATTCAGCTCCCGCTTCTTCAAGTATATGATTGATCCTGCCACTGTACACCTCTGTCATATCAGGAAATCTCGGTCCAAGTTCTTCCTTATTCTTTCCTATAAGGGATGATGGGACAAATGTAGAGATATGATCCGTAAGTATCATCATATCTCCCGGATCAAGCTCATCTGCTATGCCTCCTGAGGCATTTGTCAGTATCAGCTTACCTGCCCCAAGCAAAAACATGGTCCTTACAGGCACAACGCACTGCTCCATGGAATATCCCTCATAATAGTGTACCCGTCCCTGCATGACCACCACCGGCACACCGGCTATGTGACCGAATATAAATCTGCCCTTATGTCCTGCCACTGTGGAACATGGAAAGCCCGGAATATCCTTATAGGGAACGCAAACCATATCCTCCATGATATCCGCTGCGTCACCAAGTCCGCTTCCAAGCACCAGGGCGATCCTCGGAACAATATTCGTCCTTGTTTTTATATAATCTACTGCTTTCTGTAATGTCTCTTCCATGTCTGATTATCTCCTTATATGAAAATACACATCATAAAAAATGATGTGCACCCCATAAATAATATAAAACGGAGATGGAGAGATTTGAACTCTCGCGCCGGTCACCCGACCTACCGCATTTCGAGTGCGGACCCTTCAACCACTTGGGTACATCTCCTGATACAGGACATCGGATATCTATGGCCGATGTCATCTATGCAAAAGGCTACCAGTAAAGTATTACCGGCATACCTGCATATGTATTGCTGTAAATGATCCCTGCCTTGCTTAAGGGCAGATTAACGCAGCCGTGAGAACCACCGTTCCTGTATATGGAACCACCGAACTTTGAACGCCAGGTTGCGTCATGTAATCCGATACCTCCGTTAAAAGGCATCCAGTAATTTACATGGGAACGATAATCAGCTCCCTCAAGGTATGTATCATAATCCTTGTACGCTATAGAATATATACCATCCGGTGTGCCGTGTCCATCAGAAGTACATCCTGTGACACAGGCGGTGTCTGTTATAAGCTTGCCGTCAACATACATATATACATGCTGATTGGACAGGTCTATCTCTATATAAGAATCACCTATATCACCATGACTGGTGTAGACAGCACCTGTTCTTGAGAACTCAGGAACAAGGGTTACAGTCTTATGGGCATTTAATGCCTCATATATCTGTTCAACCTCAGCCTCCTGATCTATACGCCAGCCGTATTTCCTTCCATGCTGGGTTATCTTCCTTCCGTCTGTTGTGACGAACTCACGGTCAGTATCTACAGTATCGTACTTTTCTGCCATTTGTGCAACATATTTTTCAATTTTTTCTCTGTCAAATTGCCATTTGCCCTCATCATAGTATATCCAGTCACCAAATTCTTCACTGGTAAGCTCAAATGAAACCCTGTCTATCCGGAAGGTTATCTTCATGGCAAGGTAGTTCTTTAATGTGTTGTAGGTGGATACCACCTTGGCGTCATCCGACCTTATCTCTGCAGGGATATAGCACATATTGTCAAGAAGGTTAAAATGCTCCGCTCTGTTATCCAGAGCCTTTTCCACCCCATCAATAAGCACATCCTGGTCTATAACAGTACTCTGGGTCTCAGGTATTATTACCGCCTGCCCCTTTTCTATCACAACATAGGCATTGTCAGCCTTCTTCATGTTTCCTTTATCCATGAAATCAAAACCGGCTATACATTTCGCAAGCTTATCCCTGTCGTAGTCCACCTTATACTTTACGGTATAGTCCTTCCTGTCATTTAACATGACAGGCCACAGGAACAGGCTCTGCTTCCTCCTTATGTTATCCGAACCGTAAGATACGGTTATGTTCATATTGATATCAGCCGGCTTTATGATATAGGACTTTCCGTCAGCGGTGCAGATACACAGCCTGTATGAGTTTATATAATTATTTACATTCCTGTCAAGATCACTGAAACTGTCAAATGACATCTCCGTGCCATCAACAGTAGTGTTAGGCATCATATAAAACTTAAAGAAGATACCTATCGCTATGTATAAAAGTATGGCAACCGCCGCAACGGTGATACCGCATATAACCGCAATACGTTTGACCGCCCTGACTCTGTTTTTCTTCTTCTCCGCCTTATCAAAAAGATCCGTCTGAACATAGACATCCTCCTCCAGATCCGGCATGAAAGTATCCTCAATTTTCTCTTCTTTCTCTTCTGAATTATTTACATCCATTCATTTACCCCTTTAACATTTGAACATATTTTTTCCTTTATGTTCACCATGACAAGATCAGGCTTGTTAAACACCCTTACCTTGATGGTATGGCACCCAAGGCCCGCACTTACGATCATATTCTTCTCCCCTATACTGTACAATCCCTTATAGTACCTTGGGAATAATTTAATTGCAGGAGACACAACGCCCCCAAGAAACGGAAGTATCATCATCCCCCCATGCACATGTCCCGACAATGAAAGGTCGGCTCCCCAGCCGGCATACTCGGGAAAATAATCAGGATTGTGGGCTATAAGTATATCATAGGTATCACTGCCTGCATGACCTATGGTTTCATTTATATAGCTGTCATCCATGTAAGTCTTCTTAAATCTCTTATAATATATCCTGTCCATGTCGAGACCGTATATCCGGACATTACACTCCGGGATATATATATCCTCATTAATAAGCCATAGTGCTTTTTCCTTTGTTCCTTCGTACAGGTCCGTCCACAGGCTTCCGTACAGCTCCGTATCGTTGGAAGTCCTGAGCTCATGGTTTCCCTTACCTATATAGACCTTATATTTATCCGCCAGCTTATTTATAAGTTCAACCGCCACGTCAGGTCTCTGCCCCGGCTTCCCAAGGATCAGATCCCCTGCCACAATAATGAACTCCGGCTTCTGTCCATCTATCTTTTCTATAAGTCTGCTGTTATCCTCTCCAAATTCCGCAGAATGAAGATCGGCGATCACTGCAAATCTTACATCCTTCTTCACCTTATCGGAATGTATGGTATATTCCGATACATCTATACACCTGTTTTCCCTGAGGCTTTCAACCGTTACAAATAAAACAGCCACAGCCACCAAAACAACGATCACCCAAATTACAGTCACGTATATTCTCCCGGTATATTACTTCTTTATTATGTGTTCAAACATGGTCTGCATGCCGTACATGTATGTCTTCTCACCCACGGCTTCATCTGTCTCCACCGCCACCATGCCTATAGTCCTGTCGCCCACTGTATACTTCACATATCCGATACAGTCGCCCTTTTTTAACGGTGCCTTAAGCCCATCATCATAAAGCACCAGCTCCTTTTTAACGTCCTCTGCTTTTTCACCGTTAAGAAGTACTGCGTTAAAATCTGACACTGAAGTTATTTTAACATATTCCCTGTCTCCATTTAATACTTTTATGTCATTTTTTTGTAAAATTTTTGTATCTGTGTAGGCATAGCACCTGGCAAATCCATAGTCCAGAAGCTTCGCCGCGTCAGTGTTCCTGTTCTCCTTGGTGTCGGCCCCAATTACCACTGCAATAAGCTTAACTCCGTTTCTGTTGGCGGTTGCACTGATACAGTAATGGGCAGTGGAGGTATAGCCGGTCTTAAGTCCGGTGGCTCCCTGATACTGCCTTAGGAACTTATTTGTATTTACCAGGCCAAACTCCTTTTCTCCTCGTCTGGTCTTATGTATTATGGTGTCCGTCCATATTGACGTATAGTTGAATATCTCCGGATATCTGGTGGTAAGCTCCCTTGACATTATGGCGATATCCCTGGCTGTGGTCTCATGTCCGTCGGCGTCAAGGCCGCAGGCATTCTTAAAGGTAGTATTCTCCATCCCCAGCTCCTTAGCCTTGTTGTTCATATCTGCCACAAATGCCTCCTCACTTCCGGAGGTAAATTCCGCCATGGCAACAGCAGCGTCATTTCCCGAAGCTATTATGATACATTTGATCATATCCTCAACGGTCTGCTGTTCGTTTGCCTCAAAGAAGCACTGAGAACCGCCCATGGAGGCAGCATGTTCGCTGACGGTCACTATATCCTCCAGTGTGTACTGCTTATTCTCTATGGCCTGGAATACCAGAAGCAGGGTCATAACCTTTGTTACAGACGCCGGCTTCATCCTGGTATCTGCGTCCTTCTCATATATCACTGTACCTGACTCTGCCTCCATCACTATAGCCGATGGGGAACCGAGAGTAAGCTCTTCCGTAGCTTCCGCCCTGACATTCAGTATGCTGCCGGACAGTATGACACAACAGCAAAGTACAAATGAGACGATCTTCTTAAACAAATGCCACTCCACCTTTAAAATTTTATAGAAAATAAACCGATATCCGGGAAAATATATCAGTTTATACATTATATTAGTCCACTGAAAATTTTATACTTTTATAACTCTTTTCATTCTGTTATAATACATATCAGAAATTTACTGATAAGGAGAAACTAACTATGAGCATGAAATTGATCAAGCGGGTTCCTACAGGTGACGAAATAAAGGAACTCTACCCTCTTTCTGCTGAGCTTAAGAAGATCAAAGCCGCAAGAGACGAGGAAATCAGAAAAGTATTTACCGGAGAAGACAATCGATTTTTATTTATCATCGGACCATGCTCTGCAGACAACGAAGAAGCTGTATGTGATTATTTAAACAGACTTGCAAAAGTCGCTGATGATATTAAGGATAAGATCCTTGTTATCCCAAGAATTTATACCAACAAGCCAAGAACTACCGGTGACGGCTACAAGGGAATGTTGCACCAGCCGGATCCTACAAAGGCTTCAGATATGCTTGAGGGACTCTATGCCATAAGAAAAATGCACATAAGAGCCATCAAAGAGACCGGTCTCACCGCTGCAGATGAAATGTTATATTCAGAAAACTGGCAGTATGTTGACGATATACTTTCATATGTTGCCATCGGTGCAAGATCTGTTGAGGATCAGCAGCACAGACTTACAGCGTCAGGCATGGATGTACCTGTAGGTATGAAGAACCCTACAAGTGGTGATTACAATGTAATGATGAACTCATGTATCGCAGGTCAGCACCCACACACATTCCTGTACTCAGGCTGGGAGGCACATACAGACGGCAACCCTCTCACACACTGTATCTTAAGAGGTGCCCTTAACAAGCACGGCCAGTCAATATCAAACTACCACTATGAGGATTTACGTCTCCTTGCTGACACCTACCAGAAGTTCAACCTGGTAAATCATGCATGTATCGTAGACGCAAACCACAACAACTCAGGAAAGAAGTTCGCTGAGCAGCCAAGAATTGTCAAGGAGGTTATCCATAGCTGTAACTATGACTCTGAGATCAGATCACTGGTTAAGGGTGTTATGGTTGAGAGCTACATTGAGGACGGCAACCAGCCTGTAGACGGTGGCTGCTATGGTAAGTCCATCACTGATCCTTGTCTTGGATGGGACAAGACAGAACGTCTTTTAAAGGAAGTTGCTGATTTACTGTAAGGCATGTAAGCAGAGATCATACATTACAATAACAAAAAAGAGAGCCAAGGCTCTCTTTTTTGTTTCTGTTTATTTGTTGTTACTGATGAGCTATCCTGTTCTTCCACTCACCGGCAACCATTGTAAGTACCGTTCTTCCGAGATTCGCATCTCCCGGCATTTTAATCTTTCTTGTAGCATACGCATAGGCCGGATCAAGCCTGCCTGTTATTATCTTATCCAGTGTCGCAGGTGTAACTATCAACATTACATCTCTTTCTCTGTAATCTCCATCGTGGACGCTCATATGCCCATCCTTGAATTTAAGATAGAAATTACTCCCACTGTTGTCCCCACCGATAATATCAAACTGGAAATAAGATTCCTTCTCAATGCAATCAAATACTACACTTTCTGAAACACGCTCAAAAATTTTCTTGCATTCGTCCAGAGTCATACTATACCCCTTTTTTATATTTTACAGGAATGCGAAATCTGCTTCCTCTTCTCCGTCACCGATAAGAACCTGATTACGCTTTACGTTCTCCTCGATCTCACCTACGAAGATCTCCTCTACTTCTTCCTCATCCTCTGTCATTGCACTCTTACCTGCAAATGCCTGTGGCTTTGGCTCTTCCTTAGGCTTCATCTTAAGCTTGGCAGGCTCCTCAACAGTCTGTGACTTCATCTTAAGCTTTGTGATCGGATCTGCGTCAAATGCTGATGTGTCAACCTTTACATCACTTGCACTTCCACCGTTAGCTCTGAGCTCTTCCATCTCTGCCTTAAGCTTTGCAAGCTCAGCCTTAGCGTTTGAAAGTACTTCATTCGCCTTCTTCTTTGCGTCATTGATGATCTTGTTAGCCTCAGCGTTTGCTGCGTTCTGCTCCTTCTTGCTTCCGGGAGCTGCCTGCTCTAACTGCTTCTCAAGCTCGTAGATCTTAACGCTGTTCTCCATAAGTGACTTCTTTGAGATCTCATTCTCATCAACAAGTGCCTTATACTTTGTCTGAAGCTCAATATACTCTGTGCTGATTTCTCTGACAAAACTGTTAACCTCGTCCTTATTGTAACCAAACAGTCCTTTTTTAAAGGTTTTTGACTCTATCTGTTCCTTTGTTAACATTTCGTAATTCTCCTTTTTTCGTAAATTATATAGTTCTAGCATAACCTAAAGAATATTATATAAATAATTAGTATTTTTTTCAAGAATTATTAATTAAATTTAACAATATTTTACTATGAATTATTATTTCCAGTCATTACTGTCCAGTAAAATGGTAAATGGGCCGTCATTTAAAAGGGAAATCTTCATATCGGCGCCGAATTTTCCTGTCTGAACATCCGGAACCTCCTCCCTGCAGGCAGATATGATGTACTCATACATACTGTCGGCATAGTCCGGCCTGCCTGCATTGATAAAGGATGGCCTGTTTCCCTTTCTGCAATCTGCACAGAGGGTGAATTGGGACACGATCAGCAGGCTTCCTCCCACATCCTTAAGACTTAAGTTCGTCTTGTCATTTTCATCCTGGAATATCCTTAAGCCCACAAGCTTCTTCACAAGCCTGTCTGCGTCCTCCTTTGTATCACTGTCAAATACTCCCACAAATACCAGAAGTCCCTTATCTATGCCTGATATCTGCTCTCCGTCCACACATACCTCTGCATGGCTTACTCTCTGTATAACAAATTTCATATTATCCTACTTTCTCTATCAGTCAGCTATGCTTATTGCTTCTACGGCAACGCTGCCGCCTCTTATTACCTCGATCCTGTTAGGGAAGGTCTCCTTAAACAGCTTTATGGCATTGTCATTCTTATCCTCTGTCTGGACACACTCCACAAGAATACTGTTCCTGTTGTAGTCGGCAATGTTGTATCCGAAGGCATTGGCGATCCTGAACACCTCATCCTTGTCTGCACTGTTGCAGCTGTTTACCTTTACAAATAATACCTCTCTCTTATGGATAGGTACATCTGTGTAGTCAACTACCTTGATAACCTCAACGCTTCTGTTCAACTGCTTCTTAACCTGTTCAAAGGTCCTGTCATCACTGGTGAAGCTTATTGTCATTCTTGACACTGTAGGATCCTCGGTAACTCCAACTGTTATACTGTCCATATTGTATGACTTGCCTGAAAACAATCCAGATATCCTGGCCATTACACCTATCTCATTTTCAACATAAAGGCATATCCATCTCTTCTTCATTATCTATATCCTCCATATTTTTCAAACTAACTCTTCTCTTAAACCTGCCAATAGTTATACCACATCAGTCCCGCCGGCTATTAACAGTCCATGATCATCTGGTCAAGGGACTTTCCGCCCGGAACCATAGGGAATACATTTGCAGCAGGATCGATATATGCCTCTATTACTGTAGGTCCGTTCTTGTTCTCCTTTGCCTTTGCAAATGCAGCTCTTAACTCTTCTTCATTTGTAACTCTTATACCAACTGCGTCATAGCTTTCTGCAAGCTTTACAAAGTCCGGTGTGTATTTTGGACAGCACTTGTCTGGATTCATGCAGTCTCTGTTGCAGCTTCTTCTGTATCTTAAGCATGTACTGCTGTAACGCTTGTTGAAGAACAACTCCTGCCACTGACGTACATTTCCCAGGTATCCGTTGTTAAGGATCACAAGGGTAACAGGAAGCTCGTAGGAAACTGCTGTAGCCATCTCCTGTATGTTCATCTGTACTCCGCCATCACCTGATATACATATTACATCCTTGTCCATATTTCCAAGCTTGGCACCTATGGCAGCAGGGAAACCGTATCCCATTGTTCCGAGACCGCCGGAGGTAAGAAGCTGCTTGTTCTCATCTATCTCTATATACTGGGTAGTCCACAACTGGTTCTGACCTACATCTGTTGTGATGATAAGGTTATTGTACATTTCATTAATGGTCTTGATGATCTTCTCCGGAGTAAGTCCGCTGTAGGAATTCATGTTGATAGGCCACTCTTCCTTGATCTTCATTATCTCTGATACCCAGTCAGCTATGTCAAGCTTCTCTGCATACTTGAGCATTTTTGTTATGGCAACCTTGGCGTCTGCAACTATAGGTATATCAACCTTGATGTTTCTTGAGATCGACGCCGCGTCTATATCTATATGGATTATCTCTGCATTCTTTGCAAATGTATCAATGGTACCTGTGATCCTGTCATTAAATCTTGTACCTATTGAGAACAGGACATCACATTCCATAATAGCCTTATTTGAAGCAAGATTTCCATGCATACCGATATTTCCCACATATAAAGGATGGTTGGTAGGGATAGCACCCTTACCCATGATGGTTGTTACAACCGGTACTCCTGTAAGCTCTGCCAGCTCTGTCATTTCCTTTCTGGCATGGGCAATATTTACACCACCGCCGATCAGGAATACAGGCTTCTTAGCATTCTTTAACTTCTCAAGAGCCTTCTTTATCTGTCCTGAGTGGGCACCCTCTGATGGCTTGTAGCCACGGATATTTACCTCGGCAGGATACTCGTCACTTCCCATGGCAAGCTGGATATCCTTAGGGATATCTACAAGTACCGGCCCCGGTTTTCCTGTCTTCGCAATATAAAAGGCGTTTTTGATGATCCTTGCAAGATCCTCTCTCTTTCTTACTGTAACCGCATACTTACATATACTTCTTACGATACCTACAGTATCAACCTCCTGGAATGCGTCATTTCCGATGAGGTTTGTAGGAACCTGACCTGTAAAGCATACAAGGGGTACACTGTCGAAGTTGGCTGTTGCAATACCAGTAACAAGGTTTGTTGCCCCCGGTCCTGATGTTACAAGACATACGCCAACCTTTCCTGTAGATCTTGCATATCCGTCTGCCGCATGAACAAGTGCCTGCTCATGACGAGGCAGTATCATATCTATCCCCTCTGCGTCATATAAAGCGTCAAATAGATCAATCGCTGTTCCTCCCGGATAAGCAAATAAAGTCTCAACGTGCTCTTCCTGTAAAGCCTTTACAAACATTTTTGCTCCACTTATTTCCATAACTTTTCCTCCAATTCTTAAGCAATAAAAAAATCCCAAGCAACACAATGCTTAGGACGAAAATTCCGCGGTACCACCTAATTTCAGGAAAACCTGCTCTCATACAGTACAATAGTAAAACTCTAAGATATACTGCTTTCCTGTAACGGGGAACACCGTTGAAGCCTACTTGGTACAAATACCGTTCAGTTCACTGCTCGAGGGCTACTTCCACATATCCTGGATGAAGATTCTCACCACCATCTTCTCTCTGGGATCCGGTTATATATGTACTCCTCCCTGTCACTGCATTTGCCAATACAATTTTATATATTTTACCACAACATATGTCATATTGGCAAGAAAAAAAGAATATAATATAAACAAAAATTCCAGGAAATAACTATGTGCTCAATCGCCGGTTTCTTTAACCCTAATATAATTCCGGATCAGGAAAAATCCCGCCGGATCCTTACAGCCATGAATAAGTGCCAATGTCACAGAGGTCCTGATGAAGATGACATCATCCAGGCAGGGGGCTGTGGCATGGCTCATACAAGACTGTCCATCAGAGATATCTCCAGGGGACACCAGCCAATGAAGATCACTAAAAACGAAAATAATTATTACATAGTCTACAATGGTGAGATATATAACCATAAGGAGCTAAAAAACAAGCTTACCTCAAGGGGCTGCAGCTTCAATACAACCTGTGACACAGAAGTGCTTCTGAATACATTCATATGTTTCGGTCCTGATTATTTTGAAAATGTAAATGGTATATTTTCCTGTGCCATTTATGACGAGTCAGAAAAAACTGTATATCTGTTCAAGGATCATTTTGGCGTAAAGCCGCTTTTCTATACTATCTCAAAGGGAACTCTCGTATGGGGCTCTGAAATTAAGGCTCTGTTCTGCTATCCCGAGATCTTGCCGGAAATAGATGATGAGTCATTGCGTGAATTAATAGGTCTCGGACCTGCCAAGCTAAACTATTCAGGTGTGTTTAAAAACATACATGCGGTAAAACCCGGGCACTATATTAAATACAGTAAAAAAGGCTTCCTTGAGGCACCTTTTTTCACCTTAAAAACCAAATATCATTCCGATACATATAATGAAACAGTGGAACATACCGGGTATCTTGTAAAGGACGCAATCCTTAAACAGATAGTCAGCGATGTTCCAATCTGTACCTTCCTGTCGGGAGGCTTGGACTCTTCTATTGTGAGTGCTGTATGTGCGGATAAATTAAAGGAAAACGGCCAGCAGCTTTCTACATTTTCCTTTGAATTTGCTGAAAATGACAAGTATTTTAAATCTAACAGTTTCCAGCCGACCCTGGATAAGGATTACGCTGCATTGATGGCGGCGGATCTTGATACAGACCACAGGATACTCACCATAACCTATGAGGAAACCTTAAATGCTCTGTATGAGTCCGTGCTTTCAAGGGATCTTCCTACCATGGCTGATGTGGACTCTTCCCTTCTCCTTTTCTGCCGCCAGGTATCAAAGACCCACAAGGTAGTCTTAACCGGTGAGTGTGCTGATGAGGTGTTCGGCGGATATCCATGGTTCTACCGTCCGGAGCTCCTTAGCGTGGATACATTTCCGTGGATGACAGACATGTATTCAAGAACTGCTTTGCTTAAGGATTCATTGGCAGAAAAATTGGATATCAATACATATGTAAAGGACACATACAACTCCATTGTAAATAAGGTTGCGGTTCTCCCCGATGAGTCAGCCGAAGCCAAATCCAGAAGACGTATCGGCTACATTAACCTGTACATGTTCATGGCCACCCTGCTTGAGAGAATGGACAGAACCAGCATGTGGAGCGGTCTTGAGGCAAGAGTGCCATTTGCAGATCACAGGCTCATAGAGTATATCTACAATGTCCCATGGGAATTTAAGTATCGGGACGATACCGAGAAACACCTGCTCCGTACCGCCTGCAGGAATATCCTTCCTGAATCCATCTTCAAAAGAAAGAAGTCCCCATACCCTAAGACCTACAATCCATTCTACGAAAAGGCATTGAATGCAATATTTACAGATATCATAAACACTCCATCGGAGCCGGTAAATAAACTGATCGATAAGGAAAAAACAATAAGGTTCATGAACTCCACCATGGATTACGGCAGACCTTGGTATGGTCAGCTTATGGCAGGGCCTCAGCTCATTGCTTACTATATCCAGATCAATTACTGGTTAAAGAAATATGACGTTAATATAATTTAGCCAGCCGACAAGTGTTAAAAAACTCTGTTACTAAGACTTATCTCAGTAACAGAGTTTTTAATGTGTTTTTTATTAACAATAGAATTTTATTTCATCAGTGACAAAAGCCTGTTTCCACTTTGCACAAATGTGCATTGCTATGCAATAACATATGATCTCATTTCCTGCAATTCTTATACAAGCACAGGTTCGATCTGCTTTCCCTGCATTGCCATCTCGATAGTATCCGGGATGAGCTTAAGGTTAGCGATAAGGGAGTTAGGCTTCTTCACCGGATCATCCTGGGCAAAAGGAACAAAATAAATATTCTTCATATTCATTAAGAGTCCGATGTTCTTGAAGTTAATGCCCATGGCGTCATTTGTGGATATAGAAATGATAAGTGGCTTGTTGTTTCTCAGGTGAGCCTTTGCTGCCATCAATACCGGAGAATCCGTAATGCCATTTGCAAGCTTGGCAAGAGTGTTTCCGGTGCACGGAGCTATGACCATGGCGTCAAGATACCCCTTAGGGCCTATAGGCTCGGCACCCATTATGGTATCTATTATCTTGTGACCGGTTATTTCTTCTATATCCTCTCTCATTTTCTCTGCAGTACCAAATCGTGTATCATAGGAAGCAGCAGAATTTGAAAATATAGGAACTATGTCGCCAAATACCTGCTTCATTTCTCTTATTTCAATCTTTACTTTATCAAAAGTACAAAAGGAACCTGTTATTCCGATACCTATTGTGTACCCTGATAAATCCATATATTTCTATCCTTTCAACATCAGTGCCTCTCCCAGAAGCCTGCCTGCTGTCTCCGGGCTGTATTTTCCCGGAATACCAAGGCTGTGTTTATATTTAAGTCCCACCTTATCACAGAAGACGAAATCTGTACCGCCGGGCATAGAGGCAATATCTATTATTATGACATCAGGAGAGAACTTTTCCAGAACCTGTCTGTCAAGGATCATTGCCGGAATTGTATTAAAGCAGAAATCAAATCCATCATATGGCTTTTTTCTGTACTGGTCATCAAGAAGCATTGAAGCGATACCATTTTCCTCGGCCTCCGTACATGACTCCTTTCGTCTTGCCAGCACCGTTACGTCTGCACCCCACGCCTTAAGCCTGTCACATATTGCTTTACCACAGGCACCGTATCCGGTCACAAGACATTTAGAGCCTTCTATATTGATACTACTCATTAACGCAGCGTCCAAGATAGCCCCTTCAGCAGTGGCAACACCATTTCTGTTCTTGATCCAGTCATCTGTCATAAAATCATACACCTCAATGTCATGCTCATAGCAAAGCTTATGAACAGACTCCGGGATCTTACTTCCGGCTAACAGCTCTGAGTTGGTGATGAGATACCTGATATCCTCCACATCAATACCGCCATCACTTCCTATCACTCTGCCATCCTTCCCGAGAACCGGGGTAGGAAGTACGATACAGTACTCGTCTGCCTCCTTTGATATATCCTCAAGCCGTGCTAATTCATCTATAACAATGGGCATATCATCTTTTCTGCTATTTTCAGTTATACTTACATCCGAAGGAAGCTTTGTTCTGTACATGTATACATTTTTGCCTGACTCCTTCAGATAGACAGCCATATAATAATTCCTTACATCTCCGCCAACAACTAAATAGGTCTCCATATGATCCTCCTGATTATTTATAATATGCATATATAGCTACAAAAGTGTATGTTCATATATAATGTCAAATATATTTCCGTAATTTCTCTCATATACATTCCGGGTACTTGTAATGTCCTGCCTGTATACCTCACTGTTACCTATATACAATATGACACAGCCAAGCCGTTGTCCCCTTTTTATCGGAGCCTTAAGATCACTGTACAGCACCACCTTATATTTTATTTCCTCCTCATCTGTCATATTGAGATTATATGTTATGTAAACTTCTTCGTACATAGACGATATAGTATCCCCTTCCTCGTCCATGCCGCTTCCTATGTCAATATCATATATATTTATATTCTTTTCAAAATGCACTGTGTGCATATTATCTTCCACATATTTGATTATCTTCAGGGAGTCCTTCCATTTGTGGTTTTTGTTCGGAGGATATCCTGAATTTAAAAGGGAAAATACATACCTGTGTCCGTCCCTCTCAAAGGCTCCCACATAACAGTAGCCTGCGTCACAGGTAAATCCTGTCTTTCCTGACAATACATCATGGGACAGGTTTATGAGATTATTGTGATTATTTACAGTGAAGGATCTTTTCTTGCTAAGATCCGTGAAAGAATAGGTTCCGGTGCCGGTAATGGCAAGAAAATCCTCCCGGCTGTCAGAATAGCTTATACAGTACCTCATTATCTGGGCAAGATCATAGGCAGAGGTGCCGTGAAATCCGCCATCGTCTGTGGCGTCAAGACCATTTGCAGTGACAAAATGGGTATTAACCAGCCCAAGCTGTCTCACCTTATCCATCATCATATCTGCAAATTCCTCTGTGCTCCCTGCCACATGCTCTGCAATGGCAACCGCCACATCATTATAACTCTCAAGCATCATGGCATACAGGAGATCTCCCAGACGATACTCCTCGCCGCTTTTTACATCCATATTTACCTCAGGCATGGACGCCGCGTAGTCGGATATGACCACCTCATCATTAAGATCACAGTTCTCAAGGGCTATTATACAGGTAAGTATCTTGGTGGTTGAGGCATTGGGCTGCCTGTTATCACTGTTCTTGCCACATATGACCCTGCCGGTCTCACCATCTATCAGCACTGCACTCTCCGCATATAAGGAAAAGGGAAAATCTTTAATTTCCCCTTCCTGTGCCTGAACTGTTATATTATTTTTAAATGTTGCAGATATCAGGACAACCGCCATGGCAAATGCCACGATCCTGTAAAATATCTTATGTATGCAAAATAAACGCATGTATAAAATATCCGTCATAGGTATGCTCTCCACATTATTCCTGTTCTACATCCACATTCAGAGTAAACTCTGCCTCCTTGGCTGCTTCAGCCTTAAAGTCTTCGATCTTATCCGGTGCTATAACCGGCAGATCATCCTTGGATTCAACTCCAAAGCACCTTAAGAAGTCCTCTGTTGTACCGAATAATATAGGTTTTCCCGGAGCGTCAAGCCTGCCCACCTCAGTAACAAGATTGTATTCCATAAGCCTGTTGATGGCATGGGAACATGACACACCTCTTATGGCTTCTATCTCCGGTCTGGTGATAGGCTGCTTATAGGCGATTATGGACAGAGTTTCAAGGAGAACATCCGTAAGGGTATGCTTTTTAGGCATGTTCACAACTCTGCTCAACTCACCGTAATATTCATTTCTGGTGCACATCTGATATGAATCCTCAAGCTTCACTATCTTTATCCCCCGCTTGCAGCTGTTATATTCCAATATGTACTGGTCTATTACCGGTTCCAGCTCTTTAACCGGGACATTAAGGGCAACTGCCAGCTCCTGTACTCCCACGGACTCTCCCACTGAGAAAAGCACCGCCTCTATAACAGAGATGATATAATCATAGGATAAGCTGTTTATACTTACCAGCGAGCCCTCCTGTGAGCCATCTCCTCCATTAATTTCAACATTATTATCTGCTATATCCTGGTTTTCTTCAATATTTGCCATATTTCTTTTCCTATTCCTGTGGATTATCTTTATTACAACTCATCCTTTGAGTCTATTATTATATCTCCAAATAATTCATCCTGCCTTATTGTAATGGCTGATATCTTCATCAGCTCAAGGATAGCAAGAAATGTCACGATGACATTCATCTTTGAAGGCTGCATTTCCAGAAGCGTCCTGAAATTAATGCCGTTAAGTCCTCTCACCTGTTCCCTGACCTCAGCCATTTTATCTTCAAGGGATATCTCTTCCTTCTCTATGGTCTTGAATTTACTTCTTACAGGGTCAAGCTTGTCAACCTGCTTCCTCATTACCGACTTGAATATCTCATTTAACTTTTCAAGGTCAAGCCCCATGCCGCTTACCAGTTCATAAGGATCTATCTCCTCGTGGTAATTCTTAACCTCCGGCGGGATGGACGCTCCCTTGTAGAGATTTTTCTCGCCGTCAAGCTCCATATCCTTAAGCTCACAGGCTGCATATTTGTACATTTTATACTCAAGAAGTCTTCTGACCAGTTCGTCTCTCGGATCTTCTTCCTCCTCACTTACCTCCTCATCCTTTGGAAGGAGCATTTTGGATTTGATCCTTATAAGAGTGGCAGCCATAACCAGAAACTCACTCATAACGTCCAGATCTTCCTCTTCCATGTTATTGATATACTCAATATACTGATTGGTGATGGTCACTATAGGAATATCAAATATCTGAACCTTGTTCTTTTCAATTAGATGTAGCAGAAGATCCAGGGGACCCTCAAATACATTTAACTTCACATCTAATGCTGCCATAATACTTCTCCATTTCAGTTACATGTCTCAGACCTTAAGGTATTCCATAAAGACACTGTTTTCCCGGTTCTCAAGGCCTGCCTCCGTATTATAGCATTATCAAAAATAATTGGCAACATTCTCGTATTTTATATGATAATGCAGACCATACCGCCGTTGCTGTCATTTACGATCTTCTCCATGGTATCCTGAAGCTTCTGCTTGCTGGCGTCATTTATCTTCTCCGACTTAGAGCTTATGCCGTCATCCACAAGATTCCAGATGGTCTTGCCGAATACATTCACATTCCAGATATCTCCATCATCATTCTTGCTGTTATTTATGTACTCAATAAGATCGTCAGCCTGCTCCTTGGTTCCGACGATAGGTGCCACCTCCGTGGTTATATCCGCCTTTATCATATGAATAGACGGTGCTGTAGCTTTTATCTTTATTCCATACTTATTTCCCGTCTTTATTATCTCCGGTGGATCAAGGGCGATCTCATCCCTCTTCGGCATAACATATCCGTATCCGGAAACCTTCACAGCATTTAAGGCGTCAAGGATATTCCTGCACAGTGCCCTGTTCTCCGACAGCACCTTGATCTCATTTAAGAAATCATACTCATTGCCTATCTCTGTTCCAAGCAGATCACTGAGCATTTGATAGTAACACTCACTTCTCACGTCAACTCTTATTGAGCAGTTTCCTGTGGCAAGATCGATGTTGTCAATGATATATTTGTTTACATAATTATTTTCCGGTAAACTCATATTGTTTATGTCATTTATACTGCAGGAATTTTTCATTATGTACACAGCATTTTCAATGACCGACTTCTTGAGCTCATTGTCATCAGGGGAAATCTCCAGCCACTTTGGTATGTAGAAATTGTATGTAGCAACCGGAAATGCATAAAGGATATTTGTAAATATCATATTAATGTCATCCCTGGTAAGCAGCTCACAGTTTATTGCCATGACCTGACAGCCATGCTGCTCCTTTATGCTCCTCTGCAGCATGATACATTCCTGGGAAGATGGTGTTGCCGAATTTACTATCACCACATAAGGCTTCCCTATATCCTTCAACTGCTTTATTGTCTTATCGCAGGCAGGCATATATGCCTCCTTGCCTATCTCCCCGAAACTTCCGTCGGTTGTGACCACTATCCCTATATTTGAGTGATTGTTTATGACCTTGTTGGTTCCGATCTCCGCCGCCTTTGAAAATGGTATATCGTAGTCAAACCATGGAGTGCTGACCATTCTTTCATTTCCATCCTCATTGTTCCCTGCGGCACCATCAACCATATATCCCACACAGTCAATAAGCTTTACCTTCACGGATATCTGGTCATTCAGTCTTATATTGCAGCCTGTCTTGGGTATGAACTTAGGTTCAGTGGTCATTACGATCTTACCATTTGCAGATTGGGGCATTTCATCTATGGCAACCTCCCTGTCCTGTTCATTTTCTATGCCGGGTATCACCATAAGCTCCATAAATCTCTTGATAAATGTTGATTTACCGGTTCTTACAGGACCTACGACACCAATGAACATTTCTCCATTAGTTCGTCTGCTTATATCACTGTATACGTCATATTCCTTCATATATCCCTCCATATGTTTATTGCCCACTATTACATATAAGAATATATGCCGGCGGCAGACAAAAAAGAACCACACCCTATGTATCATAAAGTGTGGTTCTGATTATTTAAGGTCAGTTAATTTATGAATTACGCTTTTCCTTTTTCTTCTTAAAGATAAGGCCTCCTGTGATACCCATACTTACGAATAATATCACAACTGCTCCGGCAAGCGGAGTGTTATCTCCTGTCTTTGGCTTATCCGGATTTGTTGGCTTGCCAGGCTTATCCGGCTTACCAGGTTCGGTTGTGGTCTCAGTGGTCACCTCAGTAGAAGTTTCTGTGGTGGTCTCTGTGGTTATCTCTGTAGTATTCTCATCTGTATCACGCTTTGTCTCATCATACATAACAAGAGTCTTGTTCTTAACAGCTCCATTGTCCTTGTTACGGCTGTTCTTTGCACCGTCTAAGATCACAATGTTTCCGTTAATATCAACTGTGAATAATATGTCATCTGCAGGATAATATCCCTTAGGTGCATTTATCTCTGAAAGTATGTAATACTCACCGGCAATAAGCTCTGCACCGCTTCCTGCAAGACCTACGGTGAACTCCTTAAGTGAGCTTCCGTCTGTATTCCATGAGGCTACCTCATCGCTCTTATTACCATCTGTATCTACCTTGTATACAGCAAGTCCTGCACCCTTTACCTGTGCCTTACTGTTAAGATCCTGCTTATCAACGCTGATCTTCTCAATAATGAACTCATCCGTAAATGAAGCTCCGTAAGTAAGAACTACAGGTGAACTGCTGTCTGCCTGGCTCTCTGTATATCCTGCGTCTCCGATGGTCACTGTATATACCGTATCGTCAAGCTCATAACCTTCAGGTGCCGCTGTCTCCTTAACGTAATATGTCTTGCCATATGTAAGACCTGTGAATGTACATCCACCATTTACTGTTACTTCCTCAGCAACAACATTTGTGAACTGGTCATCATCATAAATTGTAAATGTTGCTCCATCAAGAAGATCACCGTTTCCGTCCTTCTTCTCGATCTCTATTGCTCCTACAAGCTGTATATTCACAACTGTAAGTGCCTCCTGATTTACAACCACTTCCTTAGCACCTGTCTTATCTGTTATGGCACTGACATGGCTGTAATCATTGTATACATCTGCAAATGTTGATGTATAAACATCTGTGTCTGCAGGAAGTCTGTAGCCTGCAGGTGCTGATGTCTCAGTTATCTTTACCTGATCTGTGTCATTATAAAGCTTATTCTTGTATGTGTCTGTAACAGGTATGTTGTAGAAGTATACATATCCGTCAGCCTCTGAAGCTGCTGTATCGATCTCTTTGCCTGCTATTGTAAGCTTAAACTCTGCTCCCTCAAGAGCATTTCCTGCCTGATCGACCTTCTTAAACTTAAGACTTACATACTCAATAGGATATACAGTCAATGTATCCTCAACGGATATCTGTACTGTTGTCTTTCCGCCTATAACAGCCTCTTTATACTCGGTATTAAGATCATATCCATCCGGTGCTGACTCTTCTCTTACATAGTATGTTCCGTATGGAAGATCTGTAAAGCTTGCAACACCGTTTACTGTTGACACCTTAACTGCTGTTCCGTTTACTGTATACGGAACATAAGCACTGCCATTCTTAACATAGAGTCCGAATACTGCTGTACCACCTGCGATAACTTCCTGTGTACCTGCGTCCTTCTTGGTCACTTCAAGGCTTCCAAGGGAAATATCATCGTAAAGTACAAGTCCTGTATCGCCTGCTACTGTCTGGACATTCTTCTTGCCAGCCTGTGTTGTGTTACCGCTTATGATCTGTACCTTACCATCTGTACCCACCTTGAATACTACAGCGGCTGCTGTTTCGTATCCAAATGGAGCAGAAACCTCTTTAAGTACATAATACTGACCATATACAAGATCTGCACCGCTTCCGGTTACACCTACTGAAAGCTTCCAGCTTCCTGTTGCTGTTGTTTCAAATGCAGCAACTCTGTCGCTCTCACTAAAGTTTCCTAATTCATCTGACTTATATATTGCAAGCTCTGCACCTGCAACCTTGCTGTCATCTGTAAGATCTCTCTTATCTACGGTTATGTCCTTATTGTCATATTCATCTGTAAGAGATGTGTTGTATGTATATACATATGCTCCGGTTCCGTCTACATCCTCTTTTGCTCCAGGTGTGGTTCCGATCTTTATGGCTACAACACTGTCATTGAGCTTATAACCTGCAGGAGCACTGTACTCCTTAAGGTAATATTCCTTACCAAATATAAGATCTGTAAATCTTGCAACTCCGTCTTCTCCGATTACACCTGTTGTTGCTGTTGCAACCTCAACAGTGCAATCCTTATCGGAATACAGTTTGAAGACTGCCCCGTTAAGTGGTGTTCCATCCTCTTTCTGTTTTCCTATTACGATAGCTCCCTTCTTCTGTACATTTACTACTGTAAGCTCATCACCCTTTGCTGTTACAGCCTCGGCAAGAGTCTTATCAGCTATTGGATTGGTGTGCTTGTATGTTCCATATACATCTGCAAATGTTGATGTATAGACATCTGTATCTTTAGGAAGCATATATCCTTCAGGTGCTGATGTTTCGGTTATCTTCACCTCATCTGTATCATTATAAAGCTTATTTCCTGCGGCATTACTTACAGGTATGTTATAGAAGTATACATATCCGCCTTCCTCTGAGGTTGCTGTACCGATCTCAGTACCTGCTATTGTAAGCTTGAAGGCTGCTCCCTCAAGAGCATTTCCTAAATTATCGGTCTTCTTAAACTTAAGACTTACATACTCAATAGGGTATACGGTTAATGTATCCTCAACTGAGATCTGTACCTCTGTCTTGCTGTTTATAACAACCTCTTTATACTCGGTATTAAGATCATATCCGGCAGGCGCTGACTCTTCCTTCACATAGTATGTTCCATATGGAAGATCTGCAAATCTTGCAACACCCTTTACTGTTGACGCTGTAACTGCTGTTCCGTTTACTGTATACGGAGCGTAAGCACTGCCATTCTTAACATAGAGTCCGAATACTGCTGTTCCATTTGTAATAACTGCCTGTGTATCTGCGTCCTTCTTGGTTACCTCAAGGCTTCCAAGAGAAACATCATCATAAAGTACAAGTCCTGTATTACCTGTTACTGCCTCAGCGTTCTTCTTTCCATCTGCTGTTGCAGCACCGCTTATTATCTCTACCTTACCATCTGTACCTACTCTGAATACTACATTTGCTGCTGTTTCATAGCCATCAGGTGTGGTAACCTCCTTAAGTACATAGCACTGGTCAAATACGAGATTGGCACCACTTCCGGCTGGACCTACTTTAAGCTTCCAGTTATCTGTTGCTGTTGTAGTACCATCAGCTACTCTGTCACTTTCATTGTAATTTCCTGCTTCGTCTGACTTGTATATATCAAGCTTCGCATCTGCCACATTACTGTTATCTGTAAGATTTCTCTTATTTATGGTTATATCCTTGTAGTCAAACTCATCCTCAACAGGTGTGTTATATGTATATACATATGCTCCTGTTGCGTCTGTTTCTCCATTTGCTCCCTGAGTATAACCAATCCTTATAGTTGTAACAGTATCGCTTACCTTATAACCGGCAGGAGCACTGTACTCCTTAACATAATATGTCTTACCATAAGCAAGATCATTAAATCTTGCTACTCCATCTTCACCAAGGGCACCTGTTGTTACTTCTGCAACAACCTTGGTAAGCTCCTGATCCTCATAGAGCCTGAATACTGCTCCATTAAGAACAAAGCCTTTAACATCATACTTTCTTATTACGATAGCACCCTTTTCCTGTACATTGACTACAGTAAGCTCGTCACCGTTTACTGTTACAGCCTTGGCAAGAGTCTTGTCGGCTATCGTATCAGTATGTCCGTATGAAGCATATACTTCATCAAACTGGTTCTCATATACTGTAGCATTGTCAGGAATTCTGTATCCAGGCAATGCCGCTGTCTCTACAATGTCAACAGTATCACTGTCATTGTACAGCTTATCTCCCTTAGCATTTGTAACAGGGATATTGAAGAAGTATACATATCCGCCTTCCTCTGATGAGGCTGTATCAATCTCTTTTCCTGCTATTGTAAGCTTGAATGTAGTTCCAACAAGTGGATTACCAACATTATCAGTCTTCTTAAACTTAAGACTTATATACTCAATAGGATATACAGTTGCTGTATCCTCAACTGAGATCTGAACCTCTGTCCTGCTGTTTATAACAACCTCTTTATACTCAGTATTAAGATCATATCCGGCAGGTGCTGACTCTTCCTTCACATAGTATGTTCCATATGGAAGATCTGCAAATCTTGCAACACCCTTTACCGTTGACACTGTAACTGCTGTTCCGTTTACTGTGTACGGAGCGTAAGAATCACCATTCTTAACATAGAGACCGAATACTGCTGTACCACTTGTGATGACTGCCTGTGTATCTGCGTCCTTCTTGGTAACCTCAAGGCTTCCAAGAGAAACATCATCATAAAGTACAAGTCCTGTATTACCTGTTACTGCCTGGGCGTTCTTCTTGCCATCTGCTGTTGAAGCACCGCTTACGATCTGTACCTTCCCATCAGTATCAACTGTGAACACAACCTCCGCTGCTGTTTCATAGCCATCAGGTGTGGTTACTTCCTTAAGTACATAATACTGACCGTATACCAGATCCTTACCGCTTTCGGCTACACCTACTGTAAGCTTCCAGTCACTTGCTGCTGTTGTATCAACATAAGCTGCTCTGTCGCTTTCACTGTAATTTCCTGATATATCTGACTTGTATATAGCAAGTCCCGCACCGGCTACCCTGCTGTCATCTGTCAGGCTTCTCTTGTCTATTGTTATGTCCTTGTCATCAAACTTATCTGTAACATTTACTGTATAGGTGTATACCCAGTTGCCATCTGCACCTGTGCCATCCACATAACCGGTAGTAGTTCCTATGGTTATCTCTCTGACAGTGCTGTCAACCTTATATCCTGCCGGAGCACTTTCCTCCCTGAGATAATAGGTCTTTCCATAGGTAAGTCCTGTAAATCTTGCAGCTCCTGCTTCTCCAAGCTTACCTGTTGTTGCAACTGCAACCTCGTGGATAAGATCTGCATCGCTGTAGAGTCTGAATACTGCTCCGTCAAGAACAGCTCCCTTCTCATCCTTCTTGATCACTACGATCTCGCCCTGCATAAGCACATTCTTAACAACAAGTGCATTACCGCTGACAGTCAGCTCATCTGCCGCTGTCTTGTCAGCTATTGTGTCTTCATGACTGTAATCCTTATACAGATCTGCAAATGTTCCCTTGTACACATCCGCAACATCAGGAAGCTTATATCCTTCCGGTGCTGATGTCTCGGTTATCTTCACTTCATCTGTATCATTGTAAAGCTTATTCTTATATTCGTCTGTAACAGGTATGTTATAGAAGTATACATATCCGTCATCCTCTGAAGCGGCTGTACTGATCTCTGCCCCAGCTATTGTAAGCTTAAACGCTGCTCCCTTAAGAGCATTTCCAGCCTGATCTGTCTTCTCAAACTTAAGGCTTACATATCTGATAGGATATATGGTTGCTGTATCCTCAACTGAGATCTGAACTGCTGTCTCACTGTTTATCACAACCTCTGTATATTCACTATTAAGATCATATCCAGCAGGTGCTGACTCTTCCTTAACGTAATATGTTCCGTATGGAATGTCTGCGAAGCTTGCAACACCATCCACTGTTGAAGCTGTAACCGCTGTTCCGTTTACTGTGTATGGTACGTATACATCGCCGTTCTTAGTATAAAGACCAAATACCGCTGTACCATCTGTAATGATCTTACCTGTAGCTGCGTCCTTCTTAGTTACCTGTAATGCGCCCTTGTCAGGCTCTGTGTATGTAACTGTATTGGTGAACTTGACACTTCCCAGAGCAACTGATCCGGTTGTAGTAACCGCATAGTCGGCGACCTCGCTCTCCTCTACTGTATATACATAGAGGTTTCCATCGTCATCATACTTTGGAAGCTCTGTAAATGATCCTGCCCATCCATTAGCTGCATTAAGCTCCAGTGTCTTATATACAACTCCGTTCTGCTTAAGAACAATGTCAACGCTGTCAGGTCTGAGATCATACTTATTGTCATCATCATTCCATGCCTTTGATACAGCGATCTCACCGGCTACCGGCTTCTTTGTATTTGTAATTGTCACTGTACCGCTTACAACACCTACATCAGTACTGTAGCTTGTTGTGTAATTACTGTCATTGAATCCTGTCTCTCTTATGAAGTAATAGAGCTTATTACCTGATCCGTCTACAGAGTCAAGATTTTCAAATGTATATGTCCAGTTATTGTCAGCAGACAATGTAGCAGTTCCAACCTTATTGGACTCTGTAGCGTCATATCTGTCTGCATTGATGGATTTGTAGATATCTACTGTTACTGATGAAACAGGTGGAACTGCGATAACATTTCCTGCAGCGTCCTTCCATTCCTTCACAACAGATATCTTTCTGTTTGCTATCTCGTTGTCTACATATATGTAACCTGCATTTGCATGTACTCTTGTGTACTTATCACCATTGTCTGTGTAAGGACCGGTAGCGTCTGTTACAAATCCCGGCTTAGGACCCACATCAGGCTTTGTGGAGTCAGCTTCATATATAAGAACATATGTGTTCTCAGGAAGCTTGTATCCGTCAGGAGCCTTTGTCTCCTTTAATCTGTAGTAATAATTGAAGTCAAGACCTGAGATCTTAACAGTACCGTCTTCACCTGTAACGATAGTGCTGGTATCTGCAAGACTTGCCTCTGTCCATGTTCCATCTGCTGTGTACTTCTCCAGAGCAAATTCTGCGCCCTTAAGGAATACCAGTCCGTCGATACTGTCCTTCTTAACAAGTGTAAGGTTTACCTTGGTAACACCAAATCCTGCTGAAGAACCATCATCGCTGATGGAGTAATTATCATTTGTATTCCATGCGTCAGCAGTTGATCCTGCGATGTACGCTGAGTTCTTAACATCAAATGCTCTTGCTGTAAGCTTATCAAGATTGTAGTTAAGAGTGTATGTATACTCAATAAGTAATGGGGTGCTGTCCGGAACTGTAAAGTTCAGGGTAGCCATCATTGTTGAGTTGGAATCTGTAAATGCCGCACTGTACTTGCCTGAGTCAAGCTCCTCTACAACATTTCCGTTCTTATCAAGTACGCTTATCTTAAGTGAGCCCGGCTTAACAGTGATACTGTCAATGAAGCTCTTGCCGTCACTTGTCCTTGAGCTTGTGTAATCAAAGGTATCAACTACATTTATGGTTCCTGTGCTTCCAAGGGTTGCACCGTCAGGGTTTACTGTAACCTTGTATGAGATCTCGTTGTTCTTATCATCATACTCACCATTTGTAGTCTTGCTGATCCTCTGAGCCTCAACATTAACTGTTGCTGATGAATCTGATATTACTCCGTTTCCATCCTTGGCAACACATGTGTTGTCGGCAACAAGAGAGCCTTCCTGCTCGATCTTTGCTGTATCATCAAGCTTAAGTCTGTACATAAGTACAACTGAAACATGACTTGTTCCGTTATAGAAATTATAAGTGCTCTCAGGTATGGAGGCTGATATAACTCCGTTCAGGCAGCCTACTGTCATTCCGTAATCAAGAGGATTCATTCCGTTGAAGGAAGACTGTATATTTGATCCGTATGGCTTGTATATGATACCTACGCTTATACCATTGCTGCTTCTGAAGCCGCTCTTGTTAAACTCTGTATCAAGACTCATGCCCTCAGGTATCTTATCTGTTACGTTTATTGTTCCTGACGCTACGCAGTTAGGATCCACAACTATACGATACTCGAAGTAATTGTTCTCACCGCTCTTATAGAGGGCGTCATATCTTGTTACAGGATTACCGTCCTCATCAAGAACATACTTATCTACTATTGAACCGACCTCTGTCTTGGTACTGTCTGCATTGTCCTCCTGGGATGTGTTTCCACGGGTGAACTTGGCATTGTTTCTTGCTGTTGATGTACCTGACTCATCACCAAAATCTGTAGTTGACTCATAGGTGATCTCAAGACCTGTCTCAGGGAGCACTGAATCACTGTTAAATACGATCCTGTATGCCGAGATAACACACTGGTTATAATTTCCCGCCATCTCACTCTCGATCTCATCAAGGGTGATCCACTTCCAGTCGTCTGTTCCGTTCTTACACAATCTTACATATACTGTGTAATCTCCTGTATATGAACCGAGGGAGATATTTCTCGCCTGCTCCGGTGTCATATAGTTTATCCTCTTACCGCTCACATAAAGATCTGCGTCTGTAAGAGTATCCTCATATATGTCTCCTGACTTGATGGTTCCTGATATTACTGTCTTCCAGGAATCAACATATAATCCGTCAGAGCCTGTATAACCAAGGTTATCCTTGCTTACAAGCCTGGCTGTTATGTCATGGCTGGCACTAGTGTCCTGTGTCTTACCATTCTTCTCAATGGTTGCCACGTTCTTATATGTATCCTTTATGTTCTCAGGAGTGTCAGCTGCAGTCCTGTATGTTACGACTATTGTCTGACCAGGATCGTAAGCCACCCTTGTGCCCTCTGCGTCAATTATCACATAGGACTCGTTTCCCTCATCATCTGTCTCTGTGACAAATGACAATGGAAGTTTAAGACCTGACGCGTCAAGGGCAGAATCATTTCTGTCATACTTAACTGATACGGTAACACCATCCATTGATTCTGTATTGCCGTTCTTAAAGAGTTCATCAGTAAGCTTGATATCCGCTATCTGTATGCCGTCAGTAGGTGTAAGTCTTACTCTCCACTCAATATATGTTTCTCCGTTCTCAATAACTTCCTGAACATAGCTCTTTGAAAATCCAGGGAAAGCTTCAGGACCTGTGTAGTTTGTACCCGGATTTGATGAGCCTTCACTCTTCTCCAGACCATTCTTTGCCTGGAACTTATTTCCGTTCTGGAAATATCCCTTTGTATCCCCAGGTATGTCTGTCTCTTCAACATCATAAGTTATGATGTAGTACTCATTATCTCCAAGAGCAGGTAACTCACCTGAAAGGATTATGCTGTTGGCGTCTGCATTGTCCCCTGTGCTTACTGTAAGACCTGATGAGTCTACAGTATCCCCTGAATCATTCTTTGTAACCTTAAGGCCTGTAACAGTTCTCTTGGCACCCGGGATACCTGCACCGGTAAGTATATCTGAAATCTCCAGTGGATTTTCTGTTGCACTGTTTACAGATACCTTTATGCTGTATGACCATGTGATCTTATTGTTCTCAGGATCCTTAACTACAGCAGTAGAACTCTTTTCTACCTTAAGTCCTGAATTATCCTTCTGGGTATATTCAACGCTTCCGTCTGTAGTGTCCTCGCCTCTTGCCTTTCCGCCATTTGTGCTGACATCTACAGTGTTCTTGTCACTTACATTCACTGTTCCTGTACCTGCGTCCGACAGATCAAGAGTCACCTTATATGTAATAGTATACTTCTGCTTCGCACCGATTGCAGGAAGTGTAGCCTTAAATCCTGTCTCCTTGTTGTCATAGGATTTATTTGTGGTCACTTCAATGCTTCCGGTATCTACTGATGAATCTGAACAAGTGATGGTGATGTCAGAAACCTCTGCATTATATCCGAAGCCAAACTTATCTTCATATGATATAGTCTGTCCGTCTGTACCAAAGTTACTGTCTATAACCTGTGTATATGTAAATGTAACCTTACCGTTGTCATAGTCTATATCCTGTCCTGTTCTTTCCTTGGTTACAGATACATCCGGCTGTGGATCCGGTGTTATGATGATATCCTTTGTTCCGTCACTGGTTCCAAGCTTGTTATCGATCTTACCCTGATCATCTGTCTTATCAAGGTTCATACGAACGAAGAACTTAAGGTATCCTGTCATGTTCTGCTTGAAATCTCCGTCATCTGAATACTTGAGCAGAGCGTCCTTATCAAGCTTTATGTATATTCTTCTGTTCTTGATGTCTATGAAGTAATCTCCAACATCTCCGGCTTCGCCGTCTCCGAATACATCTCCGCTTGGCACCTCTGATGTACTTGGTATCTCCATGGTATCAGGAAGATCATATATAAGATAATCGATCTCACCCTTAAGAGCCTTCTCAAGGGTATCTGCATCAAGAGAATAAAGGAAATGAAGATACAGATCCTTAGCCACAAGCTTTCCTGTGGAATCGTATTCTGTACCTACTTCATCTGTAGTCTCTCCTGTAGGTTTCTCGAGGTTTACCTCTGTGATGAAATCGTCAAGCTTCACCTCCGTACCCTGACCTACGTCCTCAGGCAGTGAGCTTGCATACAAAGAAATCCCCTCTTCAATATCAGAGTTTGTTTCTTCTTTCTGTTTTTTCTGTTTTGCGGCAGCATCTCCCGGTGTCGCAGCCACAACGTTAGTATAATCCGAATCAGAGTACACACTCCAGAGGTTACTAGGTGTGATGATTGTCACTAACATTACTGCAGCCAGAAAAAACGCGACCAGCTTTTTGGTGTTTTTAGACATCTTAAACTCCCCTTTCAAATTTTTTACGTATATTTTATGGACCATAATCCAAAAAATGGATAACAGTATCCGGATCCATATATCCGGACATAGCTATCCCTTTTTTACTTACCTTGTATAGTATCATAGTATTTTTTAATTGTAAACAATTCATTAATAATTGGCATATAATCCGTTAAAATTGTCACACTTCTGCTTTTCTGTCTCTGGTCAAGAGCTGGAACATGGCGTCCTTTGCTGATTTTCCGTCAAACAAAACTCCGTTTACCGCGTCAACGATAGGCATATCCACATTGTATTTCTCTGCCAGGATCTTGGCAGCCTTAGCTGAATATACTCCCTCAACTATCATCTTAACCTCTTCCATGGCTTCTTCATAGGTCTTGCCCTGGCCTATAAGATATCCCGCATTACGGTTTCTGCTGTGATGTGAGGTACAGGTTACTATAAGGTCCCCCATTCCCGACAGACCGGATAAGGTCTCAACCTTTGCTCCCATGGCAAGTCCAAGTCTCATGATCTCAGCCATTCCTCTGGTCATAAGTGCAGCCTTGGTATTATCTCCACATCCCAGACCGTCAGACATTCCTGCCGCAAGGGCTATAACATTCTTAATGGAACCTCCAAGCTCTATGCCTGTAACATCTGTACTGGTATAAACCCTGAACCTTTCATTCATGAATGCATTCTGTATGATCTTGGCTGTCTCTATATTTCTTGCACCTGCAACTACCGTTGTAGGGATAAATCTTCCAACCTCTTCCGCATGGCTCGGTCCCGAAAGCACTGCCACATTTGCAACAGGGATCTCTTCCTCGATAACTTCTACCAGAGCCTTGAGGGTTGCCTCTTCTATGCCCTTACTTACATTTACTATAAGCTGGCCTTCCTTTATATAAGGAGCGATCTTTGCTGCCGTTCCCCTTACAAACGGAGACGGAACAGCACATACTATCATTTCCTTATCTGTAACCGCTGTCTCAAGATCAGTTGTGTATGCTATGGATGTATTTAATATGACGCCCGGAAGCCTGTCCTTCTGTTCGTGGAACTCCCTTAACATCTCTATTTCCTTCTGATCGATGGACCATATTGTAACTTCGTGTCCGTTGTACGCCAGAAGATTTGCAAGGGCTGAGCCCCAGCTTCCGGCACCTAAAATACCTATCTTCATTATAAAACTCCTTTTCTGCCATTTATGGGCAGGTCAATGAAAACTGTCAATCCGTTTTATGCTTTTATCTTACTTTTTTATTTTATGCTTCCTTCTTGTCTGAGCTGAAGGAAAGCTTGTTCTCTGTACCGGCTATAAGTCTCTTTATGTTGGCTCTGTGGCGGAATATCGCAAGTCCGGCTATGACAGCTGCCACAACAATACTCTCTATAAGCTTCGCTTTGTCAGCAAAATTGTAATCACCCATAATGGCAAATATCGTATAGAGGATAAAGAAGCCTGACATTATCAGTATGGAACCTACAGACACATACTTTGTAACTGCAACACTTATGATGAACACTGCAAGAAGTATCACTATAAGTCTCCAGTCCCAGAGACCGATTATCATACCTGATGTGGCTGCAATTCCCTTGCCGCCTTTAAACTGCATGTAGAATGGGAAGTTGTGTCCAAGGACTACTCCGAAGCCCATGTACAGTACAAAGAGATATTTGTTGTCTGAAACTCCCGGAAGATTGACCATATCAAGTATTATATGGGTAAGGGAACATGCCACAACGCCCTTAAGCAGATCGCCTAGGAACACTATAAGTCCCGCCTTCTTTCCAAGGACTCTCAGTGCATTGGTGGTTCCTGAGTTTCCGCTTCCGTGCTGCCTTATGTCTATTCCGTGAAGTCTTCCATATATATATGCTGTCTGTATGATACCAAAGAGATATCCGCATACAAGACAGACAAATCTTGCTAAAATGTTCATTACTTTTCTTTCCTCTCCCTGATGATAAACCTAAGAGGTGTACCCTTAAATCCAAATGCCTCTCTGATACGGTTTTCTATATATCTTGTATATGAGAAGTGCATAAGCTCCTTATCATTTACAAATATAACGAATGTAGGCGGCTTAACCGATACCTCTGTAATATAGAAGAGCTTAAGCCTCTTACCCTTGTCAGAAGGTGGCTGCTGCATGGCAACTGCCTCTGCCATGATCTCATTAAGAACACCTGTGGCTACTCTTAATGAATGATTTTCTATTACTGCGTCTATTGTCTCAAACAGCTTCGGAAGTCTCTGTCCGGTCTTGGCTGATACAAAGAGCAGCTCCGCATAAGGCATATAGGAAAGTTTGTTCCTTACCTCCTCAGCGAACTTGTTCATGGTCTTGTCATTCTTCTCTATAGCGTCCCACTTATTGACAACGATTATCATACCTTTGCCTCTCTCGTGGGCAATACCTGCGATCTTGGTATCCTGGTCTGTTATTCCTTCAACAGCGTCAATTACCAGTACTGCCACGTTACATCTCTCTACAGCCGCAACAGTTCTGATGATACTGTATCTCTCTATATCTTCCTTTATCTTGCTCTTTCTCCTAAGTCCCGCAGTATCTATAAATACATATTCTGTACCATTTCTCACGATCTGGGTATCTATGGCGTCCCTTGTGGTTCCCGCAATGTCAGAAACGATAACCCTGTCCTCGCCGAGGAGCTTATTTATTATAGAAGATTTACCAACATTCGGCTTACCTATTATGGCTATCCTTGGTCTCTCATCCTCTGTCTCATCCTTGGCACTTTCAGGGAAATACTTGACAACCTCATCAAGCATATCACCTATTCCAAGTCTTGAGGCTCCGGATACAGGCTGTGGATCTCCCAGACCAAGATTATAGAACTCATACACGTCGTTCATGTATTTCTCAAAGCTGTCTACCTTATTTACAACAAGAACTATAGGCTTATGGGATTTTCTCAGCATATCGGCAACCTTATTGTCATCATCCACAAGTCCCTGTCTTACATCTGTCATGAAAATGATAACATCCGCTGTCTCTATGGCTATCTCTGCCTGTTCTCTCATGCTCTTTAATATTATATCATCAGACTCCGGCTCTATACCACCTGTATCAATAAGGGTAAAGTTATAATCAAGCCAGGACACATCTGCATATATCCTGTCTCTTGTTACGCCAGGTGTATCTTTAACTATGGAAATCTTTTCTCCTGCCAGAGCGTTGAATAATGTAGATTTTCCTACATTTGGTCTTCCCACTATGGCAACTATTGGTTTACTCATTGTGAATTTCCTCCTATTGCACCGTTTACCAAATCTGCACCGTTAGATTTTACAATATATATTTCTACTTGTAAAGCGTCCCTTAACTCATCCAGTGTCATATCATCAAGGAATATCTCCTCATCACACTTAAGGGTATTCTCCGGAAGAAGGAGCCTGCTTCCAAGCTCTTTTCCCTGAAGCTGCTTCTTTATGTCCTGTCCTGTAAGAAGTCCTGTTACGGTTATCCTGTGTCCGAAGAAGTCATTGACTATCTTATACACATGCAGCTTTACATTCCTGAACTTTTTCTCAAGCGCCTCCGCCAGCTTCTTTATGTGGTCATACACGAGAACTCCGGTCACTATACTTGCAGTGTATTCCCTGTCATCTACCGGTATCTCCCCAAGAGCCTCATAAAATTCGTCGCAAAGAGACCTTACCATGCCGACACCATTTTCAATCTGGGTATATCCATCATAATTTTCCGCACCGGGCATAGGTCTGCCGGCATTTATATACCACTCATCACTGGCATGAACAAAATGTGTTCCAAACTTCTCGTATGCCTGCTTCTGAAAGCCCTCTATTATATCTATGACCTCTGCAGCGTCCTGGCTTTCGAAGGGCTCCAGCTTAAATAAGCCGTCACGATAATCGGATATTCCTACGGGAACCACCGAAAGGCTCTCCATGACAGGGGCAAATCCCATAAGATCACTTATGGAGCGCCTAAGCTCATCCCCGTCATTTATCCCCTTGCACAGAACTATCTGTCCATTCATGGGAATCCCTGCGTCATAGAACTTCTGCAGCCTGTCCATTATGGTCCCTGCAAATCTGTTCTTTAACATCTTACATCTGAGATCGGGATTGGTGGTATGGACTGACACGTTAATAGGTGCCAGATGATATCTTATTATTCTGTCTACATCCTCATCCTTCATATTTGTAAGGGTTATATAATTTCCCTGAAGGAACGAAAGTCTTGAATCATCATCCTTGAAGTATATGGTATCTCGCATACCCGGAGGGTTCTGATCTATGAAACAGAAGATACACTTGTTATAACAGGATCTGTAATCGTCCATAAGACTGTTCTCAAATTCTATGCCCAGATCCTCGTCATAATCCTTGTCTATCTCAAGAAGCCATTCGTCACCATCCGGTTTCCTTACAAGCACCTCAATATATTCGTCTTCTATATAATATTGATAGTCAAATATATCTACTATTTTATTTCCGTTTATCTCAAGGATGACATCACCCGGTTCAATCTCCATTTCCTGGGCGATACTGCCATCAAGCACTTTTTTTACTACATGCTCCTGCTTCTTCATCCAAATTTCTCCTAATATCTGTACAGACCGTATTAATATAGTCTATATCCCATTATCATTCCGCCATTATTCAAGCATTATAACCGCTCCGAGATTTCCCCGCTTTCCGTGACTTGCTCTGTGGGAAAATAAAAACTCCGGATTACAGCAGGTGCAGATATCTGTAACATCTATATGCTCCGGCAGTACTCCGTTGTCCACCAGATTGTAATAATTGGCAACGTGAAGGTCTAAAAGATATTTGCCATTTTCCTTTTTGGTTATCATAGTGTCATACTGTTCCGGTGTATATGCTTTTTCAAATTCCTGTGCCACGTCCTCACTTACCTCATAGCATTTCCTGCAAATGGATGGTCCTACGGCACATATGAGATCAGCCGGATCACAGCCGTACTCGGAATTAAGTGCCTTTATCATTTCCCTGCTTATCCTGGCTACCGTTCCTCTCCAGCCTGAATGGTTCATGGCAACCACCTTTTTCACCGGGTCATAGTAATAAACCGGAACGCAGTCTGCATAAAAGGTTATCAAAGGTATCCCCGGCACATCCGTCATAAGTCCGTCTATTTCCTTTATGTCAGATTCACAGGTTATTCCCTTACCAATATCCGCTTCTGTTACCTTGTGTATCCTGGTTTCATGAACCTGATCTGAAAACACAAGCTTTCTGTGGTCATAGCCTATAGCTTCCCCAAGTCTCCTGTGGTTCTCCATAACAAGCACAGGGTCATCATCCCTGTGAAAGCTTAAGTTCATGGTTGAAAGATGTCCCTTGCTTACGCCGCCAAGCCTTGTGGAGAAACCATGTACAACCTGTGCTTCACTGAGATTTTTAAAGGTTATATATGAAACTCCCTCATGCTCTCTTATATCTGTAGTGTTCCTGTTATGCGTGATCTTATTATATTCAATATATTTAATATCCATAATCTCTTACCTGTAGCCAAATGCGTCCTTTACATGTCTGATACTTCCGTCTCCGTACACTGCTATGCAGTCGAATCTGCAGGGCTGCTGTTCTCCTCCGCATTTATATGTATAATAATACCCTGCGGCTCTGCATATATGCCTGATCTTCTCAGGAGTTACCGCCTCAAGGGGATCTCCGTAATGCAGGCTGCTCCTGTATTTCACCTCACAGAACACCAGCGTATTACTTTCCTTCTCCCTGGCTATTATATCTATCTCTCCAAGACGGCAGTTGAAATTACGCTCCAATATCTCGTAACCCTTATCACAGAGATACTCTGCCGCCATCTGTTCCTTTTCTCTTCCGATAGTTCTCTTGTTATCTATTGTTCTTCCTCCCGGATCCTTTATCCTGCCGAAATCCTTCTATACGAATTTTTTTATAAAGCTTCTTCTGTGGATCTCACATGGTCCAATGGTCTTAAGTGCTTCAATATGCTCCTTTGAGCCATACCCCTTGTTGGAGGCAAATCCATATCCCGGATACACTCCGTCATATGCTACCATCATCCTGTCCCTTGTTACCTTGGCTATGATACTGGCAGCAGCTATGGACGCTGACAATGTATCTCCTTTTATTATAGGTACCTGCTTTATATCAACTCCAGGTATGGTAACTGCGTCATTAAGAAGTATCTGAGGTGTCACTGAAAGCTTTGATATGGCGATCCTCATGGCATGATAATCGGCCTGTAATATATTTATATCATCTATGACCTTCTCGTCTGCCATTCCAACTCCCACAGCAAGAGCCTTCTCCATGATCTCATCATAGAGCTTCTCCCTCATCTTCTCGCTTAACTGCTTGGAATCGTTAAGATACAATATGTCGCAGTCCTCAGGAAGTATAACGGCAGCAGCCACGACCGGTCCTGCCAAAGGTCCTCTGCCCACTTCATCTATACCGCACACATAACCATCACCTCTGTACTGACGCTCATAGCTGAACATGCGGTACATTCTGACCAGTTCCTTCTCATGCTTTTCTATGTTTTTTTCCGCTGACTGGATGAGCTTTACAACTCCTGATCTGGTATCATCCTTATACTTTTCTATAATGGAACTATACTCGCTGATATCTGCCTGTGCAAATTCCTTCTTAATATCCGAAATGCTCATTACATGCTTTCCTCTCGTGTATAAATCATAAGACATCATTACATAACTAAAACTAACCGGACTGAGAAGATCAGTCCGGTGTCTTATATCCCTTATTCAATCTTTCCGAAATCCTTTGAAAATCTGAACACTGCCTTGCCAATGATATCTCCGTCACTGATACAGCCTATAACTCTGCTGTCACGGCTGTTATTTCTGTTATCTCCAAGAACAAAATAACAGTTTTCCGGCACAGTTATCTCTGTTGCGGCTATGCCTCTTCTGGTCTCATCTATAAGCTCCTTGCCATAGGTGTCATCCTCCAGCGGCTCACCGTTTATATATACCAGTCCATCATCACCGATCCATACAGTCTCTCCCGGAAGACCGATAATACGCTTTATGTAGTACTTATCGCCATCATCCTTGGCAGGGAATACAACTATATCGTACCGCTCAGGCTCGTCAAACAGATAAGTGAATTTGTTGATCCACAGGCTGTCCCCATCTGTAAGGGTATCATTCATGGAATTTCCACTGACCTCTGTCCTCTGTCCCACAAATGTAAGTATAAGCCAGCACAACAGCATTACTGCCAGGATATATACCAGAAGATTTACAAGCTCCTTAACGATATTTATATTCTCAGGCTTATTCTTCTCCTTGTTCCTGCGTTTTCTCTCCAGCTTTCTACGCTGTCTGGCAGAAAGATATACCTCTTCATCCTCTGTATCATCTTCATCGGAAGTTTCTTCATGGAAAATCTCTTCTGTGTCGGAGGTTTTTCCTGTGTCAGAAGTCTTTTCTGTACCGTCAACTGTAAGTTCTGTGCTGCCGTGACCCTTTAAGTCAGCGTTTCCGTTCTCTGAATTTTCGGCATTATCTCCGCCTTCACCGGCTGATCCGGCTTCTGTATCCAGGTTATCTGTTCCTTCTGATGTTGTATCGCTTTCTTTATTTCCTTTGCTTTCTGCTTTTGCCTTCTTTTTTTCTGCCTTTATCCTTGCCTTTTCACGCTTCTTCTCCAGCCTTGCCTTTTCTCTCTCGGTTGGTGCGTCATGACTGAACAGCTCATCTAAGGCTTCCTGTCTCTGTTCTTCTTCGTTCATATATGTAGATTACCCTTCACTGTTTATATACTATTCTTCAGGCTTCTCCAAGCTTATGCGTCCAAGCTTTCCGCTGCGGAAATCCGTGATGACAATGGCAGCAGCCTTATCTATATCCGGCTCACCGCCTTTTTTTATACACTGCAGCTTATCTGCCACATCATATAACACAGAAACCACATCATCCTTCTCTTGAATATTATACCTTTCGGCAATAGTATTACAATAGTTTGTTTTTAAAAATTTCATAAACTCAAGACACAGATCGGTAATGCTCAATATGTCGTCATTGATGGAACCTATAAGTGCCAGCCTTATCCCCACATTCCTGTCTTCAAATTTAGGCCATAATATTCCCGGAGTATCAAGAAGCTCCACATTCTTGCTGAGCTTTATCCACTGCTTTCCCTTGGTAACTCCCGGCTTATTTCCAACCTTTGTACAGGCCTTCTTGGCATAGCTGTTTATAAATGTTGACTTACCTACATTAGGTATTCCCACTATCATTGCCCTGATAGGTCTGTTAATGATACCTCTTTTTCTGTCTCTCTCTATCTTCTCCTTGCAGGCTGCACGTATAAGCTCATCTATATTCTTCATACCTGCACCGCTTCTGGCATTTATCTCTTCTACATAGAACCCCCTGCCTCTGTAGTACTCTGCCCATTTTTTTGTGACTGCCGGGTCAGCCAGATCAGTCTTGTTAAGAAGCACCAGTCTGTACTTGTTCTTTGCCAGCTCATCTATATCCGGATTCTTACTGGACATAGGAGTTCTGGCGTCAAGTATCTCCACTACAATATCAATAAGCTTGATATTTTCCTGCATCATACGCTTTGCCTTCGTCATATGACCGGGATACCAGTTTATCTGTCCGTTTAAGAAATTCTTTTCATTTGTATTATTTGTTCCGTTATTTTTTACATCCTTTTCCATAATGTAATATCCCTTATCTGTTTATTCTGCCAAGGAGCTCATTCTTCCTTACCTTGCCTACACTTACATAACGGGAATCCTCGCTGTTATTTACATTGTCCCCTAACAGGAAATATTCATCATCTCCCAGGGTGACACCGCTCTCAGCCATGCCCTTGGTAAATATATATGTGGTCACCGGGGAATCCTTTAATGGTTCTCCGTCTATAAGAACCTGTCCGTCATAGATCGTAACAGTCTCTCCCGGAAGTCCAACTATCCTCTTAATGTCGTAATATTCATCATTTTCATCCATAAGGCGGTATGCCACTATGTCATAACGCTCAGGACTCTTTATATTATAGATCCACTTATTTACGATAACCTTTTCTTCATTTGCAATGGTTGGCTTCATGGATGAACCCACCATGTAAACTGTCTGGAACATAAATCCAACTATTATATATCCAACTACAACTGCTCCGAGAATAAGTACGCACCATCCAAGCAGGGACTTAAATATCTTCTTCTTGTCCCGGTGCAGACGATTCTGCCTGCGTTGTTCACGTCTTATCCTACGCATTCTGTCACGACGTTCGCTCATTTTCTTCCTCTTCCTGACATAAGAGCAGCAACCATTAAAATTTGCCTACGGCAAGGGTTGCTGCGGCGTAACGACGTCTACGACATCGTTACAATAATCAAAAATGACTGGAGGATAACTCCAGTCATTTTTTTGATTGTTATAGTACATCGTCAAATAATTATTTAACAAGCTCTTTAACCTTTGCTGCCTTACCAACTCTTGAACGTAAGTAGTAAATCTTAGCTCTTCTGACTTTACCTTTTCTTACAACTTCAATCTTCTCTACAAATGGAGAATGTACTGGCCAGGTCTTCTCAACACCAACACCGTTAGAAATCTTTCTAACTGTGAAAGTCTCTCTGTTGCTTCCACCCTGTCTCTTAATAACTGTTCCCTCAAAGAGCTGGATTCTTTCCTTGTTTCCCTCTTTGATTCTGTTGTATACCTTTACAGTATCACCTACTGAAAATGCATCAACGCTCTCCTTCATCTGTGAAGCTTCAAGATTCTTAATGTAATCCTTGTTCATCTTTCTGTGACCTCCTTATAATTTAGACGTTCTTACTACCATCCAGGTACAGAGGACCATCTCTTTTTTACACAGCTTAAATAGGATATCATAAAATATGCTCCGGTGCAAGCACTTTTTACGGCTTTTTATATACGGCTGCAACTACTGCTGCTTCCCATTCTTCTTATAATAAACGTACGAATAAAAAATCGGTATAAGTGCCGGCACAAGTGCCATTACTATGAGCAGCCATAAATTCATAACCGGCGAAGCTACCATCATGATCATACCACCTATCACCATACATTTGCCACCAAATCTGTGAGTATGATACCAGTTATCCTCGTCATCCAATGTCCATCTGAGACGAAATCCAACAGTATAATTCTGCTTAACCTTCGGTATATAATTGCCCAGGGCGATATACAGCACCCCAACCATCAAGGTCATGATAAATCCAATATCCGTAACGCAGCCAAGTGCATATGCGAACACAAGGCTGCTGACCAGAAGGGATACCACCGGAAAGATACCGAGTAAAACCGGATATATTTTTTTATTTATATTTTTGTGTTTTGGATCAACAGAGGTTGCCCCTATGCAGATAAGCTGACACAGGAATACAAATCCCGGGATTCCGAATACTGCAAATGCCTTTGATGAATAGCCGTCCGCCTGATTGTTGATATTAAAGTGTGTTGCCATGGTGTCCGGCAGTTTATTCCATAAAAGAAGTCCCACAACCATAGGAAGCAGCGTCACAATAGAAGTTACAATTATCATTTTTTTATTTTCTTTGATCATCGCTATCCTCTCCTTTCAGCTCACTGATCCACAACATGATCTCCTCAAGTACCGTTGTATTAAGTTCGTAATATATATATTTGCCATTTCTTTTGTCCCTTATCAGATCCGCGTCCTTAAGTACTGACAGATGTCTTGATATGGCAGCCCCGGAAATTATAAAATGCTCTGCAATATCCCCCGCCGCCATACTTGACTGTTTAAGCAGGTTAAGTATCTCCCGCCTTGTAGGATCTGCAAGGGCTCTGAGAGTATCCTGCATGCTCATGTTCGTCACATCCTTTCGGCTTTCATTTAACATTTAACTTAAATGTCAAATGAATTATAGCATAGTACCCTTTAAAGTCAAGAAATATTTTTTAACAGGCTTCTTGCAAATGCACTACTATGCCCTGCTTTTTAAAGCTTCATTTAAAAATAATCAATTTACCAAAAATTTTTAAAATTCTGATAAAAATAATGACAAGCTTTTTCATTGACATTTACAACAAACATAGCAGAAAAATTATAAAATAATTAAAAACACCCAACATTTCCATGACGGATCTTGTCTTTATTTATAAGGGGGTGATGGCGGTTTTATCAACACATTTTGTCCTATAGCTCTACTTTTCACGCCACTCTTTTATTGCTGCGGTAAGCCTTCTGTCAATATCCTTTCTGGTTGCTTCACACTCATTTGGATAATCCTTCGCAGCCTTGAATACGAACTTGAGTACAAACTTAAGACCTACAGGCAGTGCCATACGGAGCATAGATTCCGGCAGCACAAAATGTGTTCCGTGCTCATACGCAAGAGCCTCATACTCACAATCATGAGAACGCTCTTTTAAACGCTTATCCATACGACGAACATATTTTCCTGCTTCCCAGAATGAATCATCATCCGCGCCAATAAGAAACAGCTTTCCTTTGATATTTTCTACCTTGATCATTTCCTCTTCCGGGTGCTCTCTTGTCTTTTCCGAATCAACGAACAGGCAGGTAGAGCGTTCAATGTCTCCTGAGCCTTTCGTCTGCTCCTCAATCTTCTGCCAGTACACAGGATGTTCATATACAAATGGCATATAAGGAAGTGGCTCGCCCCGCCATGAAAGTGTTGACGCTCCTGGAATAGGCCATTCCTTACAACCATCTTTATTTCCCTGTTCAAATCCCTGCCATACAAAGTCGCTGGCTGTAAGGCCAAAAGTCAGAGTTATATCAGGAAAATAAGAAGCTGCCACAATAGAATCCATGCCTGCCGTGCTCATTCCCATGATCCCGATCTTCTTGTTTCCGTTTTTCTTCAGCCATTTAATAGCTGTCTCAATCCTCTCCAATGGGTAATTTACATGACTGTAATTCTTTCTTCCCGGAGACATACAGAGAACATTTACCCCTCTTTTGTGAAGCCATTTCACACCACACTTTGCCATGTAATCATTTGGATCATCTCCAAATAATCCGATAAATGCACAATCTGTTCCTGCGGAATTTTCATAATATACTCCATAGAAGCCATCCTTTTCTGTCTCAAAATATTGCTTTTTCATGCTTCTTCCTCCTGTAATTGAACATCAGCCCATTTTAGGATTTGAAAATTTATAATGACTTATTTTTCAAATTCACCTTCAAGTTAGCATAGGCTAACTCCATTGTCAACTTCAAATTATTGGCTTTATATCTGTTAAATTATTTGGTCAATACTTGCTGTCATCATAAAAACTCAGGGCACATGAAAGCGTTATTCCTTCACATGCCCTTAGCTTATTTTCCTGCGTGGCACAGTGACTTGCTTCCGCCCTCTGTGCCCCGCTTGCTTTTTCTGTCGGGGCACCATAACTTACTTCCAACTGCTGTGCCCCGCTTCCCTTTATTTGTTTCGACGATACCCCTGCTCATCTATGTATTCTGGATGCTTTTCGCAATATTCATCCTCATCACCGCAGATCATGTAATCACATTTGCAGCCATTTGCACATGTAGTTGTCCTGATCAATTTTGCATGGAGCAAGTCCATGGCAGGATAATCCGGATTGCACAACGCCGGCATAACCTCCAAAAGATCATACTGCTTTGCAAATTCTGCCACCGGACACTCTGTAAATTCATAATAAATAGGTTTGTCTTTTTCATATGGAGCAACATTCATCTTATAATCGTTCCATTTCCGGCATTTTCTGCCAGCTGCTGAAAATGAAAAATGTAGCAATCTTTTGAAGAATGGCTTGTTGACATTTACAAATTTCAACTTACGAAAAGCAGGAAGAAACAAATTTCCTTCCATCTCTTCTATCTCCTCAAGACTTGTCTCCGACTTGCAGACAACATAATAAGCCATCAACGCAATGCAGTCATAAGTTCCGCCTGCTCCATTGTGAAAATTGTTCTTTCCGCCCAGATCTGTACGCCAGTCCTTCAGGAAATCCACATATTTCTGCTGAACCTGCGTCCATACAGCCTCCTGCTGATCCCCAGAGTAATGAAGAGCGATCTTATCCTGTATCTGTTTCTTGCATACCTTTGAATAAAGGACATGGCATGTATGGTCAAATATTAATTTTTCATCTTCCATGTTTCGCCTCCGACATCTTCGGTCTGATAACCTAATTTTTCTCAATTATATCTTTAAGTCTTTTTGCCATTTCCGTATTTATGTTTTTTTCTACCCCACTTATCCATCCAAACCCATCCCCCTGATCACCCACACGACTCATAAAGTAATAGCGTGCCGTCATCTATCATATATCATTTCTCATGTCTCACTTTACATTTGACACTTTTATTTTAATTTTTCTTATATTGTACCAGTACCAGCTCCAACAATCCACTTGTTTTTCAGTAAAGAAATTACAGTCACATATAAGGCAGGTCACTTCACCCTTCTTTCATTTACAACTTTTTTATCTGCCATACTGCCATTCCCACGGCCAATGTTCCTGCCAATGCGTCCGAAATCGCACCTGCATAAAGTACACCATTTATTCCCATAAAATACGGAAGTATCAGAAGCAATGGCACCTGCAAAAATGCCTGTCTGCTTAGCGACAATAAAATTCCCTGTTTGGCTTTACCCATCGCCGGGAAAAAGTTTGAAGTAAGTATCTGTATTCCATTGATAAAAATACAGAACATAAAGATCCTTAAATATCGGCTTTCGAATTCAAAGTATAACTGATCTCCCGAGCCAAATATTTGCAGGATCTGTATTGGGAAAAACTGAAACAACAAAAACGCCGCTACAGAAATTCCTGTAACAATTACCGCCGCAATGTTATATGTATCCTTTACTCGACGGTAGTTGCCGGCTCCATAATTATGTCCGAAAATCGGCTGACAGCTCTGACTGATACCCATGATCACCGAATTGAAAATGCTGCTGACCTTCGACACTATTCCGGCACATGCAAGTGGGATTTCCCTTCCGTATACAGTCCGTTCACCATAGTACCCCAGTGTATTGTTCATTATGATCTGTACAGCCATAACAGTCAGCTGTGTGATCCCTGACGGAACACCCAACAGAATTATTTCTTTTACAATATGCCCTTTCACCCAGAACATATCCTTATTTATCTTACATGACTGGAACCTGCGTAAATATAAAGCAGCCCCAACAGCACTCACGATCTGTCCTATAATGGTAGCCAACGCAGCCCCCTGTATACCCCAGTCAAATCCAAAAATAAACACAGGATCTAAGATTGCATTTAATACAGCACCGAAAATTGAGCAGATCATAGCATACCGCGGCTGACCATCTGCACGTATAAACATACTAAATCCCGTTCCTATCACATAAAAAGGAATTCCGATCGCTGTTATTCCTGTGTATTTCAGTGCCAATTCCAATGTCTCGCCTCTGGCCCCGAAAAATATCATAAGAGGAGATAAAAAGACCAGCATAACCGTTGCAAGCAGGATACCGCATATCAACATGCAGGATAAACTGTTTCCCACTATCTGTCCTGCCCTTTTTTCTTCCTTTCTTCCCATATACAGGCTGAAATTGGAGGCACCACCGGTTCCGATGGTCATAGCAACGGCAACCATAAGCATAACCATTGGAAATGCAACATTTGTTGCGGCATTTCCCGCCGTGCCAAGCTTCTGGCCAATAAAGATCTGGTCTACAATATTATAAACCGATCCCACCAGACTTGAAGATATTGCAGGAATTGCAAATTTTCGTATTAATTTTGTGATTTTTTCCGTTTCTAAACTATTATTTTCTTCTCCCTGTATCATCTTTTATAATTTCCTCCACGCTTTTTAAATAAATCTACATATCATTCAAAATGAGTATAATACTTCATCATTTGTCTCCACGATCTGCTATTTGAGTATAAGAACATACCATTGTAATTCCAATAAAGATCACCATGAGACATACGCATGCCCCTGTGATACCGTTCATCCTTGTCCGCAGCGTCACATCACCTTGACCAAACATTGCAAACATGGCTGTCTGTAATGACAATATGGATACAAGTGCATCCGCATATCCGATATTTCGCACTCCTATTATCTGCGGAGACTTGTACTTTCTTGCTTTTACCATATTGACAGTTGCCGTTATCATTTTTGCAAATGTATAAATCGCAACAACATAAATAATATAATCCGGATATTCTTTTCCAGCTCCCTTGTTTACCATGAGAATGACCATACCGCCCAGCACTATACTCATCAATATAAGTAGCAGACCACATTGATGAAATAATCTCCATTCCCTCAATTCTGTTGCTGCTTTATTTTTCTTTCTTCGTCCAATAAACTCAAAATATAGAAATCTGAAACGCATGATACCCAGTATCATATAATACACAGCCAGCGAAATGTACCAGGCTGACACCTGCCTGATTCCTATGAATATGTTAAATACCGCAAACAAACAATTTACAATAAATCCTGGAAATGCAAACACAAAAGTCCGTTCTCTGTAATTTGAATCCAGATAATCAAGTAACGGATATCTTTTCACAAATCCTTTGGCGATCTTATTTACATCCTTCAAAAAGAATTTAGAAAAATATACAACTGAAAGCACCAAAAGACAAAACGCAGCTGCACTGATCACAGATCTGACAACTATTGACATATCTTTATTTCCGGTGCTTAAGATTGCTAATACACCAACAATTAATGTAGCAATATACAGACATATCTGGTATCTCAGCCGTAAATATGGAATTTTTAGTTTTCTTTTTGTGTTTTTATCCATTCTTTACCTCTTTTCATAACAGCGATTATATTTTTCAAATGTTAGAGTTTTGTCTATGAATTGTTTCTGAATTGTTAAAAGATTTTTTTCTATATCTCTAATACGAAAATAACGGCACTGCACATCGCTTTTGCAACATGCAATGCCGTTATTGGATCAGACGCATTAAAATGCGAACTGCGTTCGCGAGCGTCTGCGTGCTTCGCAAGGAATCCTCCCGGCTTTGCCGGGTCCCTCCTTACGACAATAAATGGAGCTGGCGGGAGTCGAACCCGCGTCCAAAGGCCCATTCATTACAGTTTCTTCCATCACAGTCAATGCTTTTACATTCCCTTAAGCCGCCTCCCACTGACAGGATGTGACTCTTAGTAGCTTCATGAATTTTCTGACACCGCAAAGCTTAGGCACCAGAGTTTCCCGAAGGATGATACCGGGTCTAAAGGGCTCGGGGAACCCTAAAGTCGGCAGCTGCAACTAGGCAGCGTAAGCTAAATTATCGTTAGCGTTTAAATTTAATTTCCAAGTTTTAGCGTGGTCCTGGGCCACGGATGGCTTCCATAACTTCAAAACCCCTGTCGAAACCAGTCAACCCCTTACATATCTATTATCAAACGGAATACGATCTGTCCATGACATATCATGCTCCGTGATGATCATACATAAATCCTCCGGTTGCCGGTATATATCACAAGGTCTTTCACCTATGATCTATTATTACTTTTCTGCCTGCTTATCACTTTAAAGCTTAATTCTGCTCTTCTGTGGCAGCAGCTTCTGTATCCTCTGAAGAGTTATCATTTTCTACTGCACTGCTGTCAACCTCTGTCTCAAGGTTCTCATCAGCGGTAGAAGCTTCTGTTGTGTCCTCTGTAGGTGTCTTGGCAGTGAATATTGAATCATATCCCTTGTCCTTCCACTCTTCATTGATGGCTGTCTGAAGATCATCCTTATCTATATATGACGGACGGGTCTTAAGATAGTTATACACTGCAAATGAAGCAATTATCCCGCATATAACAAGAACTGTTACAATGCCTCCTATTGCCTTTCCTATCTTCTGCTTTCTCTTCTTAGCCGCAAGATTTTTCTTCTCCTGCTTTCTTTTATCTACCTTTGTCTGGCTCATTCTCAATATCCTCCCGACGTAGTGCCCATTATATCACAGGCGTAAAGAATAATCCACCTGTTTCACAGGTTTTTCACAAGTTGATCCGGATCTATCTCATCCTTACCTTAAATTCCTTCTCTGCCTCACGCCTTATGTCCTTCTTGGCGATCTCTGCACGCTTGTCGTATAATTTCTTACCTCTGGCAAGCCCGATCTCAACCTTGATGAGTCCGTCCTTCAGATAAACCTTAAGGGGCATTATGGTATATCCCTTTTCCTTTATCTGTCCTGCCAGTTTATTTATCTCATAGCTGTGGAGCAGAAGCTTTCTGGTACGAAGGGGATCACGGTTGAATATATTTCCCTTTTCATATGGACTTATATTCATGTGATGTATAAATATCTCACCCTTGTCTATACCTATAAATGCCTCTTTTATGCTGCAATGTCCCTGTCTTAAGGACTTAACCTCTGTTCCCACCAGGGCAATGCCGGCTTCATACTTTTCCTCTATGAAATAATCATAGTAGGCTTTTTTGTTATTTGCGATGAGCCTGTCTCCTTTTTCCTTTGCCATGGCTTTCTTCTCCTTCCTTCATCTTTATAACGAAGTCAATGCTTCTCGTAAGCTTGTCGGTTTTCGCAACCTTTACGGTAACCTTATCTCCGATGGAATATTTATTATGACCGGTCTCACCTATCATAGCATATTCTTCCTCGCTGTAACAGTAGAAATCATCATACATATCCGCCACGCTTACAAAGCCTTCTACAGTATTCTCCAGTTCTACAAATATTCCGCGGTTGTTCACACCTGATATGACACCTTGGAATACCTCTCCCACATGCTCACTCATGTATTCAACCTTCTTGAGTTTCTCCACCTCACGCTCTGCGGACTCTGCCCTCCTCTCCTTTTTAGAATTGTCATCACATATCTTAGGAAGGATGGCGTTATAATGCTTCTGCCTGTTATCGTTAAGCTTTCCTCTGATATTCTCCTTGATTATCCTGTGGATCATAAGATCCGGATATCTTCTTATAGGTGAGGTAAAATGGCAATAATATCTGCACGCAAGACCAAAGTGTCCCGTACATTCTGTTGAATACTTAGCCTGCTTCATGGTCCTTAAGGTCATCCTGCTTACCAGGTTCTCACACTCACTGCCGCTTATGCTGTCAATAAGCTTCTGGAACTCCTTAGGATGTACATTGTCCCTTGAAGCCTTGAAATAAAATCCAAATTTGCTGATAAGGACTCCAAGCTGCTTGACCTTCTCTGCGTCCGGCGCCTCATGGACTCTGTACTCAAACGGAAGCTCCTGCCAGAAGTAATCCTCTGCAATGGTTTCATTTGCAGCAAGCATAAAGTCCTCGATTATACCGTTTGAACGTCTTCTTTCATAGGCACCTATATAGCTTACCTTTCCATCCTCCACCACGATCTTGGACTCGTCGAAATCAAAGTCTATGGAGCCTCTCTGACGGCGTTTCTCCCTTAACAGGTCTGACACCTGAAGCATAAGGTCAAATAACGGCACCAGCTCAGAATATCTCTCCATGGTCTCCGGATCTCTGTCCTCCACAATGGCAGATACCGCCGTGTAAGTCATTCTCTCATTTACATTTATAACGCTTTCACATATCTTGTGGCTTACGATATTTCCGTTCTTGTCTATATCCATAAGACAGCTTAAGGTAAGCCTGTCTTTACCGGCATTTAATGAACATATTCCGTTGCTGAGCTTCTCCGGCAGCATAGGTATTACCTTATCCACCAGATAGCAGCTTGTTCCACGATCAAGTGCCTCCTTGTCAAGAGGTGAATTCTCTGTAACATAGTGGGACACATCCGCAATGTGAACTCCCAGCTTGTACATTCCATTTTCCTCATACAGAGTTATGGCGTCGTCAAGATCCTTGGCGTCCTCACCGTCTATGGTAACTGTCACCAGATCTCTCAGGTCTGTTCTTGTGGCAAGCTCCCTTGGATCCACCTCATCCGGAATACGCTTCAGATCTGCCGTAACCTCCTCAGGAAACTCATATGGTATCTTAAGCTCACGGACTACGGACAGCACATCTGTCAGAGGATCCATATAATCTCCTATGATCTCGATGATCTTTCCCTCTGCGGATCTCACCTTGTCGCCGTAGGAAGTAAGCTCTACTACAACCCTGTTTCCGCTCTTAGCACCATTTTCAAATCTTCCCGGGATAAATATATCGCTGTCGATACGGCTGTTGTCAGGAAGGACAAATCCGAACTTCTTATTCTTCTGATACACGCCCACAACAGTCTTAAGACCTCTCTCAAGGATCTTCTCTACGGAAGCCTCTGACAGCTTCTTAACAGTCCCTGAGCGTCTCCTGTTCCTTCGTTCGCCGTACATTTCATTTTCATCTAAGGGTCTTATAAGCACCTTGTCATCGTGGAATGCACCACGGGTTTTATTTGCAGGGATGAAGAAATCATGGTCGATCCCGTCTACCCTTACAAAGCCAAAACCCTTCTTGTTGCTTATGAAGGTTCCCTCTAACAGCTCATCGGCAGTCTTCACATATCTGCCGTTCTCCTTCTTCTCGATCTTGCCCTCGTAGACCAGCCTGTCAAGTATAGCCGAAAGCTCCGGTCTGTCCTCCTCAGGCACCTGAAGCAGATACACTATCTCCTTATATTTCAAAGGCTTGTACTTACTGTCGCACATCAGATCATATATAATTTTCTTTCTCTCTTCAAATAACTCTGTTTTCTTCACCTGTTCTGCTCCAATCTTATACTGCAAATATCCCTTTAAAGTGAAAAATGCTTACATAAACATATATGTAAGCATTGATCAATCATTTATCAAATATATAATCCTACTGACTAGAATAACTTGGAATCAAGTAAAAGTGCAATGGCTATAAAGAGAAATCCAAGAACACCTGTTATCTTCTTAAGAACCTCTTCCTTTGAACCTTTCTTATTCTTGCTCCAGTATGAATTATCATAAGCTCCTCCACTTATTGAGTTAGTAAGACTTGCCGGCTTACCTTCCTGTGAAAGGACAATAATTGTTATAACTACACATATAATAATATAAACCACCATAAGTGCTGTTCTCAATCCAGACACCTCCATTCATAATGTTCTGAATGTAAAAATCACATCAACTCGTAAAATGATATCATAATATCGCCGTAATATCAACAATTATTTTAATTTATTCTGTTTTTTGTCCGTTATTTCAGTAAATGGCGTCAATGGCAAATCCATGGTTCATAGGGCCACTGCCCTTTCCCAGATCAAGCATGTCATTTAAGGCTCCCGATATATAATTCTTAGCCTTATAAATGGACGTGTACATATCATAGCCCTTGGCAAGATTGGAAGCTATCGCTGATGAAAGCGTACATCCGGTTCCATGGGTATTTGGATTATCTATACGCTTTCCTGCAAACCATGAAAGGCTTCCCTTATGGTACAGCAGATCATTTGCGTCATTGATACTGTGACCGCCCTTAAGCAGCACTGCCGTGTCAAACTTCTCTGATATACGGCATGCCGCCTTCTCCATGTCCGCCTTATCTCTGATGGTCATGCCGGATAATATCTCTGCCTCTCCGATGTTAGGGGTTATAACATCTGCCAGCGGGAACAGCTCCTCCGTAAGCACAGCCACGGCAGAATCATCTATAAGCCTTGCCCCTGATGTGGCAACCATAACAGGATCTACCACTATGTTCCCTGCCTTGTATTCCTTAAGGCTGTCAGCGATCACCCTTATAAGCTTTCCTGAGGAAACCATGCCTATCTTCACCGCGTCCGGGTATATATCTGTAAATATAGCGTCAAGCTCACTTTTAAGGAACTCCGGAGTAACCTCCATTATGCCTGTGACCCCTGTGGTATTCTGGGCTGTCAGTGCCGTTATGGCACTCATAGCGTACACCTTATTCGCCATCATTGTCTTAATATCCGCCTGTATGCCTGCACCGCCTGAGCAGTCACTTCCGGCTATTGTAAGTGCTGTATTCATAGTATCACCTTTCCATCAAGCTCCGTGAAGCTGTTGATATATATGTCACTGTACTGCTTCACCCGGTCTGCATAGCCCTCACTTGAACTGTCATATACACCGCACACCATGAAGCCTGCATTCTTGGCTGTCTCTGCCGCGTGGTATCCGTCTTCAAATACCATTATCTCCGACTTATGAAGCTTCATACATTCCGCACATTTTAAAAATATCAACGGATCCTCCTTGCCCATACCAACCTCTGAGCAGGTAAATATCCTTTGAAAATACTCCCTGACTCCAAGCCTTTTAAATGCCGCCTCTATATGGCACCTGTCCGTTGCGGTAGCCACAGTGGCAGGAATGTTTCTTTTACTTAAGAGTTCGAGAAATCCTCTTACTCCCGGCTTGAGCTCAACCTCATTTGCATAGAAATCCGCTATGGTGGAATTTATCCCTGCCTTGATCTCCTCCACTGTAAGGTCTATGTTATAGGCTTCCTTCATATACAGGGCACCTTCGGTCATGGTCCTTGTAAAAAGCTTCTCTTCCAGATCCGGCTCTGCCTTTATCCCAAGGCTCTTAAGGTAGATCTCTCCTGCGTGATCCCACATCTTCATGGAATCAAGAAGAGTTCCATCCACGTCAAATATCACACCCTTAACAGGAACCAAGGCTCTTACCTCCAAGCATTTCAAGTGTTCTTTCCTTCAATACCTTTGTGGCTGCTGTTATATCCTTCTCTGCAAATATAGCTGAGATAACGGATATTCCGCATATTCCCGAACCCTTAAGTGAAATGATATTGTCCTTTGTTATTCCGCCAATGGCAACTACAGGAATGGATACAGCCTCACAGATCTCCTTTAATGTATCATAGCTTACGGAATCTGCGTCATCCTTTGAGTTTGTCTGGAACACTGCACCAACTCCCAGATAGTCCGCTCCGTGCTTCTCCGCCAGTACTGCCTGTTCCACTGTCTGGGCAGACACACCTATGATCTTGTCGGGACCAAGGAGCTTCCTCACATCCAGTGCCTCCATATCACTCTGTCCCACATGCACGCCGTCTGCGTCCATTTTAAGAGCGATATCCACGTTGTCATTTATAACAAATGGAACATTGTACTTCCTGCATAATTCCTTTATCTCTATGGCTTCCTTTAAGAAGTTCTCCTCATCAAGCTTCTTCTCCCTTAACTGCACGAAGGTTGTGCCTCCCTTAAGGGTCTTCTCTACCTGCTGGTATAAGGTTTCATCCCCCAGCCAGTATCTGTCTGTCACTGCGTATAAAAGCAGCTCCTCCGGTTTTACATTATCTGATCTCATACTTAGCACCAGCCTCAAGAGTATCTCCGTCTATGTTGTAAACAGCGTCTATTATCCTGTTTCTGTAGGTGGAATTACCCTCGCCTTCCTTGAGATTATTGTAGCCTGTCTCTCCTGCAAGACCCATAAGACATACTGAAGCAGCACATGCCTCAAGCATATTTTCCTTATTTGCAACAGCATAGGCTGTCATAAGGCCTGAAAGCTGACATCCTGTTCCTGTGATCTTACTCATCTCAGGTCTTCCGTTTCTTATAACGTAGCACTTCTGTCCGTCTGTAACAAGGTCAATGGCACCTGTTACGGCTACGATAGCCTTTGTCTTCACTGCAAATTCTTTGACAAATTCCACTGCACTGTCAAGGGTCTCATCTGTTACAGCGTCACATACATCTGCGTCAACGCCCTTTGTGCTGCCTGAACCCAAGGCAAGGGTCTTGATCTCTGAGATATTTCCTCTGATGATGTCAGGGTGGATCTCGTCTACTATCTTAACTGCTGTATCTGTACGAAGCTTGCTGGCACCGGCACCTACAGGATCAAGAAGTACAGGATGTCCCAGCTCCTTAGCCCTGTTACCTGCAATGAACATTGACGGTATTGTATTCTTATTGAGTGTACCTATATTGATATTAAGACCACCGCAGATAGATGTGATATCATATACATCCTCTGAGTCATCTGACATTATAGGGCTTCCTCCACATGCCAGCAGTACATTTGCCACGTCATTAACTGTTACATAGTTAGTAATATTGTGTACAAGTGGCACGTTCTTTCTTACATTTTCAACACATTCCTTAAACATTTTTTCTTCCCTCTTTCGTTTTATTTGATATATCTCGTTGTCATAACAACAAAGACGGGTGCTTCCGCAGAAACATCCGTCCTTCAACTCTAAATAAAATAGAAAAAGATATATCCCTACGTTGGCATTACCCAAATCAGGTTGTGGGTCAAGGCTTCACATTGCCTACTCTCAGCCTGCAGCCGCAAGCTCCCCATAGTGTATTTGAATTTCCGAAGGTAATTATATCACAACTACTCTTCCGGTACAACCTCTGATGTACAATGCATACATCTGGTTGCCTTCTTGTCTATCTCACCGAAGCAGTATGGACACTTTCTTGTAAGTGGTGCTGCCTCCGCTTCCTTATGCTTGCCGATAGACATTACCTTGTTTATGGTCTTCATAAACAGGAACAATACCAGTGCCATTATCAGGAAATTGATAACCGCAGTTATAAAGTTACCGTAGGTGATATACTGTCCTGTGCTGAATATCTCGAACTTACCACCTACACTGGCACCGCCAATGCTGTTAATGATAGGATTGATAAAACTATCTGTAAAGGCTGTAACAATATTCTGAAATGCTGCACCGATTATAACACCGATGGCAAGATCCATAACATTTCCCTTAAGGGCGAAATTCTTAAATTCCTCAAAAAATTTCTTCATAGTATCTTTCCTCCTTTATCCGTCAGGATACAATACGAAAATATATCATCACATATCGTATCCCTGCCGGAGCTTAGCATTAGTAATTTGCTGTTTATTATCTGATTATAAGTGACTTTCCTGTCATCTCTGCAGGCTGTGGAAGTCCAAGGATCTCAAGTAATGTAGGTGCGATATCAGCAAGACATCCGCCCTCTCTTAAGGCCTTGCACTCATCATAGTTGTAGAGGATGAACGGAACCGGGTTTGTTGTATGTGCTGTATGTGGAGCACCTGTCTCGTAGTTGATCATCTGCTCTGCATTACCGTGGTCAGCACAGATAAATAATACACCGTCAACCTTCTTAACAGCCTCTACTGCAGTTCCAACACACTTATCAACTGTCTCAACGGCCTTGATAGCTGCAGGGATAACACCTGTATGTCCAACCATATCAGGGTTTGCGAAGTTGATGATGATAACATCATACTTGCCGCCTAATATAGCCTCATTAAGGTTCTTGCTTACTTCAGGAGCACTCATCTCAGGCTGAAGATCATATGTTGCAACCTTTGGTGACTTAACAAGTATTCTGTCCTCGTCCTTATTAGGCTCCTCTACACCGCCGTTGAAGAAGAATGTTACATGAGCATACTTCTCTGTCTCTGCTGTACGGAGCTGCTTAAGACCATTTGTAGCAAGATACTCACCGAAGGTGTTCTTGATATCTTCCTTCTTGAATGCAACTTCCTTGTTAGGTATTGACTCGTCGTAATCCTTGAAGCATACATATACTAAAGGCATTCTTCCGTTTGGTCTCTCGAATCCGTCAAAATCATCTGTACAGAATGCACGGGTGATCTCTCTTGCTCTGTCAGGTCTGAAGTTGAAGAATATAACTGAATCATTTGCCTTAACAAGTGATACAGGCTTGCCGTTCTCAACGATAACTGTAGGAAGGATGAACTCATCATAAACTTCCTTGTCATAAGACTCCTGGATAGCTGCTACAGGATCCTCTGCCTGAACGCCCTCACCTGTAACCAGTGACTTATATGCAAGCTCTACTCTGTCCCATCTGTTATCTCTGTCCATTGCGTAGTAACGACCTGAAAGTGAAGCGACCTTACCTACTCCGATCTCCTTTGTCTTGGCAATAAGCTCCTCTAAGAAGCCCTTTCCTGAAGCAGGAGCTGTATCTCTTCCATCAAAGAATGGATGGATATATACTCTGTCGAAGTTCTGTCTCTTACAGAGCTCAAGGATAGCGTAAAGATGTGTATTGTGGCTGTGTACACCACCGTCTGAAAGAAGTCCCCAGAGATGAAGATCAGAGTTGTTCTTCCTGCAGTTATCTATAGCGTCAAGCATTTCCTTGTTCTCAAAGAAATCTCCGTCCTTAATAGCCTTTGTAATTCTTGTAAGCTCCTGGTATATGATACGGCCTGCACCGATGTTCATATGTCCTACCTCAGAGTTACCCATCTGTCCCTCAGGAAGACCTACTGCCTCGCCTGAAGCATTTCCCTTTACATATGGGCACTCAGCCATAAGCTTGTCCATAACAGGTGTATCTGCCAATGCAATGGCATTTCCCTCTGTCTTCTCACTGATTCCGTAACCGTCAAGTACCATTAACACAACTGGTTTCTTACTCATTTCAATTTTCTCCTCTTCTTTTATTTTTATTACTGTAAATATATATGCACGATCATATCCACCACAGGGATTATGATCAATCGCCTACCATTTTATTATATATAGGTGCAATCTCCTCTATATCGCCATACTCTGTCAGATGGCCGTGATCAAGTATCATTGCCTTGTTGCAGATAGCACATACCTGGTCAATGGAGTGGGATACAAATAACACTGTTGTTCCCCCATCCATCATGCTCATGATCTTAGCTTCACTCTTCTTTCTGAACTTGGCATCGCCTACGGAGAGTACCTCATCAAGTATAAGTATCTCCGGATTGGCTATGGTTGCAATAGAAAAGCCAAGCTTGGACTTCATACCTGATGAATAGTTCTTAAGAGGCACATCAATAAACTTTCCAAGCTCGGAAAATTCCACTATCTCCTCAAATTTCTCATCAAGATACTTCTTGCTGTATCCGAGAACTGTTCCGTAAAGGTATATATTCTCTCTTCCGGTATACTGCTGGTCGAAGCCTGCACCAAGCTCAAGGAGAGGAACGATCTTGCCGTTTCTGATTACCCTTCCTGTGGTAGGCTTGAACACACCTGCGATAACCTTAAGCAGTGTACTCTTTCCTGCACCATTAAGTCCCAGGATACCTAGTCTGTCCCCCTTATTCAGGGTAAAATTAATATGCTCCAGTGCCCAGAATTCATCGTAGCTTATCTGGTGCTTTATGGACTTGATAACATACTCCTTAAAGCTGTCTACCTTCTCTGAGCTGAGGTTAAACTTCATACCTATATCTTCAACTATTAATGCCGGTTTCTTCCCGGTGTTATTATCAGTACTCATTGAACTCCATCCTTAATCAATCTGTTGATATTATATCCCATCGTAAATTATATATTAAGTATAAACTTATCCTGCTTCTTATAGAATGCAATGCACCCGATAACTATCAGTATAAGGGATGAACCAAGGGCATACTCTGCATGATGTATGCTGTAGGTCTCTCCACCTATAAGTACATATCTGAACAGCTCTATGATACAGTAAAGCGGATTGTACTTAAGCAGGAAAGCATAAGGGCTGTCAAGAAGTCGCTCCGGATAATAGAATACAGCCGACATATACATTATAAGAAGCTTAAATACTTCCCAGAGATATTCCATATCCCTGAAGAATACATTTACTGTTGCAAGTATCATTCCAACACCGAAGGTAAGCATAAGAAGTAAGATAAGCGGTACGAATATCAGCAGCCAGCTTGTCTTCGGATACACGCCACAATAAAATGACAATGGTATAAGTATAATAAGTGAAATAAGGAATATTACAAAGTTAAACAGTATACTTGCCATAGGATACAGATACTTTGGCACATATACCTTTTTTATCATTCCCGCATTATCACGTATGGATTTCATTGCCGATGTTGTTCCCGATGAGAACAATGAGAAAAGCAATCTACCACATAATACATACAGCGGATAGGATGGATCCTTTACTCCAAAAAGGGTTCCAAATACCACTGTGAGGACAATGGTCGTTAAAAGTGGTTCAAGAAGTGACCAGATTATTCCCAGATAAGAACGTCTGTACTTGAGCTTAATTCCTTTTTTTACAAGCTCTGAAAGGAGATATCTGTGTCCCCAAAAATTTCTAAAGTATTCCATAACTTTCCTTTCCAGTGATTGAATTACCGGCATGATATTTCCGGAAAACGGAAGCCGTCATCACGTTGTCCACTAAAAAATCCACATGATTATATCACAGTTATATTACATCGTCAAACCTCTTACAGATCTGTGTCCGGTCCACTTACAGATCTATGTCAAGCTCCACAGGGCAATGGTCTGAACCGAATATTTCTGTATGTATGACTGCGTCCTTAAGCTTGTCCTCAAGTCTCTTCGATACCAGGAAGTAGTCAATACGCCATCCGGCGTTCTTCTCTCTCGCTTTAAACCTGTATGACCACCAGGAATATATATCCGTCTTGTCAGGATAGAAATATCTGAAGGTATCTATAAAGCCTCTGTCTAAAAGTTTTGAGAATTTTTCTCTTTCTTCATCTGTGAATCCTGCATTGTGTCTGTTTGTCTTAGGATTCTTAAGATCTATTTCCTTGTGTGCCACGTTGAGATCTCCGCAGATGATCACAGGCTTCTTCTGGTCAAGCCCCATAATATAGTCAGCGAAGTCATCCTCCCACTTCATTCTGTAGGAAAGCCTTGCCAGCTCATTCTGTGAATTAGGTGTGTACACCGTGACCATGTAGAACTTCTCATATTCAAGGGTGATTACTCTTCCCTCCTGGTCATGCTCCTCCATTCCTATTCCGCAGGCAACACTTAAAGGCTCTTCCTTTGCAAATATTGCTGTGCCTGAATATCCTTTCTTTACTGCATAATTCCAGTACTGATGATATCCCGGCATGTCAAGCTCAAGCTGTCCCGCCTGCATTTTTGATTCCTGGATACAGAAGAAATCTGCGTCAGCGTTATTGAACACATCCATAAATCCCTTTCCTGCACAGGCCCTTATTCCATTTACATTCCATGATATTAATTTCATATTTCAGTTCCTCTTATACTGGCACGGCTTGGCGTGCTTTTATTTGAAAACAATGGCTATGATCGTGTAAGCCACAATGGTAACTATTGTATAAAGGGACACTGTTGTGGCAAAGTATTTATTGCCCTTCTCATCAGAGCTGTAGCTTGTAAGGGCAAAGCTCGGTGTTACAAAGAAGTATAAACAAAATGCTATTGTCTGATACTTCGATATTCCATCATTCTTAAACAACAGGAGTATTCCCGCAAGACCTACCGCCTGAAGTACCACTCTGAATATAAGTGTCTTTATACATGATCCCAGTATATCCCTGCTCAAGGTGAAATCATATCCCACGTTAAGCAGTATCAGGGCTGTAAGGGGTGCCACTATTATGTTCTTAACAGAGACATACAGAGTACCCACATCTGTAGTGATGAACTTGTCCATAAGTCCCGATACTCCTAGGATTATTCCAAGGATAAGTGCTATGAAGCAGGGATCTGTCATACAGTTCTTAAGAAGGGCCTTGGCACTGAGCTTTTTTCCCGACTCAACCACCTGAAGCACTCCGAAAAATATTCCGAATCCAAATATCCCGCCGGCTATATCCATAACGGCTATATTACCCAGATTTTCTGCTCCACATAAATTCTGGTACAGAGGATATCCCAGCATACCACATTCATAAACTGTTATTAGAAAAGGAAAGAACTTCCTTATATTTTCGTCTTTAACTATACCTTTGCACAAGAAACCAAGTGCGAAACTGATTCCAAAAAATATTAACATTATGACAGTTATCTTAACTGTACTCTCATTAAAATTCGCTGTTGCAATAGCGTGAAAAATAGTAACCGGCAAAGCAAAAGCTGTTATGTATTTCTTTATACATCTCATTCCCTCAGGGGAAATTATATTCTTCATCCTGCATATCACACCTAATGCAAGCATTACTATAACAGGCAATACCACATTAACAACTGCCATCAAAAAACCTCTCATTCCAGTATAAAAGTGGCAAATCCACATTATGTGAATTTGCCACCCCCATAATATTTACTTAAAACTGTAATACAGATAAATTACTTACCTGCGTTTACAACCTTACCAAAGTCTGCCTTAAGTGAAGCGCCACCGATAAGTCCACCATCAATGTCAGGCTTAGCAAGTAACTCTGCTGCATTTCCTGCATTCATTGATCCGCCGTACTGGATACGAACTGCGTCTGCTGTAGCCTCATCATAGATCTCAGCGATAAGATCACGGATTCCCTTACATACTTCCTGTGCCTGATCTGCTGTAGCTGTCTTTCCTGTACCGATAGCCCAGATTGGCTCGTATGCGATAACAAGGTTCTTAACGTCATCTGCTGATACACCGGCAAGGTCTGACTTGATCTGAAGTCTGATCCAATCCATTGTAACGCCTGTCTCTCTCTGCTCTAAGCTCTCGCCACAGCAAAGGATAGGTGTAAGACCTGCTGCAATAGCCTTCTTAACCTTTGCATTTAAGAATGCATCATCCTCTTTGAAGTAATCTCTTCTCTCTGAATGTCCGATGATAACATACTTAACGCCTGCATCAACTAACATTGGAGCACTGATCTCACCTGTATATGCACCCTTGTCTTCAATATACATATTCTCAGCACCAACTTCTACATTTGTACCCTTAACTGCGTTTACTACAGGTACGATATCGATAGCCGGAACACAATATACTACGTCTACATCTGGATTAACTACCAGAGGCTTTAATTCTTCTACAAGAGCAAGTGCCTGTGAAGGTGTCATGTTCATCTTCCAGTTACCTGCGATAATCTTTCTTCTTGCCATTTTTATTTATCCTCTTTTCTTACTTATCGTTAGCTGCCACTACACCTGGAAGCTCCTTGCCCTCAAGGAATTCAAGTGAAGCTCCGCCACCTGTTGAAATGTGGCTCATCTTTGGTCCATATCCTAAGATATTAACTGCTGCTGCTGAATCACCACCACCGATGATAGTAGTTGCGTCTGTCTCAGCAAGTGCTGCTGCTACAGCCTTTGTACCTGCTGCAAGAACAGGGTTCTCGAATACACCCATAGGTCCGTTCCAAACAACTGTCTTTGCTGTCTTAACTGCCTCTGAGTAAAGCTCTATTGTCTTAGGTCCAATATCGCAGCCTTCCTTGTCAGCATTCATCTTGTCAGCGTCACAGATCTCTGTCTCGATTGTAGGATCGTCAATAGGGTTAGGGAAATCACTGATCATTACTGAGTCAACAGGAAGAAGGAGCTTCTTGCCAAGCTTCTCAGCCTTCTCCATCATTTCCTTACAATAGTTGATCTTTGTATCATCAACAAGTGACTTACCGATCTCATATCCCTTAGCCTTAAGGAATGTGTAAGCCATACCACCGCCGATGATAAGTGTGTCACACTTCTCAAGAAGGTTTGAAATAACGTTAAGCTTGTCAGCAACCTTTGCACCACCAAGGATAGCAACAAATGGTCTTACAGGATTCTCAACTGCATTTCCGAGGAAGTCGATCTCCTTCTGCATTAAGTATCCAACTACTGCTGTGTCAACAAGTGAAGCAACACCAACATTTGAGCAGTGAGCTCTGTGAGCTGTACCGAATGCGTCATTTACGAATACATCACAGATACTTGCAAGATCCTTAGAGAATGCCTCTCCGTTCTTTGTCTCTTCAGCTCTGAAACGTGTATTCTCAAGAAGGATAACCTCTCCGTCCTTCATAGCGTCAACTGCAGCTCTTACTGTGTCGTCAACAACCTCTAAGCTTGGTACGAACTTAACTTCCTGTCCGAGAAGCTCTGAAAGTCTCTTGGCAACAGGTGCAAGTGTCTTTGTCTGCTTGTCTTCCTCTGTCTTAACCTTTCCAAGGTGTGAGCAAAGGATAACCTTACCGCCGTCAGCGATAAGCTTCTTGATTGTTGGAAGTGCAGCTACAAGTCTGTTCTCATCTGTGATCTCACCATTCTTTAATGGTACATTGAAATCACATCTGCAGAGTACACGAAGACCCTTAACGTTGATATCATCAACTGATTTCTTATTTAATGACATTTTAATTTCCTCCTGATCGTCACATTAATAATTACGCCTCTGCGTAAAAAAAGAGGATCCGGTCCATGTAGACCGGACCCTCTATTAGGTCTAATAAATACTTTTAAATGAACGTTACAATTATGCTAACTCAGCGAAGTACTTGATTGTTCTAACCATCTGGCTTGTGTATGAGTTCTCATTGTCATACCATGAAACAACCTGAACCTCATATAAATCATCAGCGATCTTTGATACCATTGTCTGTGTAGCATCAAATAATGAACCGTATCTCATACCGATAACGTCTGATGAAACGATTGGATCTGTGTTGTAACCGAATGACTCTGATGAAGCAGCCTTCATAGCAGCGTTGATTCCGTCAACTGTTACATCAGCACCCTTAACAACTGCTGTAAGGATTGTTGTTGAACCTGTTGGAACTGGAACTCTCTGAGCTGATCCGATTAACTTACCATTTAACTCTGGGATAACAAGACCGATAGCCTTAGCAGCACCTGTTGAGTTAGGAACGATATTAGCAGCACCTGCTCTAGCTCTTCTTAAGTCGCCCTTTCTGTGTGGTCCGTCGAGGATCATCTGATCACCTGTGTAAGCGTGGATTGTTGACATGATACCTGACTGGATCGGAGCATAATCATTAAGAGCCTTAGCCATTGGTGCAAGACAGTTTGTTGTACATGAAGCAGCTGAGATGATCTGATCATCTGCTGTTAATGTATCCTGGTTTACTGAGTAAACGATTGTCTTAAGATCATTTCCTGCTGGAGCTGAGATAACAACCTTCTTAGCACCTGCTGTGATATGAGCCATTGACTTTTCCTTTGAGCAGTAGAAACCAGTACACTCAAGAACTACATCAACACCGATCTCTCCCCATGGAAGCTCTGCTGCGTTAGCCTTAGCGTAGATTGTAAGAGTCTTGCCGTCAACTGTGATTGTGTTAGCCTCATCATCAGCTGAAACTGTGTGAAGGTTCTCACCAATCTTACCACAGTAACCACCCTGTGCTGTATCGTACTTGAGAAGATCTGCAAGCATTGAAGGCTTTGTTAAGTCGTTGATTGCAACTACTTCATATCCTTCTGCTCCGAACATCTGTCTGAATGCGAGACGACCAATACGTCCAAAACCATTAATTGCTACTTTTACTGCCATTTTTTATTCCTCCTAAGTTTTGAATAATAAAAGTATTTATAATCTACCACACTTTTACATGTGGCAAATAAATCGTGTTAAAACACAAGCTAATCATACATTTTTTGTATAAAAATTTCAAGTGTTAAAGTGATTTTTTTTAAACATATTAATAATATTCTACAATTCTTTTTAAGCAAATTGTATATATATGTCGTTTTTTAGAGTTTTATATTGTTTTTCAGTCAGGACTTCCTATGCCAGCACCGCATTTCCTGTGTAGAGCTGGTAATATCTGCCCTTCTTCTCCAGAAGCTCCTCATGGGTTCCACGCTCTATTATCCTTCCCTGTTCCAGCACCATTATACAGTCACTGTTCTTAACGGTTGAAAGTCTGTGAGCTATGACAAATGTGGTACGTCCCGCCATAAGCTTATCCATTCCGTCCTGTACAAGGCTTTCTGTTCTTGTATCAATGGAGCTTGTTGCCTCATCAAGTATGAGTGCCGGCGGATCGGCTATTGCCGCTCTGGCTATGGCAAGGAGCTGTCTCTGTCCCTGGCTCAGGTTGGCACCGTCACCTGTCAGCACCGTGTCATACCCCTGTGGAAGTCTTCTTATGAATCCGTCTGCATTTGCAAGCTTTGCTGCAGCCACAACTTCCTCATCCGTTGCGTCAAGCCTTCCGTATCTGATGTTCTCCCTTACACTCATGCTGAACAGGTGCGTATCCTGAAGTACTATTCCAAGAGAACGTCTGAGGTCAGCCTTCTTTATCTTATTTACATTTATTCCGTCGTATCTTATCTTGCCGTCCTGTATGTCGTAAAAACGATTTATAAGGTTGGTTATGGTAGTCTTTCCTGCTCCGGTTGAACCTACAAATGCGATCTTCTGTCCCGGCTCTGCATAAAGGCTTACATTGTGGAGTACGATCTTGTCATCATTGTACCCGAAGTCCACATCATCAAACACCACATCGCCCTTAAGTTCAACATATGTTGTAGGATCGCCGTTTGTGTGCTTATGAGCCCATGCCCACAGTCCTGTTCTCTTTTCGCTTGGAACTATCTCTCCGTTTTCTTTTCTGGCATTTACAAGCTCCACATATCCCTCGTCCACCTCAGGCTCCTCATCCAACAGGTTGAATATCCTCTCGGCACCGGCAAGTGCCATTACTATGGCATTTATCTGCATGCTTATCTGATTTATAGGCATGTTAAAGTTCTTGTTAAAGGTCAGGAAGCTGGCAAGTCCGCCGAGACTGAAGCCGCCTACATTTCCTATGGCAAGCATACCGCCAACTATGGCACATAACACATAGCTGATATTACCTATCTGGGCATTTATAGGGCCAAGGATGTTAGAGTAGTTATTTGCCTTGTATGAGCTTTCACATAACTGTTCATTAAGCTCATCAAAGGCCTTCTTGCTCTCCTCCTCATGGCAGAATACCTTGACAACTCTCTGTCCCTGCATCATCTCTTCAATATAACCGTTTAAGCTTCCTATATCCTTCTGCTGGGCGATGAAATGCTTCGCAGAAAGACCTCCGATCTTTCTGGTGAGCACAAGCATTACTCCCACCATTACAAATGTAAGTGCCGTAAGAGGGATGTTTAACATGAACATACATACTGTTGTGCTGACAATGGTTATGGCACTGTTAAATAACTGTGGCATGGACTGGCTTATCATCTGTCTTAAGGTATCAGTATCATTTGTATACATTGACATGATGTCTCCGTGGGCATGGGTGTCAAAGTACTTGATAGGAAGCTGCTCCATCTTGGTGAACATGGCGTCACGGAAATGCTTGAGCATACCCTGGGTGACATTTACCATTATCCTGTTGTAGGTATATGAAGCAACAATACCGATCCCATAGAAGCCTGCCACTCTGCCGATGGCCTTTAACAGTGGCATATAGTCCTTGGTCTCGCTCTTTAAAAGAGGAGTTATATAGTCGTCTATAAGGCTCTGCATGAACATGGTTCCCTGGACATTTGCCAGGACATTTATGATTATACATATGGCTACTATGACCACAGCCACGCCGTAGTATTTCATTATCATTCCCATGAGTCTTTTAAGTAATTTTCCCGGATTTGCCGGTCCTTTTTTACCTCCGGCTCTTCCCGGAACCCCCTGTGCTTTTTTTCCTCTCATGTTACTCATTGTCCTTCACCTCCTTAACAGCCGGAGCATCAAAATCTCCGCCTCCCGAGGTCTGGGATTCGTAGACCTCTCTGTAGATATCATTTCCCGCAAGAAGCTCTTCGTGGGTTCCTATGCCGTTTATCTCGCCCTCGTTCATTACTATTATGCGGTCTGCATGTTCAACACTGGATATTCTCTGGGCAATTATTATCTTTGTTGTGTCAGGTATCTCCGTTGCAAATGCCTTCCTGATCTTGGCGTCCGTTGCGGTATCAACCGCACTGGTGGAATCATCCAGTATAAGTATCTTAGGCTCCTTAAGAAGTGCCCTGGCAATACAAAGACGCTGCTTCTGGCCTCCGGATACGTTGGAACCGCCCTGCTCTATATAGGTATTGTAACCATCAGGCATACGCTGGATAAATTCATCCGCACAGGCAAGCTCACAGGCACGTCTGCACATTTCATCAGTGGCTTCCTTGTTGCCCCATCTCAGGTTCTCGTATATGGTTCCGCTGAACAATGTATTCTTCTGCAGAACCACCGCAACCTTATTTCTCAGGGTTTCCATGTCATACTTTCTCACATCGGTGCCGCCTACCCTGACACTTCCATCAGTCACGTCATACAGACGGCTGATAAGGTTCACAAGACTGGTCTTGGCACTTCCTGTACCTCCGATTATACCGATGGTCTCTCCCGACTTTATACTTACGTTTATGTCCTTAAGAACGTAATCCTCTGCGTTCTCCTTATATTTGAAATATACATGGTCAAATACTACGCTGCCATCCTTTACCTCCATAACAGGCTCCTCATCATTATGGATAGTGGCTGTTTCATTTATAACCTCTGCAATCCTTCTTCCGCTTGCCATACTCATACTTATCATGACAAATACCATGGATAACATCATAAGACTCATAAGTATGTTCATGCAGTATGCCAGAAGGCTCATAAGATTACCTGTTGTAAGGCTGTCACTTACTATCATGTGTGCACCAACCCAGCTTATAAGCAGGATACATGTGTACACCGTAAACATCATAACCGGCATGTTGCAGGCTATTATGCTCTCTGCCTTAACGAACATGTTGTATACCTTTGCACTGGCATTTGCGAATTTATTTGTTTCATACTCTTCTCTTACATATGCCTTAACAACACGGATTGCAGATACGTTTTCCTGCACGCTGGCATTTAAGTCATCGTACTTCTCGAAAACAATATTAAAGTATTTATTTGCCTTTCTTATGATGAAGAACAGCACGCAGCCAAGAAGCACCACGGCTATAAGGTAGATACTGGCGATCCTGCCGTTTATAAGGAAGGCTGCCGCCATGGCACATATCATGCTGGCAGGAGCTCTCATGCCCATTCTGAGTATCATCATGTACGAGTTCTGCACGTTGGTCACATCTGTGGTCATTCGGGTAACAAGTCCCGCTGTGCTGTACTTGTCTATATTTGCAAATGAAAATGTCTGAATGTTGTAATACATTGCCTGTCTCAGATTTCTTGCAAATCCTGCCGAGGCATAGGCTCCGTACTTTCCACCCATGAGACCTGCAAATAATCCCACGGCAGCCGCTGCTATCATCCATGCTCCCACTATGCATATATGTCTGATATCGCCCCCGGGAACATTTACACCGTCATCAATGATGGACGCCATAAGAAACGGCACCACCGTCTCCATAAGAACCTCAAGCAGCATAAAAAGTGGTGTTGCAATGGACGCTGCCTTAAATTCTTTGATCTGTTTCATTAGTGTCTTTAACATCTTTTACTCCTTTCATGCTATATATTTCTATATTTATCAGTTTTTCTGATGTCATCACCTTATTTTGTCATTTATCCTCTGTCATCTTTTCCTTACACGGGCACTCCCCCAGAAGCTCCATCATCTTGTTATCAATCTTCTCTATGGAGCTTAAGAATATCCCGATCTCCTCTTCTGTAAGGCAGCCGCTTATCTGCTGTTCCATGGCTTCAACCTTTGTATGTATCCTCTGCTCCATGTCTCTGCCTTCATCTGTCATCTCTATCTTCTTAAGTCTCGCGTCCTTCTTCACGCTGGTCCTCTTTATCAGTCCATTCTTCTCCATGGTCTGGAGGGTCTGGGTCACAGTGGAACGTCTGAGATAAAAGAAATCCTCCATATCCTTCTGATATACATCCCCCTCACTGCCTTTTACTGCTATAAAATGAAGTATCCTGCTCTGGGCACCGCTTATTCCTTCTTCCTCCGCAGCCTTGTGAAGATAATGCTTTATTCCGTTTGACAATATGATTATTCTGTTTCCAAGCTCTTTCATGATATGCCTCCTTTCCTTTGAACATCAGCCCATTTAAAATTTGCCTTCGGCAAAGGGCTGACGCTGCATGTCAAGTTTTCATATAAAACTTGACACAATCTTTGAACATCAGCCCATTTAAAATTTGCCTAAGCCCTTTATATAGTTCGCATACTAACAATTAGTAACCGAACTATATTTTATCACCATATTATAAGATTTCAATATTAATCTGCAGAGTTTATAAATAATTCACAAATGATACAAATTCTGCATTTTATGATTTGTCTTTGACTGGATATGTTCCATGTATTATTATGTCTGTATAAAGAAATGCTCAGAAAAGAGGTTTTGGCAAATGAAAATATGTGATTCACATTTACATTCGGAATTTTCTTCTGACTCATCTACCCCTGTAAAGGCAGTTATAGAAAAGGCGATAGCCCTGGGACTTCCCAAGGTCTGCCTTACAGACCACTACGACATTGACTTTGTTATACAGGATGAGTCTGATCCCACCATGGATTTCAAACTTGATACACCAAGGTATCTGGCATGTTTAAAGGAAATGTCAGAGCTGTATAAGGATAAGATAGACGTAAGATTCGGCGTAGAGCTTGGACTTATGCCGGGCATAGAGGATAAGGTCAGAAACTACGTAAGTAAGTGGCCTGAATATGATTTCATCATAGGCTCCACCCATCTTGTGAGAGGTCTGGATCCCTACTATCCTTCCTACTATGAAGGAAGATCTTCCAAGGAAGCCCTGAGGGAATATTTTGAGTGTATCCTTACCAGCGCAAAGACCTTTGACGATTTTGATGTATACGGTCATCTTGATTATATAGTCAGATATCTTCCGGGCGGTGAGAAGGAATACTGCTTCAAGGATCACGCAGATATCTTTGAAGAGATATTCAAGGTTCTTATATCAAAGGGAAAGGGAATAGAGATAAATACCGGAAGCCTTTACAAGAAGATGACATTCCCTCACCCACACATTGAGGCACTTAAGATGTACAAGGCCATGGGCGGCGAGATAATCACTGTGGGAAGCGATGCCCATGTTACGGATTATATATGCTACGGCTTTGAAACCGTTGTAAGGGATCTGCTCACATCCCTGGGATATAAATATTACACAACCTTCAAGAACAGAAAGCCTGAATTTAATCCCTTATAACATAGCAAAATACCATAAGGTATATTGGAAAGCTTATTACGCTTTTCCTTTTGCCATAAAAAAATCCGGCAGGAAGATTTTTTCTGCCGGATTTTTGTATCTTATTTTTATTTTCACGTTTAATTTTTAGATTTTTATGTTTTATTTCTGATTTTCAAGCCTGGGCAACAATTTTAAAATTCACAGATGGTACCGCCACCTACAATATAGTCATCCTTATAGAATACCACTGCCTGCCCCTTCGTCATGGCTCTCACAGGCTCGTCAAACACAACCTCTATCATGTCTTCGCCTGACATTCTTATGGTGCACATACAGCCCTTGTGGGCATACCTTATCTTCGCCATAACTCTCATCTCGCCATCAAGTCTGTCTATTGCCATAAGGTTGATCTTGTCTGCCACAAGCCTCGTTTTAAAGATATCTTCATTTTCACCGATAACTACTTCATTTGTTTCAGGGATTATATCCGCTACAAATACAGGATGGCCTGCAGCAATCCCCAGTCCCTTACGCTGTCCGATGGTATAGTGGATTATACCCTTGTGCTTACCGATCACATTGCCATTCATATCTACGAAATTACCGGGAACTGACACCAGTCCTGCCTCCCTCTCAAGATAGCCTGCATAATCTCCGTCAGGAACAAAGCATATATCCTGGCTGTCAGGCTTATGGGCAACTGCAAGGCCTATTTCATCCGCTATCCTTCTGATCTCTGTTTTGTCGTAGTCTCCCACAGGCATAAGGGTTCTGCTAAGCTGCTCCTGGGTCAGATTATAAAGGGCATAGGTCTGATCCTTGGCAATTCCCTTTGCAGTCTTTAAAGTATATCTTCCGTTGTCAAGCCTTATGACTCTGGCATAATGTCCTGTTGCTATATAGTCTCCGCCTATCATCATACATCTCTTTAAAAGGGACTCCCACTTAACATACCTGTTACAGGCTATGCATGGATTAGGAGTATGACCGTTCTTATACTCATCAACAAAATAATCTATAACATACTTCTTAAAATCATCCTTGAAATTCATTACATAATAAGGGATTTCAAGACGGTCGGCAACTCTTCTGGCGTCATCCACGGCAGACAGACCACAGCAGCCTCCCTTATTGCTCACAGCCATGGGATCCTCACTCTGCCAGATCTGCATGGTAACACCTATAACATTATATCCCTGTTCCTTCAACAGATATGCCGCAACTGATGAATCAACTCCACCTGACATTCCTACACATACTGTCTTCTTATCCATGTTTTATTTCCTCATAATCTTCAAATACAGATCACGCCTGAAACCCTACAGCATGATCAATTATCCTTCTTAACCTGTCCTGTAAGCCTGAGATAAGAATCAGACATCTTTCTCTGATTTCCTATTATACGCTTCAGCACATCAACTGTCCTGTCGATCTCCTCCATAGTGTTCTCATATCCTATGGTAAATCTCACAGAGCCTCTGGCTATCTCTTCCGGAAGCCCTATGGCCATAAGCACATGAGAGGGATCTATTGAACCGGAGGAACATGCAGAGCCTGCGGAGGCACATATTCCTTCCATATCCAGCATTATGAGCACAGTCTCCCCTTCTACGAACTGGAAGCCCATATTCACATTGCCCGGAAGACGGTGATCCATGCTGCCATTTACCCTGGCATAGGGTATCTCTGACATTATCCTCTTTATCATATAATTTCTGAGCTTTGTTTCGTACTCAATCCTCTTCGTCATGGTGGTTGCTGCCAGCTCCGCCGCAGTCTTCATTCCCACTATTGCCGGAACATTCTCAGTTCCTGCTCTTCTGCCTCTTTCCTGTCCACCACCATGGATTATGCTGTCAAGCCTTATGCCGCTCCTTACATAGAGAAAGCCCGTTCCCTTAGGTCCGTTAAACTTATGGCTGCTGGCACTCAGCATGTCAATGTTCATGTCATTTACATCTATGGGGATCTGTCCGAATGCCTGAACTGCGTCCGTATGGAACAGCACCCCATGCATATGGGCGATCCTGCCGATCTCCTTAACCGGCTGTATAGTCCCTATCTCATTATTTGCAAACATCACAGAGATAAGTATAGTATCTTCTCTTATGGCAGCCTCCAGCTTGTCAAGCCCCACTACACCTGCCTCATCAACATCTATATAAGTAATATTATATCCTTCCTTTTCAAGCCACTCACAGGAGTGCAGGATGGCATGATGTTCTATTTTCGTAGTTATAATATGTCTGCCTTTATTTCTATATGCCCACGCAATACCCTTTAATGCCCAGTTATCCGACTCACTTCCGCCGGAAGTAAAATATATCTCGTCCCCCTTGGCATTTATTACAGAAGCTATTACATCTCTGGCATTAGAGATAACATTTTTATTCTTACCTGCAAATCCATACACGCCTGACGGATTGCTGTAATTTGTCCTGTAGTAAGGAAGCATGGCGTCAACGACCTCAGGTCTTACAGCCGTAGTCGCCGCATTGTCCAGATATATCATCAATTATCATTCCCTTCATTTGAATAAGAGTATACTGCGTCTAATATATATTATTCCCTTTAATATTCCTTGTGAGCCATAAAAGACCTTTAGCCCAAGGAAGTTTTTTCCTGATCAAGAGGCTTGATGATCTTCTTATACGCATATGCAAATAAGATCAGTGACAGCACCATACTGGAGACTTCTGCTATAGGAAATGCAAACCATACATAGGTTACATTTTGGGTAGCCTTTGCCAGTATATAAGCTGCGGGAACCAGTACAAACAACTGTCTCGCCATGGATACGATCATACTGTATATTCCCTTGCCAAGAGCCTGGAACACACCTGAACATGCTATTGCCAGCCCTGCAAATATAAACGGACTGCTTAATATCCTCATGGCAGGGATACCAAGATTAAGCATATCATCTGTGGCATTGAATATCTTTAAGATAGGCACAGGAGCCACCTGGATGATAATAAGGCACAATGCCATTATACACATACATATACTGCAGCTTAACTTAAAGGTCTTCATCATTCTGTCAGGACGCTTGGCACCATAGTTGTAAGCAACTATAGGGATCATACCGTTGTTCATACCGAATACAGGCATGAATGCCATACTCTGTACCTTAAAGTATACACCGAATATTGTAACCGCAACCTCGTTAAGAGAGTACAGGATACGGTTCAGAAGGTATGTCATTACAGAGCCTACTGCTATCATTATAACAGATGGCACGCCTATACCAAGTATTCTTTTTATAATGGCACCTACCGGCTTAAACTTCTTAAAGGATATATGAAGATCATGGTTCTTCTTAAGATTGAAATATATTGCAAGGACCGCTGCAACACACTGGCCTATTACTGTAGCCAGTGCCGCACCTGTTACACCAAGTCTTGGCATACCGAAGTATCCGAATATAAGGATCGGGTCAAGGATTATATTGATGATAGCTCCAAGTCCCTGGGTTATCATGGTATATATTGTTCTTCCCGTTGACTGGAGAAGTCTCTCAAAGGTCATCTGGGCAAACATCCCAAATGACAGTACGCAGCACACCATTCCGTAATCTATTCCGTAGGTGATTATCTTCTGGTTTGATGTCTGGCTGTGCATGAATGTACCGATGAAGAACAAGCCTATGAACAGGAATATAATGTATCCGATAGCCTCAAGAAATATACCCTGTCTTGCAGCTTCATTTGCCTGTTCCTGCTTCTTCTCTCCGAGAGCCCTGGATATAATGGCATTAAATCCTACGCCAAGACCTGACGCCACGCCTATCATAAGGTTCTGTATAGGAAATATTGTTGATACCGCCGTAAGACCATCTGTATCAAAATAAGACACAAACACACTGTCCACCACATTGTAAAGTGCCTGTACCAGCATGGATATTACCATAGGCAGGGACATGGAGACCAGAAGCTTTCCTATAGGCATGGTACCCATTTTATTTTCTTTGGCTCCGTTTGGGTTTTCTTTTTTGATCTCGTTGCCAACCTTGTCATCTTCTATCATTGGTTCTTTTTCTTTCTGCATTTCTTACCTCTTTAACACTAACTTACTTATTTTGTCTTTTTTCGCCACAGACAATATTAACAGTACTGTATATTTATATCAAGAGTTTTTTTAATCGAGTAGGCTGACACCTACTCGACATGCAATTAATGTCATCTCGCCTATCGGCTCGATGAACATTGGCCGTCATATAGAAATTTGTGCAAGCACAATTTCTGCATGACGGCTTATTGCACAAACAAGAGGCATGCCATACAATGACATGCCTCTCGTGAGTTATTTATAATATAATTTTAAATGACTATATTACTTATTTGCAAGTTGAGCCTTGATAGCCTCTGTAAGTGCAGGAACGATCTTGTTAAGATCACCAACTACACCATAATCAGCTACATCAAAGATTGGAGCGTCCTCATCCTTGTTGATAGCAACAATGATGTCTGACTCTTCCATACCTGCTACGTGCTGGATAGCACCTGAAATACCGATAGCGAAGTATACGTTTGGACGAACTGTCTTACCAGTCTGACCAACCTGAAGCTCCTTTGGCTTCCAGCCTGAATCTACAACTGCACGTGAGCATGATACCTGTCCGCCAAGTACCTCTGCAAGATCATCAAGAAGCTTGAAGTTCTCTGCTGAACCAACTCCACGTCCACCTGAAACAAGGATCTTAGCGTCCATGATATCCTTGATATCTGAAACTGCCTTTGAGATCTCAAGGATCTCAACGTACTTGTTGTTTGGTGTGAAACCAGGATTGTAATTGATAACTTCTGCTTTCTTTCCTGCTACTCTGTCAAGCTTCTGCATAACACCAGGACGAACTGTTGCCATCTGTGGTCTGTTATCAGGACATGCGATTGTAGCGATTGTATTACCACCGAATGCAGGACGTGTCATAAGAAGCTGATTGTGCTTCTGTACCTGATTTGGAAGTGCAACAAGTGGGAAATCACCGATCTCAAGTAATGTACAGTCTGCTGTAAGACCAGTTGCTACTCTGGCTGAAACTGTAGGGCCAAGATCACGACCGATAGCTGTAGCACCAACTAACATGATCTCTGGCTTGTACTCGTTGATAACTGATGCAAGAGCATGTGCGTAAGGCTCTGTTCTGTAGTCCTTTAACTCTGGATCATCAACAACGATAACTTTATCAGCACCATACTCAGCAAGTTCATCAACAAGGCCTGAAACCTCTGAACCGATAAGTACTGCTGTTACATCTGTATCTAACTTCTCTGCAAGTCTCTTTCCTTCACCGATAAGCTCGAAAGAGATACCGCTAACTTTATTATCTACCTGCTGTGCAAAGACGAATACGCCCTTGTACTGTGCCATATCTTCTGCGTTCATTGCGCCCATTTTATTCACCACTTTTCCTTTTTATTAGATTACATGCTTCTCGCATAATTTACCAACAATGTAGTTTACTGCGTCTTCTGGAGAATCAGGTACAACCTTCTCGCCTGCACCCTTTCTTACCTTATCTGATGCCTTAGCGATCTTTGTAGGTGAGCCCTTAAGACCGATGTTTGAATCATCTACATCTACAAGATCAGCTCTTCCAAATGTTGTGATCTCTGCATTAACTGCATCGAAAATTCCACCTGGAGTCATGTATCTTGGCTCATTTAACTCTGAAAGTGCTGTGATAAGACATGGCATCTTAGCCTTAAGCATATGATAACCATCATCATACTGACGCTTAACGATAACGCTGTCTCCGTCAACCTTGATTTCCTGTGCATATGAGATAACCGGAAGTCCAAGATGCTCAGCGATCTGTGGACCAACCTGTGCTGTATCACCATCGATAGCCTGACGACCTGTGATAATGAGGTCATACTCAAGCTTTCTTAAAGCACCGGCGATAGTTGTTGATGTTGCCCATGTATCAGCTCCACCAAGAACTCTGTCTGTTACAAGGACACCCTTGTCAGCACCCATTGCGATTGCTTCCTGAAGTACATCTGCAGCCTTTGGAAGACCCATTGTAAGAACTGTAACCTCTGCGCCATACTCATCCTTTAATCTGAGTGCAGCCTCAAGACCAGCCTTATCGTCAGGATTCATGATTGAGAGCATTGCTCCTCTGTTTAATGTACCGTCTGGGTTAAACTGAACGCCACCCTTTGTATCAGGTACCTGCTTTATACAAACTATAACCTTCACGTTAAGTACCTCCTATTTACTTTAATAAGTTTGCAGAAATAACCATACGCTGTACTTCTGAAGTACCCTCGTAAATTTCTGTAATCTTAGCATCACGCATCATACGTTCTACATCATATTCCTTAATGTAACCATAACCACCGTGTAACTGAACACACTTAGTAGTAACTTCCATTGCAACCTCTGCTGCGTAAAGCTTAGCCATAGCTGCCTCTACTGAATATGAAGTCTTGTGGTCTGCCTGGTACTGTTCCTTCTTCTTAGCTGCCTTGTATACAAGTAACTTAGCTGCCTCAACCTTTGTTGCAAGATCAGCAAGTACGAACTGTGTATTCTGGAACTGAGCGATTGAACGACCAAACTGCTTTCTTTCCTTAACGTAAGCGATTGTTGTATCAAGAGCACCCTCAGCAATACCAAGAGCCTGAGCTGCGATACCGATACGTCCACCATCAAGTGTATGCATTGCGATACCAAAACCCTTACCCTTCTGTCCAAGAAGAGCGTCCTTAGGAATACGGCAGTCTGTGAAGATAAGCTCATATGTTGATGAACCACAGATACCCATCTTGTTTTCCTTTGTACCGAATGTGAATCCAGGTGTTCCCTTATCTACTATAAATGCTGAAATTTCCTTCTGCTTTCTACCACGCTTCTCAACAACACCTGTAACAGCGATGATGATATATACGTCTGCTTCCTTACCATTTGTGATGAAGCACTTTGATCCGTTAAGAACCCACTCGTCACCATCAAGTACAGCCTTTGTCTGCTGTCCCTGAGCGTCTGTACCGGCACCTGGCTCTGTAAGACCGAAAGCTCCAAGCTTCTTGCCTGATGCAAGATCCGGAAGATACTTAGCCTTCTGTGCAGGTGTACCATATGTCTGGATTGGGTCAACACAGAGTGATGTATGTGCTGAAACAATAACACCTGTTGTACCGCAGACCTTTGAAAGCTCCTCTACACACATAACGTATGTAAGTGGATCACATCCCTGTCCGCCATCTTCCTTAGCTACTGGAATACCAAGGAAACCATATTTAGCCATCTTTTCAACTGTCTCTCTTGGGAATCTGTGCTGTTCGTCGATTTCCTGAGCAAGTGGCTTTACTTCATTCTGGGCAAATTCTCTGAAAAGATTCTGCGCCATTTCATACTTTTTGTCTAAAGTGAAATCCATTGTTTATTATCCTCCTAAAACAATTTGCGTCTTAATTACTGAGCATCTACAGGGGTCTTTGTACGATCTGCATTGTATACATAGAATCCCTTACCACTCTTGACACCAAGATTACCGCCACGAACCATCTTACGAAGAAGTGGACATGCACGATACTTGCTGTCGCCTGTCTCATTGTAGAGAACATCCATAATTGCAAGGCAGATATCAAGACCAACAAAATCACCTAACTCAAGTGGTCCCATTGGATGATTTGCACCAAGCTTCATAGCAGCGTCGATACCGGCGATATCTGAAACACCTTCCATCTTGATGAAAGCAGCTTCGTTGATCATTGGGATAAGGATACGGTTTACAACAAAACCAGCAGCCTCATTTACCTGTACCGGAGTCTTACCGATCTCTTCTGCGATCTTAACGATTGTATCAACTGTCTCCTGTGGAGTATTAACACCTGCAATAACCTCAACAAGCTTCATACGATCTGCTGGGTTAAAGAAATGCATACCGATCATTGGACGTGTAAGGCCATTTCCAATCTCTGTGATTGAAAGGCTTGATGTGTTTGAAGCAAAGATACACTCTGGCTTGCAGATCTTATCAAGCTCTGAGAATGTTGTCTTCTTAACTTCCATGTTCTCGAAAGCAGCCTCAACGATGAGGTCACAATCTGCACAAAGGTCTTCCTTGAGACCAGGAGTAATGCTGTTAAGGATTGAGTCAACCTTCTCCTGTGTCATCTTTCCTTTTTCAACAAGTCTTGCATAGCCCTTAGCGATCTTATCCTTACCGCCTTCTGCCCACTCCTGCTTGATATCACAGAGTGCAACTTCGTATCCGTCAACCATGGCAAATGCCTTAGCAATGCCCTGTCCCATGGTGCCTGCGCCAATTACGCCAACCTTCATTTTACAATTCCTCCTAAATGATTTTTTTGAAAATGTACCATAAAAATTCATATACGTTTCGTTTGTACGGCCATTCTCCTTTATATCACACTTTTAGGATGGTTTGTTGGGACCATCCTGAAAGTGATAATATCTTAATGATAAAATATACAGTTTAACTGCACATCTTACTTGTTCTGGAATGGAACAACCTTAACCTTCTTATCCTTAGGTGCAAGGAAGTTGCCCATACCTGCCTTCTGATCCTCCGTCTCGAAACAGTCACCAAAAAGCTTCTCCTCAATAACGATAGCTTCATCAATATTAACCTGAAGACCATCATTTATTGCCTTCTTGCAGTTACGAACTGCGATAGGTGCGTTTGCAGCAATACCTGCAGCCATCTTCTTTGCTCCTGCAAGAAGATTTTCCTGTGCTGTTGCTGTAACATTACCCTCTTCATCTACTGTTGCCTTGAATACGTCATTTACAAGACCTATTCTGTAAGCATCTGCAGCCTTGATGTTTCTTGCTGTGTAGATAAGCTGCTTAGCCATACCGGCACCTACAAGTCTTGCAAGTCTCTGTGTTCCACCAAATCCAGGTGTGATACCGAGACCAACCTCAGGCTGACCGAATACTGCGTTGTCAGAGCAAAGTCTGATATCACAGCTCATTGATATCTCGCATCCACCGCCGAGAGCAAATCCATTAACCGCTGCAATAACAGGGATTGGGAATGTCTCGATCATTCTGAATACATCATTACCCTTCTTACCAAAGGCTTCACCTTCTGCCTTTGTAAGAGTTGACATCTCTCCTATATCTGCACCTGCAACAAATGACTTGTCGCCTGCACCTGTAAGGATAAGACATCTTGTTGCCTCTAAATCTACAGCCTTAAATGTAGCCTCGAGTTCTTCAAGAACTGCACTGTTAAGTGCATTTAATGCCTTTGGACGATTAATTGTTACGATTCCAACGTAACCTTCCTGCTCGTATGTAACGAATTCCATTAGGTATCTCCTTTATATAACTGATTTATTGTATATAATTAGTCCTCAATCTTAACGACTGTTGAGCAACCCATTCCACCACCGATACAAAGTGTAGCAAGACCTGTCTTAGCACCTCTTGCCTGCATCTCATGGAGAAGTGTAACAAGGATACGGCATCCTGAAGCTCCAACCGGATGTCCAAGTGCGATAGCACCACCGTTTGGATTAAGCTGCTTCTCAACGTCGATTCCGAGATCCTTACCAACGGCTACTGACTGAGCTGCAAATGCCTCATTTGCCTCGATGATATCGAAATCTTCGATCTTAAGGCCTGTCTTAGCCATAACCTTCTTTGTTGATGCAACAGGTCCGATACCCATGATTGAAGGATCAACACCGCCAAGTGCACCAGCTACCCATGTAGCCATTGGCTTAACGCCAAGTTCCTTAGCCTTCTCTTCGCTCATTACAACGATAGCTGCAGCACCATCATTGATACCTGAAGCGTTACCTGCTGTAACAAATCCGTTAGGGTTGATAGTTCTGAGTCTTGCAAGTGTCTCTGGAGTTGTTCCAGGTCTTGGACCCTCATCCTTAGCAAATACAACTGTCTCTTTCTTCTTCTTGATCTCTACAGGAACGATCTCAGCGTCAAATGCGCCAGCTTCCTGAGCTGCAACTGCCTTAGCCTGGCTGTTAGCTGCAAACACATCGAGCTCTTCACGAGTAAGTCCCCACTGCTCACAGATATTGTCAGCTGTCTTGATCATGTGGTAATCATTGAATGCATCCCAGAGAGCATCATGTACCATTGTATCTACTAACTTGCCATCATTCATTCTGTAACCGTAACGACCCTGCATTACTGCATATGGAGCCATTGACATGTTTTCCATACCACCTGCAACAACGATATCAGCATCGCCTGCTTCGATCATCTGTGCGGCCATGTTTACACAGTTAAGACCTGAACCACATACAACATTTACTGTAACTGCTGTTGTCTCAACTGGAAGACCAGCCTTGATTGAAGCCTGACGGGCAACGTTCTGTCCGAGACCAGCCTGGATTACACAACCCATGTATACATGGTCTACCTTGTCAGCTGGAACACCAGCTCTCTTTAAAGCTTCCTTGATTACGATTGATCCTAATACTGGTGCTGGAGTTGTTGAGAGTGCACCACCCATTGTTCCGATAGCTGTACGGCATGCGCCAGCTAAAACGATTTTCTTTGACATATCCTTTATCCTCCATGAAATATTTTAGATGTGTTCAGTGAAATATTCTGAGAAAAATCCTTTAAAATTCCTTACAAATATTCCATTAAACTACATAGACTGCACTCATTCTATCACAAAAGAAAAAAGGGTGCAATATAATTTGCCCCTTTAGTCTGTTCTAAAAACAATACAAGTCATGATGAAACGTGCCGTTTTTCGCACTTCATCTGTGTTTTTTTCGGTTTTCACGAGATTTATTTTTCACCCCGGTGTTATTTCTGCCGGTGTTATTTCTGTCATCCTGTCTGTTATTATTTTTACCGGCATTTCTCTTGCCATCCGGAATGCTGTTTTTATTAATGTTTTTACTGCCGCCTTTTCTTTTATGTTTATTGTCAATTCTTCCATTATCATTTACAGCATTGTCATTCCTTCCGGCATGGGATTTTTTATCTGTATCTGCCACAGGCTTTCTCGGTCTTATGAGACATTTCTCCCCAAAACCGATCAGATCTTCACGGTGTTCTTTTATAAGAGCTTCCTTTACAAGATCATAGTTCTCCGGCTTCCTGTACTGGATAAGTGCCCTCTGCATAGCCTTTTCATGGGGATTTCTCGGCACATAAACCTTCTCCATATTTCTCGGATCCACACCGGTATAGTACATGCAGGTAGATATGGTCGAAGGCGTAGGATAGAAATCCTGAACCTGTTCCGGCATGTACCCTATATCCCTTATATACTCCGCCAGAGCAATAGCGTCCTTCATGGTGGAACCCGGATGGGATGACATGAGATAAGGCACAAGATACTGTTCCTTGCCAGTCAGATTATTCACCTTACGGTATTTATTTATAAATGCCTCATATACAGAATTCTCCGGCTTTCCCATAAGCTTAAGCACATTATCGCTTATATGTTCCGGAGCCACTCTAAGCTGACCGCTTATATAATATCTGCACAGCTCCTTTAAGAACCTGTCATCCTTATCTGCCATAACATAGTCAAATCTTATACCGGAACGTACAAATACCTTTTTCACGCCCTCTATGTTCCTGAGCTTGGCAAGAAGATCCAGATAATCCTTGTGATCCACCACAAGATTTTTGCACGGTTTAGGGAAAAGGCACTGCTTCTCTGGACAGGCTCCATATTTCTCCTGTTTCTTACATGCCATGTGTCTGAAATTCGCCGTAGGGCCTCCCACATCATGTATATATCCCTTAAAATCAGGATCCTTTGTCATATTTACAGCTTCTTTTATGATGGACTCGTGGCTTCTTGTCTGCACTATCCTTCCCTGATGGAAGGTCAAGGCACAGAAGCTGCAGCCCCCAAAGCACCCTCTGTTGCTGGTAAGACTGAATTTAACCTCGGAAATGGCAGGTATACCGCCACTCTCCCTGTACATAGGATGATAGTCATTCATGTATGGCAGATCGTATACGTCATCCATTTCCATCTCAGTCAAAGGCATGGCAGGTGGGTTCTGTACCACATACCCCCTGTTACCGTAACCCTCAACCAGGGTTTTTGCCACAAACGGATCCGTATTTTTATACTGGATCCCGAAGCTCTCCGCGTACTTCAGCCTGTCAGCCTGAAGCTCCTCGTACGACGGCAGAAGCTTATAATCATATACATCCTCTAAATGCTTGGTCTTATAAACTGTTCCCTTGACAAATGATATATCCTTTACATCAATACCGCTGTCAAGGGCGTCTGCGATCTCAACCATGCTTTTCTCGCCCATGCCGTAGGATATGATATCAGCCTGGGAATCTATAAGGATAGAATGTTTAAGCTTGTCAGACCAGTAATCATAGTGGGCAAGCCTTCTGAGGCTGGCCTCTATACCGCCTATGATTATAGGAGTGTTCTTGTAGGTTCTCCTGATGAGATTACAGTACACCACAGTGGCATAATCCGGACGCAGTCCCATAACTCCTCCGGGAGAATATGCGTCCCTGCTTCTGTGTTTTTTATTTACAGTGTAGTGATTGACCATAGAGTCCATATTTCCCCCGCAGACCAGAAATCCCAGTCTCGGTTCGCCAAACACATCTATGCTGTCGTCCCTCTTCCAGTCAGGCTGCGGTATCATGCAGACCTTATATCCATGGGCCTCCAGTACTCTGCTTATGATCGCAGAGCCAAATGAAGGATGGTCAACATACGCATCCCCCGTGACAAACACGAAGTCCGGCTGTTCCCATCCTCTCTTATTCATATCTTCTTTATTTACAGGTAAAAATTCTTTCATGGTAAATTATTCTGTCCCTTTGCTGTATTCAGGAATATTCTCAGCCATGCCGGCGCCAAGTACTACAGCTTCAAGTGCCCGATCACTTACATATGTGTCAATGCCGGTCTTCTCCTTTATAAGCTTGTCCATTCCATACATCAAGCTTCCGCCACCTGTCAGTGTGATTCCTGAAACTGAAATATCCGCAACCAGCTCCGGAGGTGCCACCTCAAGTATTCCGTGTATGGCATTCAGTATCTGCATGGTAGGTTCACTGAAGGCTTCTATGGTCTCATTTGCATTTATGGTTATTCCCTTAGGAAGCCCTCTTATAAGATCTCTTCCCTTAACTGTATATGTAAGTTCCTCAGGTCTTTCATAAACTGATCCTATGGCGATCTTGGCATTCTCTGCTGTCTGCTCACCTATAAGAAGATTATATTTTCTCCTTACATACTTTATCATGGCAGCATTATAATCGTCGCCGGCACATTTTATGGACTGGCTTTCCACTGTGCCTCCAAGGGATACCACTGCAATATCCGTAGTACCTCCGCCGATATCCACCACCATACTTCCTCTGGCACTGTTTATATCAATGGATGTTCCTATAGCGGCAGCCAACGGTTCCTCCAGAACGTAAACAGTCTTGGCTCCGGTTCTGTATACTGCGTCCTCAACAGCCCTTCTCTCTACCTCTGTTATACCACTTGGCACGCACACACACACCTTGGGTCTTCCTACGCTTATACGTTTCTCCATGGCCGTCTTGATAAATGCCTTTAACATCCTCTCTGTAATGGTAAGGTCAAACACAACGCCCTTCTTAAGAGGTCTCACAACCTCTATATTCTCAGGTGCCTTACCTATCATCTTCTTAGCCTTGGCTCCAATAGCCAGTATCTTCTTCGAATAAACATCATACGCCACTACGGAAGGCTGGTTTATGACAATTCCCCTTCCTCTCACATACACAAGTACATTTGATGTTCCTAAATCTATTCCTATATCCATGGTTGGCATGGTATCTTCTCCCTTTAACTAAAAATGGCATCCAGCCTATAATAATACAATTATAAGCATAGATGCCATTATTTTCAACAAATTATATCAACAAAATTATTTATTGGATATTATTGGATATCTGTCTTTAAAAGCTTCTTTGAAAGCGGATCTCTGGCTTCAGCTCTTGCTATACCATCATCTACCGCCTTGAGAAGTCTGTCGATATTTCCTGTTTCCATAGACATAAGCAGCTTCTTGATAGTTCCGCTCATGCCGCTCTCAGGCTTATATCCCTTCTCACTCATGTATCCCTTGGCAATATCAACCATGTTTGCTTCCTGGATCTGATCAAAGTAAACTCTGTTATTAAAGTGTCTTGCCTGACTCATATTGTCTGCAAGCATATTTGAAAGAGCTACCTTCTCACCTGTCAGGATTATCTTAACATCACTCTTCTCAGGTGCACATAACTCTATGATTTCCTTAAACTTATCAGGTCTTACAAGGCCGGCATTCTCGATTATGAGACATCCGCCCTTAAGCTTATTCATAGCACCTGTAAGCTTATCCTTGCTTGCTGAGTTGATACCCTTTGCACTGATCTTAGCCTTTGCTGCATTCTTGCACCATCCAAGATCAAGATATGTTCTGGCAAAATCCTCTCCGATATTTGCAAGACCGAATCCGTGAAGACCGAGAACTACAAGGTTCTTTGTTCTGTTGGAATCCATCTTTATTGTCTGGAGGATATTTACTATCTGGCCACCTGCAGGATTTACACTGAGATACTTATACAGATACTTAGCTTCCTTAGGAAGTGCCTTACGCTTTTCATCGATAGATGATGTATCCTGCTCCTCAACCTGTACACCATCAGCAGCCTCTGCCTCTGACGCAAGCTTAGCAGCCTCTTCTTCCTTACCCTGCTCAAGAAGTTCAGCTTCCTTACGAGCCTCTTCTTCTCTCTTTATAGCCTTTTCAAGAACAGCCTTTGCTGCGCTCGCTTTATTTCTGTGATCCTCAAGAGTATTCTTCACCTCTGTCTCAGCCTTTATAATAGACTCAAGATCCTTGCTCCTCTTAGCCTCAACTGCCTCTTTCTCTTCCTTGGCAGCCTGCTTACGGGCAACAACTCTCTCTGCCTGCTCTGTTCTGAGATCAGATATCTTCTTCTTAAGTTCGCTTTCCTTCTTGTCTGCGTCGCTTAACAGCTTCTTGGCGTCAGCCTCTGCCTTTGCCTTAACATCAGCAGCTTCCTTATCAGCCTTAAGCGCTGCGGTCTTAACCTTTGTAAGCTCTGCCGACTCTGCAGTAGCGTAATTTTCTTCCTCTGAAGCAAGATACTCTTCACGCTTCTTCTCGCTGTCCTTCTTATCTGCCTCAAGCTTATCCTTAGCTTCCTTAGCGGCAGCCTCTGCATTCTTAAGCTCAACCTCTTCTGTGATCTTTGCTTCTTCAACGATCTGTTCAGCCTGCTCTTCAATATCCTGAGCCTTTGAAAGAAGATCCTCAGCCTCAACAAGAGACTTCTTAGCTGCATCAAGGGCTTCCTGAGCCTCAGCCTTTGCCTTCTTGAAGGACTCAACATCCTTCTTAACCTCGGTGATCTCCTTATCGGAAGCAGCCTTTTCATCACTGATGGTCTTGATCTCAGCCTTTGCCTTCTCAAGATCGGCAGTAACTGTCTTGATCTTAGCGTCTGCCTCTTCCTTCTTCTTGATTGCTTCATCGAGAAGCTTCTTGATTCTCTCTTCTTCCTTCTTAGCTGCCTCTAATGCCTTCTCTGCGTCTGAACATGCCTTAGATGCTGCGGACTCCTTCTTGTGAGCCTCGCTCTCTCTGTTAAGGATATCCTTATGGCTGTTTGTGAGCTTATCAAGTTTCTTGCTTGACTCAGCCTCCATGTCTGAGGTGTTCTTCAGGTTATTTGAAGCCTCCTCTTCAGCCTTCTTGGAATCACTGAAGATAACTCCTGCACGTTCCTTATCTCCTGCAGCTTCCTTTACAAGCTTATCAGCAGACGCCTCTGCGTCAGCCTTCTTCTTCTTAGCTGCCTCAATAGCGTTGTTCTTTGTATCCTCGATATTCTTAGCGTCAGCTTCAAACTTCTTGACAGCCTCAGCATAATCAGCTTCATACTTATCGATATTTGCCTTCTTGGTATCTGCAAGCTTCTTGATAGCTTCATCAGCAGCAGCCTGTGCGTCATTGATGATCTTATTCTTGATCTCTTCTGTATCAATTCCGCTCAGGATCTTATCAGACTCTTCCTTGGCAGTCTTCTTATTCTCGTCGATCTGCTTCTTAAGTGCCTCAACATCACTGTTAAGCTTAGCCTCTTCCTTCTCAAGAAGCTCTGAGTTTGCCTTAGCCTTAGCGTCAGCGTCAGCCTTAAGCTTGAGATCATAATCCTCACGCTTCTTAGCATACTCTTCAATCTGCTTTGTGAGCTCTACTTCAGCCTTCTCAGCCTCATCTATTGTCTTCTTGGCTGTCTCGGCAACCTTCTTGGCTTCCTCAGCTCTGTTCTTTGCATTGTCGATTGCCTGCTTCTTCTTAGCTTCCTTCTCAGCCTTAGCCTTCTCGGCAGCGATCTTCTTACGCTCTTCCTCGGCTTTCTTTCTCTTGGCTTCCTCTTCTGCCTTTCTCTTAGCCTCTTCCTCAGCCTTCTTCTTGGCCTCCTCTTCGGCTTTCTTCTTGGCTTCTTCCTCAGCCTTCTTCTTAGCCTCTTCCTCAGCTTTCTTTCTGGCAAGTTCTTCTTCACTTGTCTCATCAATGTTAGAAAGGTTCTTTATACCTGCTCCAAGGAAATCTTCATCTTCGTCATCATCGTCAATGTCGTACATTGAGTTGACATCATTTCCTGCTGTTGCGTCTCTGTCAGGAAGAATACTGAACAGATCACCATTTGCATCATTGCCCTTCGGAGTCTTAACCTCTTTAACCTTGACATTCTTGCCTGCAACCCACTCTGTATCATCATCAGAGATAACAGATTCTGTATCCTCGGAGAAGGTTTCCTTCTCTGCCTTCATGTCTGACTTCACGCCACCGGATACAGGCTTCTTAATATCTGTATCAATTCCAAGTGATGGTTTATCCTTTGACTTCTCATCCTTGTCCTTGTCGCCAAGACCTCCGCCAAGGCCACCAAGACCACCACCTAAGCCGCCAAGACCTCCGGTGCTTCCAAGGCCTCCACCTAAGCCGCCACCGAGTGTAGGTACGTCGTCATCATCATCACCGGCAATACCACCAAGATTAAGACTAAGGCTCGGACCACCAAGACCTCCGCCTAAGCCGCCAAGGCCTCCTGCGGGTTTCTTTTCTTCCTTCTTATCCTTATTGTCATTCTTATCTGTTACCGGCTGCATTGCAGCCTCCTCAGCCTCTTTTTCTGCTTTTTCTTTAGCAAAAACTTCATCAGGGTCAAGACCCATGGCCTCAAGCTTCTTGCGTCGTTTCTTTTCCTCGATACGAGCTAACTCTTCAGCAGATAATGTTTTGTATTGGCTCTTTTTGCCACTGTCGTCGGCTTTTTTCTTTCCCCCATTTTTAAGCGCCTCTTCTTCTTCAAGACGCTTCTGTTTTGCGGCTTCAGCAGCTCTTTCTTTTTCAAGCTGGGCTTTGATTGCAGCAATCATTGCCTCTGTTTGATCCATAGCCAATTTGTTCGCCTCCTTCCATTAATACATTCAAGTCAAGTAAACAAAATTATATTTAATAATTATCTTAATTTGAATCTTGAATTATCTTCCTTTGTTTTTTTATCTTGTTTTTGATTAATACTGGCATCCATCTTCTTTACTGCCTCATGGTCTTCCTCAAATTGTTCCTTCGTAAAGTAATCCGTACCGGAATAATACTTGGTTCCCAATTCGATCCCAAGCCGTGCAAGCAGCTCATCAGTCTCCTTAAGGAGTGCCTCCTCTTCTGCAAGATGTTCATCTATTTTCTCCTGATTTTCAAGTTTGATATCATCAGGATTAAATACTTTGTTACCGCCATTCTTATCATCACTGTTATACTCAGGGAACAGTTCTGATCTGAATATTGGGAATTCATAGCCTTCGTCACCTACAAGCTTATCTGACTGGAAACCGTATTTTACCGGTTCCGGTTCTTCTTCCTCTACCGGCTGTACTTCCTCAGCCTTGGCAGTATCTTCATACTCCTTGACTATCTTCTCATTCTCTCTGGAGATCATCTCAATCTCCCTTAACATCTGATCAAGTTCATCAGGAGTTGTTATCTCCTCCGGCTCAAGTCCAGCCTCGGTTTCTTCCTCTGCAGCTTTCTCCGGTTCAGCTTTGATTTCTGCCACCCCTTCCGGTTCAATCTCAGCTACATCTTCTGCCGTTGTCTCCGGCTCAACCTCAGGTTCAGCTTCTGTTACCGTCTTCGGTTCAATTTCAGCTTCCGCTTCTGCCACTGTCTCCGGCTCAACCTCATTCTCAATTTCAGTTTCTGTCACTGCCTCTGTTTCAGCCTCAGTTGTCGTTTCAGATTCAACAGTTTCTTCCGCTTCAGCTTCTGTTATTTCTGTCGTTTCGTTTTCTGTTGTTTCAACCGGATCGGCTTCAGTCTCTGCTGTTTCTTCTTCTGTTTTGATCTCTGTCACAGTTTCCTCAGTTTCTGTTTCAACCACAGACTCTAAGGTTTCCGCTTCCGGCTCAGTCTCAACTATCGGAGTGGTTTCCTGATCAGCCTCCGCCTCCGGCTTAATCTCCGCAGTGACCTCCTCGGTTCCAGCTTCAGTTTCATGTTCAGAAACCGCTTCAGCTATATCTACCGAAGCCTCACTGACATCTGTGAGAGTATCCATAAGATCTACGATCTTTACATCCTCTGATTTTGCCAGATCCTCAATCTCTACCTCTTCCACAGAGTCAGGGATCTGTGAATGATCTATTGTGACCATGTCATCTTTATCTGCATTTTCTGCAAACGAAACTTCCTCGTCTTCATCGACACTTATGAAATCAAACTCCTCTGTATCATCATCAGAATCATTATTCTTATCTGTTTCTGTGTTTTCTTTACTGTCTGTATTATCTTTATCCGTTACAGCCACTGAACTGAGCTTTCCTTCAACATCAGCAGTATGTGTTCCACTGCTTTCCGCTGTAGCTTCAGTGCCGGAAAGTTCTGTTTTATCTGACGCCTGTTCAGGAGATACATCCTTGCCGTCAGAGCTGTCAGCCGAAGCATTCGCCTTGTAGCTCATACTGTCTTCTGTAAGACCCATGTTCGATATCATGGAGTCCTTATCCTTATCAAGCCCCATATCTGAGCTTACACGCTCATCACGCTTACGCTTTCTCTCCATTTCCTGCTGTTCAACTTCCCGTACAACATCATTATATGCGAGAGAATCTTTGTCTCCATTAATTTCGCTTTCTATAATGCTGTTTATCTGATCATCCAGATCGTCTTCATCAAACATCGGATCAAAATCATCTGAAGGATCATCATCCCCGGACATAGTTGTTATCTTAATATCACTTATATCAGGCTTTATCTTTACGCTCTCAAGAACTATAGACTTGCGTACCGGAGCAACCGCCACCTCATCAGCCTCAGATGTATCACCTTCAACAACTGTTTCAGTGTTTTTCTCACTACCAGTGTCCTTAATCTCAGCCTGCACTGTATCGGTGTTTTCTTCACCGCTGTCAACAGCCTGATCTTCAACTTCCTGAGTCTCAACAGACTGTTCTGTTTCTTCGGCACCGGCCTCAACAGTCTTATCAGCTTCCGATGTCTCGATTTCCTTTGAAACTTCAATTTCCTCCACGGACTCAACTGTCTCTGAAACCTTAGACTCTTCTCTTGTCTCAGTCTCCTTCGAAGCTTCAATTTTTTCTGTGACGTCAGCCTCCGCAGCCTGTGGTGTTTCAAGCTTCTCCTCAGTCTTGCCGGTATCTTCGCCAGCCTCGTTATTCTCTGTCTGAGCCTCTTCCTCATCCATTATCTTGTTAAGAAGTGTGGTATTATCATCATTGCTCTCCTTTATTCCTGCAAGAGCCTCTATGATCTCCTCCTCTTCCTGCTTTGACATCCTCCGCTTAAAGAAGCCCTTCTTCTCGTGCTTCTCGGAAGCGGTCTCTGGGTTTTCACCCTCTGTATCCTGTGCATTGCTTTCAGCCTCAGCCTTGGCAAGCTTCTTCTTTTCTTTCTTTTCTTCTCTCTTAGCCTTATTTCTTGCAAGAGTCTGTTTGATCTTCATTGCACTTGAAACAGGTTCATCATTTTCAACCATGAGAGTTATGGTAGGAGCTGTAGGATTAAGTCTGTAGTCATCCGCCTCAAGAACTTTCTCCTCCATCTTTCTTGTATCAGCGTCCTCGGCAGCGTCATCAGCGACCTCATTTTCAGGGAAGCAATACAATTCCTTTTCAGGATCGGCAGTTCCTGCCAGGAGTTCATTTACACCATCTATGTAGATAGACTTCTTGTATGTCGCCTTAAATACTTCTCCCTCGTACTTAAGCTTCTCCTGTTCCTTTAAGGCAGCAAGAATAAGCAGATGCTCGTATTCCCACTGCTCTGCCTTTTCCTTATCATTTGCCGATACCAGTATGGCGTGAAGCTCAGGCACCGGCTTTCTGTCTGCCTTGGCAAACAGATACTCCAAACGTATCTTTCCGACATCCTCTCTGCCTTCAAGATTAAATTTGTACACTTCATAATACTTATCTGCCAGCGTTCTGAGACCCATGGTCAGATACAGCTGTATCAGCGAAAAGAGGATCTTATTTCCTGCAGGTGCCATGGAGTGTGCTCTCACCAGAGCCGCCCTCGCTTCATGGTACTTATGGTTCTCGTAATAAATCTCTCCGCACACTCTTATAAACTGAGGGCTTAAGGATTTGGACAGATCCTGATTCTCAAGTATATCTAATGCAAGACCATACTCTCCGTTTTCAGCAAGTTCCTTTATTTTATTTACGCTGGACATACTAATTCCTGTAGCCACTTTTAATTGCTCCTATGTATTTATAATCACCTTGGAATTTTATCATAAAAAGCGTTTCTTTACAACCTTTTGATAGTAGGGTGTCATTAAAAGTCCAAGGACTATTCCAAATACCAGCCCCACTATGTGGGCGGCATTATCTATGCCATCCGACACATATCCGTTTGCAATGGTGAGAAGGCACAGCATAAGAAGATTTCTTAAGGAAATATCTCCCACGCGTCCCCTGTTAAAGGACGCCATTACTATAAGCAGTCCCATAAGTCCAAACAATGCCCCCGAGGCTCCACCCGCGTAATCGTATGTGTGTCCCAGATAACATGCTGCAAGGGATCCGATGGACGCTGCCAGCCCTGTAGCTATATAGCATATTGGATATATCACCTTTCCCAGCAAATGCTCCACCCTTGCTCCAAGAGCTTCAAGTATGATCACATTGCTCACCAGATGTTCTATGCCAAAATGTACAAACATAGCAGTGAACAGACGATAATACTGATGGCCTTCAATGACCGCCGAAGGATTTATGGCAAGATAGTAATTAAGCCTGAAATTATATTTTCTTGTAAGTATGCTGTCCAGGAAAAATATAATCACATTTACGGCAAGCAATACAGGAGTAACAACACCGAATATCCTGAGGATCCTGTTACTGTCCTTCTTTTTCTCGATCTTTATCTCATGGTCGAGTATATCTGCAAGACCATCAAAATCGCCTATCTGATTTTCAAAGATATAAAACTTTCCATAATCCTCAGTGAACAGCCACAGGTTATCCATAACCTCTATCATATGATTTATCCGGTCATCGAAAATACCATCCGGCATTAACAATATGTTCAACAACCTTATGTCCTTGTCTGTGTCCTGGGAAATGTCACTTATTATCTTATTGTTAAATCTCTTCAGATCGTCCGCATTAAGGTTATGACCGCTACCTATGACAACAACGTATATGGTACCGCCCTCGGCTCGACCATATACGTTGTTAGTGTCAGGGTTTAGTTTCACATAGCCCTTTTCTTTAAGCTTGTTTACGATCTGCAACATATATTGCTGCATATTCTACTGTTTACAGGCCAAGGAACAGATTTTCAATCTTCTCGATAACCGTATCCTTAGCGTTTCCTCTCTTTCGCTCGTACTGGCTTCCCGATTCCATGATCTCCAGTAACTGAATTCTTATGCTTGCGTCAAGACTTGGAAGGTATTTCTTAAGTATATCCTTAAGTTCAACCACATACTCCTTGGTCTGCATTTCTGCAAGCATTGGCTCATAGTCAAATGTAACAGCGCTCTTAAGATCTTCCTGCTTTCTTCCGCATATTACACATTCCTCTGCGCCGCCCTCATTTACATGTCCGCAGTTACATGTCCATACAAGTCCGTCTGACTTGTAATTTGCAACAGCGTCAAGACCTCTCTTGTTCTTCAGGGCATTGAACTTAACAGGACTTAAGTTAATATCAATAGGATCGTCTCCGCATGAGTATACGCCTCTTGATGTTACATACTTCTTTATATAAACCTTTGAGCTTGAAATAAGCTTTATGTACTTATCAGGAAGTTTGCAGTCTGCATAATCTGACTTTAAAAGCGACAGATTGATCTGACTGTCAAATACGAAGTCAACGCCCGTAAGCGTTGTTATGTCTCCGTATATATTAACAAACTCTATATCTGCCTTGATCGCCTTGATATCCTCACGGCTGTAATTGTTAAACCAGGCAGCGATCTTTGTTCCGTCCCCCTCTGACGCAAGTATTACCTTGACCGCTCTCGGAACTGCCTTGTTATAGTAGTTCATTACATACAGCTCATTTCTTACAAAATTAGCCTTCTGGAACTCAGATACATACTCTTTGTTCACCTTGACAAGTGTACCGCTGGCAACAACTGCGGATACATTACTTGAGTAGTCAACAACATTGATATTAAATCCAATAACTCCATTGTATGATGTCTCAGCGACCATTTCCTTAAATGCAACAATGGAATCATTCATTGCACCGTCAAGCTTCGCCTGATAAACGCTGCTTCTGTCTGTTGCAATATCTGCGATCGATGAACCAATTTCCTTAACAAAATTTGAGCTCAATATTATCTGTGTAAACTTATATGGACCATACTCCACGATCTCATAACCCTCAAATCCTGTTCCAGATGTAATCTTAATTTCCTCCATGTCTACTCCTCCAAAAAAACATGCAAAAATTTCCGCCGGATCCTGTCTGGCAGATCATTTAATGGGATGTACACATCCCAACGTAACCAATATAAAAATTGTATCACATGGAATTAAAATATACAAATAAAAATTGTTAAAAATATCAAAAAATCAAAGTCGTTTTTGTCTATTATCACAAGTTTTCAGGATTGTTGTTTACATAAGTATAGAATTTGAACCTATGTCCCTTCTCCTCATATTCCTCTGACTCATCTACTGTCTGCCATCCATCCGTATCATCAAGCACAGGAAGATATGCGTCCGCAGTAAATTCTTCATCTATCTTCGTGATAACCGCTCCGTCACAATATGGCAGGAGCTGTTCATAAACAGACGCTCCCCCTATAACAAATACCTTATCGCTCTCCTGCCCTGCCAAAGCTTCCTTAAGCTCTTCTATAGAGTGTACAACCGTTGCTCCTTCTATATCAAGCTCCTTATTTCTGCTTAAAACTATATTCTTCCTCCCCGGAAGAGGTCTGGCCCCCGGAAATCCCTCTATGGTCTTTCTTCCAAGAACGACCGTGCCGCCTATGGTAAGTGCTTTAAAATTTTTAAGGTCTGCAGATATCCTTGTAAGAAGCTCTCCCTTATATCCTATACCCCAGTTCCTGTCTACTGCTGCTATCATCTTCATGGCAAATATCCCTCTCCATTTCTGTATCTGTTATATTGCTATAGGTATGTTCTTAACCTGCGGGCCGGTAACATAATCCTCTATGGTGAAATCATCCAGTGTGAAATCATAGAAGTTCTTAACATCCGGATTCATGCTGAACTTAGGTGCCGGATATGTCGGTCTGCTTATAAGCTCCTTAACAATAGGTATATGTCTGTCATATATATGTGCGTCCGCTATAACATGCACAAGTTCTCCCGCCTTGAAGCCTGACACCTGGGCTATCATATGGAGCAGTACCGCATACTGGACAACATTCCAGTTATTTGCAGCAAGAACATCCTGTGAACGCTGGTTAAGGATCGCATTAAGCCTGTCTCCGGTAACATTAAAGGTCATGCTGTAGGCACATGGATAAAGGTTCATCTCAGACAGGTCAGCATGAACATAGATATTGGTCATCATTCTTCTGCTGTATGGATTGGTCTTAAGATCATATAAAAGCCTGTCCACCTGGTCCATCATTCCCTCTTTATACTTGTGCTTCACACCAAGCTGGTATCCGTATGCCTTTCCTATGGAGCCGTCTTCATCAGCCCAGCTATCCCATATATGGCTCTTAAGATCATTGACATTATTGGATTTCTTCTGCCAGATCCACAGTATCTCGTCTATGGCTGACTTTATGTAGGTTTTCCTGAGAGTTATGGCAGGAAACTCCTTTGAAAGGTCATACCTGTTCACCACACCGAACTTCTTTATGGTGTAGGCATACTGTCCGTCCTCCCACTTTGGTCTCACCTTTTCCCCCTCGGTGCTGTATCCGTTTTCTATTATATCCTTACACATGTTGATAAATAACTCATCAGCTCTGCTCATTATACTTTCTCCTCCGTATACTTTTATAAACGCTTCTTCTATTCTACATTATTCCAGACAAAAAAAGAAGAAGAAATATTATTTGACATATTTCCCCAGCAAATATACCAATTATACCCATAAAGCATACCAGTTATACCCATAGGGACAATTTTCGGTTTTTTTCGTTGTATACTTCACCTGCATGAACTACATAAGCTTATTTGTTTCACAAATTAAAAAGGCGGCGGATATCAGCCGCAAAAACACCAAGGAGGAATAAAATGCCCAGGAAAAACACCAACAGCAGCAACAACAATACACCACCTGCTGCCACAGCCGGGAACAAGGATATGTTCTGCAGGCTTCTCCGACACTACAGAAAGAAAAAGAACCTGAGCCAACGGGAGCTGGGACTTATGCTGGGGCTGTCAAGAAGCGGCTATGCCAACTACGAAAGCGGCGTCTGTCTCCCCTGCATAGACCAGATAAATCTCTTGTCAGAGATATTGGATTATGATTTTCTTTTTGCCTTCACCAGGGCAAATGCCAGCATTAAAAGCTACGAGAGAAAAAAAGAACCTGCGGTGCTGGTGTGCGACGACGCAGGAAATTATCATTATGATTCACGATTTCCGGAAGATACCGAAGAGCCCCAATCCACCGAAGCCGTAAATCCTGACCCGGATCAGGTGGAATTGCTGAAGCTTTATAACGGCATAGATATACCTGACAGGCGTATCATCAAAGAATACATGAAACTAAAAAGGAGTACATACTATGAACAACATATGCACATTTATGAAGGACATGAGGATAATGAATAACCTTACCCAGGAGGAGCTGGCACAACACATAGGGATAACAACCTCTGCCTACTCCCACTTTGAGACCGGTGTAAGGCAGCCGGATATCAACACCCTTGTGAAGCTGTGCTATTTCTACAAGGTAAATATCATGCACATAATATATCTGGTCTGCATGGATATATGTGACCGGGACAAACAGCCCGGCGAAATGTTCCGGGTATTCACCTACGGAAGCCTGTGTTCCTCAGACGAGAACACCCTGATAACTAAATTCAGAAAGCTCGATCCCGACAACAGGCAGAATATCCTGCTTTTTATGACTGCTGCCGAGATAATTGAAGGACAGCAGGATCGATCAATCATTAAGCACCCGTCTGTTGATCTCATTTAACACTCTCTTCTTGTCACCGCTCCATAGCGGAGCAACAAGAAGACTCTTAGGTCCATCCCCTGTGAGCCTGTGTACCACCATATCATCCGGTATGACTTCTATGCAGGCTCTCAGGATATCTATATACTGATCCAGTGTCAGCACCTCAAAGTCACCTCTCTCATACATTTCACACAAGGCTGTATTCTTAAGCACATGAAGGAGCTGGAACTTTATGCCCTGCACTCCTGACTTTCCTATATACCCGGCAGTCGCCACCATGTCCTCCTTGGTCTCGTAAGGAAGACCTATTATCATATGAGTTATTATATGGACATCTATGGTCTTAAGCAGGGAAACTGCGGCGTCATACTCAGAAAGCTCATAGCACCTGTTTATAAGCCTTGCGGTATCCTCATGTATGGTCTGAAGCCCCAGCTCCACCCATACAGGCTTTATACGGCATAACTCATCAAGAACAGCCACAACTCTTTCATCAATACAGTCGGGTCTTGTGGCTATGGACAGCCCGCATATGCTGTCATTTTCTATAGCCTCCATAAACTTGCCCCGGAGCACATCAAGGTCTCCGTAGGTATTGGTAAATGACTGGAAGTATCCGATGTAACGATCACCCTTAAACTTCCCCTTTACCCTTTCCTTTGCCTTTTCTATCTGTTCAGTTATACTTAAATTTCTTTTCTGGGAGAAATCTCCGGAGCCTGATTCACTACAGAAAATGCAGCCTGCATATCCTCTGGTTCCATCCCTGTTAGGACATGTGCAGCCTGCATTTAATGATATCTTGTATACCTTCTCCGAGAATACATCCCTCATATACTGATTTGCTGTATATATCTTCATATTCACCCGGTATTTATCTGTTATTTATATGGTACTAAAGCTTCTCCATGGCACGTATAAGCTCCGGCACAACCTGTTTCTTTCTGGATACAAGTCCGTCCACATATGCATAGTCATCATCAAAAGACTTGCCAAATGCCACCTGGCACAGCTGCCTGGCAATACTTCCCTTGCACAGCACTCCTGAACCTTCATCCAGTATGTCCGTCATAATGAACAGGCATATATCGCAATCGGTAAATTCCGTATCCTTCATATACTTCTTCATCTTGGCCGTTATATCATCAAGCTCATCCTTGCTTATGGATGTTATCTGCCCTATGCCTACGACCTTATCACCCACATCGAACTTCTTGTAATCCTGATGGAGTATCTCCTCAGTGGTCTTTCCCGTAAGATTGCTTCCGGCTGTGAACATGGACATGGCAAGCTCCTTAAGATCTATCTCCGCTATACCTGCCAGCTCCTTGGCATACAGTTCATCCACCGGTGTACAGGTAGGGGACTTAAACATAAGCGTATCCGAAAGTATGGCGGCACACATAAGGCCAGCTGTAGTCCTGTCAGGGAAAATATTCTGCTCCTTGTACATCATATATATGATGGTAGCCGTACAGCCGAGAGGCAGATTTCTGAAATAAACAGGAGCCACAGTCTCAACACTTCCTATCCTGTGGTGATCTATTATCTCAAGGATCTCAGCCTTGTCTATATTATCTACTGACTGGCTCCTCTCATTATGATCCACAAGGATTATCTGTTTCTTTCTTGAATCAATAAAGTTTCTTCGTGATACAAGGCCCTTGTACATTCCGTATTTGTCAACTACAGGGAAATATCTGTATCTGGTCTTCGCCATGACGCCCTTAAGGGTCTCTATGGTATCTTCTTCCCTGAAAGTATATATATTGTCCTTTATCATAAAGTGCTTTATAGGCATGCTCTGACCAATAAGCCTCGCAACAGTATATGTGTCATATCTGCTTATGATCACAGTGCAGCCTGATGCCTCTGCCTCCTCAAGCACTTTGTCAGAAACACCATCCACAAGACACACAATAAGCATCCCTGCACCATTTTCAATAGCTGTATGCTGTGGTTTCTCCCTGTCCCCAAGGATCACGATGTCATTTTCTTTAATATACTGCCTCATAACATCTACGTGGGCAGCTCCTATCATGACCTTACCTGGGGGAACAACTGCATTTTCATCTCCCACCAGTATCTCACCCTGTATGGTATCTATAACATCCTTACAGGTGGTTCCCGCCTTATAGAGCACGTCGGAATCATTTGTAAGGAAATAAGCCTCTGCTATATCACCTACGGTAACAAGACCTTTGATCTTTCCGTTCTCTACCACCGGAAGTGTGGTGGCGTCATTTTCCTGCATAAGCTCAAATGCTTTCTTTAAGGTGATATTTCCCGACACTCCATCCACCAGTCTGTAGGTTATGTCCTTAACCTGGGAGTCAACGTCCGAAAGCAGCTCCGGGGTCTTAACTCCAAATCTCTTAAGTACATATTCTGTCTCTTTATTCAGTTTTCCTGCCCTTTTGGGAAAATACTTATTTTCCTTTAAATTCTTGAGGTTCGCATAGGCAATGGCAGAACATATGGAATCTGTATCAGGATTCTTATGTCCGATTATAAATACCTCATCAGCCGGCGTATTATGCATATACTATACCAAATACAGGCGTGACATACATCACGCCTGTTATCCTTCTTTTTAAATTTTTAAGCGTAACATCTTCTTATATTGTGCTTCTTATAAGAAGATTATACTACTATATTTCACTGATATCCACAAGTGAAAGTTTTCTGTCGGCAGAGGTCTCAAGACTTGTTAAGAGTGCGTCTGCTGTGTCAAGGCTTGTAAGACATGTAACACCTGTCTCTACTGCATGACGTCTTATTACAAATCCATCCTTGCTCTTCTCAATACCCTGTGAAGGAGTATCTATGATCAGATCTATCTCGTGGCTTAAGATAAGATCAAGAAGGTTAGGTGATGGCTCCTCTACCTTGTTTATAAGCTTGGCAGGTACACCATTTTCATTGAGTACTCTGCAGGTGCTTCTTGTGGAATATATCTCATAGCCGATATTTACAAGTCTTCTTCCGATATCTATTGCGTCCATCTTATCGGAATCCTTTACTGTAAGTATCATCTTCTTGGTCTTAGGAAGATTTACACCAGCTCCAAGGAATGCCTTATACAGTGCCTCATTGTAATCTTTTGAAATACCAAGACATTCACCTGTTGACTTCATCTCAGGTCCAAGGCTTATCTCAGCACCCCTGATCTTCTCAAATGAGAACACAGGCTTCTTGATGGCAAAATATTCTGATTCAGGCTGAAGTCCCGGTTCGTACTCCATATCCTTTATCTTCTCACCAAGGATAACCCTTGTGGCAAGATCTACGATAGGTATTCCTGTAACCTTGCTTATATAAGGAACTGTACGGCTTGAACGTGGATTTACCTCTATTACATATACCTCATCATTAAGGGCTATGAACTGTATGTTTATAAGTCCTATAACGTGAAGGCTGTTAGCAAGCTTCTTGGTGTAATCAACTATTATCCTCTTTACCTTTGGTGAAAGGGTCTGGGCAGGATATACGGATATACTGTCACCCGAATGTATTCCGGCTCTCTCTACATGCTCCATGATACCAGGGATAAGAATATCCTCTCCATCACATACAGCGTCAACCTCAACCTCTTTACCCATAAGGTACTTATCTACAAGAATAGGATGTTCCTGGGTATATCTGTTGATGATATCCATGAACTCTATTATATCCTTATCTGATATGGCGATCTGCATACCCTGACCACCAAGAACGTATGAAGGTCTTACAAGAACAGGATATCCAAGGCTGTTAGCTGCCTCAAGAGCTTCGTCCCTTGTAAATACTGTATGTCCGGCAGGTCTTGGGATACAGCACTTCTCAAGGATCTCATCAAAGAGCTCTCTGTCCTCTGCTGCGTCAACATTCTCTGCACTTGTTCCGAGGATCTTAACTCCCATCTCCATAAGTGCCTCAGTAAGCTTGATGGCTGTCTGTCCACCGAACTGTACTACCGCACCATCCGGCTTCTCAAGATTTACGATAGCTTCAACATCCTCTGCTGTAAGAGGTTCGAAGTAAAGCTTATCTGCTATATCAAAGTCTGTACTTACAGTCTCAGGGTTGTTATTTACAATAATGGTCTCGTAACCCTTTCTTGCAAATGCCCATGTGCTGTGTACTGAACAGTAGTCGAACTCGATACCCTGACCTATTCTGATAGGACCTGAACCAAGTATCATTACCTTCTTTCTGCTGTTGTCCTCCACAACCTCATTTTCACCGTCAAAGCATGAATAATAGTAAGGTGTGGCAGCGTCGAACTCTGCGGCACAGGTATCAACCATCTTGAATGAAGCTGTGATACCATAGTCGTATCTCATCTTTCTGATCTCTTGTTCTGTCTTTCCTACAAGACGGGCAATAACCTTATCAGGGAACTCAACTCTCTTGATCTCCTTCATAAGCTCATAAGAGATATCTCCCTTAGACTGGATGATCTGTCTTTCTTTTCTTACAAGGTTATGGATCTTGTCAATGAACCATCTGTCTATCTTGGTGATATTGTATATCTCATCATATGAAACGCCTCTTCTTATGGCCTCGGCAATAACATATATTCTTCTGTCATCTACTCTGTGGAGAAGCTCGATAACCTCCTCATCAGTCATGTCCTTATATCTGCTTGACCAGAGACTGTCTACATGCTGCTCCAGTGAACGGAGAGCCTTCATAAGGGCACCCTCGAAGTTTGTACAGATACTCATAACCTCACCGGTAGCCTTCATCTGTGTGGTAAGATCATGGTCTGCCTTGATGAACTTATCAAAGGGAAGTCTAGGTATCTTGACAACAACGTAGTCAAGAGCAGGCTCAAAGCTGGCATAGGTCTTCTTGGTAATGGCATTTGGTATCTCATCCAGATTGTAACCAAGGGCGATCTTTGCTGAAACCTTTGCTATAGGATAACCTGTAGCCTTTGAAGCCAGTGCTGATGAACGGCTTACTCGAGGATTTACCTCTATAACACAGTATTCAAATGATGTTGGGTGAAGTGCGAACTGTACGTTACATCCACCTGTTATCTTAAGCTCTGATATGATATTAAGTGCTGCACTACGGAGCATCTGGTATTCCTTGTCTGCAAGAGTCTGGGATGGTGCAACTACTATTGAGTCACCTGTGTGGACTCCTACAGGATCAAGGTTTTCCATGTTACATACGGTGATACATGTGCCGTTGGCGTCACGCATTACCTCGTACTCTATCTCCTTCCAGCCTGCGATACATCTCTCTACAAGAACCTGTCCAACTCGTGAAAGTCTGAGACCGTTCATAAGTATCTCTACAAATTCCTCCTCATTGTTGGCGATACCGCCGCCGCTTCCTCCAAGTGTATATGCAGGACGGAGAACAACCGGATAACCGATCTTCTTTACAAATTCAAGACCGTCATGGACTGTTGTTACAACCTCTGATGGAGCAACAGGCTCATGGATCTTCTCCATGGTCTTCTTGAACTCAAGCCTGTCCTCTGCCTTCTTGATGGTCTGGGCTGAGGTTCCTATAAGTCTTACATCCTGCTCCCTTAAGAAGCCGCTCTCCTCAAGCTCCATTGCAATATTAAGAGCTGCCTGTCCTCCAAGGGTAGGAAGAAGACTGTCAGGCTTCTCCTTCTCTATTACTGCCTTTACAACATCAGCAGTAAGGGGCTCTATATATACCTTATCGGCAATATCCTTATCTGTCATGATAGTTGCCGGATTTGAATTTATAAGTACAACGCATATGCCCTCTTCCTTAAGAGATCTGCACGCCTGGGTTCCGGCATAGTCAAACTCTGCTGCCTGTCCGATTACAATAGGACCTGAACCTATAACTACAACCTTTTTGATATTTGCATTCTTTGGCATTACTTAGACACCTCCATCATGTTCATAAATGTATCAAACAGATAACCGGAATCAAGAGGACCTGCACAGGCCTCAGGATGGAACTGGACTGTCTGGGCATTCTTTCCAAGATAATGTACACCTTCTACGGTTCCATCATTTACATTTACAAAGCTTACCTCAGCTATCTTTCTGTCAAGGGTCTCCTCCTTAACCATATATCCGTGATTCTGGGTAGTGATATAAACCTTTCCTGTCTTAAGATCTCTTACAGGATGATTTGCACCTCTGTGTCCGTATTTCATTTTCTCTGTGTCCGCACCATTGGCAAGAGCCATTAACTGATGTCCAAGACAAATTGCAAATATTGGAATATCTGTTTTGAATAATTTCTTGATCTCATTGATTGTTACCTGGCACGCTTTTGGATCACCAGGACCGTTAGTTAACATAATTCCGTCAGGATTGTCTGCGATGATCTCCTCAGCCGGTGTTTCAGCCGGATATACCGTAACCTGACAGTCTCTTTCAAGTAAAGATTTGACTATATTGTTCTTAACACCAAGGTCGATAACTGCTACCTTATAACCTGTTCCGGGATAGAACTCCTTCTCCTTACATGTTACATCAAGGACAACATGTCCCATCTCCCATGCCTTGATCCTGCTTATGCATGTATCAAGATCATATGCCTCATCAGTGGTTATCATGCCCTTCATGGTACCCTTATTTCTAAGGATCTTTGTAAGAGCACGGGTATCAATTCCCTCAATGCCCGTAATTCTATTATCTACAAGGAATCTGTTGATGTCTTCATTGCTTCTGAAGTTACTAGGATACTTACACAACTCTCTTACAATAAATCCTGACTGCCATGGTTTTGTTGCCTCCATATCATCATAACATATTCCATAATTACCAATAAGTGGATATGTCATACAAACCGACTGACCTGCATAAGAGGGATCTGTAAGAATTTCAAGATAGCCGGTCATTGAAGTATTGAATACGATCTCACTGATTATCTCTTCGGTGGAACCAATGCTGCTACCTTCAAATACATGTCCATCCTCCAGTATTAAAAAAGCCTTCATAATACACGTTTTCCTTTCTTTTTTCTATTTTTGCTCAAAAAAAAAGAGTGAACAAAGGGATTTTCTGGAGATCCTTAACTTTCTTCATTGCCTCTTTTTTTCTAATTTAATCAATATTAACACAATCATTTTACTAATACAACATTTTTTTCGTCAGTTTTTTTGTGAATTTGCTTTAGAAAACTCACAGCCGCAGAAATTCTGCCTGTACAGTCCGTATTCATGGGACAATTCTATGGAATGTTTGTAGCCGTTCTTCTTTTTGAAGTCACTGTACAGATACGGTATTCCGTATTCCTGCTCCAGTTCTCTTCCTATCTCATTAAGCCATGCCGCGTTTTTATGGGGACTTATGGACAGGGTTGTGGTGAAATAATCGTATCCGTGGCTTGCTGCATAAGCGGCAGACTTGTCCAGTCTCAATCTGTAGCACTTATAACATCTGCTGCCTCCCTCAGGCACCTCCTCAAGACCTTTACTCATTTCCAAGAACTTCCCGCTCTCATGCTCCTCAAGACATGTGCACACTTCATCATGGTACACAGTATCCACAAATCTCACCAGCTCTCCCCATCTCTTCATATATTCTTTGTATTCTGTAATGTTTGGATTGTAGAAATATGCCGTAATATGAAAATATTCACTTAACACAGACAGGCAATGACTGCTGCAGGGAGCACAGCAACAATGTAATAACAGTCTCGGCTTCGTTCCCTCAGGTATATTTTTTATCTGTAACTCCATTATTTTATTGTAATTTGCGTCTTTTTGAATATATTTACCAATTTCAAACATGTTTTTTTCTCTTTTCGATAATTGTTTTTCTAATTTTTTTGGAATTTTTTCGTTTTTTGTGCATATTTTATAATTGACATTGTAATTTATTTACAATATACTAAGGATAGTTATTAAAGCATGTGTCTATACGATTCGGAGGTGTTAGCCATGACAGTACAACAAGCTGTAAAAAAGTATAAGCTCGAGCCATTAAGCATTTCTATGGCAAAGCAGAAAGCTAAAGAGCTTAACGTCGAAGACGTTTTGTACATGAATGTGCAGAAAAACAAGTATGCGTATATCGTGAAGGATGGAAGCAGAGGCATTATGCTATATTCTGACGAAAGAAGCCTTTACACCAAGCTATACAAGGGACTCAAGGTTACTCCGCTGGAGCCTTGATCATCGTATATCTACATCAGCTACTCTACATTCACACATACATAGTACACATTATGAGAGTCCTCCTTTCATTCATCGAAAGAGATTCTACTATATCAATCAAAATGGGAAGATGTTTCCTGTCTGATCCCCCATCAGACCCGAAGCAATCTTCCCTTTTTATTTTTCTCTTCTACTTTTTCAGCTTTCCTTTGAAGAATGTACCTATATGCTCCATAACTCTGTCATTTGTCTCTATAAGAACTTCCTCCGGCTTACCGTTTACATTAAGGATAAACGCATATACATTATCCCCTGCTTCATCTGTCACGAACACATGGCTTCTTATATCAGGATTCGCCTGATGTTCGTTGTCTCTGTATACGGAATCTGCCTTTGTGATGATCTTCACATCCTTGCCTGCAAATGAATACACTTTCTTTCTTGATGACTTGGCAACTATCCTTGAAATATCCACATCATCATTTGTCATTATATATTCATATTCAACCTCTCTCTTTGACATTGCCAGGACAATAACCACGATTCCGATCAGCAGGAAGGAAAAGCCTATACCGCCGGTGGCAAATACCAGCCCCATTCCTATAAGTGATATGATCACTCCGATAACCGTTGCCAGTATCACCCCTGCAGGTGTCTTTCCTTTAACTATATGCTCCACATAACCATTTTCATTAAACATTTCTTTCCCCTTTTCCGGTTTTTTACTTCTTCTGAATCATCAGAACGATTTACACGATCTCATTTATGAGCATGTTGTCTGCCATTATCTTTTCCTTGAAATCATCATTGATAATATTGAACATTATGCCTTTTCCCGGTCTTAATATAAGATCTTCGTCCGATATGCTCCTTCCGAACAGCTCTATCTCATCTGCCGGATTACTTAAGGTATGGATCATGTATCCAAGGGACTCCAGATCCTTCTCTGTGGTAATGTACTGTATTATCTCCTCGCCGTGGTCTCCGTTCATAAACCCTGCAATAGCGATTATCCTGTCAGACTTTGTGACCACAAGGACCTCACCGCCCTCAGACTGGCAGCAAAGGTCAAGCTCGCTTATATATTCGCTGTTCCTCATGGTAAATACGTCATAGGTCTCAGCTATCCTTGAATTAAAATCCTTCCAGAGATAGTCAGACACATCACTGTAATGTATCATATCCATGTCCTCATAACGATCCTCGTACCTTGCAGCAAGGGCATGGGTATCATATATGTGGCTTTCCTCAAGTCTGAAGAAACCCTGGCTCTCATAATATCTGTTATCCTCCGGCATAAGATAGGTGAAATCCTCACCTTCATTCTTAAGCCATTCTATAACACGCATCATAAGCTCTCTCATTATACCCTTCTTCCTGTATTCCGGCAGGGTTCCCACTCCCACTATATAGTGGACATTCTTCCTTCTTCCGTTAAATACTATGGTATAAGGGTTAAGATGTGCCATTGATACCAGCTTCTCTTCGTCAAAGGCTGCAAATATAACATTTCTGCTGCACACCTCTTTAAAATAATAATCTATAAAATCATTTGAATCATTAAAGCATATCTTCCATAAGCTCCTAAGCTCAGGAAAATCCTTCTTATTGCAAATCCTGTATTCCATATACTTTCCTCCTGTATAGAACATCAGCCCATTTAAAATTTGCCTTCTACCGGTCTGTCTGTGTCATGGCACATCCACTGCAGCCTGCACACGCTCTTGATACGGTGTTCACCTGATAGCTGAAGGTATCCACAGTCTCAAGAAGGCATACCGCCTGTGAGCTTATACCAAGTCCCTCACCTGTGAAGCCCAGTTTCTCTTCCGTTGTGGCCTTAACATTAACAGCATTTACCGGTATACCGAGCACTCCGGCAATACTCTCCCTCATGGTGTCTATATAAGGTGCCAGCTTAGGCTGTTGGGCAATTACCGTTGCGTCAATATTACTTATGAACAGCATTTCCTTATCAAGAAGCTTCTTCACCTCTCCAAGGAGCACCATGCTGTCAGCCCCCTTATATCTGTCATCTGTATCAGGAAAATGTCTTCCTATATCTCCAAGTCCTGCTGCCCCAAGAAGAGCGTCCATTATGGCGTGGACAAGGACATCCGCATCAGAATGACCAAGCAGTCCCTTCTCATATGGTATATCCACCCCGCCAAGAATAAGCTTCCTGTCGGGAACTAATCTATGAACATCATATCCCATTCCTATTCTCAATTATATATTCCTCCAAGCTCCGAGCACTGTATTATATATCTATCCAGCTATTTTTGTATTATATATCTATTTAGCTATTTTATAGTAAAAAGGTGAGATTTTCAACTTGATTGTTGGGAACTTTACTCGTTGAGGGGATATTTATGCAAGCATAATTTCTGCATGAAGGCTTATTGCACAAAAAAAAAGACAGCGTACTGTCTTTTTACTTAGTAGCGGGAGGGGGATTTGAACCCTCGACACTGCGGGTATGAACCGCATGCTCTAGCCAACTGAGCTATCCCGCCATATTAAATTGATAAGAATGGGACCTACAGGGCTCGAACCTGTGACCCTCTGCTTGTAAGGCAGATGCTCTCCCAGCTGAGCTAAGATCCCGTTCTTTCGTGTCCGTGACCCGAACACCTTTGTTAGTATATACTTTAGGTGTTCAAAAGTCAAGCACTTTTTTTATTTTTTACCAACTTTTTCAAATTACGCTTTTTCGGGCATTTCCAGACAGCGGATCTGCAGCAAGTAATTTTTTATGTATCTCCCGTTACGACCTGTTTCCGAATATGGAGATAAACACATTTATGATAAGTATTATTACCGCAATAGGAAGCACCACATAAAGCAACACCTTAACTCCAAGGTATATTATCAGTCCCACCACCACAAGGGCAGCCAGTACGCACAATGCTATAACGATCTTACCAAGCACTGTACTGAAGTCCAGCCTGCCAAATGCCAGGCTTGTGTGCCCTGTGTTCCGGTCAACATTTATATGCCAGCCCTTTCTGTCCTCTGTATCGTCATATCCGTATGTCCTGTCGTAGGAGCTGCTGTAATACTGTCCCTCGGTTCCCTCATCATAATAGGTTCCACTGGCAGCACTCCCCTTTGTGTCTATTATAGTCTTGGCTATTATACGGGCAGGTCCAAGCTCCTCATATATCTGCTGTTCGCTCTTTCCCTTCTTTATCTCATTATTAAAATATCCCTCGTAATAACTGATGGACTCCGCAAGTACCGGCTCAGGTACATTTCCCTTTAAAGCTTCCTTAAGCTCCTGAAGAAATCTTCTCTTCATAAATTCCACCTCCTGTAATCATTTGCACGGCTCTCAAAGTGATAGCGTGCTTTCCTTATCTTAAATATCTGTCATCTGTACACTACCACCACATAATAATCCTTTAATCTGGTGACAGAATACTGCACCCTGTCCCTCTTTATATATTCCGTAAGGAAATCCAGGGAAATATCATCCCCCAGCTCATCCCTCACAGCCATTTCAAACACATTTGTATCTGTGCTGTTATACACTCTTCCGAAATCACTCTCAAGCTCCGAAAGATCATTGTACATGGCATTGTTTATACTGTAATAATTGTACTTTCCCTCGGTACACTCATTGTACAGCTCCCTGTCCCAGGAATGTTCATACGCCATGTTCACATCATCCACATTAAAATACAGGTGCACCGGATCAAGGGACTGCTCCACATCGCTGTCATCCCAGGTGCAGTCAACATTGTACCATTGTCCATCTATACGGACCTGGTTCCACGCATGCAGTTCCTTAAGTCCATATCCCACCACCAGCTTATTTTCAATGCCCATACAGTCAAGCAGCAGGGCAAATGACTGTGAATATCCATCACACACCGCAAATCCGTCAACCAATGCTCCGTAGGTGGTATAGGCGTCATTTTCATCATCACCGTAACCATACTGACATCTGTTCACCACATAATCATGTGCCAGCAGCTCCTTACTGTAATCACTTAAATTCTCATCCACCTGGTTAAGCAGGTCTATGATCTCATTATATATGGCCTGTGCCTTTACCTGATCTGCCGGTATATCCTGATCGTACAGATATTTCATCAGCACATAATAATTATCCGATCTTGTATACCTCAGTTCCACGAAGTCCGTATCTGCAAATGATACGAATACCCTGTATGTGTCAACATGTCCATATGCTGAATCCACCACCTGGTTTATGGCTGCCAGCTGGGAGTCCGATACATCCTTTACAGCAATATAATTCCTGTCCTTTCCCGATCTTATATCCTCCAATACCACCTCCGACAATTCCTTCATGCCGGATATGGTCTGATCTTTCTTTATAACATTAAAGAATGTCCACTTAAGTCCGTACAGCAGTGCGAACACCACCAGGATGACTATTACACCCTTTATAAAATTCTTAAATTTTCTCATACACTTTATAACCTGAATCCATTGTACTGATTATTTTAACATCCGATATAAGTATGTGCAAATTAATAATAAATAAAATTATTTAAAATTCTTTAATGTTGATAAAGTACTGCTATTGTTGTAAAATAAACCCAATGCAAATCTACAGAAAAGAGGAAAATATAATGGCACAGCTTTGGGGCGGTCGTTTCACCAAGGAGACAGACCAGTTAGTATACAACTTTAACGCATCCATTTCTTTTGATCAGAAGTTCTATAGGCAGGATATCAGAGGCAGCATTGCCCATACAACCATGCTTGCAGCCTGCGGCATACTTACAGAGGAAGAAAGAGATCAGATAATCGACGGACTTAACGGAATACTTCATGATGTTGAGGCAGGCACTCTCGCCATCACCTCAGAATATGAAGATATACACAGCTTCGTGGAAGCCAATCTTATCGACCGTATCGGCGATGTGGGAAAGAAGCTCCACACCGGAAGAAGCCGTAATGATCAGGTTGCCCTTGACATGAAATTATACACAAGGGACGAGATAATAGAGATAAAGGAGCTGGTAAAGGAGCTCCTGACCACTCTCCACTCCCTTATGAAAGAACACACAGATACATATATGCCGGGCTTCACCCATCTTCAGAAGGCACAGCCTATCACCCTTGCCCATCATTTCGGTGCATACATGGAGATGTTCAAGCGTGACTACAGCAGGTTATGCGATATATATGAAAGAATGAATTACTGTCCGTTAGGCTCAGGTGCACTGGCAGGAACAACCTATCCTTTAGACAGAGAGCTTACAGCCTCCCTTCTTGGCTTCTACGGTCCTACCTTAAACAGCATGGACTCAGTTGCCGACAGAGACTACTGTATAGAACTGTTATCTGCCCTGGCGACCATCATGATGCACCTCAGCAGATTTTCAGAGGAAATAATCATATGGAACTCCAACGAGTACAAGTTCGTAGAGCTTGATGACTCCTACAGCACAGGAAGCTCCATCATGCCTCAGAAGAAGAACCCTGATATAGCAGAATTAGTAAGAGGAAAGACAGGCCGTGTATACGGTGCCCTCACTTCCCTCCTTACAACAATGAAGGGTATCCCTTTGGCATACAACAAGGATATGCAGGAAGACAAGGAATTTACATTCGACGCAATAGACACTGTAAAGGGATGTATAGCACTCTTTAACGGCATGATAAAGACCATGACCGTCAACAAGCACAATATGGCAGAGTCAGCCAAGAAAGGCTTCACAAATGCCACAGACGCTGCCGACTACCTTGTAAACCATGGTGTTCCGTTCCGTGACGCCCACGGCATTGTAGGTCGTCTGGTACTTATCTGTATAGATAAGGGAATAGCCCTTGATGATCTTCCACTTTCAGAGTACAAGGCAGTAAGCCCTGTATTTGAAGAGGACATATATCAGGCAATAAGCATGAAGGAATGTGTCGAGAAGAGAAACACCATCGGTGCTCCGGGCACAGAAGCCATTAAAAAGGTTATCGAGATCAACGAGGAATACCTCAAAAATCTCAAGTAAGGAGATGTAATCTTGAACAGAACAAACAAAGCAAAAAGAGATCTTGCAATAAGAATGTTGAAAGTTGATATTTCAGTGGATGAAGTAGCTCTTATGTCAGGACTTACCGTGGATGAGTTAAATGCCATAAAGGCAGACCTTGATAAGAATGATCCTGAGGCAAATGCCATGAAGGGCTTCAACTTCCAGAACATGAATTTTGATGATATCAACAAATGATCTTAAGTGAAGATATATAAGAGAATATGAAACATCAGGCAGTCTTGTTTCTGCCGGATATAGCAACGAAGAACCCCATACTCATACAGCCATGACATACATGTGCTCATATGATCTATGGGGTTTTTGATATCTCTACAGATAATTTCTCATTTTCTTAAGTGCATTTTTCTCAAGTCTGCTGACCTGTGCCTGGGATATGCATATCTCCTCTGCCACCTCAGTCTGGGTCTTTCCATGATAGTATCTTAATTTGATTATATCCAGCTCCCTGGGATTAAGATGATCCATGGCTGCTGACAGCGACAGATTATCAACCCATTTCTCCTCCTTGTTCTTCTTGTCACTTATCTGATCCATAAGGTACAATGTATCCCCGCCGTCTGTATATACCGGCTCATAAAGAGACGCCGGCGTTGCAATGGCGTCAAGTGCCATGGTCACATCCTCCGGTGATATATCTATCTCATTTGCAATCTCTACTATAGATGGTTCCCTGTCGTTCTTCTTTGTAAGAATATCCTTAGTATAGATTGCCTTGTAAGCAATGTCCCTTAAGGATCTGGACACTCTGATGGAATTGTTGTCCCTCAGGTATCTCCTGCACTCCCCTATTATCATGGGGACCGCATAGGTAGAAAACTTCACATTAAGGCTCCTGTCGAAATTATCCAGAGCCTTGATGAGACCTATACATCCAACCTGAAACAGATCATCGGGATTTTCTCCCGAATTATTAAAACGGCTTACAACGCTTAATACAAGTCTCAGATTGCCCTCTATGAACTGCTGTCTCGCCCTGGTGTCTCCCTCTTCGATCCTGTCAAACAATCTGTTCTTCTCTTCCTCTGACAAAACAGGAAGCTTCGATGTATTCACACCGCACAGATAAACCTTATTCAGTGCCATGAACTATATCCTCCAAACATAACTTGTATAGATATAGCATTGACATTTTGACTGTTTTTATTCAAAAGAAAAAGAAGCCCCGCGTCAGCTTCGGACGCAAGACCTCTTCATATATCACCTTTTACGGCTTCTGATCATAACTTTTAATTTCAACGTCTGATGTTTGTTTTAGTCCACTGTTAGTTCTTTCTGAACTCAAGAAGCTCAAGACCCTCATTATGTTCAAGAACCTGGTTTATAACCCACTCGCTGGAGAACAGAAGGAGCGGATTGCCCTTCATATCCTTAACCTTCTTAACGTCATTTACACGCTTAAGCTTTGTAAGGTCTGTGGATGGATCCTTCACCCATCTGATGTAGTTGTATGGTATAGGCTCAAGTCTTATCTCACAGCCGTACTCATTCTCAAGTCTGTACTTAAGCACGTCGAACTGAAGGACACCAACAACTCCCACGATTATCTCTGAAAGTCCTGCTGTATACTCCTGGAATATCTGAATGGCACCCTCCTGAGCTATCTGGGTAACACCCTTTACGAACTGCTTTCTCTTCATGGTGTTTAACTGTACAACCCTGCAGAAGTGCTCCGGGGCAAATGTAGGTATGCCCTCATACTCGAACTTCTTGCCTGCTGTGATAGTATCTCCGATGGAGAAAAGCTCTGGATCAAATACACCTATAACGTCACCTGCATAGGCTGTGCTTACGATCTTCCTGTCCTGTGCCATTATCTGCTGTGGCTGTGACAGCTTAAGCTTTCTCTTGCTGGCACAATGGTATACATCCATGCCCGCCTCGAACTTGCCTGAACATATTCTCATAAATGCTATCCTGTCTCTGTGTGCCTTGTTCATATTTGCCTGTATCTTAAATACAAATGCTGAGAACTCCTCAGAAGCAGGATCTATGATACCCTCGTTGGAATTTCTTCCAAGAGGTGGTGTGGTCATCTTAAGGAAGTAATTAAGGAACTGCTCTATACCAAAGGTATTAAGGGCTGAACCGAAGAATACAGGGGAAAGCTCTCCTGCTCTTACCTTCTCAAGATCAAGCTCATCAGTGGCACCATCAATAAGCTCTATCTCCTCGCTGAACTGATCGTAGAGATATGGTCCCACCAGTTCCTTTAACGCTTCATCATTTATATCGTAGTCGGTCTCTGCCGCCTTCTTGGCTCCACCTGTGGATATTGCCTGGAATGTGGAGACTACCTTTGTCTTTCTGTCGTATACGCCCTTGAAATCCTTTCCTGAGCCTATAGGCCAGTTCATAGGGCATGTTCTTATGCCAAGCACGCTCTCAATATCATCCAAAAGCTCGAATGTATCTCTGGCGTCCCTGTCCATCTTATTTATAAATGTAAATATAGGGATGTGTCTCATTACACATACCTTAAAGAGCTTTATGGTCTGTGCCTCAACACCCTTTGAGGCGTCAATTACCATGACCGCAGAGTCTGCTGCCATAAGGGTTCTGTAGGTATCCTCCGAGAAATCCTGATGTCCCGGTGTATCAAGGATATTTATACAGTATCCGTCATAGTTAAACTGAAGGACTGAGGAAGTAACCGAGATACCTCTCTCCTTCTCAATATCCATCCAGTCTGACACCGCATACTTTGAATTGGCTTTACCTTTGACTGATCCTGCTGTATTTATGGCACCTCCGAACAGGAGGAACTTCTCTGTAAGAGTTGTCTTACCTGCATCCGGGTGGGATATGATCGCAAATGTCCTTCTTCTGTTTATCTCATCAATCAAGTTTTTGTCTGCCATTTTTCAACTTCTCCTTATTTTTCTGTGCCCACAACATCAGCGACTGTATATTTACCGACATCTTCTCAAGCTCCGTGAGAACTGCGTCAAACTGCATTATCTCACTTTCATCAACTATACCGTCCTCTGTGATATCTATGAGCTTTGTGGTGATATCCTCCATCTTCTGTGAGGAACCCAGGAACTGTAATATAAGTCTGTCAAGGCTGTCCGCATTGATAGGCTTAACTGTAACTATACCTACCGGACAGTCTCCCGAACAATATATATTACACAGCTCAGGGTAATCATATGCCTTTGACATGGCAAGAACCTCTTCCGGATAAGGAACCACTGTTCCAAGCTCTATCCTGGATAATCTGGTCCTGTCGATATTAAGTATCTCTGCCGCCTTCTCTCTGCTTGTAAGGGCAGGATTACTGCGGGAAGCATTATATCTCGCAATATAATATCTATTGTTAAGTGCTTTTGTTGCTTTTTTGCTCATTTGTCATTCCCTCATTATTTGAAAGTTTTCATATAAAACCTGACACGATCTCTGAACTTTCTTAATCTCAAAGTGTCAACTATTGATGATATCACATATCTGCGGATTTTAAAAGATGTATTTGCCCAAGCCATGCATATTTACCCAGGTCATCCATTCAATATATTTATCTAAACCATACATTTAGTACTGTACCACCTTGCAGTCCTTTATATCCTTTATGTTGGAGCAGGCAGCCACACAGTAATTGTCTGAGGCTGTAACCACCTTGATCTCATTGAAATACAGTCCCCTCTTCTCAAGGTCCTCAAGATCAAGCACCTCATATATAGTCTTTGAAGTGAAATCAAGTCCGGTGCCTTTATATTTTAAATACGCTTCCTTTCTGGTCCACTCTCTGGTGAAGAAGGTATTTGCCGCGTTTATATTCTGCTCCTTTAAGGTCTTATATATGGCAAGCTCCGGCGAAGCAAGAACTCTGGCTGCCATCTTGTCACCACGCCCCTTCACCATCTCCACATCGATCCCGCAGGAAGCCATGGTCTCAGGATCCTTATTCTTCTTGTTATCGTGATACACAAGAGCAACCATGGTACCGCTGTGGCTTATATTGTACTCAAGAAAGGGCAGCTCCTTTATCCTTGGCTTTCCGTGCTCTCCCACCACATAGGTTACATCCTTCTCGTCCATGCCGTATTTTTCTATAACCTCTGAAAGAAGCAGAGCGGCTCCAAGACTCAGGGCTTTGTCCTGAAGGAACCTGTAATTTTCTATCTTATTTCTCCTGTAGGCGGATAACCCCGGAAGGTATCTTTCTATTACCTCTTCATCAAGGAATTTCTCCACATTATATATCTGTATCTCCATGCAAACCTCTCCAAAGCTCAACAATGCCTATATCTTATCACATACTTAACAAAGGGCGCAACCACTCAGGTCACGCCCTCTTAAAGTCTTTTATTTCTCTCTGTGCAATGCCATATCCTCTCATGGCATATTGCTGCAAATACTACGCGGATACGATCTCATTAAACTTTGTACGCATATCAACATTTCTCTCATCAATATGCAGTCCCTTGTATCCCACAGTGAACTCGTATGCCATCTGAAGCTCCTCTATACAGTCCATCATGGCAAGCGGAACACCCACTATCATATCGTCTATGGATATCTCTATCTCACCCGGGTTCAGGGTTATGGCGTCTGTCTTCTCATTGTAAGGCTCAGAAACCAGAATATCCTTAACCGCCTCACTGAAATAAGGCATTGTATTAGGAACTGAAATATACTTTCTTCTAGGTAATGCTTCCTCTGCCTTACCCTTAAGAACACACAGCTGCTCCTCTGCCTTTATATCATCCACAAATGCCTCGGCAGCCAGTCTCATGACATTATTTCTTCTGTCATTCTTAGGTGAGCCGAACATTACATTAAGATCCTGCTCCACAAGTCTCTTCTCTGAGAACGCAACAGACAACATCTTCTCCGGCCCGAATGCACCTATACCGCCAAAGAAATCCCTGTACAGCTTCTCAAGGGCATCCTTAACAGGAACAACCTTGTTGTTGTCGATATTTGTCTCGTTGTCCAGAAGAAATCTTACGATACCATTCCTGAAATCCGCGATCCTCTTTTCTGATATATAATCAGATGGCAGGAAGTTGTGGTGGCTTGCCTTCTTAAGAAGGTTGTTTACCGCACTCTTACCTGTGTTGGACAGATCCTCTATGGAATTGTTAAGATCCTCACCAAACTGTGAGAATATCTCGTCAAGTCTCTCGGCTCTCTCTGAAAGCCATCTCACCGTATCTCCGAGAACATCCTGGGAGTTCAACTCATCCATGATCTTATTCCTCTCAAGGGAAAGGATATGCTTTATACATGCGTCATAGTAGCCGTTCTCTGTCTCCCTCTTGGCTGATGGGAATGTGAAAAATCTCTTGGCAACTATGGTGTGTATTGATTCTATTATCCTCTCATACTCCGATGACGGTTCATACTTCTCAAGCTTATCGGAGAGCTTTCTTATCTCCGGTATCATGCCCTGCTTTCCGTCTCCCGGACCGAAGCCCTTGGCACCTATAAGCTCTATTGCTGCAAATGGTCCCTTCTCCAGCATACATTTCTTTATTACGCCGTCAAGATTTGACCATATCTTGTTCTTAATTGATTTTACCATCTTAGGAAGCTCAGCTTCCATCTTATCAAGATCCTTCATCATATCCTGAAGAAGGGTATCCTGTCTCTTCTTTATCATCTTATATACAGGCTTCTGGAAACGTCCGAACTGTACAAGTCCTGATACATTAAGGGAGATCTCTGTTCCCGCAGGCTCATCAAGGAATTTATCCAGCTCACTTACTGCATTTCTGAAGGATTCCATCTGCTTGTCATCGGCAAATACGGATCTGTTGATCTCCTTAAAGGCCTCGGCAAATACCTCATGCTCACAGATATTCTCCATTTCCTTTATAGGTATCCTGTAATCAGCCTCACTTGGGACTTTATAGAAGCAGTTTCCACCGGCGATATCCGCCTTGTCTGCGTTATTTATCTTCCATGTGCTTATGGTCTTCATCTCATTATCGAAGAACACATCTCTTAAGAGACGTCTCTCACCATACTTATCCGGTGTGCCGATATATTTGTTGGAGGCCAGCTTATACAGATACTTGGCTGTGTCTCTGTACACAAAGCCGTCAGGGATGTAACCCTGGCTGTCACGCTTGCCTGACACCAGCATACAGGCGTCAAATATATTGTCTCTTATGGCAAATCTGTGCGTGGTGCTCTGGAACACATATGAATCCTCTGTCTCCGAAAGGTTCATATAGTGATCTATCTCCTTTAAGGTTGCATAGGCATTGGCCTTCATGATCTGCATTTTCTCAGTATCATCATATATGGCTCTTATTCCGAACAGTACGTCCGGCATCATAAGACAGGCTCCTATCCTGACGTTGTTCCATCTCATCTTCTTGGAATATGCCCTTAGATTATATGTAAGGTCTGAGAGGATACCGCTTCCTGTTCCTCCGCCTATTCCTGTTACTATGATCACATCAAGATATCCAACCTTAACCTTGTTCCTTGCTTCCTCAAGCTTGTCAAAAAGAAGCATGCTCATATCTTCATAAGCATTAGAGAACATGAGACGGCCTATCTGTCTGTTACCGCCGGTTCCCCTTGGTGTGATGGTTATTGATGGAAAATCCTCTGCCATCCAGCTTGCAAGGTTTGGATGAACCGGATTATTGTCGATACCATTTGCCAGTAAGTTTTCTACATTAGGTCTGTATATACTGCACACCTCCATGGCATTGAAGCCAAGGTGTTCCTTGCTGTCCTTTATGGTTGCTTCCATGGCAGGTATATCAGAATCCACCATAAGAAAGCTTATATTGTCCTCAGGTGTTATGTTGTCAACCAGCATACCCTTGAGGTTTAATACGGTCTTACTTCCCACACCGCCTAAACCGATGACCAGAAGGTTCCCGTTATATCTGCCCTCATGACTGACCTTTCCAAATATTCTTACATCCTTGAGTTTGCTGAACTCTTCTTTTTGAGTATCAATAAGTATCATACAATCTCCCTCCAGAACACTTACGTCTGATAAAAATACTTCCCCCGGAACAAAACGGCCATATATAAACCACAAAATATTGCATATATGATATCTTGCCCTACATAACCTAGATTACCATTATTTTATGTCATTTTCAACAAAAATCATAAATCTTTTTATAAGATATGTCGTATTTTTCAAAAAAACACAAAGATCATTTGTAGAAAATGCATTATCTCAATAATTTCTTGATTTTTACATTAAAATAAACTAAACTTTTATAGAATGCTTCTATAGCAAATATATATTTACGAGGTAGATTAAAATGAGTGCAAATGAAATGAAGCCTATCAAAGAGGGCAAAGTACGTGAAATCTATGACAACGGAGACAGCCTGATCATGGTTGCAACAGATCGTATAAGCTGTTTTGATGTGATCCTTAAGAACATCATAAGCAAGAAGGGTACAGTTCTTACACAGATGTCTAAGTTCTGGTTCGATCTTACATCAGATATCCTTCCTAACCACATGATCTCCGCAGATGTTAAGGATATGCCGGAATTCTTCCAGCAGGAGAAGTTTGACGGAAACAGTATGATGTGCAAGAAACTCAATATGCTTCCTATAGAGTGTATAGTTCGTGGATATATTACCGGCTCAGGCTGGGCAAGCTATAAGGAGTGCGGAAAGGTATGCGGAATCGAGCTTCCTGCAGGTCTCAAGGAGTCGGATAAGCTTCCTGAACCTATATACACACCTTCAACAAAGGCTGAGATAGGCGATCATGATGAGAACATCTCCTTCGAGCAGAGTGTTGAACACCTGGAGAAGTCATTTCCTGGTAAGGGTCTCGAGTACGCTACCAAGTTAAAGGACTACACCATCGCCCTTTACAAGAAGTGTGCGGATTATGCTTTAAGCCGCGGTATCATAATCGCAGATACAAAGTTTGAGTTTGGTCTTGATGAGGATGGCAACATCGTTCTCGGTGATGAAATGCTAACACCTGACAGCTCACGTTTCTGGCCTGCTGAGGGTTATGAACCGGGACACGGCCAGCCTTCATTTGACAAGCAGTTCGCCCGTGACTGGTTAAAGGCTAACCCTGATAACAACTGGGAGCTTCCACAGGACATTGTTGACAAGACTATCGACAAGTACTTACAGGCTTACGAGTTACTTACAGGCAAGAAGTTAGAAGCTTAATTTTAAAGAGCTCCACCCTCTTTCATATGCCCCGGATATTCCGGGCATATGAAAGAGGGTGGAGCTCTTTTTTTAGTTTTAGACCTGCCGGTGAAAACCAAAAGCCTTACTGTATATTATGCATTGTACTTTGCTATAACCTCTTCATTTGCCTTCATGGCAGCCTCTTCCATTGACTTTCTCTCTTCAAGAAGCTTTGTTCTTACTGCCTCATACTTTGTTCCTATTATCTGGAGGGCAAGGTATGCTGCGTTCTTGCTGCCGTTTATGGCAACTGTTGCAACAGGTATTCCTGAAGGCATCTGTACTATTGAAAGAAGTGCGTCCATACCGTCAAGGTTAGAGCCTGCAATAGGAACTCCGATAACAGGAAGCACCGTCTGTGAAGCAACAACTCCGGGAAGTGCTGCTGCCATGCCTGCGGCTGTGATGATAACCTCTGTGCCGTCGTTATTTGCCTCTTCTATGAACTTTGAAAGTCCTGCATGGGCTCTGTGGGCAGAAAGACATCTCACATTAACCTCAACACCATAGTCCTTTAAAATACCGATCGCCGGTTCAACCTTAGGAAGATCACTTGTTGATCCCATAATAATAGCTACTTTCATCTTCTTACATCCTTTCTCTGGAGCACCAGTCCACTGTAATTTTTTATGTCATAAGTTATAAAACAACTCTTATGATCTACTTTAACATTACCTGATCCTTCTCAACCCTTAACTTTCCACAGCTTCTCAAGAAGCTTGACATCTTGCTGTAGCCGTACTTCTTAACACTGAAGCTTCTGTACTCATCCTTGATCATGGTATTGAGCATGCCTATATTCATCCGCTTACCCTTTGAACGGGACAACTGATTGCAGACATACTTCTCTATATCCTCTTTCTTAAGCTCTATCCTGGTCTTCTCAAGATATATCTGTCTTCCGGAATTGACAAGCTCAAAGCCCTCAAGGCCATCCTGTATAAGTGTGGTAAGCTTTGAATATCCATAGTTTCTCACATCGAAATCAGGATATTTGTTCTGAAGCTTGCTTCCTATCTCACCGATGTGGGTCTTCTTGCCCCTGTCATCATTCTCATCAATGATGGAATAAATAGTCTGCTTGATATCCCTGAGACTTGTAAGCTCTGCCTCGTCGGAGTCAGCACTCTTATAATCCTCTCCCTCATCAGAATTGTCATCCCTGTCAAGGAGATCAAGTCTCTTAAAGTTAGTACAGGCACTGACAAATGCCTTTGGAGTCTTCATCTCTCCCATTCCTATGACTTCCTTGCCTGCTTCCCTGAGCCTCACTGCAAGGCTTGTGAAATCGCTGTCCGATGACACAAGGCAGAAGCCATCCAGATTGCCCTTATAAAGAAGGTCCATGGCGTCTATTATCATAATAGAGTCCGTGGCATTCTTGCCGGTGGTATAGGCGAACTGCTGTACCGGCTGTATGGAATATGTAAGGAGACAATCCTTTGTCCATCCGTTAGTATTCTTGGACCAGTCTCCGTATATCTTTCTTACGGTAGTATACCCTACCCTGCTAAGCTCATCAAATATTATTGCCACATACTTGGCAGATACATTGTCAGAATCTATAAGCAATGCATATTTCTTAGTCACTTCATTTATGTCACTCATTTGCTCATCCCCCTGTTGAACATCAGCCCATTTAAAATTTGTCTTCGGCACTTCCCTTTTCACCTAACTATAATAACATATAACAACCGCATATTCCAGTGATTATATTTGGGGATTTCTCTTCTCCCTCTGTGCCTTTATCTTTCCCGCCGGAAGCTGGGCGATGATTATAGCTGCAAATATCAGCACACAGCCCACAGTCTCCCTCACTGTCAGAAACTGCTTAAGGATCACAACTCCCGCCAGCACCGAGAACACTGACTCAAGGCTCATGAGCATGGACGCTATCGTTGGATTTATACCATTCTGCCCTACTATCTGTAAGGTATAACCGACTCCTGAGGACATGACACCGGCATAGAGAATGGCTATCCATGCATCAGTATTTGCAAATAGCGGCAACCATTCATTTATCCCTGAAATACTGTGTCCCATATCGAATATGAACATAGGGATAATGCCCACGATACCACAGGTAAAGAACTGTATACAGGACATCCTTACCCCATCAACCAGTGGGGAGAAATGATCTATTATAAGGATATGAAATGAGAACAGAACCGCACACAAAAGGGTCATAAGGTCGGAGGTCTCAAAGCTTATACTTCCGTTCATACACAGGAAATACAGCCCCACCACAGCGATCACCACGCCTATCCATATGTTAAAACCGCATTTCTTTTTAAGGAAAAGTCCGAATATGGGAACCAGCAGTATGTAACAGGCAGTTAAAAAGCCTGCCTTTCCGGGCTCCGTACCCATGGTTATTCCTATCTGCTGGGCCGTACTTGCAAAAAACAATGCCAGTCCGCAGCATATACCTCCGGTTATAAGAGTTTTCTTTTCCTGTTTCGTAGCAGGCTTCCTACTTCCGTATCCAAGGACGTCTAAAAGCTTTATGACCGGCAGCAGTACTATACCTGCGATCACTGATCTTACACAGTTAAATGACAGTGCCCCTACTGCGTCTCCTCCCTTGCTCTGGGCAACAAAGGCAACGCCCCATATAAGTGCCGTAAGCACCAGTAATAAACTGTTTCTTATCTTCATGGATCTGCTGATCATACCTGTACCTCTTCTACTCTTTATATCTTTTCTTTCTGTATAAAAATGCCATGCACCCACCAAAGTAGATGCATGGCATAATATTATCTGTTTTTTATCTGTCTGCCAATTTAAGCAGTCTGCTTCTTATTCTTACCCATAAGTGTCTGGATACCTTCAACTACAAGAACGATTGAAAGGATGATAAGAAGAATGGCAAGGATAGCCTGTGCATATGCACCCCAGTCTGCTCCACCTGCTGATATTACCTTAAACTGGTTCTTAATTGTGATACTTAATGAACCGATAGTAACGATCATCATGAATGCCATAGGGATAAGGAACATCTTATTACTCTTACCTATGTTACCGAGCCATGTGGCAACTGCAAGAAGACCAAGAGCTGCAAGAAGCTGGTTAGCTGCTCCGAAGAGTCCCCAGATCTTGTCCCATCCGTTAAGTCCAAGGGCAATACCAAGTACAACTGTAAGGATTGTTGCGAAGTAAGGATTTACAAGAACTTTCTTAACACCGCTCTGTACATCCTTAGCTGTCTGTCCAGGCTCAAGCCAGAACTCCTGGAACATAAATCTCGCAAGTCTTGTTGCTGTATCAAGAGATGTAAGACAGAATGCTGAATATGTAAGGATAAGCAGTGTATTGATTATTGAAACAACACTCTCTGACGCACCGGCAAATCCGAACATCTTTGAGATACCACCTGCAAATATAGCTGTTGCACCGGCTGTAATGCCATTCTTATAAGCAAAGTTAATAGCACATATTGTGATTATGGCAAGTACACACTCAAGAAGCATACTACCGTAAGCGATAGGCTTTGCGTCCTTTTCCTTATCAAGCTGCTTTGATGTAGTACCTGATGAAACCAGTGAATGGAAACCTGATATGGCACCACAGGCAACTGTTGTGAACAATACAGGGAACATATACTGAGTTCCGTTTGCTGTATCAACAGCAAATCCGCCGAATGCCTGAAGTCCGTCAGCACCGCCAAGGTCAACATGGCTCACGATAACACCTACAAGAGCAATGGCAAGCATTGCATAAAGAAGGAATGAGCTTAAGTAATCTCTTGGCTGTAGAAGGATCCATACAGGAGTAACTGAAGCTACGGCAATATATACACCGACAACGACCATCCATGCATTTACTGACATGTAAAGTGGATGGAAGTTAAGTCCCACTACCATACAGATAGCGATGGCAACTACACCGAGGATTGTTGATATAAGCATTGGTGTGTGTCTTCTGTATACAAGGAAACCAAAGATTATAGCTATGATTATGAATAACATTGAAACCATTGCTACAGAAGCATTCGAAGCAGAAGCAGCCTTATCTAACACTCCGGTATTCTCATCATAAGTTGCACCAAAGGTGGTAGCAACGATAGAGGCAAATGCTGCAACAACAAGGATAAGTGTAAGGTAAGCAAATATAATGAAAAGTCTCTTTGCTCTCTTACTCATATTTACTGAGATGATCTCTCCTATTGACTGTCCCTTGTGACGAAGGGAAGCAAAAAGAGCACCCATATCATGTACACCACCAAAGAAAATTCCTCCGATGAGTACCCATAAGGTTACAGGGATCCAGCCGAATATAGCTGCTCCGATAGGTCCGGTTATAGGTCCGGCCCCCGCAATGGATGAAAAATGATGTCCCATAAGTACAGGTGCCTTAGCAGGAACATAATCCACACCATCTTCAAGTTCATGGGCAGGTGTCGGCTTATCGCCTTCTCCAAGTCCCCACTGCTTACACAGCCATCCGCCGTAGAAAATATAGCCGACAACCAGTATAGCAATACAAATTAATAAAAGTACCAGTGAATTCATATTATTGAATCTCCTCTCATGTTTTTTATTTAATCTGCCAGGTACCATAACAATCATGATCACTATCAACCCGAATGAGCTTTTAATGATCTTTTGATCATCTTCCGGCTCCTTCTTCAGACTGTTTTGACAGCTGCCAGGTTAATTCATCATTGTGTCTTTAAAACCTTTCTGACACTTTTGACGCACGATCTTCCCTCTCTGTTAGAACACATTGCGGCTGTTCCAGCGTTCACCATAAGAACCCTGTAATTAAGCCATCCGTGAAATCCCCATTTAAAGCTTTTGTAGAATTTACTCTTTTTTACAAGCATTGCCATATCATCATTATAGGAATCGCATATTATCATCACGGTAACATAGGTATACATATGTCCCGGCCCCACATTCATACGCTCCATTCCGTCAGCGATGGCACGCTCCATTATCTTTTTATACCAGTCTTCATCCGGCTCTTCCTTCTCAAATACATATAGGAATTCCTCGCAGTCCGCAGACCACAGCTCAGCCTTCTTAGACATCACATACTTCTCCGAATGTTCAAAGTACTCACATACAGCCACCAGAGAATGTTCATCCTCTTCAACTCTTGATATGTTATAGCTGGATATAAAGCTCTTTAAAAGCCTATTTACAATTTCATTTCTAGTTGACATAACTTTTCCTTTTTTTACTGAAGTATCATGAAAAATCCCATTTACAGGCATAAAAAAACCGGCTTCAGCACATTTTCTGCATACAATGTACACATGATGAAGCACTGAAACCAGTATATGATTATATTTTATCATTTTCCATGATTTATTTTATTATTTGTCATGATGTTTTTTAACATTTTTCGACATTTGCGGCAAATATGCCCAGAATACCACTCTATCCTTCCGTATATCTTGAAAGGAACTGTCTTGTACGCTCCTCCTTAGGATTATTGATAACCTCCTTAGGATCTCCTGCCTCAACAACATATCCGTCATCCATGAATATAACCTGGTCTGCCACATCTCTTGCAAATGCCATCTCATGGGTAACTATGATCATTGTGGTATTATTCTCAGCCAGGCTCCTTATAACCTTGAGCACCTCACCGGTAAGCTCAGGATCCAGGGCTGATGTAGGCTCATCAAAACATAATATATCAGGCTTCATAACAAGTGCTCTGGCTATGGCAACTCTCTGCTGCTGTCCACCGGACAACTGATGAGGATAATGATCCATCCTCTCCTGAAGTCCCATCTTAGTCAGGGCTTCAATGCTGTCCTCTCTTATCTGCTGATATATCTCCTTTTTTCTCGCCTTAAAATCAGGCTCCTCCTTGGCAAGCATCTGTCTCGCCAGCATTACATTTTCAAGAGCCGTGTACTGTGGAAACAGGTTAAAGGACTGGAATACCATTCCAAAATGCAGACGTTTACGTCTCAGTTCTTTTTCGTTTCTTTTATAAGGTACACTTCCATCGAACAATGTCTCGCCATTTACAGTGATGGTTCCGTGATCGGGCTTCTCAAGAAAGTTGAGACACCTGAGAAGTGTTGTCTTTCCGGAACCTGACGAACCAATTATGGCAAGGGCATTTCCCTGCTCCAGCGAAAAGCTTACATCCTTTAAAACCTTGGTGCTGCCAAAGTGCTTTTCTATATTATTTACTTCAAGAATAGCCATCTGTGTCACTCCTCTGTCTAATACGATAATCTACTTAAAATACGCCAGCTTCTTCTCAATATAATTGAATAACAGTGTAAGTATTCCAACAAATAACAGATAGAACACGCCTGTGTAGAACAACGGCCATGTGATACCTGCCGACTTCATATATGAGAAGCCTGCAAATGTCAGCTCATAGGCTGCGATTATCCTTGCCAGTGATGTATCCTTTACAAGGGTGATTATCTCGTTACTCATTGGCGGAACAACGCGTTTGATCATCTGAAGCAATGTTACCTTGAAGAATATCTGAGTTTTGGTCATGCCAAGCACCTCTCCTGCCTCACGCTGTCCCACAGGAACTCCCTCTATTCCGCCACGGAATATTACAGAGAAATAACATGCATAGTTGATGGAAAATGCAACTACTGTAGCAGTTATTCTTCCTGCTTCGTCTCCTGACCAGAGATTATGTGAAAGCCACAGTCCCGGGCCATAAAAAATTATAATAAGCTGCAGCATAAGGGGTGTACCACGGATGATCCAGATGATAACCTGCAGCAGAAGCTTAAGGGGCTTAAACTTACTCATACTTCCAAAGGCAAGGATAAGACCAAGCGGCAGTGCAAATACAAGTGTCAATATGAAAATCTCAAATGTTGTCGCAAGACCCTCTAACAACTGGGCTGTTACTGACCAAAACATTACTAATCCTCCAGTATCTCTAACAAACTATAACTAAATCCTGATTAATTTGACTTAACAACTACAACCTGTGCATTGTTGCAGTATGCATTTGTACATTCCATTGATGATGTAACTTCATTTGTAAGTGTCATACCATTCCATACAACATCAATATTCTTTGAATTTAACTCCATAAGCTTTGTATCCCAGTCGATAACAACAAACTTAACCTCAACACCAAGCTTCTCTGCAACGAGCTTAGCCATATCTGCGTCAAATCCGATCCACTCACCGTTCTCCTCATAATCCATTGGAGCGAAATCAGTGATACCTACGATAAGTGAGCCCTTTGACTTAATGTATGCCACATCTCCGTCAGCAGCCTCTGTGAAATCACTCTTTGACTGCTCAAGAAGAGCTTCCTGAACTCCGTACTTTGAAGCGATATCCTTCATTGTTCCGTCGGCATATGCCTCACCGAACACACTATTGATATATGCAGCAAGATCTGAACCCTTTCTGCAGCCTACTCCGTACTCCTCTGTTGTAAGCTCATCTGTGTGGATAAGATCAGGATAGCTTGTACCCTCACCGATCATGGCACCTGCCATAAGAAGATCGATTATGGCAGCGTCACTTGTTCCTGCCTGAACCTCCATAAGCGCGTCAGCCTGTGAATTAACAGCATTTGTCTTGTAACCCTTCTCATTTGCTGCTTCCTCTCCTGCTGAGCCTGCCTCAACAGCATATACCTTCTCATTGTCTGACTTCTTGTCATCTGCCTTTGAACCGCAGCCTGCAAGACCAAGGCACATAGCAGCGGCTAATAATATTACACCAAATTTCTTCATATTAAAATCCTCTCTTCCTTATTATAGTATTATGTATCTTCCGGGGCACGCCCCGGACTTTGCAATTCTACCATAGTAGCACGCTAAAGTAAAGCCATTGGCAGCATAGTTTTAAGAAAAAAAACATTTTTTGGTGCCACATATGTATTTTCTGTGGATTATTGTAATAAAAGAGTATATAATTAACACGTTTATGCTGTTAATTTTTAATTCTTATTTACATAGGAGAAAGATAAATGAGTTCATCACAACTTAAAAGTATTATTACAAAAAATGCTTCCCAGGTGGACAGCAGCCATCCTCCCATTGCCAGATCTGAGGACGGTTCCATAGTCAGTGTTGTTTATGCCGAGCTTCCTGATGAACAGGTTCTTGTCATGGAATTTGAACTGGATCCTGAGGATAAGGTCCAGGCCGAGAAGGTTGCAGCCTTCCTTAAGGCTGAGGAGGAACGAAATTCCGCCGCTGCTGCCGAACCTGAGCCGGACGACGAAACGACAGACATATCCACGGACATACCGGATACTCCGGTTCATGTACCGGTATCTGAGAAAAAATATAAAACTTCCGGAACAGACACACATCACCGATCGGACAGGGTTGATCACCACACGAACAAGAATGATCATCACAACAAAAAAGCCAGCCATCAAGCAGTTAAAAATGATCTGCAACGCGAAAAGGTCAACCACACAAAAGACAGTCATCAAAATAAAGGCAATGCTAACGGCCATCATGATGAAATACGTCATGAGAAGAAACATGATACCAAAAAGCAGCCTACCGTCATGCCAAAATTACTGGCATGGATCGTTGCCATCATAATCTGCTCACTGCTGGGACTTTTCATATACTGGCGTTTAAGGACATTTACCAATGATGTCCAGACAGGAACTCTTCCACCATCAGACAATTCCGGTTCTGATGAGAATATTCCTGACAGTCTCCCTGCCATATCCGATCTTGTAGACAATGTTTTGTCAGATGGGGGAAGCTCATACTACATGCCTGATATTAATCCTCACTGTGTAAGCAGCACAGAGCCTTCCAATTATGTATCTTACACAGATGTAAATGTGGATGGCGTGACACTTGACAATGTTTCGGATTACAAGCCTAAGGCTGAGATAAGCTTCAATAAGGGAAGCAATTATACAAATATCGACGGTATCGTCACTTTCAGAGGAAATAACTACAGAAACGACCCTACCTACGGTTATGCCAACATGTCCTCCTTCAAGCTTGAGAGGAAATGGTCCGTAACAACCGGCGGCCTTACCTCAGGGGACTCAACCTGGACAGGCAGCGGCTGGACAGGCCAGCCTCTTATGATGAAATGGCCAACTTCAGTCAAACAGCACATGAACATGTATGACTGGGCAAAGGAAAAGGACGATCTGGTAGAAGTTATATATGCATGTATGGACGGAAATATATACTTTATCGACCTGGAAACCGGCGAACTTACAAGAGATACCATGTCATTGGGATACACCTTTAAGGGTTCGGGAGCCCTTGATCCGAGAGGATATCCAATATTATATGTAGGTGCAGGCTATGACAGCAACAAGGGTGTTTCAAGAGTATTTGTGGTAAATCTTCTTGATTGCAGTGTAATGTATGAATTTGGCAATTCAGATTCATTCTCACTGAGAGGCTTCTTAAGCTTCTTTGACTCCTCTGCTTTAGTTGACGCTGCAACAGACACACTTATATATCCGGGGGAAAATGGTATATTATACCTCATAAACCTGGGAACAAACTATGATGAGGAAAAGGGCACACTGTCCATCAATCCTAATAACATAGTCAAATGGCGTTACATGACCAAGAGGAACAGCACCCAGTACTGGCTTGGTATGGAAGACAGTTGCGTAGTATATAAGGGTTACCTTTATATAATGGATAACGGAGGTCACTTCTTCTGTCTCGACCTTAATACCTTAGAGCTTGTATGGGTTCAGGACAGCCTTGATGACTCTAACTCCACTCCTGTTCTGTCAGTTGAAGGTGACAAGGTATATCTGTATGCCAGCACCTCCTTCCATCAGGGCTGGCGAAGCTCCAGTACGGCACCTGTACCGATCTGGAAGATAGACGCAGAGACCGGCGAGATAATCTGGCAGACTGAGTACACCTGTTACTCCGAAGACGGCGTATCCGGTGGTGTGCAGTCAACCATAGCTGTAGGCCGTGAAAGTCTCTCCGATTACATATATGTAACAGTTTCCAAGACCGGCGGACCTTACGACGGAGTACTTGCCTGTCTGTCCAAGAAGGACGGAAAGGTCATGTGGGAGCATGTGGCAGCGTACGCATGGTCATCACCTGTATGCGTATACAACGCGGACGGAACAGGCAGAGTCTTATATGCCTCAAGCGGCGGTAAGCTTTATATGTTAGATGGTCTTACCGGTGAGACAAATGATACCGCTGTGTTAAGTCAGGGCTGTATAGAAGCCTCTCCTGCCGTGTATAACAGCACCCTGGTCATAGGAACCAGATCATGTACCATCCAAGGTGTCGAGCTTAAATAAACATTAAAGCAACAGGATAAAATAACTGAACAAACGACAGAATAAAACGGCTGAAACTATTTATGGGTTTCAGAAATCTAAAAAGGCTGTGATGTAAATTACATCATAGCCTTTTCTACAACATATCATAACTAATATGTTGTAAGCACCGTATTCCTTTCAGGGAATAAAAGTTGTCCGTAGTTTATAGCTGCCATTGCGGCACACTTAAGGGGTGCAGGAACTTCCACCCTCTCAAGATTCTGACATCCGTGAAATGCCAGCTCATTAAGATATTTAACAGAAGCAGGAATTTTAATGCTTTTTATATGACTATGCATATTGATAAATATAGACTTGATACCTTCCACTCCATCAGGTATGGTGATATCCACATCTGTTCCGAAGTAGTCATATACACAGTTATTTACAATTACATAGTCATCCTTGTTCTTCAAAGCCTTACAGCCTGTAAATGCTCCGTCGCCGATACTTTCTATAGTATCCGGTATATTTATATCCGTCAGGCTTCTGCAGTTCACAAATGCAGTATCCTCGATCTTCTTGATATTTGCAGACATATGTACCTTCTTTAACATACGGCAGTCTGCAAATGCTCCGTCCCCTATCTCGGTAACGCTGTCAGGGATCACAACACTCGTGATCATCACCCTGGTGTCGCAGAAGGCCGAATCACATATCCTTACTACTCCTGAAGGTATTACCACCTCTGAATTATCTCCATCATAGTAATACAAAACATTTCTGATAATGACGAAGCCATCATCATCTGCCAGTCCTGTACAATAATTAAAAGCTCCCTTTCCGATCTTGGTCACACTGTCAGGTATGTGCACCTCCACCACGTTTCTGCACTCAAAGAAGGCCAGCTCCCCAATTTCTGTAACCCCATCAGGTATCACTACCTTCTTCTCCTCTGAGCTGCAATCATAGCCAATCAGTTTCCCGTCTTCAATTCTCATGCACATTTGTTTTTCCTCCCTTTTTATTTTTTCGATGCCTTTCGACATTTTTCGACAAAATATAACATTACTAAATTTCGTCTAAAAAAACCTTAATTTATTTTTAATCTTTATTTTTGACGAGAGCACTTTAGCATTTTGTAAAGCATTTTTCAATAATTTTGGAGCAAGTTTACATGAACGGCATGTATTTGGCATAAACGACATGTTTTTTATCGATTTTGGGCAAAAAAAGAGGCCCTTGGGCCTCAATTTTTCAAATACTTGATTACAAATTCTACACTTTTCTCACTATTTTCATCACAGTTATAGACCTTAATATAGCCGTTATCTTCATCAATTATGGCCTTTGCCAGTGCAAGTCCTATGCCCACACTATCACTGTCTGCATGCTTTCCACGGTAAAATCTTTCAAACAAATGAAGCATGTCTTCCTCATCCACCGGCTCCCCATCATTTGAGATATTTACCTGGCTGTAGATCTCACTGCTTTCATAATATACACCAACTCTGGTGGCGGCATGCTCTATGGCATTCTTCATGATATTTGTCACAGCCTCAGTCTGCCATATAGGATCACAGGTCATGGGAAGATCTTCTCCGTGACTCACCTTAAGCTCTATCCCCTTAAGATCCGCCAGTGCTTCAACATTTGACACAGCCTTGTCAATAACGCTTCCAAGAGGCACCGTTTTTCTTATATATTTTATGGTGTCTGCCTCGAATCTGGACAGCTTCAATATATTCTGCACAAGGAAGCTTATGTTCTTAACATCCCTCTTGGCATTCCTGATAAGCTTCTTTCTATCCTCATCACTTATATCCGGATTATCGCTCATATTGTCAAGATTGATCATTATAGAGGTTATGGGTGTCTTAAGCTGATGAGATATATCTGACAATGCGTCCTTAAGCAGCACCTTCTCTTCCTTTGAATGTTCTGCTGCCTCCTTAAGCATTATCATGGTCTTATAAACTTCATTCTTAAGTATGGACAGCTCATCCTCCGAGTTATTATCTATCTTAAGTACATAATTGCCCCGGTTTATATTGGATATATACTCCGTGATCTCCGCAATGTCATTCCGCCTTTTGCAGTTGTATATGGAAGAAACCAGCACCACCGCCAATATGATAAATGCGATACAGCCTACCTGTATTATCAGGTATTTCTCGAAGTACTTGCCATTTTCCACTATAACACTGTCCCGGCTTATATCTATGCCGTACCTGCTGAAGAATTTCTCATCTACGGCAGTATTCCGGTCATTTATTATGGTCATAAGCTCACCCGGACTTATGTCAGGATATCTGTCAGCCACCAGACTGCAGATACTGCTCAGCCTGCTGTTATAATTGGACATATATGTCTTATACATCCGGACATCCATATATATAAGGATCAGAACGCCTATAACCGACACCAGGATTATACCTGTTATCTTTCTTTTATGCTTTAACGATTTCAATGTATTTCCTCTCCCTGCCTGACCTTTGACATCAGCAGTCTATCCTGTAGCCGACTCCCTTTATGGTCTTGATAATGTCAGTTCCCAGCTTGTCTTTTATACGCTTCATATACACTGTGACGGTATGATCGTACACGTCATTTCCCGTTGCCTCCCATATAAGGTCTATCACATCACTTCTCTTTACTGCCTTGTTATTATTGGCAAATAACAGGTTCACGATCTTAAGCTCAAGGCTTGAGAACTGTATCTTCTCTCCGTTCTTAAGAGCCTCCATCTTGTCCAGATCGTAACTGATATCCTGTACCCTTAAAAGTGACTTCTGCTCTGTCCGCCTGAGTATCCTGTTTACCCTTGCCATAAGCTCCCTTGTTGAAAATGGCTTGGTAATATAATCCTCGGCTCCCATATCCAGCCCCTTGACTATATCCTCCTCTTCATCCTTTGCCGTCAGGAAGATAGTCGGTATCTTCTTTCCCGCGATCTTGTTCTTATAAAGATCAAATCCATTGCCGTCAGGAAGATTTATGTCTAACAGTATAAGACCTGCACTCCCGTTATCCACGAGAGTGCAAGCTTCAGCCAGTGTTGGTGCAACCTTAAGAACATAGCCTGCAGCTTCAAAGGCGAACTGCAATGCCTGATAAATGCTCTGATTGTCTTCTATCAATAATATTTCGGCCATAATACCTCCATGTCATGAGCCTGTATCTTATACATTCTCATTTTTTATGGTTTCTATTATATTCTTTCCGTTGATCTTTGTCATTGATAATTTCATGATGATCATTAACAGTGCAAATACTACCACAACGCTTATTACTGCCGGCATGATCGGAGGATTAAATGCAAATTCTATAACCCCGTTCATCAGTATCTTATATATTCCGTAGGATACCAGGAAGCCCAACGGGATTGCTATTATAAGTGCCTTTCCTCCTACAAATACACATTCAAGTCTTATCATTCGGTTAAATTCCTTATTTGTCATACCGATACTTCTTAGGGTTGCAAATTCTCTTGCCCGAAGCTGCATACTGGTATTTAAGGTATTGATTATATTTGTAACTCCGATAAGGGCAATTACCGTAATAAGTCCATAGGTAAATATTGCGATCAATGTGAACATTGAATTCATGCTCTTTAAGGCTGCGTCAATATTATCTATATTGTAATCATCACTTGTACAGCCAAGTCCGTTCATAATCTTCTCTATGTTATCCTGAAGCAGATCTGCGTTATCGGACACCATATATATTCCATGACTCACAAGATTTTCATCAGCGAAATCAAGCTCATTCCAGGTTTTGTTGTTTACTACGAATATAGCCATTCCGCTTGAATTCTTCCAGCCTAACGGTCTCTCCTTTGTGACTGCACATATTTCAAGCTCAAGGGTCTTGGTTCCTGCCTTCTCTCCGTAGTATTCTCCAAAATCTATACCAATGGAATCGCCTGCCTTTACTTTGAAGTACTCACCTTCAACCTTCTTCATCTTGTTGTCAGCTTCCACGGTCTCTATCTTATTATTTATAAGTATTGCCTTTCCGTCGGCCTCCTGCTCTGTAAGACCAAGGGACTTGATATACTTGCTGTAATTTTCATCATCTATGGCAAGCACATACACATCATTATTGACATATTCATCATTATTGACAGCCCTATCATCATTATTGACAGCTCCATAGTAGTACTTACACTTGTCAATCTCCTGTATATTATCAAGATTTTCGATCATGGCTTCAGGATCTCCGTCTACATTCTTTGCAGTATAATAAAGGCTCACATTGTAATCCCTGTCTCCATAGGCAACCTTGGTGGTCTGAAAGGCCAGGGATGTAAAAGATGAGATGGCTATAAATGCTACGGTACATATGATTATAGCCATTGCTACAGTACGATATTTTCTCCTGTTTCTCTTTATAGCCTTGTGAGCAACAACTCCGCCCACGCCAAATAACTTCTTTACTGCCTTTGATGTCTTAAGCTTCTTATTGTTCTTGATCTCAGCCTGATTTCTTATGGCAGATACCGGTGATATCTTAGTAGCCTTCCTTGCACTTCCTTTTGCAGAGAAGAATATGGTTATGCAGCCAAGTAATGCGGCAAGCACTATGGCCCAAACAGAGAAGTTGTAAACTACCAATGTATTTAACATGCCATCAAGTAAGGTGTTACATATCTTAACAAGGATAAATGAAGCCAGGCAGCCAAGTGCTACACCACCCGGAATACCCACTAAGCCGAGAAGGAAGCCCTCATAAAGCACACTGCCTCTTATCTGCTTTTTCGTGGCACCTACGCTTATCAACATTCCATACTGCTTAACCTTCTCTGTAACTGATATCTCAAAGCTGTTCTTGATACAGCATACTGAGGTTATTATGATTATGAGCATGACCACTGCCGCAAGCTCATAGACTGCCTTGAAGGTATCACTTATAGGCCATACGGATTCGTACTCTATAAGCCAGGTATTTGCCTCTACATCCATACCTGTAGCTTCATACTGCTTCCGGTACTCTTCAAAATCTGCCTCTGATGGATCAGTGCCATCCCCAACCATTATCTTCTTATAAAGTCCCTCATCAACCTCCATAATACCTGAGATCACGCTGTCTCTGTGTCTTAATGCCTTGGAAGTCAGTCTTACATATACTGTTGACGCTTTCTCCATATCATCACAGTAAGTGTAACATGTATATCCGGGGAACTCATAATCCTCAACATTATATCCCGGTCTCTCCATTATACCAACGATCGTAAAGGTCTTTGTCTGAGCATTTTCTATGTGCTCATCATCTGTCAGTGGATTTCTCTGTCCAAAAGGGAAATCCGGATCCTGCTCTGTATCGGTTACACGGGTTCCAAGATCCAAAGTTACTGTATCTCCTACCTTGAGATCAACTCTTCCATTCGTCCTAAGGTGTCTTGGTATGAGCAGTTCGTCATCCTTCTCCGGAAGACGTCCCTCCACCATGTTAGGATTTAAAGTACTGAATCCTTCCTTATCGGTGCCTGCCACATATATATATGGCTTTAATTCATTTGCAATACCATCATACTCAGCAAATCCTTCCTCCGACACCAATGCCGTTTTCTCAAAGTTCCTGTTATCCAGGAATTTATCCATATTATCCTTACTGACATTCCTGAAGATATAGTGGTAATCTCCCGCTGCGTCCTTCTGATAATTGATCAAACTCTGTCTGAAGCACAATACCATAACGGACACAGTGGTAAGTAATGCAACAGCCAGGATAACCCCTATCATGGTAACAACTGTTCTCTTTTTATTAAGCTTCATGCTGCTTCTTGTCAATCGTTTTAACAGCTTCATTGCTATCTGCCTCCATTCTCTATACATGATCCACGAATACACTATACGTACAGATCATGATCATTTGATCCTTCCGTCTTCAATAGTTATTATCCTGTCTGCACACTTGGCGATCTCAAGATTATGAGTGATCATAACTATTGTCTGGTTGTACTCTCTGTTGGACTTTCTAAGCAGCTCCACTATCTCGTTGCTGGATTTTGAATCAAGATTTCCTGTAGGCTCATCTGCAAGAATAAGTGCCGGTCTGGTTATGAGTGCCCTTCCTATGGATGTTCTCTGCTGCTGGCCTCCTGACAGCTCATTTGGAAGATGTTTTCTTCTCTTGGTAAGACCTAAAAGCTTAAGGATGTCATCAAGCTCTCCGTCCTCTACCTTTCTTCCGTCAAGCTCCATTGGAAGTGTTATGTTCTCTTCTACGTTAAGGGTAGGAAGCAGATTATAGAACTGGTAGATTATACCTATCTGTCTTCTTCTGAATATTGCCAGCTTATCATTATTTAACTGGAAAATATCTGTATCGTTTATCATGACTCTTCCTGATGTAGGTCTGTCAACGCCACCCATAAGATGAAGAAGTGTTGACTTGCCTGATCCACTGGCACCTACGATCGCCACAAATTCTCCTTTTTCTATAGAAAGAGATACATTGTCAAGAGCCTTGACCTCTGTGCTTCCCTTTCCATATATCTTTGATAAATTTTCTACTTTTACGATTTCCATATAAAAAACCTCCCTGTAAATTTGGTCATTATGTTTTCTCTGTTATAAGCTTACAAGCAGAGTATACACATTCCAAAGTTACAGGAAGGTTACTTTAAATATTTTTTATTTAATTATTTTTCACAGGATTTTAGTTTGATTTTACAGATGATATTCATACCAGCCTTATAAAACTCTTTCTATCCTGCTTTCATATGGCTAAAGCTCCGCCCCATTATAAGTCTTCTTATCCTGGGTATGGTTCATTATGACACGGATACGGTCTTCACCGCTTCCTCTGTAGCCCACCTCAATAAAATAAAACATGAATTTAAAAAAAATTTCTGAATACAATTAATAATAAGACTTGACTTTCCGTAACTATAACAAAATAAAACAGCACACCATACTGTGCAACAAATGATTGTGTCAGCCCTTTGCCAGAGGAGGTACCCCATGCATCGTAGATGCATATAAAATGGTACCGACGATATGCCGCCGAATGAAATGAGGGGGCAATACTTAAAAAGGCAAATTTTAAATGGGCTGATGTTCAAAATCTAAGGAGTAACACAATGAAAAATATCAGAAGATCCATAATAATATGTGCCGTGCTGGTAATGGTAACAGGCACACTTATGCATTTCGCATACGATTTCTTCGGCAACAACCGCCTTATCGGCATGATTGCCCCGGTAAATGAGTCCACCTGGGAACACATGAAGCTTATATTCTTCCCGGGACTTATAGCCCAGATAGCACTCTACTATATGTATAAAAGCACCTATCCACACATTTCATATATCCTGTCCTTAGGAACTCTGGCAGGCACCTTAAGTATCCCTGTTATGTTCTACACATATAAAGGTGTCCTTGGATATGGTGTACAGTGGATCGATGTAACAATATTCTTTATAGCTGTAATCCTGTGCTATCTTATTATATTTAAGAAATACTCCTGCCACATGCCGGACTGGATAGGTTATATACTCCTGTTCCTTATGTTCGCCATGATACTGATGTTCTTTATATTCACCTATAATCCTCCGGAGCTTGGGATATTTGCAGCCCCGCTGGCACAATAATATATGTAGGTAATAAAGATGCAAACAATATAGCTATAGGCAATAAAAATGTAAGCAGTAAAGATGTAAGCAGTGAAGATGTAAGCAGTAAAGGGCGGAGCTATGTATATATCATAGTCCCGCCCTTATCTTTCTTAAATCAATATATATATTACTTTTACACAATATATTACATAAGCTTTCTGAACATTTCCTCAAACTGCTCTAAGCTTGCAGGTCTCGGATTTCCAGGAGCACATGCATCTGCCGCAGCAGACTCACAAAGGAATGGAAGATCCTCTTCTTTGAGCTTCTCAAGCTTTGTAGGAATACCTACATCTATAGACAACTGCTGAACTGCGTCTATAGCAGCCTGTCTGTAGGTCTCCTGATCCATTCCGGTTGTATCTACGCCAAATGCTTCAGCAATAGCCTTATACTTCTCTCCGGTATATTCCTTATTGAACTCCATTACTATAGGCAACATCATGGCACATGCAACACCATGAGGTGTATCATATACAGCTCCGAGAGTATGAGCCATTGAATGGGCAATTCCAAGTCCTACGTTAGAATACGCCATGGCTGTTACATACTGGGCAAGAGCCATGCCCTCTCTACCATCAGGATCGTTATCTACAGCCTTCCTGAGGTTAGCTGCAATAAGCTTGATAGCCTCAAGATCAAGACAATCTGAAAGCTCCCATGCAGCGGCTGTTGTGTAGCCCTCTATGGCATGTGTAAGAGCATCCATACCTGTTGAAGCTGTAAGTCCCTTAGGCATTGATGACATCATATCCGGGTCAACAACTGCCACATCAGGTATATCGTTAGGGTCAACACATACAAACTTACGTTTCTTCTCTACATCTGTAATAACATAATTAATTGTGGACTCTGCACCTGTACCACCTGTAGTAGGTACTGCTATGGTAAATACTGTTCTCTTCTTAGTTGGTGCAACACCCTCAAGAGAACGTACATCTGAAAATTCCGGATTATTGATAATAATACCTATTGCCTTACCGGTATCCATTGATGATCCACCGCCTATGGTGATCATGAAGTCTGCTCCTGAAGCCTTATAAGCATCTACACCATGCAGTACATTCTCAATAGTTGGATTAGGCTTAATGTCTGAATAAAGCTCGTAATCAATGCCGTTGTCCTTCAGAAGATCCGTAACCTTTGCTGTAACCCCAAACTTCACCAGATCAGGATCAGAAGCTACAAATGCCTTCTTAAATCCCTTTGATGTTACTATTCCCGGAATTTCATTGATCGCCCCATGACCATGATAAGGAATTCCATTCAATACAAAACGATTAACTGCCATAATACATTCTCCTTTCGCATTTACAATCAGATATGCACACTCCACAGCCCCGTTGTGATCATCAACCAGACTTAAAATACATATGACTTAACAGCCCTTAAATTTCATTAATATTTGTCCTGATGAGCACTATTGTGTGAATATTGCATAATCCATTGCCTTTTTATGTGAAAATTTTAACACATCCACCAATTTATTACAATAAGGGGACTATAAACATTCTATTAAATTGAACCTTTTATAAAAGGGAGACGGGGACATAAGAAAAGAGCCCTGAAAACTCAGTGTTTTCAAGGCTTTCTAACAGGGGATGAGAGAATCGAACTCCCACCAAAGGTTTTGGAGACCCCTATCATACCATTTGACCAATCCCCTATATACAAAATTAAACACTCTTCCAAGTGTTTAATCCTGAACTTAACAGTTCTTTCAGAATTTCATACAAACAGGAAATGCAGGCTTCCAATCTTCAAAGCAATCATCCTAACCTCTAAGGATAAGTCTTCGACCTATTAGTACTTCTCAGCTGAGTGCGTTACCGCACTTACACCCGAAGCCTATCAACCTTGTAGTCTTCAAGGGGTCTTATTCCGAAGAAGGGATATCTAATCTTGAGGGGGGCTTCACGCTTAGATGCCTTCAGCGTTTATCCCTGCCGAACTTGGCTACTCTGCCATGCTGT
>JBNMGN010000011.1:0-75139 GCA_050872265.1 Coprococcus sp.
AGTGCCCCGGCCAGAAAAATAAGCGGGGCAGGGCAGGCAAAAACAAGTCATAGTGCCCCGGTCAGAAAAACAAGGCGGGGCACATCAGGCGGAAATTAAACAAATTGCCCCGGCCGGAAAAACAAGCGGGGCAGAGCAGGCGGAAATTAAGCAAAGTGCCCCGGCCGAAAAAATAAGCGGGGCACAGCAACCGGAAATTAAACATAGTGCCCCGCCCTAAAAGAAAGGAGGGCTTAATCTTCATGCGTGCATTACTTAATGACAAGAAAATAAAAAATATAATAATGGCAATACTTATAGGCGTATGTATATTGATAATATCATGGCCCTCAGACAAAAGCAGCGGAACATCCGGTAATGCAGGAGCAAATGGCACCGGCAGCACAAATGGTTCCGGGCAATATACAAGTACAGGATATGGAACAAGTGGCAATTCCGGAAGTTCATACAACAATTATGGAAATTCTTCCGGGAGCAGTACAGGGAACTATTCCAGTACAGGAAATAACTCCGGCAACAATTCCGGCAATAATTCCGGCAATAATTCCGGCAATAATTCCGGTAATAATTCCGGCACCGGATCGGCCCAGGCGGACACATACATAGACAGCAAAGAGGCGGAGCTTAAGGCATTGCTTGAGAAGGTGTCCGGGGTTGGCAGCGTGGAGGTTATGATAACTCTTGAAGATGACGGCGAGGATATAGTTCTAAGGGACAGCACCGGGGAAATGTCCAGCGAAGCTGACGCTAGCAGGAGCAGCAGTTCCACAAGTGCGGTGGAGGGAAGCAACGGAGACCCTTATGTTGTAAGGAATGTGAAGCCTCAGATCAAGGGAGTTGTGGTGGCATGTGAGGGTGGAGGAGACCCCGAGGTGGCACTTAAAATTTCAGAGGCTGTACAGGCATTATTTGGACTTCCTGCACATAAGATTGTAGTGTTAGAAATAAAATGATGGAGGTTATTATGAAGAGGAAGATCAAGAAGAATACTCTTGTAGTAATGGCACTTTCAGTAATGATAGGCGTAGCAGGCTATCTGAATTTCAGCGACAATGCAAATAGCAGCAAAAAGGCTAAGACACCTGCCGATGACAATGTGGAGGTAATTAATTATCAGGGAAATGTGAGTGCGGCAACCTCAGGGGACGCAACACAGTACAGCAGTGTGGATACATATAATACACCTGATGATGTGGATAAGGTGGAGCTTAACGGCGATGAGGATGATATAGGTAAGGCAGTGCTTACCAGTGCAGAGATTGCCAAGAACAATGTGGCCACTGCCAAGCTTAACAGGGAACAGAACAGATCCAAAAATCTTGAAGCTCTGCTTTCTGTTATAAATGATGAAAATAGCACTGACGCAAGGAGACAGGAAGCTATTGATTCATACGTTGAATTAAGTGATATAATAAAGATGGAGTCCGACGCAGAGACCATACTTACTGCAAAGGGCTTTGAGGACGCTATAGTAACAGTTAATGACAGCTATGTTGACGTTACTCTTATACAGGACGAGATAACTGATACCGAGAAGGCACAGATAGAGGACGCAGTAACAAGAAAGACCGGATATGATATAGACAAGATCGTTATATCATTTGCAAACAGCAAGTGATAAAATAAAAAACAGAAAGACGCCTTTTTGTTGCCAAATACCACGAAGTTGATATATAATAATACTTTGAAGCGGTTTGAGTAAAAATAGAATAAACAGTGATAAGCTGATGTTCGAGAAAGATACTTATTATATACGGAGGTATAATTATGAGTGAAGTAATAGAAGATGTATATGATATTAAAGAGGAAACTTCCTATGGACAGGTGCAGATAGCAGGTGATGTGGTTGCTGTTATTGCAGGCATTGCAGCCAGCGAGGTTGATGGCGTGTATAAGCTTGCAGGAAACCTTTCAAATGAGATCGCCAGCAGACTGGGAAGAAAAAATCCTGCAAAGGGAGTTAAGGTAGAGCTTCTTCCCGGAGAGGTCAGAGTAGATCTTGGTATCATAGTTTATTATGAGCACAAGATAAAGAAGGTTTCTGAGCAGGTTCAGGAAAAGGTTAAGCAGGCTATAGAGACAATGACAGGATTAAATGTTACTAAAGTAAATATAAGGGTGGCAGGCGTTAAGATGAACGATGCCAATTAGGATCAGATCATGACTAGAAGAGAAATTAGAGAAAAAGTATTTAAGATATTATTTGCACTTCCGTTCAACAGTCCGGAAGAGATGGAAGAACAGGTGGAGATGTCATTTGCCACTTATCCTGATGACGACGAGGAGGGAAGTATCCTTGACACGTTGATGTATGAGGATAAGGACAAAGAGTATATCAAGAAGAGAGTTCTGGATATAACAGCCCATGTGGATGAGATCGACAAGATCATAGATGGAATATCAGAGGGATGGAAGCTTAACCGTATAGGAAAGGCAGAGCTTGCAATCCTGAGACTTGCCATTTACGAAATGAAATATGATGATGACATTCCTGAGAAGGTAGCCATAAATGAGGCTATCGAGCTTACTAAGTTATATTGTGACGAGGAAGCAAGAAAGTTCATCAACGCATTGCTTGGCAAGCTGGTGTAAGGAGCACTATGACAGAGTACACTGTAGGACAGGTAAACAGCTATATTAAGAATATGATAGCCACTGATCCATTCCTTGGTAATATATATGTTAAGGGTGAGGCTTCAAATGTTAAGTACCACAGCTCGGGACATATATACTTCTCCATTAAGGACGAGACAGGGGCAGTGGCATGCGTTATGTTCAGGGGTAATGCCATGACAGGGCTTGGCTTCCGTATGGAGAACGGACAGCAGATCATCGCCCACGGAAGCATTAATGTGTACGAAAGAGACGGCAGATATCAGCTCTATGTACAGGACATAAGGCTTGCAGGTACAGGCAGTCTGTATGAGGAATACGAGAGACTGAAGCAGAAGCTGTACGATCTGGGTGTGTTTGATTTTGAGATAAAGAAGGAGATCCCCCGCTATCCTAAGCGTGTGGGGATAGTGACTGCTGCCACCGGGGCAGCTATACAGGATATAAGGAATATTGCCCGGAGAAGAAATCCTTATGTACAGCTTATATTGTATCCGGCATTGGTTCAGGGTGACGGAGCGGCAAAGGATATTGCCAGAGGTATAGAAACTCTGGATTCCATGAACGTAGATACTATTATCATCGGCCGTGGTGGCGGATCTATTGAAGACCTTTGGGCTTTCAATGAAGAGATTGTTGCCATGGCGATTTTCCATGCCCGGACACCGATAATCTCAGGTACGGGACATGAGACGGACAATACTATTGCAGATTATGCGGCGGACAAGCGTGCACCGACACCTTCTGCGGCATGTGAGCTGGCGATACCTGATGTGATGACCACTGTAAGGAGATTTGAGGACGCGGAAAGATCCATCAACAGGCTTATGAACTTTAAGGTCAGCCAGGCATTTGCAAGGCTTGACAGTGCAGAGGAGAAGCTCAGGATATTAAACCCGAAGCAGAAGCTTATTGATCACAGCATATATGTGGACAATCTTGCGGACAGGATCGGAAGAGCCATGAACATGTCCTTAGACAGGCATAAGAACAAACTCCAAGTACTGGCAAGCAGGATAAACGGACACTCTCCAAGTGCCAAGCTGGTAGGAGGCTTTGGATATGTGGAGTGTGACGGTGAGCCGGTAAAGGGAGCGGAAGCGGTGAACTCCGGCGACAGGATCAGGATAACCATGTCTGACGGAAGCTTCGAGGCGGAGGTAATGTAAATGGAAAATAACAATATTGCAGAAACAAACAATACGAAAAATAATAATACACAAAATAATAATACAGAAAACAATAAATCCACAGCCGAACGCTTTGATCTTGAGGCGGCACTGGCAAGACTTGAGGATATCGCAGGTATCCTTGAGAAGCAGGATACACCTTTAAGAGACGCCCTTGATGTGTACAGTGAGGGCGTGAAGCTCATTAAGGAGTGCCGGGATAACCTGTGTGATGTGGAGAAGGAAATGATCGTCCTTAGCAAGGAGGGGGAAAATGGCGTTTAGTGAAGAACTGAAGCAGAAGACTGCCCATGTTGAAGAGATTATAACAGGATTTCTTCCTGAGGGAGATGGTTTTAATGACACAGTGATAAAAGCGATGAAGTATTCCTTTATGGCAGGTGGCAAGAGACTCCGCCCTATGCTGATGGAGGAATGTTACCGTATGTTTGGCGGAAGCGGCGACGCTGTACAACCATTTATGGCAGCTATCGAGATGATACATACATATTCCCTTATACATGACGATCTTCCTGCTCTGGACAATGATGATCTGAGACGGGGAAGACCTACAAACCATAAGGTGTATGGCGAGGCAATGGCGATCCTTGCGGGAGACGCACTGCTTAATTATGCCTATGAGACTGCTGCCGGGGCATTTGACAGTGAATGTGATATAAAGTATGTGGCGGCAGCCATGAAGATACTTGCCCGTAAGCCCGGAGTAAGCGGTATGCTTGGGGGCCAGGTGGCAGATGTGGAGCTTACAGGCAGCAGGTTAAGCGAAGAGCAGCTCCACTACATATATGAGAATAAGACAGGAGCACTTATAGAGGCTTCTATGATGATCGGAACAGTACTTGCCGGAGCAGAGGACAGATATGTTGATATCATGGAACAGATCGCTTCTGCGGTGGGTATAGCCTTCCAGATACAGGATGACATACTTGATGTTGTGGGAGATACAGAGGTTATAGGTAAGCCTGCCCATTCCGACCAGGATAACGGCAAGGTTACCTACGTTACGATACATGGACTTGAGAAGGCGGCAGAGGATGTGAAGAAGATCTCCGAACATGCTGTAGAGCTTCTTGACAGTCTTCCGTATGAAAATAAATTCCTGAGGGAGCTTATATTATCCCTTATATCGAGAAATAAATAAGTTATGATGAAACTACTTGATAGAATAAATAAACCAAATGACATAAAGAAACTCAGCCGTAAGGAGCTTAAGCCTCTGGCACAGGAGATCCGTGAATTTCTTATAGAAAAGGTAAGTCATACAGGCGGTCACCTTGCGTCCAATCTTGGATGTGTGGAGATAACCATGGCACTTCACCGAATAATGGATTTTCCTGAGGATAAGATCATATGGGATGTGGGACACCAGTCCTATGTCCATAAAATACTTACCGGCAGAAAAAATGAATTTGACACTTTGAGACAGTTCGGAGGGTTAAGTGGATTTCCAAAGACCTCCGAGAGTGACTGTGACGCATTTAACACCGGACACAGCTCTACTTCCATGTCGGCGGCTCTTGGAATGGCGTGCGCAAGAGATATACGCGGGGGACATGAGAGGATAGTTGCGGTGATCGGGGACGGCTCATTTACAGGGGGACTGGTATACGAAGCCCTGAATAATATGGGCTCTAAGCAGTCTGGCTGTCTTATAGTTTTAAATGATAATGAAATGTCTATAGATGAAAATGTAGGTGGCATGTCCACTTACCTCAGCAGGTTCAGAGTAGGACAGGCGTACAATGAGATCAAGGGCACTGTGGAGAAGATACTTCTCCATATTCCGGTGGCAGGTGAGAAGCTTGCCAAGGGGGTTAAGCGTTCCAAGGATTCCATTAAGCAGATGCTTGTGCCGGGAATGTTTTTTGAGGACCTGGGAGTTACCTATATAGGACCTATAGACGGTCATGACATAGATCTTATGGCTGCAACCTTTGAGAAAGCTTTTCAGCTTGACAGGCCTATAATCGTTCATGTAAAGACGGTTAAGGGCAAGGGGTACAAATGGTCAGAGAAGCACCCGAGCTATTTCCATGGTGTTGCTCCTTTTGATGTTGATACCGGCAAGGTTATGACAAAAAGCAGAAATAAGACCTATACAAGTATATTTGGCAGAAAGCTGGTGGAGATGGCTGCGGAGAATAAAAACATTGTAGCCATAACGGCGGCTATGGCACAGGGCACAGGACTTACGAAATTTGCAGAGGAATATCCTGACAGATTTTTTGATGTGGGAATAGCAGAGGAGCATGCTGTGACATTTGCAGCGGGACTTGCGGCAGCAGGGATGACCCCGGTGGTTGCCATATATTCCTCATTCCTACAGAGAGCCTATGACCAGATCCTGCATGATGTGTGCCTGCAAAATCTTCATGTGGTGTTCGCCATAGACAGAGCGGGACTTGTGGGACCTGACGGAGAGACCCACCAGGGATTATTTGACATTGCATATATGTCACAGATCCCGGGGATGACCATAGTTTCACCTAAGAACAGATATGATCTGACGAAGCTTATGGAATGGGCTGTTTCCTATGATGGACCTGTTGCCATAAGATATGCCAAGGGTGAGGCTTACTATGGATTAAGTTCCATACAGGAGCCTGTAGTGTATGGAAAGAGTGAATATATAACCAGAGGAAGCGGTATTGCAGTTCTGGCGGTAGGACAGCTGGTCTACGAGGCAGAGAAGCTGTATAACAGATTCCTTGATGATAAGAAAGAGATCACAGTGGTAAATGCAAGATTTGTCAAGCCTGTGGATCATGAAATGATAGATGAGCTTGTGAAGGAGCATGACATACTTGTGGTCATGGAAGAGGGCATTAAACACGGTGGCTACGCCGCTGCTGTAGAGGAATATATAGCAGAGAAGGGCTACAGGGTAAAGCTTGTGGTGGCAGCCGTGGATGATTGCTATGTGAAGCAGGGAAGCATAGCTGAACTGCGTAAGTTATGTAAACTAGATGCGGATTCTGTTTATGACAGGATAAAGCATGCTGAAATGGAGATAAAACTTTGAAAGAAAGATTAGATGTACTTCTTGTTAAGAAGGGACTTGCTGAATCCCGGGAGAAAGCCAAGGCGATCATAATGTCCGGGATAGTATATGTGGATAACAACAAGGAAGATAAGGCAGGACAGACCTTTAATGAGGACTCCCTTATAGAGGTCAGGGGCAATACCTTAAGGTATGTGAGCAGAGGCGGACTTAAGCTTGAGAAGGCCATGAACTGCTTCGGCGTTACCCTTGAGGGGAAGATAGCCATGGATGTGGGAGCTTCCACCGGAGGCTTCACAGACTGTATGCTGCAAAACGGTGCCGTGAAGGTTTATTCCGTTGATGTGGGACACGGACAGCTTGCCTGGAAGCTCAGAAATGACGAGCGTGTTGTATGCATGGAGAAGACAAATATCCGTTATGTGACACCTGATGACGTGGCAGACAGGATAGATTTCGCTTCTATTGATGTGTCATTTATATCACTTAAGAAGGTACTCCCTGCGGTTTATGATCTTTTAACTGATGTGGGTGAGGTTGTGTGCCTTATAAAGCCACAGTTTGAAGCAGGCCGTGAAAAGGTTGGCAAGAAGGGCGTGGTAAGAGAGCAGTCCGTCCATGTGGAGGTTGTGGATATGATAGTTTCATTTGCAAGGGAAATGGGATTTGTGACCCTTGACCTGTCATATTCCCCTATAAAGGGACCTGAGGGCAACATTGAATATCTGCTCTATATAACCAAGGATACCTCAAGAGAGGGCAGGGAATTTGATATAAATGCCCTTGTAAAGGAATCCCACGAGAAACTGTAGATGATATATTTCCACTTGAGGTGGAATGGAGATTACTATGAAGAACTTTCTGATGGTTGTTAATCCATATAAGGATGATGAAGCCAGGGTTTCAAGGCTGGTGGACAGTCAGATCAGGATACTGGGGGGCGATACCCTTATTACAGATGTGAGTACATTCTGTAACAGTGACCATGACAGGATGAGTGAGATGACCCGTAATATGGATTGCATACTGGTGCTTGGGGGAGATGGTACTCTTTTAAGCGTGGCGTCAGCCATAGAGAATATAGATATTCCGCTGCTGGGCATAAATCTTGGAACAGTAGGCTTCCTTACAGAGGTGGAGCTTGTTGACATAGAGAGTGTGCTCCACAGGCTTGTAAATGATGACTACACCATTGAAGAGCGTATGATGTTGGAAGGTATTGTGAAAAAGACCGACGGCAGTGAATACAGAAAGAGTGCATTAAATGATGTGGTGGTATCAAGAGCCGGATTTTCAAGGATCATTGGGCTTAATGTGTACGCAGGAAACCACATGGTAGATACATATGAGGCTGACGGAGTTGTGGTGGCTACACCTACCGGATCTACCGGATACAGCCTGTCGGCAGGGGGACCTATCGTAAGTCCCGGCGGCAGGATCATAGTCATAACACCGGTTTCTCCACATTCCCTTACCGCCAAAAGTATAGTTATGTCAGGCGATGAGGAGATAAGGATAGAGATCGTCAAGAAGAGAAAGACCCAGGAAACGGAGGCCATCGTGGCATTTGACGGCGGCAGCGATATAGGACTTTCCGCAGGGGATGAGATATACATCAGAAGATCGGCAAATGTGACCAAGCTCATAAAGGCAACGGACAAGAATTTCTATGAGCTTCTCAGAAGCAAGTTTGGGGGTGTTCAGTAGTGAAGCAGAGACGTCAGGCGAAGATAATAGAGATAGTTGAGAACAATGATATAGAGACCCAGGATGAGCTTCTGGCGAAGCTTACGGAGGCGGGCTTTAACACTACCCAGGCCACCATATCAAGGGATATAAGGGATATAAATCTTACAAAGGTGTCAGTGGCAGGCGGCAGACAGAAGTATGCCCTTGGCAAGAGTGCCAGCAGGGAATCCATCAATTCCTATAAGCAGGTGCTTTCCACCTGTATACTGTCCATGGAGGCCGCGGAAAATCTCATAGTCATAAAGACTGTTTCGGGAATGGCAATGGCTGTGGGGGCGGCTCTTGACAATCTTTCCATCAACGGACTTATGGGCTGTATCGCCGGTGATGATACCCTTTTCCTTGCAGTACGTTCAAGGGAGCTTGTGAAATCTGTTATTACTACCATCGAAAGATACCAGAAATAAGGAGAATAAATGCTATTAAATGTACATATAAAAAATCTCGCCCTCATTGAGGACGCAGATATAACCTTCACCGATGGTCTGAATATACTGACCGGTGAGACCGGTGCCGGTAAATCCATAATCATCGGTGCCCTTAAGATAGGAATGGGAGGAAGGCTCCCAAAGGATATGCTCAGAGATCCCTCGAAGGAAGGGCTGTGCCAGCTCCTTTTCATTGTAAATGATGAGCGGATCGAAGAGGCTCTCAAGGAGCTTGAGGTATATCCCTCTGAGGACGGAGAACTGATCATTTCCCGTAAGATCATGGGAAGCAGAACCGTTAATACAATAAATGATGTGGCTGTTACAGCGGCGAAGCTCCGTGATGTGACAGCACTTTTAGTTGATATGCATGCCCAGCATGAGCAGCAGACACTGCTTAAGAAGACTGAGCACCTGAACATACTTGACGCCTATGGCAAGAAGGTTCTTGAGCCTTTAAAGGAGAATGTGAAGAAGGCATATCACACATATAAGGATATAGAGGAAAAGCTTGCCTCAGCTACCATGGATGACAGCGACAGGAACAGACGTCTTGAGTTCCTTAAGTATGAGGTAAATGAGATAGAAGCAGCAGCCTTAAGACCTGAAGAGGACGAAGAGGTTGAGCGACAGTATAACAGGATGACCAATGCCAGGGACATTGTAAGTGCCGCCGGCTCTGTATATGCTGAAACCGGATATGAGGCTACGGATTCCGTTGGAAATAAGATAAGCAGGGCACTTAATTCCCTGAGGGCTGTGAAGGAGCTTGATCCGGAGCTTGAGAACATATACGGACAGCTTGTTACGGTGGACTCGCTTTTGAACGATTTCAATGTGGATATAAGTGACTATATCCAGGGAATGGAATTTGACAATGAAACCTTTGAGGAGGTTGTGAAGCGTCTTGATGTTATAAACAATATGAAGGGCAAATACGGAGACACCATATCTGTTATTCTTGAGGAGGCGGAAAAGAAGAAGCAGGAGATAGAGCAGCTTGAGCAGTATGACGAGTACATAGCGGAGCTTGAGAGCAGTCTTTCATCTGCTGAGGAGACCTTGAAGGCTTCCGCAGAGGAACTCAGTAAGGCAAGAAAGGCAGAGGCTGTGAAGCTCTGTGACAGCATAAGGGAAGCCTTGGCAGACTTAAGCTTTATGGAGGTTAAGTTTGATATGGTATTTGACAGGCTTTCATTTCCTTCTGCAAATGGTGTTGATGACTGCTATTTCGTCATATCCACGAATGTAGGCGAGAAGCTCAGACCTCTCTATGAGGTGGCGTCAGGTGGTGAGCTTTCAAGGATAATGCTTGCCATCAAGTCCTGCATGGCGTCTGAGGACAATATAGATACACTTATATTTGACGAGATAGATGTGGGAATAAGCGGCATGGCAGCCCAGAAGGTGGCAGAGAAGATGAACGTCATAGCGGCAGCCCATCAGGTCATAAGCATAACCCATCTTCCACAGATAGCAGCCATGGCAGACAGTCATTATTGTATTAAAAAAATGGCAGAAAATGGCAAGACCGTGACGAAGATAGAGAGACTTTCAGATGAAGAGTCTGTAAATGAGATCGCCAGACTTCTTGGCGGAGCTTCAATAACTGACGCGGTAATATCAAATGCCAGAGAAATGAAATCCATGGCATCAAATATAAAGAAGTAAGCAATAAACAGGTTCGTAAATAAAAATCATAAATGTGCAGATAATAAAGTCAGTACCATCATTTTATTTTGATGGCACTGGCTTTTATTAAATTGTAATGATGGCTGTGACATCGTTACAAAAGATAGAGCAGCTGGATTTTAAAGGAGAAGTACTATGCACAGATATGACAATGAGGACAGAACAAGGATCTACAAGAGGATACTTTACGGAATGTTGATATTTGGCTGTATATGTGCAGCCAGTATCATATTTATATTTGCAAGGATGGAATATACTGCCGATGATGAAGCCTCTGTCTACAGCGAATGTATAGAGGATAACAGTGAGGAGAAGTACGTGATCCCGTCGGGGGAGCCTATAGGCATATACATCAAGACCGACGGAGTGTTCGTGGTGAACACGGAGATCGTTGATGATGTGGAGGGAGGGCATACGTCACCCTGTGAGGGGAAGCTTAAACAGGGGGATTATATAGTAAGCATAGATGGAACAGAGGTAAATACCAGAAAGCAGGTTACAGACCTGGTAAATAACTGCCATGGAGACTGTATCACCATTGGATACAGAAGAGACGGTGTGGTGAATGAGGTTAACATAACTCCGACACAGGTATCGGAATCCAGCTACAAGCTGGGACTCTGGATCAAGGATGATATATCGGGAATAGGCACAATGACATATATAGACGGAGATTCATTTGCCGCGTTGGGACACAGCGTTTCAGACTACGATACAGGCCTGGAGATGAACAGCGTAAGCGGTGGAGTATACGAGGCTACGATCCTTGGGATAGATAAGTCATCCCAGGACAATCCCGGCAAGATAAGGGGAAGCATAATGTACAGCACCAAGCTTATAGGCATTGTGAATAAAAATATCTACAGTGGTGTTACGGGAAAATTAAATAAAAATTATGTCAGGAAGCATTATGATGAGGAGGAGAAAGTCCTTCTTGGAAGCTCCGGGGATGTGTCCTTAGGCAAGGCGTATATTTACTCGAGGATAACCGGGGAGCTTGAGAAATACGAGATCAATATAGTAAGGATAGATTATGACGGAGATGTGAGAAACCTCCAGCTTCAGGTTACTGATGACAGGCTTATAGAGCTTACCGGCGGTATAGTCCAAGGCATGAGCGGTTCGCCTATAGTCCAGGATGACAAGCTCATAGGAGCCGTGACCCACGTTATAGTGGATGACCCTACCATGGGCTACGGTATTTTCATTGAAAACATGGAGTGAAATATCAGGCCACAGAATTTCAGATCCCAAAAGGTGTTTGAAATGAATGGCTGATGAAAAAGTATAAAAAATGAGCCATACATCCCTTGGGACATATGACCCATCTGAAAATATATTTACTGTAACAGTTCGCTGATATGTCTTGCCACATATACTCCGCTGGCTGAGGCATGGGAAAGAGAATGGGTTACACCGCTGCCGTCACCTATGATGTACATTCCCTTGTATTTACATTCAAGGTATTGGTTAAGCTCTACTTCCATATTGTAGAACTTCACCTCTACACCATAGAGAAGAGTATCGTCATTTGCAGTTCCCGGAGCGATCTTGTCAAGCGCGTAGATCATCTCCATGATACCGTCCAGTATACGCTTAGGTAGTACAAGACTTAAGTCTCCCGGGGTTGCGGAAAGGGTAGGGGTTACAAGACCCTCCCTGATCCTGCTTTCAGTACTTCTACGGCCTCTTACCAGGTCACCGAAACGCTGGACAATTACGCCGCCACCTAACATATTTGACAGTCTGGCTATACTTTCTCCATAGCCGTTGCTGTCCTTGAAAGGCTCTGAGAAATGCTTTGATACCAGAAGAGCAAAGTTGGTATTCTCTGTCTGCATTTCCTCACCCTCGTAGCTGTGGCCGTTTACTGTAACGATCCCGTTGGTATTTTCATTTACCACTATACCATGTGGGTTCATACAGAAGGTACGGACATTGTCTTCGAATTGTTGTGTACGGTATACGATCTTGCTTTCGTATAATTCGTCGGTAAGATGTGAGAATATAACTGCCGGAAGCTCAACCCGGACACCTATATCCACTCGGTTGGACCTGGTTGGTATATCAAGAGTGTGACATACCTGCTCCATCCACTTGCTGCCGCTTCTTCCTACAGATACTATACAGTTGCTGCAGCTGTAATCACCGGCGTCTGTGTGTATCACATATCCCTCATCAGGATGTTCGATGGATATGACAGGGGTGTTGAAATAGAAGTCTGCCTTATCCTTCAGATATTCATACAGATTTTTAAGGACGATGTAATTAACATCTGTTCCCAGATGTCTTACGGAAGCGTCCAGAAGCTTCAGCTTGTTCTGCATACATATCTTTTTGAATTTCGTTCCTGCAGTGGAGTAGAGCTTTGTTCCCTCACCACCATATTCCATGTTGATGTCATCAACATACTTCATAAGGTCTATGGCCTGATTTTTTCCGATGTACTCGTAGAGGGTGCCTCCGAAGTCATTAGTGATGTTGTATTTTCCGTCTGAAAATGCACCTGCACCACCAAATCCACTCATGATGGAACAGCTCTTACAATGGATACAGTTCTTTATCCTGTCACCATCAATAGGACATTTTCTTCCGGATAACTGGTTTCCTGACTCGAATACACCAATACTAAGCTCCGGCTGTTTCTTAACCAGCTCATAGGTTGCAAATATTCCTCCCGGGCCTGCGCCAATTACTATAACGTCGTAATGCTTCATCTGTGCTCCTCCTTGATAAAAGATCATAAAAAAACTACCGCAAGATACAGTATACCTATAAATGAATTATAGATAACTATTTGCGGTAGTTAGTAGAAACATTCATCCGTATTATGAACTTATATAATCCTTATCTATGATAGCAGAATAGGTGCTATAAATCAACATTTATTTGCCGGTGGCACGGTATTGTACCGGTGCCATGCCGTATACCTTTTTAAAGGAGCGGGAGAAGTGCTCCACATTGGCGTAGCCTATGCTTTCTGCTATGCTTTCAACGGTCATGCTGGTGGTTTTAAGCAGTGTCTTCGCCTTCTTCATCCTCACCTGTCTCACATAATCCCCAAATGTTACCTGTGCCTTTTCCTTGAAATATTTTGACACATAAGGCACTGAGAGATTAAGCTTCGCTGCCATATCCTCAAGTGTTACTGTCTGATAGTTGGTCTGTATGTAATTCTTCATGGTTATGAGCCTTTCGTCGGCCTTGGCGGTGATCTCTGAAAGCACCGGAAGTTTATTTACAGCACATACAAGGGCATTGATGGAGGATTTGATTATATCGTCATCAATACCTACACCCCAGTAAAGCTTTTCGTTGTAAGTGATACCTACAAATGACATTGCCTTTGAGGAAGAGCCGGTGGTCAGGGCGTGCTCCTCGTATACGCTTAACTCGTAGCTTATCTCGAAGAACTGCTTTATGGTGTTGGATACTGCGTCAAGACGGCCGTTTCCGTTTGCCTCTAGCTTATTTATATGGTTGTCATAGGCTATGGAGGCTTCTGCCATGATACCGTTTATCTGCTTGAAGTGGCACTCCGGTATCTGGAAGCGGGTATGGGTTGACACATAATTATCTATAAGTATGTCATATATCAGGTCAGGGGAAAGCTCCTTGTGAGCCTCGTCAGATACATGCTTTACCAGATAACCAAATTCCTCACGCATTTTATCCGGAAGGGTTATTCCGTAGTTCTGCTTAAGTATGTAGTTGACACCGCCCTTTCCTGACTGGCTGTTGATCCTTATTACATCAGATTCGTAGGCACGACCCACATCCTTTGGATCTATAGGAAGATATGGCACTGACCATTTGTGCAGGTGCTTTTCCTCGCGCCATGCCATTCCCTTTGATATGGCGTCCTGGTGAGATCCGGAGAATGCGGTAAATACCAGATCACCTGAGTAAGGGGTTCTCTCATGTACATGCATTCTGGTGAGACGCTCGTAGCAGGCACGGATCTCGGACATATTGGAGAAGTCCAGCTGTGGATCAACACCCTGTGAGAACATGTTCATGGCAAGGGTTACTATATCAACATTACCGGTACGCTCACCGTTGCCGAAGAGAGTACCTTCTATTCTGTCTGCACCGGAGAGAAGCCCCATCTCCGCGTCGCTTATGCCACAGCCTCTGTCGTTATGAGGGTGAAGGCTTAAGGTCACGGCGTCCCTGTGATGGAGGTTCTTACTTAAGTATTCTACCTGTGTTGCAAATACATGTGGCATTGCGATCTGTACAGTAGTAGGGATGTTGATTATAACCTTATTTGAAGGCTGTGGCTCCCATACATCTATAACTGCGTTACATACCTCAAGAGCGTAGTCAACCTCGGTTCCCGGGAAGCTTTCAGGGCTGTACTCAAAGGAGAAGTTGCCGTCGGTCTCGTCGGCAAGACGCTTTAAGAGCCTGGCACCGTCCACGGCGATTTTCTTGATCTCTTCCTTGTTTTTCTTAAATACCTGCTCCCTCTGGGCAACAGAGGTGGAGTTGTAGAGGTGGATCACAGCATGACCTGCACCTTTAACAGCTTCAAAGGTTTTCTTTATTATGTGTTCCCTTGCCTGGGTAAGTACCTGGATGGTCACGTCCTCAGGGATCATATTATTGTCTATAAGTGCTCTTATGAAGTTGTACTCTGTTTCGGAGGCAGCAGGGAAGCCCACCTCGATCTCCTTGAAGCCTATGTCCACCAACATCTTGAAGAACTCCAGCTTCTCCTCAAGGCTCATGGGCTCGATAAGTGCCTGGTTGCCATCCCTTAAATCTACGCTGCACCATATAGGTGCCTTGTCTACATGATCCTTCTTCACCCAGTCGTATGTACAGACAGGTGGCATAAAATATGCTCTTTCGTATTTATCGTATCCTTTCATAGCGTATCTCCAACAAAAAATATCAATCGTTTTGATGTTTGTTATCATAGCACACAAAAAATGACATTTGAATGATTAAATTTAATCAATCCGCATGATTAATATTAACATCTGCGACGTAGGATGTAATATGGGGTTACTTTTGGTCATATGCTGTGAGTGTGTGTCGCAACTTGCGTCTTAAAGCATATTCCCAATTAATATGGGCAAATATATAATAATTTATGCGAGACATGTAGGGCTGTCCCAGGTGCCTTTACAGTATATAAAAGTTGATTTGGAGGTAGATATGAGCAGGGTTAAGGTGCTTATAGCAAAGCGAGACAAAAGAGAAGCGGAACAGCTAAGCACTGCGTTAAAGGATACAGGTAATTGTGAGATAACAGGAATATGTCATGAGGGCGATGAGGTGGCAGGCAGGGTAAGTGCCAGAACACCGGACGTTATAGTGACAGATGAAATGCTGGGAGATAAGAGCCTCATAGATATAGTTGAGGATATAAAGAACAGAACAGGAGTGGACAACCTTAAGTTTATGGTAATGGCAGATGTGAGCCATGAGAAATATCTGGAGTTTCTCTACAGAGCACTGGAAAACGGTGCGGTGCTTAAGGTGTTCAACAAGGACGGAGATCCGGAGTTGTTAAAGAAGGAGATAGTTTCATTTGCCAAGAGCAGTAAGAATGTTCCTTATGAAAATGGCACCTCCGTACCGGACGAAGGAGAACTGATGGGCATAATCACCGGCATAATACATGAACTTGGAGTCCCGGCTCATATTAAAGGCTATCAATATCTGAGAAGTGCCATACTTATGGCGGTGGAGGATATGGATATCCTTAATTCAATAACCAAGCAGTTATACCCAGGTATAGCCAAGATCTACAACACTACCCCTTCAAGAGTTGAAAGAGCCATAAGACATGCCATAGAGGTTGCCTTTGGAAGAGGGAAATTAGATACGATAAATGAAATGTTTGGTTATACCATAAGCGCAGGAAAGGGTAAACCGACAAATAGTGAATTTATTGCACTGATTGCGGACAAAATTAGACTTGACAACAGACGTAAAACAGCATAATATATAACCATGATATCAATAACGATATCAAATGCAAACATACAACAGTGCACTATATAATATGGGTGTTATAGTGTACGCCAGGGTAGAAAAGGGGAATAAGAACATGAATGAAAAGGGAAACGTGATGAAAGTAGTAATTGCAGACAGTAACTGTCTGTCCATAGCAGAAGATCTTACACGTTCAGGGGACGAAAGAATTGAGATTGTGGAATGTGTAAAAGACGGAAATCGTGCGTTGGCTGCTATCAAAAGACATCAACCGGAGGTGGTTATAATTGATATCTGTCTTGCTGGTATTGATGGTCTCGGAGTTATTGAACAGCTCAGAGCAGAAAATCAGGTGGAGAATACAGTATTTATTGTGTTGTCATCTTTGTATTCACAGAAGCTGATCAACTGTGCATTTGAGCTTGGTGCTACATATTACATGAGGAAACCATATAAGCCGGAGATACTGGCAAGGAGGATTACACAGATGTACAATCTTAAGCTGAGAAAAGACACTGACTCCCATGGAGAGCTGATCTGCATGGGCAATGATCTGCAGATACCGGATGGTATTCCTGATCTCATGGCTGAGGTTACGGAGATCATCAGGGACATAGGTATCCCTGCCAATATAAAGGGATACCAGTACATAAGGGAAGGAATAATAATGTGTGTAAATGACAGCAACAACCTCAATTACATCACAAAGCTTCTGTATCCTTCCATTGCAAAGAAATACAATACCACATCATCTTCTGTGGAGAGGGCCATAAGACATGCCATAGAGGTGGCATTTGCAAGGGGACAGATAGATACCATAAACGACATGTTCGGATATACGGTCAATGCCTTTAAGGGCAAGCCTACCAACTCGGAATTCATAGCCATGATAGCAGACAAGCTCAGGATCAAGTACAAGAAGAGAGCATAAAAAGGGGATAATGCAGCCGGGACAGATATCTGTGGAAGCCTCATATAGTATTTGAAAAAAGACCGGAAAAGTGTATAATATAGTCAGCACATTGCGTGCGGTATAAAGTACATTGAGGTGGAATTTTAATGATAGAAACTGTTGCGTCTGCAGATATGCTGATCGAAGAGGTTATAAGGGTAAAAAAGAATCACCTTGAGCCTGATATGACTACCGGCAGGGAGAAGAGGCTGAGTATAGTATCAGGTATACACGGCGACGAGGTGGCAGGACAGTATATCTGCTATGAAGTTATCAGGCGGATAAAGAGTGAGTTCTCAAAACTCAGGGGAATAGTGGATGTATATCCATTTTTAAATCCAATGGGACTTGAATCAAGATACAGAGACATACCGGTCATAGATATTGACATGAATACGGTGTTCCCGGGCTCGGCTGACGGTACGGTTGGGGAGTACATAGCAGCCAAGGTGGTTGAGGATATAGATGGGTCGGATATATGTCTTGATGTACATTCAAGCAGTGTATATCTCAAGGAGATCCCCCAGGTCAGAGTGAACTCTGATATAGCTGATGACATAATAGAGTATGCGTCAAGGCTTAATACGGATGTAGTGTGGGTACACCCATCATCTACGGTTATGCCGGGAAGTATAGCGTATGCTCTTAATGATATCGGAGTAAAGACTATGGTGGTGGAGTCGGGAGTGGCTCTGACCATTGATTATGAATATTGCAGCCAGATAGTGGAAGGTATATTTTCACTTATGGAGTATATGGGCATATGGGATGGCTGTGCAAATAACACCCACATGCCGAAGATAGCCGCTGATGCAGATGTTGCCTTTGTTAATGCAGAGAGCAGTGGGATATTTATCCCTTCAGTGAAACATTCGGGGCTTATAAAGCGTGGAGGCGAGATAGGCAAGATCGTCAATGTGCTTACCGGTTCTATAGAAGAAGTAATTAAATCTCCCAGAACAGGAGTGGTATTTTCACTCAGGTCTTATCCGATAATAGAGGAAGGCTCTCTTGTGGCAAGAGTGTTTGGAGGTCCTGATGAATAAAGAAATAGTTTACTCAATGAATACTGCTTACAGGGGAGAATACACAATATACGGCTATTCCTTCGGAAGCGGAGAAAAGGCAGCCTGTATAATCGGAGCCTTAAGGGGAAATGAATACCAGCAGCTATATATAAGCTCGCTGCTGTCAAAAAAGCTTCATGACCTTGAGACAAGGGGGTCCATAGTGGCAGGAAAGAGGATATTGCTGATACCGTCACTTAATTACAGCTCCATGAATATGGGACAGAAGTACTGGATATCGGACAATGCGGATCTTAACAGGGCATTTCCGGGCAATCCGGAGGGACAGGCGGTAAGCAGGATCGCTGACGCGGTGCTTTCATATACGGATGGCTATGCCTACGGAATACAATTTGCAAGCTTTTACATGGAGGGACAGTTTATCCCGCATATAAGGATGATGGATACAGGAAGACAGAGTAACTCCCTGGCAAATCTTTTTGGTATGCAGTATGTGCTTACGGCAGAGCCGAGGGCATATGACAGGGCAACTCTTAATTATAACTGGCAGATGAACGGAACTGAGGCGTTTTCAATATATTCCGGAGCTACGGAGAGGATTGATGAGGCAAGTGCCAACAATGCCGTATCGGCAGTGCTCAGGTTTCTTACCAGAATGGGTATCATAAGATATAACTGCCACGCAGGATATATTTCCACGGTTTTGGATGAGGAGGAATTACTCAGCATAAGATCGGATAAGGCAGGCGGTTTCTTCAGAAGGCTGGCAGGTCCGGGAGACGAGGTCACCAGAGGAGATATAATCGCGAATATCGTGAATCCTATGACCGGTGATGTGAAATCCCAGATATATGCGCCTACTGACGGGATAATATTCTTCGCTGAGGAGGCACCTATGGTGTACCAGAATTCGGTTATTTTCAAAATGATACGACGATTACACAATTAATCTGAAATTACAACTATTCAAGATTTAATAAAAGTGCTATTATTATGTATGCATGTGCATGATAACGGCACTTTTATTTATTATTGTTGAAAATTAATTTACACTACGGAGGTCTACCATGAGTAAGGTAAGAAGAGTTTACGTTGAAAAAAAGCCTGACTACGCAGTTAAGGCTAAAGAACTCCATGACGAGATCAAGAACTATCTTAACATCGATGCTGAATATGTAAGAGTACTTGTACGTTATGACGTTGAAAATCTTTCAGATGAGACATACAGAAAAGCGATCAATACCGTATTTTCTGAGCCACCTGTAGATATGGTTTATGAGGGTGATGAGCTTCCAATGAAGGACACAGATAAGGTGTTCTCTGTAGAGGCACTTCCGGGACAGTTCGACCAGAGAGCAGATTCTGCGGAGCAGTGTGTAAAACTTCTTAATGAGGATGAGGATCCTATCATAAAGACTGCAACTACATATATTCTTTCAGGGGATGTTACAGACGGGCAGCTTAAGAGCGTTGTGGAATATTGTATCAACCCTGTTGACTCAAGAGCCTGTGGCCTTGAGATTCCTGAGACTCTTGTTACTGAGTATGACGAGCCTGCGGATGTTATCATATTTGGCGGATTTAAGGATATGCCTGAGGACAAGCTTAAGGAGCTTTATGACTCCCTGGGTCTTGCCATGACATTCAAGGATTTCCTTCATATCCAGAATTATTTTAAGAATGACGAGAAGAGAGATCCTTCCATGACTGAGATCAGAGTTCTTGATACATACTGGTCAGATCACTGCCGTCATACCACCTTCTCCACAGAGCTTACAGATGTAACCTTTGACGATGGAGATTACAAGGAGCTTCTCGAGAAGACCTTCGACGCATATCGTGCAGAGATGAAGGAGATGTACAAGGACAGAGACGACAAGTTCGTATGTCTTATGGATATAGCCCTTATGGGTATGAAGCAGCTTAAGGCAGCAGGAAAGCTTGATGACATGGAGGTATCAGATGAGATAAATGCATGTTCAATAGTAGTTCCTGTTGAGGTTGACGGTGTTACTGAGGAGTGGCTGGTATTCTTCAAGAACGAGACCCACAACCATCCTACAGAGATAGAGCCGTTCGGTGGTGCTGCCACATGCTTAGGCGGAGCTATCCGTGATCCGCTTTCAGGAAGAGGCTATGTATACCAGGCAATGAGAGTTACAGGTGCTGCAGATCCTACAAAGTCCCTTAAGGAGACACTTCCTAACAAGCTTCCACAGAGAAAGATCGTTACAACAGCAGCCCGTGGTTACAGCTCATATGGTAATCAGATCGGACTTGCAACAGGTCTTGTAAATGAAATATATCATCCTGATTATGTTGCCAAGAGAATGGAGATCGGTGCTGTTATGGGTGCTGCTCCAAGACGTGCGGTTAAGAGACTTACATCAGATCCGGGAGACATGATAATCCTCTTAGGCGGACGTACAGGACGTGATGGCTGTGGCGGAGCTACAGGTTCATCAAAGGCTCATGACTCACACTCCCTTGAGAGCTGTGGTGCAGAGGTTCAGAAGGGTAATCCTCCTACAGAGAGAAAGATACAGAGACTCTTCAGAAGAGAAGAGGTTTCTTCACTTATAAAGAAGTGTAACGACTTTGGTGCCGGCGGTGTATCCGTTGCCATCGGAGAGCTGGCAGACGGTCTTACAGTAGATCTTGACAAGGTGCCTAAGAAGTATGCAGGCCTTGACGGAACAGAACTTGCTATCTCAGAGTCTCAGGAGCGTATGGCTATAGTTGTAGATCCTGCCGACGTGGACAAAATGCTTGCGTATGCAGAGGAAGAGAACCTTGAGGCTGTAGTAGTTGCGGTAGTAACAGAAGAGCCAAGACTTGTCCTTAAGTGGAGAGGCAAGGAGATCGTTAATATAAAGAGAGCATTCCTTGACACCAACGGTGCTCATCAGGAGACAACAGTTAAGGTTAATGTTCCAAGCAGGGCAGATAATTACTTTGATGAGGTTAAGGAGCCTGCTGATGTTAAGAAGGCATGGCTTGATACACTGTCAGACCTTAATGTATGTTCACAGAAGGGGCTTGTGGAGATGTTCGACAGCTCCATCGGGGCTTCAACAGTAACAATGCCATACGGTGGTAAGTATCAGCTTACACCAACCCAGACAATGATAGCTAAGCTTCCTGTACTTAAGGGAAAGACAGATACCATCACCATGATGAGTTATGGTCTTGATCCATATCTTTCAAGCTGGAGCCCATATCATGGTTCAGTATATGCAGTGCTTACATCAGTTGCCAAGATCGCGGCAGCAGGTGGAGATGTTTCAAAGATAAGACTTACCTTCCAGGAGTACTTCAAGAGACTTGGAACAGATCCATACAGATGGGGCCAGCCGCTGGCAGCACTTCTTGGTGCATATGATGTCCAGATCGGTCTAGGACTTCCATCAATAGGTGGTAAGGACAGTATGTCAGGTACATTTAATGATATAGATGTTCCTCCTACACTTTGTTCATTTGCCGTTGATGTATCAAGCTACAAGCATGTGGTTACACCAGAGCTTAAGGCAGCAGGTGATGTACTTGTAAGACTTGATGTTGATAAGGATGAGAATGACATTCCTGTATATGCTGATGTTCTTGACAAGTATGACAAGCTCCATAAGGCTATTACAGAGGATAAGATCGAAGCTGCTTATGTAATAGGCTTCGGTGGTCTCATTGAGGCTGTATCAAAGATGGCATTCGGTAATAAATTCGGTGTTGCAATAGATGACGGCGTAACAAAGAGAGAACTTGTTTCCAAGGATTACGGTTCTATCATCCTTGAGGTTAAGCCTGAGAATGTTGACAAACTTGGAGTTGCAGTTAAGAAGATCGGTACTGTAAATGACAGTGCGGCATTCACATACGGTGATGTGACAGTAACTGTTGAGGAAGCCATCAAGGCATGGACAACAAAGCTTGAGAAGGTATTCCCAACAAAGAGCAAGGTTCCTCAGACGGGGATCAACACAGGACTCTTTGATGCAAAGACTGTATATACATCAAAGAATAAGGTCGCAAAGCCGAAGGTATTTATCCCTGTATTCCCTGGTACCAACTGTGAGTATGATTCAGCTAAGGCATTTGAGAGAGCAGGAGCTGAGGTTCAGACAATAGTATTCAGGAATATGACAGCTCAGGGAATAAGAGATTCAGTAGACGCATTTGCCAAGGCAATAAGCGACTCACAGATCATAATGTTCCCGGGTGGTTTCTCAGCAGGTGATGAGCCTGACGGATCAGGTAAGTTCATTGCCACAGCCTTCAGAAATGCCAAGATCTCAGAGGAGGTTATGAAGCTCCTTAATGAGAGAGACGGACTTGCCCTTGGTATCTGTAATGGTTTCCAGGCACTTATCAAGCTTGGTCTTGTACCATACGGTGAGATCAGACCACAGAGCGAGACATCACCAACACTTACAATGAACAGCATTGGACGTCACCAGTCCAAGATCGCATACACAAAGGTTGTTACAAACAAGAGCCCATGGCTTGCCCAGGCTGAGCTTGGCGGAGTTTATTCTATCCCTATCTCACATGGTGAGGGTAGATTCGTTGCCAGCAAGGAATGGTGCGAGAAGTTATTTGCAAATGGTCAGGTAGCTACCCAGTATGTAGACTTAAACGGAAATCCAACAATGGATGAGTACTACAATGTAAATGGTTCTTACTATGCTATCGAGGGTATCACAAGTCCTGACGGACGTGTCCTTGGTAAGATGGGTCACTCAGAGCGTATCGGTGAGGCTGTTGCTGTGAATATCTACGGCAACCAGGATCAGAAGATATTTGAGAGTGGTGTGGCTTACTTCAAGTAAGAGTAATATAAATATAAAAACTATACAGAGCGCATGATGCTTGATCGGTGTCATGCGCTTTGAAGATATGTAGGGGGATTTGTATGACAGAGAATAAACAGAAGAGATGTATATGGCTGTATTTCGTGGCATTTGCCATACCGGTGCTTACCATGCTTGTCCATATGTTTTTGACTGATTGCTATCCTTTCGGGGGAAATACTATTTTGATTCGTGATGCGGATAGCCAATATGTTCCTTTCTTGAATTATATGGTTGAAAAATTTAAATCAGGCGGTTCACTTCAATTCGACTGGCACAGTGGATTGGGAAATGATTATTATGCCACATTTTTCTATTATCTTGCCAGCCCGTTTAATCTTCTGATGTTCCTGTTTGGTTCATCCCATATGGAGCTTGGAGCTATGGTGATATTTCTTGTACAGATAGGCGGATGTGGTGTTACGGCACTGTATTTTTTCAGACATACGAGATACAACAGGCTTACAACAGGAAGGAATATGATGAGCCTGCTCTTTGCCATGGGTTATGTTATGTGTGATTATATATTGGCATATCAGTATAATTTCATATGGCTTATAAGCCTTATGCTTACTCCTCTTGTATTGCTCGGCATAGAATATATGGTTGACAGAAGGGATTACAGGTTATATTTTGTCTCCCTGCTCCTTACATTGATCACTAATTTTTACTTCGCCTGGTATGTGTGTATATTTGCAGTGATCTACTTCATAGACCAGCACTATGATGGGGCCAAGGATTTCTTTAAGAAGTTTTTGAGGTTCGTATGTGCTTCGGTTGTGGCTGCACTTTGTGCTGCCGTGGTGCTGATACCATGTTATCTCACTGTTTTTAATAGAGATGAGGATAGTTACTGGTATACACTTGATATGCTTGGATATGGATATTTTGGCAAATTCTCAGATTTTATCAGTGGTTTTTTCTTTGGACATGAAATTGATTCTTTGGGATTTGACGCATTTGTTAATAACAATTATTGTGGCATTTTTACAATTATTTTTATATTGATATTTATGTTCAGCAGTAAGATTGATAAAAAGCACAGAATTAAAAGAACCATAGAGATCATAGTTATTTCCATATTGTTTAACTGGATTGTGGCATCTTATGTATTGCAGGGATTTGCCATACCCCATTGCTTCATAAGCAGATTTATGTTTATACTTATCATGATGATGTTGATTACCGCGTTGGAATGTTTGGAGAGCGTGGCTGACGTCAGATACAGATATATTTTTGTGGCATTTGTGCTTTGGATGACCTTCTGTTCAGTGGGACTGTTTATGTCATCAGATGCCGGTACAATATTGGGAGTATTTATAACTGTTTTGCTTGGAGCGTATTATTTTATATGTTTAATTCTTTTAAAGAGAAAGAGCATAAAGAAAATAAGCTTATACGTTAATATATTCGTGTTTGGAATACTGGAACTGTTTGCAAATGCTTTATTGTGTTCTGGCAAGGAATACGAATATCCCAGCAGGAAAAAGACAAATTATGAAAAATGGGAACCGGTATATTCTGGTTTGAATGTGAATGATGGAGAAAGAAAAGCTGCATGGATAGGAGATACAAATTCTGCATATTGTGCGGATGGCAGTATATTCTCATCTATAATAAATACTGATGCTTTGAAACTATATAAAAATCTTGGGTTGACATATCAAGAAAATGGTGTGGTTTATACATACCATGGTACCACCCCTATATCAGCATCACTATTTAATATGAGATATGTTTTGACAGATTCTCCCAGATCTTTCGGTGGATATGAAATTGAAGACACTGTTGATGGATATGATATATTGAGTCCTCAGCAGCAACTGTCATTTGGATATGTTTTCCCGGATGATATTTTAAAATGGAATAGTGATATGGTTGGCGATATTTATGAAGGGGAAATAGTCACTCCAATGGATGTTCAAAATGACTTAACAGAAAATGTTTTGAATGTTGGTAAAGTGTTCAATGAATATGATCCAGGTAATGTGCAAGTTTCAACGTCAGGGTGTATAGCACTTGGAAAGAAGAAGAAAGTTGCAGATATTGGTATTCCGAGGTACTTAAAGAAAAGATCGGGAATATGGTACCGCAATCTGGGAATAGATAACAGTACTAAGTCTATAATAACTATGCAATTTACAGTACAGGATGAAGGGGACGTATATGCGTATATACGTGACAGTGATAATTCTATTACCTATAATGTGTGGGTGGATGACCAGAATATTTGCCAGAGTTTATATAAATGTTGTGCAGGTGTGGTACATATAGGGGATTTACATAAGGGGCAACAAGTTACGATCAATGTGGCTGTTACATCAGCAATACTTTCATATGGTGTGTCAGATGTTAAGCTATATACAATAAATAACGAAGTTGTTGATAAATATTATAAAAAAATAAACCAATCTTCAGTATACGTTGACTCCTTTGAAGATACAAATGTAAAATTAAGTGTGAATGCTGAAAACGATGGGATTTTATACATGGCGATCCCATATTTCAGAGGTTTTAAAGTTTATGTGGACGGCGAGAGGAGTGACATAGTAAAGGTTGGCGGGGCGATGCTTGGCGTACAGATAAGTGCCGGAGAGCACGATATACAGATTACCTATAGAACATATGGGCTTATCCCGGCAATGATCGTAAGCGGTATCGGCTGGATGATCGTTATACTGTTTTGTGTCTTGAAGAAGAAAAGCTATCAACGAATATAGGGGGTTGATATGCGTTAATGATATTTAAGGAGAATTTGTATTATGGAGAAAAAAAAGAAATATTTATGGTTGTATTTTGCAGCATTTATTATTCCGGTGTTTACTATGCTTGCCCATATGTTTCTTACTAATTGCTATCCTTTTGGAGATAATACAATTATGATAAGAGACGCGGATGCCCAGTATGTTCCTTTCTTGAACTATATGGTTGAGAAGGTTAAAACAGGAGGCTCTCTGCAGTTTGACTGGCACAGTGGGCTTGGAAGTGATTATTATGCGATGTTCTTCTATTATCTTGCCAGCCCATCTAATCTCCTTATGTTTCTTTTTGGAGAGAACCATGTGGAGCTTGGTGCATTATGTGTATTTCTCATACAGATAGGCGGATGTGGTGTTACGGCGTTGTATTTCTTCAGACATACAAAGTACAACAGGCTTAATGAAGGAAGAAATATCATGAGTCTGTTGTTCGCACTGGCATACACCATGTGTAGTTATGTTCTGGCATACCAGTATAACTTTATATGGCTTGTAAGCCTTATGCTTACCCCACTGGTACTGCTTGGTATAGAGTATATGGTTGACAGAAGAGATTACAGACTTTATTTTGTTTCTCTGCTTCTTACACTGCTGACGAATTTCTATTTTGCCTGGTTTGTGTGTATATTCGCTGTGATATATTTTATTGACCAGCAGTTTGATAGCACAAAGGATTTCTTCAAGAAGCTCTTGAAGTTCGCTGGGGCATCAATTGTTGCTGCGATGTGTGCTGCTGTTGTACTTGTACCGTGCTATTTAAGTGTCTTGAACCAGGGCGGTGATGCCATTGGACGGAGCCTGAGTAATATTAATTTTCTGTATTTTGGTGATGCAGCAGAATTCTTCAGAGGATTTTTCCTGGGCGAGAAGCTGGATACTATGGGAGAAAGCTATTTTGTAAATAATAATTACTGTGGAATATTTACATTGATCTTAGCTGTATGCTTCGCATTTAATGTCAATATAGGTAAAAGGCATAGAATAAAAAGAGTGATAGAGCTGATCATTGTCGCTGTATTATTTAACTGGATCGTTGGTGCTTATATATTACAGGGCTTCACGATACCCCATGGTCTGTTGAGCAGGTATATGTTTATTCTCATTATGATGCTTCTGATCACAGCTATGGAATGTCTTGATGGGATTGAAGCTATAAAGTATAAATTCATTGCTGTGTCGTTTGTACTATTTGCCGGAATTTATGCAGCAGGGGTGTTGATGTCAGACGAGATTGGTTCTGTGTTTGGGCTGCTGACCACAGTACTGTTGGGAGTATATTATTTTGTCTGTCTGATCTTTTTGAAGAGAAAAAGCATTAAAAAGATAAGCCTGTATGTGAATCTATTTGTATTAGGAATATTAGAACTGTTTGTAAATGCTATAATTTCATCAGAGGAAGCTGTTGCATATTCACATCTTAAACTGGCTAAATATGATGAGTGGAAATCGATATATGAAAATCTTAATATTGATAAAGGCGAGAGAAAAACAGCGTATGTCGGAGATGATAGTACAGCCTATTGCTCAGATGCAAGCATTTTTTCATCTGTAATCAATTCAGATGTTTTGAAACTCTATAATAATCTCGGCTTAGTGGCTCAGAAAAGTGGTGTAGACTACACATATCGTGATACAACACCTATATCAGCGTCTTTATTCAATGTCAGTAAGGTCCTGACTGATAAACCGGCATTATTCGGTGGATACGAAATTGAGGAGAATAATGGTGGATACTATACAATGAAAACTGAGGGAAATGTTGATTTTGGTGAGGTCTTACCGAAGGAAGTTCTGGATTGGAACTGTGATATGGTTGGGCACAGCTATGGTGGGGATATATATACACCTATGGATGTCCAGAATGATCTTACAGAGAATGTATTTGGAGTTGGAAATGTGTTCGATGAATATATTCCGGATAATATACAGATATCTACAGAGAGATGCATGGTACTAGGAAGGAATAAGAGATTATCAGATATATCTATGCCAAGATATCTGAAGAAATCTGATGGCATATGGTATCGGAATATGAATATAGATTCGGATCTGCATCCTATCATAAATATGCAGTTTAAGGTGAATGAGGATGCAGATATATACGCTTACATAAGTGATGATGTCAACTATATCAGATATGGGCTGGAGATAGATGGGCAGAATGTTTGTATGGATTTGTTAAAAACCAATTCAGATCTGGTTCACATTGGAAAGCTTAATAAAGGACAGATCGTAAGACTGTCTGTTGCCAACACTTCCGAAGCTCTGACAGATGGTGTTACTACAATAAAGCTGTATTCGTTAAATCAGGATGTGGTTGATAAGTATTATGATAAGATAAATCAGTCGGTATTTAGAGTGAGTTCTTTCGAGGATACAGAAATAACCGGCAGCGTAGATGCAAAAGAGGATGGCATTTTATATACATCTATACCATATTACAGAGGCTTTAAAGTATATGTTGATGGAGAAAAGGCAGAGATAGTCAAGGTTGGAAATGCCATGATAGGTGTGAGGATAGACAAGGGGACTCATGATATCCGAATTACATATAGAACCTATGGACTTGTCACAGGCTTGATGATCACAGCGATAGGCTGGATTTTAGTAGCTGTTTTCATCATCAGAAGGAGACGTAAGAATGGCTAGAAAAGTATTAAAGATACTTGCCAGAGCTATGTCATGCATATTTATGATGATTGGAATATGCATGATAATCACCATAAGGTGGGAGAAGACTAATATTGGGCAGCCCAATTTTGAGAAGATATTATTCTCAATTACAACAAGGATTGAGGGTGCGAACATGTACCCATTTTACAATCTTATTATATTTAATATTATTGCTGTTGTTGTAACATCAATTGTGACCATAATTCTCTTTAGATTAAAAAAGAAAGTAGTATACATTGTTTATGAAATTGTGTCTTTCTGTCTTGTTGTCATATGCTGTATCTATGCTAATGCGACCATGGATATATATTCATATGTAAAGGGGCATTTTATCAAAACCAATATATATGAAGAAAACTATGTGGATCCACAGTCTGTTGAGATCGTGTTTCCGGAGAAGAAGAGAAATCTCGTGTATATATATATTGAGTCAATGGAGATTACTTATGCAGATGAAGAAGCGGGAGGTGTGATGGAACGGAATTTTATTCCGAATCTGACGACTCTTGCTTCAGAGGGAGAGAATTTCTCCTGCGAGGGAAAGCTTAACGGAGCGTATGAGGTTACCGGTACTGGATGGACTGCTGCAAGCGAAGTAGCTCAGACCAGTGGAGTGTCTCTTAAGGATTATAGGAGGTCAGAGGCATTTCTGCCAGGCGTTGTTACTCTTGGTGAGATATTAAAGGATAATGGTTATATACTAGAGTATATCTGTGGAAGCTCAGCGCTTTTTGCTGACAAGAGACAGTATTTCACAGAACATGGAGAATATGATATAAGGGATTATCATTACATGATAGACAATAAACTGATTCCTGAAGATTATAAAGTTAATTGGGGAGTGGAGGATGAGAAGGTTTTTGAGTATGTGAAGGAAGAAATTTTAAAACTTGAAGATGGCGATGATCCATTTTGCATACAGATCACTACGGCAGATACACATTTCCCGGATGGATATAAATGCAGGCTGTGTGGTGACACCTCAGATATACAATATGAGAATGTGATAATGTGCTCTGATAAACAGATATATGAATTTGTGAGATGGCTCCAGGAACAGATCTGCTATGAAGATACAACGATTGTACTGACCGGAGATCATCTGACGATGGATCAGAATTATATTAATAAAAAAAATATACCTGAGGATTATACAAGAAAGGTTTATACTACAATAATTAATTCTGCATGCGAATATGATCTGGGATACGACAGGGAATTTGCAGTATTTGACCTTTATCCAACAACTCTTGCAGCTATGGGAGCTCAGATAGAGGGTGACAGACTGGGACTTGGTGTGAACCTGTATTCTGATATCCCGACCTTGGTGGAGAAGAAGGGATTGAAGAAATTAAATAGTGAGCTTGAGAAGAAGTCAGTTTATTATGATGATAAATTAAAGTGATATGGAAGGCTTGTAATGTACAGAAATAAGGCTAATGAAGACAATGTTGGTAAGAAAAAATACAAATTTGATGTAAAGACTTTAGTTAAGACGATGAGCATAGTCATTGCTGTCTTGGTTCTGACAGCATCACTTTTGTGTGCCCTTGTGTCGAACTGGCTTGTGCGTAATCTTGGAACAAGGAATTTGTATGGAACCATATTCTCTATACTTCAGGGGGGAGATGGAGCGAATGTAACTCCGTTTTATCCTATAATTGCAGAGAGTATAATTCTGATAGCTGTGACTGTCGTTAGTTCAGTGGTACTGTTCAGGGTGTTTAGGAACAGAGGCAGACAGTGGTTTTATTCTGTGTATATTATGGCAGTTATATCTACATTTATAGTCTGTATGCAGTATTTTGAGGATGAAGTCGGGGCATTTACGCTTATTTGGGGAAAGCTTAATGAGACTACATTGTTTGAAGATGAGTATGTGAATCCTGATGATGTTAAGATAACATTTCCTGATGGGAAGCGTAACCTTATATATATATCCATAGAATCAATGGAAGATACATTTTCCTCGGTACATTATGGTGGGGCTTTTGGCAGAGATGTGATACCTGAGCTTACTGCATTGCAGCTTGATCCTGACAATGTGAACTTCACAGCAGATCATGAGAAGTTAAATGGTGCATATACTCCGGCGAATACTGCATGGACAGCTGCCAGTCAGGTGGCTCAGACATCGGGAGTTCCTCTTAAGGATTATGACATTACAGATAAGTATATGCCGGGAGCTGTAAGTATAGGTGATATACTTAGTGGTTACGGATATAAACAGGTGTATATTGCAGGCTCTGACATGGATTATGCCGATATGAGCCAGTATTATAGCCAGCATGGTGGATATGAGATGCAGGATATGACTTATGCTATAGATAATGGTCTGGTTCCACCTGATTATTATGAGAACTGGGGATATGAGGATGAAAAGCTGTTTCAGTTCGCTAAGGAAGAGCTTAGTGAGATAGGGGATGGCAGTCAGCCTTTTAATCTTTTTATTGCCACAATGGATACTCATTTTATTGACGGATATAAATGCAGGTTGTGTCCGGACGATTCCGATATACAGTATGAGAATGTACTTTCCTGTGCTTCGTCACAGCTTGCTGATTTTGTAGAGTGGATTAAGAAGCAGGATTTTTATGAGAATACAACCATAGTCCTTTCTGGTGATCATCCTACAATGGGGCAGAACTATATAAGCGAAAAGAATGTACCCGATCAATATGACAGAAAGACCTATGTTGTCATCATTAATTCGGGTGATACCTATACTCTTGATTATGACAGACAGTTTACAGTATTTGACATGTATCCTACTACACTTGCTGCAATAGGTGCAGAGATAGAAGGAGACAGGCTGGGACTTGGTGTGAATCTTTTCTCTGATACACCGACATTGCTTGAAAGATATGGCTATGACAAGCTTAACAGTGAGCTGGAGAAGAAGTCTGAGTATTACAATACGAAGCTTAAGACGGTGGAGTGATAATTTATAAAGGAAAAAAGGAACGCATATGTTTTGTACGGCTTCAGGCTGAATGTTGACGGGCAAATGATAGTAGAATATAATGTGAGATGTAGGAATGAGAATGAAGATACTGTAAGTAGAGGAGCCGAAAGGTTTCGACTCCTCTTTGAGGTTTGGTAATGGAAAAAATTAGTAATAATAATGATAATATCAGTAATAAAAATAATGTAAGCGAAAATAATGTAGGACATAGGTTTAACGTAAAATACTTTTTGGGGATTGCAGGCAGGATTATTGCTGTCCTGGTTCTGACAGCATCTCTTTTGTGTGCCCTTGTGTCGGACTGGCTTGTATGCAATCTTGGAACCAGGGATTTATACGGAACCATATTCTCCATAACCCAGGGAGGAGACGGGGCAAATATGGAGCCGTTTTACTCTATAATTGTCGAGAGCATAATCCTGATAGTTGCAACTGTTGTGGGTTCTATGGTTCTGTTCAGGGTGTTCAGGAACCGTGGCAGAAGCTGGTTTTATTCTGTATACATTATGGCAGTGATATCTGTATTCATAGTATGCATGCAGTATTCTGAGGATGAGGTTGGATTGCTTACACTTATCAAGGGACAGATAACTGAGACGACGTTATTTGAGGATGAGTATGTGGATCCTGGCGACGTGAAGATAACATTTCCGGAGGGAAAGAGAAATCTCATATATATTTCCATAGAGTCCATGGAGGATACATTTTCCTCAAGTCAGTACGGAGGTGCCCTTGACAGGGACGTGATACCTGAGCTTACTGCATTGCAGCTTGATAAGGACAATGTGAACTTTACTGTGGATCATAATGCGTTAAATGGAGCATATACCCCTGCAAATACAGCGTGGACAGCCGCAAGCCAGGTGGCTCAGACGTCAGGTGTTCCCCTTAAGGACTATGGAAGCACGGACAAATATATGCCGGGGATCGTAAGCATTGGTGACATACTTAACAGCTACGGATACAAGCAGGTGTATATTGCAGGCTCTTACATGTATTATGCGGATATGAGCAAATACTACAGACAGCATGGCAGCTATGAAATGCAGGACATGCATTATGCGGTGAAGAACGGACTGGTTCCTTCGGATTATTTTGAGAACTGGGGATATGAGGATGAGAAGCTGTTTCAATTTGCCAGGGACGAGCTTAGTAAGATTGGGGGCAGCAGACAGCCCTTCAATCTGTTCATAGCCACAATGGATACACATTTCCCTGATGGCTACAAATGCAGGCTGTGCCCTGATGACTCTGATATACAGTATGAGAATGTGCTTTCCTGTGAGTCAAGCCAGCTTGAGAGTTTCATAGAATGGGTGAAGGAACAGGATTTTTATGAGAATACCACTATAATCCTTTCTGGTGATCATCCTACCATGGAGAAGCGGTATATAAGGGAAAAGAATATATCTGACCAGTATGAAAGAAAGACTTATGTGGTCATCATAAATTCAGGTGAGGCTTACACTCTTGATTATGACAGACAGTTTACAGTCTTCGACATGTATCCGACCACTCTTGCGGCAATAGGAGCAGAGATAGAGGGGGACAGACTGGGGCTTGGCGTGAACCTGTTCTCTGACACACCGACTCTGCTTGAAAGGTATGGTTATGACAAGCTTAACAGTGAGCTTGAGAAGAAGTCGGTGTATTATAATACGAAGTTAAAGGCGGGGGAATAAATTAGAGGATTTAAAATGTCGAAAAAGAGCATAATATATCGTATATAATTGGTTTAACAATTAAAAATATATGGTATGTTTTACATAGATAAAACAAACTGGACTGAGAGTTTGAGAAAGATTCGGGGATTTTATGGAATTTGAGAAATATTGGGCTATAGGAGGAGTGCTCGTAGCTGTTGCTTTTGGAATTGCAATGTTTATATGTTATTCCATAGGGACAGGAAAGTATAAGGGGTTTTCGAAAAAGGACCTTAGAAAATACAGGTGGATTTCAAGAGAAGATTTTGAAAAGGAAAAAAGAAAAATGCACACGCAATTTTCGGAATTGGAATTTGATAATTTCTTTTATTTTCTAAAAAATTATGGTGGCGGATATGTACGAAGAAGCTATGGAAAGATAGTGTATCAGGATTATCTGCCAAGAGAAAAGGGAGATTTAAAGGGGATATTCTACCGCCTGGTGGTGCCTAATCACAATATTAACAGTGTTAAAAAGGAAGAATTTAGAAAATATCTTATATCCATTGGAGTGACAGGTGTGGAAAACAGACCGGAGTATGAGACAAGGGCTGCCAAGCTTGTAAACAGAGAGACAAAAGAGCAGGACTACATACGAAAGGAAGTTGGAAATTTAGGCGAGGAATTAGCAAGGGATGAACTTAGTAGGCTAATACCTATGGGTTACAAGGTGATAAACGGACCTAGACTTAAGTGGAATAAGGAAGTGCATGAATATGACCATATTGTAATTGGCGATAATGGTGTATTTTGTGTTGAAACAAAGGCGTTTGGGATGACGGACGGCAAGGAGACTGTGGCAAAGCTACTGATAAGCAGCTCGGATCAATGGACTATAAAGAAGGGCGGAAAGATCAGGCAGGTGAAATCACCTACAAGCCAGGTACTGGCGGAAAAGCTACATCTGGAGGCGATACTGGTAAAAAAATTCATACCGGTCAATCCGGTGTTGCTATTATGTAACGGAAAAATAACCGTAGATCAGAAAGAGGAGCTTTTATACCCGGTGATAAAAATAGACGGTATCGTTGAGTACATACATAACTTTAAAGGTCATATCACCAAAACGGATAAGGAGTATATCTTAAGAGCTATAGATAGCAGCAGGGATAATTAGGGGATAAATTTTATTCCTGTGCTTTGCAATACTCAAGAAACTTAACAAGAGCAGCAGACATTTTCTTTCCCCCATGGAAGGAGAAGCCTACTGTTCTTTTTTCTATTTCGGCGAGAAGGGGCAGTTCTATTATCTTGCCTTCGTTAAGGGCGTCCAGTGCGAACTCCCTTACTACGCTGGCAACGCCCATGCCGATGGAAGCGAAATCCACAAGGAGGTCCATGTTGTTTATCTCAAGAAGCTGGCTTGCCTTTATGTTGTGTTCCATCATGTATCTGTCCACATGCTGTCTGGTGACGTTGCCCTCTTCAAGCACTAGGAGGTTGGACTCTTCAAGGAGACTTAAAGTGTCGGCACCATCCATGTTAAAAGGAGTCTTTATCACAGGAATATTTGCTACATCATCAGTGACGTGGATTTTTGACATGGTGTTTTGAGCCGGAGCCTGTATGGTGGATTGGTCTGGAACTCCTAAAAATGCACCAATGTTTCCCATCAGCATATTCTCCACCGGAGTATTGGAACCTTCATTATTATGGGATGAAAGGAAGCTATCGATATAGTCATAATTTGCCACGAAGATATCATGGATCTCCTTGACCGGATGGTAGTTAAGTCCCTTTGGCAGATCGGTGCTGCAGATAAGTCCGATGTCAATGGAGTCATTTTTTAACAGATTTATAGTATTCATGGTGGAGTGGCAGTCTATACTTATCCTGATGTTGGGATTTTCCTTGATGAAATCCTTAAGGTAGTCGATAAGCACATATCTGCACAGAGAGGTGCTCACTCCGATCCTTATGTGTCCCATGCCGGTTTCAGAATATTTCCTTACAGTCTCTTCACCCTGGTCCAGGTTGTCCAAGGCACGTTCAACATACTCATATAAAAGGTGCCCCTGCTCTGTGAGGGATACTCCCCTTGAATTTCGATGGAAGAGAGTGGTGCCAAGCTCAGCTTCAAGCTTAAGGATTGATTTGCTTATGGCGGGCTGGCTGATGAACAGCTCTTTGGCTGCCTTGCTTATATTGCCACATCTGGCTGCTGTATGAAATATAATATAGTTGTTGAGGTTGTCTATCATTTTACTACCATCCTTAATCTGAAATAGGTATAACTACAAATCATAATAATTATTACTATTATGTATTACAATTATATCATGTGCTATGATAAAATCAACACAGTTGATAATTAAAATGCAATAAGGAGGAAAATCTAATGGGTATGACAATGACTCAGAAGATATTGGCTGCACATGCAGGACTTGATTCAGTCCAGGCAGGACAGCTGATTGAGGCTGATTTGGATCTGGTGCTTGGTAATGATGTTACAACACCTGTTGCCATTCATGAGATGGAGAAATTTAATAAGAAGGAAGTATTTGACAAGACTAAGATCGCTCTTGTAATGGATCATTTCACTCCTAATAAAGATATTAAGAGTGCTGAGCACTGCAAGTGTGTAAGACAGTTCTCTGCTGCAAATGAGATCAAGAATTTCTTTGACGTTGGTTCAATGGGAATAGAGCATGCACTTCTTCCGGAAAAAGGACTTATAGTTGCAGGCGAGACCTGTATCGGTGCTGATTCACATACATGTACATATGGTGCTCTCGGAGCATTTTCAACAGGCGTTGGAAGTACAGATATGGCAGCCGGTATGGTTACAGGAAAGGCATGGTTCAAGGTGCCATCAGCAATCAAGTTTAATATTGTTGGCGAGAAGGCACCTTACATAAGCGGCAAGGACGTTATCCTTCACATTATCGGCATGATCGGTGTGGACGGGGCACTTTACAAGTCAATGGAGTTTGTTGGTGACGGTATCAAGAACCTTACCATGGATGACAGATTTACCATTGCAAATATGGCTATTGAGGCAGGTGCCAAGAATGGTATCTTCCCTGTAGACGAGCTTACAGAGGAATATATTAAGGAACATTCAGACAAGCCATATACTAAGTATGAGGCAGATGCTGATGCAGAGTATGATGAGGAGTATACTATTGATCTGAGCACACTTAAGCCAACTGTTGCTTTCCCACATCTTCCTGAGAATACAAAGACTATTGATGAGGTTGGCGACATCAAGATAGATCAGGTTGTCATTGGTTCATGTACAAATGGACGTATCTCAGATATGCGTATCGCTGCTGAGATAATCAAGGGCAGAAAGATCGCAGACGGAGTGAGAGTTATCGTTATCCCTGGTACTCAGGCAGTTTATCTCCAGTGTATCGAGGAAGGCCTCATGACAATATTTGTTGAGGCAGGAGCAGTAGTTTCAACTCCTACATGTGGTCCATGTCTTGGAGGACATATGGGTGTTATGGCTGCCGGAGAGAGAGCAGTATCCACCACAAACCGTAACTTCGTTGGACGTATGGGACATGTTGATTCAGAGGTATATCTTGCCAGCCCTGCTGTTGCAGCCGCTTCAGCTATCACAGGTAAGATCAGCAGCCCTGCAGAGCTTGGATTATAGAAAGGAGAATTGATATGAAGGCACATGGAACAGTACATAAGTATGGAGACAATGTAGATACAGACGTTATCATTCCTGCAAGATATCTGAATTCTTCTGATCCTGCAGAGCTTGCAAAGAGCTGTATGGAGGATATCGACAAGGATTTCGTAAAGCGTGTTAAGCCGGGAGATATCATGGTGGCAAGAAAAAACTTCGGTTGTGGTTCATCAAGAGAGCATGCACCTATAGCCATCAAGGCTTCAGGAATAAGCTGTGTTATAGCAGAGACATTTGCAAGAATATTCTATAGAAACTCTATCAATATAGGACTTCCTATCATTGAGTGTCCTGAGGCGGCAGAAGCCATTGAGGCAGGAGACGAGGTAGAGATAGACTTTGACAGCGGTATCATCTACGACATAACAAAGGGAACCCAGTACAAGGGTCAGGCATTCCCACCGTTCATGCAGGAGATCATTAAGAGTGAAGGTCTTATAAATTACATCAACAGCAAGAATTAAGGGGATTTTTACACATGGCCGGTATGTTGTATGGTTATGTGAAAAATATATCAAAGATGTTTCCTGATTGATATCAGGAAGTGTAGAAGGAGGAAAGAATGGGATTTAACGACGACAACAACAATTATAACGGATATGATCCAAGCCAGAACGCCACAACCCAGGGCTACGATAGCCAGACATTTGGCGGACAGCAGAATTACGATAACCAGTATGGACAGCCAAATTACGGCGGACAGAACTACGGCAACCAGTATGGACAGCCAAATTACGGCGGACAGAACTACGGCAACCAGTATGGACAGCCAAATTACGGCGGACAGAACTACGGCAACCAGTATGGACAGCCAAATTATGGTGGACAGAATTACAACCAGCCATATAATCAGCCTATATATACCAATCCGGGCACAGTTTCATCAAACGGACTTGGAATGAAGTGGTATAAATTCATAATCTATGTGCAGTTATTCTTGTCTGCATTGTCAGGGCTTGTTAACGGTATAAGATACATAACAGGTTCAATATACGGAAGTAAGTCTGAAAGAGAAACAGTATATGCTGTTTTCTCAAGCATGAAGGCGATTTCGACTATCACCGGTATCCTTATGCTTGCAGCAGCTGTTACTGCTATAATTGCCAGACAGAAGCTTGCAGGCTTCAAGCATGATGGCCCTTTGTTCTACTACATTACATGTGGAATTGCAATAGCTTCATCACTCATATACTGCATTGCATCATATTCAGAGCTTAGTAAATACAGCTGGCTTGTAGATACATCAAGCTATCTTACAGGAAGTATTGTCGGTATACTTATCTCAGTTGCTCTTCTGGTTGCAAATATCGTATATTTTGGACATAGAAAAGATATGTTTACCAACTGATATTTGCAGTATAAGTAAAGATCAAAGTGTGACAGGTTCTCATAAAGGGAACCTGTCATTACTTAATGATAGCAGATGGATAAAACTCTACGGAGATTGAAAATGGAGGAATACAGTAATGAAATGCAATCTTGCAGTTATTAAAGGTGACGGAATAGGACCTGAGGTAGTTACAGAGGCTATGAAGGTTCTCGATACAGTAGGAAAGATATACGGACATGAATTTGACTATGAGGAGATCCTCATGGGTGGATGTTCAATAGACGCGACAGGAGTGCCTCTTACAGACGAGGCAGTTGCCATAGCAAAGTCTAAGGACGCAGTTCTTCTCGGTTCAATAGGCGGCAACACATCAACGTCCCCATGGTATAAGCTTCCACCAAACTTAAGACCGGAGGCAGGACTTCTTAAGATAAGAAAGGAACTTGGATTATTTGCCAATCTTCGTCCTGCAAATCTCTATGATGAGCTTAAAGATGCCTGCCCACTGAGAGCTGAGATAGCAGAGCGTGGCTTTGACATGATGATGATGAGAGAGCTTACAGGCGGACTTTACTTCGGCGAGAGAAAGACAGAAGAGGTTGATGGCGTAATGACAGCCGTTGATACTCTTACATACAATGAGAACGAGATCAGAAGAATTGCCATCAAGGCATTTGATATTGCAATGAAGAGAAGAAAGAAGGTTACTTCTGTAGATAAGGCAAATGTTCTTGACTCATCAAGACTTTGGAGAAAGGTAGTAAACGAGGTAGCTGCAGATTACCCTGAGGTAACACTTGAACACATGCTTGTTGATAATTGTGCAATGCAGCTGGTAAAGGATCCTGCACAGTTTGATGTAGTCCTTACAGAGAATATGTTCGGCGATATCCTTTCAGATGAGGCATCCATGATATCAGGTTCTATAGGAATGTTATCATCAGCTTCTCTCAATGAGACCAAATTCGGTATGTATGAGCCATCAGGCGGCTCAGCACCTGACATAGCAGGTCAGAATAAGGCAAATCCTATTGCTACGATTCTTTCAGCAGCAATGATGCTCAGATATACATTTGACCTTGATAAGGAAGCAGATGCTGTTGAAGCAGCAGTAAAGCAGGTACTTAAAGACGGCTACAGAACTATAGATATTCATTCAGAAGGAACAACTCTTGTAAGCTGCTCCGAGATGGGCAACCTTATTTCAGAGAGAATTAAATAGGCACTTGGAAATTTTGAAACAAAATGTATATTTTCATTTTCACATATAATGTATGGCTATACATTTATATGTGAATTATGGAACTGGCTATAGATACTATTATATATAATTTCATGATATGAGCGAACGGTATCATATGCCACAAGTGGACATATGAGCCCACCGGTACTTGGCGAGATATTTCGAGCCTTAGTACCGCTGTAGGGCGAATAGAGCGGGAGCGTTCCACGGCTGGCATATTGATATAGTGAGCGTATTTTATAAAAAATTAGAGAGTATATGATCCCCATATAACAGCAATTGCGAAAGGATTGTGTCAAGTTTTATATGAAAACTTGACATGCAGCGTCAGCCCTTTGCCAGAGGAGGTACCCATGCATCGTAGATGCAAATAAAATGGTACCGACGATATGCCGCCGAATGAAATGAGGGGGCAATACTTAAAAAGAGGAGGTACCCATGCATCGTAGATGCAAATAAAATGGTACCGACGATATGCCGCCGAATGAAATGAGGGGGCAATACCTAAAAAGGCAAATTTTAAATGGGCTGATGTTCAAAGAAAGGAAGTATAGAAATGAAAAGTGATAATGTAAAAACAGGAATGCAGCAGGCACCACATCGTTCCCTTTTCAATGCCCTCGGCATGACAAAGGAAGAGCTTGAAAAACCATTAGTTGGTATTGTCTGTTCATATAATGAGATAGTACCTGGACATATGAATCTTGATAAGATCGCCCAGGCAGTAAAGATGGGAGTTGCAATGGCAGGCGGTACACCAGTTATGTTCCCTGCGATCGCAGTGTGTGACGGTATCGCCATGGGACATATCGGAATGAAGTACTCACTGGTAACAAGAGATCTGATCGCAGACTCAACAGAGGCCATGGCTATCGCTCATCAGTTTGATGCGTTGGTTATGATCCCTAACTGTGACAAGAATGTTCCTGGACTTCTTATGGCAGCAGCAAGAGTAAATGTTCCTACAGTATTTGTATCAGGCGGTCCAATGCTTGCAGGCCACGTTAAGGGACACAAGACAAGTCTCTCAAGTATGTTCGAGGCTGTTGGTTCATATGCAGCCGGAACAATGAACGAGGATGACGTATACGAGTACGAGTGCAAGACCTGTCCTACATGTGGATCATGCTCAGGTATGTACACAGCAAATTCAATGAACTGCCTTACAGAGGCACTTGGTATGGGGCTTCCTGGAAATGGTACGATCCCTGCCGTATACTCTGAGAGAATAAAGCTTGCAAAGCATGCAGGTATGGCGGTTATGGAGATGTACAGAAAGAACATCCGCCCAAGAGATATCATCACAAAGGACGCAATATTAAATGCCCTTACAGTAGATATGGCACTTGGCTGTTCAACAAACTCAATGCTCCATATTCCTGCTATTGCCCATGAGATCGGATTTGACTTTGATATAGCATTTGCAAATGAGATCAGTGCAAAGACTCCTAACATCTGTCATCTTGCACCGGCAGGTCCTACATATATGGAAGACCTCTATGAGGCAGGCGGCGTGTATGCAGTTATAAATGAACTTAAAGAGGCAGGACTTATACATGAGGACTGCATGACAGTTACAGGAAAGACCATCGGCGAAGCTGTGGAAGGTCATGTAAACAGAAATCCTGAGGTTATCAGACCTCTTGATAATCCATACAGCAAGACAGGCGGACTTGCGGTACTTAAGGGAAATCTTGCACCGGACGGTTCGGTTGTCAAGCGTTCAGCAGTTGTTCCTGAAATGCTTGTCCATGAAGGTCCTGCAAGAGTATTTGAATGTGAAGAAGACGCTATCGCAGCTATCAAGGGCGGCAAGATCGTTCCTGGTGATGTGGTAGTTATAAGATATGAGGGACCTAAGGGTGGTCCTGGTATGAGAGAAATGCTTAACCCAACATCTGCTATTGCAGGTATGGGACTTGGTTCATCAGTTGCCCTTATTACAGACGGACGTTTCTCTGGTGCCAGCCGTGGTGCTTCCATCGGACATGTAAGTCCTGAGGCTGCCGTAGGCGGACCGATAGCTCTTGTAGAAGAGGGAGATATCATTAAGATAGATATAAACAATACTACACTTACTCTTGATGTTCCTGATGAGGTTCTTGAAGCAAGACGTGCAGCATGGAAGCCAAGACAGCCTAAGGTTACAACAGGTTACCTTGCAAGATACGCAAGCATGGTTACATCAGGTAACAGAGGTGCCGTTCTTGAGGTTCCTACAAAGTAGTATTTATCAGGATAAAAAGAGAAAGGAAATCATCATGTCAAAATTAACAGGTTCTGAGATCGTAATAGAGTGTTTAAAAGAGCAGGGCGTTGATACGGTATTCGGTTATCCGGGAGGAACCATCCTTAACGTGTATGACGCACTGTACAAACATCAGGATGAGATAAATCATGTCCTTACATCCCACGAGCAGGGGGCAGCCCATGCTGCAGACGGATATGCAAGAGCAACAGGTAAGGTTGGCGTATGTATGGCCACATCAGGTCCGGGAGCTACAAACCTTGTTACAGGTATTGCTACAGCTTATATGGATTCAATTCCTATCGTAGCCATCACTGCAAATGTTGGTGTGAACATGTTAGGTAAGGACAGCTTCCAGGAGATAGATATCGCCGGTGTTGTAATGCCTATCACAAAGCACAGCTTCATTGTTAAGTCGGTAGAAGAGCTTGCTCCAACCATAAGAAGAGCATTTAAGATCGCCAAGTCAGGCAGACCGGGTCCTGTACTTGTGGATATTACAAAGGATGTAACAGCCACTGAGACAGATTATGAGCCGGTAGTTCCTGAGGAGATAGCTCCTGTTACAGATACCATCAAGTCCGAGAGTGTTGAGAAGGTTCTTGAGATGATCAAGGTTTCAAGAAGACCATACATCCTTGTGGGTGGTGGTGTTACCCTTTCAGGTGCCTCAGAGGAGCTTGCTGAATTTGTAGAGAAGGTTGACGCTCCTGTATGTGATACCCTTATGGGTAAGGGAGCATTTAACGGCAACTCAGAGAGATATACAGGTATGCTTGGTATGCACGGTACAAAGGCTTCAAACCTTGGTGTCAACAGAGCTGATCTGCTTATTGTCATCGGTGCAAGATTTTCCGATAGAGTTGTGGGAAATGCAGCTAAGTTCGTTCCTAATGCCAAGATAATCCACATTGATATCGACGCAGCGGAGATCGACAAGAATATTCCTACAAATGCCAGTATCGTAGGCGACGCAAAGGAGATCCTGAAGATCCTTAACTCAAGACTTGCAGCCCAGTCAAATAAGAATTGGATGGCAGAGATAGAGGCTCTTAAGGAGAAGTATCCTGATCCATACAACATGGATGTTCTCACAGGACCTGTTGCCATAAGAAAGATATATGAGCTTACAGAGGGCAAAGCTATAATCACTACTGACGTAGGTCAGCACCAGATGTGGGCGGCTCAGAACTATGTGTTCAGCGAGCCAAGAACATTACTTACCTCCGGTGGTCTCGGAACCATGGGATATGGTGTCGGTGCATGTATCGGTGCCAAGTACGGAAGACCTGACAAGGTGGTTGTAAATATTGCCGGAGACGGATGTTTCAGAATGAACATGAACGAGATCGCCACAGCGGCAAGATATAATGTTCCGATCATCCAGGTTGTTCTTAACAACCATGTGCTTGGTATGGTAAGACAGTGGCAGACACTTTTCTATGACCACAGATACTCAAATACAGTACTTGATGATGGCGTGGATTTCGTTAAGGTTGCAGAAGGTCTCGGTGCAATGGGCATAAAGGCAACAACAGTAGAGGAGTTTGAAGCTGCCATGAAGACTGCACTTTCAGCAGGAAGACCGGTAGTGATCGACGCCCAGATCCATGAGGACGACAAGGTATGGCCTATGGTTGCTCCGGGAGCAGCTATTGATACATGCTTCGATTCATCAGATATTGAGTAATGAATAATCAGCATTATATTTACATACAATTAATCAGATTTTTTTATACTATTTGTTGAAAAAATTCAGATAAATTCATTTATAAGTTGAAAAAAATGTAAATTTATAGTAAAACAGTAACTAAGTTTCAAAAACTAATCAGATTTCCGGGGGCGGGGTTCCCCGGGGATCGTTATTCTAGGAAAAGAGGAGAGAAAAAATGGCAAGAGTTTATAATTTTTCAGCAGGCCCATCAATGTTACCTGAGGCAGTGCTTAAGGAAGCAGCAGCAGAAATGCTTGATTATCAGGGAACTGGTATGAGTGTTATGGAAATGAGCCACAGATCAAAGGCATTTGATAATATCATCAAAGAAGCTGAGGCTGATCTTCGTGACCTTATGAATATTCCGGACAACTATAAGGTATTATTCTTACAGGGCGGCGCTTCACAGCAGTTCGCAGCAGTACCAATGAACCTTATGAAGAACGGTGTGGCTGACTACATTATCACAGGTCAGTGGGCTAAGAAGGCATATGAGGAAGCTAAGAAGTACGGAAAGGCAGTAGCAGTTGCTTCATCTGCAGACAAGACCTTCTCATATATTCCTGATTGTTCAGATCTTCCTATTGATGAGGACGCTGATTATGTATACATTTGTCATAATAATACAATATATGGTACAACATATCACAAGCTGCCTAATACAAAGGGTAAGATCCTTGTAGCAGACATGAGCTCAGATATCCTTTCACAGCCTGTAAATGTTGAAGATTACGGTATGATCTACTTCGGAGTACAGAAGAACGTAGGTCCTGCAGGTGTGGTTGTTGCCATTATCCGTGAAGACCTTATCAGAGATGACGTAATGCCATTTACACCAACCATGTTAAAGTATAAGACTCAGGCAGACAATGATTCACTTTACAACACACCTCCATGCTATGGTATCTATATCTGCGGCAAGGTATTCAAGTGGGTTAAGTCATTAGGCGGACTTGAGGCAATGAAGGAACGTAACGAGAAGAAGGCTGCTATACTTTATGATTTCCTTGACAGCTCAGAGCTCTTTAAGGGAACTGTAGTTAAGGGAGACCGTTCACTTATGAATGTACCTTTCGTAACAGGAGACGCAGATCTTGACGCCAAGTTTGTTAAGGAAGCAACTGCTGCAGGCTTTGTAAACCTTAAGGGACATAGAACTGTAGGTGGTATGAGAGCTTCTATCTACAACGCAATGCCTATCGAGGGTGTAGAGAAGTTAGTTGAGTTCATGAAGAAGTTTGAAGAGGAGAATAAGTAATATGGCAGTTAAAGTAAATTGTTTAAATCCTATCGCAGCCTGCGGTATGGAATTATTACCGGATACATATGAAGTTACAGATAACTATGCTGACGCAGACGCAGTTCTTGTAAGATCTGCTTCAATGCACGACCTTGAGCTTTCAGATAAGCTTCTTGCAGTAGCAAGAGCAGGTGCAGGTGTCAACAATATCCCGCTTGATAAGTGTGCTGAGAAGGGTATCGTTGTATTCAATACTCCAGGTGCAAATGCAAATGGTGTTAAGGAGCTTGTTGTTGCAGCACTCCTTATGGCTTCAAGAGATCTTGTAGGCGGTTACAACTGGGTTGTTGAGAATGCTGCAGACCCTGATATCGCCAAGAAGGTAGAGAAGCAGAAGAAGAACTATGCAGGAAATGAGATCGCAGGCAAGAAGCTTGGTGTTATCGGTCTCGGAGCTATCGGTGCCAAGGTTGCAAATATCGCAGTAAGACTTGGCATGGAAGTATACGGATACGATCCATACGTATCTGTTGATGCGGCATGGGGACTTTCAAAGTATGTTAAGCATATTACAAATGTTGAAGATATATACAAGGAGTGTGACTATATCACAGTTCATGTACCTGCCCTTGACAGCACAAAGGGAATGATCAATGCAGATGCATTTGCCCTTATGAAGGACGGAGTTAAGATCCTTAACTTCGCAAGAGATATCCTCGTAAATGAGGATGACCTCAAGGCTGCCATTGAGTCAGGAAAGGTATCAAAGTACATGACAGACTTCCCTAATACAAAGGTTGCAGGCTTCAAGAATGTAGTAGCATTACCACATCTTGGTGCTTCAACAGCAGAGTCAGAAGACAACTGTGCTGTCATGGCATGCAAGGAGATCAAGGATTTCATAGATAATGGTAATATCAAGAACTCAGTAAACTATCCAAATGTAAATATGGGCGTATGTACAGACTCTGCCCGTATCACCATCTGCCATAAGAACATCCCTAACATGCTCACTCAGTTCACAAGCGTGTTCTCAAAGAAGGGCGGAAATGTATCAGGAATGATCAGCCAGGCAAGAGGCAATTATGCATATTCAATCCTTGACATCGACGCAGCACCAACAGCAGAGGATGTTGCAGCACTTGAGGCTATTGACGGTGTTGTTAAGGTAAGAGTTATAAAGTAATAAAATCAAATAAGAATCATCCCATGAGCATATATGCTTGTTTGAATTGCATGCATATCATAATATAAAAGGCATGATGGTATCGGTACAGTATGGACCGATAGAGGATGAATTGATGATGAATGATGGTATGCGTCACGAGTCAGAAAAGATGAGATGGCATCGGTACAGACATGAACATATAGATATGATATGGTTGCGTGTGGGATATTTAAGGAGATAAAAAAATGAGCAATAAATTAAAAGTAGGTATTCTTGGTGCTACAGGTATGGTAGGCCAGAGATTCATTTCATTACTTGAGAACCACCCTTGGTTTGAGGTTGTAACAGTTGCTGCCAGCCCAAGAAGTGCAGGCAAGACATATGCAGAGGCTGTTGGCGACAGATGGAAGATGGATACTCCAATGCCTGAGGCAGTTAAGAATCTTGTAGTATATAATGTAAATGAGGTTGAGAAGGTTGCTTCAACTGTAGATTTTGTATTTTCAGCAGTTGATATGACAAAGGATGAGATAAAGGCTATCGAGGAGGCATATGCCAAGACAGAGACACCTGTAGTTTCAAATAACTCAGCTCACAGATGGACACCTGATGTACCTATGATGGTACCTGAGATCAATGCAGATCATGCAGAGGTTATTGAGTTTCAGAAGAAGAGACTTGGAACAAAGAGAGGTTTCGTTGCAGTAAAGCCTAACTGTTCTATCCAGAGCTATGCTCCTGTTCTTACAGCATGGATGGAATTTGAGCCATACGAGGTTATCGTAAGCACATATCAGGCAATTTCAGGTGCAGGTAAGACCTTTAAGGACTGGCCTGAAATGCTTGGAAATATAATCCCATACATCGGTGGTGAGGAAGAGAAGTCCGAGAAGGAGCCACTTCGTATCTGGGGTAAGGTTGACAAGGAAAATGGAGTTATCATACCTGCAGAAGGAATAACAATCACAAGCCAGTGCATAAGAGTTCCTGTATTAAACGGTCACACAGCTACAGTATTTGTCAAGTTTAAGAAGAACCCAACAAAGGAACAGCTTATCGAGGCTATGACAAGCTTTAAGGGAGCACCTCAGGAGCTTAACCTTCCAAGTGCACCAAAGCAGTTCATCCAGTACCTTGAAGAGGACAATCGTCCACAGGTAAGCCTTGATGTAAATTACGAGAACGGAATGGGAATAAGTGTAGGACGTCTCAGAGAGGACTCCGTATACGACTGGAAGTTCGTAGGTCTTTCCCACAACACCGTAAGAGGTGCTGCCGGCGGAGCAGTTCTCTGTGCAGAGCTTCTTAAAGCAAAGGGATATATTGTAGCAAAGTAATATATTGCAGCAAAGTAATGCAAACAGAAGACTGTACCAAGGCAGAGCAGTATATAAGCAAAGCCCGATAGTCAGTAAACTGCATTTAGGCTAAGTGGTATACCAGAAAAATAATCTAAGAAAAAACACCATGGAGAAGAATCAAGGAGGATATTTCACCATGGTGTTTTTTGACTTGAATTCAAGAAACTAAAATTCAGGTCGAGAAATGCATCCGGAAAAAATGACCTGAATTGAAGAGATTGAAATTCGGGTCAAGAAATGCATCCGGAAAAAATGACCAAAATTGAAGAGATTGAAATTCAGGTCAAGAAATGCATCCGGAAAAAATGACCTAAATTGAAGAGATTGAAATTCGGGTCAAGAAATGCATCCGGAAAAAATGACCTAAATTGAAGAAACTAAAATTCAGGCCACAAATTAATATTGCCAGGGGCTTTTATGATATGCTGACTGGAACATTGAGAAATCAGAACAGTTCCAGAAGCATATCATAGTAGCAGCCCGGCTGCAATAAAAACCAGAATTAAACCATCCCCAAAAAGCAAAATCCATCCTGAATATCCTGCAATTCCCGTGTACAGAAATATGCACAAAAAAATCATCAAGTCCCTTGTAACCATATTGCAGTTGTGATAAAATTAGACCAAATGTGAAAGAAAAAGCGGAGGAAACATACATGAAGAAATTAATATTGGTTACATCACCACCTGCATGTGGCAAGACTTTTATATCAAAGCAGGTTGCAAAGGCGCTGCATAACTGCGTATATCTTGATAAGGATACACTTATCGTACTTTCAAAGCAGATATTCGTTGTAGGAGGTGCAGAGTACAACCGTTCATCAGATTTCTTCCAGAAGAATATAAGAGACTACGAGTATTACTGTATTCTCGACCTTGCATTTGAAGCACTGGATTACAACGATACAGTACTTATCAATGCACCATTTACAGAAGAGATAAGAGATGATGAGTACCTTGCAAATCTCCGTGCAAAGCTCGCTGAGAAGGACGCAGAATTATTTGTTATCTGGGTTAATACAAGAAAAGATGTATGTCATGAGCGTATGATCAAGAGAGCGTCTGACAGAGATACATGGAAGCTGGAGCATTGGGATGAGTACATCAACAGCCAGAACTTTAACCCACCAACTAATATCAAAGATCTCTTTATATTTGAGAATTCATCAGAAGAGGAATACAAGGAATCTATCGAGAGAGTAGTAAAGGCTGTAAGAGGCTAATAACGATATATGAAATGTAACAAAAATGAGTGGTTGGACATAGTATGCTGATCACTCGTTTCTGTTTTTATGGATAATAACATTTTCAGAAAGGGACAGGATATGGCGATAATCAGAAGTTTTGGTGCATACAGACCAAGAACAGATATTGTAGACAGAGTGGCAGCACTTCCTTATGACGTTTATAACAGAGAGGAAGCATACGAAGAGGTTAAGCGTGAACCAATGTCATTCCTTAAGGTTGACAGGGCAGAGACATCATTTGGCCCTGAGGTGGATACATATGCAGACTGCGTATATGACAAGGCAAGAGAGCTCCTTGACGGAATGATAGATGAGGGCGTATATGTACATGACGATAAGGATGTATATTATGTTTATGAGCTTATAATGGATGGAAGACATCAGACAGGTCTGGTTGCCTGTGCGTCAATAGATGATTATGTAAGCGGAGTTATCAAGAAGCATGAGAATAACCGTGAGGATAAAGAGATAGACAGGATAAAGCATGTTATGACCTGCTCTGCCCACACCGGTCCTATATTCCTTGCATACCGTTCCATAGATAAGGTAAATGAGATAATAAACAGAGTTAAGAACGGCGAGAAGCTTTACGGATTTACAACACCTGACGGCATAACCCACAATGTGTGGATCATAGATCAGGATAAGGATATAGAAGATATCAGGGAAGCATTTGCAGGGGTAAATGAGATATACATAGCGGACGGACATCACCGTTCAGCTTCTGCGGTAAAGGCGGGACTTAAGCTCCGTGAGGAAAATCCGGGATACACAGGCGATGAGGAATTTAACTATTTCCTGTCAGTTCTGTTTCCTCATGACGAGCTGATGATACTTCCTTATAACAGAGTTGTAAGGGACTTGAACGGCTATTCAGAGGATGAATTTATGAGTGCCGTTAAGGAGAAGTTCACAGTAGATAAGGTTGAGAAGCCATTTGCACCGGAGAATAAATGTGAGTTTGGAATGTACATGGATCATCAGTGGTATAAGCTGGGCTTCAAGAAGGAGTTCATGGTGGATGACGTGGTTGAGAGACTTGACGTGTCCGTATTACAGAACAATCTTCTGGCAACGATCCTTGGAATAGGCGATCCGAGAACCGACAAGAGGATCACATTTGTAGGTGGCATAAGAGGACTTGCTGAGCTTTCAAAGATGGTTGACAGCGGTGAGTACAAGGTGGCATTTTCAATGTATCCTACATCCATCACAGAGCTGTTTGACATAGCTGACGCAGGAAGGCTCATGCCTCCAAAGTCCACATGGTTCGAGCCGAAGCTTCGAAGCGGAATATTTATCCACAGGTTTTAGTACAGGATACTTGGGGAGAAGGCTTTAACCGCCTCTTCGGAGGGGAGCGTATTGGAAGTTTAAATAAACGAAAGGGATTAAAGATAAATGAGTAACAACAATCAGATTTTTGCAATAAACAGGGATGAGGTCATGGCTATCGTAGAGGCCAGACACGATAATCCACATCACATCCTGGGCATGCACCAGTGCCTTAAGGATCTGTATGTGAATGTATTTGCCCCTGATGTTGCACAGGTTTTCGTAGTAGATATTGCAAATGGGGATGAGTATGAAACAGAGGAGATCGCCTCCGGTTTCTATACTGTTAAGATATCAGGCAGGAAGCCGTTTGGTTATGAGATAAAGACAGTGAGCACAACCTTTGATGAAGCCGGTGATCTGGTGGAGAGTGCCGAAGTATTTAAGGATCCGTATGCATTTCCGTATTCTGTGGATCCTGTAAAGGTTGTGGATGTAATATCCGGAAGAACATCATTTGCAGATGGGTTCAAGGTAAAGGATATATTCGGTGTGAGATATATCACCTTAGACGGAGTGAGCGGAACATCATTCTGTATGGAGGTAAAGGGAGCAAGACGTGTCAGCGTTGTGGGCGACTTCAATAACTGGGACGCTTCCATCCATCAGTTAAGAAAGATCGATTATACCGACATATTCGAGCTGTTCATACCTGAGGTTATAAAGGACAGCAAATATAAGTTCAGCGTACTCTACTATGACGGCAGAGAAGAGCTGTGGGCAGATCCTTATGCTGTCTGCTATGAGAAGGCACCGGGAAATGCTTCAATGCTTACAGAGTTCTCATATGAGTATCATGATGACGAGTTTATAAAGACAAGGAAGAAGAATAAGGAAAGCCTTAACATATACGAGATACACATGTCCACATTTATGAGAAATGAGGACGGAAGCGTGCCGGGATATGTGGAATTTGCTGAGCTGGCATGTGACCATGTGGCGAAGATGGGCTATAACTATGTTGAGCTTATGCCTGTTATGGAATACAGAGAGGGAGACACCTGGGGCTATGATACCACAGGAATGTTTGCCCCAAGCTCAAGATTTGGAACCCCTGTTGATTTCATGAAGATGATAGATGTATTTCATAAGAGGAACATCGGTGTTATCCTTGATATGGTGCCGGTGTCAGATATAGACTGTATATGCTACTGGCTTGAGACATACCATCTTGATGGTGTGAGACTTAACGACAGAAATCTGGCTGCGGAGCTTAAGGGAAGCCTTAAGAACGGCGACAGCTATGTGATAATTGACAGCCTTGAAAGTGAGCTTGTGGACAGAGTTGTGTCCTACATGGCAGTGCCACCGGTCCACAGAGGAAGCTTCATAGAATGTATAGGTGACTGCATTGATGAAATGAAGGAAGAGACATGCATGATCGCCCTTTCCCATGATGATGTGGCATTTGACAAGGGAAGCTTCATAGATAAGCTGCCGGGAGGCTACGAGGACAAATACGCAGATCTTCGTGTACTATACGGACTTGCCATGACCCTTAAGGGACATAAGCTGTTCTTTATGGGACAGGAGCTTGGTGCCTTCGGTGGGTTTAACGGAGTCGATCCTGTTGACTGGTCTGTTCTTGAATTTGACGCAAATACCTACATACAGAAGTATGTTAAGGAGTTAAATAAGCTCTATGCTTCAGAGCCTGCACTTAAGGCGGACAGCGATATAGTATTTGCAGATGAAAATGAGGACAAGACTGCTGTATTTGCAAGAACATGCGGAGCAGATAAGCTTTATGTTGCATGTAACTTCGACACAAAGGATGTGAAGAACTTTGGCTTGAAGGTTGATAAGGCAGGAAGCTATAAGGAAATTTTCTCATCAGATAATGTTAAATTCGGTGGAGAAGGAAATAATAATAAGGGCACTAAAAAGGCTGCGGACAGCGTAGTCACAGTTACACTGCCGGCATTGTCGATCAGTGTGTTTAAGGCGGTTAAGTAATTGATGTCCGGGGGCTGATGTTCAATGATAGGAGAAATGATCATGACTATGGATATGATAAATGAATATGGCAGAAAATTTCTTGACTGGTTTATGTCAAAGCTTGGCAGTATAGCCATTGCGATCATATTTTTGGTGGTGTGCTTTAAGGTCATTAAGATAATAGTAAAGATACTGAGAAATGCATTTGACAAGTCAAAGCTTGACAAGAGCGTGGCGGGATTTTTTATCTCTGCCATAAGAGTATTGCTCCAGTTTCTTGTAGTCCTTACTGCAGCGTCAATGGTGGGATTTCAGATCACATCATTTATCACACTGCTTGGTACGGCGGGAGTTACCATAGGTCTTGCCCTCCAGGGAAGTCTTTCAAACCTTGCAGGTGGTGTGTTGATCCTTATACTTAAGCCCTTTAAGGTGGGGGATTATATAGTTGAGAATTCCACTCACTGTGAGGGTATTGTAGTATCCATAGATATATTCTACACAAGACTCCGAACCTATGACAATCGTACCATAGTGATACCGAACGGAACTATTTCCAATACTTCACTGGTGAATATCTCCGGCAGGGGAACCAACAGGGTTGATGTGAAATTCTCCGTGGCATACGAGTCAGACCTGAGCAAGGTAAAACAGGTGGTGCTTGATGTGGTGGATACCATCGACGGCCACATGACTGATAAGCCTGTGGAGTTCTTCATTGAGGAGTTCGGCGAGAGCGGTATCGACATGTATGTGAGATTTTTTACACCGTTTGAGAAGATCTATGACGCCAAGAGGGAGGCTCTGTGGAAGATAAAGGAAGCCTTCGATGCAAATGGCATCGAGATCCCATACAACAAGCTGGATGTGAACATAAAGAGACAGGAAAATGCATAGCCTCGGATATTTGATCGGTGCGTCTGCAAATGAGAAAATATATGTAAGAGACACAAAATTTATAAAGATATAATAAATCGCCGTGATGGGTATTCTTGCAAAAATGTGATTATGCGAGTATAATTACGGGGATGTTAAGAGATATGAAGACATTTGCAGAGGTTTTATCTGTTATGTAACAGATATGAGTTTTTCCGCAGATGTCATAGTATATAATTTTTTAGGATTAGGAGTGAAGAAAAAATGACAAAGATTGACATTATTTCAGGTTTCCTTGGTGCTGGTAAGACAACACTTATCAAGAAGCTTATTGATGAGGCTTTTAAGGGTGAGAAGCTGGTGCTCATTGAAAATGAGTTCGGCGAGATCGGTATAGATGGCGGCTTCCTTAAGGACGCCGGTGTTCAGATCACAGAGATGAATTCAGGATGTATCTGCTGTTCTCTGGTAGGTGATTTCGGTACAGCCTTAAAGCAGGTTATAACAGATTATGCTCCTGACAGGATAATCATTGAGCCATCAGGCGTTGGTAAGCTTTCAGATGTTATCAAGGCAGTTAAGGATGTTTCAGCAGATCTTGATGTGGATCTCGACAGCTACACAACAGTTGCAGATGTATCCAAGTGCAAGATATACATGAAGAACTTTGGTGAGTTCTTCAACAACCAGATTGAGAGTGCAAATACCATAATCTTGAGCAGAACCCAGAACGTATCACAGGATAAGATCGAAAAGGCTGTTTCTATGATAAGAGAGCACAACCAGGAGGCTACAATAGTAACAACACCTTGGGATGATATAAGCGGAGCAATGATCAGAGAAGCAATGCAGAACCACAAGACTCTTGAAGAGACTATGATAGAAGAGGAACATGATCATGAGCATCATCACCATCATCACCATCATGACCATGACGACGAGTGCGGCTGCCATGATCACGATCACCACGACCATGAACACCATCATGACCATGACGACGAGTGCGGCTGTCATGATCACGATCATCACGACCATGAACACCATCACGACCACGATCATGATCACGGTGATGGATGTACCTGTGGCTGTCACGATCATGACCATCATCATCACCATGCTGATGAAGTGTTCACAAGCTGGGGCAAGGAGACACCTCACAAGTATAATGAGGCTAAGCTTAATGAGATCCTTGATACTCTTGCAGACACAGAGAAGTATGGTATCATCCTTCGTGCTAAGGGAATACTTCCGAGTGACGCAGGTGACTGGCTGTACTTTGACCTTGTACCGGGCGAGTATGAGATCAGAAAGGGCAACCCTGATATAACAGGTAAGCTTTGTGTAATAGGAAGCAAGCTTGACGAGGCAGCTCTTGCAGAGTTATTTGAACTTGCATAAGCCAGAGCTTTATATACAGAACAACGATAATGTTCATCAGCCCTTAAAAGGGGCTGATGTTTGGTGTAATAGGAAGGAAATAATATGATGGGACGTCAGGTAAAGGAAATTCCGGTTTATGTATTTATGGGATTTCTTGAAAGCGGTAAGACCACATTTGTAAAGGAAACACTTCTTGACAGATCATTTACCGGCGGAGAGAAGACTCTTCTTCTTGTATGCGAGGACGGTGAAGAGGAGTATGACGAGAAGGAGTTAAAGAAGAACAATATATATGTTGAATATATAGAAGAGGATCAGCTTACAACAGAGCATCTGCTTGATCTTCAGGACAAATATAAGCCTGAGTCGGTAATGATCGAGTACAATGGTATGTGGAAGCTTGACAAGATATTTGAGATCAGGGTTCCAAAGGGCTGGACAGTTGTTCAGGTTCTGTCATTTATAAATGCAGAGACCTATGATCTGTACTCAAACAATATGAAGGCCACAATGGTTGAGCAGTTCAGCAGTGCTGACATGGTAGTGTTCAACAGATGTAAGCCTGAGGACAAGCGTGCAGAGTGGAGACGTTCGATTAAGGCAGTAAACAGAAGAGCCCAGATCATATTTGAGATGGCAGACGGAAGCATTGCCCAGGACGAGAACACGGAAGAGGATCTTCCTTTTGATGTTAAGGCGGATGTTATAGACGTGCAGGACGAGGATTACGGAATCTGGTACGTTGACGCTTCAGACGCTCCTGACAGATATAAGGGTAAGAAGATACATTTTAAGGCAATGGTGTTCCATCCTAAGAACTATCCGGATAATATATTTGTTCCGGGAAGATTTGCCATGACCTGCTGTGCAGAGGATATCCAGTTCGTAGGCTACAAATGTTACTACAACGGAGCTAAAAATCTTGTGGACAGACAGTGGGTTGATGTAACAGCTACTATTGATTATGAGTTCTATCCTGATTTCGGAGGAGACGGTCCGGTACTTAAGGCTGAGAAGGTTGTACTTACTGGTGCTCCGGAAGAAGAAGTGGTATACTTCAGTTAATATATGACAGGAAAAGCCCTGAGACAGATAAGTTGTATTTTAATACAGCCGATCTGCCTCAGGTTTTTTTATGGCAACGTGTCAGGTGCAATAAGCTTGTATTTGACGATGATCTTATAATTTATAAAAACTTAATTTGACCGTGAACAATATCTGCGATAACCTAAGGACATAGATTTTCCCGGAGAAGCCTGCTATTTGCAGGAAGGAGAATAATGTTCAGCAGAGTAATAAGCGGTACTGTACAGGGCGTTGACGCAGTATTGATACAGGTAGAGGCAGACATGTCGGATGGACTGCCTGCATTTGTCATGGTGGGATATCTTTCCTCCTGCGTCAGAGAGGCAGCAGAGAGAGTCCGCACTGCACTTCGTAATTCCGGTGTGTCTGTTCCGCCCAAACGGATAACCGTAAATCTTTCGCCGGCTGATATCAGAAAGGATGGTACAGCCTTCGATCTTCCCATTGCAGTATGTATACTGATATCCATGGGGATCATTTCAGAAGAAGCAATAAAGAATACTATGATAATAGGAGAACTGGGACTAAACGGTGACATAAATGGTGTGCCGGGAGTTCTGTCCATGGTCCACTATGCCTCGGAACACGGAATTGACAGAGTTATTGTTCCCAGGGCAAATATGGAGGAGGCAGGTCTTATTAAAGGCGTTGAAGTCATGGCAGTTTCAGGACTTCAGGAGCTTATAGACTACGCAGGTAACGGCAGGATGGTCGTGCATGATACGGATAAAGGTACAGGATGTTCCCCGGATGACTGCTATGACATTGGTGACTTCGCGGATATTAAAGGACAGGCAATGTTAAAGCGGGGCGTGGAGATCGCCGTAGCAGGTTTACATAACATAATGATGACGGGAGCGGCAGGCTCAGGAAAGACAATGATCGCAAGGCGGATACCTACCATAATGCCGAAGCTTACATTTGACGAAAGCATTGAGGTCACTAAGATATACAGTGTGGCAGGTATGCTTAAGAATGGGTGCAGTCTTATCACCAACAGACCCTTTAGAGCTCCTCACCACACCATATCCACAACAGCACTGGTGGGAGGTGGCGTGGTTCCAAGACCGGGAGAGATAAGCCTGGCAGATCATGGTGTCTAATGAGCTTGTGGATATTTCTTATTGAGCCGAGAAAGCCCGTAAATTGGCGGTTTCTTGGCACTATCTAAATAATTACAAATCCAAAAATTACAAGAAAACACGATACATAGTACATTTTGAAAATTTGGCTTACCCCCTTTGTGGCAGAATGTCTAAATCGATATTTTTTCATTTTGCACCATTAGGCAAAAGTCAAGGACAAGGAGAACAGCTTATGGCATATAAAGAATATAGAGAAATGAAAGTATATGAAACCAGTGGATACCAATATAAAAGGACACCGAGCATTATTCTGAAGGGAAAGTGGCTTGCAGAGCTTGGCTTTGATATCGGAGAGCCGATTGAAGTAAAATGTGAAGACGGACGGTTGATAATTACAAAAGCAAATGAAATATGGGGATAGATTAGTATTAGTTACCGAGCGACATATTGAAAATCATGGACGCATACTTCTTAGCGTGATATATTGTCATTAAAATTGCCTGTTCAAATATCCTCATTTCAGATATAATTAATGCATGCTGATGCAAGGAGGAATTCACAATGACAATAGTTGAATTTGATCGAGTAATTGAACAGGTTTTAATTTTCTTAGAAAATGATTGTATTAGCCATCCGGAACTGTACAAGAAAAGCGGAGAAGAATTTGAACCTTGTGTAAAGAATGCAGTAGATTATGCACTGCAAGTGCTAAATATAAGTGCGGAAGTTGATTATACGCCGGGGGGACATGGATTCCCAGATATTGTGATAGCTTGTGATGATGGAAATAAATTCGGGATAGAAGTAAAAAGTTCAAGCGCATCTGGGAAGTCTTGGAGAATAAATGGAAATAGCATTCTGGGTTCTACTCGTGTTCCGGGTATATGCAAAAATATGATTGTCTTTGGAAAAGTCAGAGGAGCAGATAGCATATTTAGAGCAAAAGAATATGAGAAATGTATTTTGAATGTTGTTGTAACACATAGCCCAAGATACCTCATAGACTTGGATATTGATGATGGAAATAGTTTTTTTGATAAGGCAAATTTGAGTTATGATGATGTAAGCAAATCAGAGCAACCAATAAAACTGATTACGGATTACTTCTTAAGTATAGGACAGACTGCGTGGTGGCTTGCTGAGAGTACGCCTGCTGCAATTCAAATGTTTGGTAATCTGCCTGTGGCACAAAAAGGTCAGTTGATGGGGCATGCATTTGTATTCTTTCCAGAAATCTTCTCGAGTAGTAGCACCAAATTTTATGGTTATATGAGTTGGCTTGCATCAGAAAATAGTATCGTAGACCCAGCATTAAGGGATAGATTTACAGCTGGCGGAAAGGCAGATGTTGAATTAGAAAATGTTATATATGAGAAATTGCCGAGGATATTTACTAATCTTCATAATTATCGTAAATATGTTATTGACGCAATAAAAAATGCGGACTTGGATAAATTGAAAGATGCTTGGAAACAAGCACCATCTGCGGATTTAAATGAGCGGATAAATCAATGGGCAATGATTGTTTCAAAGCTTATTCCAAATGAGGGAATGGAGCATTTGCATAAAGAGCAAATGCTAATTGATATAGTTAACGATCCATTAGAATAAAATGAATGTCGAAGCACTTTCAACTTGACTTTTTCGTCAAAACGAATAGAATGTTACATGGAGGTGCGACATGCAAAAGTTTATAAGCGCAACAGAGGTGGCCGAAAAATGGAATCTCAGTATTCGGAGAGTTCAGATTTTTTGCAATGAGGGTAGAATTCCGGGGGCATATAAGCAAAGTGGTGTATGGCTTATTCCGACTAATGCAACAAAACCTGAGAAAATAAAATCCGGAGTAAAAACTGAGATTACCCAAAAGGGCATAAAAGTAGTATCGTTGTTTTCGGGCTGTGGAGGAATGGATTTAGGTTTTGAAGGAGGCTTTCCTGTCCTAAAAGCATCTGTTAATAAAAAAATTAATAAAGAATGGAAAATACGCACAATTGATAAAGACTGGGTTCGACTTCCAAGAACAAGATTTCAGACTGTTTTTGCAAATGATATAAGACCTGATGCAAAAGCAGCATGGGTAAATTATTTTGAGAAAAGAGGGACACCAGATTCATCATATTATTTGGACAGCATTGTTGACTTGGTCAAACTTTATAAGGAAAATAAAGTGAATGTTTTTCCGTCAGGAATAGATGTTGTTACAGGGGGATTTCCATGTCAGGATTTTTCAGTAGCAGGAAAAAGACAAGGGTTTAATTCCACAAAGAGTCATAATGGAAAAGAGATTACAGACGAGCCATCAGTGGAAAGCCGTGGGCAACTTTATATGTGGATGCGCGAAGTGATTTCAATAGTTAAGCCTAAAGTTTTTGTGGCGGAAAATGTAAAAGGATTAACTAATTTAGCTGATGTAAAGGAAATAATAGAGCATGATTTTTCAACAGTATGTGATGGTGGATATATTGTAATTCCTGCACGTGTTCTATTGGCAGCAGAGTACGGTGTTCCACAGAGTAGAGAGCGAGTGATTTTTTTAGGATTCCGTAAGAGTGCATTAACGGATGAAGCATTTGAGGCGTTGTCACAGAAAGTAATTTCAGCAGAATATGATCCGTATCCAGTAAAAACACATAGTAACACCCCATCGGGTGATTTATTGCCGTTTGTAACAACCGGGCAATGTTTATGTGGATTAGAAGAACCTGATGTGACAACAGATGTGTCACAAAAAAAATATTCAAAAGCAAAATACATGGGGCGACATTGTCAAGGTCAAACCGAAATAAACCTTAATCATATTGGTCCGACAATCAGATCTGAGCATCACGGTAATATTGAGTATAGAAGATTAAGTGCGGAGCATGGTGGAAATCATATTGAAGAACTAAACAAAGGATTGAAGGAACGAAGATTAACAATAAGAGAATGTGCCAGAATTCAGACCTTTCCAGACGATTATGAATTTATAATTACCAAGAATGGCGAAAATAAGGGCGTTTCCGCATCTGATGCATACAAGATAATAGGAAATGCAGTACCACCACTGTTAGGATTCAATATTGCAATGAGATTGCAACAGAATTGGGAACGCTATTTTGGTGACAATGCGTAAACAGGTAAAAGAAAGGTGATGACATGGCTTATCAAACAGCACTTACTATATCAAGTGTGATAAAAGATATAGACTCAAAGAAATATTTATTGCCATCTATCCAGAGGGAATTTGTCTGGAGTACAGGGCAGATAGAAAAATTATTTGATAGTCTGATGAGGGATTATCCGATAAATGCTTTTTTATTTTGGAAAGTACCACGTGAAAAAGTTTCGGAATTCAAGTTTTATGAATTCCTCCGGGACTATCATCAAAGGGATAATAAACATAATCCAAAGGCAAACACTAACGGTTCAGAAGATATAATTGCTATTTTGGATGGACAGCAGAGAATGACGTCTCTTTATATTGCTCTTAAAGGTACTTATGCATATAAGATGTCATATAAGAGATGGGATAATCCGGCAGCATACCCTAAAAGGAAATTATATCTCAATTTATTGGCAGAATCAGAGGATTCTGATATGTACTATGATTTTTCGTTTTTGACCGATGATGAAGCAGAAAATATCAAAAATGAAAATGATGAGTACGATGGAGCATTTTGGTTTCCAGTAGGTAAAATATTAGATTTTAAGGAAGAATCTGATGTAAATGATTATCTGATAGATAATGATTTAAATACGATTGCCGATAAAGTACAGGCTAAGTTTGCTAATAAGTCACTTTTTAAATTGTATAGTGTGATACATAACAAGCAAACCATAAGTTACTACTTAGAAGAAAGTACAGAATTAGACAAGGTTCTGAATATTTTTATACGAGTCAACAGTGGAGGGACAACACTTAGTTATTCGGATTTGTTATTGTCATTTGCTACTGCACAATGGGAGCATAAGGATGCAAGAGAAGAGATAAATGAATTTGTCGAAGAAATAAATATGATAGGAAGAGGCTTTAATATAGGCAAAGATCTTGTACTGAAATCATGTTTGGTTCTTGCGGATTTTGGAGATATAACATTCAAGGTTGATAATTTTAATCGTCACAATATGCTTGTGATTGAGGAAAATTGGGATGAGTATACTTCTTCTATAAGATTGGCTGTAGAATTAGTAGCATCTTTTGGATTCAGTAGAGATAACTTGAATTCAAATAGTATACTTATTCCGATTGCGTATTATATTAAAACAATAGGTAATCCGGCAAATTTTGTTGACTCAAAGAAGTATGCGGATGATCGTATTAAAATTAAGAAGTGGATAGTGGCTTCACTTTTACGGAGAACATTTAGTTCACAGCCGGATGGAATACTTAGACCCGTCAGAGAAATCATGCAGAAGAATACAAGCGGAGTTTTCCCGCTGGAAGATATTGTTGCTCGGTTTAAAGGTACAAATAGGGATATTAAATTTACAGATGATACCATTGAAAACCTGTTATGGACAAAATACGGAAGCAGCGACGCCCTTGTTGTCCTTTCAGTATTGTATCCTTGGGCAGATTTGAAAAATGTGTTTCATATTGATCATATTTATCCCAAGAGCCAGTTTACAGAAAAAAGACTCAAGAAAAAAGGGGTTGCTGCAGATGCTATAGAATTCTACATGGATAACGTGAATTATCTTGGTAATTTACAATTGTTGGATGGAACACAGAATAAGGAGAAAAATGATTCTGATTTCGATGTGTGGCTTGTAGACAATTACAAAGATGATTCTAAGTTAAAGGATTATAAGGAAAAGAATTATATTCCAGAAGTTGATTTGGCATTTACAAATTTTGAGGAGTTTTTTACAGAAAGAGAAAAACTTCTTGTTGAGCGCCTGAAAAAAGAATTAATGTAGTAATAAATACAGGGAGAGAATTGCAACTATGAGTCGGAAAATATCTATAATCGTATTAGCCTGTTGTATGATTTATTGTTTGGGAGGATGCGGGCAGGCTAATGACACAACTGATACAGAGACAGTATCCGAAGTTACGTCTGCTGATACAGCAGAACAAACAGAGAGTAGCGAGGCAGGTACGAAAACGGAAGAAACAACAGAGGCAGAGCTGCCAGTAATATATGATGGAGACGAGCTGATAAATACATATCTGAACAGATATAATGACGTTAACTCATCCAATCCTATTGATAGTTCAGCCTTTGAAGTATATCACCATCATGGTAGTGACCATAAAGACCAGATTCTTTTGAAGAATGATGAATTTAGCAGTATTGTAATTACATCTCAGATAGGAAAAATAAAAATAGATATCGAGGGAAAATGTGACAACGATACATACAAAAAAGCGTTTCTTCAGTATGCAAAAGGATACAGTTCTGAGTTTACAGATGATAAGCTGGGTGAATACTGGGAGCAAAGTATGAACAATCAAGGGGGTTATACCCAATTTGATGAATTTGAAGTATACATCAGAACCTTCAACGACAGCATTGAACTTTTGGAAATATCAGGAAATGTAAAGTAAATATATGAGAGAAAAATCCAGACCATTATTCATAGTCTGGATTTTTTGTATAGATAATTTTACCATCATCGGTGATCTCAAGGTCAAGAATGTCTCCGTCCTTTAATCCGAGCTTTTCAATAACCCACCTGGGTATGCGAATCTGGCCGCCACTAAATACTTTTGATTGGCAGGAAAGAAGAGTGCTTCTGCTGACACCCGGAATCAGCCCATCATCAATAGCTCTGTAAATAGTATTAGTCGTCGGAATATCCGAGAAACCACAGTCATGTGATTTCATATAGTTTATTGCCATCTCAGGGCTCATGTGCTGTTCAAGAATCAAAGTAGCAATATACGAAGAAAGATTCTTGTCTGCAAGTTTTCTTCCGGGCCCCATTGGCTGATTATCATCTGTAATCTTTTGGGCGAAATCAGGATTATAATTATGGAGACCACCGCCTTTATCTATTTCCCTGTATATGGAAGCTCTGTTAAAACCAATTGCAGCTCCGATTTTAGCAACGGACATACCGGAATCAAGTAGATTTTTTATGGTAAGTCGTTGCTCGTATGTAATATGTTTGAATGAACTTGACATATATTCACGCTCCTTTATTATGAGTTGCATTTGTCATTTATGTATTTTGCAAAAAAATCTGCTATCAGGGTTATATGGAATATTGAAATCATACCCCAGCTTGTTCATTTCCTGCATTTTTATCAGCATAAGGTTAATGTCTGTGTTTTGGGATTTGGCTATATCCACTACATCGTATCCCTCTTTGGCAAGAGAGTACACCTCATCATTATCAAGTAGGATATGAGAGGCAAAGGCATTTGCTTCATATTCCGTTGTGTCTTTCATTGAGAACAGACTGAATTCCTTTAACGGTTTTCCAGCTTTGGCAATATTTCTGTGTTGTTGGTCGTGACCAAGTTCATGTGCTATAACCATTTGCTTTAGATATCCGTCTAAGCGTGAGTTAAGAAACATGAGTCGGTGATTCCAACGAAATGTGTACATTCCAAGAAGATTCTTGAAGGAATCTTCATAATAAATCCATATGCCAAGTTCCTGAGCTATCTTTTCAGAATCACGTGTGCCACATTGCCGCACGAGGTCATCAGCCTGTTTATATATACTGTAAGAGTCCAAAGGCTACACCTCCATAATCGTAGCATATCAGAAATGGTGTCCCAAAATACGGTCAATCATTACGATATTTTTTAGGCGTATATTTTTTATTATCCTGTTTGCAGTCAAAGTAGGCTTTCTGAAGAGCAATCATAACACCATCCATATCTTCCTCAGATAATTCGCCTCCGGCAAACATACCGGATAATTCATTCACAAGTTTTTCTGCTTGCATTTTGCCACGACTTCCATATTGTGTATTAGCCTGATATATAAATTCCTCATCTTCAGTCATAAGATAGTTGATGTCGCAGCCGAAAGTATCAGCCAATTTTTTGTAAACTTCTCTGTTTCGGGGATAGCGTCCGTCCTGTTCGTAACTGATATATGTCCGGCGGCTTACACCGATAGCAGCAGAAACATTCTCTTGGGTTAAATTATTTTCAGTTCTCAGCTTTTTCAGCTTTTCTCCGAATTTCATGGTAATCCTCCTTAATTGTGAAATTGAATTACACTAATATGTGAAAAATGTATTGACAAGTGCAATTCAATTACATATAATCAACATTGCAAAGTGAAAGAACTTACACATATGATAAATTGAATTACACAATATGTCAATATAAAAGTGCAAAATATTTCACATGAATTTCACATTGCGAAAAGAAATAGGTGTTTGCATTTTAGCTCAAAGTAGAATTTCTATTTGCAAGTATTGACAAATAATGCAAGCAATATTATAATTTGAACTATAATAGAAAGAAAGGAGATATTTTCATAATGAATGAAGAATATGGACTTCTTATCCAGAAAGCACAAATTGGTTGTGTGAATAAAGATGATTTGTTGAATGCAAAAGAGCAACTTGAATTGGCATTGGAAGATGCAAATGAAGAATGCGGAACATATGAAAATGCTTTCGGTATGTTGGAACTTGCACCAGATTATAATGGAACAGAGGAAAATGCAAAAGAGCATCTGAAAAATTATGGTGTTGAACCAATATCTAAAGATGAATATAAGGAACTTTGTGAAAAACGTAACAGAATATCATATTATCTGGCTGAGATTGAAAAGCACTTAGAGGGTTTTAAGTATTTTGATAAATACACATGCTTTAATAATATAAGGGCACTCCTCAAGATTAAGCCGGATATAAAGATAGGAATGATTGAGAAGAATGCTGGGCTCAGACTTGGATACATGTCACGCTTGGAAAAACTGGATAACAGGTCTGAACCATCTGTGGAATTTATAGTTACCGCAGCAAGGTTGCTGGGGGTTAGCGTAGATTTTTTGATTAATGCAAAATTTACAGAAACAACCAAAACAGAAGAATATGTTATTAAATTTTTGCAGAATGTTATGAATGATACGGATGCAGGGAAGCTATATTGGAGAAAAGACAGTCCAAAATCAATAAATATGCCTTCGGATATTTCTTGTAATTACGGACCTGCTCCGTATCCTTTGCAGGAGCCTGATGAAGAAACAATGAACTATGAAGGCTTTTGTAGTACGGCATCATTTCATTCGCATTTTTTCCCTGAAAAAGGAATTGAAGCAATAGGTAACATTTATCATGCTGAACTTGGAGACACAGGTAATCAATTTTATATATTGCCATGCCGGATATTCAATTCGACTGAAGATGGAGAAGTGAAAGAGTGTTATGAAGTACATTTGTTGGATTCAAACAACGGAGTGATTCCACTTTGTAACAGCTTACTCGCAGCAAACACAGTAGGAGTTATGATAAAAAATCTGTATATACAGATTGAGGAAGCAACCTCTCACGTAAATGTGGACAAGAATGCAAGAAATGTAATAGATGCATATATGAATAATACTAAGGCAGAGAAATTCTTCTCAGATTCTACGGATTCTGACACTGAATTGCCTTTTAAATAGGGGGTGTTGGAATGCAAGTTGTAAAAGAAAAAATCAAAGGCGTTATTATTTGTCCAATCTGTCATAAGGGCAAGATTATAGCCTATGAAGGCTCTTCAGGTAAGGCATCAGTCGGCTGCACCAAATGTAAAAGTTTTCTTCTTGTTGATTATGACAAGATGGAGGCAAGCAGAACGGAGCAGTGTAAGGATGCTTATAAGTATGCAGTGAACAATTAAATAATCGATTTGCTGACTGAGCAATCGGGGCGCATATGCAGTCACCACATAGCCAGAGCAGATTATCACGGGAAATAAGGAATCCTTGTTTCTTTTGATAATATGCTCTGGCTATTTTTTTGCAAAAAATGTTGACAGCAGCACATGTGGTACTGTCTGGGAAAGGGCATATCAGTGAACGGCATAGAGTGCTAAAAACTTTTTACATATACAGAAAAGTAAATAAAAAGCACGGTATATACAACCGGACAGGCATTCAGGCAATAAAAAATAAGGTTCGGATGCCACAAACAAAATTTTTGAAAAATTTTTTTAATGGTGCAAAAAGTCTGCACCTTTAACAAATATCTTTAAGTCACAAAGCAAGGAACGAAGGAAGGAGGTGAGCGAGAGATGGCAGAAAAGAGCATGACACCAAGTGAGCGCCGAGAGGCAATCCTTAAAGTCTTATGCCAGAGAAGGCAGGACAAGATAGATAATCTTGCTTTTGAATTCGGTGTATCGATCCGGACGATAAAAAATGACATCGTAGAGCTGTCTCTCGCTTACCCAATCGAAACAGTTCGTGGCAGATATGGCGGAGGGGTAAAAGTTGCTGACGGATATTATTACGGACGCAACTTCCTGAAACCAAAACAGCAGGAGCTGCTTAAAAAGCTGCAAGCGAGTCTTACAGGTGACGACCTTGAGACGATGAACAGCATCTTCCGTGACTTTGCTTTGAAAAATATTTGACGAGAACCCACGGCCATGAGAGCCGAATGAGAAAGGATGGATTTATTATGAAGAAAGTTTTTATCTGCAGCCAGTATCGTGGCAACATCAAGGACAATGCAAGACGGGCTATCTATTATGCCGGAATCGTTGCAAAAAGCGGATGCATACCTATCGTTCCGCACATCTATTTCCCAACCTTCCTTGATGAGGATGATCCCAATGAAAGAATGACAGGAATTGAAATGGGGCTTGAGCTTATGGATATATGTGACACCATATATGTTTTGGGCTTTGAAATTTCTGAGGGCATGAAGTTTGAACTTGAACATGCAAAGGAAATCAGAAAGCCAGTAAAGCTCTATGACCTTGATTTTAATCCGGTCAATGTAAGAACCATACCTGTTGATGAGCGTGCCGACAGCAGATACCGTTCCCTGATCAGGGGACTGAAGCTCGTCAGATAGGAGCATACATGATAAAGAGACATGGTGTCCGTTACGGACTGCATCCGGGTGACCATCTTCTGGTCATCCGGAAAAGCGAAAAGAAGAAAGTAACTGTAGTAAAAGAGTACCGATACCACATCCTGATGGATTACGGAAAGTATCTGAGAAGCGTAAATAAGGCAGATGTTTACACGGGTGAGGTAAGGCTTGAAAGGAGATAACGCATATGAACGAAGGATTATTAAAGGTAGCTGAGGGCTACGAGATGATTGCACAGGGAATCAGAGATATGGTGTCAGCACAGAAAGATACACCTAAGAAGCCTGTCAAGAAGGCAGAAAAGAAGGAAGAGGCAGTACCTGACACTCCAAAGGAAGAACCAAAGATTGACTTAAAGACGGTCCGTGTATTTCTTAGGGAAAAGTCCCGAAAAGGAAAGACCTCAGAGATCAAAAACCTCATCGAGCAGATGGGCTATGAGAAGCTGTCGGATATCCCGGATGAGAAGCTGCCGGAACTGTATGAGAAAGCGCAGGTGCTTTAATGGGGGCGCATGCAAGGTTCTCCCCATCGTCCGGAAAGAGGTATTTAAGCTGCCCTCCATCACTTCTTCTGGAGGAGCAGTTCCCGGATGAACAGTCACCATTCGCAGCAGAAGGGACTGCCGGACATGAGATGGCAGAGCACCTGATCAACAAGTATCTGAAGAAAAGAACAAAGCGTCCGGTATCAGAATATTACACGGACGAGCTGATGGAAGCAGTGGAAAGCTATGTGGAATATGTCATCAGCCAAATAGAGCAGACAAGGGCAGACACGGACACGCCATTTTTCGGTGTGGAGTTAAAGGTAAGCCTTGCACACCGTGTTGGGGGATGCTTTGGCACGGCAGACATGGTTGCAGTCAGCAACACCCGGATTCACATCATAGATTTAAAGATGGGGAAGGGCGTGAGGGTTGACGCTGAGGAGAATGTCCAGCTTATGATTTATGGTCTTGGAGTCCTTGATATGCTCGGTTTCCTGTATGACATCGATACGGTGGAGCTTACCATCGTGCAGCCAAGAATCGAGAACTTCTCCACGTGGGAGATATCCGCAGAGGATCTTCTTAAATGGGGAAAAGAGGTGTTCGAGCCGGGAGCTGCCAAAGCTCTGGCAGGAGAAGGCGAATACAAAGCCGGAGACCATTGTAGATTCTGTAAGGCAAGGTTTACGTGCCGGGCAAGGGCAGAGGAGTATCTGAAGCTTGCACAGATGGAGTTTGCGGATCCTCCCCTTATGTCAGATAAGGAGGTCGCAGAGGTCCTTTCCAAAGCAGATGCACTTAAGAAGTGGGCAGAAGAAGTTTATGCCTATGCCCAGAATGAAGCGGTTACAAATCATAAAGAATGGCCGGGATTCAAGCTGGTGCTTGGCAGGAGCAACCGTAAATATACGGATGAGACGGATGTCGCAGAGGCAGCCAAGAAAGCCGGATATACAGATATCTATAAACAGAGCCTTATCGGTATCACCGAGATGGAGAGGCTGATGGGCAAGAAGAAGTTTAATGAAATTCTGGGATCATATGTGTACAAGCCGGATGGCAAGGTCACACTGGTGCCAGATTCAGATAAAAGAGAAGCAGTTAAACAGACGACCGCTGAGGCGGATTTTAAGGAGGAAACATTATGAACAACACAAATCCAACAAAAGTAATCGTACCATGCAGATTCAGCTATGCACACCTTTGGGAGCCTGACTCCATCAATGGCAGTGATCCGAAGTATTCCGTATCATGCATCATCGATAAGGATGATGAGGATACCATTGCCAAGATCAAGAAGGCTATTGAGATTGCAAAGGAAGAAGGTAAGGGCAAGTGGGGCGGCAAGATCCCGGCAAACCTTAAGACACCATTACGTGACGGGGATATCGACAGACCGGAGGATGAGGCGTATGCGAACAGTATGTTCTTAAATGCCAATTCCAAGCAGGCACCTCAGATTGTGGACAGACAGGTACAGCCTATCCTTGACCAGAATGAAGTTTATTCCGGCTGTTACGGAAAGGTATCCATTACATTTTACGCTTACAACAGCAATGGTAATAAGGGCATTGCTGCAGGTCTTGGCAATGTACAGAAGATAAGGGACGGAGAGCCTCTTGGTTCCAGAACCAATGCCAGTGATGATTTTGATGCAGTAGATGGTGAGGATGATTTCCTCGCATAAGGACATACACAGAACTGTTTACGGGAGGCGGAGGCATTGCTTCCGCTTTCTTTGACAGGGAAAGGGAGCAGCTATGACAGATATAAGAACAGAACTTGAAACCATAAAAAAGTATATTCCGGTCAATACATATAAGACCATCATCGGTCAGATAAAAGCCGGACATGAAGATGCTGCAAGGGTTGGTATCGAAAGAATAAAGAAAAAGGCAGGTGTTGGCAGATGCCCGGAGATGAAATAAAGGCGGCTCGTAAAAAGGCTGGTATGACACAGACGGAACTGGCAGAGCAGCTTGGGGTGTCCAAAGGGACAGTAGCAATGTGGGAGTTAAACCAAAGAAATCCATCTGTGAAGATGCTGCGGAAAATCTGCATAGTACTTGGAACAACACCTGACAGCATATTGGGATTTCGTGATCCCCGGAAAGGAGCAGAGAATGCAGACACTTGCCATTGATATTGAGACATATTCGGATATATCACTGCCGGACTGCGGGGTACACAGATATACCGCATCCGACCAGTTTGAAATACTCCTGTTTGCATATAGCGTGGATGACGGTGACACACAGATTGTTGACCTTGCATCCGGGGAGAAACTGCCGGCCGGTATCATGAAGGCACTTATGGATGATTCCGTGATAAAGACAGCTTACAATGCTGTGTTTGAACGCACCTGTATCAATAAACACTTCGGTCTTTCCTTAAAGCCGGAAGCGTGGAGATGCACACTCGTTCAGGCATCCATGCTGTCGCTTCCATTATCTCTTGAGGGAGTCGGTGCAGCACTCCATCTTGATAAGCAGAAGATGTCCGAGGGAAAGGACCTTATTAAATATTTCTGTATGCCATGTAAGGCTACGAAATCAAACGGTGGAAGAACCAGAAATCTTCCTACAGATGAGCCGGAGAAGTGGGAGCTTTTTAAGACCTACTGCATCCGGGATGTGGATGTGGAAAAGCAGATCAGACACAAATTATCAAAATATCCTATCAGTGTTAAGGAGCAGGAACTATACTGCATGGATCAGAGGATAAATGATCGTGGAATCATGGTGGACACAGAACTGGCTGAAAAAGCCATAGCCTGTGATCTTTTATATAAAGAGACAGCGACAAAAAGGGCATATGAGCTGTCAGGACTTGAGAACCCAAACAGCGTATCACAGCTAAAGGGATGGCTTGCAGAAAAAGGGATAGAGATTGATTCTCTTGCAAAAAAGACCGTGGAGGAGCTGGTGGATAAGACGGACGGGGATGTGAAAAAGATGCTGAAGCTCCGGCTTGCCATGTCAAAGACATCGGTTAAAAAGTATGAGGCAATGGAACGCTCTGTATGTCCTGACGGAAGGGTACACGGACTGCTGCAATTCTACGGGGCGAACAGAACCGGGCGCTGGGCAGGGCGGTTGGTTCAAATTCATAACCTTCCCCAGAACCACATGGATGACCTCGAACTGGCACGTTCCATTGTCAGGGAAGGCAGATTTGACCTGATAGAGCTTTTCTATGATTCCACGCCGGAGGTACTGTCGGAACTTATCCGTACTGCATTTATTGCAAAACCGGGATACAGATTTATCGTGTCGGACTTTTCTGCCATTGAAGCAAGGGTGATGGGTTATCTTGCGGGGGAAGGCTGGGTAATGGAAGAATTCATGGGCGCCGGAAAGATATATGAGCAGACCGCATCCAAGATGTTTCATATCCCAATCGAGGAGATCACAAAAGGAAGTCCGTACCGTGCAAGGGGAAAGGTGGCATCGCTTGCCTGTCAGTATGGCGGTGCAGAAGGTGCGCTTATCAGCATGGGTGCATTAAATTTTGTCGAGGAAGACGAGCTTCCCGGTCTGGTGCAGTCATGGAGAAGTGCCAATCCCCACATCGTAAATTACTGGTATGCGGTGGATGCTGCGGTTAAGGCTGCAGTGAAGGAGAAAAAGACCACAACGGTCGGTCTTATTACGATTTATTACCAGTCAGGCATGCTTATGATAAAACTCCCATCCGGTAGGACACTTTCCTATGTCAGACCAAGAATGACATTAAACCGATTCGGTTCGGAAAGCGTCAGCTACGAGGGACTTGAGGCAGATAAGAAATGGGGACGCATTGAATCATATGGCGCAAAATTCTGCGAGAACATCGTTCAGGCTACGGCAAGGGACATTCTGGCAGAGGCGATGCTCCGTTTGGAAAAGAACGGATTTGATATTGTCTGTCACATACACGATGAAGTCGTGCTTGAAGTGCCAGAAGGAAAATCGTCCGTGGAAGAGGTAAATGAGATCATGTCGGTATGCCCTTCTTGGTGTAAGGGACTTCCGCTTAAGGCAGCCGGATTTGAAAGTCCGTTTTACAAGAAAGATTAGGTGGTGCTTATGAAAGAACTGGAACTGATATATCCGCATGGGAGGATGGTTTTATATGTTGAGCGGTTCTTCCCATGCAAATTATATTATGCAAGAAAAGTATTCCCAATGATACGAAGGTATGCAAAAGATGAGGATATATATGATTTCCGGGAATATCTGCAGCAATATATGAAAAATATACAGACGATGGAACTTACGGAATACCAGAAACAGATCCTTACAAAAAGGACAAAGAGGAATCTTGAAATGCTTGGAGGTGCTTGATGTATGGGAAAAAACAAGGAAGGCTATCCGGATCCGACTGCTGCCATAGCGGTCGGAAGGGTGGCAAAGCAGGAAAAAAAGAAGGAGGGATATAAGAATGTTCGTATCAGTCGGAAACTCAAGAATGGACAAAAAGTTCAACTGCACGGAAATGACAGAGGATGAATTCTGCAAAAGGCTTTCACAGACAAAGCGTACTGCAGAAACGGTGGAGCAGTATAAGAAACTGCCAAAGGGAAAACAGGATGACATCAAGGATGTCGGTGGATTTGTACTTGGCAAATTAAAGGGTGGCAGAAGAAAGAAGGACTGCGTCATATCAAGGTCAGCCATAACGCTTGATATGGATTATGGAACGGAGAGTATCTTGGACGAGCTTTCCATGTTCTTTGACATGAAGATGGTGGTCTATTCCACACATAAGCATACACCGGAAAAGCCGAGACTCCGTCTTATCATATTCCTTACAAGGGATGTGACACCCGATGAATATGGTGCAGTGGCAAGGATGCTGGCAGATGATATCGGCATTGAATTATTCGATGACTCCACCTATGAACCGTCAAGGCTTATGTACTGGCCATCGACTTCCAGTGACGGGGAATATGTCTTTCAGGAATTTGACGGACAGCTTACGGATCCGGATGAGGTTCTTTCCCGTTATAAGGACTGGCACGATGTATCTTCATGGCCTGTAAGCAACAGGCAGAGTGCGGTCGTAAAGCACAGCATGAAAAAACAGGCAGACCCGCTTTCAAAGGATGGTCTGATCGGAGCGTTCAACCGGACATACACCATGACACAGGCAATAGAGAAGTTTCTGCCGGATGTATATAAACCGTCAGCAGCGATCCCCGGAAGATACGATTATATTCCGGCGGACTCTGCAGCAGGTGTTGTTATATATGATGATGTATTCATGTACAGTCATCATGCCACAGACCCGTGCTGTGGGAAGCTGCTCTCAGCCTTCGATGCGGTAAGGCTGCACAAGTTCGGAGACCTTGATGATAAAGCAAAGGAAGGAACTGCCCCCGGAAAGATGCCATCCTTTACTGCCATGCAGGATTTTGTCATGAAAGATGATGAATCAAAGAAAACACTTATGGCAGATAAGCAGAAGACTGCCGAGGAAGAGTTCTCGGCAGAAGATACGGACTGGCAGAGCAAGCTGGAGGTAAACCGCCGTGGAGACATTATCGATAATATCCGTAATGTCGGTCTTATCATAAAGCACGATGAAAACTTCAAAAATGTGGTCTACAACGAATTCACGGAGACGCTTGATATTATTGGAGATGTTCCGTGGAAACAGGTAAAGGATGGGTGGAATGATACGGACTTTGCAAATGCCAAGATGTACTTCGGTTCGAAATATGGCATATGGTCACCGACCAAGTTTAAGGACGGTATCCTTGCCATTGCATCCTCAGAGCGTCCGTTCCACCCAGTAAAAAATTATCTGGAATCCCTCGAATGGGACGGAACGGAAAGATTAGATACACTTCTCATTGATTATTTCGGTGCAGATGATACGCCTTACACAAGGGCTGCCATCCGTAAGACCTTAGTGGCTGCGGTAGCCCGTATTTATAAGCCGGGAACCAAGTTTGACTCCATCCTCGTCCTTAACGGTCCGCAGGGTGTCGGCAAGTCTACCTTCTTTGCAAGGCTGGGACGGGAGTGGTTTTCAGATTCACTCTCCATCTCGGATATGAAGGATAAGACCGCATCGGAGAAACTCATCAACTCATGGATACTTGAGATCAGCGAGATGAGTGGTATCCGTAAAACAGAGGTCGAGGTTGTAAAGTCCTTTGTTTCCAGACAGAATGATAAGTTCCGTCAGGCTTATGGTGTTAATGTGGAATCCCACCCAAGAAAATGTATCATCGTGGGAAGCACCAACTCTGAGGGCGGATTCTTACGTGATGTAACAGGTAACCGTAGGTTCTGGCCGGTGCATGTGCCGGGAACAGGCACAAAGCATCCGTGGGATATGGACTGCGTGGATCAGATATGGGCAGAAGCGGTACATCTTTATCAGGAAGGCGAGGATCTGGTACTCCGTGGGGAAGAGGCAGAGGAAGCCTATAAGATGCAGCAGGATGCGATGGAGTCGGATGATAGGGAAGGCATTATTGCAGATTACCTTGACAGACTGCTGCCGGATAACTGGGCGGACATGGATGTGTACCAGAGACGCTCTTTCCTCGGAGGCGGTGAGTTTGATGCACAGGGAGTGACAGGAACTGTAAAGCGTACCCGTGTATGCGTCATGGAAATCTGGGTAGAGTGCTTTGGCAAGGACCGTCCAAACATCAAAAAGTCAGACTCCTATGAGATAGAGGGTATCTTAAACAAGATCGGTGGCTGGAAAAAATATGACCAGAACGCATCCGGTAAGACAAAATTCCCTCTGTACGGAGTGCAGAAAACATTTGTCCGTGAGGAGTGAAAGTTTCTGAAATGGTAATGGGAAACGGTAGTGGGAAACCGTTGTGACAGCAAGGAATATAAAGGGTTGGCGGTCTTGGTTTCCCATTTTCCTAACTTTTACTATTGATTTATGAGAATTAAAGAAAAACCAGACAGGTGCGAGAGCGCATATGTGTATATGCGCGTATAGGGATTTTAAGCAATCGGAAACCTGAATGGGAAACCGGAGGTATATAAAAATGCTTGAAAGCAAGGTAGAATCAGCGTTTCGTGAAGAAACAAAAAGAAGAGGCGGGGTTGCCCTTAAGTTCGTATCAACCGGAATGAATGGTGTGCCGGACAGAATCGTGCTTCTTCCCGGTGGAAGAATGGCATTTGTGGAATTGAAAGCACCGGGGCAGAAACCGAGACCGCTTCAGCTAAAAAGGAAGAGGCAGTTTGAGAGGCTGGGATTTTCGGTATATGTGGTAGATGAGATTGAAAAGATTGGAGGAGTTCTTGATGAAATACAAGGCACATGATTATCAACAGTATGCGACAGATTTTATAATTAAACATCCGGTGTGCTGTCTGATCCTTGATATGGGACTTGGAAAAACGGTCATTACGCTTACGGCTTTATGGAGTCTGCTGTTTGATTACTTTGAAGTAAGGCGGGTGCTGGTGATTGCACCAAAACGTGTGGCTGAGACCACATGGTCGGCAGAGATAAAAAAGTGGGAGCATCTTTACGGCATGACATTTGCAGTGGCAATGGGAACTGCAGTGCAGAGAAAAGAAGCACTTCTGTCAGGAGCGGATGTGACCATCATCGGAAGGGACAATGTTTCGTGGATGACAAAAAATGTGTTTTTTGATTTTGATATGGTCATCATTGATGAGCTGTCGAGCTTCAAGTCGCCAAAGGCACAGAGGTTCAAAGACCTGAAAAAAGTAAGGCCGATGGCAAAGCGGGTGGTCGGACTTACCGGAACACCGGGAAATCTTATGGACCTGTGGGCAGAGATAGGGATCCTTGATATGGGGCAGAGGCTTGGAAGATTCATCGGTGGATACCGTGACAGGTTCTTTGTTCCGGATAAGCGTAACCGGGAGATCATCTTTTCCTACAAGCCGAGGGAAGGTGCGGAAGAAAAAATATATGAGCTGATCTCAGATATCAGCATTTCCATGAAGGCTGTTGATTATCTTGATATGCCGGAGTGTGTAAGTAACCGTGTATCTGTTACCATGTCGGAATCCGAACAGGCTCTTTATGACAGGATGGCAGATGACATGATCCTTGAATACGGAGAAGGACAGGACATCGATGCGGTAAATGCAGCAGCCCTTTCCAACAAGCTCCAGCAGATGGCAAACGGTGCTGTCTATGATGAATCCGGCAATGTCAGAAATATCCATGAGAGAAAACTGGATGCTCTGGAAGACCTTATCGAATCGGCAAATGGGAAACCGCTTCTGGTTG
>JBNMGN010000010.1:0-81354 GCA_050872265.1 Coprococcus sp.
GCACGGGGGTTGTCCCAGGAACGGAACACAGCCTCGATAGCAAGCTTGAGCTGCTCAACGGGGTCGGAGGGGAAGTCAGTGCCGAGCTGCTTCTTGTACTCTGCCTTGAACTGCTCAGCAAGTGTCTTGAGATCCTGTGCTGTAAGCTCTACATCGAACTTAACACCCTTCTCTTCCTTCATCTTGTCGATGAGCTGCTCGAAGTACTTCTTACCAACTTCCATAACAACGTCTGAGAACATCTGGATGAAACGTCTGTATGAATCGTATACGAAACGCTCGAATGCTGGATCTGGGTTGTGTGCTATCATAGCAGCAACAACATCATCGTTAAGACCAAGGTTAAGGATAGTATCCATCATACCTGGCATAGATGCTCTTGCACCTGAACGAACTGATACAAGTAATGGATTCTCAAGATCTCCGAACTTCTTGCCGTTGATCTCCTCCATCTTCTTAACACCTTCCATAGCCTGAGCCATAATCTCATCGTTGATCTTACGACCGTCCTCATAGTACTGAGTACAAGCCTCTGTTGTGATTGTGAATCCCTGTGGAACTGGAAGACCAATTGCTGTCATCTCAGCAAGGTTGGCACCCTTACCACCGAGAAGATTACGCATGGTCATGTCGCCTTCGCTAAACATATAAACCCACTTGTTTGCCATTTGTAATATACCTCCTAAGTACTGTTAATATATTTCTGCGGTGCAGACGTCAAAAAGCCCACACCACGCTGTGATAATTATAGCATACGACTATATGGTATATCAAACTATTTTTAAAGTATTTTTGATAAATTTGAGTTCATAGCTGCAACACATAAAAACACCCTCTCTAATGGCTTACTCTATTTCTGCCATTAAAGAGGGTATATGTAAGATCAAGGTTTTTATGCCTGTCTTTGTATAAATCACTGCTGATTTATATATAATGCTATGGTTCTACAGAATCTATAGCTTCCTTGAGGATATCAAGACCTGCTATAAGATCCTCATCTGAAATGATAAGTGGCGGCATGATCTTGATGACCGCATTGTCACGACCCGCTCTCTCAATTACAAGCCCCTTCTTGAAGGCTGCTGCCGTGATGGCACCTGCTGTTGCATCATCCTTAACCTCAACACCCCAGAGAAGTCCTATGCCACGGGTTGCAACCACATTCGGATCGTTATTCATATTCTTCTCAAGATACTCTCTTACTATCTCGCCCTTACGTCTTGTCTCTGCCTCGATATTGTTGTCCAGCATGAACTCCAGTCCTGCCTTGGCAGCTACCATTGAAAGCTGTATTCCACGGAATGTGCCTGAGTGTTCACCCGGCTTCCAGAGATCATACTCCGGCTTAAACATAGCAAGACCCATAGGGAACGGATATCCACCTATTGACTTTGAAAGTGAGAACATATCCGGCTTGATACCTGCTCTCTCAAATGAGAAGAATGTACCGGTTCTTGCACAGCCCACCTGAACATCATCAACTACCATAAGGATATCATTCTTGTCGCAGAACTCGCGAAGTGCTTTAAGGTACTCAACTGAGAACACATTTACACCACCATCTGCCTGTACTGTCTCAATAAATATTGCTGCCGGCTTCTCAACTCCTGAATGATCATCATCAAGAAGTGTCTGCATAAACTTGATGGTGTCAAGCTCAGGGAACATGTATGGTGCCGGAACATGATATACATTGTCAAGGCCTACACCTGCACCTGCACGGCTTGCAGCATCACTTGTAAGTGATATTGATCCAAGGGTCATACCATGGAAGCAGCCCATATATGCCCAGATCATCTCTCTCTTCTTAACCTTACGGGCAAGCTTCAGAAGAGACTCTACTGCATTGGTTCCCGTAGGACCTGCGAACATGATCTTGTAGTCAAGTCCCCTAGGCTCCAGCACCTTCTTCTCGAAAAATTCAATGAACTCAGCCTTTGGAGCTGTCATCATGTCAAGAGAATGCATTATTCCATCGTTCTGGATATAATCAATGACCTTCTCCTTTATATAGTCGTTGTTGTGTCCATAATTCAGGGCACCTGCTCCAGCGAAGAAGTCAATATACTCCCTGCCGTTTTCATCATACATCTTGGCTCCCTTAGCCTTAGTAAATATCTCCGGAAAGCTTCTGCTGTATGATCTTACATTTGCCTCGTATTCTGAAAATAGCTCTTTACTATGCATTTTAATGCCTCCTGTAAAACGGGGTCCGGCAAAACCGGGCACACCATCAATTAAAATTCTAACTTCTTCTCAAAGTATGCCTTAAGGTCTTCTATCTTAATTCTTTCCTGCTCCATGGTGTCTCTGTCTCTTACTGTAACACAGCCGTCTGTCTCTGAATCAAAGTCATATGTTACGCAGAACGGAGTACCGATCTCATCCTGTCTTCTGTATCTCTTACCGATGTTTCCTCTGTCATCGTACTCACAGTTGAAGTACTTTGAAAGCTCTGCATAGATCTTCTCAGCACCCTCGTTAAGCTTCTTTGAAAGCGGAAGCACACCAACCTTAACGGGTGCAAGTGCTGGGTGGAAATGAAGTACTGTACGAACGTCAGGCTTCTCTTCTGTTCCAATATTCTCCTCGTCATATGCTGCACAGAGGAATGCAAGTGTTACACGGTCTGCACCGAGTGATGGCTCGATAACGTAAGGAATGTACTTCTCCTTCTTCTCATCATCGAAGTAATCCATAGGCTCACCTGATGTATTCTGGTGCTGTGTAAGGTCGTAGTCCGTTCTGTCGGCGATACCCCAGAGCTCACCCCATCCAAATGGGAATAAGTACTCGATATCTGTTGTACCCTTGCTGTAGAAGCAGAGTTCCTCAGGTGAATGGTCACGGAGTCTCATCTCGTCTTCCTTGATACCAAGGGAAAGGAGCCAGTCACGGCAGAAGCCCCTCCAGTACTGGAACCACTCAAGATCTGTACCAGGCTCACAGAAGAACTCAAGCTCCATCTGCTCGAACTCTCTTGTTCTGAATGTGAAGTTACCCGGTGTGATCTCATTTCTGAATGACTTACCTATCTGTCCGATACCGAATGGAATCTTCTTTCTTGATGTTCTCTGAACATTCTTGAAATTGACAAATATACCCTGAGCTGTCTCAGGTCTTAAATATACTGTATTCTTGGCATCCTCAGTTACACCCTGGAATGTCTTGAACATAAGGTTGAACTGTCTGATACCTGTGAAGTTATGCTTTCCACATGTTGGACACGCAATATTGTTGTCGTTTATATAGCTCTCCATCTGCTCATTTGTCCATCCGTCAACTGAGCCCTCGATGGTTACACCATGATCTGCCATGTAATCCTCAATAAGCTTGTCTGCTCTGAATCTCTCATGACATTCCTTACAATCCATAAGAGGATCAGCGAAGCCGCCAAGATGTCCTGACGCAACCCATGTCTGTGGATTCATAAGTATCGCACAGTCTACACCTACGTTATAAGGATTTTCCTGGATGAATTTCTTCCACCATGCCTTCTTAACATTGTTCTTAAGCTCAACACCCAGATTACCGTAATCCCATGTATTTGCAAGGCCACCATATATCTCTGAACCCGGATATACAAATCCTCTGTTCTTGGCAAGAGCCACTATTTTGTCTAATGTCTTTTCCATATCGTCCTCCATGAATTTTGTATTATACTAATTATGGTCATTCCGGCATAAGGTAATATAACCTGCCTTATCCGAATCATTTTACCTTTAAACAGTTATTTTTTCAAGTTAAAGTTTCTATAACTTCAAGGGAATTGAACTTCTTCCCTATGTGGACATCATAAAACCTCGCTGTGATGTTCTCAAGCTCCGCAAGAACCTCGTCCTTCACAGTGAAATTATAGAGGGTTCCAAGCTTCTGGGCATTTATATATTTCAGCGTATATACACATGCCTCACTGACATTTATGTTGTTCATTGTCCTTCCTGCACAGTGGCTGCACACCAGGCCTCCTGCCTCTGCACTGAATATGCCTGAGGGCTCATTTCCACATACGGGACAGTGATAGCTCTGTATCCCCTGTCCGAACACATCAAGCATTTTTATCTCGAATATGACTCTTATGAGCTTTGGTGAGATCAGGGCTTTCTTAAGGGCATTGAGGCTCACAAACAGCAGATTGAGATAATCTGTGCTCCGCTCTCCCTCTCTTGTGAAGTATGACATAACCTCACAAAAATAAGAACCGTAGCAGTACTTCTCCATATCGTATGTAAGCTCGTGAAAATATTCCTTTGCCTCCACATTCTTAAGTGTGTAGGCGTCCCTGCCCTCGTACAGGGTAAATTCTCCCATGACAAATAACTGGGTCTTTGATACCAGCTGATTATTCGATTTTCTTACACCTCTGGCAAATGCAGTTATCCTGCCCCTCTCCTTGGTGAGTATCACAAGTCTTCTGTCATACTCTCCCACAAGGCTCATGGACAGGACGATTCCCTGCAGTACAACCTCATCCCTCATATATTATTCATCTGCATGATACCCGAAGTTCTTAAGGAGGGTATCTGTATCTCTCCAATCTTTCTTTACCTTGACCCACAGCTTAAGATTGACCTTTGCGTCTAAAAGCCTCTCCATTCCGTAACGGGAATGGGTTCCTATCTTCTTAAGCATTGAGCCCTGTTTACCTATTATTATTCCCTTGTGGGAATCTCTTTCACATATGATGGTGGCATTAATATCTATGATACCGCCCTCAGGTCTTTCCTTCATGGAGTCAACCACTACTGCAATACCATGAGGTATCTCCTTGTCAAGCTGCCTTAAGGCCTGCTCCCTTATGAGCTCAGCCACGATCTGTCTCTCCGGCTGATCTGTAATGGTATCCTCGTCATAGTACTGAGGTCCGTATGGAAGATATTTTAACAGTGTATCTATAAGCTCATCCGTATTGCTTCCGTTAAGTGCCGACACCGGTACGATCTCGGCGAAATCGCAGGCGTTCTTATATGTTTCTATAGCCTTGAACACATCCTCATCGGACACCTTGTCTATCTTATTTATAACGACTATTATAGGTGTCTTAACCCGCTTAAGCTGATCTATGATATACCTCTCACCGGCTCCGATAAAGGTAGTGGCTTCAACTATCCACATAACAAGATCAACCTCGTTCAAGGTTCCCTCTGCCACCTTGAGCATATATTCTCCAAGTTTGTTCTTGGCTCTGTTTATGCCCGGAGTATCAAGGAACACTATCTGTCCCCTGTCACAGGTATATACTGTCTGTATCCTGTTCCTTGTGGTCTGTGCCTTGCTGCTGGTTATGGCTATCTTCTGACCTATAAGCTGGTTCATAAGAGTTGATTTTCCAACATTTGGTCTGCCTATTATAGCTGCAAATCCAGACTTGTAATTCTTCATATTTGTATCTTCCATATTCTGTACTTCACCTTTTCTATGATTTATCCGGTCATCAGCCTGCAATGCTACAATGCTGTATTTCTGCATCACAGGCATCCGTCAGATTGTGTATTTATTTTAACTTCTGATCTTTTATCAGCTTATCTTCCAGTCTGTAACAATATTATCGAAGTTCTCTCCGGCAGCCTCGATCTTGTCCTCACCGCCGATGGCACATATTATGCCGCTGTCTGTAACAGCCTTAACATAAGGTGCAAGTGCCCTTATCTTCTCATTTGTAACAGAAAGTACTTCATCTCTTTCCTTCTGCAGCATTTCATCTGTTATGCCTGCTATATAGCATATAAAGCTGAAGGTTCCCTCTGAATCAGGAGTCATAGGTGCGTCAAGCTTGGCAATGGCACCTATTATATACTTGGTCAAGTCCCTCTCATCAGCGTCGAAGCTCTCCACATACTTGTAAGCTTCCTTATATATTTCATAGGTGCTCATAAGGTTAGGATCCCTGTAGGAAGTAAGGTAGCTCATTCCCGATCTTCCAAATGAACACATGCTGCCGTAAGCTCCGCCCTTTACTCTTACATTTATCCAGAGATAGTCATAGGAGAATATAACCTGCAATACGTTTAATGCTCCTGTGTAGGTAAGCCCTGCCTTGCTGAAGTCTCCCGCAAGAGCCACATACTGTACCTGGCTTGCGGTCTTAAAGCCCTCGTTCCTGATCTCTGTTTCTATGTCTCCTGCCTTGTCACATGAAGCCTCAGCACTTATGCTTCCCACGAAGCCTGTAATGCTGTCCTTAAGATAGCTTACATCCTTATCACCTGTATATGAGATAACGAGTCTGTCCTTCTTTAATACCTCGTCAAGAACAGCCTTAAACTTTCCTATAAGCTCATCAGCCTTTTCATCAAAATGCTCGTCAAGATCCACAAGGAAATTATAGTATCCTATGCCCTCTGTCATATCCTTGTAAGCTGAATACTTTGATATATAGCTCATGGCACGGGTCGCTGTGGTCAGATGTCCCGAAGATGTAAGCTCTGAATTAAGTCCCGCTTTCTCCTCTGCGATGATCTCCTTCAGACGCTTCTTATCATCAAGCTTTGAGCCGAATATTATCTCCTTTACTATGTGGATGGCTGTGTCTAACTTCTCATAAAGTGCCTTTGTCTTTATGGCAAAATACGGTACAGCCGCTGAATTGTCTGCCTTGGGAACTATTCCTGTAAGGAATGCTATGCCGCCTGTGTGGAAGTCGATCTCATCAGCCAGATCTCCGTAGCTGTGCTTATCTGTGTCAACGTATTTGAATATGTCTGTAAGCAGTGTTGCATATGGATATAATGATACATCAAGACTGTCTGTCTTGAACATAAATTCAAGATATCCGATTCCATTTGTAAATATATCATGGCATACAGTGGTAACTCCATCTATGTCAGTAACCTTATTCTTAAGCTTTCTTGCCTTCTTCTCAATATCTGAAATATTAAGAAGCGGAACTGTCATAAGCTCTTCCTTTGTGGATGGTATCTCCTGATATCTCTTAAGCTCCTTTGTGGATGTGACGATCTCCTGAAGCTCTGCCTCTGTAAGCCCTGCCTTCTTCTCTGCAAGCTCACGCTTCTCCTCATCATCCATCTTCTTTGCAAGACCTCTTTCAGGCTCAAATACTATAAGAGTTCCGAAGCTGTTGTCTCCCAGTGTGTTCCAGAGCAGCTCCTCGAAATAGCCTGTGTCTATCTCCTTCTTAAGCTCAGCGTATACGTCATTCATCTCAAAAACGCTCAGAGCCTCTGCGTCATCGTAAAGCCATGTGCCGAAGGCGTCAAGTCCCATCATGAGACCCTTTGGAAATCTTCCGAAGTTGCCTTCCTTATGCTTAAATTCGAAATTATTTATAGCTGCCTCCAGGGACTTATGGCTGAGGGTCGGTGCCTTGCCGTTTCTTCCGCAGAGCTCTGCTATGGTATCATCTACAGTCTTTACAAATGTATCCTTCTTATCCGGATCTGAATTCTTTATTATAATTGCAAATATTGCCTGTCTTATCTCATTGTCAAATGAAGAAAAGCTATCCTCACATATACCTGCATTTGTAAGTGCCTCTTTAAGAGGGGCTCCCGGTGCGTCCATAAGGGCATACTCAAGCACGGACAGAGCTGTCATTTTCTTCTTGTCAACGCTTATTCCAACCACATGGTTGTAGGCAATATATGTCTTTCTTGAAACATCCTCATTATCTGCCACAGAATATCTGGCATTGATCTCCTTTATGCTGTCATACGGCTCCTGGATACCTATCTCTGAATCTACAAATTTATAGTCATAGTGGCCCAGATATTCTCTGTCGATATAGTCAAGCTCCTTCTCCATATCGCAGTCACCGTATATATAAATATAGCTGTTGGATGGATGATAATACTTCCTGTGGAAATCAAGAAATCTCTCCTGGGTAAGAGTAGGGATATACTTAGGATCTCCGCCTGAATCCTTACCGTATGGTGTATCCTTAAGAAGTGACGCCTCGATCAGCCTGTTCAATAACTGTTCCGGGGATGAATACACACCCTTCATTTCATTGAACACAACGCCGTTGTATTTTAGCTCACCGCCAACGGAATCCAGCTCGTAATGCCAGCCCTCCTGTCTCATGATCTCTGTCTTCTCATATATATTCGGATAAAATACCGCGTCAAGATATACCTTCATGAGATTTTCAAAATCTGTTGTATTGCAGCTTGCCACCGGATATACTGTCTTGTCCGAGTAGGTCATGGCATTTAAGAAGGTATTAAGGGAACCCTTTGCCAGCTCTACAAATGGATCCTTAACAGGATACTTCTTTGAGCCGCACAGAACTGAATGTTCAATTATATGCGGTATTCCGGAATCATCATAAGGTGGTGTTCTGAAGCCTATGTTAAACACCTTATTCTCATCATCATTTGAAATTATAAGCACTCTTGCCTTTGTCTTAATATGCTCAAGTATATATCCTGTTCCGTTTACCTCAGGAAGCTCCTTCTCCGTTACTATCCTATAACTCTTTAAACTCTTGATATCCTTCAAATTTTCTTCTCCTTATACTATTATGCTATTTTTTATCTTTTCAGGGTAAATGCCTCAGGCAGCAATTCCGCTGCCTTGTACACCCTGTAATCCTCTTCTGATACAGCCACTATGATAACAGTATCTCCATCTGCGAACTCACTTATAACCTGTCTGCATATTCCGCAGGGATAAGCATACTCCAGTTCATCTCCTGCCTCAGGTCCGCCGGTTATGGCAATGGCTCTTATAAGCCGTTCCCCTTCACTGACCGCCTTGAATATGGCTGTTCTTTCTGCACAGTTTGTGGCTCCATAGGTGGCATTCTCAATATTACAGCCACTGTATATGCTTCCGTTACCTGTATATACGGCAGCTCCAACCTTGTAGCCGGAATATGGAGCATACGCATGTTTTCTTGCCTCCATGCTATTTCTGATAAGCTGATTTATAAGTTTTTCTTCTATCATGCGCCCACACTTCCTTTCCCTGTGTACATCCTGTTTATTCTAACACATATTATATGTTTTTTCACTATATCATATCAAACTGTAAATATACAAAAATAATCGACATAACAACAGACCGGGCAGCAGGAAATTCCTGAACCACCCGGTCTGTAATTTTTCTTTATTGATTTCTGTTCTGGGACAGGCTGATATTACATCATACCCATTCCGCCGCCCATACCACCTGCTGGCATAGCCGGAGCGTCTTCCTTGATATCTGCAACAACCGACTCTGTTGTAAGGAGTGTTGAAGCAACTGATGTTGCATTCTGTAATGCCGTTCTTGTAACCTTAACAGGATCGATGATACCTGCGTCTATCATGTTCACATACTCTTCCTTGTAAGCGCCGAAGCCGACACCTGCTGCCGACTCTCTTACCTTGTTGATAATAACTGAGCCTTCAAGGCCTGCATTCGCAGCGATATGATAAAGTGGAGCTTCCATAGCCTTAAGAACTACCTTAGCACCTGTCTTCTCATCACCCTCAAGAGTATCAGCAAGCTCTGCAACCTTCTTTGCTGCGTGGATGTAAGCTGATCCACCACCTGAGATGATACCTTCTTCTACTGCTGCTCTTGTAGCATTTAAAGCGTCTTCCATACGGAGCTTAGCTTCCTTCATCTCTGTCTCTGTAGCAGCACCGACTCTGATAACTGCAACACCACCGGCAAGCTTGGCAAGTCTTTCCTGAAGCTTCTCCTTGTCAAACTCAGAAGTTGTCTCCTCAAGCTGTGACTTGATAACATTTACTCTGCCTGTTATATCTTCCTTAGCACCGTAACCGTCTACGATAACTGTTGTTTCCTTTGTAACCTTAACGCTCTTAGCACGACCAAGATCTGTAAGCTGTGTTTCCTTAAGATCATATCCAAGTTCTTCTGTGATAACCTTACCACCTGTAAGAACTGCGATATCCTGGAGCATTTCTTTTCTTCTGTCACCATAACCAGGAGCCTTAACAGCACATACCTGGAATGTACCTCTTAACTTGTTGAGGATTATTGTTGTAAGAGCCTCGCCCTCGACATCTTCTGCGATAATCAACAGCTTTGCGCCACTCTGCATAATCTGTTCAAGTACCGGAAGAATATCCTGTACGTTGGAGATCTTCTTATCTGTAATAAGGATATATGGGTTATCAAGCTCTGCAACCATCTTCTCCATATCTGTTGCAAGATAAGCTGAAACATAACCTCTGTCAAACTGCATACCTTCTACAAGATCCAGCTCTGTCTTCATTGACTTAGACTCTTCGATCGTGATAACGCCATCATTTGAAACCTTCTCCGTAGCGTCAGCAACCATCTGACCTACTTCTTCATCACCAGCTGAAATTGATGCAACCTTTGCGATCTGCTCTTTTCCTGTGATCTTCTCGCTCATCTCTGAGATTGAAGCAACCGCTGCGTCACATGCCTTCTTCATTCCCTTTCTGAGAACGATAGGATTTGCTCCTGCTGCCAGGTTCTTCATACCTTCATTGATCATTGCCTGTGCAAGAACTGTAGCTGTTGTTGTACCATCACCTGCAACATCATTTGTCTTTGTTGCAACTTCCTTGACGATCTGTGCACCCATATTCTCGAATGCGTCCTCAAGCTCTATATCCTTTGCTATTGTAACACCATCATTTGTAATAAGTGGTGAGCCGTAAGACTTTGAAAGTACTACGTTTCTTCCTTTAGGTCCAAGTGTTACTCTTACTGTATCCGCTAACTGATTTACTCCTGCTTCCAATGCCTTTCTTGCTTCAGCACCATACTTTATTTCCTTTGCCATTCTGTTTTACCTCCAATGTTCTTCAATCTGATAATTTAATACTCTTAAATTAATCTTCAATTATTGCAAGAATTCCGTCCTGTTTGATAACTATGTACTCTGTATCCTCAAGCTTGATCTCTGATCCGGCGAATTTCTGGTAGATTACCTTATCGCCAACCTTAACTTCCATTGGTACAAGCTTACCATCAACTACTGCACCAGGACCTACTTCTATAACTTCTGCATACTGTGGCTTTTCCTTTGCCTGGCCAGGAAGTATGATTCCTGACTTAGTTGTCTCTTCAACTTCTGCCTGCTTTAATACTACTCTGTCTCCAAGTGGTTTTAACTTCATGATTTATATTCCTCCTAAAACATTTTTCCTTCTTACTTTTAGCACTCACAAGGCTTGAGTGCTAACACAATTATTATTGTATTCATTTTCAGAAAAAAATCAACCCCTTAATTCTAAAAAAAGAATAAATATTAAAGGTTAAGGTTATTTCTCGCATAATCGAACAGATACTGCTGTGCGTAGCCTCCATATTCGCCAAATCTTTTCACTGCAAATTCCTCTATGACGCTCTTCTTAGTGTCCTTTCCTTCAAAGTACATCTGCTGGCAGATCCGTTTCATCCACACATCCACAGGAAATGCTTCACGTCTTCCAAGTCCGAACAACAGCACGCAATTTGCCACCTTTTCACCTACGCCTTTAATCTGCATTAACACCTGCCTTGCCTCATCTATTGGAGCAGTCCGTAAGATATCTTCATCCAGACATCCGTCTGTATATGCCTTACATGCATTCTTTATGTATGGCGCACGAAATCCCATTTTACACTCCCTTAAGGCCTCCTCGCTCACCTCATTTAAGACCTCCGGATCCGGGAATGTGTAAAATGTCTCACCATTATATCCTATGACCGGTTCTCCGAAATTATGCGAAATATTTTTCACTATCTGCTTTATCTGGGTTATCTGTTTGTTCTGGGATATTATAAATGAGATCAGAGTCTCAAAAAAATCCTGGTTCAGTATCCTTATACCCGGCTTCTGTTCAACAGCACACACAAGCTTGTCATCCGCCAGGCACACGCACCTCTTTATCTCGCTGTAGTCCCTGTCCATATCGAAGTAGTTCTTCCACACCTTCTCATAGGTATCAATATCTGTATTGTACAGTATGACCTTATCTCCCTTCTGTTTCACATGGACAGGTCTCTTAAATGCCATAATGTCATACTCTTCCTCATCTGCTTTTCTGAAATTAAAGCACTGTCCACACTCCATGGTCTGGGACAGCACAAAATCCTTCACTCCCGTGATCTCAACCCGGTCTTTATACTCTTTTGTATCCATAATCATTTCCTCATCATTTTTTTATAATCATATCGCTCTGCTTATTATATTCCACGGCACCCTTCATGGCAAATAATTCTGTTGCTCCCGGAACGTACTATTCTGCCGGTTTCCTCATGGCAAATACCTGATAATATGGTATAATGTAAAAAAATCAGAAGGGAAATTATACCATATGGCTGAACAGATCTATACCATACCTGTAAATGACGCATTTGACAGCGGCTGCGAATGTCCTGTCTGTGCAATGAACAGAGAACTGGAGAACAATGCAATCGAATACACCATGGGGCCAAGCTACATGGAGGATGACAACCGGGCACTTACAGACAAGATGGGCTTCTGCCCTCATCACACAAAACTTTTGTATGCCCAGAAGAACCGTCTGGGACTGGCACTTATGTTAAAGACCCACACAGACAAGACCATAAAGGAAATGAAAGAGCTGGCAGCCAGGGGTCCTGCCCCTAAAAGCTCCTTCTTCGGAAAAAGCCAGGCAGAGGCACCTGTTGTGGAATACGTTAAGAAGCTTGAAAGCACCTGCTTTATATGCCACCGCATGGAGCAGATGTTTGACAGATATATAGACACCATATTCCATATGTGGAAAAAGGATCCCGGTTTTCCTGAGAAGTTCAGATCCTGCAAGGGCTTCTGCACATACCACTACGGACTTCTCTATGAGAAAAGCAGTGACAAATTAAAGGGTGACAGCCTTACTTCCTTTATAGACGCATTGAATAAGGTCTACTTTGATAATATGGAACGGGTGAACGAGGACATAAGCTGGTTCATAGATAAGTTTGACTACAGATACAAAAATGAGCCATGGAAGAACTCCAAGGACGCCCTGCCGAGAGGGATCATAAAAACAGCCCACACCATTATTGATAACTAACAGCAACAACCCACACTTGTCTTGCTGCCATAACAATGATAAAACACGCAATCACATTTCACTTAACTGATTGCTATAACAAAAAAGATTATGAAAAACCATAAAGGCTGTCAAGCCATCAGGTTTTCCATAATCTTTTTTTGTTTTATATCTGGATTTCTGATCCGGAGATCACTCCGAGCTAATTGTATTGTACTGATCTGTTTTCACTCCGTGCTTTTTATTACTTTCCCGGCTTGTATGAGCTCTTAAGGGAAACGATCCTGTTGTATACAGGATGATCAGGAGTTGAATCCTTAGAGTCAAGACAGAAGAAGCCGTTTCTAACAAACTGGAATGCTTCACCAGGCTTAGCCTCTGCAAATGTCTTCTCAAGCTTACAGCCATGCTTGATGACCAGTGAATTAGGATTGAGATTCAATGAGCCATCCTCATTGAGCTTGCCCTTCTCCTCATCTACGATATTTTCATAAAGTCTTACCTCTGCGTCTATAGCTGACTCTGCTGATACCCAGTGGATGGTTCCCTTTACCTTACGGGCATTGAAGCCTGAACCACTCTTTGTCTCAGGGTCATAAGTGCAATGTACTGTTGTGACATTTCCATTTTCATCCTTCTCACAGCCTGTACATGTAACAAAGTATGCGTTCATGAGACGCACTTCGTTTCCAGGGAACAGTCTGAAATACTTCTTTGGAGGCTCCTCCATGAAATCGTCACGCTCAATGTAGAGATACTTTGAAAATGGTATCTGTCTTACACCTGCATTCTCATTCTCCTGGTTATTTGGTGAGTCAAGCATCTCAACCTGATCCTCAGGATAGTTATCTATAACAAGCTTGACAGGATCAACTACAGCCATATATCTGTTAGCCTTAAGCTTAAGGTCGTCTCTTACACAATACTCAAGCATTGCATAATCAACTGAACTGTTGCTCTTTGAAATTCCCACAAGCTCCATGAATTTCTTTATTGAATCGGCAGTAAAGCCTCTTCTTCTTAAAGCAGCAATAGACACAAGTCTAGGATCATCCCATCCGTCAACAATTCCGTCCTCAACAAGCTTCTTGATATATCTCTTACCTGTTATAACATTTGTAAGGTATAACTTGGCAAATTCGATCTGCTTTGGTGTTCCTTCTGGTGAATCCTTATATCCTAGCTCCATCACCACCCAGTCATACAAAGGTCTGTGATCTTCAAATTCAAGTGTACATATGGAATGTGTAACTCCCTCGATAGCATCCTCAATAGGATGAGCGAAATCATACATTGGATAGATGCACCATTTGTCACCTGTGTTGTGGTGAGTCATTCTTGCCACTCTGTAGATAACAGGGTCACGCATGTTGATGTTAGGTGACGCCATATCGATCTTGGCTCTTAATACCTTGCTTCCGTCAGGATATTCTCCATTCTTCATTCCCTCAAAAAGCCTGAGGTTCTCTTCTACTGTCCTGTTTCTGTATGGGCTTTCCTTACCAGGCTCTGTAAGAGTTCCCCTGTACTCACGGATCTCATCTGCAGACAGATCACACACATAAGCCTTGCCCTTCTTTATAAGTTTAACAGCAGCTTCATACATCTGGTCAAAATAATTTGAAGCAAAGAATACCCTGTCTCCAAAGTCAGCTCCAAGCCACTTCACATCCTCAAGAATTGACTGTACGAACTCTGTCTTCTCCTTTGTAGGGTTTGTGTCATCAAATCTGAGATTAAACTGTCCGCCATACTCCTTTGCCAGACCATAGTTTAAAAGTATTGATTTTGCATGACCGATATGAAGGTATCCGTTTGGTTCCGGTGGGAAACGTGTTACTATCTTAGCCACCTTTCCCTCTGCGAGATCCTTCTCGATAATCTGTTCAATAAAATTCTTTGACATTACTTCTTCTGCCACTGTAAGTTCCTCCTAAAATTACTTATATGGTATCCATATAATTTTAATCATATATTTTAAATAAATATAATTTACATTCAATGTGTTGACAAAAAGTCATATTTACTATATATTATCACTTGGTATTTATAAAAGCTACTATAGCTCAGGTGGTAGAGCGCCACATTGGTAATGTGGAGGTCACGGGTCCGACTCCCGTTAGTAGCTTTTCTTTTTTTGTCCAAATTTACTGATCAAGCTTTTTTCTTATCCTCTGAATGGCATTATCAATAGACTTTTCCGGTTTTCCAAGCCTTGCAGCAATAATATCATAAGAATCCCCGGTAAGATATTCCGCAAGCACCTTCTTCTCGTAAGCAGAAAGCCTGTCCTCTATCTTCCTGTTCATATCATCTATGTTGTACCTGTACATCATAAGCGATTCCGGTTTGCTTAGCTCATCGGCCTCCAGAGTATCTATTAACATTACATCCTCTTCGTCTCCGCCGGAGTAAAATGACACGGCTGAGTTTAAGGGCTGATGCTTCTTCCTGTTTGACATGTTCACGGCAGAAAGCATCTGCCGCCTTACACACATATTTGCAAATGTGGAAAAGCTGGTTCCCTTATCTGCCGAGTAATCCCTTACAGCCTTATAAAGCCCGATCATCCCCTCCTGGATAAGATCTTCTCTCTCTCCACCTATAAGATAAAGGGCGCGGCTCTCCTTCTTCACCATTCCGGTGTACTTGTTGATGAGATAATCAACTGCACCTTCATCAGTGTTATTTCTTATGATGTCTATAAGCTCTTCATCAGATCTGTCTATATAATTCTCATTCTGTGATCCATGTAAGACCTGCGGCATTTCATCCTCCACTTAAGCATTAAGTCTCTGTCTTACCACCTCGTAAGCAAGCACTCCGGCTGCCACCGAAGCGTTAAGTGAGTCTATGTCACCCTTCATAGGGATGGATACAACATAGTCGCACTTCTCCTTAACCAGTCTGCTTACGCCATTTCCTTCATTTCCCACAACGATACCCATTGAGCCTGTGAGATTGCACTTATACATTATCTCGCCGCTCATATCGGCACAGGCGAACCACATTCCCCTGTCCTTAAGCTCGTCAATGGTCTTGCCTATATTGGTAACCTTAACCACAGGTGTATAGTTGATGGCTCCTGCGGAAGCCTTCACTACTGTAGCTGTGATACCTGACGCACGACGCTTAGGGATTATGACTCCATGAGCACCTGCAAGATTGGCTGTTCTTATGATGGCTCCCAGATTATGGGGATCCTCGATCTCATCCAGCACAAATATAAACGGTGCCTCACCACGGCTTGCTGCCAGGTCAAATATATCATCAATGGTGCTGTATCTGTATGCGGCAGCGTGGGCGATAACTCCCTGGTGCTTGCCGGTTTCGGACATGGCATTAAGCTTGTCCCTTGATACATAATTGATTATGGTATCTGCCTTCTTGGCTTCTCTTATGATGGAATTTATGCTTCCATCCTGACAGCCGGTAAGCACATACAGCTTGTCGATGGTCTTACCTGAACGATATGCCTCAAGAACAGCATTACGTCCCTCTATGACAAATACCTCTTCATTTGTCTGTTTTTCATTGTTATCCATAATATAATGGTTCTCCTGTTTTCTGTATATACTGCGTTACTGCAATGAATCCTTATAGTCCATGACCTTCTTCACCAGCTCAAAGAGCCTGTCGTAATCCTTCTTAAGGTACAGATATCCCACAAGAGCCTCAAAGCCCGTAGCCTTTCTGTACTGCCCCACAGTGGCGTTCTTGGCTGTGGAATGGGATTTTGCATTTCTGCCCCGCTTGTATATATCCTGCTCCTCCTCTGTAAGCTCGTCAAATAAATGATCTATACAGAGAGCCTGGGTCTCAGCCTTAACGTAGCTGCTGGCTTCCTTATGATACTTAAATGCCTGCTTGTTGTTTCTTGTAACAAGCACAGTCTTTATAAGCAGGTCATACACACTGTCCCCTATATAGGCAAGGGACAGGGGTGAATATTCCTTAGGGTCACTGTATACTGCCCCCAGGACTGACTCAAAGTAACTGTCTATGCTCTTTTCCATTTTACACCTTCTCTTGTATCTAAGAGTGTAATTCCCATGTCGGCAAGCTTGTTTCTGATCTCATCTGCCTTAGCGAAATCCTTGGCCTTTCTTGCCGCCTGACGCTCATTTATGAGTGCCTCTATATCTGAGTCCAAAAGCTCCTCTTCCTTTTCTGTGATTATTCCGAGTACATCACATAACTTTTCCACAGTTGAAAGAGCCTTATCTACAGTTGCCTTTGGTGTGTCATTTGTCACGTTGATATTTGTATACTTTATAAGCTCAAATATTACAGATATGGCGTCTGCTGTATTTAAGTCATCATCCATGGCAGCCTCATAACGCTTAACGTAGTTTTCAAGCTCTGCCTCTATTGCAGGATCATTTCCTTCATTTGCAGGCTTAAGCTCCTTAAGCTTTTCTACTGCTGTGAGTATTCGCTCAAGTCCGTTCTTTGACGCCTCAACAAGATCTGCTGAGAAGTTAAGTGGGCTTCTGTAGTGAGCTGACAGCATGAAAAATCTTATTACCTGTAATGGGTACTTTTCTGAGATCTCTCTTACTGTGAAGAAGTTGCCAAGTGACTTACTCATCTTCTCATTGTTTATCTTAAGGAAGCCGTTGTGCATCCAGTATCTGGCAAATTCTGTGTCGTTTGCAGCTTCACTCTGGGCGATCTCATTCTCATGATGAGGGAATATAAGGTCCTCGCCGCCGGCATGGATATCAATAACATCGCCGATGTATTTCTTTGACATTACTGAACATTCGAGGTGCCAGCCCGGTCTTCCGTCTCCCCATGGTGACGGCCATGATGGCTCGCCCTCTTTCTTAGGCTTCCAGAGAACGAAATCCAGTGGATCTTCCTTCTCGTCCTCTCCTGATACCTTAAGCTGATGGTTCTCTGCTCTGTGCCCTGACTCAAGGTCATCTATATTCTTATGGGATAATTTTCCGTATCCGTTAAAGCTTCTTGTTCTGAAATAAACTGTGCCGTTCTTCTCGTAAGCGTGCCCCTTTTCTATGAGTACCTTGATCATCTCGATCATGTCAGGTATCTCCTTTGTTGCCTGTGGATGGGTTGTGGCAGGCATTACGTTAAGTCCTTCCATATCCTTCTTACACTCGGCAATATATTTCTCTGACACAACTGTGGATTCAACCCCAAGTTCATTTGCACGCTTAATGATCTTATCGTCCACATCAGTGAAGTTTGATACATAATTTACATCATAGCCCTTGTATAACAGATATCTTCTGAGGGTATCAAATACGATCATAGGTCTTGCATTTCCTATATGGATGTAATCGTAAACTGTAGGTCCGCACACATATATACCAACCTTGCCTTCATTTATAGGAACAAATTCCTGCTTACTTCTTGTAAGTGTATTAAATATTTTCATAGCCTGATCCTTTCTGCCAAATATCAGTTATTTGATTTTTGCCTTAGAAAACAGTGCACTACGGCACATTTACACTTCAGTATAAAATTTGCTGTTTCTTTTGTCAACCTGAAAGCGTTCAATAAGCTTCCTGTTTTTGCACAAAAATTGACCATTACCTTTCACCTTTCTTATATTGGCACTGTAAATTTTATCTGAAAATTGTTATACTGGACAGTAAGCGATTACAGCTCGTGAAAATACGGTCATGAAAAGGGCTCATGGAGACATTTTCGTGCCGTTATGTTACACTGCAATCTTTTATAAAATCCAAGTGAGGTTTACATAATTCATGTTAAATATCCGTATTTCAGACTTAAAAGTATTTGTACATAAGCTTCTTATAGATAAGACCTTTGATCCCCTCCTGCTGGTGGAAGCAAGTATTAAAAGTGATGTTTCCTACCACATAAGCGGCAGGATAAACAAAGAGTTCTTCACCAGTGAGGAGCTTGAGGCTCTCCCCTCAGACCAGTACATTCCGTGGGCAGCCAAAAAGGGGAATATATTTAATGTAATAAAGGGAAGCAAGCTGCCCCTTGGCTTTAAGATCGTCCTCATCGCCAGGGACAGGGACATAAAACATATAATAGAAAGCAATAATCTTCATATAAATCCTGATGACGTAGCAAATCTCGCCATGAACATACTATATGACGGCAGTGAGATCATCATAACCACCATCACTTCTCTTAAGACCTTCTCCCTTTCCAAGGAGCCTGAACGCCTGTGGGATCAGAATGTAAAAGCATTTCTCACCAAAAATGAGATTGCATTTGAAGAAAGATAACTCAAAATATAAAGTTTTTATTAATTATTAGCACTCAACGTGATTGAGTGCTAATTTTTTCTTGACATTCTGATTTTATTATCCTAATATGATGTAGAAAGTTATATTTTAAATGAAACTTACTGCTTTTTACAGAGTTACACATAAGAAGGAGATGTATTTTATTATGAAAAAAGGAAGTTTATCTATCAACAGTGAAAACATATTTCCTGTCATTAAGAAATGGCTCTATTCCGACCATGATATATTTGTCAGGGAATTAATCTCAAACGGCTGCGACGCCGTAACAAAGCTTAAGAAGCTGTCTCTCATGGGCGAATATGAAGAAGACGGACAGCCATACAGGATAGATGTTATCGTCAGTCCTACAGAAAAAACTATCCAGTTCATCGATAACGGTATCGGTATGACCGAGGAAGAAGTAGACAAATACATAAATGAGATCGCATTTTCAGGTGCCTCTGCCTTCCTTGAGCAATACAAGGACAAGGCTACCGAGGAACAGATCATCGGTCATTTCGGTTTAGGCTTCTATTCTGCCTTTATGGTTGCCGACAAGGTTACTATTGAGACCCGTTCATACAAGGAAGACGAGGACGCTGTATTCTGGGAGTGCGAGAACGGCACCGACTACAAGATGAAGAAGAGCATGAAGTCTGACCGTGGTACAGTCATCACTCTTTATCTTAACGAAGACAGTACAGAATTTGCAAATGAATATCGTATAAAGGAAGTCATTGAAAAGTACTGTTCATTCATGCCTGTTGAGATCTACTTCACAAATGCAGACACACCTGTTGAGGACGCAAAGACTGCCACTGTTGATGTGGACGCTAAGGGAATAGACACAGAGGAGAACAAGGACGCAGAGAAGTCCGACGCTGCCGAATCAGAGGATGGCAATGAAAATACCGATGACGCTGCTGATAAGAAAGAAGAAGAAAAGAAGGAGCCAGAGGGACCTAAGCCACTTAACACCACTACCCCATTATGGGCAAAGCATCCAAATGACTGTACAGATGAGGAATATAAGGAATTCTACAGAAAGGTATTCCATGACTACAAGGAGCCACTGTTCTGGATCCACCTGAACATGGATTATCCATTTAACCTTAAGGGTATATTATACTTCCCTAAGATCAATACCCAGTATGATAAGCTGGAGGGAACCATAAAGCTCTACAACAACCAGGTATTCGTAGCAGATAACATCAAGGAAGTAATTCCTGAGTTCCTTATGCTGCTTAAGGGCTGCATCGACTGCCCTGACCTTCCTCTTAACGTATCGAGAAGTGCTCTTCAGAACGATGGTTTCGTAAAGAAGATCTCTGACTACATCACAAAGAAAGTTGCAGATAAGCTTACCGGTATGTACAAGGTTCACAGAGAGGATTATGAGAAGTACTGGGATGACATCAATCCATTTATCAAGTTTGGATGTCTTAAGGATGAGAAGTTCCTTGAGAAGATGAAGGACGCCGTTATATTCAAGAACCTCAAGGGTGAGTACACTACTCTCAAGGATTACCTCGAAGCCGGCAAGGAAAAATATGAGAACAAGGTCTTCTATGTTACAGACGCTGTTGCCCAGTCGCAGTACATTAACATGTTTAAGAATGAGGAAATGGACGCCCTGTACATGGAGCAGACCATAGACAGTCCGTTTATCACTTTACTTGAGCAGAAGAACGAGAACGTCCACTTCTACCGTATAGACGCTGACCTTACAGATAACTTCGTAGGTGAGGAGTTGTCAGAGGAGACAGCCAAGGAATATACAGACTCTCTTACAGAGACCTTCAAGAAGGCTCTGGGGGTTGAAAATATCACCATTAAGGTTGAGTCCTTAAAGAACCCTGACATCTCATCTCTCATCACCCTGTCTGAAGAATCAAGAAGAATGCAGGAAATGATGAAGATGTACGGAATGGCCGGAATGAATTTTGACGCTGACATGTTCGGCGGAAAGGGTGAGACATTGGTTCTTAACTCTAACAATGAGCTTGTTAAGTATGTTCTTGATAACAAGGACGGCGAACATACTGATGACATCTGTTGCCAGTTATATGATCTTGCAGTTCTTGCCAACAGACCACTGTCTCCTGAGGCAATGACCAAATTCGTTGCAAGAAGCAATAAGCTTCTGGCTGTACTTACAAAGTAAGCGATGTCAATGACATCGTTACAATAAATTTAAAAAGCCATGCATAGGTTCCGGATATATTCCTTTACTCAAAGGTTTTATATCAGCCTCCCATGTATGGCTTTTTATTATATAAACACAATTTCAGTATATAAACATTTTTTTGATATATACGCTCTTCTATTTTAGTGTGCCAATATCTCTACACCATGATCTGTCATAACCAGAGTGTACTCCCACTGGGCTGATGGCTGTCCGTCATCTGTGTATATTGTCCAGCCGTCATCAGCGTCCTGATATACCTCATGGGTTCCAAGATTTATCATAGGCTCAATGGTGAATACCATTCCTGGTGCAAGAACGCAGTCTGTCCCCGGCTTGCCCACATGAGAAACATACGGATCCTCGTGGATCTCAAGACCTACACCGTGGCCACCGATCTCCCTTACTACCTGGTATCCCTGCTTAGTTGCAAATGTATTGATGGCATAGCCTATATCTCCGATAGTGACCCATGGCTCCTTGCAGACCTCAACGCCTATATCAAGAGCCTGTTTTGTATCTGTAACAAGCTTCTGCCATACAGGATCCACATCACCTATCATAAACATTCTTGATGAATCTCCGTAATATCCCTTGTACTTTGTTGTACAGTCAATATTTACAATGTCTCCATCCTTAAGTATTGTGTCATCACTTGGAATACCGTGACATACCACATCATTTATAGATATACATACACTCTTAGGATAACCCATGTAGCCAAGACAGGCAGGTATCGCACCTATGGACTTTGTATATTCATATATCCTTCTGTCAAGCTCTCCTGTAGATACCCCCTCCACAACAAATGGTGTTATGAAATCAAGTACATCTGTATTGACCTTTGACGCCTCTCTTATACCCTCTATCTGCTCCGGAGTCTTTATCATCTTTCTTGTGGGGATCATCATTCCTCTGTTCTTTAAGGACTCAAGCTTATCATCAAATGCAAGATGACATGACTTATACTTCTTTCCGCTTCCACACCAGCATGGATCATTTCTTCCTATTTTCATTTTCACAAACTCTCTTTCTTTTGAACATCAGTCCATTATCATTCCGCCCTGCTAAAACCTGCGGGCCGTCATGCAATGTAACCTTATGCTCCATCAGTATAAAATAAAAAATATGCGGATCAGCCGTTAAACCGATCCGCACATTATTTTATATCATATTAAAGTTAGTTTCAACTACATAAACGGAACTTAATAATATAATATCTCATTAAACCCGTTAATTATATGTATTTCCTTACTATTTTTGAGAATAGTACTCATCCACATAACGCCAGAAATCATTTTCACATATTCCCTTGGCAGCAGTGAATTTATTTGCCACGTAGGCATTCATGTTCTCAAGCTCATCATCTGACGGCACGGCACCGCTCTTCACAGCGACCTCATTCGTTGATGAATTGTATATGTAGTTATCCGTGATATAGCTCCTGTTTGGAAAATACACTATGCCCGGTGAATCCGACAGGATATCCTGACCTATCAACAATCTTGAGTCAAAATCAAGTCCCATAAGGTTGGACACTGTGGCAAGTATATCTATGCTTGAGCACACCTTGTCTACCTTAACCGGAGTCTCCATGGCTCCTGAGAATATGATAAGCTTACTTCTGTATTCCTCGAAATTATCCGTAAGATTTTTTCCGGCAAGCTCAGAAAGCACATCCATACAATCATATGGAACATGGTCTCCCGCCAAGACTATCACTGTATTCTCATACAGACCTGCCGCCTTAAGATCCTTTATAAGCTCCTCAAGTGCCAGCTCTGTCTCATACTCGCTGGCAATATATGCCTTCATGGTCTCTGAGCCGTCAAGGTCTTCAACCACAGCTTTGTTCTTATATGCCATGTAATTTCCGTCAAAAGTATATACCAGATGTCCCGATACAGTCAGATAATACACATTGAACGGCGTCTCATCCTTATATTCATCAAAGGTATCCTGCACCATTATAAGATCCGACTGTGGCCATGGTGTAGTCCCGGATTCCAGCTTCTGAGCCTCAAGCCCAGATCCATTTGCCCGCCAGTCATAGCCTAAAACAGGATGGGAAATATTCCTGTCATAATAATCATAACTGTTATCATGATAGCCAATGCTGGTATAGCCCTGTCTGTTCAACTGATTTGCAATGGAGAAATACAGGTCATTGCCATGACTTCCCGCGTAGGTCATATTGAGATATCCGCCATTGTTAGGCATCATTCCCAGGAGATTTGCATATTCTCCTCCAAGGGTTGAACCATACCACAAAGGCTGATAATAATTCTCAAATACAAAGCCGTTCTCTGCCATATAACTTATGGTAGGGAAATATTCTTCCTCCTCAAGAAGATATCCCGAAAATCCCTCACAGGTTATCCATATAAGGTTAAAGCCCTCAAACATGCCTGTGTACTTGTTCTTATTTGTAGGGGTAAGGCTATTAAAATAGTCACACATGGAGGCTATGGTATCACTGCCTGAGTCTTCTCCTATCGCCTCAAGATCTATGTCCATGACATTAGGCGATACATCAACAGTAACCGTTTCTTCTGTTACAGCCTCTGCCAGACTGCCACTGTATCCATTTACCGTGCTCTGACCGCCTGCTCCGGTCTCATCACTACTGTCATCACCGGAAGTCTGACCCTCCCCGGTAACTGCTGCCGGAAGATCGCCGGTCTTCACAAAGGACACGGACTCACTATTATCACCATTTCTCCTGAACACTTCTCTTACATCAAGGACAAATGACTCACAGGCACCAAGCTCCTCCACCGCCATGTCAACCGAAGTAAACTCCTTATACACCTGATATGGATTGTACAAGCCGTCGTTCTGTAACACCAGTGCCAGCACTGTGATAAAATGAAGTGCCACAATGCCCAGCACAAGAACAACCGTCTCGGCAATATGATTACGCCTGTAATCACATATCTTTCTTGACACCAGTACCACCACAAGGAGCGGAACAAGGAACAACAAAACCATAAGCCAGTTGCTGCCTATATTCTCTGCCACAGTGGCAGCATTGTCTGCCGCCTGATTTCCATACTGTATAGTTCCAACTATGGACAGATAGTTGTTGAATACCGAATTATATATAAGGTGGGCAAGGAAAAATACCGTCAGCACCGAAGTTATGACTACGGCAATAATATAATTCACCTTAGGTGAGAACAGTTGTACAAATACACTACACACACAGCCCGCTATGATCGCAAATAAAATTATATTAAGGAGATATCCGTCATTTGCCCCAAATCTGTTAATATGGAACAAAACCTCGAAATACACCACAATAAGCACAAAAAATATTGTTGTGTTAAATGGAACTCCGGCAAGCAATGGATGTGCTGCTCTACCTTTTGAATGTCCTGCACTATCTGTTTCGTCTTCCGACTTATCCTTACTATTGATACTTTCAGGTGTGACATGCCTGCTCATCTTCCCCTTGGTCATTCCGGGAACCTGTAAGCTTTCATAGTCATTGCTACGAACCTTATCCTTTGACGGATCATCCTTCACCACATGTATATTGCGTCTTATATTGGAAACACTTTCACCGCCCACATACTCCTCGGCAATGGTAAGTGCTTCCTTAAGCAGGCTGTCAAAGTCCTGATCCGATGTTTCCAAATTTTCCGACTTCACCTGTGTTTCTAATGTTTCTGTAGATGTCGGTGTTGTCAATGTTTCTTTATATCTGTCTTCACTCATAGGCTAAATCACTTTACACCGTACTGATCATAATAAGCGTCAATAGCTGCCTTAAGAGTGTCGTCAATGATAACTCTTCCCTTGTACTCTCTGTTGTAAAGGTGTTCTACAACCTCTGCCATAGTTACGATAGATGTTGTCTTTATTCCGTACTTCTCCTCGATCTCAGCAAGGGCACTCTTCTTACCCTGTCCGCGTTCCATTCTGTCTACTGAAACGCAAAGACCGATAACATCAACATCTCCCTGTGCCTTGATGATAGGGAGTGTCTCCTCTATTGATGTACCTGCTGTTGTAACATCCTCTATGATAACAACCTTGTCGCCATCACTTATAGGGCTTCCAAGAAGTATTCCCTTATCGCCATGATCTTTTACTTCTTTTCTGTTTGAGCAGTACTTAATGTCCTCATCAAACATCTCTGCAATAGACATGGTTGTGGCAACTGTAAGAGGTATTCCCTTGTATGCCGGTCCAAATAACACGTCAAAATCAAGGCCAAACTCTGTGTTGATGGCCTCTGCGTAATACTCACCAAGTCTCTTTAACTGTGCACCTGTTCTGTAGAAGCCCGTATTTACAAAGAAAGGTGTCTTTCTTCCACTCTTTGTAACAAAGTCTCCAAACTTAAGTACATTGCAGTCGATCATAAGCTCAATAAATTCCTTCTTGTAATTTTCCATTAGTATCTCATCCTCCATTTTTTATATATAAATTATAATTGCTGCCTTCATTCCAGAAAATATAGTATGCTTATCTGTTGTCCTTTTCATACATGTCTCTTCCCAGATATGTACCTATTATATTTACCACCTGCAGCTCTCCCACATGCTTCTTAGGATTGATTATCAACATCCTGCCAATAATCTCTTTGCTGCGGTTCTTGATGGCCATGAAATATGCTGTCCAGATCCTGTTGCCTCCGAAGAACAACCTGAGTCTCTCATCAAGGTCCTCATATATTCCCGAATCCACCATGAATACACCCTGTTCATTTGAATAGCTGTCAAGGCATTTCCTCACATCAGGATGAAGGAACATCTGGCTTCTTCCGCTTAACGCTGTGGCTATGTCATTCTTCCACTCGTATATCTTTCCACTGTCACCGGCATATTCAAACAAAAGGATATTTGCAGCGGCATAATACGCACCGATAGCCTCAAGAACACGCTCACAGCTCTTGTTGAAGTCACTGCTGTATGCCATTTCATTGACGCACACATTTAACAGATCCTCGTTGTCGAGTCTCTCAGCCATGGCTCTGGTGGTAGAATCCACATCTGTTATATTGATGGCAAGCTCCAGCCTGCTTCTGTGACCGTTCCAGTCCACAACACTATCCTTAAGTACATAGGTGCAGCCATCATTGTCATTTACATGGTTCCATATATAGGTCTTCTTATTGTCAAGAATATTATTGGTACAGAAGGCACAAGGCTCAGTCCTTCCCTGGAGCACCTCATAACACTTCCTGCCAACATAGGAATTATCATCCGGCTGTATGCCCAGATTTTTCTTACATATATTGTTGATGTAATACAGGTCATAATTGTTCAGATCAGAAACATACGCTATGGCATTGTAGTTGTCAAGAAGCATAAATTCAGTATCTATGAATGCTGTCTTAACCTCCTCGCCAAGCTCCTCTGCCGGTGTCTCTGTGTCCTCATAAAAGCTGTACCTGTTCTTGCCTGCTCTTTTGGAATTGTACAGTGCCTTGTCAGCACGTCTGTACATCTCATAGTAATCAATGTCCACATTCTCAGGCTTCATGTATATTCCGATAGAGGTGGTATGTCTGATATCACAAGGCATATCCGCGATCTCCTTGCCCAGCTTTCCTGCTATCTCCTCTATCTGGTCTTTCCTCGGTATCCCCGGAATAAATACAGAGAACTCGTCTCCTCCAAGTCTTCCGGCATATCCGCTGTACCTTCCTGACATTTCCTTAAGCTTCATTGCCACATCCACAAGGACCCGATCGCCCTCATAGTGTCCAAGGGCGTCATTTATAAGCTTGAAATCATCTATATCCATGACAAATAATGTCATGCTCCCGTAGAATTTCCTGCCAAGCTCTGCAATAACCTTATTTTCAAAGGTCTGATGATTGTAAATATTGGTAAGGGAGTCAAGCTCTGCCTTTTTCTTAAGCTCTGCTGCCTGAAGCTTCTCCTCATGAACGGAATACATCTTACCCACAAGCTTACCTACGGTACCATCATCTGAGGCTATACTTACCAACATCATCCTGTACCATCTGTAATCCTCTGAGAAGAACCTGAACCTGAAATCCACGGTTTTGGTATCCCTGTTCTTTGAAAGGTAATCCTTCATATAGCCAAGCTTGCCATAGTCATCCGGATGGATGTATTCGTTGTCCTTGAGGTCATTAAAGAAGCCCTCGGTGGAATCCACCTCCACCAGCTCTCCGTTATCGATCTTCTTAAGGTGCATGATGTCGTCCCCGAAGGAATAATCAACTATGTATTCATTACTTCCTTCAACGATCATCTTGATAAGCTCATTGTAGGCATTCTTCTCAAGCTCCTGTCTTCTCTTCTCACCCAGCTCATAGAATACTATGCATACATTTATCACTCCTGACCTTATGGACAGGACGGATATACACGCCTGGGCGAAGAATTCCTTTTCTTCCCTGAAGTTCAGGAATTTATGCTCATTTATGGTAGTTGTGTTGCTTGCTATGGTCTGCCTTATCTGGTGCATGAAGCTTTTTCTGTATTCAGGAGCCGTCATTTCAAGCACATCCCCGTTATGCTCATCCACCTCTTTGGCATTCACACCGAACATCTTATAAAAGCTCTGGCTTAAGTACTTTGCTGTAAGTTTATCCTTCCCAACCTCAAATACACCTACGCCCCCGGCAAAGTTATCTATAAGTGACGTAATAAGACTGTTCTTGTCCGAAAGCTCATGGTTCAGCTCAGTATTTTGTCCCGCCAGCGTCTCCACATACTCCTGAAGCTGTCTGCCTGCTGTAACATCTGTGATCATTATATCGGCAACAACGCCGCTTCCGTCCTCATATTCCTTTACATTTCCGTAGCAGAATACGTATATGCTCTCGCCGGACTTCTTCACAAGTCCATGGGACAGATACGCCTCACCCCTGGCAGCGATCACAGCCCCTATTCTTTTGGCATATTCATCCAGATCCTCCGGAACTATAATATCCCAGAGGGTCAGTTCTCTTTCCCTGATATCTTCCTGGGTATATCCAAGAATATTGCAGAAATTGTCATCCACATACAGTATCCTGCCATCCTCGGCGTCAACACGATATTTTGAATATACAACCTCTTCTATTTCAAAGTTTTTCTTCACACGCACACCCTCTATCGATCATCGTTTATTTTACGCATCCAATAAGTTCATTAATATCCTCTATACCATTTTTCTCCATATATGCCTTTATTCCGTCAATGATCTCCACTGTTGCATATGGGTTATTGAAATTAGCTGTTCCAACGGCAACCGCTGAAGCTCCTGCCATTATCATCTCAAGAGCATCCTCGGTGGTGGCAACTCCACCCATACCTATGATCGGTATATTAACTGCATTTGCAACCTGATATACCATCCTTACAGCTATAGGATGTATGGCTGGTCCTGACACACCGGCGGTTTTATTTGCCACTGCAAATGTCCTTCTGTTTACATCTATCTTCATTCCTGTAAGGGTATTGATAAGAGAGACTGCGTCACTTCCGGCTGCCTCTGCCGCCTTGGCCATCTCTGTTATATCTGTAACATTAGGGCTGAGCTTCATGATGACAGGCTGCTTCGCCACAGCCTTAACCTTCTCTGTTATGCTGTATAAAGCCTTTGGATCCTGTCCAAATGCAATTCCGCCTTCCTTTACATTAGGACATGACACATTTATCTCAAGAAGATCCACATCCACATCTGCCAGCCTTCTTACACACTCCACATAATCGTCCTCTGACTTGCCGCAGACATTTACAATGATCTTTGTGTCATATTTCTTAAGGAACGGAATGTCTCTGTTGACAAATACATCAATTCCCGGATTCTGAAGTCCGATGGCATTCATCATGCCTCCATAGGTCTCAGCGATCCTTGGTGTCGGATTTCCCGGCCATGGGATTATGGCAACACCCTTTGTGGTAACTGCACCAAGCTTATTTAAGTCCACAAATTCTGAGTATTCCATGCCTGAACCAAATGTCCCTGATGCAACGGTTATGGGATTCTTTAATTCTACTCCTGCTATATTTACACTCATGTTCATTACAGTTCCACCTCTTCCGCATAGAATACAGGACCATCCTTGCAGATCCTCCTGTTATGTACCATTGAATGATCGTCCACATCCTTTGTCCTGCATACGCAGGCAAGGCACGCGCCTATACCGCACGCCATTTTTTCCTCCATGGATATCTCACAGGTTATTCCCTGCTCCATGGCGTAAGCCTTTATTCCCCTTAACATAGGTGTAGGACCACACGCATATATTATATCTCCTTTAACACCATATTCCTTTATGGCGTCAATGACATTTCCCTTTACGCCATGCTTACCGTCCTCTGATGAAACGTAGCATGTACCGTACTGTTCAAACTCATCCTTAAGGAAAAGCTCATCTCTGTAGCCTAAGACTATGGATTTCTCACAGTCAAGCTCCTTGGCAAGCTCCAGCATAGGAGGTATTCCTATTCCGCCACCTATAAGTATTGCTTTCTTCTTTTCCTGTATGAAACCATTTCCAAGAGGGCCAAGAATATCAACTGTCTCTCCTGCTTTAAGCTGCGAAAATTCCTTTGTTCCTGCTCCCACAACTCTGTACACAAGTCTCAGTGTTCCCTTTTCCTTATCTATATCGCAGAGGCTTATAGGTCTTGGAAGAAGCTTGCTGCCATCTGATGAATATACAGATACAAACTGTCCTGCCACTGCCTGCTCCGCAATAGGCTCTGCCTTTAAAACAAGGCTGTATATGCCGGTTCCTATACACTCCTGGCTCACAACCTGAGCCTTCATTTTTAATTTACCCATAGGTTCCTCCTACCTCACATATGAATATCTCAGTGTATTTTTCCTGTTATTTTATTATCTTCCCAGTGCTCCGTTGATGTCCTCGATCATGTCAACAACAGCCTGTCTTGAAGCGTCTGCATAAGCCTCAGGTCCAAATGAAGCGTATTTGTCCTGCTTGTATGCAGCGATTATTCCTCTTGAAGAATTAACGATGGCACCTAAGCCGTCCTCATTGAAGTAATGTACAAGATCCTTTGCCTTTCCACCCTGGGCACCATAGCCAGGCACCAGTATATATGACTTAGGCATGATATCTCTTAATACCTTACCCATCTCAGGATATGTTGCACCAACTACGGCACCGACTGCTGAGTATCCTGACCTGCCTATAACCTCTGAGCCCCATGTATCAACCATCTTACCTACAAGCTCATAAAGTGGCTTGCCGTCAACGATCTTGTCCTGGAACTCTCCTGATGAAGGATTTGATGTCTTAACAAGAACGAATATACCCTTATTCTCTTCCTTACATACATCTACAAATGGCTTAACTCCGTCAGTTCCGAGATATGGATTTACTGTAACGAAGTCCTCGTCAAAGCCTGCATATTTGTTGTAGCCTACCTGTACCTTTCCAAGGTGGCCTACTGCGTAAGCTGTAGATGTGGAGCCAATGTCTCCTCTCTTGATATCACCGATAACCACAAGTCCCTTTTCCTTGCAGTAATCAACAGTCTTCTTAAATGCAATAAGTCCAGGGATACCAAACTGCTCATACATGGCGATCTGTGGCTTAACAGCCGGAATAAGATCATATGTTGCGTCTACTATGCCTTTATTGAACTGCCAGATAGCATCTGCGGCGCCCTCAAGAGTCTCACCGTATTCTCTGTAAGCCTCTGTCTTAATGTGCTCAGGCACATAGGCAAGCATAGGATCAAGTCCCACAACTATAGGTGCATTTGTCTTCTTGATATTCTCCACTAATCTGTCAATCATCTTATTTTCTCCTTATATATAATAATTTATTGATATGCCTGCTCATTTACTCATTACAGCAGTAGCTTCCAAGAACCTTAAATTCCTCTGTCTCGTTAATAAGCTGGAATATGAGTGCCTTGATATCCTTCTTTCTGAAATTGGCGTTAAGCTCTGCATATATCCTGTAATTCCAGTCTGTGTTGGTATATGGCACGGAATGTATCTCTGTAAGGTTCACACCGTAATCCGCTATCATGGAAAGCACGCTTCCAAGGCTTCCGCTGTGGTTCTTACACACAAACATGATCTTGATCCTGTTGTGCTCCTCCTCTGCCACCAGGTGCTCTGAAAATGTCACAAGCTTCTTCTTGTGTCCATCTTCATTTACCACCTTACAACGGCATATATACAGCCCATTCTGTATCAATATATCATGAAGCTCATCACTTACTCCGCAGCCTATATCCTCTATGATACCCATACCGCAGTCGGCAGCTCCGTTATTTATAAGCTCTGCCACCCCTGCAAATGTATCTGCTACAGCCACAGAACCTCTTAAAGCCTCATCACACAGATGAACCTCCCTGTCAAGCATGGCAGGTGTCTTAAGCTCCGGTTCATGCTCCTCATACTGTACCGGGAAACAGTCCCTAAGCTCCAGTGTCCTTCCGTACTGGTACTTCCTGCTGACCTCCATGATACGCTTTATAAGGGCTGTGTACTCACGCTTTATGCTGTCATCCACATCAGCAGTCAGGGTATTTATTATTACCTCTTCCCTGTCCGGCTTATAGATAACATCTCCTGTCTCAGCCTTTACCCTGGCAACATTGTCTGCCAGCTCCATTCTCTCCTTAAACAGGTTTTTGATCTCCCCGTCAACCCTGTCTATATTCTTTCTTACTTCCTCTAATGTCATAAAACTACCATTCCTTTTGAATATGAGATTTTCTTAGAAGATCCAGTACGATCTATACATATATCAGAACTCCGGCCACACCACATAATACTATGCACACCGCAGCCAGAATAGTCTTTTTGTTACTTGCCAGTGCCGTAAGTACGGCAGCCGATACAGCTCCTGCCGAATCTATAAGCACATCCTGTATACATCCGTGCCTTCCCTCAACAAAATACTGATGAAGCTCATCACTTCCCGCATAGATGACTGTAATAGCTATAGCCACCATACATGCCTTCCATGCCGCTCCCATACATTTCTTAAGAGGGAAAAATATCAGCAGAAATAATATGGCATACTCCGTCATATGGGCACATTTTCTTATGATAAATTCCATCCTGTCAAAGGCAACGGCATAATGCTCTCCGTAGTGGAATATGTGATCCAGCAGATTTATTACAGGTCTTGTGATCTTCTCACTTAAGGAGCCTGATTCACCGCCTGTCTGGGCTGACATGTAAAATATAAATATCATCCAGACCACTGCCGGAAGAAACATAAGCACCTTTACCACAGATGTATCTTTATGCATTTTATTATTTTCCCTATCTTCGTTAAATTCCATATTCGTAACCTTTTTCTGTGTGCACTTAATCTATATTAACACATACAGCACAGTTAATTAATTATATCACACTTCATCTGACATATACAAACAAAAGCCACGTATTTTGTGTACATTTGTAGAAACAAAGGGACGCTATATATTATGTACAATTTTTATAGATAAATATGTACATTGTGCCAATCCGGGATTTTTGATAAAATTATATTGATATTCTGTATTAATGAGGGACAGATGTTCAACAAAAGCAGGACATAGCTCATGTCTGATAACAGGGAGGAAGAAAAAACAGGAAAAACTCGGGAGTCAATACCATGATCACACTTGTGATATTTGTACTTGTGGCAGGCTTCCTTATCGTCGATGGAATCATCCAGTGTGTAAAGGTCAATTCCGGCAACCTTCTGGATATCTCCACTGCCCAGCCGTCTGATTTCAAATCCGGCACATATGTTGAAGGCGAGATCTACATAAGCTACGGCTGTTACGCAACCATGGAAGAAACAACAAACTATATCTTTAAGAGAACATCAGGCTACTACTATCTCATTCCTGTATGTTACTATGATGAAGACACCGGTGACTTCTCTGATGATTTCAGATATGTAGGTATCAATGTTGGAAGCGGCGACCATGAATTCTTCGACGAGCTTACCGATTATACATACGGTGACTCCTTCACAGATCCGGGAACATACAAGTTCAAGGGAAAGATAAACTCTACCGGCAGTGAAGAGGAAGGCTACAAGATGGACTTTGTAAAGTCGGGCTTCACTGATGAAGAGCTTCAGGATCCTGATCTTGTTTCAAAGAACTATTACGAGCTTCCATATACTATCCAGATCATAAAGCCTGCTGACTATCTGTCAATGATACTTATCGGTGCTGCCATACTTATCGTATGTGCTATTATAATAGTTATAAAGGCTTTAAAGTCAAAGAATACCATATCTGCAGGACCTTCAACCACTACTCCTGCCGGCTCTGTTCCACCTGAGTTCATGACTCAGTCAGCATACCAGCCAAACAGTTCAGATCCATTTGCAGGTCAGGATCCATTCGGTACAGGTCAGACAGGCAATCCATATGGCAGTCAGCCAACTGGTGGAGATAATGCATATACAGGTCAGCCAGACAGCGGTCAGGGACAGCCTTTTGTTCCGTGGAATGGGGCAGATACTACCTCATCAAATCCCGGAACCAATACCAACGGAATTGATAATAATACCTTCAAATTAAAGTAAGTAAAATAGCTGTATAGCATAATAAGTTATATAAAAATAAGACGGTCATGAGTTCTATAAAGCTCATTGATCGTCTTATTTTTTATCGTTGTGATGGTAGCGAGTCAAGTGCAATATGCTTGCACGATTGCATTTGACGACTGCTGATCACTTATTATTCAATAATTCTCTAACCCTGTCGTGTTCACGAATAGGAATTAACCGAAGTATCTCTTAAGAAGTCCCTCGAATGCCTTGCCGTGTCTTGCCTCGTCTCTTGCCATCTCGTGTACTGTATCATGGATAGCGTCAAGGTTTAATGCCTTAGCACGCTTTGCAAGATCTGTCTTGCCCTCTGTTGCTCCGCGCTCTGCTTCTACTCTCATCTCAAGGTTCTTCTTTGTTGAGTCTGTAACAACCTCACCAAGAAGCTCTGCGAACTTAGCTGCATGCTCTGCCTCTTCGTAAGCTGCCTTCTCCCAGTAAGCACCGATCTCAGGATATCCCTCTCTGTAAGCAACTCTTGCCATTGCAAGATACATACCAACCTCTGAGCACTCGCCCTGGAAGTTAGCTCTTAAGTCATTGATTATATCCTCAGGAACGCCCTGTGCAACACCAACAACGTGCTCTGACGCCCATGTCATATCTTCCTTCTGCTCTACAAACTTTGATCCCGGAACACCACACTGTGGGCACTTCTCTGGTGCTGAATCTTCTTCGTGAATATAACCGCATACTGAACATACATACTTTGCCATAATATTATTTCCTCCTTAGATTTCCGTTGCTGCACTTCTGTCAGCAAGCATTTATTTTTTTGTTTATTGATATTTTTTATTATCATGATGTCATTTTACATGAGGGAATATGGTTTGTCAAGTCTTATTAAGAACAATTCTTGATAGTTTATATATTTTTTACAATCGCCAATGTATTATTTTAAATTAAGTTGGGTAAATTGTTGCACTTAACTGGTTGTCATAGAGATAATTATATAATAAAACCTCCTGAGCAGACATTTGTTACTTATCCTGTCTGCTCAGGAGGTTTCATATTAAAGCTCATCCGGCTTTTATTATTTTTCAAAATTTTTATCTATCGCCTGGAGCCTACAAAGAACAACGCCAATGTTCCCGGACCGGAATGGGAACCTATTACAGGTCCTACATAATTAATGGCGATCTGTTCAACCTTAAACTCATTCTCTATCATTTCCTTAAGTCTTAAGGCGTCATCATAACAGTCACCATGACTTATGAATATGGTCTGTCCATCCGGATTGTCTGCTGTAGCTTTCATTTTCTTAAAAAGCTCATCAACCGACGCCTTTCTTCCTCTGGTCTTGCTTACATTTATAAGGTGTCCCTCATCATCCACATGAAGTATCGGCTTTATACTTAACATGGTTCCAAGTGCTGCTGTAACTCCGGACACTCTTCCGCCTCTCTTCAGGAAGAAAAGATCGTCAACAGTGAACCAGTGGCACAGGTTCAGCTTAATGGACTCAATGTATCTGGAATTTTCCTCAAGAGTCATGCCTGAACGTCTTGCAAGAGCCGCCTTGTACACCAGAAGTCCCTGTCCCATGGAGGCTGCAAGGGTATCAACCGCAGCGAACTTCCTGTCAGGAAATTCCTCTGAAAGCTCATTTAACGCAAGACTTCCATTCTGGAAGGTACTGCTTAAGCCTGACGAAAATCCCAGGTAAAGTATATCCTTTCCTGCTTCAAATATAGGTCTCATGACCGCCTCTGCGTCCGATACGTTCACAGCGGAGGTCTTTATATCCTCTCCTGAACGGAGTCTCTCATAAAATTCAGCCGGCTCTATCATGTCATTTGCCCTGGTGGTTCCGTCAGGGAACACAACCTCAAGCTGTATGACAGCAAGCTCCAGCTCCTGTATCATTTCCTTTGACAGATCACAGGATGAATCCGTCACGATAACATATCTATCATCCATAATATCACCTCACATGCCAATGGTATGGCACATACATCTGCATTATATACCCAAACAGGCTCAGTCAGTTACACTCTGCTTTAAGAGATACTCATAATTGGCAATGGTTACAGGCTTGCTGTAGAAGTATCCCTGAATGTAATGACATCCCCACTGTCTCAGATATTCCTTCTGTTCAAAGGTCTCAACACCCTCTGCCAGGCTCTTGATACCAAGATGGTTGGCAATGGTGAGGATATCCTTCGCCATCAGCATATCCTTGTTGTTGTAATCGCCTACGGCTATTCCGTCAATAAAGCTCTTATCTATCTTAAGCACATCAAGTGGCATATCCTTTAGAAGTCCCAGGCAGGAATATCCTGTTCCGAAATCATCCATGGATATCTTGAAGCCTTCCTTCTTTATCTCATGGAGCACCCTGATAAGGTAATCCATATCGTTAAATTCTGCACTCTCAGTTATCTCAAAATCAATAAGTCCGTGATCAACCTTATACTCATCTACAATATCGCAGAGGATATATATAAGATCGGGACGTACGATCTGATGTCTTGACAGATTTACCGATATAGGATAAAGAGGATATCCAAGAACCTTCCACTCCTGGAACTTCTTGCATACCTGACGGAGCACATACCTGTCTATGATATCTATGGTTCCGTCTGCCTCAAACTGAGGAACGAAGTACTTAGGCGGAAGAAGATCCTCTCCCTTGTAAAACCATCTTATAAGAGCCTCGGCACCGGTAAGCTTGTCATTCTGAGGATTGTACTTAGGCTGTAGGAATACAGCCAGGTCTTCATTCTCAATAGCGTTAGGAAGCTCAACCTTGAACTGCTGTGCCATTATATAGTTACGCTTCATTTCCTCTGTATAATAGATTATCTCCGTTTCGTTGTTTCTTATACCCTTTTCCTGAGCCATGATAGCCATTTCGTTCATGGACATGGTAAGCTTCAGGTTCTCAGCCTCATTGTACTCAACAAGACCACATCTGTAGAATATATTAAACTTCTTGTTTGACGGAAGTGTACCTATCTTCTCAAACATTGCATGGATCTTCGTAACCAGCTCTTCCTCCGGCATATACTTCATGATCATGGCAAAGTTATCATTCTCACATTTTGCAGAATATATAATGAAATCCTGGTCCGTAAGTGCCTTACATATCATCTTGTAAACTGCCAGCTCCTCATCATGGCCAAATACATTGCATATGGCCTTTGAGTTCTTTATATCAAAGCGTCCGAACACGAAACGGTCATAGCCTATATATTTACACTGTTCCAGCTTCTCCTTAAGCCATGTCCAGTTATAGAAGCCTGTGGTTCCGTCCCTGTAAGCAAGGTTATACAGATCCTTCTTTGAAAGTCTGTCCACAGTAAGCATTTCTTCCATCCTGGTCTTGACAGACCATATAGGTATCTCAACCCTGAGCTCTGTAGGACTTTCCATATAAATTATATATGGGATCTTATTATCTGTAACTATATTTACTTTTTCATTCTCTATATACAACTTGGCATAAGAATATGCGCTGGTTATAAGTCTCGGTATATCATCCAGCAGCTCCACTGGGAAGCCCACCAGATCTACCACATCAAAGCCCGGAATAGTCTTCTCCTCACACCCCTCAGGGCATGGATTCTGGCTGGAGTATGCAACCTCTATACCTCCACAGACCCTTGAATACCCATCATCGCACATCTTCTCCGGAAGATAATACATAGCTCTGTTGTCCACAGTATCAGATACCCCCACAAGTCTCTCATACCAGTTGTAGCCTATCTCCTCACAGAAGCTTTCATATCCTGTGGCTGCCAGTGTCCTGATCAAATATAACTTTCTCTTTGGCTTATATGATTTATTCCATCTTATATCCATGTACTCTGTCCTGCTCCTTACACTAACAACATAGTACTTCTATTGTAACATACAGGCCGGCTATTATAAACCATCAACTTGCATTTCCCATGTTTATTTTCATGGTTCTACTGGTATCTGCACTTCTCGTCCGAAAACTCCTTAAGACGCTGCTCATATGCCGCCATAATAGTTGGTTCAAATGCCAGCCTGACATCTTCTACTCCCATAAGGTTCAGGAGATATTTTACAAATAACGGATTTAACACAAGGAACGGTCCCACTGAATATGTGGCGAAGAAGTTGTTTCTCCTTAAGCCCTCCTTCATGGTATCAGGTCCCAGCCCCTCACCTCTTATAACATCAAAGAAGTATTCATTGCTGTTGTCTCCGTAGGACTTGGAGAACTGTGCCTTGAAGCTTACAAGCTTGATACCCTCAAACTCTCCAAGGATAAGAGAATTAAATCTGTGCATCATATCCCTCTTGGCATATGTATCAAAGAGACCCAGTGCTTCTATCTTTCTGCCATCCTCGGCAACAATATATTTCTCAACTATCTCAAGGGCATTTCCTGTGAAAAGGAACACTGTTCCCTTGTCTATATGTTCGTTTATCTTGTCCTTATAAGGCTTTAACGCTTCTATGGCAAGCTCCTGCTGGTTCTCTGTCATGGCACCCATATACACCATGTCCACATCCTCAGATACAAATGCAGGCACATCATGAAGCTTTGTATTGATGATCTCTGCCTCCGGTACACAGTCCTTAATGTAATTGATATTCTGAAGCTCGCCAAAAAGGTTTGCAAACTCACCATATAATACTTCTATCTTTATATTCTTACTCATTCTTTGCACCCCTTTCCTTTATTACGGCAACTGCCTTATCCCTTGCCTTCATTGCTGTATCCGCAGCATAAAGCTCATGGAGGATATATACTGCGTCTGTTCCGTCAAGCTTAAGTAATTCAGGTGAATTCACCTCGTCTGAGGTGGTCATAAGCTTCTCCTCCGGAACTCCTGCCATAAGAAGTCTGAGCTTGTAATCGTTACATCTTACACCGCTTATGATTATGTTGGTTATATCCGGCTGATTTAAAAATTCAAAGTCACAGTCGAATATCCAGGTCATATTCTCCGAAGATCCCTGTCTGTCAAATATATCGTCAAGTATAAGTATTATCTCTTTATTTCCCGGTTCATCCTTAACATAGTCAAATACGCATGAGCAGGCAATAGGGTTCTGTCCCTTTGACATATGTGTTACCACATCAATGCCATTTACAGTTTCCTTGGAATATCTGGACTCCACAATGTTAAGATCCTCAAATGACTTCCTGACTGCCTCGTAGGAAAGTCCAAGCTTTCTTAATACTGTGATAGCCGTGAGCTGATTATAGGTATTGAAGATACTGTTGCTTACCATATGGTACTGCTCTGTACCGGAAGGTGTCACCACATTAAGTATCTGGTTGTCCATATCAAGCTTTCCAAGATAATCTGCCTTTGGTGACTCATATCCGCAGAACTCACATTTTGCATTTCCTATGTGGTGATATCTCACGTAGTTGTAATGTAAAGGCTTATGACACTTAGGACATATCCTTACATCATTTATAAGGTTCACTGACTCTTCCTTGTCTGTGGCAAGTCTGTCAATGGCAAAATATGTCTTGTCATTTGCAGCTCCAAGATTACAGCTTATAAGATCATCCGCATTAAGTATCATATGGGAGCTTTCAGGCAGGCTGCTGTTTATTATGTTAAATATAAATTCAGGATTTGCATTTCTGTGTATTGAATCTCTGAAAAGGTTGGTACACACTGCATAGGTTGGCTTGATGTAAGGATAGATAAGCTTTGAGCTTCTCTCGTCTATCTCAAATATTGCTATCTTCTTCCTGCACTTGCCTGACATGGTGCTTTCTGCCACCAGGGAGCTTGCCACGCCGGCATTTATGTTAGAGCCCGCCTTGTTGTTTAAGACATCATATCCGTTGGCTTCCAGGGCGTCCAGTATCATATTGCAGACAGTGGTCTTTCCGTTTGTTCCCGTTACGGTTATTATTGTCTCAGGCTTGTGGATCCTGCCCAGGAAATCAGGGCATATCTTGATGGCAAGCTTACCAGGGAAGTAACTGGCGTTCCTCTTTAAAGCCCTTAACGCTGTACGCGCCAGTTTACTCATATACAATGCTACATAAAATCTTAAGTTTTTTCCGGCCATAAGGCACCTCCTACTTTTTCTTACTCGGTAACAGTTATTGTATTCTCATTCATGGATACAATATGGTCCATACACACCGGGGCTGTAAGCCTGTATGCATAGCTTCCTGATTCAAACAAAAGATACAGTCGTCCTCCGTAGGAATATATCTGCTCCAGCTTCTGAGGAAGCTCGATATTTCTTATGAGGACCTTGTTGTCGAATTTCAGTATATCGTCACCATTTTTGTATATCTTAAGCTCTGATTCATCTATTCCGTATGACGTGGCAAATATAACCTTGTCCTTATACACCATCATTCCCTGAACCTGCCCCGGAATAGACGCGATCATATCCGGCAGCTTCTCAAGGCTTATGCCGTCATCTGTGATCTTAAACTTCGCCATAAGACTGGTCTTCTTCTTACTGGCAAGCCAGTAGCCTGAATAGAGATATCCGTCATAATAGGTGATAAATGATGTATTTTCAAACATTGTGGCACAGGCATTGTGATATTTTAACGGCTGCCCCGTTGCCTCGAAGTCGTAATTTTCGATCTCCTCCAGTGTTATACAGCCAACTGCCGCCACACGCTCTTTGTTCCCATTTTCATCTGTCTTATTTATCTTGGTGGCTATCCACAGCACATTATGGGAAGGATCATAGGCAAGTCCACCGGCATGAGTTCTGTCGGTAAGCACTATCTCCTTCACATATTTTCTGGTCTTCCTGTCTATTACAAATATCATGGATTTGTGATTTTTTGTATGACAGTAGGCACTTACGAAAATGTATTTGTCTGATATGGCAAGTCCCTGTGGTGTCACCTGGGTACAGGTATCAACCTGCTTTGTTGCCGCATTGATGGAGTCGGCATACAAAAGTCCCGGTACGGTTATAAGTCCGTAATTGTGCCTGAGGTTATTTGCATACATGGTCATATGAAAATACTCCGGGTATGCAGACATCTCCCAAAGCTGCCCCATAACGGAATTGCGGGCAGACTCGGTGCTTACACCGGTCTGATCTGACAGGGGCTCTCTTGTACTTCTGTCAAAGAGGGTGAGATATAATATAGTAAGGATACCCACGATATAAGCCGCAGTAAGTATCCATACAGCCACTCTCTGTCCCTTCCTCATGGAGAACATAATGGCAAGCACCATCTGTGCCAGAAGACAAATACACATAAGGTAATTGGTAACAAGGTCTCCAAGACTTAACAGCAGTACTCCAACACCTATACAGGTAAGGAGCACGGTGTTCCTGCTGAGTCTTCTGTGCTTCGCCTGCTTCCAGTCAGCCCGGCGTACCAGCCATACCTGAAATGCCTCTATTATAATAGCAACGGCGTACACTATACATCCCTCTCTTATGACGATCCTTGCCACATCCATGACTGCCGCCATAATGGGCTCGCCCTTCACATACCGGGCAAACATCACAACACTGTTGAATATCTGGTAGGTATTCCATGCTATGACTAAGATCATTACAAGAGAAGCTATGATGGAGATAACCCTTGAGGCGATCCTTCTTCGATCACCTTCAACATGTATCTTCTCGGTTTTATTCTTTTTTCTTTTCTTTCTGTTATCCTTTTCCTCGGAATCGGGTCTTCTGTCTCTTCTACTCATTCACCTGAACGTCCCTGTCCAACAACAGACAGTCCAATCTCTCTTTATTTAGGTGTTCTCCTATTACAATGATTATTTCCTGTCCATCGTCTATAGGGGCAAATACTGACTTCTCCCTTGTGGCATTTATCTCCACATAGATCCCGTCATCATTTTTGATAAAGCCCTTTATCCTCTTCACATCACCACAGGCTCCGTCATTAAATATCCTGTCTATGGATGTCTTAAGCCCTTCGGCAGTGAACTTCTCATTCATATAAAATACAGAATCGAAATCCTTTTCCTTGTCGATCAAAGGCTTTGCAAGATCCCATATGGAATATCCTGAGCGGGATATCCGCTCAAAATCCTCATCTGTGAACTGTTCCCAGTCCTTAATGATGATCTCCTTGCCAAGCTTACGCTTACAGGAGAACATGGACAGAGAATTATTTATATGGATTATTGTCTTTTCAATATCTTCCTTACTGTGGGCAGCCACCTTGCTTACTACAGCAGCTCCGCAGTCCGCAAGCTGTGACGCCAGAAGATACTCTGACTGATAGGACAGCCCATCCTCAAGCCCTGCGTCCACAATAGTTATCACATTGCCGATGGTATACCATCTGTCAAGGGGCTCCTCGTAGAGTACATCAAAGAACTCTTCCACGTCGTATATACCGGATGGTTCCACTATAACTCTGTCAAGGCCGCTCATGCCAAAGGCAATAAGCTTTGTCTTGAACCTTCTTCTGTGGCAGTCATAATCGCAGCCGCCGGACACCATCTCCAGCTCGCATTTGTCACCTTCAAGATCCTTTAAGAGCATCATATCAACATTGACCGCTCCGAAATCATTCTCAATAATACCAATATGCTCGCCCTTTTTCATTAAATATGTTGCGTATTTATTTAAAAATGTTGTTTTTCCCGACCCAAGAAAGCCGGTTATAAGATCTACTTTTACCATAATCTTTCTCCGATAATGTTCATTTCTCCACACAAACATCTACTATATTATCACAATATGAGCAACATGTTAATTATTCTTTGAAAGCATTTCATTATTTTCAGTTTTGGATAAAAGTTTTTTATAGGTATGTTCTATCATAAATGCCCCAAGGGGTGCGGTTATGACTATTGCTATGACTGCAACCGTAAGGACTATATTTCCGCAGGCCAGACCCATGGCAAGGGGTACGCCGCCTATGGCAGCCTGGACTGTTGCCTTTGGAGTGTATGCCAGCATACAGAAAAGCCTCTCCTTACCGTTAAGCTTTGTTCCAAGCATACAGGTAAACACGCCTGCCATCCTGAACACCAGCACTGCAAATATAAGGAGCACTGTCTTAAGTCCTGCCTTTGATATAAAAGTTATGTCAACTGACGCACCAACCAGAACAAATAATATTATCTCTGCCATAACCCACAGTTTATTAAATTTCGCAGATAATCTTGCGGAAGTCTCTGCCTTTTTTCTTTTCAGGAATATTCCCATGAACATTACAGATATCAACGCTGCAAATGTCACCGGTATGGTTATCATATCCTCAAGGGAAACAAGAATAAAAGCCACAGAAAGAATAATAATAACCTTAACAGTATCTCTCATATGGACCCTGGTAAAGAAAATGCCCAATGCCATCCCTATTACTGCACCTATGATAATTCCTGCGATTATGGATATCGGTATATTCACAAACTTCATTACGGAGATCCTGTCTCCCTGGGCAAGCCCTGTAAATGAAGTAAAAAGTACAATTACAAAAACATCATCCACCGATGCTCCTGCTAATATTATCTGTGGAATCTGCTTATTCATACCATATCCTTCTTCCATTAACTGTATCATCTTAGGCACTACAACTGCCGGTGATACCGCTGCTATAACGGCTCCCAGGATTGCAGCCTCAAGTATGGAAATATGTAACAGATGGGGTGCAGCAAGTATCATTCCAAGTATTTCAAATGACGCCGGCAGGAAGCACATAAGCAGTGCCGGTCTTCCCGCCCGTTTCAGATCATCAAGATCAAGGGTAAGTCCTGCTCTTGTAAGGATAATTATCAGAGCTATCTTTCTAAGCTCTGCAGATATGCTTAAAATAGAAGCATCAATAAGATTTAAAACACAGGGACCCAGGATAACTCCTGTAAGGATCATTCCCACAAGTCCCGGCAACCCAATCTTCTTTGAAAGCCAGGCGGCAGCCATTCCCACTAACATGATCAACGCAATACTCAGTAACATTTCTTCGTCCTCCTAAAAATTTAATAACAAAAATAAAACAAAAACAGCCGACAGTTTCTGCATAAAATGCAGAAGCCATCAGCCATTTCGGGCGGTTTAGACAAATCATGTCAAGGGAGTGCCTCATTCCCTGGTCTATATTAATTTAAGAATCTGTCTGCACAACGTCTGTTATGATAATACAACAACTTTAGTCTGTCAATATATAGTTTTTATTTTTTGATTTTTTATCATTAACCACCATATATTGAGTTAGTTATGTCTACCATTTTCAAAGTTATGTCTACTACTTTACATTGAAAGCCTTGATTCCAGGATATACTGCGCTGTCACCAAGCTCCTCTTCAATTCTTAAGAGCTGGTTGTACTTTGCAACTCTCTCTGATCTTGAAGGTGCACCTGTCTTGATCTGGCATGTGTTAAGAGCAACTGCAAGATCTGCAATAGTTGTATCCTCTGTCTCACCTGAACGATGTGAAGCAGTAGCTGTGTAACCAGCCTTGTGAGCCATCTTGATAGCCTCAAGGGTCTCTGAAACTGAACCGATCTGGTTTAACTTGATAAGGATTGAGTTACCGCAGCCAAGCTCGATACCCTTTGCAAGTCTCTCTGTATTTGTAACGAAGAGGTCGTCACCAACTAACTGTACCTTGTCACCAAGCTCAGCAGTCAGCTTCTTCCAGCCTTCCCAATCCTCTTCATCAAGACCATCCTCGATAGAGATGATAGGGTACTTGTCAACTAACTTCTTCCAGTGCTCGATAAGCTCATCTGATGTGTATACTGTTCCAGCCTTAGGAAGCTTGTACTCGCCCACCTTGCCGGTCTTCCACTCTGATGAAGCAGCGTCCATAGCGATCTTGAAATCACGTCCCGGCTCATATCCTGCCTTCTTAACAGCCTCGAGGATTGTCTCGATAGCTTCCTCATCTGAAGCAAGTGCAGGGGCAAATCCACCCTCATCACCTACAGATGTAGCAAGACCTCTCTCCTTAAGGATTGAAGCAAGTGCATGGAATACTTCTGCACACCATCTTAAGCACTCCTTGAATGATGGTGCTCCAACAGGCATGATCATGAACTCCTGAACATCAAGACCTGATGAAAGGGCATGACATCCACCATTTACAATATTCATCATAGGTACAGGAAGCTTGTTTCCGCTTATTCCACCAAAGAATCTGTAGAGAGGGATATCAAGTGCATTTGCAGCAGCTCTTGAGCAGGCAATAGATACAGCAAGGATTGCATTTGCACCAAGCTTTGTCTTGCCCTTGGTTCCGTCTGCGTCGATCATTGCCTTATCTACAGCATAGATATCTCCTGCGTCCATGCCTGTAAGCACCTGATTGATAGTTCCGTTGATATTTTCAACAGCCTTTGTAACACCCTTGCCGAGATATCTTGACTTGTCGCCATCTCTAAGCTCTAATGCTTCAAACTCACCTGTAGAAGCACCTGAAGGTGCTGTTCCTCTTCCGATAGTTCCATCCTCAAGATAAACCTCAGCCTCAACTGTTGGATTTCCTCTTGAATCCAGGATTTCTCTTCCTACAACCTTTGTAATCTTTAAACTCTTCATTGTACTGTTTCCTCCTTATTAGATGGCACGGCTCATAAAGGGATGGCGTGCTTTCATCTTCTTCTGACATCAATTTCAGGTCATGTCAAATGCCCGTTTCTGATGTATTTCTGCAAATTCACTTGCATAGTTAGTCTATCCTAACCCAGTAAATAATTCAATATTTCCTAATGATAATATTTACCGATATCTGATATTTATGTGGGATCCTTGAAGATTTTTCATTTTATGAAATGCGGCAAGATATTTTTAATTGATCTGCTCAATAAAATTCAGTTATTACTGACAGTATGGCTTTTATAATAGAAAATAATATGGTACAATATCTGACAGGCACAGTTTTATGCCCGGTCGTTTATGTGCGTTGGCATTATTTTATGCAATGATATGGGTTATGCTTTATTATTGTGCAGGTATGACCGGCAGAGTTTTAAGGAGGTTATGGAATTATGAAGGATAATTTTAAAGAAAAATATGACAATGTTGTTAAGTACTTAAAGGCAAATGTTCTTACTGACAAGGAGCTCTGTCTCACAGTTCTCTGCTCTTTCCTTGCCGGCGTTATCGTTGGAATGGTTGCTTCACCTAAAAAGGCAGCCAAGAAGTCCTGCAAGTGCAAGCGTACCCCTGAGCTTGAGGACACCGAGGAAGAATAAGGTATAACTTTAACTTTATATAGCAGTATATCAAAAAGTTGTAGTTTTAAACACAATGTATATGAAAAGCCATCATTCGGGAATTTCCATTGAAGGTCCCCTGTCTGATGGCTTTTTGTTATGGCAATGAGGAAAGTGTGACATGCATATCATTTTCTCTTACGTTTATGTCTAAAGGATTTCTTGCGAACCCGCTTCTCTGGGTGCTGCTCCTGCCTGTATTGTTTAATGCTCTCGGCAATGGTGTTATAATCCCGCTCAAACAATTCATCACTTATCAATGTATCCAGAAGAGGTCGTGGAACCTTCTGTACTATTGCTTCTCGAACAAAGTCCTTGCTCTTTGCCTTATACACCGGAAGCTTACATATTTCCTGTATATGAGCAAGTTCAGGTCTCCACAAAAGCCTGATCTTATTTTTTATATCGCACTTTGGATTTATCTGTGGGTCTCTTATCTTATAAATATCAATCTTTTCATCAATTACCTCCACCGAGATCAGACCCCAGTATTCAGGAATATGTTCTGCGGCACTAGCTGCATGGGTACTTCCCACAACCAGGATATTATAGTCAAAGAATTTGTCATAATCCTTTATCTGCCCCTCCAGCCTTGTGTATGTATCCGCGTCGCTCTTTATCTCAATTCCGGTGATAGACTCCGGGCAGATCATCACTACGTCCGCCCTGGACTCCCCCATATTTTTTTCTTCTATTATCCTTATCTTCCCCTGAGTTTCTTCAAGATACTCAAATAAGGGTTCCCTTATGTCTTTATCGTGTAGCACTTTTTCGTCTCCTTATTCTTCAACATCTTTTATTTTGAAATCATCTGAAGTAAAAAAGTCCTGGCTGCAGCCGACATCGAAGCCAGCTCTGGATACATTATTCCAATTTCATAGCTGCTCTCCGGTTCAACCGGAATCAGTCTTACCTTCCCATCCCAGTCCTCCACCTCAAGCTTATTGAGCAGTGTACAGCCAAGACCTGCCTCAACCATGCAATACGCTGCATATATGTCAGTGGTTGTAAATTGCACATTTGGCTTAATACCTGCATTTTCAAATGACCGTTTATAATCTGTATCATAGTCAGGATATGGTGCAATGAATTTCTCTGTCTCAAACATTCTCATGGGAAACACACTCTCTCCCGCCATATAATGTTCAACTGGCACGCAGGCTGTCATCGGTCCTTTTCTAAGCACTTCAAAATTATATCCAGAGTCTCTGTAGGTCATAATGGCAAGATCTATATCATGGTTCTCTATCGCCCCTAAAAGCTCTGTGCTTGTAGCCTGAAGCGTTTTTATCTTTATCCTCGGATAGCGATTCAAAAAGCTCTTCAGTCCATCAGAAATAAGTTTAAAATACCCTGCATATGAAATACCAATTGTAACGGTTCCCGACTCAAGACCATGCAGCATTTCTGTTGCTTCCCTTATTCTGTCTGCCTGATATACCAGTTCCCGCATAATAGACACAATGGTTTTTGCATCATTGGTTAATTCTGCTCCTTTTTTACCTCTGAAGAATAGAGTCAACCCCAGTTCTTCTTCCAAAGATGCTATACTTCTTGATATTCCTGATGTTGTATATCCCAGCTTTGCTGCCGCCGCAGACAGGCTTCTCTCCTCTATAACCGTCAGAAATATCCTTGCCTTTTCCGTATCCAATTCTAATCATATACTCCTATCATTGATTATTTGTCAATCATTTGTTGATTTATTGTCGCTTTACTCAAATATATTCCATTTATATAATAAATTCAAGTCAATTTATAGATAAATAACTGATATTTGAAAAGGAGAATTTAGAATGAAACTATCTACCAAACAAGCCACAATTTTACTTGCCAGCATAATATCAGCGAGAGCAACTTCTTTCATGTTCAGTAAGCTGTGCCTTACCACCATGAATTCCTTCAGCCTTATCGCTCTTAGATTTAGTATTGCTTCTTCTATTCTCTTTTTAATATTTCCAAAGAAGATCATAAGTTCCTCAAACAGACACAACATTCTCAGTGGCATTGTCATAGGAACCATTTTCTTTCTAGTTCTTTCCTCTGAACATACTGGCTTAAAGACCATAAATGCATCAACCGCGGCTTTTATTGAAAATCTGGCAATAATAGTTGTACCATTTTTAGAGTGTCTGATCTCCAGAACATTGCCAAATAAAAAAAACCTGCTCAGTGCTTTTCTGGCACTGACAGGAGTAGGTATGCTTACAATTTCAAAGGGGGCTTTTTACTTTTCTTCCGGAGAACTCTTTCTCCTTATGGCAGCATTTTTATATGCTCTCGCAATAATAATCACTTCAAGACTCGTCAAGAATGGAGATGCATTTGTAATTGGTTTCTTTCAGGTAACGACTACCGGTGTTCTTTCATGGCTAACCCTTGCCTGCGAAGGCAGTTTCACCGCTCCCACAACTGCAGATCAGTATGTCATGATAATTATGCTGGCTGTTGTGTGCACGTCTTTTGGCTTCACATTGCAGCCAGTTGCCCAAAGCAGACTATCATCAGAAACTGCCAGCTCTTTCTGCGCCCTGGGGCCACTGGTTGCAGCCCTGTTGAGCTGCATCTTTCTCGGCGAACGTCCTACACTTTATTCACTGTCAGGTGCAGCATTGATATTGGCTTCACTGGTTATGCTGCCCCATACAAAATAACTCCTTCTTTATGTGTTTCCAGAAAAGTGTACCAGTTCGTATGGTTCATAATTTTTCAGGTAGGTGAGTAAGTCCATTCGCTTCACTTCCTGCACAACTGATGGTGATATATATGGCATAGTTTTCATCTCCTTTCCTGCCTGGGATTGATATGCTATGGTTATATCAGGGCATAAAAATAACCGGGAAATTTCCCTTTTGGAAAACTCCCCGGTTATGTAGCATTTTCATGCTAAGCAATCACTTTCTCATCCAGAGCTTTGACTTCTTCTATGGTCAGCTCTGCTATTTCAGCTATTTCTTCGTACGACAATTTACCTGACTTTAGCATACCTCTTGCAACTTTAATTGCTTTTGCACGCTCTGTTTCTCTTGCAGTTTCATTTCTCATCTCTTCCATCGCTCTACACATAGTCGCAACTCCTTTCTCATCTTCTTTAAAATATCGAACACGCTCTGCCAATATTTTATAATTCATATCGTTAGGATCAGTACAATAAAAATCATGCATCAGTTTTCCTAATGCCGACTCATCCTTTATTTGTGAATTCACATATATAATATGCGATTCATCACCAAACAATTCACCAGTTTCTTTTACCATTCTATCAACGTGATAAATCGGTAATCCTGCTTTCATTATATCATTTTCTGTAATAAAAATAACATATGATTCGCATAAATTTTCATATTTTTCACTTGGTTCCGTGAAAAATTTAATAGCCAATCCTTTTTTACGGGACCGGCTATGTAAGAAAATGGGTATAGAAAACCGACTGGCTCTTGATTCCATAACAACCTACGAAAAGTTGGGGAGTTGCAATTCCCCAACTCACTCCCCAATTTTTCCCCAATTCCGCTATCAAATTACGATAATTAACGATAAGTTTCAATTTACTCCCCAACACGCAAAAAAACCTTGAATGTCCCATTTTCATAGGAAATTCAAGGTTTTTCGTTGATTTACATGATAATAATACGGTTCAAATTCTTTTGTGAACTGTTCGATTATGCGTTCATCTGCTTTGCTACCTCTGCAGCGAAGTCCTCATTCTTCTTCTCCATGCCTTCACCAACTTCGAAACGAACGAACTTAGCAATCTTGAGGTCTGCACTTACTGACTTAAGGTATGCAGCAACTGTCTGCTTGCCATCCTCAGCCTTAACGTAAACCTGATCAAGAAGGCAGATTTCCTTCATCTGCTTAGAAATACGTCCCTCAACAAGACCTGCGAAAATCTTATTTCCTGAGATTTCTTCCTTATCAGCACATGCGATCTCTGCTAACTGAACCTTAGCTTCCTTTGAAAGGAAGTTTGGTAAGTAGTTCATGTTTGACTTGTGCTCTTCATATAAAGCAACATCCTCTGCACTCCATACACCTGCAACAGCCTTCTCAAGTAACTTTGAAAGAACTGGCTTTGGAAGTGAAAATGGATCGTTTAATGCACTGTCGATTGTGATCTCTCTGATCTTGGCAAGTTCATCTGCTGAGATCTCATCTCTTGAGATGTACTGTGGATTCATAGCTGCAATCTGCATTGCGATGTTTGTAAGAGCTTCCTTAGCTGCGTCACCTGAAGCACCGTTACCTGCTACAAGAACACCGATTCTTCCACCACCATGGATATATGAAGCAACAACATCTGCTGAAACCTTCTCAAATCTTCTGATAGAGATCTTCTCTCCGATCTTAAGGATCTTATCATCAAGATCAGCCTTCATGTCAAGGATTGAAACAACATCCTCGCCGTCTCCAGCCTTCTCAACATCTAATGTAAGTGCCTTATCTGCAACTGTCTGTACGAACTCCTGGAATACCTCGTTCTTAGCAACGAAGTCTGTCTCTGAGTTAACCTCAACAACAACTGCTGTATTTCCATCGATTGCAACCTTTGCAATACCCTCTGCTGCAATTCTTGCTGCCTTCTTCTCAGCCTTAGCAGCACCACTCTTCTTGAGTACTTCTACAGCTGCGTCCATATCACCATTAGTCTCTGTAAGTGCCTTCTTACAATCCATCATACCAGCACCTGTGAGCTCTCTTAACTCTTTTACCATGCTTGCTGTAATAGCCATCGTAATAACCTCCAAATAAATCTAGTATTTATATTAAAATATTACTCTTCTGTTGCAGCTTCTTCAGCTTCTGCCTCAGCGTCTTCTACATCTGCTGCGTCTGCACCCTGCTGAGCCTCGATAACTGCGTCTGCCATCTTTGATACGATAAGCTTAACGGCTCTGATAGCGTCATCATTACCTGGGATTACATAGTCAAGCTCTTCTGGATCACAGTTAGTATCTGCAATACCAACAAGCTTAATACCAAGTGAATGAGCCTCCTGGATACAAATTCTTTCCTTCTTAGGATCTACAACGAAGATCATGTCAGGAATTTCCTTCATGTCCTTGATACCGCCAAGGTTCTTCTGAAGCTTCTCCATCTCCTTCTTGATCTGGATAACTTCCTTCTTAGGAAGAACGTCAAATGTGCCATCCTCTTCCATAGCTTCATACTTCTTAAGTGTAGCAATTCTTGTCTGAATTGTCTTGAAGTTTGTGAGCATACCACCTAACCATCTCTCGTTTACGTAGTACATACCACAACGCTCTGCTTCGCTCTTGATTGAATCCTGCGCCTGCTTCTTTGTACCAACGAAAAGGATCTTTCCACCGTTAGCTACGCAATCACCGATTGCATTGTAAGCATCGTCAACCATACCAACTGACTTCTGAAGATCGATGATGTAGATACCATTACGCTCTGTGTAGATGTATGGCTTCATCTTAGGGTTCCATCTTCTTGTCTGATGTCCGAAATGTACACCTGCTTCTAATAACTGTTTCATTGAAATAACGCTCATTTTCTTTACCTCCATGGTTAAAATCTTCTGCCGGTATCATCTCTTTGGACCACCCGAGCTATAGGCACCACGCCAACTATCAACCAGCATGTATATTATTTGTCTATGGGCAGAAATACCCTGTATTTCCACTCACGCAAAGTCGATTGTAACACAAGTAAAAGTATGAAGCAAGCATTTTTTTGCGGCAACAATAAAAAAACCCTCCAAAACAGATCTCTGTATGAACAAAACCTGTTCCGGAAGGATTTATCGTGTTTCCGTACTGATTTATTTTAGACTCAGATTATTTATAGCTTGATGATGTGATCATTGCCACAATAGTATCATAATCCTCTGTGCCGTCGAATGTGTATTTGCCCGGGATTATGGAACCCACAAGACCTTTATTACTTAAATATGAGTAAAAATCCTGTGCACTCTTTACCATATTGATACCTGCCAGCAGCTTACATACATCCATCGCTTCCATGTCCTTAGTCACTGTGATAGTGCCGCCCTTCTTGGTAGCGTCATCACCCGGATCATTCTTGTCTCCCTGCATATCTTCCGTTGTAGGAGTTCCTGAACCATTGCCGCTGCCTGAACCGTTTCCGTTGCCTTGTCCATTACCTGAACCATTACCGCTGCCTGAACCGCTTCCACTGCCGGTGCCCTGTCCATTACCACTACCTGAACCGCTTCCACTGCCGGTGCCCTGTCCATTACCACTGCCCGAACCATTTCCGTTGTCAGCACTCTGTCCATCGCCTGAGCCACTGCCATTTCCATTGTTGTCACCCGGTGTAACTTCAGCTCCGGCTTCTGATGAGTCCACCTGGTTTGTGTTATCCTCAGATGAAGCCTCCTCTGTGCTGCCTGCCTGGCTGTTATCGACGTCACCGTCCGCTGCCTGAGAAGAATTTTCCGTCACAGCTTCCGTTATAGTATTATTCTTGTTTCCTGTGGAACTATCACTTGTGGGCTTCTGTGTCTGAAAAGTAACCATCATAACCATCGCACCGATTATAAGTCCACATCCAAGTCCTCTTAAAAAATATCTCTTCCTCATATTATTCTCCTTGAGTATTGAACTTCCGTCCATTAAAAATCTGCATGTCTTGAATTTCAGACCAATTATCTCTTCTTAAGCTTGTTAATTACTGTTCTTGCTTCTCCGACACCTATGCCAAGCTGGTTTGCAATTTCAATAATGTCCATTCCCTGACCGTATAACCTTGCAACCTCCTTGTTTGTGTCCTTCATATCATCCCAGATAGGCTCTGCCTGCTTAGGTGCCTTTTCCTTAACCTCTGCCTCAGGCTTAGCCTTTGCTGCCTTAGGCTTTCTTCCGCCTCTCTTTCTCGGAGCGGCTTTCTTAGGCTTCTCCTCAGCTGCTGCACCATTGTCAGCAGTACCAGCTTCTTTACCGGAGACCTTCTTATCTGCCTGATCCTTGCCGGCATCTGCCTTGCTGTCTGTTTTTTCTGTATTGTCAGCTTCATGCTTCTCAGGTGTAACAGCATTTTCTGCCACATTCTCAGTCAGGACCTCTGTCCTGTCCTCTTCAGCATTTTCCCTGCCGTTGCCCTCTGCAAACGCACTCCACTTTCCGTCAGAGCCATTATCCTTATCATCCTTAACAGGCTCTGTATTATCCTGTGCCACAGTATTATTTGCTGCGGTATCACTCTGGTCTGACTTGTCGTTCTGGACTGTCAGCTCATCAACCTGAGCAGCTGTCTTATTTTCCTGAACCTCTGCCGCTTCGCTCTTATTTACATTTGCATTATTCTTTTTCTTTTTTCTTCTGCGAGAATTTTTCTTTCCTGCAGGTTTTACAGCCTCCGCTCCACCTGCATTTCCGTTTTTATTGCCCACTGCACTATCTGAAGCATTATTTCCAGCCGCCTTATCTGCTGCTTCCTGGTCTGCTTCAACTACGGCTCCATTCCCTGAAACATTTTCCTCTGATTTAACGGTGCCTTCTGTATCAACACTCTCGCCTGCGTTGCCCTCCGTTGTTTCAGCCTCGTCCTTTGAAACAGCACCGGTTTCTGTTGCTGTGTTTTCAGCATTTGCACCATCATCCTCTGCCTCCGCGATCTCGCTTTCTGTATCGACAGCCTCTGTTGCAGCCGCCTCATCATCTGCGGAAGCCTCAGCCCTATCTTCTGTCTTCTTGTCAGCTTCCTCGCTGTACTCAACAGGTGCCGGTCTCTCCTCCTCTGAGCTGTAGGAGTCATATGCTTCTGAAAGGCTCTTGTTAATGTAGCTGATCATGTTTTCCTTAGCCTTCTCTGAAAGCTCATCAGTACACTTCTCGATCTCGTCCTTGATCTCCTGCTCCTGCTTCTTCTTTGTATCTTCACTGTAGCTTCTGATAGCTTCCTTATGCTGCTCAAGAAGTACATCATTAAATTCCTGCATTCTACGTTTGAACTCTTCTGAGCTCTCGTTAAATTCCTGATCTTCCTTCTTATAATCGTGAGAGTCAAGTATGAAGAAGCTCACGATAACGATAATTACACCTACGATCAATGTTACAATACCAGCTGCCATATTCTTTATCTCCTTGCAAATAAATATTTTACAACAAACTTTTCATCTAAGTATCAAATATATCTTTTCAGCCACTATGCCTTTTTTAGTTCATCAAAAACCACATCATTTAAAACTCTGATGTAGGTTCCCTTCATTCCTGAGGATCTTGCCTCAATGACTCCGGCACTTTCAAACTTTCTGAGGGCATTTACAATTACAGATCTTGTTATGCCCACACGGTCTGCCACCTTGCTGGCAACAAGTATTCCTTCGTCTCCCTTTAACTCAGAGAAGATATGCTTTATTGCCTGAAGCTCTGAAAATGACAATGTGTTGATGGCTGACTTCACGATAGCCACCTTTCTGTCCTCCTCGGCATTTTCCTCGTTTAACGCTCTCATCATCTCAAGTCCCACAACTGTGGTTCCATACTCACCAAGAATTATGTCATCTATGTCATAATCACTGGCGATCCTGTATAAGAACAATGTACCAAGTCTCTCTCCCGCAATATCTATAGGAAGAAGAAGCCCTCTGTACTGGTCAATGTTATGTCCATCAAATCCAAGTGTTGTCAGGTTTACATTCTCCTTTGTGGACAGAACGAGCAACAATCGCTCATTCAACATGGAGTCAATATGTAAACCAACTTTCCCCTCTATAAGCTCTGTGATCTCAGGTATATCTGCCCTGTTTTTTATGCCCAGGACCTTACCTTTCTTGCTTATTACCAACACATTTGATGTCAATATATCGCTTAAAACATCGCAAATATCGTTGAAAACAACCTTATGCGAGTTATTATTGTGCAATAATTTATTAATTTTCCTCGTTTTATCTAACAACTGAACACTCATCTATTTCCCTCCGGATCAACGCAAAAAGAAGCTGTTTTTGCCTCAAAAAATCTCGACTATTTGGCATTGTAGCACAAAGTTATGTGAACTACAATAACCAATTTTGACAAAAATCGGATTTCATAAGAAAAAAACAACTTCTTATAAGTTCTGTAATTATTCTGTAATTATTGTTAACTTAATTTGTATTTTAAGTAATTTTTACGACTCTTCCTTAGGTGCGTCACAGGTGTATCCACACTCATTGTTGGCACATAAAAGCTTCTTTCCCTTTATGAGCATATAGCTTCCGCACTGTGGACACTTCTGCTTCGCCGGTCTGGTCCATGACATGAAATCACATTCCGGAGCATTTGTACATCCGTAATAACGTCTGCCCTTCTTGCTCATCTTTATGACAACATCTCCTGTTCCACACTTAGGACATGTAACGCCTATCTTCTCATGGAAAGGCTTTGTACATTTGCAGTCCGGGAATCCCGGGCATGCCAAGAACTTTCCGTGAGGGCCATACTTGACCACCATGTTTCTGCCGCACTCGTCACAGATCTCGTCGCTGACCTCATCCTGGATATCAACCTTCTCAAGATCCGCCTCAGCTTTCTTGACCGCCTCATCAAGATCCGGATAGAAGTTTCTCACAACAACCTTCCAGTTGATAGCTCCCTCACCGATGGTATCAAGCAGCGACTCAAGATTTGCAGTGAAATTAACATCGACGATAACAGGGAACGCCTGCTCCATAATATTATTTACAGCCTCACCGATCTCTGTCACATAAAGCTTCTTATTCTCCTTGTTGATATATCGTCTTGCAAGGATTGTTGAGATAGTCGGTGCATAGGTACTTGGTCTTCCTATCCCCTTCTCCTCAAGGGTCTTTACAAGGGACGCCTCTGTATATCTGGCAGGAGGCTGTGTAAAATGCTGCTTATCCTCAATATCTGTGATCTTAAGGATATCTCCCTCCTTCAGATCGTTAAGACCTCTGATATTCTCTGACTTTTCCTGATCCGGATTATATACTGCCATAAATCCGTCAAATGCCAGCTTGGAGCTTGAAGCCTGGAGATTTTGTTCTCCGGCAACAGCCTTAACTGTTCTGGTCTCATAAACTGCATTCGCCATTCTGCTGGCAAGAAATCTGTTATATATAAGCTGATAGAGTCTGTACTGATCCCTTGAAAGCTCATCCTTTATCTTCACAGGCGACAGGGTAATGTCTGTAGGTCTTATTGCCTCGTGAGCGTCCTGTATCTTCTTGCCGCCCTTATCCTGCTTACCGTTTCCGTCCTGTGTCTCAATATATTTCTCGCCGTAATTGTCACCGATGTACTTTCTTGCTGACGCATCTGCCTCCTCAGAAATTCTTGTGGAATCTGTACGGAGGTATGTGATCAGACCGATGGTGCCCTTACCCTTTATATTTATTCCTTCATATAACTGCTGGGCGATCCTCATGGTCTTTGTGGTTGCGAAATTAAGCTTGCTGGAAGCCTCCTGCTGCAATGTACTTGTGGTAAATGGCAGTGGTGACTTTCTTGTTTTCTCTCCCTGCTTTATGGACTTGACCAGCAGATCATTTCCCTTGATGTCAGCAATGATCTTATTAAGGGCTTCCGCTGAGGATATGTCCTCCTTCTCACCATTTCCGGATACAAATCTAAATGGTATCTCCTTCTTACCCTTTTCAGTCTCCGAATTGACCACAAGTGAGAAATACTCCTTAGGTATGAAGTCATTTATCTCCTTCTCCCTGTCACAGATGATCTTTAATGCCACAGACTGGACTCTTCCGGCAGAAAGACCTCTCTTGATCTTCGCCCAGAGCACAGGGCTTATCTTATATCCAACAAGTCTGTCCAGAACTCTTCTTGCCTGCTGGGCGTCAACAAGATCCATGTCTATGTCCCTGGCGTTCTTGAGAGAATTTTTGACAGCAGTCTTTGTTACCTCGTTGAATGTTATTCTCTTATATTTCTTGTCCTGAAGCTTAAGTGCCACAGACAAATGATAAGATATTGCTTCTCCTTCACGATCGGGGTCAGTTGCAAGATAAACTTTATCCGCCTTCTTCACAGCCTTTCTAAGTGCTGTGAGGATATCTCCCTTTCCTCTTATGGTAATGTATTTCGGTTCAAAATCATTTTCCACATCTATACCCATCTGGCTCTTCGGAAGATCCCTTACATGTCCGTTAGATGCAATAACTTCATAATTTGATCCAAGTATCTTACCTATTGTCTCCGCCTTGGTGGGCGACTCTACTATTACAAGATTTTTAGCCATGCTAAACTATCCCCTTTATCGATAATACTCTGTCTGCTTTCGCAGATTTCAAACGAGACAACTATACACTATATTTTTTTTTAGTGCAAGTGTGGATTTATTAACCCTCCGCCTCTAAAACAGGATAACACCCAGGATTGCCGACGCAATGATAAGAATTATCGGTGATATTTTTCTGCCTGCCAACCGTTTCGGAAGCTGATCGGCAGCCACTAAGACTACAAATATCAGAACGCCCATCTTATCTATGCTGATGCCGTCTCCCACCGACGATATCCCCATTAAATTCTTCAATCCAAATATGACTGCCGTAGAAATAATAAGTGCGATTATACATGGTCTTATGCCATCAAGCATATGTTTTACCCCTGCATATTCCATGGCCCTCTTCATAACAGAAGAAATAAGGACGATTATCACAAATGCAGGAAGCACTACCCCAAAGGTCGCCATTAAGGCTCCAAAAAATCCTCCCTTTGTTGCCCCTACAAATGTTGCCATGTTCACTGCAAGAGGTCCTGGTGTGGACTCTGATATGGCAATCAGATCCATCAGCTCTCCCTCAGTAAGCCAGTTCTGTGACAACACAATATCCCTTATAAGAGATATCATTCCGTAACCGCCACCGAAGGATACGGCTCCCACCTCAAGAAAATAAAGAAAAAGCTTCAAGTATATCATGCCTCTCCTCCATCTTCCCGTTTTCTCATGTTATGCAGTGTTCCCACTACGATCCCAACGACTCCGCATATTAATATATAATATATACTTGAGAAGGATATTCCAAATAACGATACAAAGATGAAAGATACTGCCACCACTGCAAATATGGTTATATTAAACACATTTTTCTTCATCTTAAAAAACATTCTAAGCCCCGCCGACAGTATCAGATACACCACGCATACCTGTATCCCCTTAAATGCCGACGCCACCCAGGTTATCTGCTGGAACTTCTCATAGAAGAAGGAAATCACATATATGATGGCAAATGATGGTATGCACACTGCTACGCTGGCGGTCAGTGCCCCCTTAAATCCGGCAAGCTTATATCCCAGATATGTGGCTGCATTGATGGCAACAGGTCCAGGGGTGGATTCTGCAATGGCAGTCATATCAAGAAACTCAGACTCATTAAGCCAGCTACGTTTGTCTACAAATTCATTTTCCAGAAGAGCGATCATTGCATATCCGCCGCCAAAGGTGAAAGCACCGATTTTTAAGAAAATAAGAAATATGTCCAAGAGTCCTGTTTTTCTGTTTTCTGACAACTGTGTACCACCGCCTTCTTTTAATTTTTAAAGGGAGCATGAATTTCATGCCCCCTGTTTTTCTCAATTATATTAACCAATAAATGTATTGTAGATAGCCTTGATAGCTGTCTCAAAATCCTTATTGTCAACACCGATTATGATGTTAAGCTCTGATGAGCCCTGATCTATCATTCTTATATTTATGCCTTCCTTTGCAAGGGCTGTGAACAGCTTACCTGCTGTACCGCTTGCTGACTTCATGCCACGTCCCACAACAGCCACAAGAGCAAGACCTGATTCGATCTCAACAGAGTCAGGCTCTGCAAGACGATGTATAGCTGAAACAACGCTCTGCTCCTTATGGATAAATTCATCCGCATGTACAACGATGGTCATTGTATCAATTCCTGATGGCATATGCTCAAATGAAATATCATTTTCCTCAAATGCCTGGAGAACCTTTCTCCCAAAACCGATCTCTGAATTCATCATTGCCTTTGAGATAAATATTGTACAGAAATCCTTTTTACCTGCAATACCTGTAACAACATAGTCCTGCTTCTGGCATGTGCTCTCAACTATCCATGTTCCGCTGTCCTCAGGAGCATTTGTATTTCTGATGTTGATAGGGATACCGCAGTGACGTACAGGGAATATAGCGTCCTCGTGAAGAACTGACGCACCCATGTATGAAAGCTCACGGAGTTCTCTGTATGTGATATACTTGATAGCCTTTGGATTAGGTACTATACGTGGATCTGCCACAAGGAAGCCTGATACATCTGTCCAGTTCTCGTAAACATCCGCACGACATGCCTTAGCCACGATAGAACCTGTAACATCTGAACCGCCACGAGAAAATGTCTTAACCTTTCCATCCTTGCCCATTCCATAGAAACCGGGGATTACCGCACGCTCATTTTCCTTAAGTCTCTGTCCGAGGGTCTTGTATGTCTTATAATCATTAAGGTTGCCTTCTGCATTGAAGAAAATAACCTCAGCGGCGTCGATAAATGTTATGCCAAGATAAGCAGCCATGATCTTACCGTTTAAGAACTCACCTCTTGAAGCTGCATAATCCACAAGTGGCTCTGCAGTAAGCTTCTCTGTGATCTCCTCGAAGTCCTTATCAAGACTGAAGTCAAGTCCAAGTCCTGTGATTATCTCGTCATATCTTGCCTTAATGGCAGCCATCTCACCGGTGATATCCTCACCCTTGCTTGCTGTCTCATAAGCGTGGAGCAGCATATCAGTAACCTTTGTATCTTCTGAATTTCTCTTACCCGGAGCAGATGGAACCACATAAACACGGCTCTCATCGGCACGGATTATATTACCAACCTTTTTAAACTGTTCAGCACTGGCAAGTGAACTACCGCCAAATTTTACTACTTTCTTCATATCGTTCCCTTTCGTTGAAAAGTCTCTCATTTTTTTCCTATTACATAATAGACAAAAACCCTGCAAATTACAACTTTTTTTTAACTTTTATCTGTTTTTCACAGTAACACCGCCAATATTCTACATTTTTTACACCAATGTATAATATCCTCCCGATACATTCATAATAATTCCCCGTCCCTCAAGTCCGTATACCAGATCAAGCAGCTTTCCCGTGGCAAATCCTGTTTTTGCACACAATTCCTCCATGTGAACAGGTTCTTTTTTTATGAACGACAACAGCAGCTTTTCATCCTCCGTGAGATCTTCTCTGACAGCCTTAACCGCATTTTCTTTTTTTATCTCAGATTTCTCCTTGTCAAAGAAGCCTGCAAGCAAGTTATTCTCCCCTGCCATATTCTCTATGATGTCTTCCGCCTCAGTGACACACGCCGCCCCCTGCTTTATAAGATTGATACAGCCGAGGCTTCCGGTGTCCGTGGCTCTTCCGGGAATGGCATACACATCCTTTCCCTGCTCCAGCGCCTGATCTGCAGTAATTAGGGAACCGCTTTTCTCCTTTGCTTCCACCACCAGCACTCCATCCGACAGCCCGCTTATTATCCTGTTCCTTAGAGGAAAATGGTGTCTCATAGGCTCTGTCCCCGGTGGATATTCCGATATGACAACTCCCTGTTTATACATTCTGTTAAAAAGCTTCCTGTTCTCTGCGGGATATATCTTATCTATCCCACAGCCAAGGACTCCCACCGTTAAAGCTCCACTATCCGATACTTCCCTTAAACCATTTACCGCTTTATCATGATGATCAAGCACCGTGCCATGAGCTGCACCGTCGATACCTGCTGCCATACCGCTTATAATAGCTATCCCTTCCTTTGCCACCCGACTTACCATACGCCTGCACATGGAGATACCATAATTTGTCGCCATCCTTGAGCCAACTACCGCCAGGGAAGGGTGGTCATTTAATTCTTCAAGCACAGTAAGCTGCCCCATTATGAACAACAGCCTTGGCCTGTCAGGGATATGAAGCAGCCGCTCCGGATAAAGCTCATGTCCCGGATAGGTGAATACAATTCCTTTCCTGCTTAATCCCGCTGCAAATTCCCTTATTAAATTTTCGCTTCTATATATATTGAGCTGTCTGAAATGTGCCGGCTTAAGTACATCCTGCAGCTTCTCGTCACTCTCATTAAAAACAGCCTCCACGCCGCCAAAGTGATCACATATCATATCAAAGGACTTGCCGGATATCTCCGGAAATGTACCGGTCCAGAGATGATAAAGTTCATCTGTCATAACCCATTCTCCTTCATCCCGTAAAATATCGCCTCTCTCACATGCTTTTCCTGTATATCCGTATCCTCTGCAAGATCCGCAATAGTTCTGGCGATCTTCAATATCCTGTTATTTCCTCTGGCGGACAACTGGCTTTTCTCGTACATTTCCCTGAGGATATCACGGACGTCGCCATTTATCTTTATGTATTTATTTATAAGGCCTCCATCAAGTCCAGAATTGAATTTTATCTTCTCATTCCTGTACCGCTCCTGCTGTATCTCCTGGGCCGCCATCACTCTCTTTCTTATGATTTCTGAGGTTTCATTTGCACCATGGTCAAATAACTCCTCCACATTAACCCTCACAACATCTACATTTATATCTATGCGATCAAGAAGGGGTCCGCTTATCCTTGCATTGTAATTTCTTATCTGCTTGTAGGTGCATGTACATTTATTTACATTGGGCCAGCCGCCGCAGGGACAGTTGTTTCTGGCTGTGACCAGCATGAAATCCGCAGGAAATCTGTATCTGCCACTGAGTCTTGATATATTAACCTCCCTGTCCTCAAGGGGCTGCCTTAGGGTCTCAAGAACATTTCTCCCAAACTCGGGAAATTCATCAAGAAACAGTACACCCGACAGATAACCCTGTCCGTATCATAATAAGAAACGATTACACAAAACTACTATGGATATTCACTTTTGCACTTTTAACTCCCCCTATTTTGCACCTTTTTTTACCCTTTTTAACGCACAAAAACCAGTCTGAAAACGAGCAGATTCTTCTCATTTTTCAGACTGGTAGTATTAGTTTCTTCTTATTATATTATGTGTAAACAGAAAGTTTACATTCCATTTACTGCTTTTCCGTCACATGGCAGATAATTCTCCTGTCATTTCATTTGCTTTTTTGTATTCTGACAGCAGAACACTATCCGCCAGATTGAATACCACGGCATTGTTCTTTTCAGAATAAATGCCGGGAACTTCATATGTTTCATTTAAATCAAGTTCATTATGAATCATTATGCCATGTACAAACGACTCACTGTTTAAAAACATCTGCAGATGATGTGAGAACATAATGCCATCCGGAACTTTAAAGGATAGCTTATGCTTTTCCTGTGCAGCTTCAACCACAAGGGAATCCATGTTCTTATTCACCCGTATCGTGATATAGTTTGGTGCACCAATAACCCTTAAAACATCTTTTCCTATCTGCACCCGGTTATGCCGTCCCTGAAAAGCCATACGCAGATTTGCACTTGTCCTTGTTACCCACGGATTCCACAGTTTAACCTCATCATCCATAATAGCCACCTCCACCTGTGCCTACTTCATCTGTACCTTTGGGGACATGCCCCTCCTGTACAAAATCGAGTGTTGTCTGTACTGCTGTTTCGTGCTGCTCGTTTTCGGAAGATACCAAATCCGGATCTTCCGTCTGTTTTTCCAGATTTTCTGTGTTCTGCTCTTCTTCCTTTGGTTCTTCTGAGTCAAGGTCTGAATAGCTCTGGCCGGTATAGTCGGAAAGCATCTCAAACATATTCATCTGCTTGCATTCCATATAATCGACATAGGATTTTCCGATGCAGTCCTTGTATGTATCAGGATAATATTTGACCTGTTTCTTTTTGATTTCTCCGGTCTCTTCATCCACAATCTCCATCGGCTTGGAATCAAACATGACTGCCTCGTCAAGGTCAAACACAAGGATAGGTATATTTCCCGGCATTCCTATTGTCACTCTTCCAAGTATCTTGTATCTGCAGTTTAGGTTCCAGCCCATCATTTTAAAGAGCTTAAGCGTATATTCATCTGAGGTGATGGTTTTGTTGACCTTTGCCCCGTCCGATTTACGCTTTCTCGCCCACTCAACGGATGCACTTTCTTCCTCCGTACATGGAATGACCGAGAGCCTTCTTCTCTTTGATGTACTCGGAGTAAGTACATGGTATGCATCCTCAAACAGTCTTACCGCTGCCATATTAAAGGTCATTTTTCCATATTTGATAGTGACTGCAGGTTTACTCAGCATGGAAAACTGAGTTCTCGGAGGCAGTTCATAGTCTGACAAATCCTCGTATTCCAGTTCCTGCCCCTGTGATAATCTTGATTTTACCAACTGCCTGATCAGTTCCTGATCACTGTAATTATAACTTTCTCCACCGCTTTTTTCCTTTATACCGTCCATTAGTCCAGCTCCTTCCTTACATTGACATCATGAGTTCGTCAAGTTCCTCATAAATTTCTTCTTTTGTAGGAATCTTTCCGATAAGAGGGTTCTCCTTAACCATGCCCCGCTGTCCCATGTCTTTTTCTGACAGATTTTCGATTACCCCATCCTTTATCTTGCGGATTGCATAAGCCATGCCAAAACGTTGTGCAACTTCTGCATCTACCTCTTCCTTAAGGTCTGCATTCCTGTATGGGATGTAGTTTCCTTCTGCACTCATTCCGCATGCAGTCTTAACTCCGCCCTTGCCTACAAGAATCTGTGGCTCGTCAAGATAAAAGAGCATTGCCGTGCGGTTTCCACGCTTTCTGGTAACACCCCTGAATCTGAAACCATAATCTTCTATCCAGTCCATTTGTTCATACACGATACCGCAGAATGTCTTAGCGGAAAATGAACTGTTAAGTTCCCCGTTTTCTTTTCTGACCGGAACTGCTCCGGCCTGTGTTTTGTCACAATTTCTGATAACGATTGCCTGCAATATCGGATGGTACAGAAACTGTATATAATCATATTCTTCAAACCGCATCATGCATTTTTTATTCAGTTTCATATGCAACCTGTCAAAAGTAAGTGACGGAGTGCTTGTCGTGATAAAGAACGCACTGTTAGGTATCTCATATCCGGCAAACATCATATTGACCACCTTGCTGTGTTCCTTACCGCTGATGATATCTGCCTCATGTTCTATCCTTGAAAACTCGTCATCATCATATGCGCTCTTACAGAAATCAAAATACATCTGCCTGTCCACACCGCCCCATGACGGGGATACCGATACAAAGCCTTTCAGACCACCTTCCTGAATTACCGATATATCCTGTACCCCAGCTATAATGCCACTGCTTGCTGCCACCATTCTTGCAGCATTCGCAATTTCTCTACTGACGATTCCTTCATGGTGGTTTGGCACAAAAGCGGAAATTCTCATATCATCGTTCTTGATTGTTTTCTTTTCTTTATAGTCGATCACAATGCTCTTTCTCGCCTCAAGGTCTCCCCATCTTCTTTCATTATCCATGATGGCTCGTACCATTGCAGCATTCCATTCTGTTCTCCCTGTAAGTGTCGGTCTTTCTTTTTCCGTCAGTATCTCCGCTATTTCAGCAAGCGTATATCCGCCTATATAGGCAAGGAATATAAATCTTACCGTCTCTGCTTCATCTTCCTGTATGACAAGCTGTCCGTCCTTTGTATGCCTGTATCCAAGAAGGTCTGACAGCGGATACTGTCCCGTGCAGATACGCTGGTCATAAGAAAGTATCATTCGTTTGCTTTTATTGTCTGACTCCCAGTCTGCAAGCATGGCATGTATAAAAAGTGCCATAGTCGAGTTAGGATCCAGAGTATATAATCCTTCGGTCTCAAAATATACACCGACCGGATGCTTTGGATTGTCCATCTTTAAATGCTTTATCTGCTCGATACAATCTGTAACATTTCTTGCAAATCTTGATACACTGGCACACAAAATGGTATCAAACTTCTGGTCGGCAGCATCCTGAAGCATCTGCTTGAATTCTGTCCTTCTTTTCATGGATGTACCGGATTTACCTTCATCAGAATATATTTTATAAAGTTCCCAGTTTTCCTTGTGTGACACCTTATCCGTATAATACTTTGTCTGGTTCTCAATGGAGGATACCTGCATTTCACTCTGTGTGCTTACCCTTGCATAAACAGCTATCTTTTTATAATCCTCATCATTGATTGATGGCTGGGGCTTTGGTCGTCTTAAGACTGCTCCTTCTGGGATTGAACTGTTCCGGATTCTGCTTCTTGTTTCTTCCTTTCGTTCCTCGACATCACATCTTTGCTGTCTCCACGGACGGGATGCCATACTTTCAAGAATATGCGATTCCGTTACACCCTCTTCCGCTATCAGTTTTTCCAGTTTTTTATCCATCCTGTTCACGACCTTCCTGTAATTTATCGATTGCCTTTTCCACCTTCTTTTTCCACTCCTCGTATTCCTGCGGATAAAGACTTACAAACTGCTCAACCATTTCAGTCAATGCACCCTTCTGGTCATCCTCATTTTTTAATGTGTCTATGTAAAAACCAGACTTGTCTTCCTCGTCATATTCATCTTCCGTTATAAAATCGATTTTTCCATCCTTTGCATCCAGAAGATATTTAAAGAGGTACGAGAAATCACGCATATTGGCGGCAAGGTAGCCTTTAGTAAGTGCTGCTATACAATCCACCTTTCCGTCAATGCAGTCCTTTATCAGCCTTATCATTTCAGGTCTTTTATATATATCCTTGTTTCCGGTTATATCCACATATACTCCTACAAGTTCAAAAACCTCTGAATCAGCAAACATATTCCTGTAGTATTCCTCATGATAGGGAATTGCTGTTTTCTTTTGTTTTTCCCACAGTTTTGCCAGCTTGACATAACCGGCCACTTTTATCTTATTCATCTTCTGCCTCCGTATCCGGCAGACACCAGTACCATGTGCCTTCCTTACGGAAGGAGCTGATGCCGAGTTCCTTTTTTACTGAATTTACAGTGCGTCTGGAAATTCCTTCTTCCGAAAAATGGTTGTAAACATCCATGCTTTTAACCGGACCGTCCTTTAATATCAGTGCCAGTCCGACAATGCATCTGTCATATTTACTTGTTTTGTCATGAACTGCCTGTTCCATGCTTTCATAATCACACGGACCAAGCCACCTGAAACCATTTTCTGAAATTTCAAATGCAATGCTGCACCCTTCCGGTGCAAGACTTGACTTTATCGGATACATGTATCTGACATTGCTGTCCCTGCCATCCCTTTCAATCATCAGCACGCTACGTGCAATCGCAGTAATATCGATACTTCCAAGACCTCTGTATATGTTTTTGCTGCCTGACGATTTATTCATGTGTCCCACAAGAACGACCGCACAGGAATACTTAGCTGCCACTATAGCAAGTTTACCAAGAACGCTCCGCATCCTCGTTGCACTCTGCATATCACCGTCCTGCATGATAAATGACTGTATCGGATCCAGAATCAGAAGTCTGGCATGTGTCTTTTTAATGGTGTCCTCTATCCGGGAATCATCAAGGGAAAGACCTGTATCAGAATCTATGATATATGCCATCTTTTCACAGTCTGCCCCGGCAGCTACCAGTCTCGGCTTGATAGTATCTGACAAATCATCCTCGGCACACTGATATATAACGGTCTGTGGGCGGGCTGTCTTATAGCCATCCGGCATATCCTGTCCTTTTGTAAGACGTGCTGCTATGTTTAATATGAAGGATGACTTTCCCTCTCCGGGATCTCCCTGCAGTACCGTCAGTTTTCCATAAGGTATATACGGATACCACAGCCATTCCACTTTGGATTCCTTCACATTGGAAAAATAATTATAGATACACTCAGCCATCTGCATCACCTTCAAAGAGGCACGTCCACTCCACACCAAGAACCGCTGCGAGTTTCTTTGCATTTTCAACAGACAGGGTTCTTTTTCCCGTTTCATATCTGCTGATGCTTGTATGGGTAAGTCCGGCAGCTTCTGCAAGCTGATACTGTGACATATTGTTGTTTTGCCTGATCTGTTTCAACATATTCATATATTTTTAACCGCCTTTATGTACCGCTTTGGTACTATTCTATTTCCATTTTGGTTGTATGTCAATAGGTAATGTACCATTTTGGAAAGTTTTTGTTCCCTAAAAGGAAATATCAAAAGTACCAGTTCGGTACTATAATATTACCAACGGAGGTGATTAAGTTGAGACTAAAAGAAATACGACTGTCCATGAATCTGTCTCAAAAGGATGTTGCCGATTACTTAGGCACAAACTCTAATGTTTACTCCCGCTATGAGACTGGCGAAAGACAGCCTTCCATTGATGTACTTATGAAATTATCGGAGTTCTTCGGAAAATCGATTGATTATATTGTAGAAAACCATGCCGAGGTAGACTTCTCCATTTCTTCCTATGAAATGGAACTTATCACTGCTGCAAGAGAGGCAGATGACAGGGCAAGGGAAGATGCCCTCAACACCTTAAAGTCACACAAAGTGGAAAAAAGAAAGGTAAAAGACGCATAGTCGGCAATGTCATTTATGTAGACTGGAAATAAAAATAAGGTTGCAAAATTTCTGATAAAAATTGCAGCCTTTATTTTGGTTCATTGATAATTCCGCTTTTTCTGCGGATTTTCTTCATCTGGGGGTTGATTGCAGGAGTGTTACCATGAAATTGCACCCTTAAAATGCAACCTTAGATTTCAGCGGATATTACCGTCCCATCAAGGAGCTTAAAATCAATCCGCTTTTTGTATACCGTGCAATGGTCAAGCACCTTTCCCACGAGGGCAAGACTGATGCGCTTCATCGGTTTTCCTTTGGTAAGTTCCATCATCTGTCTGCTTCTGTAGGAAAGCAGTTCATCTCCATTTTCCATATTATCCTTCCATACGGGCATATTCTCATCCTTTTTTGTAAGAAGCGTATTCCAAGCCGTAACGAATGCATCATGGATGACCTTTTCATAAACTGAATCACTCTCACATCCCTTTACACCTTTTTCCCTGTATCGCTGTCCGCACATCCACACCTTGAATTTACCGTTGCTTCTTGTCAGTGTTCTTCGCCAATAAATATGTCCGCATATTCCGCAGATGACTCTGTTCGAAAATGGCTGTTCATCCGTATACCTTCCAAGCGTCCTAAGTCCGTGTGCTTCCTTGTACCTGTTCCTTCTTGCAATCTCCTGCTGGACTGCCTTCCACATTTTCTTGTCTATGATAGCCTCGTGGTCATCCTCAATGTAATACTGCGTCAGTTCCCCGTTGTTCTTTTCCATCTTCTTGGTAAGGAAGTCTGCAGTATAGGTCTTCTGCAGACACGCATCACCCATATACTTTTCATTCTGCAGAATACCGAATATCGTACCGCACGTCCATCTTGGCTTTCCCATGCATCCGGGGATTCCCTCATCATTCAGTCTCTTTGCGATAACATCCGGATTGATTCCGTCCATAAATTCCGTAAATATCCGTTTTACGATTATTGCCTGTTCAGGGTTAATGACAAGCTCGCCTCTTTCGTCCTTATCATATCCTAAGAATCTGTCAGCGTTTAAGTGGAGTTTCCCGTCACTGAATCCTTTTCTTATGCCCCATTTACAGTTTTCCGAAATGGACCGGCTTTCTTCCTGTGCAAGTGAGCTTAGTATCGTGAAAAGCAGTTCTCCCGCACTATCCAAGGTATTAATCCCTTCCTTCTCGAAATATACGCCAATGCCCATGTTTTTCAGTTTTCTTGAATATGAGAGGCAGTCCTGTGTGTTTCTGGCAAATCTGCTGATACTCTTTGCAATGATAAGGTCTATCTTTCCGTCCTCGCAGTCTGCGATCATCTTCATGAAGTCTTTTCTTCTCTTTGTAGATGTACCCGTGATACCTTCATCCGCATAAATGCCGGCCATTTCATATTCTTCCCGGCTGTTGATATACTCGGTGTAATAGCTGACCTGATTTTCAAAACTGTTAAGCTGCTCATCCGCTTCTGTTGATACACGGCAGTAAGCAGCCACCTTAAGTCTCTTTGTCTTGGTTGCGGTTTTCATTGTCGGCTTAGGATCTGCCTTTATAACTATAACTTCTTTTGCCATCTGCATCTTCTCCTTCCATGACTGTTATCGTTCCTTCAAAGTTCCATCCGCCTGCAATTTCAGCAGGTACTTTTATTCCTACGCATCCTTTCTGCTTTGCCCTACTGCCACACAGCCAGTATTCTTTTCCGTTCCATGCAAACTGATGGTGCATGACCGTACCGCAGAGTCCGCAGTACATCTTTCCGCTAAGCGGATATACCGTATGGGAATATCTCCCTTTTTTCTTTTCTGTCATGTATGGACATCTGCCGGATGTCTCAAACTCCGCCTTCGGCATATGCGTATATTCCATCATTCCATACCCGTCAGTTTTCCGGAATACTGTAGTCTCTTCCGTGATGTTCCATCCATCTGCAATCTCCTCCGGCACGGTTACACCGATACAGGAATCCGCACCCTTTTTCACTTTACTGCTGCACACCCAGCAGTGCTGTCTTCCACCGTTGTATATCCTGTGATGGAGCATTTTTCCACAGTGCGGACAGAATAGTTTTCCGGTAAGCGGATAACTGTTGTGTGGGTTGCCATTTGTTAAGGCCGGCTCTTTCTTCTCCTTCAGTTTCCTTGACCTCTCATCAAGTATCTCCTGCACTTCGTTCCAAATCTCCTCACTGACAATTGCCGGATGGTGGTCCGGTATATAAAACCTGTCCCTCTCGCCTCTGTTCTTATGCCTTTTCCTGTACGCATCCTGATAAGTCTTCTGCATCATCACATCGCCCTTGTAGATCTCATTTCGAAGGATACGGAAGATTCCGGAATCGTCCCACTTTTTACCCGTTGCAGTAGTAAATCCATTTTTGTTTAAGTACTGCTTTATCTTGGATGGCCACACACCCTGAAATGCAAGATTGTATATGATTACCACTACCTGTGACTGTTCCCCGTCTGGTATGATCTCCCCATCCTCATCAAGGCAGTACCCAAAGCAGTCATGCACCCTTACCGCCGGAATTCCGTTTCTGAACTTCCGCTGATAGGTCATATAGGCATTCATGCTGTTGTCTTCACTCTCTGCCTGTGCAAACGCAGCATGGATGGATATCATAAGCTCCCCTTCCGCTGACAGGCTGTTAATGTTCTGCAGTTCAAAGAAAATACCGACACCCTTTGCTTTCAGCATTCTAACAGTCTTTAATAACGTGACGGTATTTCTTGCAAATCTCGATATCGACTTTGTAAGTATCAGATCAATTTTTCCTTCCATCGCAGCCTTTACCATTTTCTGAAATTCCGGTCGTTCTTCCTTAAAACCGGAAATACCAAAATCCGCATATACTCCTGCGTATTCATATCCCGGATTACTGCGGATTTCGTTTTCATAATAATCCTTCTGGTTTCCAAGCGAATTTTCCTGTTCCTCTGCTTCCGTGGATACCCTGCAGTATGCAGCAACCCTTAACTTGTCCTTACTGGTATCCTTTGCTGCTATCTCTGTAATCTTCATCAAAGCACTCCTTTCCGTTACCATATATCACTCTGAAGAGCCATATTATCCAGTAGAATATCCACCAAAAAAGTTCTTATTTTTTGATGGAACGGACAAAGGCAAAAAATTAAGGCTGACAGTTCGTAAACTGCCAGCCCTTAGACTCATCTGCCTGTCATTATGAAAGCATTTCATCAACCCTGTTCTGGATTGTCCTGTAATCATATCCGGCATCGGTAAGTCTCTGCTTTCTTTCAGCGCCATTGCCCCACTCTCCACGGATTACCTCTCTTGCAATCTCGTCCGTGGATTTCTTTGCAGTACTTCCGAGTTTCTCATTGACAAGGTTCTGGATGGCTGTGTAATCATAGCCTTCTTCCGTAAGCCTTGTCCTCCGCTCATCCCCGTTGCCCCACTTTCCGGCAAGCACCTCTTCTGCAATCTCTGCATTGGATTTCTTTGACGGAGCCGGAGTCTGGCTGTTGCTCTTGACATACCCGTTCAGTCCTGCCGTCTTGATCTTTGCCGGATAATCGACATAGCAGTAATCCTGATCACAGGTCTGTCCGTTAATCTTATTACTGCGGATAAGGTTTGTTTCTCCTCCAAACTGCCACATCTGTGTTTCCGCACCACTAACCGAGGCCGGCTTGGTCTTTCCCCATCTTGCAACCCAGTGGCTGTAACGGGTAAGCTCTGCATCGTTCATCTCACTGTTAAAGAATGACTCGGATGAATAAATTCCAACCCAATATCCGGCATCTTCCACCGCAGAGCAGAATGCCTTTACAATCTGTGTCAGTGTGTTTCTGTCATTTGCCGTGATCATCTTACCTTCAACATCATAAAAGACTGGATACTCGTATTTCTTTCCCTTAAGAATGGAAAGAAAGTATTCAGCCTCCTTTTTGGCATCAGCAACGCTTCGTGCATTTCCAAAGAAATATGCACCCTTTGGAAGTCCACACTCCTCACACTTCCTGTAATTTGCCTCAAACTTACTGTCCTTATAGAGTCCGTCATCCGCACCACCTGCCTTAAGGATGGCAAATTCAACGCCCTCATTGTTCTTTGCTCTGGCAAAATCAAAATCTCCCTGCCAGCGGCTTACATCAATTCCAAATCTCATAGTATTCCTCCGTTTCTGCATAAAAAATGGGGAAGAATCACTCTTCCCCGTCATCATCGTTTTCTTCATCTTCTGCCCGGTTATGAAGCAGCTTTAGCACTTCTTTTATCTTCATTGGCACCGGAAGTCCCAGATGGGATGCATTTTCCAGAAGGGAAATCCCCTCGTTTGAGATGTAAAAGAAAATGGCTGCTGTTCTTAACACACTCCCGGTGCCGATAACATGGACATCCAGAATGTTTGCGATACCGACCATAAGAAATATAAGTACCTTTCTGCATATGCCCCTAAATCCCACTGCACTGGACAGTGTCTTATCGTTTATGGCACACATGACACCCGTGATATAATCAATTACCACGAACGCAATCAGTGCATAAAGCAGACCGTCACACCCTCCAACAAAGTATCCGAGCCATCCGCCAACCGCAGCAAACATAAACTGTACTGCATTCCAGAATTCCTTCATTGCTTTGTCCTCCTTTGATTTTTTTGTATGAAAAAAGCAGCTACCCATAATGGATAACTGCCTGATTCCGTATATTATTTTTCTTTTGTTTCCGTCAGCGTATAAGTGATCTTCATTGTTTTATCTGCTGTTTTTATAACCGGATTTTCCAGATTATTTATGGTTGCAAGGTATGGCGTGTACAAATAAAGGTCTTTATAATTCCGGTATCCGCTATAACTGTATACCCATTCCCTGACCATATACGTCTTGTATCTCGCCATCTGTTTTTCACCCCATGCACAGTAGTTCTGATAACCTATTGAGCCGATTTTCTGTTTTGGCTCTCCATCCTCAAAATACCATCCGTTGATGACAATGTCATCATCTATCACATATGACTGGTCATTGGATGCGTTATAACTATAATTCGTTACCCTTTCAAGGTTTGCTACATTAGTCGTATCAAGACGATATAATTTATTTGAATCGCTGGATACGCACATCAGCCATTTTCCGCTCATGCCGATACTGTAAAAATCGTTTACACCGTCAGGTACTGTTATCTTCTGGCTTGTGCATTTACCATTTTCTATCTTGTCCATATAAAATTCATAGCTGATATGATTAAACTGCTCATTATCGTAATACATATAGGTGTACTTTTGATTATCTTTTCTTGCGATTCCATACCAGCAGCCATCAGCACCATGAAAAAGATACGTTTTGATATTTGTATTATTATCATTTGGAAAGTCATATTCGCCCTTTGATGGAGAACCTGTCCTGTGTAGCCAGTACGGATAATGTCCGAGATTGATTTTCGTAGTCTCTGATGCATCAAATGCCTGTTGCGAGATCAGGTTTTCCACAAGTCCTGCATGAAGATATTCCTCTGGTACTTTTTTTAGTATTGCTTCCTTGGAATTGTTTCTTGTGATCATCTCCAGACGGTATCCGTCTGCAATATAAGTTCTTTTGTTGGACTGGTAGCTTTCATCACTATAAGCATTATTCTGGGATGCCCACTGCCCAATACGGATCAGATAATTATTTCCGTTTTCCTGACCGATTCCTGCAATTCTATTTGTAAGTGCAATAGCAGATATCGTTCCGTTTGCCTGCGATGTTGCAAAATCCCATACATACTTGTATCCGCCATCAATTCTTTTGCTTTCCGTCAGATTTCTGCTGCCCCTTCTTACATCGGTTGTATTATTTGCATCACTGGATGCATACCCGATAAGTGGATTAGAAAACGGTGCATACAGGTTATCCGTCCGTTCCTCTAATGGTTCCTGATACAAAAGAATACCGCCTGTCAGTTTGTTGACGATAGGCAGCATCCACTTTTCTCCTGATTCTCCATCAAACGATGTATTATTATAGAGCATTCCCAGAATGTTTGAATTTAAGATTGCTGATATGGCATCCGTTACAAGGTTCGTGTCTTCATACACTTCCTTCTTCCCTGTATGCACATCCGTAAGCTCTATTACACTTTTTCCTTTTAACATCTTTATTCCTCCGTATTTAGATAATCCGTGATCACACTTTTTATAAACCCGTCCGCCCCGCTTAATACAAATCTGTACTTAAGCATTCCGGTTGTTGCCTTTTCTGCCCATGCATCAGAACTGATTGCTTCAATAGCTGCCTTTGACATGCCGGATGTATCTTCCGTAAATCTGACCCAGTTATTATTCACATATCCAAACCAGTTCTCTCCATTGTCAAAAGACACCGCAAACAAACATTTCTCATCACAATCACAGGTGACCTTCTCGATTCCAAGAATGGTATAATTACTCATATCGATGTTTTCCGAATAAATCACCTGTGGTTTTGGTATTCCTTTATACCTGATTTTCATATCCGGAAATCGGTTATCCGAATCATGCCAGTATAGAATGGACGGATTTGTTAGTCCGATCAGCAGATTTCCATCCGGAAGGTCAGGCATGCCATAGGTTTCAAAAACAGATGCGGTTAGCTCTGTTTCTTCTAAAGCAGTGAGTGTGTCATCTTTTATGGTGTAAAGTACTCCTACATCATCTCTGAACAGATATCTTCTGTTATATGGATCGAGAAAAACAGGTGGTTCATATGACAGCTCATATTCATTTCCTGCGTCATCCTGATGCAGAAATGATACGATTTTACCTTTTTCCATCGTGTAGGCAATATTCTTTGACTTTGTATAAAGGATGCATTCTCCGATATTGGAAGACGCACTTGGGGCTTCCACAAAATAAAGCATAATATCTCCTGTATCAAAAAACAGGGCATCCCATATGAGTCTGGTATCCGCATTTCTATTTCCATGAACGCTATACCCTTCCCAACGGATGCGGAGAAACCTGTAATTCGTCAGCAGCGTTCCTTCTTCCCTTCTTAAGGTTAAAAGGTCTGCATCTCTCCGTCCGATTTTTAACTGCTCCGAGTTCTGCCCTATACCAACCCATGTATTACCACTCACATAAAAATTTGATGCCACTGTCTCCCTAAATTTAAACCAGTCAACCCCAGCTACCGTATCCGTCCCGTCATCATTTAAACTGTTATCCCTCAAAATCTGCATATTATCGGTTGTTCCCAATATATCTTCAACCATTACATAATCAGCCATTACGCACCTCCAATGTTTCTATCGTATCAAAAGCAGATAGTCCCAGATCAAACACTGCATAAGTGCCTTTGTCTGCTTTTCTGGTTGTCCCGGTAATTCTTGTTTCATAATTCGTTTCCAGAATGACACTGCCGGATGTCCGCTTTGTATAATACGTTTCTGTATACTTCTTTGTTCTGTATTTATTAACAAACGGAGCTGTTTCAAATGGCAGGATGTCTATCTTAGTAATTTCCTGAAATGGATCCGTGCTTATGGTAAGGCTTATCATCCTTCCACGGTCAATCATGACACTGTCACCACCGGATATTTCATAAGACCGCCTTAGCGTAAAACTCTTATCATCCTCCACATAGTCTCTTTGATACTTCATTTTTTCTTTATCTTCCGTTTCAATCACATCACGTACAATCGGCACAAAGAAGGAAACGGAATCAGACAGGATTGGAGCAATAAGACCATTCATGGTAATAGAACCTATATTCTGTGTAATACCCGTTTTCTTTGGTGCTATAAATGCTGCCACATATTTATCATGCAGCTTATTTGTAGGAAGTCCTGAAAGTTCAATCAACCTAATCTCCTCATCCACGGTAGTCCTTCCATCCCATCTCTCCTGCGCACCAAGTCCCTGACCGGATATCGTTGCCATAGCATTCTGTGGCTCTATTACCGCAGTTCCCCCGGTCAGTTCTATCATCACTTCAAATGTATGAAGTTCATTCGCTTTCATCTCAATGATTGGATAATACAGATTAAGCAGGTGCTTTCCACTTGTCCATGTTTCAGCCGGATGGAACTGTTCAATCTCTTTTCCATCCAGAATATAATAGGCCTTAAGTCTGCTCTTACCGTCCTCATTCCAATTGACAGGAATCTTTAGGATCCGGCTTTCTTCTCCAATCTGTATTGTTGTTTCAGCCTCCACGCTTCTTTGCTCCGCTTTTGATGTAATATCCATGATGACCTCGCCATGAAACTCTGCATTTGTCTCATCCCCGGATGCAAATTCTATATTTATGACAGAAACTTTCTCTGCCCCCACATTGATTTTTAAGGCATTCACATATGTGTAGATACTAAGTTTGCTTTGGTCAATAGAACTTTCAAGACCTGCTATATTCTTGTCATTCTTACTTTTTGCCCCTGCAAGTCTTGGATTTTTACCCACACACTTGATTGTCTGCTTTCCATTTATTTTTGTCTCAATGGATGTGATTGCCGACCGTTTGCTTTCATCTGCATGACCACCCGTAAATTTAATCACATCTCCCAGATCAAGAGATGAATCACCAATGGTGTCAGTCTCAAACGGAACATAATTTACAACAGTCAGTGCATTTAAAATATTATTGATGATACGCTTTCTCGTTTCATCCAGTCCAAACTGCAGCAACGGATTCACGCCAAGATTCATCGTGAGACCATCATCCGGCTTTACCGAATAATACTCCGCTATATCTTTCTTTTTATTCGTGGAACTGACTGCCGTATATCTCGTTACGAAATCCGAAAAACTGCTTGTATATCTGTGTCTGCTGTCTACATTCTTTGTCTCTTCAATATCATATGACACAAGCAGCAGTTTTCCATTCCGGTCTATCATTGCAAAAGAGCCAAGTGCCTGTGCCAGATAATATAAAAAATCTCTCCACGTTTCTATATCATTTTCCTGATAAATACCAAACAGCTCCTTGCCATTTATAAGTGCCTCTATTTCTTCTTTTGTTTGTGCCAGTTCCACATGGCATGCCTTTGAAAGCAGTGTTAAAAAATCAAACGGATATGCACTGGAAAGACCTTTATTAAAACTTTTATCCAGATTGAGCATTGCATCATATGCCTTTAATTCCAGTGTCTTTATCTTCCTGTTTGCTTCTGCAACATAAAATATCCCCATCGGTACTTCTTCATATGTGGCATCTCCTGTTTTCAGGTGGTAGGATATCGTGATTTCTGCATCCTCAAGACTATATCTGTCAATATTGGAAAACAGGGATATCCCCATTTCTGCTGCATACACAGAACCAAGTTCTATCTCTGAAGAACCGGAGCATTGTCTGCTGATATAACCGGAACCCTTCACGATGTCCTTATTGCCAAATGTGTATTTTTTTCCACTCTTTGTCGTTATCGTCCCCGTCCAAAAGAATGAACGCGACGATTCATTGACCGCTTTTTTATATTCTTTTGAAACAGGGTACATCTCTTCCTCCTCTAATATTCGTTCAGCGTAAAAGATACCGTCCATAATCCTTTATAGCTGGTATCTTTTTCCAGCTTTGCCTTAAATCCCGTTATATACATCTGTGTATTCTTTTGCGTAAGTTCCTCAGTATCAAAATACCAGACGGATATCTTAGGTTTCTTACTGTATGCGGTCAGAACCTTGAGCCACTTTGGTGATACCGAAAAAGAAACAGCTATGCTTACTACACCGCTTCTTACCACATCTCTCTGTTTTGTTCCGGCCTCTGTCTCTCCGGACGAATCCGCCTCCACATCCGATAGATCCATATCATAAGAATCCGGCAGGGGAAGCTTTGTCTCGTCAAATGTTAAATATTGTATATATGCCATTCTATCTTCCTCCGCTTCTTAAATTTGCCCTCTGCTGCGCTGATATGATCACTTCATCAAGCATTGTCCCTCCAAGATATACCGGAATTACAATGTCCCCTCTGTTTCCCGTTACATTTTCTATAGCAGATGTAATTGCCGTAATCATTCCGGAAATTCCTTCTGTCTGGACTGCACTTTGTGTGGATGATATACCTTCCACACCAGAAACCTTTGGATTTACCACCATGTCAGATGACACCCCGCTTACTGCTTTCTGTATCATTCCCCGGCTCTTTTCGATACCTTTGGCAAGACCGCCCATGAAATCAGGCATCCATTCCTCATAATCCGTAAGCGGGCCTTCGTCCGGCACAGAAAAGTGAAGGAATGACTTGATCTTATCCGCCACACTCTTTACCGCATCACCGACAGCACCGATACAGCTTTTGATTCCGTTTACGATTCCCATAACGAGGTCTTTGCCCCAAGTAAATGCCTGTGTAGCAAGCCCTGTGATATGCCCTTTCACATTGGAAAAGCCTGTCTTTACTGCATTTAGGACATTACCCATTGCTCCCTTTACGGCATTTACGATTCCTGTAAATACGGAAGTAACCGCACCTTTTATTGCACCAAGCACCGTTGATACCGTAGATTTTATGGTATTCCATATCGTAGAAATGGTACTTTTTATCGTATTCATTATCGTGGTAATGGAATTCTTAACAGCAGTAAAATCTCCGGTAATGAGTCCTTTGATACCGCTTACCACTGCAGATATGATGGTCTTTATGGCATTCCATATCGTGGAAAAAACTGTCTTTATAGCATTCAGCACTGTAGTAATGACCGTTTTTATCGTATTCCACACGGTCGTGATAACTGTCTGGATAACAGTAAGCACCGTCTGGATAATGGTCTTATAGATATTGAAATACGTTGTGACCAGTGTTTTTATCACATTGAAAACTGTAGTAAACACACCCTTAATTGCATTCCAGATCGTAGTAATGACGGTCTTTATCACATTGAATACCGTTTCAATGATGGTTTTATACAGATTGAAATAAGTGGTTACCAGCGTTTTTATCACTTCAAACACGGTCGAGAATATCGTCTTGATTGCTTCCCACACCTGTGAAAAAAATGCTTTTATGGCATTCCATACCGTGATGGCTACCTGCTTTACATTCTCCCAAAGGTCTATCCAGAACTGCCGGAATCCATCGCAGTTGTTCCACAAATAAATAAAAGCAGCTACAAGAGCTGCTATTGCTGCAATGATAAGAACGATTGGATTTGCAAGCATTGTAGTATTAAGTGCTGCAAATGCTCCTTTTACCGTATTGATGACTCCTGCAATCTTCGGAACAATTGTCATAATCGTGCCGACTGCAGATATCACCTTTCCGATAACAATCAGTACAGGACCAATCGCTGCTGCCAGAAGTGCAATCGTAACGACCGTCTTTTTCGTTCCTTCACTTAACCCATTCAGCCAGTCAACAAACTTCTGCACCCATCCGACTATCTGTTTTATAGCCGGCATCAGAAGTTCACCAAAAGAGATAGCCAGACCTTCCAGTGCAGACTTCAAAATCGTTATCTGTCCCTGTAGGTTATCAAGCTGTGTGTCTGCCATCTGCTGGGCAGCTCCTCCGCTGTCTGTAATCTTCTGCTGAAGATCATCCCATGTGCTTCCTGTATTAGCAAGCAGTGCATTTACGGAAGCAAGGTCTGTCTTGTTAAATATGGTCGCAATGATGTTACTCTTCTCAGCAGAAGTCATTCCATCCATAGAGGTATTCAGATCTCCAAGGATATCGTTAAGACTTCTCATGTTGCCTTCGGAATCATATACGGACACACCGAGTTCTTCCATCATCCCGGCAGCGGTATCCGTAGGATTCTGTAATGAAAGTATTACATTTCGAAGATGCGTACCGCCTTCTGCTCCCTTGATACCATTATTAGCCAAAATACCAAGTGCTGTGTTTAGCTCTGCTGTCCCACCTTTTATGGATTTTGCAGTTGCACCGATGGTAAGGATACCTTCGCCAAGCTGTGCCACAGACGTATTCGTGGTGGATGCAGTCTTTGCCATCTGGTCTACCATCATTCCTGCCTCATTCACACCCATTCCAAGTGCTGACATGGCATCCGTTACCATATCGGAAGCATCAGCAAGGGCTATATCTCCGGCTGCTGCCAAGTTAAGAACAGTCGGCAGTGTGTCGCACATCTGCTGTGTATCATATCCGGCAAGGGCAAGGTAATTCAATGCTTCCGCACACTCCGATGCAGAAAAGGCTGTCTCTGAACCCATCTTCTTTGCCAGCTTTGAAAGGGTATCCATTGTATTTACAGACTGCCCGTTAACCTTGGACATAGAATCTTTGGTGATCCCCATTGTTGCCTGTACCTGTGACATGGAAGACTCAAAGTTTGCAGCAGTCGTTACTGATGCAGTTCCAAGCGCTGTTACTCCGGCAGTTACCGGAAGAAGCTTCTGTCCGGCATTTGATATATTTTCTCCTGTGGTCTTTAACTTATCTCCGGCAGTTGCAATTTTCTGTACTGCTGTAGCCGACTGATTTGCCTGCGTTTCAAGTTTTTTTAAATCCTGTTCTGTTTCTATGATTTCTCTCTGAAGAGCATCATATTGTTCCTGTGAAATTTCTCCATTGGCAAGTGCAGTATTTGCCTGTTCTGCTGCTGTTTTAAGGGTAGCCAGTTTTTCCTTGGTCTCACCGACAGCCTCTGCAAGCAGCTTATGTTTCTGTGCCAGAAGCTCCGTATTGCCGGGATCCAGCTTTAGCAGTTTATCCACATCCTTAAGCTGTGACTGTGTGGTTTTTATCTGTCCATTCACACCTTTAAGTGCATTCTGCAGTTTCGTGGTATCTCCGCCAATTTCTACTGTAATACCCTGTATTCTGCTTGCCATGAAATCTCACCTCCTCCGAAAAATGGGTACAAAAAAAGGAGCCTTTTTAGCTCCCTGTAAATAAAAACACCCACCATTTCTGACGGATGCGTTATGTAATATTATTAATTTGTCAGTGCTACAAATTGGAATTCATCGAACTCTTTTTTCAAACCGAAACATACCATCAGAACTATCTTCCAAGAATGTATTTTCCTGTCCTGTTTCGGGATCATGGGGATCAGGATGCTTTTGATTATAAAACTCCACAATGTGAAATCCACACTTATTCACATAGAAATGAATATTTCTTGTTTCAAAATACGGTGTGCATGTCTCCCATACAGTTACCTGTGGGAACATTTTTTCAATGGCACACCACGCAGTATAACCTACACCCTTGCTGTGAACATCTGGGGATACAAACAGCAGTTCCAAATCGCCATGCTCACCCTCAATTTTTACTACTGCACCACCTATGTTTTTTCCATCATCTGTGATACGCAGTGCTATTCCGGCGTCGATAGCATCCTCGATAGTTTTTTGGGAGATAATTTCCTCGTCTTTCTCGAAATTCTCATCACGAACACCGAATTCCTCCAATGCTCCGAATTTGAATGCAATCTGATTATCTGTAATGAATTGTTCTCTATCTTCCGCTTTTAGCGGTAATAATTTAATCATAATACTATCCTCACGAACTGGAAGTCATTGTTCAATCAGATTCCGTAATGAATAACCCATTTATTTTCGTCCAATGCCTTTTCTAAAAGTTTCCTTAATTCACGCAACGCAGAAATATCATCAATGACATCAATAAATGCTTTTAGCGAACAAGGCGGAACAAGTGTAACGCCATAATATGCAAGCCCCTTTTCTTTGTCAGAAGCTGTGTGCCAACAGAAATCAATAGCGGTAAGCCTTTCAGCAATAATTTGTAAATAGTCATCAGCAACAGAAATACAGGCATATTTCCATGGTTCATATTCATCATATCGTTTACCCTGCTGAGGAGTATCCATCATAATTCCAAATTCATGTTTTGCCATTACTCATATCTCTCCAAACTCGAATTTATTAAAATCCACCATAATGAGACAGCGTCTCTGTTGCTAATTCTGTCCCAACTCTCATAGCCTCATAAATATTCCCATTTATCAAATGTGAACATACAAATCCTGCATGGTAGCTATCTCCACAACCTGTAGTATCAATTACTTCTTTAACTTCATTAGCTTGAACA
>JBNMGN010000003.1:0-210796 GCA_050872265.1 Coprococcus sp.
GCGAATACCCAGTCATCAGCAAGCATATCTGCCTGAGATGCAAGCCAACCCATCTGTACCCCGGAAGTTCCAACAAAAGCTACAGCCATGTTTCCGATTGCATCATGCTCACAGTTCACAATATCTCCGGTAGGTGCTTTGTAAGAAATTCCGCTTGCAAGCTGAATGTACTGCTTCTTACCGTTCCATCCCTTACGGGCTACCTTGTGTCCACGTTTCAGATACTTGATTGCTTCTCCGAAGGAGAAAGTAGCTTCGCCACCCATTGCAGGGCAGTTTGTAGTGCTTGCAAGTACCCATTCATCAGAAAGAATGTTCAGAGTAGTGTATTCAACTCTCTTAGTCTCACGGATATCTAGTTCTCTGCCATCCTTCGTGTGCATCACAATAGTTTCCTTTGCAGCATCCCAGTACCAGTAACCACCCCAAGACGGAAGTTTCACCGGATAGCCCTGCTTCATCAGCTTGAACGCTTCCTTAAAATCCATCGGAGTCAGATTTTCCATAACAACCTCCCAGTCACCTGTAGCAACCCACATGAGATCATACGGAAAAATCTCTCTTACATCACATTCAAGACCATTTTCGTCATGGTTTACGATCACGCCATCTTTCTTATACCAGTAAGCGTTTTCCCACGCTTTCAGTTTAATTTTCTTACCTTCGTCCATAACCTTGCTCACTTCATGAAATTTCATAGTCTTAGTCCTCCTTATTTTCTTCGGTTGTACCGAACAGAATCTTTCTTACATCACTTGCGAAAATCGTACCTGTCAGCGGAATGAGCAGTTTTCCCATTCCATCCAGTTTCGGATCATTCACCTGTTCGTGAATAACCTGCTTTTCTGCTGCGTCAAACTCTTCTGCTGTTACCATTTTTTTTTGCTGAACTTTCCATGTTCTTGTCCTCCTTAATTGAACAACGCTAATGACTTTTTCTTTAGCGAATTTATTTTTCTGGTATTCTTCCGTGGTGCTTTCACACCTAAAAACTTCCGTATCTGTTCCTTTGCCAGTTTGACATACCATTCTCTGTCCACAACATCTATGGACAACTCATTATTGTTATCTACTATGCAGTGATCTGGCAAACTAGGAACTTTTGCGTCCTTCCCAGTAGCGGCATGGGTCTTGTAAATCTTTCCGTAACCTTTATTCTTGCAGGCATACACACGATTGACCTTCTGTACCGGAACTTTCTCACCACCGATTAACTGGTAGCATCCAGAATATTCACCTCCGACTTTCGCTATCACCTGAAAATCAAGGATATTATTGCTTGCTGCAATGGTTTCTTCCGGGAGAGTCCCGTTCACAAAATACTCTTTCATTGCTGTAGCCACGATACAGGCATTGTTATTGATATTCCAAGCACCGCCACTCATGTTGTCCCATGCAGGTAAGCCCATTGTCGTAAAATCAATGTTGGCATTGGTTAAAATCCCTCTTACCAGATTGCCACCCTTGACCTTCGGTTTGCCGTCACCTACAGGTACTTCTACATAATTGTTCACATCTCTCTGAACGATTTTCTGAATGAAATCCTCTTCCAGTTCAAAACCTGTTCTGTCCTGCCACTCCTGCGTAATCTCCTGCCATTTTGCTTCGTCAGACTTGTCAAAACTTACCATGATACCATCCGTGTTAAGCTGAATGATCTTCAAGGTAGGACACTCTGCTACAAGGTGCATTGACAGTTCCAGAAGAAGTAGCTGCCCGGTGATACATACAGAACGTCCCATGAGTGGATCATAGAGATCGTTATAGGAAATTCCGTTTTTACCGTTGAGCATTGCACCGTAAGAGGTGTTTGCTACCAGTTTCAGGGCATTTGCAGTTTTCTTGTCCCCGGCTTTCTTCGCTTTCATTCTCTCTTCCAACATATCCACAAAAATCTGAGGTGACGGTATGTTCCTGCTACAGAATCCATACTGCTGTCCTGCTGAAGGAGGTATCGTCATGAGATGTGGATAGTAACTACCTACGTCCTTGTTTCTGATCGAACGATTTTCCGTTGCCACCTCTACATAGTTCGGGATTGCTCCATGAATCCCTCCGTAGGCTATAGTGCAAACACAATCACCTATCCTAAATTCAATGCTTGCACCCTTGATCTTTCTGCCGTATTGATCGTAACCACCAAACAGGTCAATGTCCGGTACGTTCGGATTATGCAGTCGATCAAAGAAATCAAATATTTCCTGTGGAATATACTGCCGAAGCAGCTTATCCGGGTATTGATAATTCCTTTCATCCGTCCAAGGTTTCTCCGGTTTCTCAGCTTGCAGGTACACGCTTGTCAGTTTGGCATTTGTCATATACATTGCCTTACGGTCTGTCAGACCTCTCTTCGCTCCTACAGCAACTTTGTTATCCAGATATCCCTGTCTTAGTTTCCAGAGAATTTCTGTAGCATCTACGTCATATCGGCAGTAGTATTCAGTCCTTCTTCTCTCACTCTCCGTCAGCGGACGGTCAATGTTGAAGTCAACCCCTGTTTCCTCAATCGGTATTCCAAGGTGTGCTTCAATAGCTTTCAGTGAGATTCCGTCCTGACAATCATCTCTCAGGTCAAAGCTGTCAAAGAATACTCTGTACTCTTTCAGTGATGAGATATCCCATCCGCTTAACTCTTCCTGAATGATAAGATCATTGACTTTCTTCACCTCTTCCGGTGTAAAGCCACACATGACTGCCTTTAATATGAAATTATCGTAGTGCTTATTGTTGAACCCGCCTAAGAACGGGTCACGTTCCATAAATGCTATTACAGCATCGTTGTCGTTCCAGATGGAGATGTGTTCGCCTGTGACAACATCTTTGAAATCAAAGAGCCAATCATAAGCGAATACCTCACAGTCGAATATGTATGTTCCCTCAACCATGAGATCACCTACCTTAGAGCCTTTTGCACTTGCAGGAGTTCTTGTCGTGCCTGCACACATCTACGATGGATAGACTCTCTTGAATGTTCTGGTGGAATACATCCCCATTTATCGGGTTCGGCACTCAGACTTTCCTTGACTCCTTCCATCAGAAGAATGGCTGTATCAAGGTGTCTTGTGCTTTCTTCACTAATCTTCATAAGGGTAATCTCCAAACCAATCATTTGCGTAGGAGAATAACACCAGATAGATTTCACAGATTACACACACGATGAAGGGAATCCATGAATCTGAATCAATAAGACAAGCTGACACAATTCATACAAGGCTAACCGCCCAAGCTATAGCTTTCAAAATTTTATTCTCCTTCCAAAATTCTACAGTTACATTTTCGGTAACTGGTGCATCGTTTCTTGAACGACTTTTCCAGTGACCGGATGAAGTCTACATAATCATAAGCAATCGGTTGTTCCTTCCCTTCAAAGGTTCGTGCGATACGCCCAACACTCTGAACGATCACCGCATAGTCCTTCTGAGGGGTTGTCAGATATAGCCTGTCCAACCGTGGGATATCAAGCCCCTCTTTTGCCAGTGAGTACGATGCAAACAAGTATCGTTTCTTGCCTGTCCTCATGTCCTCAATAGCCTGCTCACGCTCTGCTTTCTTCTTCTTAGTTGTCATGCTGCCATCAATTACAGCAGCTTGTGATTTCAAGTCCGGGGGTAGTCCTTCATACAGAAGTTTCAGATGATCCACTCTCTCGGAGAGGATCAGGTTGTAATGCTCCCGGTTGCCTATAAGGTCATTCATGATAAGCTGATTCCGGTCTGTATGAGAAGTAAGGTAAGTAATCATTTTGCAATAGTTGATCGTTCCATCACTGTTCAGAAACGCAGAATCAAGTTTCACGCCTGTACCTTTCGGCTGTACATCTACCGTCATGACTCTGGACTTTACAGCTTCATCCGGGACTGTGTAGATAACGTGTCCCAACATAGCGTATGTAGCCTTTATCAGTCCGTCTGCCCTATGGACGGTTGCGGACAATCCATATTTATGTCTTGCCCTGAGTGTGTTCAGCACCTTACTGAACTGGGTTACTGCTGTAGGTGTCCCGGCTACCCGGTGACATTCATCTACAATAATGCAGTCCCATGTATCACGGTACTGATCCAAGTCAACCTTGCACATCGTCTGGATGGTTGCAAAGGTCATTGTCTCTCCGATATTGACTTTTCCCTCTGTGATAGTCCCCAGAAGTGACTTGTCAATATACTGTGCTGCCCTGTTTTTACTCTGGGTCAGCAGGTCTTTTGTATGGGTAAGCCAAAGTGTTTTAAGCTGCATTGCACACGCAAGGGCTATTCCGATCTGCGTCTTACCTGACCCGGCAGGTGACTGTAAGATTCCGTAATGATTGATAATCATTGCCCCTACAGCTTCCTCCTGATAGTCATACAGCGGTACTTTCGCTCCCTTATAATCTACCTTTACCTGTTTGGCAAAGAGTTTCTTCACGTCCCCTTCCAGAAGCGGAAGGATTGATCGTAAGCACCCAAACGGGATGATCACTGAGTCACCATCAACCTCATACATTACAAGGGTTCTGGGTGTATCTCCCAACCAGAGATTCATTCTGGCTTTCTTCTGATATTCCGGGTTCGGTATTTCTAAATGCTTTTTACACCAGTCAACCATGTCCGGTGAAGGGTTCGTGATTCGTAATCGTGATCCGATTTCCGTAATCATTCAAATTCCTCCACCCACTGTCGAAAGGTCTTGTACTGAGAAAATTCCTTTTCAGTGATCGTTCCCTCACCGTAAAGCTGTCTCAACATGAGTTCATCGAAGGACACCATGTAAATGCGTCCGTCTTTCAGCTTCATAGCGAAGTAACAATGCTCATTTCCTGTCTGCTCCCACAGTGTCATCGCCCCCTCCTGATTACCTTCAATCCGGGATAATGGGAAGCGGTTGGTTTCACATTCCTTGCAGTCAATCAAGACTGGGATGCCATTCTTAACCGCAATCACATCTGCGGGCTGTCCTACCTGATTCTGTGCCATGTTGTGTGCCCAGAAACCATGTAAGGCAAGCAGTTCACAAAACTCTTCTTCAAAGTGGTTTCCATTTTTCTTGTTACTATTGGTGGACATTACGCTTCCACCATTTGCACCTGACGGTGCAATTTAAGATTCTTCGGATTGAATACACAAGCCGGGGCAACCCCATCGCTGCCGTCCGCACCGTCGTAGCTCAGAAAACCCGCACTGTCCACAAAACGAACGCTGTAACTGTTCCCGGCGTCTGAGATATACCAATGGGTGCAAGTCCACATCCACTCAGGAAGCAGCGGAACGTGCTTACGGTACTTTCTGTATTCATCACAACTCAGGATGAAAACTCTATCCGTGACTGTGCCGTAACGGTCATCTCCGTTATCAGCTACCAAGTCAACCTCATGAGGAATAAGATTATCCTCACCCAACACAGGAAGCAGTTCATTGAGCAGCTTTCTACGCAGGCTTGACTTTGCGTAGTTGTTGCAGCCGTCATCATCGAAGCTATACTCTTCGTTGTTCCAAGCGGAAGTCATAACTGCCAGAACACCGCCATCCACGTTGTTGTCAAGGACGATCCATTCGAAACCCTTGAAGCCGAAACGCTCACCTGCACTTAATACACCAATGTTTTCTTCTTTCATGGTTAATTCCTCCATTCATAATCTTTGTGGTACTTTGCCTTGTACCATTCTTCAAACTCTTTCTTGTGTTCCGCTGACTGGAAGTAGTCTTTGACTCTCTCAATCAACTGGGAACACAAAGCACTTTCTTCCATCGTAGGAACTGCCATCATCACTCCTTAACAAGAACAGAACCTTCTTCGTACTTATCAAGAATGTCGTGAGACAATTCGATGATTGCATCTGCTTTGCTGCCGCTTCGTGACCCGGCAAGCACGGAACTCATTTCCGTCTTATCCGTAACGATCCCTCTAAGACCTAACTGATTGATAAGCCACACCTGAGTCAACTGGTGCTTTTTAAGTCGGCTACGAATGTTCTCACGTTCTGCCATGTCGTGTACCTCCTTTCGTTGATTTTGCTTATCAACTAAAGTTGACAAAATACTCTTCAAAGGTTATAATATGGGTGTCGAACCAATATAACCATTGAAAACCGTCAGGGGAAAAATTTAATCCCCGGAGGGCTTGTTTTCTGTACGCTTTTTGTAAACAACTCTTGTTGACAAGACCTATATTATCAAAGTCTATTTAGATTGTCAAGCGGTTTTTCAAAATTTATTTAGAAATTATCAGGAGGAATCTAAGTTGACTTTCTATGAACGCTTTGAACAGCTTTGTAACGAAGCAGGATTTAAGCCACAATCTAAGGAAATGCAGCAAGTTACGGGCGTTTCTTCACCTGCCATTAGTAACTGGGGACTTAAAGGTGCTATCCCTAAAGGTGATGTGATCTGCCGCCTTGCTGAATACTTCCATGTATCTACTGACTATCTTCTGGGTCTAAGTAAAGTTAGATTTTCACAAGATGAACTTTCAGAAGAAGAATTGCTTTTACTCAATGCCTACAGAACTGCCACTGTGCAGGGACGATTCCACATTATCCAAGTCTGCATGAATGAAAAGGATGCAAAAGGGGAAACTACCATTGCAGGATAATAAGCATTGAGGAATGGAGGAAGAACCATGTACGAAGAGATTAAGACAGCTTGTCTATACTTACGATATTCAAGCAGCAACCAAACCGAACAGTCCATAGAAGGTCAGATGCACGTCTGCCAAGACTTCTGTAAGAGACACAATATCAGAATCGTAGAGATGTATATTGATCGTGCCACATCTGCCAGTAAGGACATAGAGAAGAGAGTCCAGTTCTTGAAGATGATTAAGGACTCAGAGAAGGGTAACTTCGATGCAGTTATCGTCTATAAACTTGACCGCTTTGCCCGATCCCGTTATGACTCAGCCACCTACAAATACCGCTTGAAACGAAACGGTGTACAACTTATTTCTGCCACTGAGAACATCACCCAAGACCCGGAAGGAATCATCCTTGAATCTGTCCTTGAAGGTATGGCTGAGTTCTACAGTGCGGAACTCTCACAGAAGATCAACCGAGGCATGAGGGAGTCTGCTATGAAACACAACTCCATCGGTGGGGCTATTCCTCTGGGGTACAAGACTGTAGATAAGAAACTGGTAATTGATGAAACCACTGCTCCTATCGTCCGGGAAGCATTTCAGATGTATGCAGACGGTGAGTCTGTAGCCGAGATATGCAGAACGTTCAACAACCGTGGCTACAAGACTTCCAAGGGAACACGTTTCGGCAAGAGCAGCTTCACTAAGATTTTCCGTAATGAGAAATACATCGGAGTCTATAAGTACCATGACTACCGGGCAGAAGATGTTATCCCGCCAATCATTGATAAAGACCTGTGGGACAGAGTGCAGGTGAGAGTCGGTAAGATAAAGAAAGCCCCCGCCAGAAACAAGGCAAGGCATACTTACCTTCTGACAGGGAAACTGTTCTGCGGACACTGTGGCAGTGCCATGAACGCTGACGGCAACTCACAGGGCTATTTGTATTATCGGTGTTACGGCAAAAAGAATCTGGATAAACAATGTAATAAGCGGAACATGGAAAAGAACCTGATTGAAAGACTGGTGGCACAGGACGCAATGTCATTCCTGACCGATGAATATATTGAGAAGATTGCTACTATTGCCTGTGATCGAAACAGGCAGGAAATCGAGAGTGATTCACCCATCCCTGTGATCCGTGACCGGATCAGACAGGTTGACGTGTCTCTAAACAATCTGTTGAAAGCTATTGAAACCGGGTCTGCCCCGGATATGCTTGTAAAACGTATGGGAGAACTTGAAACTGAGAAGAAGGACATGGAAGTGCAGCTTAAAAAGGAAATGGCACACCAAGTCTATATTGAAAAAGAACAAGTGATCTTCTGGTTAGAGAAGTTCCGTGAAGGGGATATCAATGACGAAGAGTTCTGCCAGACCGTAATTGATCTGTTCGTAAATTCTGTGACAGTATGGGATGAACCGGACGATAAATTCAAGATCACCATTGCTTATAATCTTACCTCTATACCGCAGAAAACCTACCGCCTGTCGAAAGACGGTAGGTTATCGGATTACGCTTCCAATACTCCAGATTGGAAAACCGATAAGGATCTCGTCATATGGAGCCACGTCAATGTCACCTGTGATGATCTCCGGTCTTATCTTCTTGTCACTCATCTCAACACTGCTTCTTGACTTTTTGTCCATCCAGTTGAGGTCAGCGTCTGTATAACGAACCTTCGGTGTGATCTCATATAAATCTGCACCTGCTGCCTCTGCAACCATTTCCGCTGTCCTCTTTGTTACGCCGCTGGCACTGAAATATGCAACTAATCTTTTACTCATAATATCTACCTCCTAGCATTTGAACATCAGCCCATTTAAAATTTGCCTTTTTAAGTATTGCCCCCTCATTTCATTCGGCGGCATATCGTCGGTACCATTTTATATGCATCTACGATGCATGGGGTACCTCCTCTGCCAAAGGGCTGACGCTACATGTCAAGTTTTCATATAAAACTTGACACAATCCTTTAAAAAAATAAACCCATAGAGAACTTTCACTCTATGGGTTCATTTTAATATTCCTAATATAATTATGTCTAATGCTTATATATTATCGTTTTCTATGCTCCAAAGGCATTAATTTCCTTTATGAATTTATTTACAGCCTGGGAATATGGGATATTGCGTCTCCAGGCAATCACAGTATTTGAGGTTATCTCCGGATACAGTCTTCTCTGCACCAGCACATCATCACGCCAGTATTTGGCTGCACCCTCTATTGATATCGGGTAGCCGAGACCGTAGGCCGCCATGACACCTGCATTTGTTCCAAGATTACTGGTAAATGCCACATTTAACTTACTGAAATCCTTGCCGAACCAGTTGGCAAGCTCGCTCTGGACATTCTGCCGCTCCGGAAGTATAACCGGCTTGTCAAGAAGGTCTGCCTTAGTTATGTATTCATTTGCAGCTAAGGGATCGTCAGGCCTCATGCCCACAACCCAGTGGTCGCTTCCGGACAACCTTATATAGTCCATGCCCTCCGTGTCCACCGGCTCCATGAACAGCCCGATATCCACAACGCCCTTGTTCATCATCTCATATACCGTGTCCGCGGTGGCGGTATGTATGGCGATCTGGACCATCGGATATTTCTCCTTGAAGCTCTTGCATATCTCCGCCAGGATCTCCACCGCTGCAAATTCCCCACATCCCACAGTCACGGTTCCATCAACCAGCTCGCAGTCTCCCTTAAATTCCTCAAATATCTTATCCTCAAGATCGGTTATCTCAAGTGCCCGACGCTTGAGCAAAATCCCATCATCTGTTAGGGTGATGTTGTGTCCGCCGCGCCTGAACAATGTGGTTCCAAGCTCCTCCTCCAATGCCGCAAGCTGCCTTGAAAGAGTGGGCTGTGTTATATGTAATTGTTCCGCAGCCTTAGTAAAGCTCTGCTCCCTTGCCACTGTCAGAAAATATCTTAAAACCCTTAACTCCATACACATCTCCTTATATATATTGTAAGGGCACCTATATGTCCTTACAGTAAAAGCCGAACAGTATCCGGATCTTTCGTCAAATTAATCCACCGGATATGTTCGGCTTGTCGGTTTTATCTTTTACTTACCTCGTTCCCCATCTTTAATGAAATCCAGTGCTTCATCCACGGTGGTGAACTCGCCGTAGCCAAGCTTATTTGCAGCGTCGGCGATAGGTCCTGTTATATCATCCCCAAGCTGTCCGTCGTATATATACCTGCCTGCACATTTCTCAGGGTGGAGTGCATTTGCAAATCTCTCATCATCGTTATTTATGGTTACAGACGGCATACCCTTAATACCGGCAAGCTTGTTAAGCTCTTCCTCCCGGGTAAGAAATCTCATGAACTCCAGAGCATAGTCCATATCGTCACTGTTTTTATTTACAGAAAATCCGCTCCACGGCTCCTCATAATCATACACACCATCATCAGCAAGAGGTGCGTCTATAAGCTCATACTCAAATGGATCAGCTGAGTATGCCTCCGACTTGGATTCACGCTTCTTGATACCACTGGCACTCTCAGTATTTACCACCCAGAAAGGCACATCTCCCTCAAGGAATTTAAGTATTGCCTGGTCGTAATTGTCGTCAGGGTAGGTTGCATTTACCTCTGCTGACATATATCCGTTGTCGATAAGTTCCTTAAGTCTCTCATACACTATCCTGATGTCATCAGCATATGAGCTGTCGCCATTCTTCACCTTGGCAGAAAGAGTCTCATCATTTGCAACCATGGTCATAGCCATCGGAAGGATCAGGTCTGAGCATGCGTGATATTTGGAGGACTGGATAGGTGTATAGCCCTTATCCTTCAAAACCTTGCACACATTAAGAAACTCGCTGTAGGTCTGAGGGATCTCAAGCCCCTCCTTCTCAAGCAGCGTCTTGTTCACCACCATGCCGCACATGGTCTTGGCAAGTGGGATACGGACCAGCTCGTCATTGACCTCACAGGCACTTATAAGCTCCGGATCAATGGCACTTACGTCAACATCTGTATCTTTCAGATCAAGGCAGTAATCAAGGGCATTTGCCTCAGAATCACCCTCAGGATCCACATTATTTCTGGCTGTCATGAATATATCCACATAATCATTGTTCTTAAGGTATTCGGCAAGACCGTTCATATCCGTCTGCTCGTAGGTTATGGTCACATTTGGATAGTATTCGTTGAAATCATTTACCACCTGGTCAAGAGCCTCGAAATTCCCAAGAAATCCTGCGATCTCAATATTTTCGCTCTGCGCTGTGTCAAGCATTGGTTTAAAGCCCTGATCATTTGCAGATTTTTTATTATTGTCTTCCTTGTCTCCGCAGCCTGCGAAGCTTGCTGTCATCATAGCAGCGGCACCCATAACAGCCACTGCCTTCTTTATCTTTGTGTTCATATACAACTCTCCCTTATTGAACATCAGCCCATTTAAAATTTGCATTTTAAAGTATTGCCCCCTCATTTCATTCGGCGGCATATCGTCGGTACCATTTTTATATGCATCTTCGATGCATGGGTACCTCCTCTTTAAGTATTGCCCCCTCATTTCATTCGGCGGCATATCGTCGGTACCATTTTATATGCATCTACGATGCATGTATCAGTGTGACGCCTTTCGCAGTGCCTCACATACCCTGCTCATATCCACCGGCTTCGCCAGATGTCCGTTCATGCCCACATTGATACATGCCTGCACATCCTCTATAAATGCGTCCGCCGTCATGGCATATATCATTATGTCCCTGACGTAACCTCTGCTGCTCTGCCTGATGAGCTTGGTAGCCTCACGTCCGTCCATAACCGGCATTTGTATGTCCATAAGCACCAGATCGTAGGTGCCGTCCTTTGACGCTTCCAGTATATCCACACACTGTCTGCCATTTTCCGCCCGGTCACAGGTTACATGCACCGTCCTTAACATTTCCTGTATGATCTCCCAGTTAAGGTCATTGTCCTCTGCCACAAGAACATTCATACCCTGGAAATCCTTGTCGGACTGATCTTTGTCCAGACCATAGGTACGCTCATAATCTCTTCTGTCGGTGTATCCCACATCCACTGAAACTGTAAATGTAGTTCCCTTATCCACTTCGCTTTCGCAGTTGATGGTTCCGCCCATAAGGTCAACTATCTGTTTTACTATTGCCAGTCCAAGACCTGTTCCCTGGATCTTGGCAACCTTGCTGTCCACCTCTCTGGTGAACATGCTGTACATATTTTTCTGGAACTCCGGCGACATACCGCAGCCTGTGTCCGATACGATATATGTAAGACGTACCTTGCTTCCCGGAAGCTCCTGCTCCTTAAGCTTTATATTTATGCTTCCACCGTCAGGAGTGTACTTTATTGCATTTGAAAGTATGTTGATGTATATCTGATTTACCCTGAGCTCATCCGCCACAAGGTATTTCCTCGGAATATCCTTCTCCACATCAAGCTTTATGTGCTTGTTGTCGATCTGCACCTGCACAACATCCACAAGCTTGTTGATGGATCTCTCTATGGAAAATGGCTTCGCCTTCAACACCATCTTTCCGCTCTCAACCTTTGATATATCAAGGATATCATTTATCAGTGTAAGCAGATGTCCGCTGGCAAGGGTCACCTTGTCGAGACATTCAGCCACATATTCCTTATCATCCAGATGTTCCTTGGCGATATTCGTCATACCTATTATTCCGTTCATAGGTGTCCTGATATCGTGGGACATGGTGGACAGGAAATTGGTCTTGGCATTACTTGCCGCCTCAGCCAGCTTGGCTGTCCTTCTAAGCTCCCGGTTCATCTGAAGTATATATGCTCCGTCAATAAGCACCAAAAGTGCCAGCACTCCGCAGGTCACAATGACCAGCGTCCAGTTGACGGTGTGGGTCTCAAGCTTCGCAACCGGAATGTACCCAAGAATATCAATACCTGTTGACTCCCCAAAGCTTGAGTAGTACCAGTAACAGTCTTCTCCCTTGGAATCCTTAAATTTCAACATTCCCTTATCCGTGTCTGACAGTTCATGTAAAAACTTCCAGAAGCCCTCATAGTCACCCTGATAGTTATATGAAAGTATAAATTCTGCAAATGACACCGACTTCATTGCCTCGGACGGCACAACGTAAGCACCGCTCTTAGTGATTATCCCCACCTGTGCGTCCATGTACTCCACAGGGAATACCCAAATCTTTCTTATGCTCTCAAGAGGGATTATCCTTAACAGCAGATAATCCTTTGTGCTTCCGTCATCATTTGCAAGGGTGACCTTTGTTCCCACGCTGACTACATTTGTGTGGGTATCGTCCGTTCTGTACTTGCCCAGCACGCAGAACTCCTCGTCCTTGTAGAACATGTGGTTCATGTTGGTCATGAAGATGTTGTTGGTCTCATCCTCAGAATTATTTACAAATTTTTTATAACACTCCACCACCCTTGTGGAGTCTCCGTAATATGTAGAGTATGCCTCGTAGGTGCTCATATCCACTATGTGGGCATACCTGTCTTCCTGTATGTTTGTGTTGTTGATGTATTCCAGTGCCCCATCCACTGTCATACCCTCATGTTCAATATACCGTGCCCATCCACTTACATATCCCCGCTCCATACGAAGATAATTGTCCGATACCTGCTTCATGGATTCTATAGTTGAACAAAAAGTATCTATGTCGTTCTGTGTCTGTACCTGCTTTAAGTTCTTTGAATAAAACCACGAAAATAATACGGCTATGGTGATCAGCAATATATTTACCACAATTAAAATAGTTCGTACTACATTCTTATTTTTCATTGTGTTATTCCTTTTCTAATCTTATCTGAAACCTAAATTAGTCTTATCTTTTATTGTATACAATATATCAGATAAATACAAGCTGTATCAACAGCATGTAACACACTGTCCCCCCGGCTATGGATAAGAGCATTTGTCTCTTCCACAGGTGAAGCCCTATAGTCACGGCTATGGCGATCAGCTCCGGAAGTCCGTAGCTATACTGCATTACCGATACATTTCTCAGACAGTACACCACCAGCATTGCAAATATAGCTCCCGGCAGCACCCTTCCAAGATATTTTATATATTTGGGTGTCTCCCTCTTATTGCCAAATATCATAAACGGAAGAAATCTGGTGAGCATTGTTCCCACAACGCACATGGCTATTGTTATTACCTGTTGAGTTAATGTCATGCTAATTTTCCCCCATTTCTGTGTTTTTTATATGATCTTTTTCTGTTTCTTCATCCTGAAGCTTCTCGGTTATGGGCTTTCTGAGGACACTTAAGAACAGTAATATACATGCCATGGTAGGGATCATGAAGTTGTCCGCCCCAAATACCACCAAACAAGTGACACTTGATATGACTCCTACCCATGCACTTACATGGTGCTTGTCCTTAAGCCACTGGTCAAGGAAGATCACCACGAACATGGCTGTCATAACAAAGTCCAGCCCCTTAGTGTTGAACTTTATCAATCCCCCAAGTATTCCTCCAAGGGTGGCGGAGGCTATCCAGTAAAACCGGTTCAGTAATGTAACAAACAGATAGAACCAGCCCTTGTCCACTCCCTCGGGAACCTCTGCTGTACAGTTTACGCTGAAGGTCTCATCGCACATGCCGAATATAAGGTAGAACTTCTTCCAGCCCATGCCCTTGTATCTGTCCAGCATGGTTATTCCGTAGAACAGGTGCCTTGCCTGCACCATGATGGTCATAAGGAATACCTGCAACGGTGCAAATGGTGACAGCAGCATTGTTACTGCCAAAAATTCCAGACTTCCCCCGAATATGGCAAAGCTCATGATGAGGGGATACACGAAGCTGAATCCCGACAAATTCATGTATATTCCGTAGGTCATTCCTAAAAAGCCAAATCCGGTCATTATTGGTATTGTATATGGAAAGGCACACTTAAATGCCTTCTTTATCTCCTGTCCTCTGGTACTCATTGTTTCTTCCTGTCTTTTTACTGTCAGATCCGATCATGCAGGCATGTCGCACCTGACTCGTTGCCTTAAATAAAAATCTGTGGCACCTTCACGGGAAAATGCCACAGACATTATAATTTTAAATATACTTTTTGACAATACGTTATCTGCCTGACGACCTTCAAAAAATTTTATCTACTTAACCGTCTTCAAGAAATTCTCTATCATGATCCTGCCGTCATCTGTCATTACGGATTCCGGATGGAACTGGAGTCCGAATACAGGGTACTCTGTGTGCTCCACTGCCATTACCTCTCCGTCTTCGCTTACGGCAGTGACCTTAAGCTCCTTTGGAAGGGTCGCAGGATCAACCGCAAGGGAATGATACCTTGCTGCGTAGAAACGCTCCGGCAACCCTGCAAATATAGCACTTTCGCAGGTCTTGATCATTTCCTTCCTCTTTCCGTGCATAAGCTCCCTGGCATAGGTTACTGTGGCACCAAAAGCCTGGCATATTGCCTGATGTCCCAGGCATATTCCAAGTATAGGGATCTTGCCGGCAAAATATTTTATCACATCTATACATACTCCGGCGTCCTCAGGTCTTCCCGGTCCCGGAGATATGATTATGGCTTCGGGAGCCATTTTCTCTATTTCCTCCACTGTGCAGTCATCATTTCTTATGACCTTCACATCACTGTTGACGCTGCCCACAAGCTGATACACATTGTATGAGAAGCTGTCATAATTATCTATCAGTAATATCATTATTCCAGACCTCCCTCTGCAAGATTTACAGCGTCTACCACTGCCTTTGCCTTATTTACACATTCCTCAGCTTCCTTTGCAGGATTGGAGTCGCTGACAATACCTGCTCCGGATCTTATGCAGATACTGCCGTTCTTCTTATATACAAGTCTTATGGCGATACATACATCAAGATTTCCCGCGAAATCAATGTAGCCTATGGCTCCGCCGTATATACCTCGCTTGCTCTGCTCAAGCTCCTCTATTATCTCGCAGGCACGGAACTTAGGTGCACCTGACAGAGTGCCGGCAGGAAGTATGGCGTCAACTGCGTCAACGCAATCCTTGTCATCACGGATCTCACCCACAACTGTTGAACCTATGTGCATTACATGGGAGTATCTCTCTATCTCCATGTATTTCTCCACATGGACTGAGCCAATCTTACTTATCTTTCCTATGTCATTTCTGCCCAGATCCACCAGCATGTTGTGCTCAGCCAGCTCCTTCTCATCTTCAAGAAGCTCCTTTTCTGTGGCAATGTCATCCTCAGGTGTCTTACCTCTCGGTCTGGTTCCCGCCAGTGGAAATGTACTTATGCTGCCCTTGTCAAGCTTCGCAAGGGTCTCCGGTGAAGCTCCTGCGATCTCTATGTCGTCACTGGAGAAATAAAACATGTAAGGGGATGGATTTGTGGTCCTTAAAACCCTATAGGTGTCGAACAGGCTTCCCTCAGCCTCGGCTCTCATGGGATTTGACAGCACCACCTGGAATATGTCACCCTCGTGGATATACTCCTTCGCCTTTTCCACCATGCCCATATACTGTTCCTTGGAGAACTGTGGCTTAATCTCTGTCTTGAGCTTAAGGGGCTGGAACTCCTTCTTCCTGCCGTTCTTTATAAGCTCCGCAAGTCTCTTTAATCTGTCCTCAGCTTTAACATATGAGTTGTCAATATCCTCTGTCTTCACTCCTGTGATCAGGTATATCTTCTGCTTAAAATTGTCAAATGCAATGACATCGTTAAACAGCATGAGATCCATATCCTTAAAGTCACCCTCGCCATGGTCGGCAAGCTTCAGCTTCGGCTCACTGTACTTTATGTAATCATATGAGAAATATCCCACAAGACCACCTGTAAATGTAGGCATACCCGGAACCACTGCTGTCTTATGATCGGCAATTATCTTTCTTAATACATTTCCAGGATGAGCGGTCTTCTCACTGCTTATGACCTTGCCGCTTCCGTCAACTGTCTCCTTTACGGTTACAGTTCCGTTGTTGCAGGTCACCTCAAGGATAGGATCATATCCAAGAAATGTATAACGTCCCCAGTTCTCACTCTGTCCCGCACTCTCAAGAAGATAGCACTGACGGCTTACCTCCCTGAGTCTTCTGGTAACTTCTATGGGAGTGTATCTGTCGGACAACATTTCTATACATACAGGTATTCTTCTGTAGTTCCCATTTTCTGCAATTTCCTTTACTGCCTTAAGTTCAGGATACATGACATGCCTCCTTCATACTCTTCACATACTCACCAACATACTTTGGTGCTTCCTTGCCGTATTTCTCAAGGAGCTTGATTACGGCTGATCCAACGATAACACCGTCTGCCTCTGCTGCCATAACCTTTGCCTGCTCAGGTGTTGAGATACCGAAGCCTATGGCACATGGCACATCTGTATTTGCCCTGATTATATCAACGATGGAATTTATATCTGTCTTTATCTCGCTTCTGACACCTGTAACACCAAGACTTGACACAACATAGATGAAGCCCTCTGCCTCTGCTGCGATCATGGCGATCCTGTCGCCTGATGTAGGGGCTACCATTGAGATAAGGTCTACGTCGTATTTCTCACAGACATCAAGGAACTCGCCCTTTTCCTCATATGGGATGTCCGGAAGGATAAGTCCGTCTATGCCGATCTCCTTACAGGTTGAGATGAATTTCTCTGCACCATAGGAGAATATTACATTTGCATAGGTCATGAATACCATAGGTATGGTTACTTCTTTTCTTATGTCCTTAACCATTGCAAATACATCATCGGTTGTAACTCCGTTACTCAAGGCTCTGATATTTGCCCCCTGGATAACCGGTCCTTCTGCCGTAGGATCTGAAAATGGTATTCCAAGCTCGATAAGGTCGGCACCATTTGCAACCATCTCCTTTATGACAAGCTTTGTGGTGTCAAGATCCGGATCACCACAGGTAATAAAAGGTATAAATGCTTTTCCGTTCTTAAATGCTTCTGCTATCTTACTCATAAATATTCTCTCCTCTGTATCTGGCGATAGCTGCACAGTCCTTATCGCCTCTGCCTGATATTGTAACTACTATTATCTGATCCTTGTCCATGGTCGGTGCCAGCTTTCTGGCGTATGCAACGGCGTGGGCAGACTCTATTGCAGGGATTATTCCCTCAGTCTTTGCAAGGTACTCAAATGCCTCAACTGCCTCGTCGTCTGTGATCGGCACATATTCTGCACGACCTATGTCGTGAAGGTATGCATGCTCCGGTCCCACACCCGGATAGTCAAGTCCGGCTGAGATTGAATATACCGGCGCGATCTGTCCGTATTTGTCCTGGCAGAAGTAAGACTTCATGCCGTGGAATATTCCAAGGCTTCCTGTATTTACAGTGGCTGCTGTTTCAAATGTATCTATTCCTCTTCCGGCAGCCTCACAGCCTATGAGCTTAACGCCCTCGTCCTCGATGAAATTGTAGAAGGAACCGATGGCATTTGAACCGCCTCCCACACATGCGATAACTGCGTCAGGAAGTCTTCCCTCCTTATCCATGATCTGCTCCTTGATCTCCTTTGAGATAACCGCCTGGAAATCACGGACGATGGTTGGGAAAGGATGTGGTCCCATTACAGAACCCAGGCAATAGTGGGTATCGCTGATCCTTGAGGTCCACTCTCTCATTGCCTCTGATACGGCGTCCTTGAGGGTTGCGGTTCCGCTCTTAACAGGAACTACGTCTGCTCCAAGAAGCTTCATACGGTACACGTTAAGTGCCTGTCTCTTGGTATCCTCTTCGCCCATGTATACTACACACTCCATTCCCATAAGGGCGGCTGCTGTAGCTGTGGCAACTCCGTGCTGTCCTGCACCGGTCTCGGCGATAAGTCTTGTCTTGCCCATCTTCTTGGCAAGCAGTGCCTGTCCAAGTACGTTATTTATCTTGTGGGCTCCTGTATGGTTCAGGTCTTCTCTCTTTAAGTAGATCTTTGCTCCACCCAGATCCTTTGTCATCTTTTCTGCGTAATATAATCTTGAAGGTCTTCCTGCATATTCATTTAAAAGCTCTGTAAGCTCTTTGTTAAATTCAGGATCATTCTTGTAATGATCGTATGCTTCCTCCAGCTCTATAACTGCATTCATAAGTGTTTCCGGAATGTACTGTCCACCATGAATACCAAATCTTCCTTTTTCGTTTGTCATCTTTGTATCTCCTTCCTTTTAAATGCTCTTTGAATGCTCTTTGAATGCTCTTTGAATGCTCATATATGACATATAACCAGTACTGCTTATTTTTCTATTCGGTTCGACCTGCTTATTAACCAGCAGTCGCCCAAACTCGTCCTAACGGACTTCAAACATGGGCTTTGTGCTGGTAGCAAGGTCAAACCTCATTACGAAAAATTTCGCCATGTACTGTTTTATACGTCATATATGAGCTTCCACCAGGGATTTATAAATATATGTTTCATTACACTTATATTTCATAAATTATATATCTAAATATAGCTTATATTGGGGTCAACGTATGTCTTGACATAGCTTACATTTCATTCAGCATCTTGCTTTCTCCACGAAAGCTGACATCTTATCTGGGGCTTTGTGTCCGTCGGTTTCGATACCGGAGCTTACATCCACTGCAAATGGATGAACTGTCTCCACAGCGTTTCCTACATTCTCCGGGGTTAAACCTCCTGCCAGAAAGAATTTCCTCTCTACATCCTTTATGAGCTGCCAGTTAAAGGCTGCTCCCTCTCCCTTTCCGGGGTCGAACATTATGTAGTCCGCGGAGCTTTTTATGGCTTCTGAGATTATATTATCTACGGAATTATATTCAGAGTTCTTTGTGTTCTCTGAAGTCTCGCGTATTTCTTCTTTGTTGAATATTTCTTTTTTCCCGGACTTGCTTTCTTCATGCCCCTTCTCACCGGACTTCTTCATCTTAAAAGCCTTTATGACTGTCAGTCCTGCATCGTGAAGCTTCTTTATATATTCCTCATTTTCATTTCCATGAAGCTGTGCTATGTCTATGATGCCGACATTATAATAGCTTATTACCTGTTCAGCCGGAGCATTGACAAATACTCCTACGGCCTTTATCTCCGGATCAAGCTTTCCTTTAAGCCTTGCAGCCTGCATTGCACTGACATTTCTGCTGCTCCTGTCCCAGAAAACGAAGCCTATGTATTCCGGCTTTAGTTTATTTGCAATTTCTATATCCTGAATCCTTGTCAGGCCACATAGCTTTATTCTCGTCATGAAACCTCCTGTATCTTTAGCTTTGCACCAGGCTTTCTCGTCAATATCCGGACGCAAAGCTTTTAATTTTTTATATTTTCCTGTCAGGCTTTCAATTCATCAAGCTTTTGTTTCTTGTCGTCAGCTCTCATAAGTGTTTCGCCTATGAGAACCGCATTTACCCCGGCGGCTCTCAATGCTCTGATATCCTCTTCCGTCTTCACTCCGCTCTCCGCTACAAATATCACGTTCTCCGGCACCAGTGCCCTGAGCCTTCTGCTGTTTCCGGTGTCAACCGAGAAGTCCTTGAGATTCCGGTTATTTACCCCGATGATCCTTGCACCGGCATTTACTGCCATGGTGATCTCTGCCTCGTCGTGAGCCTCCACCAAAGCACTCATGCCAAGCTCATCACATATGCCTATGTATTTCTTTATCTGTTCCTCTGTAAGTATGGAGCAAATGAGCAGCACCGCCGAGGCACCAAGAAGCTTCGCCTCATATATCATGTACTCGTTTACTGTGAAATCCTTTCTGATACATGGGATATTTACCCTTTCGGTGATCTCCTTCAGATACTCATTCTTTCCAAGGAACCACTTAGGCTCCGTGAGGACTGATATGCAGTCGGCACCAGCTTTTTCATATTCCTCTGCGATCCGCACATAAGGAAAATCCTCTGCGATGACGCCCTTTGAAGGTGACGCTTTTTTACATTCGCAGATAAACGAAAGCTCCTTTCCGGAAAGTGCATTTTCAAATTCAAATTTCCCTTTAGGCATATCCTCTGCCATTTTTTTGATGTCAGCGAGACTTGTGTGCTTTTCTGCCTGTTCTACTCTGTATGTGGCATATGCTGCCAGCTCTGCAAGAATTGACATTTCTATCTCCTTCTCGTAATTTTTCCGTCATGACATGCTGTAATGTTCAAACTGATATAGTGATAACATTGTCAACACTGTACATATCTATTATTTGCACTGAACATCTTATTTGTTGTTCAGCCTTTTGACTGATCGTCTTATTTTATTGATCATTCTGAATATTATCGATTGCTGACCTCGATGAATTTCTCAAGGGTCTCAGTTGCCTTGCCTGAGTCGATGATCTCTGCTGCAAGCTCTATGCCTGCCTTGAAGTTCTCTGCCTTTCCTCCGATGTAAAGGGCAGCTCCGGCATTCATGAGAACCGCATTTCTCTTTGGTCCCTTCTCACCCTTAAGGATGTTTCTTGTAATCTCTGCATTTTCAGCAGGAGTGCCACCCTTAAGCTCGTCCTTTGTACACTTCTCAAATCCAAAGTCCTCAGGATTGATGATGTATGTCTTAAACCATCCGTCCTTGAACTCGCAGATCTTAGTTGGTGCACTCATGGAGATCTCATCCAGCTTGTCCATTCCATATACGACCATTCCACGCTCAACGCCGAGATTTATAAGAACCTGTGCCAATGGCTCTACAAGGTACTCATCATATACACCAAGAAGCTGCATTTTAGGGCTTCCCGGATTGGTAAGAGGTCCAAGGATATTAAATACAGTTCTGAAACCAAGCTCTTTTCTTATGGCTCCAACATACTTCATTGATGTGTGATATTTCTGTGCGAAGAAGAAGCACATGCCTACTTCCTTGAGAAGCTCGACACACTTTTCAGGCTCCTGATTTATATTTACCCCAAGTGCCTCAAGACAATCTGCTGTACCGCAGAGGGATGAAGCTGCTCTGTTTCCGTGCTTTGCAACCTTCATTCCGCCGGCTGCTGCAACAAGAGCTGCTGTTGTGGAAATGTTAAAGCTCTGGGCATTGTCTCCGCCTGTTCCTACGATCTCAAATATATCCATTCCTGTGTCAACCTTTGTGGCGTGATCTCTCATGGCTGCTGCACAGCCTGCGATCTCGTCTGTTGTCTCTGCCTTTGCACTCTTGGTTGAAAGTGCTGCAAGGAATGCTGCATTCTGGGTTGGTGTTGTCTCGCCCCCCATTATTTCGTTCATTACGTCATATGCTTCCTGGTATGCGAGATCCTCTTTGTTCACAATTTTTACGATAGCTTCTTTGATCATGTTTTTTCTCCTTTCACCTTTGAACATCACTGTTTCAGTATCGACTTTCTCCGGCAATACTGATACTTCATGTTTGTTTTTTTAGATAGTGCTGTTAATAATGTAACTTTGTCTCATCTGCACTTCTGTATGGTATTAGCTGCTTTGTCTGTCAGGAGATACTTTCATGGCTGTCTTAAATATTTCCATTAATTTGCATTAAAAAAGTCCCTGACAGATATAAATATCTATCAAGGACGAATATACTTTGTTATCCGCGGTGCCACCCTGAATTCATGGAAACGACCCATGCTCTTAGCTGAATACCTTCATATCCACGACAACTGACGTATGCCACACGTCACAGAATACTTTGCATAAACTACATGCATTTGACTGTGCCCTCAGGAGTCCATTCCCATCTTACTATTCTACTGCATCCCACCACCGCAGCTCTCTGGAAGACATCATAAAGAGGTACTCCTCTCCTTCATCGGTTTATAGCTTTATTAAATTTTCTTTCTTGTAACATTATAAAACATAAAATGTGAATGTCAATACCTTTTGCGGATGTCCCGCCTACTTTCTCAAAAAATGAAAATCGCAGCACTCATCGCCGTAGCCCAGGGGCTTAGTCCGCTTAAAGTCTATCTTCCCTAGTCCGCCATAGGTCACATCAAAATAATCTCTTCCCTTTTCCTGCCCTCTCTGCTTGACCTTCATCCTCTTCCAGCTTAGAAAGCCATATATGTCATTTGCAAAAAATGCCACAAAGCACACCACCACGGCGATGTATGCCATGTCATAAAGACTGGCCAGTCCCCACAAGATAATGAGGACGATATCATTGGCGGCGTATGCCAGACTGAAATAGGCACTTCGTCTAAAAGTCAGATAAACCGCAAGGAAACTTGTTGTCACCGAAATTGTGCTTGGGATGATATTTGCAGTGTTAAAATAATCCAGTATAAAGTAAAACGCCGCTGTGACTATGGCCGCAATGACGAACATTATGACTGTTTCTTTTCCGGCAACATCAATTCTCCCCTTGAAAAGTAATTAAGTATCTTTTTAACCATAAGCCCTACTTCAAATCAATAAAATTCACTTGGCTCGTTGCCATAACAAAAAAACGCCCATAGCTTTTCTAACTATCATTTCATTACCATTGCTTTCTTTTTTGTTTCAAATAAAGGTATCATTCTGATAAACGCCGATTTGTAAAATTCTTAAAACATCTCTCCATTACTCATAAATTCTGGAATATTTTTATGAATAATCCCATTTCGCCTTTGCACCATATCATTTCGTGTAAGTATATATTGGGGATAATTCCACATCTTCGAACCCCAGTCAATGCCTTTATCATCTCTGCATCATGATAACCCCCCTAATTTTTTTAAGTAATTTTCTCTCTTATATAAATCCATATAATATTCTCCGATCATTCGATTTATATTTTTATCATAATAAACGAAATTCAATTTTGCAAGTTAAGGGGGTATTATTTTATCTTTTTTTATTTTTTACTCCGTTATCAGGTTCCTGATATTTTAAATCTACTTTATACTACAAGCCACACCAACTTTGCCACATGCTGGTTATCCTCCCTATCGCAAAGCACCCAATGATATCTCAGATGCCATTAATAACTAACTATATATACCAAGCTATTTTACTCTATTTTCAAATTACATTATATCAGCCAAGGCATATTTTTACCAGATAAAAAGGCACCCAAGCTATACGCCCTAGTGCCACCAATTCCTTTTAATATTCTATTTTTAAACCACCTTGAACATATTCTGTTTCAAAGGCTTATCAACCTCTTATTTCTGTTCTAATAGTTCCTTCCAATTCTCAGGAAATCCCATTGTCTTCACATCTACTTTTTCATACTTATCTATTAACAATTCTATTTGATCCACATAAAGATTCCAATGCTTATCACTCTTAAAAATCTGCTTCATACAAAGTAGTACACCAAAGATTCGATTATTACCAATACCAGCTTGTGAATACTCTTTATACAGAGTTGGTGTCTTAGAAAGCTTTGCATTGTATAGTCTGCCATAATGTGCACAGATATTGCGCACATAAGAAATACTCTCTAGCCAGCTTTCTAAATATGTATAACCAATCCCAAAGCTTTTTGCTACCACCTTCTTATCTACGTTCTTCATGTTCTTGTAGAACTTTGAAAGTGTTCCAAAGCTAAACACTTCTACTAATGCATAAATAGGAAGTTCGCCGCCCTCATAGTTCTCTCTAAAATTTCTTACAAATGGAGCCTTTGAATTTCTACCAACTTCTTCTTTAATATCTTTTATAAACATCTTATGGTATTCTTCGTCATCAAAATTTGCTGCTTCCTTATAACCTAGTACACCATATGTTTCTGCGAAATAGTTAGCGATCCTACATCTAACATTAACCTCTATTTTTTCAATTTCAGCAAATGTAATCTGTCTGAAATTTGCATTAAACAAATATAACTCTACTATTTGCTCAAATATCACACCATCATTATACTCTCCGTTTTTAGATTTGAACCCTAAACTATATGCTTTTACTAATCTAAAATATGAAATATCATTTAATATCTTCTTCGCATACTCTTCATCATTGATGATAAGTCCAAGTGATTTTAAATTTTCAATCTGTTCATCAATCGTCATAGACGGTTGATGTTGCTTCAGTTCACTCATATATTTTTTTCTCCATAAAATTAAAAGACCCAACGTGGTCCGCATCGTTGAGAGGCGTGTTGGGTTCTGTTGGTATTAGTATATGTTAAATCTAAGGAAATTACAACATTTATTTTCAATTTTATAGCAATCATTTGATTATTCAGGTCATTTATGACCATTATTTTACGATATGACCTCACATTTTAACGATTATCCACATTTCCTATTTTTCATTTTCCCATTCGTAGTATTACCGTAGTTCCCAAATGCTCTGACTACCAAACTATGCCCCGTTTTGCCCCATTATCCCTTGATTTATAAGGCTTTTCACAGTCCTTGCCGTGGCAGATGAAAAGTATTTTTATCATTGTTTTATTTCTCCTTGAGCTGCCCGGAATGCCCTGTTTTGCAAGGGTTTTCGGATATTTCGTAAAAGTGTTGTTTAAATGTCAACTGGACAAATTATAGCATAATTTAGCAAGTTGTTACTACCTGTTAGTAGTAGAATTGGTAGTAAAAGGAAACGGCTTACTACTAATGATCTACACTTTCAAAATCACCCTAGTACACAGAACAAGAAAAGGAGCGCAAAACTATGTCATGCGCTCCCAATATTAGCCTGCAGAAAAACTTCGCATTCCACAAACATATTATATCATATGCATTTTTCAGAAAAATAAGCAAAAAAAAGAAAAGCTACGCAATTCTTTTTTCATATGCAAGACGAATAGCTATGCATTTCCTCTTACATAGCTATAATACATCATTTATTGTTTGCTTGTCAAGCATTAACGAATTATTTTAAAACCAAATCTATCTTTCTTTTTTATTTTACCATCATATAACTTATTTTCAATACCATTATATATTGAAAATGGTTTTTGATTCTTTCCAAGAGCTTTTCTTGCTAAAACATTCGGTATAAAATCTGCCAATTGTAGTCCTATAATATTATCACTTTTAGGTGGAAAGCTTATTGCCCCTAGACGATTCTGTAACACTTCTTTCTTCACAAAAAGCGTTCCTGTCGCCTTCAACATATGGAATAGGTTTTGCAATTTACTATTGTTCACTGCATCCGTACTTTCCAAATACAATTCTCCTGTTCCATCATTAGCAATCAAAAAGTGTGTATAGTTTTCCATCAATAACTGTAATGCAATATAGTAAATATCATTCCTATCATTTTCACCATATAAAACATCCAACTCATCTATATTAATAGAAACTGCAAGAACCATAATCTCACTACTCACAAATAAATTTTCCAATTTAGTGAAAAATTTTTCTTGCTGTTCTTTAGTCACAGAGATATATTCTCCCTGTTTTTTTCGAATGTCTATTTCATGCAATATTACATCATCATTGCCAAAACACTCTCTTTTTATTTTAACTATTTCAGGTTTTATAATATTCTCATACACGCTTTTTTCGATAACAACCCCACCCAATGTGAAATTGCGAAAATTTGTATTTGGTTTAGATTCATCCAAAAATAAGTAATATTCTTTCATAAAAACTCCTTATATCTATGAATTCAACTTGAATTTTCTTTTCAAAACAATTTTCAACATATCTTCAAATGCAAACAAATCATCTTCTGTAGCATCTTCCGGAATAATAATTTTTGCAAGTTTACCTGATTCACATGTATAGCTTTGAATATAATATCCTACTTCAAGTGGATTTATCTCTTTGACACTGCTGTCTGCTTTTCTTATTTCTTGCGTCTTTATTTCTTGTTCGTTTTGAGTTTTTTCACTTGTGATACTTTCTTCAACAGCATTACTCTTTCCAGACACAATCATTCCGTCTTTTTCTTCAATCATTTGAGTTAATTTTAAAATCTCAATTATGGCTGAAGCACCTGCTCTCGCATTATTCGAATTATTATTCGCCGACGAGAAAACGATATGATTCACAAATTCTTGTTTTGGCATTTCCGTTTTAATTTGTATTGTTGAAATCATTCTATTTAAAAACTCATCATTTTTTACAATTTCAAACCAGATTTTAGATATTTGCTCTGTCATCCCCAAATTATATGCTCTACCTAAGGTAATACACATTTCTGTAGGTGCCTTTTTATTTCCTTCAGTAATCAACCTTAATTGCAAAAGAAACCCATTATTTCTACTAATAATCGTTTTATCCATTCCCGACATTTGAGCCAAATCTGCTAAGGATAATACTTGTCCATTTTTTACATTAGAATAAGCTCTAATTATTTTAGTGATTTCTTCATATGAAGAACCTGGTAATTTAAATACTTCTGCCACAAAAGCACCTCCAAAACATATTTGATAAATATAAAATATCACACTTGAATCATCGCGTCAATATGTTGCGTCAACATTTTTATTATTTTCAATACATTGCGTCAACATTTATTGCTCGTTTCGTAAAAAAGCCAGTATTATATCTCTATAATACTGACCAAACTAATTATCCCGCTTCTTTAATTAAATTACACCACCTTAAACATCTTCTGTGACATCGGTTTCTCGTTCTTCTTTTCAATCTCTGCCTGTGCCTTTCGGAAGTCTTCCATCCGTTTCAGTTCTTCCTCAGCATCATCGAATCCGATATGCGTGTACACATTCATTGTGACTGATATATCCGAATGCCCCATGAGGTACTGCAGTGTCTTGGGCTTCATTCCCGATTTTGCCATATTACTGCAATAGGTGTGTCGGCACACATGCGGTGTGATGTTTGGCATCTGCACTCGGTAAATATCATTGTATCTACCGACCATGTGGTTGAATCGGTGCTGCCAGTGCATTGCCACAAGGGGCATTCCATTGTCATCATAAAATAAGAATCCACTGTAGCCATCAATGGATTTTTCTACTTTGGGAACATTTCTGTCCTCGATGATTGCTCGAAACATTTCTGCCACATCCTCTGTTATCGGCAGTACCCTTGTTCCAGCATCTGTCTTTGTTGTTTCGATGATATATCGCATATCCGATGTTCTCTGCAACTGGTGGTCGATATTCACTGTCCTTTTCTCAAGATCAATATCTTTTAGTGTCAGACCACAAAATTCCGATATTCGCATTCCTGTATGAAAGAGTATGTACACTACTTCATAATATTTACAATACACCACATCATCATGCACAAACTTTAAGAACTTTCGCATCTGCTCTTTGGATATTGCTTCTCTTGTCACTGCGTCATTTACCAATACTCCGGCAAGCTGGAATCCGAATGGATTCTTTACAAGAATATCATCATCCACCGCCATCTGAAAAGCTGGTCGCAGCACTCCCCGGATGGTATGAATGGAACTGTAGCTTTTTCCATCTTCCTGTTGCAGCTTGATGAGAAATAACTTGGCATCCGATGTTTTCACACTTCGGATTGTCTTTTTGCCAAAGGATTCCTTTGCAAGTAATCTCTGCACTGTAACATATCCCTGCTTGGTACTCTGCCTTACTCCCGTTTTGGTTTTCAGATAACGGTCTACCAATTCACACACTGTCATCTGCCCGTCCACGATATTTATAAGCAAATCCAAATCCGTATTGACCTGCTTCTCCAGTTCTCTGAGTGACAGGCATGGCTTTTTGCCCTTTGGCAGTTTGTCTGTTGGTTCCAGTTTCCAGCTATAGACAAAATGTGGTTTTCCATCAATATGGTACTTATACTGATATTTTCCATCTGCCCTTACGCTCTCTCCCGGTCTGAGAACCCTGCGTTTGGAATCCCGCCTTGTCTGTCCTCTTCCTGCTTTTGCCATTAGCCTCGCCTCCTCAACTCTGGATGGTGCAACAGATATTTCTCAAATGCAACACGGAGAATCAGCTTGCGTTCTCCGTAGTATGCCAAGAAATCCTCACCATCCGTATTTTTCAATAAATCATAGAACTTTCTTCTGCTCAGAACGAAATAGTCGATTGCCTCCGAAGGGTTCAATATATCCTTTTCTGCTAAATCCGGTCTTGCCATAATACACTTCCTTTCTGCCGAAAGTGGCTGTTTTCAAAGGTTTAATGGGTTCATCGTATATTCGCTCTACTCCCTGGAAATAGCAACTACTTTCGGCAGATAAAAGGAATTATATTTCTGATGAATTAAGGATAAATTCTTCAAACTTAGGACGGATAATCAAGAACCTGTTTCCACAATAAACTGCCACAGTTCCAAGGTTATCCTCTGCAATCCTTCTCATCTTTTTAATGCCAATATTAAAATAAGCTGCTGCCTCCTTGATTGTGAGCGTATACTTTTCCCTTACAGGGACAAGTGTATTTTCCATACTGCCGGAAGTATCATGTTTTTCTATTGCCATGTGCAATCCTCCTTCCATAAGGGACTGCGGTATCCCCACAGCCCCAACTGCTTAATCTGCTGCCATCTGGAGCACCTTGACCGCATCCTTACGGATCAGTTTTCCGTCCAGATACTCACATCCCAGATATCCAATCTGTCCTCGTATGGCAAATTTTTCTTTCAATGTGCGGATGGTCATAGGAAAACGCTGAACCAACCAATAATTGCTGAAATCTCCAAATGCGATTACTTTCTGTCCCTTTCCGATAGACGGCATAGAATCAATGATCTGCACAGGCTTTGAGAAAATCGTTTCAGTGCTGTCCTTCCACAGATAGCTTCCTGCTGAGTCTTTGAGGGTACGGAGTGCAAGAGCCGTTTCATCGTTCATAAGCCAAGTGCCATGCTTACGGTACTTCTTACCCACAGACAGATACAGTTTGATGATTTCATCATAGCTGATGGCAGAATCACTCTCTGCCGTCACGCCCGTTTTCGCTCCATCAGTGGCGTGCAAAATGCCTGTTGGCTGATTTACCCCTGTTCCGTTAATAAATGCCTGCTCCTCGCTTGTGCCGAAACAACGTGCCATTTTCCCGATTACATAATCCTCAATAGCAAAGGACTGATCAGAGGTAAACACCGTTCCCAGTTTGACAAGTTCAGACAGCCTGTATGCCTGTACATCAAATCTTTTGAAATCGTCCTCATTATTCATGTCTTCTGCGTCATTTCCATCTCCCCATTCTGCCTGACCTTCACAGTCAAAGGCATAGATACGGCTGTCGCTCCTGGTTGCATTCACAACGGTTGCCAACTGACGGGCCACGCTTTCTTTCTGTAATGCTGCCATATATTTCCTATTTGACGCTTCTGGCAGATGGTACGCATTCGTTTTGCTTTCACGGTTGTTGTAAAAGCTGTCTGTAACCGCCTGTACTCCTCTCATTTCATTCCAAAAATCGTTATAATAAGCTGTGCTGTTAACCATAATAAACCTCCTGAATTTCTTATTTCTGTGTCATGTAACCTCTTTGTCTGCAGTAATCCACCGCTTCGGAATAAGACAGATAAAACATCTCCAATGCCCCGTCCATCACGCGATAATAAGGTGGATCACAGGATTCGCTTGCCATAATAATGACAGGGCATCTATCCTTTAAATTGATAACATTTACGCATCTGTACTTATCTGTTGAAAAATCCGATGGTTCAAACCGCATCGGCGGTACTATCTTCTGTTTTCCCATGTGTACCTCCTTTTTCGTCAGCCTAGAAAATCTCTGCACAAGAGCCGATAACCTGTTAAAAGTGTGGTCTTTTCTCCGCCATCTTTCGGACGCTTGCGGACTACCGAGCCGATTGCACGGAGTGCCTGATTGAAATTCCGGCTATTCTCCGCAAAATAACCATTGTCATTACACCAGTTCCTGTATGCCTGATACACGGCTGAAGTCCGGCATTCCGCACCATCCTCCTGTTCCAAAAACCCCTCTACAAAAAGCTCCATTTTATCGCTGTCATGCTGATAGGATATAGTGGCATCTTTCACGGCTTTGGGTTGTACAAATCCTTCCTCCCGTAAGAGGGTATATCCTTCAATCAGCCAATTTAAAATTGCACTTGCTGCCTCCGGCTTGGAAAATTCTGCCTTTAGGTTCTGGTCCTGTTCCCATTCCTCAAAATGTCTGTCAAACGGAATGATCACGATGCGCCCACTTGAAAACAGAGTCATATCTGTGATAGCCGGAAGATAATTTGTATTTACATACAACTTGAACTGTGGCTTAAAATCAAAGCTGTTTTCGTGCAGAAATCGGGCATTCAGCGTATCATTTCCCGTCATGCTTTTTATCTGTGCTTCATTCAGCACCAATCCCCGCCTTGGCTCTGAAATATTGGCAAACCGCACTCCGGCAAGCCTTGCAATATCCTCTGTTGGATTCTGACTGTTGGCAGACGGCTTTGCAGCAATCGTCTCCGGGCGAACAGTCAGACCATAATCTCCCATCACATGAAGCGTGCTTTCCATCAGTGTTCCTTTTCCATTTCTGGTGGTTGCACCATAATAGAAAAACATACATTCATAACGGGTATCGCCTGTCAGACCATATCCAAGACTTTTCTGCATGAACCTTGCTTTCTCCATATCCCCGCTCATCACTTCTGAAACAAATCTGGTAAAACGTGAACTCTCAGCATTTGGATCATAGGCTGCTCCGGCGATCTTGGTCAGTTTATCCTGTGGTGTATGCGGATGAAATTCTCCTGTCTGCAAATCCAGTGTTCCATTCTGACAGTTCAGGAAATAAATATTGCGGTCAAATTCGGACATAGCAATCGGATAGACGCTCTGAGCATCGCTGATATAAGTGTTGCGGTAATTCCGGCTCTGCCATTTTGCGGAATACTCCAGATAATCTTTTCTTCTGCGTTCATCGGTAATCGTCAGTGCATATCTGACCAGACTGTCTGCAAGTGCTTTTGCAAGTTCCATTGTTTTCAATCCTCCAATGTCAGGAATCCAACGGGTACCGTCATACACATACCACTTTTTTCTTTCCGGCACATATCGGGCGATATCTTTATACACATCCGCAAATAATCTGCCTGATCCATTATCATTCCACGGATATCTGTGATTGTCAGATACATCGAGTTCTATCAGTTTCTGCAGCATATCATCAAAATCACTCTCTGCTGATGCCCTTGCATACGGTCTGTAGAAATCCAACGCATGTGCTACTGCTTTTTCCAGTGTTAATGCACCGTAGGTTGAACCACTCTGCACACGATCCCACTTGCTCCGCATCAATCCGGATTTTCTAAACAGCCTGTCCATCTGCTCTGTATCACCACCACACCAGAATGCGAGGATACTTGCAAGCGACATATCTGCATCACTGTGGGATTTTCCATCCGGAATCTCGCCATTCCATAAAGCTTTGAACTTTTCTCCCTGTCTGGAATCAGATGCCAGTCGGATTACCGAATCATCCGAAAAATAACTGCCCGGAACATCCTGTGTTCTGTTCTTTTTCTTAGGAATCGGACGGAGCATATACGTTTCCAATATTGTGCCAAGTTCAGCATTCCGTTCCTCAATACTACGATTCCGAATTACATTTCCTGTTAGGGTACAGAATTTTCTCGTCACACCTGCTGCATAAATTTCCAGACCAAGTTTCTGATTATTGATGTAATATTTGTCCGTATCATAAGACAGGGAAGAAGCCTTACATACAATGCGGACTCCCGTGCCGGATGGACTGATTTCTGTATAAGAATCCATTTTCTCCACGATATCCTCTGCCATCTGTGTCAGCTTTCCACCAAACACACAGTGGTCAATATCGACCATGCAAAAATCATCAAATGCACCTATTCCAATTCCGTCATATCCATCCATTGCACTGACTGTCAATCGGAAATCCGAAAAAGTCTTTTTATCGGCACTGCTCGCTCTTTTGCCATTGATCTGATACGGCACTTTTGTCATGCGTCCATTTCTCTCTTCATATTTCCACAGACAGAACCGCCCATCTTTTTTCAACTGCTCTGGAAGTTTTTCGTACATCCTGCGTTCCTCCTTTCCCGCTTATTTCCCGATGCATCATTTTTCCGTGGCTCTTGCTGATAACCATACTTTAAATTCCGAAACCGGAACCAATACCCGCTTGCCAACACGGACGATTGGGAAGTCCGCCTCTCTGGTCAGAGCATATGCTTTACTCAGGCTGATTCCCATCTGCATCGCCATTTCCTGTACGCTCATCGTGACTTTATCCATAGCCAGCCTCCTCTCTGCATCTCAAACATGAATTGCTCTTGTTTTCTATCACAGTATACTTTATAATGTTACCAAATACTATTTTCTATTGGTAAGAAGTCGTACTGGAAGTAAGTTCTATCGGTAAGAATGGAGGTGGAATATGAACGAAGATTTCAGTTTAGGAAAAATGAGTGCGGATGCGAGACTGACCGCAACTTTCAAATATTATGAAAAAACAGAACAAGATGGAGAAATCATAATAACCGCCTGTCTGGGGGATGGAGATGTGCCACGGCTCAATCGCGGCTATGGCTTGGACGGAAACGAACTCTGGCTTTCCCTGAACAATCTGTATCAGAGCATCCGTGGAAAAGATGACAACACTGCTGCCGATGATATCATTTCATGGTGTCAGCAGTACGCACACCCTTACTATGCATTCGGCGGTATTGCCGAATATAAATGGGATATAGATAAAGATACAGAATATTGGGACGTATCTACCAATATACTTGGAAGTTTTACTTTAGATGTAAAAGAGATGAGGGATGATTTAGAAAAACTGTACCGTGACACTCTTGTTATCCTTATGTTCAAAAAATGTCTGGATCAGCTTGATATTTCCGATGACCTTGCACGGATCACATGGACAAATGAATTTGCAGATTTTAATTCATTTCCTATGCAGAAACATCTTGGTAAAATATCTACTTACCTAAATGAAATGAGTGGAGTAACCATGAAGCTTGGATTAGATGAGAATGGAGAATTGAAGGTCATGCCCGATTTCCACTCTGTTTTTGACGCTGCCCGATTCGCCCTGTCGCAATATGTATCTATCCCTACGGATTATCCGATTGCCTATGCAGACCGGGTTGGTGTTGCCACCTGTGAGTGCTGTGGTCGCCTGTTCATCAAGAACGGAAACCGGCAGAAATACTGTGATAATCCGGAATGTAAAAAGGAGCGAAACCGCAGAAAATCCCGCGCAGCTTATCACCGGAAAATACAGGAAGAAAATGATAACCGTTGGGCGTAACCACTACATTTTTCACACTGGGGCAAGATGTGGCAAGTAATATAGGTTATTTTCTATATAGTCCCTATAAGAATAACCTATATTATCTGCCACAAGCTGCCCCAACTGATTTTTCATAGAAAAAGGGCATCGGTTCTCACCGACACCCCAGTGTGATTTTATCCTTATTCTCCATAACGAAATGCTGAATTTCCAGTCAGATTTCTGAGCAGAATCTTCCTTGCTGTCTTATATTCATTTCCGATAAAGCCAAGCCTGAGAAGGAAACATCGGAAAGCATATTTATCATTGTCCGTTTCGGTCGGCTTTGATGATACCCTTTTTGCATCTTTTGCCATATCACACAGTCTTGAGATAAATTGCGTATAAGCTGCGATTGCATCTCCATCCGCTGTGTATGGAAACCATGTGAAATTTATTTTTTCATCTGTAATTTCAATTTCTGTGTTGTCCGTCCGAAATGCACGTTGGAAAAGGGTCTGCTTATTTGCTATGATCTTCTGCAAATTTTCCAATGCCGTATCCGTAAGGCTTTCTTTTGGAATTGCTATTGTCAGTTTCTCCTGCTGCACTGGCACTTCTTCGTTTACTTCTGCATCGTCCTGAAACCCACACTCTCGTAACTGCCGAATCAGTTCTTCCACCGTTTCTTTTTCTGTTCCATCTGGGATGTGCAGTACCCCCCTCCTTGTCCAGTCGGTATCCTGCAATATCATATGCACAGCTTGGTACCCGTTCATAATGCGGTGCTGTTCCAAGTATGTTTCCAATCTCCTGTGCCAGTTTTGGTCTCTGCTTTGATTCCAATGTAAATCTGATTTCATTCTTCATAATATGTACCCGCCTTTCTTTATTCGGTAGTACATATATCACTCTGACGGCACAGAATAGCAAGACATTTCTGATTATATTTCTGTCAGAAAATACGCATAAAAACTGTGCTTTTTCTATCGTTTTACACACGGTTTTTATGCGTATTTCGGTATTATCCGGCAAAACAAAATCGGCTAAAGAAGCGGTATTCTGCGGAAATTTTCATATAATATGGATTCTGTGGGTATCCCCCCTGTTTAATTCTGCGAAAATTCGCACTAAGGGGGCCATTGGTCTTTATGCAGACAGGTTGTAGAGATTTGGATACCCCTGCCTCTCCTTTCATATTTTTATTGATTTTTTCACAGAAATGTGATACCTTTATTTTATTCTGGAGGTAGGAATATGAGCGTAAGCTATAAAAAATTGCAACACATACTAATTGAGCGTGAAATATCGCATTCTCAGCTAATGAGAGCCGCTAATATTTCTGCTAATATAATTTCAAAAATAAAAAACGGACAATACATTGCCCTTGATAAAGTTGAAAGCATTTGTACTGCCTTAGATTGCACTCCAAATGATATCCTTGTATTCCTTCCCGATTCAGAAGTCAAAGATGATACACATTCAAAGAAAACAGAAAAATTTTCACAGGAGGAATAATTGTTTAGTACTAATTCAACCGCATATAAACTTTTTAACGAAAACAACCTTGATTTTATGAAAAGATTGCCAGACTCATCTATTGACCTAATTTTGACAGATCCCCCATACAATCTATCCCAATTTTCTAGAGGAAATATTCATTTAAATAACGGTAAAACAATCAATAACAAAATCGCCGAATGGGATAGCATTCCTTTAAATCCAAACGACTATATAGAACCATTTACCAGAATAATAAAACCCACGGGGAATATATTCATATTCACTAGTTATTCATTACTTGGCAAATGGTATGATGCATTTAACCCGTTATTCTCAACATTCCAGATATTCGTTTGGCACAAGACAACTCCTACACAAAGTGTATACCACAACAGTTTTTTAAACAGTTGTGAACTAGTTGTGTGTCTCTGGAATAAAGGTCACACTTGGAATTTTTTCTCTCAAGATCAAATGCATAACTTCTTCGAATGCCCATCATGCATGTTTCCCGAAAAAATTATTTCTCCAAAACATCCAACGCAAAAGCCTCTTGAACTTATTGAGCATCTTCTGTTAATTTCCTCTAACCCAAATGACATTGTCTTTGATCCGTTCATGGGAGTTGGCACTACAGGCGAAGCTGCATTAAAAAATAACCGACGTTTTATCGGAACCGACATAGATGAAAAATATGTAAAAGCATCTCTTAAAAGGCTGTCTATATACTAACATTTCTTATAACCAGCAAAAATACAAAAGTGACATGAATACTATCCCCAATAGTCTCATGTCACATATTACTATGCTGTCTTTCGTTTAATAAGAATACGAAAATATGGTGCTTTACCATTTATTTTCAAATCTTTGTCATCATCACCTTTCCTAAATTTGATAATCTCAAACTGCTCAGGATCATATTTATTTAAGAAAGTAATCGGCACCCCCATTGCACCCATATAATCCATCGGAATATCTTGCGTTTTATTCACATTTATTCCCCGGTAATTATCATAAAAAGGGTATGCTTCCTCATTTCCCTCATATTGCTTAACCAATTCAATTGGCTGATGTCTCTTCTCATTATCCAAAGAAGTCAACCACATACAATTATTCGGTGAAATTATTCTTTTTCCATTTTCATCAACCTTTGTTTCTGTTCCATATAATTCATAGCTTTCTGGGACAATAAACCCTGATATACCTCTTCCAAAACAAACTCCTAACCATGCCTTATTGGATTGAATTAATGGAAAAACCTCTTTATAAGTAATCGCATTTATATTGCTTATAACCAAAAAATCTTTATCATATTTATCCAATTGACTTATATACTCACGGAACAAAGAAAACGGAGGATTTGTTACCACTATGTCACTCTGCTTTAATACTTGTATACACTCATTACTCCGGAAATCTCCATTTTCTTTTAATTGTGTAATAGTTATTTCTTTTCCATCATAATTATAGAATCTTGCATCTTCTCCAAAATATGTCGCATTCAATTCTTTTAATCCCAATTCTTCAAAATGCTCATAAAAAAATTTCCAGAAATTTGAATACTCTGGATCGTCGCAATTACAATAAACAACCTTACCTCTAAAGTGTTTTGTATAATGAACCACTTCTTTTTCAATATCTATTAGTTGAGTATAAAATTCATCTTTCTTATTAATCTTCGCTTTATCTAACAGTGAATGATCTACTTCTCTTTTTTTCATTATATTTTCCTACTTCTTTGTAAGCTGGTTAAACAAGTCTTTCCCCAGCATTTTTAGTGATGTTCTTGCAACATCCATCATAACTTCTATCATATCCTTTGCATCCCAATGACCACCTTCGCCTTTAGTATATATCGAAGCTGATTGAAGCATTATTGTTGCTCCATTACATTTAACAAATCTGTTTTCACACAAATTTGTGTTGATTGGCATACCATAGTTTGCTGCAGTCAATCTATCTAAACGATTTAACATTCCATCATTGTATACTAATGTTACTTTTCTTCCATCTGGTCTTGTAACAATAACATTTTGAGTCAAAAAATTTGACCCTTCAAGAAATAGAATATATGGAAAGTAATTTTCAGACAGCATAAAATTTGCAATTTCGTTTACATTTTTATAAGCTCTTTCTATAGCATTGCCCGCTGCCATGAGATCTTGATTATTATTTTTTCCAACAAGCTTCCCCGCCTTAATATTCTCAATATCTTTCCCTTGATGCTTAGCTTCAGATACAACTACAACACGCCAATTTCCATCATCATCTTGGACTTCAATAATTCCACCATCTGGTTTTATACTCGCACTTTCCACAAAAAGTGTTTGTCCTAAATACTTATCTACTCTTTTTAATGCTTCATTAATCTCTTTTTTTGATAAATCCTTTCTATATCTAAAAGTCAGCATCGGAAACTCATACTCTAGCTGTTTTTTTACAAATAAAGACGTATTTCCAACCTCTGCATCATGTATTTGAGCATCTTTATGAAATATTGTAATAGGTCCCTGACCTTCTTTTTGCTGCATTGTTAATCTGTTAGATTGTCCCTTTTTCATGTGCAGTATCTCCTTTTGTATTATATTCAAAAAAATCTTGTATATTTTCAACTTTTCTATATTGTGTATTCTGTCCCAGTTCTTCCATTAACGCAAGATGCTTTGCAAAATAATCAAGAGATTTATTATCACTGTCACACATCAAACAGTTTCTTCCTTCATTTATGCAAACTCTTCCCACAGTTCCACTACCTGCAAAGAAATCTAACACGGTAGCTCCCGGATATGATAATGCTTTTATAAATCGTTCTATAATAGCTACCGGCTTTTGAGTTGGATGACCTACACGTTCTTTGCTATTTCCATTTAATCTTCCAATTTCCCACACATTGGTTGGGTTCTTTCCTTTTCTTGTTGTCTCGGGATTTAATCTCTTATCTCTTAATGCAACTTTTAAATCTTCTTCTGAATATGGTACTCTGACCGAATCCAAGTCAAAATAATAATCATTTGATTTAACCAGCCATATAGCTTCTTCATGCCTATTTGCAAAAAACCGATGTGCTGACATACCATTTTTATAATGCCATATGATTGTATTTACTAATTTTAATTTTGTATTTTTACGAATATACTGGATTATATCTAACAAATCTCCTGATTTTGCATCTCTAAACTGTATACCGCCAAAAATAACCATACTTCCATTATCAGATAAAACTCTATATGCCTCATCAATCCATTTTGATGCCCATTCGATATAATTTTCGTAAATATCCCATCCTGTCAATTCCAGATTATACGGGGGATCAATGCAAATCAATTGAATTGATTTATCAGGTAATTGTTTCAAAAAATCTCCACAATCAGATATACTATGTAAAAGCTTTATTTCCGCAGGCATCTCAAAATCAGAACTTGTTTTATTTTTTAGGCTTTCCTCTTTACGCATTTTATTCAAAGACATTAAAGCGTGATTATTATGGGATTTATTATGAATCGCCATGAGAATACCCTCCATATCCTAGTAACACATTTTATATATCATCCTGTTTTTTTCTCCCTCTCCGGAGTTCTTGTGGCTTCTGAGTATTACTTGGAATTAGCCAAAGAATACCTTTTTGAATTGCACCTTCGACTCTTCCCTCACCGCACAATATTCTAACTCTGCGACTTGAAATATTCCATTTTTGAGCTATTTCATTTGATGTTAAATACTCCATATTTTTTCCTCCAATCACTGTAATATTATATTCCAAATTCGGAATAAATTCAACCAAAGATAACTTCAATCAAATTTCTGGTTATGAACTTAAATATTAACTAGCAATCAAGAAGTCACATCTATCAAATTTTTTTCTTTTTTATTTTATTCTCTTTATCTGTAATAAAATAATTTATCCACAGGTAATCAAGCAAAATACCTGTAATAAAAATCTTTATACCACCATTCTCATTGATTAAAAGCAATATAAAACTGACAGATGTTCCCAAAACTGTATACAGTTGAAGTCTTTGTTTTATGTATGATATTTCTATTTTTTTTGGATTTATATATAAATGAAATGCAAAATAGAAAAAACTAAAAGCAAAAAATATTATGCAAAACAATATCTCTATATTAGGAAAATCTACTTCTCGTTCCAATATAATTTCAATAACACAGACAATAAAAAAATGATATATTCTACATTAATAGAAATAATTATTCCATATATGTACGATAAATGCGTCATATTTTGTAATAACTGTTTTGGGTTATCATATTTACCTCTCGATATGAAATGAACAAATTTGGTACCTGAATCCAAATACATAAAAAGCCACAATAGCCCAAATATTACCATAGAAAGCAATCCCACTTTCACTGCAATCGTCTCATTACATTTCATCATTATCGCTCCGATTATAAAGGGTGTCATGAGAGCAATCGCAGCACGCTTAAATCCCCATTTTGTTTCTGTCATCCAATAGTCCATCATCTTTCTGTAATTTCTTACAATCGCACAAATTAATTTTTCCATTTACATTCCTCATATATTTATACATATTCACAAAATCCAAATAGATCACAAGTAATTACTTTATTGCAAAATTTCTATTTCACTACGTTCTATATATTTTCATAAAACTGCCGTGACACATCTTGTCTCAATTCAGAGTATAAAGCAATAATAATCTGCTCCGTTTAAAACATTTTTTCTCTGTCTGTAGCAAGTATCCCATTAATAACTTATCCTCATGTTGATCGAAGGTTAAGTGGCTTTTCAAATCCATAAAGCTCCTCCCTAACGTAAAAAAGCTGAGCACAAGTCTCAGCTTGGTCCCCAATGTCAAAAGAACACCAGGCAACTCTGTTGCATTCAGTATATCCAACCCTCAATAAACATGCAATAGTTTTTACATTTTTTTTGGAATTTTCATCGGTACAAGCTCTACTACATTGCCTGTAAGTAGTCCCTTACTACTAAGAAATCCACCCAACACCTTTGCCTTTATCCCACTTCCAGCCATGAGCCTTAGTAGTCTAAACCGTAGTAATTCCAAGACTTTCCGCCATGTTATGCCGTACTCTGCCCCAGTCTGCGAGGGTATGCATTATCATAAAACTGGAGTGCCGTGGCAGATGAATAATACTCTAATCATAAATTTCTCCTGTTCTGAAATGTCATGTATTGCCGAGTTTTGCGTTGGTTTGTCGACTTTTCCGTGCATCGTGTTTTTCTTATTATTTACTACACTTTTTGCAAAATAATGCAAAACGAAGCAAACGGGTGCCTTGTGTAGTAGTCAAATCGTAGTCAGTTAAGGGGGGCAGACTACGGATGCGCTATTTTAGGTCATTCCATCAGATATCCAATGAATTTTCCTATTTCATATCCACCACAATATATAACACTTACAACAAACGAAACTAATGCACAAATAATTAAAATATACAACAGCATAAATAAAGCCTTTTGTTTTTTTGATAAGTTAGACAAAAAATCATTCCACGCATCAGATAATCTAATGAAACATCAAAATAGTCACTCATAAACAATAATCTTGTCATTTCAGGATATGTCTTATCATTTTTCCATTTAGAAATCGACTGTCTGGAAACATCCAAAACCTCTGCAAGATCTTCTTGGTATATATCTTTTTATTCCGCAATTCATACAATCGTTCTCCCATTTTGACACTGCCCTGTCAGTTATTCCGAGCTTTTCTGCAAGATTTGCTTGAGTCATGCCCTGCTCTTTTCTACATGATGCAATAAATTTTCCTATTTTAATTTGATTCATACCGGGCAACCTCCTTTCACCGCTCAATCATAGCTGCATTAGATACAAATTTACACGAACTATCAGTTGATTTTTGTGATTCTACCATAGGTTGAGTCATCAACAACCACCTTATATCATCCAAACCGGTACGATATAGTTGTCCCTATCAATTGCACCAAGTTCAGGCTTCATGCAGACAACCGCACCTTTCGAGCGTGGTGTTGATGCCTTATCAAGCAACCCAAATACCTTTGTCAATTCTGTTCCTGGATTTGAGGTTTTCTTAATTTCAATTGGATTTAATATTCCATCATGTTCTAATACAACATCTATTTCTTTAGCATCTTTGTCGCGGTAATAATACATGTATGGATCCTTTCCACAGTTCAGGTATGTTTTTCTAATTTCTGCAACCACATAATTTTCTAAAATTGCACCATTCATAGCCCCACTTTCTAATGTTTCAGCACTGCTCCATTTTGTCAAATAACATACCAATCCCGTATCGTAAAAATACAACTTCGGAGTTTTCACAAGACGCTTTAGCAGATTGTTGGAATACGGATGAAGGTAAAAAATAATTCCCAGAGTTTCCAGAATCCCCAGCCAATCCTTTGCCTGTGTCTGGTTAATATCCGCATCCCTTGCAATTTCTGCCACATTAACCATTTGACCACATCTCGCTGCCACCGCAGTAATAAATCGAAGAAATTTAAGCGAATCAATAGCACCCGATAATTCTTTAATATCACGCTCAATATAAGTAGACAAATAACTGCTGTAAAAGATCTGGCTATTACTATTCACACCACTTACAATCGCAGGCATGGATCCCTTATAAATACGTTCAAAAACACCTCTGGTATCCATTTCTGTTCTGCCTGCCTTTCTTGCAGCAAGCGTCTCCATCTCTATGGTAAACGGCTCCATCTCAGCACCTGCTATTTCTGCCTGTGATAGAGAAGTAAGCGAAAGCACGGCCACTCTGCCTGCCAACGATTCCTGTACTCCCCTCATCAGTTTGAATATCTGTGATCCAGTCAGCCAAAAAGCCCCTGGTTTATGATTTTTATCTACATTCATTTTAATATAAGTAAACAGTTCCGGTGCATACTGAACTTCGTCAATTAATACAGGAGGCTTGTGCAATTGCAGAAATAATTCCGGGTCAGACTTCGCAAGAGCTCTTTCATTCAGATCATCCAGAGTAACATATCCCCTTTCCGTGCCTTCCATTAACTTCTGCAACATTGTAGTCTTACCCACCTGTCTCGGACCTGTAACAAGAACCACTGGGTATTCGTTTGTAACCTGATCTACCACATTCTCTAGATTTCTTTTTATATAACTCATATTTTAAACCTCTTTCGGCTAATTTATATTCTTGTTATATTTTAGCCGAATCAATATAAAAAAGCAATTGTATGCCGGCTAATTTTTATTATATTTATATTTTAGCCGGAATGCACTTGTTTTATAAGGCTTTTCACAGTCTTTAAGCGGCAGACAAATGTAATGTCTCCCAGTCTGCTATTTCCCAGTAGATCAAAAAATTGGAGGAGGAGCAGGATTACTATGAAAACATAATCGGATTGCAGGGAGACTTTTTATTTGCAGATACTGTACAGGAAGCCCGGCTCAAGATAATAACCGGACAGGGATAAAGGCTGCTTTTAGAAAGCAATGATAAGACATAAAAATTACCGCCATTATTGTTTCTGACAAAACTTTTGGCGGTAATTTTTGACTCACAAATCATCAGGGCTAACCGTCTATCGGTTTGTGCCTTTTTGTATTGTATTAACATTCCACTGCTTTCATGTTAAATGTCCATTTTCGGACGAATTAAATTTCATCTCTTTCTATATGTCATTATAATTCCGACAACAGAAGCGATAAAAACAAATGGTGCAATTCTCACAAATACAAACTCAAAGCCATGGAGAATTGTGCCTGCAACTGCCAATTCAGGGTTGTTGTAGTTCCAATCCAAATAGGAACCGTTTATAACTGCTAAGGCAACGAAAATGATTACAATTAGGGCGCTCACTGAAATAAGCAGCCAGCGGATCGTTTTGATCCTTGTCGCCCTTCTCTTCGCAAGCTGCAGATTGATCACCTGAAGCTTTTCTGAAATTTCCTTTATATCGTCCGCTTCATACTCTTGTATTGTTTCACCAAGCAATGCACTTACAGATATATCAAGCTCCTCCGCCAGTGCGATCAGCATATTGGAGTCCGGAACAGATAAGCCATTCTCCCATTTGGAAATGGTCTGTCTTACCACATTCAATTTAATTGCAAGCTCTTCCTGAGACAGCCCTTTGGATCTTCTTAGATTTTTAATATTTTCATTCAACATAACCTATGCCTCCTTGTTTTATTGGCCTAATTTTATAGCCAAAAGAGCCGTTGCCACAAGCAATGCATATTAACATCCGCTTTTTCAAATGTCATACTGTAAGTGTATCATTGCATGCATAATTTGTCGATTTATTTTATTTTTATACATTTTTACCTAAAATGAAATTTTAGGAAGCATAATACCGCTTAATTTGACTATACACATCTCTCCTATTTCGTGTTACAATCTACCATAGCCTGCAAAAGAGTACACACAATACTATTTTTATAACGCATTACTATAAGGAGAATTTTATCTATGAGTAACACAGGAAGAACCTGTAAGGTTCATTACACAGGAACATTTAATGACGGAACAAAATTTGATTCATCCTACGACAGAGGCGAGCCTATCGAATTCGTATGTGGTGCAGGACAGATGATACCTGGTTTCGACCAGGCAGTTGAAGGAATGAAGGTGGGAGATATCATTGATGTGCATCTTCGTCCGGAAGATGCATATGGTATGCCAGATCCGGAAGCCATCATCAAGGTAGCTCTTGCAGAAATGCCAGGTGCTGAGAACCTTGAAGTTGGAAATCAGGTATATCTTGCTAACCAGATGGGACAGCAGTTTCTTGTTAAGGTAATTGAGAAGGACAATGACTCTATTACATTTGACGCCAACCACGAGATGGCAGGCAAAGAGCTGAATTTCAAGATAGAGCTGGTATCAGTTGATTAAACGTATTATCTTCTAAAAACAGCCGGGAGCTTTCTTAACGAAAGTCCTCCCGGCTGTTTTATTGCATTATTCACCTATTTATCATCCGCAGAAGTTTTTTCTGTTTATGCCTTATATCTCCATCATTTTTTTCAGATACATGAGTACGGCATTATCAGCAGCTGTTTTGTCTCCTGAAATCTTCGTTTTTGATATGTCAAATAACATACAGCCGCAATGTCCCTTGAACGTAGGGAAGCTTATAACTCTTAAATATTTATCTATCTCCGGACTGTAGTCTATGATTTCAAGTGTTTCGCCATAGATCGTAGAATGTTCATAGCTTCTTAGCCATTTCTGATCCATGTTGTCAAAGATGCTTCCAAATCGGTTGCCAATGAGTTCCTCAAGGGTACAATTCTCCAGCTGTGCAAGGGCTTCATTTCCATAACGGAATATCCAGTCAACTGCACGATTTTCTTCATCAAACACCATTTCTATATCTGCAAAGGCAATAGGGATATTGTCAAAGCATTTGTAATACTCATGGTATTCTTCATGATCAGCCGGATTTTCTTTGTCCGACAGCATCTCCACAATGAGCTTCTGCTTTTTCTGAAATTTCTCCAGTATCTCCTTCTTACGTGCCGCAGAATAATTAAGTGCCTCACCATTATTCAGGATCACCTGCTTCTCTATGCTGTATACAGCCATAGCTGATACAAGGCAGCCCCTGTTAAGTCTGATGAAATCATCCCCAAGGGTTTCCTCAACCTCAGCAAAAGTCATTCTCGTCTTTAGTATCTTTCCATCTGCCGTATGAATATAAGCATCCTGTTTCTTCATTATTACATATAGTATCTCATCCAATGGAATGACATACTGATGTCTCTCGGATATAAATGATATGGTTTTGTTGTAATGCATTTCTACCTCTTTGTAACTTCACTTATCAGTGTTCTCTTCTTTTTCTGTATAAGCAGATGATCACACCCATACTGCCAAGCATCGTAAACATCCATACAACCGGCATTGCCTCATCGCCTGTCTTGACTGAATCACCCTTGCCTGTACCCGGCTTGCCATTTCCTGAACCATCTCCGGTGCCTGGCTTGCCAGACTCTGAGTCTGCATGTTTAACTGTCAGAACGCCACTCTTATAGGTAATGTCGTAATCATCACTTTCAAGACCACCTGGTATTATAGCATACTTTCCTGCTCCACCTGTCTTCGTATAACCACAATCGAATACAAGGGTACCACCAAGATTATTCTCATTGTCGCCATTTACGAAGCCATCATAGGTGACTGTATATGCTGGTGCAGCATCTCCCTGATTGATATTCTTATCCTCTGCAGTTACAACCAGTGCCTTCTTCTTTACTATGATAGTGACACTTCCAACTGCCGAACTATAGTTGGTTTCTTCTGGTATTGTCACAGTTACTGTTGCTGTTCCGGCTCCCTTGACAGCCACTCTTCCTGATCCGTCAACTGTAAGTACAGATGTGTCACTGCTGGTATAGACCGGTGTATTCCTGCTTCCGGTACTGGTTACACTGAGATCAAACGCTCCGTCACCATAGGTCTTCTCTGCCACATCTTCTATAGATACAGTGCTTTCTATCTTTTTAACTGTAAGAGTTCCCTTCTTGTAAGTGATCGTATAATTACCGGCTGCCAGTCCATCAGGCACAATGTCGTAGGCTCCTGCTATTCCATATGTATCATCGCCATTTACATAATCACACTGGAAGCCAAGTGTTCCGGTAAGAACTCCTGCCTTACCGGCACTGTCCCCATTCTTAAAGCCTGAATATGAAACAGTAAATTCCGGTGCATCTGTACCATATACCGTCTCCTTATCATCAGCTGTAATTATAAGCTCTGCAGGCACTATTGTCACTGAAATATTCACATCCTTAGCCAGATAATTTGCACTGGCTGCCATGGACAGATTGATAGTGGCTGTACCCACACCTACGATATGAAGCTTTCCTGCCCCCGCAGTTGCCACATCGCTGTTGCTTGTTGTATATATTACCTCGCTCTCCCCCTCTGTGGTCAGTCCAAGGTCTATATCCTCATCACCATAGGTTGCTGTATATGCAAGACTTGACACTTCAAGCTTCGCTCCCTTTTGAACTACTGTGATGTCAATTGTGTTCTGTGCAGCCTTATAATTTGTTCCCTCTGCCATGCGAACTGTGATGGAAGCCGTGCCCACATGCTTGAGAGTAACCATTCCATCAGCATCTACTGTCATTATACCGGTATCGCTGCTCTCAAAAGTAAGAGCACCATCACTTCCATGCCTGTCTACTGAAAGGGCAAATGCTGCATCGCCATAGGTCTTATCACCTACTGCCCCAATAGTCACCTGTCCATCTGCCTTGTCAACCACAAGACTGCCTGGAATAAAGGTTATATCATAGTTTGCGCTGGTCAGTCCCTTCGGTGTTATAACGTAGGTTCCTGCCTTGCTGTTCTGTTCATCGGAAGTTCCTGCACCGCCTGCCTTTATATATGCACAGTCAAATGTCAATGTACCTGTCAGTGCTCCGGCAGTCTGTGCTGTCTCTCCATTTACAAATCCATCATATGAAGCTGTAAATATAGGGCTGTCCTCGCCATACTTTATGGTCTTGTTCTCTGCTGTGATCTTAAGATCCTTTTTCTTTATATCAAATGTCTGGCTTACAGTATCATTATAATTACCCTTTCCGGTAATAGTCACTGTCGCCTTTGAGGCATTGACTGTGTTTGATATATAAGCAGTCTCTGACACGCCTGTTGTTGCATTTATGTTGTTGCTGTATGTAGTTGTATAATCTATTCCCTCTTTCAAAACCTTGTCACCCAGCGTAACAACAATATCCGGCTTCACCTCTGTTCCTGTATAGATCAGAGAGTCAGGATTCTGTACCTTGATAACTGCCTCACCCAATGTAACTGAATTGATCTTATAGCTGTGTGTAATGTCTGCAGGAAGCTTGTAATTCGCTGCATTCTCACCGGTAATGCCTGTAACCTTTGCTGTGTATGTTCCTGCGTCAACAGAATTACCTGTTACAGGCTCAACAGTCAATGATAGTACATCGCCATTCAGCATACCTGTTGCTGTTGCTTCCGGTATCTGTCTGTTTTCATTGTAATCAAAGGTTGTTGTGCCCCAGGTGATGCCTATCTCCTTAGGCTTAACTGTAAGTGTACCACTCTTGTAGATAATGTTATAATTCCATTCTTTAAGTCCGCTTGCTGTTATCTTGTAGTCTCCTGCCTTACTGTTAAGGGAAGTAGCACCATCGTCTCCTGCCGGTACATATGAGCACGAAATGATCAGATCATCCTTAAATCCGTTTGTCCTGTCACATGTTGCAAGGCCTGAAAAGATAGCAGTATATTCCGGTGCAGCGTCACCATAGGTTATGGTCTCATACGCAATCTGCACTGAGAGATTACGCCTTCTTATTGTTCCATCAGCTCTGTCCGGTATAGTTACTATATAGTTACCAGAGCCTGCGCCTGTGATACTTTTATTTGTCGCATCTATATATACTGTTTTTTGATTTCCAGCAAATTCACTGTTAAAATCTGCTGTCAGTCCACTGACTATTATGGTATCTCCGCTGCATATATCTGACTTCGGTACTCCTGCACTAAAATATGCAGTTGTCGTACCATCATAGTCTTTAGCTGCGACATTAACGGTAGCAGAGACTGATTTTTTGCTGATCGACGCCTTCGCTGTTGTCTGGTTACCTGTATCTGCTATGGTATACTTGTCTGCATCAGCACCGGACAGCTCGAGCTCTGTTATATTAACTGTCTTGTTTGTTTCTGCATTCTTATCTGCAAATGTTCCCTTTGCTGTGACCTTAACATCATCTCCAGACTCAAGCCCGGTTATTGTCACGTTGCTGCAATCCAGTGTCGCTTCTACTGTTCCGTCATATATCTTATTTTTTGCTGTTATACCGCTTACAGTTACATATATAGTTTCAGGATTTCCACAATAGTCACATATGCCATTCACAAAGTTATGCTGTCTTATTCCATTTGAATTATTTGTATATCCCTGACATGGTGAGTCTGCTGTAGTCTTATATACCTTGCCACCACTAAACGCCGGGGTCTCATCTGCCGGATTTTTGTCATCTATATTCTGATACCAGACTGTAGATGAACCATTGTTTAACAGGTACGCAATCTCACCACTGGCAAATGGTGCCAGGGTCTTTAATGCAGAGCCGGTTTCCTTTGCCGCTGCCTTAGAACCACTCAGATAATAGCAGTTAATTATACTTCCTGCACCACTGTTGCAGATATCTGCACTTCCTGACTTATTCGCGCTGTAGCAGTTCTCTATAGTTCCGGAGTTCACTCTGCACAGCACAGTCTTGCTGCTTCCTGATCCTTTAACATAACAATTTTGTATTGTACTTGCATTAGTTTCGCAGAGCATTCCACCATCTGAGATACACTTTGATATGGTACCATTATTGGTGGTACACAGAGTTCCTGAACTAAGTGTGTAATTTGTAATAGTTCCACTATTGGTTCCAAACAGACTCTTTGTAAGTCCACTTATAGTATGTCCTTCTCCATCAAAGGAGCCTGCAAATGCCGATGAATTTCCTATTGGTGTATAGCTGCTGTCCACAGTAATATCTGCCTTTAACGCAGCCTTTGCTCCTGCATCCTTTGTCAATCCGTTTGTGCCATTTACCAGAGAAGAAAACCAGTAAAGATTTTCCTTCGTCTTAATCTGATATATACCATTCTTCAGTTCCGGCTTATCACAGTAGATACAGATGGTATTACTGCTGCTGTGATTATGATACTTACCGTCACCATAATATACCACCTTGCCTGAAAATGCCGGAATTGTATCTGTTCCAATATTCTGTCTGAATACAGAATCATCTCCGTTATCAGGATAGCTCAGTCTATATGCTACCTCACCGCTTTTGAACTGTTCCATTGTTCTATAAGCCACACCGTTATCACTGCCGCTAGTATCTGCCAATGAATAACACTTGTTAGCCACACCGGAAGTATGCCCAAAAAATTTTCCAACTGTTCTTGATCCATTCACCGTTCCCGTGCTAAAACATTGACTTATATTGACCTCTCCATTATCATACGATGCAAAGCTTCCAGCAAATACATTTATTGTAGTTTTCACCGTAGCAGTTGTATAACAACGCAAAATAGAAACCTTCCCGAAGATAGCTCCTACAAATCCACCGGCATACTGATAAGCACTAAAATATGAGTCTATAACCCCTACATTCTGTATTTGTGAACCTTCTTTCACCCCACCAAACAATCCGACATAATGAGTAGTATCGCTGCTACAATATAAACCACTTATGGTATGGCCCTGTCCATCAAATCTTCCAGTGTAGCTTTTTATTCCTCCAATTGGTGTCCACTCAGTATAGCTTCCTCCCTTAAGATTTCCATTACTGTCCAGCACACCTGTGTTCACTGTAATATCATTCATCAAAACAGCATTATAATCAAGCTCATATTCTGAGGTATTCACTGCATTTGCGAACCAATAAAGCTGTTCCTTCGTTGAAATCTCATAGGCATCAACCGTTCTGACACCTATGGTATGCTTCCCCATCGGTGGCTCTGACATGCCTACTGCCGCATATACAGCCACACCATCATCTTCCATGCCCATCACTTCATTAACTGCCACAATAGCTTCATCGTACCTGGTCAGATCCAGCTGTGCCATCTCCTCATCAGTAAGCCCTGCCTTAGCCTCGTCTATCTGGTCAAGCTGAGCCATAACTGCTTCTACATTTTCCTCTGTGATATCCTCTGCAGCCGGAAGCGCATCGATCAGTGCCTGCACCTTTAGAACAGCCTCTGACAGCTCCTCTGAATCTGAATCATTGTCAGATTTTGTGTCTTCCGGCTTCTCAGCTGCCTTTCCTGTATCCTCCACTGCTTCTCCCTTGTCACCAGCCTTATCCTGACCTGATGATGTCTCCTCTTTACTGCCATTCTGGTCTGCCGGCATCTCGTTTTTACTGTCACCCTGATCTGTCGGTGTATCTTCTTTGCTACCACCCTGATCTGTTGGTGTCTCCTCCTGTAGTTCCACCGAGTACTCTGTGCCTGTTGCCGGCCAGTCAGCAGCTGCCGCATAAGCCGTAGACGGAGTCATGGACAGCATCATTACTGCACTCAGTGCAATAGCTATTATTCGCTTCTTCATATATCTTATATGTCTCATAAGCCTCCCCTTTCTTTGCTTTTATTTAACAATTTCTTAGCATTTAACAGTATGCCCTGCATGACCTAATACTAATATTATTCTAACTTTAACTTGGCAATGCTTTTCTGTCAAGTTTTTTATTGGTATTTAGTAGCATTTTGGAACGAAATTGATATTTTTTATTGTTTTTCACTCCAAGTGGAACAAATTTGCTATTATAACACATATAGAAATTTGTGCAAGCACAATTTCTGGGTGAAATGTAGAGCGAGAGTACAATTTCTGCATGACGGCTTATTGCACAAAAAAAGATACCATTATCCACGGATAATGATATCTTTTAAGATATTTCCCTTATTCAGTTCTGTATTTTGCTGCAAAGAGGCTTACTCCCTGCTTTAAGACCTCCATCTGGCTCTTTAAGTAATATTCGTCCTCGAACATAGCGTAGTGAACGCTGGCACGGACAAATATAAAGATAAGTGGTGTAATGATCGTATATGGTATGCCTATCTTCGGCTCTAGCTGTTTCGCATACTCCGTGTAACGCTCATTTACGCCTTCAAAAAACTGCTTGCCATATTCTATATATTTAGGGTGCGTATATACCTGGTACATAAGCCTGTATTTCTTGCCATGCTTTTTTGCTGTCCAGTACGGGATTTCTTCAATAAAACGCATTACATCCTTTGGATCCTTTGGATCCTTCGGTGCTTCTGCCATGAAATCGTCCTCAACCTTCGCCATACAGTAGGCAGTAGACTGGATGATGAGATCATCAAGATTCTCAAAGTACTGGTAAAATGAAGCTGGTGTGCAGCCACAGGCCTTTGCAATGCCCTTAACACCGATTCCATTCAGTCCATATTCTGAATAGCAGTCATAGCACTTTTCCATCATTTCAATTTTTCTTGCCTGATGTGCTTTTTCATTAACTACACGCAAAACTCTTCACCATCCATAATAATTTATCGTTCTTTTATACTATAATATATTAGGGACTTTTTTTCAATCCTTAATTTAGCTTTGATCGTCATGATTTCGCCTTGTCATTCTGTTCTGCCGAATATCTCATACAATATAAGGTCTCTCATCCGTTCCATGGTCTCCTCATATGCAGCTTCATGAAGTATCTCTCTTCCCTCCGCAGCAAGCACATAGACCTTTATGAGATTTGCCACAAGAGTCATATTTACATCCGGACGGATACCCTCCATAAGGGTTATGAATCTATTTCCAATCTGAAGTTCCTTCTGCACGTTGGGTGCTGCCTGTTCCGGAAGCATTTGCACCAGACGCTTCTCATCCTCCGGGGAAAGACTTGGAAATACGCTGTAATTCTCATCGATCATGAATTTCAGATAGGTTCTTGCCTCTACAGGTCCTGCCTTTTCCTTACCATTAAGCGCCATCCTTAACAGATCGGGAATGATCTTTCTCCTATACTGCAGCACTTCATACACATAAGCCTCCTTTGAGGGAAAGAAATTATAGAAGGTGCTGACGCCTACGCCCGCCGCCTCTGTGATCTTGGCGATGGACATATGTGTCATTCCATACTGCTTCAGCAGATCAAAGCCTGCCGCCAGCATTTTTTCCTTATATTCTGCTCTCTCCTCTTCTGTAAATACCCGCTTAGCCATGTGCTTCCTCCAAATAACAGTATTTGCAAATAATACTATTCGTTTCTACTATTTTCCTTCAAAGCCTCCACCATGTCAATCCTTGATATTTTTTTCTTCTGGAGCAACAGTGAAAGTTCGTATGTAACCCAGGTAAGCAGGAAGCTGATCACTATAGCCTTAACGGTAATAACAGGTGAGAACAACATTCCGTAATTTTCTATTGTGTCGGAATATCCTATCTTGACAAATATATATGCGGCAGGTATTCCCAGCAGATATCCTAAACATACCAGAATGTGGTTTACATTGAGCACTCTGTTGGAGATCTCTTTTTTGCTGAAACCAAGAACCTTCATAACTGAGATATTTGTTGAGGTTTCTGCCACGATCATGTTGATGATAAGGTACAGCACAAATACACCGAGTACTATTCCCACGATCTCGATTATGAAAATGATGGCTTTCATAGGTCCCATAAGATTATCCATAGTCTCTGCTGTGACAGTCATCTTTGTCTCACTTGCCACAAGCTCCTTGTCAAGTGAAAGCTGATCCTTGCTTATGATACAGTTGTAGGTTCCCTGGTCTATTCCCGCAAGCTCTGTTGCGTTATCTCTTCCTGTGTACAGGTAGCAGTGGGTATTATCTGTTACAATTCCGCTTATCTTTACCTTGTGCTCTTCAAGATCGGCAATATTGAAAAATGTTATCTCGTCGCCAACCTCTACGCCGTATGTCTCTGCCGCTGCACTTGTAAGGTAATATTTGCCAAGGTCAAGCTTATCTCCGCTGTCTGTCTTGTCAGGGAAATACTTGGAATCGTCCACTATTCCCTGAGCGGAAAGCTGCACTGTACTGCCGTCAACTTCATAGTAATTCTGGAACAGAGCCTCGCCCTCATCCGGTGTGCCCTGCTGAAGGGTGTTTAATCTATACAGATATTCGTATTTAATGGAGCTTTTAAGTCCGCCGTTAAGCAGAGTATCCATACTGTCGCTCATGACAAGTCCTGCAATTATACAGAAGGCTGCGATGGCCACACCTATGATAGTGACTATACTTCTTCCCGGATGTCCGATGACGCTTCTCACTCTCATTTTCATCTGGGTTCTTGCATGGCTGTTCTTCATTATTCCGATGGTCTTTGTTTCTTTTCCTGTATTTCTCAGAAGATCCACAGGTGCCTTCTTAAGGAGTCTTCTCGCCTGTATTGCAATAGCTGCACAGTAAAGAAGTGTAGGAAGCACCAGGGCGATTATAATAGACGGAATGTTATATGTCGGTTTGTAAATAAGTGTCTCAAAATCATATTCAATGTAGAATGTGCAGAGTAATCCGGTAAGCGGTATGGAGGTCAGCACTCCGATGACGCTTCCGATGACACCCGGTATCAGACCGTATCTTACATAATGACCTACGATCTGCTTTCTTGAAAATCCCAGTGAGATAAATGTTCCAAGAAGATACTGCTCACTCTTTATATTTCTTCCAAGCACCATGACAATAAGTGTAAGTACAATTATGAACATAACAGGTGCGAACATGGTAGCCATATTTGAAACGGCGTCACCTTCATTTACAGGCATTGAGATCCTGGTGTTGGTAGTGGCTGCCATATAGCTTGCGATCACGTAATCCTTGTTTAATCTCTTGCGGACTTCCTTTGAGTTGTCCTTGTTGTACTTTATGGAATAGTACGCTGTCTCCTCAGCGTCGATCTTGTCATATTCCTGACGATCTACGATCATCACTGCAAATTTCTCATTGTCGATAAATCCTGTAAATGTCTGGAGCATGTAAATGTAATCAGCCTTTGTTGTATATGCTGATACCTTATAGGAATGGTCTCCAAGGGAAATCTCATCCCCAACCTTTATATTGTGGGCGTCTGCAAAGTCCTGGGTAAGGAGTGTCTCTCCGTCTCCCGGTTCATGGCCTTCTCTCACATCATACAGGTTAAGCTTCTCCGGCTTGGCAAATACTCTGATGATGGCTCCATCCAGATCTCCGCCCTTTACACTGACATCCTTATAGCTGCTATGCTCAAGGATCACATCATATTCATTTTCAAGGTTCTCTATATCATCATCTGTCAGAGGCTTATATGTAACAAATTCTGCGTCCTCTGCCTTATATTCATCCACGAAGTCTTTTACAACCTTGGTAAGGGTACGGCCTGTTGACACAGCAGCCACTATGACCATAGATGTAATTGCAGTAAGGATGATACTTATAATATAAAAGGATATATTTTTCTTTACGCTACGTCCGGCTCTCTTGTTGATCGTCATATTACAATTCCATCTCCTCTACTCTTTTCTTGTCTGTGTTCTTTGTATTTGACACTACCTTACCATCTGTGATCTTGATGATACGATCTGCCATACCGGCAATGTTCAGGTTATGAGTGATGATAACAACTGTTGTCTTGTATGTATCATTCATGCTCTGGACTCTCTTTAAAACGTCCTTTGATGACTTGGTATCCAAGGCACCGGTAAGCTCATCACAGAGAAGTATGTCAGGCTTCTTCACCATGGCTCTGGCGATGGCTGTTCTCTGCTGCTGTCCACCTGAAAGCTCTTTAGGAAAATGCTTCTCATACTTGGTAAGTCCGAGGCTTTCCATAAGTGTGTCTACACTGAGGGGATCATTTACAAGCTCTGCAGTCATCTCTATATTCTCTCTTACTGTAAGATCCGGTGTAAGATTGTATGACTGGAATACAAATCCAAGCTTGTTTCTTCTGTATGCTTCAAGCTCCTTGGCAGACATTTTCTCAAGATCAACTCCGTCCACTATCATGCTTCCTTCTGTCACCTTGTCAAGACCGCCAAGTATATTTAAGAGTGTACTCTTACCACTTCCGCTGGGACCAAGGATTACAACAACCTCTCCCTTCTCCATACCGAAATCTGTATGATCTAAGGCATATACCGTTGCTTCTCCTTTTCCATATTTCTTTACTAAACCTTTTCCTTCGATAAACATTCTGCGTCCTCCCTGTCATATGCGAATATTTTATTTATTTCATTCGCATATATGTTAGTTCTAACTAACCGATATGTCAAGTACTTTTGCGAATATTTTTTACATTTTATTCGCATGGTGATAAAAGTAGCTTTGCTGTAAATGGACCCGGGATTTTCCTATCCCAGCTTATCGATCATTTCCACAAATAATTCCGGCCTGAGGAGCACCAACCCCCCATGTCCCAGTTTAGGCAAAACTTCAAATTTTGTCTGAGGAAATTTATTTCTTATATAGGCTATGTCCTGCTTACGCTCTTTTTCCTCGCCGTCTGAATACCAGTAATGAAGCTCAGTGTCAAGCTTTGGAATATTTGCAGGGACTTTATAGTTGTTGCACGACTCAAAGGTACGCCACAGGGTCTTGCTGCTGCAATGTCTCAAAACATCCGCCACGTACTGCAGGTCTTCCTTGGTGTATTCATCAGTTGCAAATGCCTTTTCCAGCAGACCCACGCCTCCTGTTCTTCCGATCATCATCATAAGATAATCCTTCAAAGCTATAAAACGTGTCACGATCCATGGCAACTGATAAGGCGTGATTCCGCCGTCCATAATGCAGTGCTTTATTGGAATTTTCTGTCCCAGTGCCACCAGAAGTGAAATGGATCCGCCCATTGAGCAGCCGTACACAGCATACAATTCAGTATAACCCTCTGCCTTGAGCCAGTCATTTAATTCCGAAGCGATCTGCTCCACGCTGGTGAAATCGCTGTTATTCTCAAAATCATAGCCCGGAAGAGCAGGCACAAGCAAATGGTAATTCCTCTGCAACAGAGGAATTACATTTTCAAAATAATCCCATTTAACAACTGATGGATGTATCAGCAAAATTGTCTCTTTATTTTCTTTTCCAAATTCATGGATGTTCATTGTCACATTTACCTCCGCAGATATTGATCATATATTTAATGTGTAACCCACTGACCAACCAGCACACATACTACATCACTCCACGTTCATTAAAACAGTGTGCATACCCATGCGACTACAAGACAGATCGGGATGTAGATAATGAAATGTATTATATGAGCTTTCTTGTTGTAGCCAAACATATGTGGTCCCACCACGCCCTTAAGCTCCGGGTAGAAGTGTGGGAAGAAGTTTGAGTGGCACAGAAGAACCCAGTCGAAAAAGCAAATATCGTAGATTTCCATGCAATAAAGCATTGCGATAAATCTTGCGAAGAACAGCCCGAAGCCGAAATTATTCTTGACGCCATCCCACGCTGCAAGGATCACTGCCCCTGCAAATAATGCAAGTGCGATCACCTCTATGATCCAGCCAACTATGCTTGCACCAGGAAATCTCTGCTTTTTATCAGGGATAGCCTCAAGATTTTCTTTTGGTGCCGAGGAGAAAAATCTCTTATCCTGGATAAATGCAACCACTCCGTACAAAATAAGGAAATACCCTAACATGATCATTAAAATCGCAACTATTGTTACCGCCATTTGAATTTCATCCTCCTTCTTATCTAAAAGTGTTTTTCAGGTTAGTTCTGCCTAACCCCATACATTATAGCATATCAGCACCTGATTACAAGAAAAAAGGCCCTGATCCGGGGTAATTCCCGAACCGGGGTCTTATCTTTAAAGCAAATGCTTTACTCTCTGTTCTTCAGCACCTCTACCGGTGTCATCTTCTTGATACGTCCCACCAGCAGATGATTTATGATAAAGTACAGCACGATAACCAGTGCAAATATACCGATGTACATCCATACAGGGAAGGATTTGTCTACACCGCAGGCAACATTAGGGGTAAATGCCGGCTCATAAACCAGATCAAGTATGAGCTTTGAAAGCGGCACGGATATTACCGCACCTAACATTACCACGTAGAAGTTGCCATCCAGGTACATCCTCTTAAGCTCCTTGTTCCTGTAACCGAATATCTTTATGAGGGCTATACTGAAGGATGATCTGTCTATCATTACCTTCATCATGAGATAGAGCACTATTGCAAATATAACTGCTGACGCTCCTCCCAGAGTAACTATCATTCCTCTCATCTGATCGGAGAAGATACCTGCTGCCTTCTCTACATCAGCCTTTGTGGTGGTTGAATACAGTCTTCCCTTTTCTATGTCAAGCTCGTGATCGGAGAATACCACATTGTAGAAATCATCCTGCTCACCAAAGAGCTCCAATGCCCGATCGTATGGCATGAATACCATGAAGCTTGGGGAATACTGGGTTATGGCCTTTATTTCAAATGCATATAATCTGTTATTTTCCTCGTCCTTAAGTGTGAGCACATCTCCCACCTTCAAACCGAACTTGTAGGATATTGATGAGCTGATCGTAACGCTCTCTGCTGTATCAGAAAGCTCCACATCAAAGAATGGGTTGTCGTCGGTAATTCCCATTACCGTAACATCAAAGCTGTAGCCGTATATGGACTTCTTCATGGTCTTGGCATACGCCTCATAGCCACCATTGGGTGCGTTCTCTGTAGGATATTTGTAGGTGTACATGTATTCATACCTGGTGTCCTCAGGGTACTGGCTTCTGACATTTGCACAGTACACATATATCTCAACTGCCATGATGGCGATAAGCATACTTACAAACATTCCAAATACTACTGTAAATGCTGTTCTGCTCTCTCTTATTATCTGTCTTAAACGGAACAGCTTCATGAACTTCATGTCCTTGAGCTTGACGTTCTTGCTCTTGCCTGCCTTCTGCTCATTCCTTATAAGAGTAAGCACAGGTCTTGACAATCTCTTGTTGATGACAAGTCTTGTAACGATATAGCAGATAACCGGCGGAACGATAACTCCGTACACAATAAGGTATGGCATTATCATTACATCAAGCTCCGGAAGAGAATAGTAGTTGTAGCAGTCCTGCATTTGCACCCTTACACCCAGACTGCTGTAACCGATCAGGGTTCCGATGATACCGGATATGGCAGCAACAACTGTAGGAAGCATTATATAATGGTTCATCAGGTCCTTCTTCTTGACACCAAGGGCATACAGTGCACCGATGACCGCCCCCTCTTCATCTATTGAATGTACTACAAATACTGACAGAACATAAGATATGAGCACAAGGATTATACAACCGGCTATAACACCTACGCTTCTGTACAGCTCCTGGTCTCCTGAGGCTGCCTGTATCCTTGGGTTATCTCCTGCCTTGACAAATGAAAGAAGGTTTCCTGCGTCAGCATTGAATATCTCATCTATAATGTCATCTGTCTCTGTCTTTAACTCATCTATACCGTCGTATAATTCTCCTGCACCCTCTTCGGCAGTTTTCACACCATCGGTATATTCCCTCACACCATCAGCATATGCCTTAAGCTCCTTAAGGTCTGAAAGGAGATTCTGGAGTGTAAGCTTCATTATTGCGTTACTTTCATTGTCTATGTGGCTCTTAAGAACATTTTCAAAGTTATCTGTTGTGAGCGTTTCAAATCCGTATGAGGAAAGGCTTTTATTTGCCTCGGAGATATATGACTCAAGCACGGTCTGGGCTCCAAGCTTCATGCCGGCATTGTTGTCTGTAAGCTCCTTAAGACCATCCTTCAATTCCTTTGAACCGTCAAGAAGCTCTTTAATACCATCTTCAAGATCATCCTTTGCCCCGATGGTCCTGTCCCAGTAGTCCCGGAAGAACTCATCATCCACATCATCTGCGGAGAACTCAAGGTTCTTAAGCTCATCCTTAAGCTCCTCATCTGTCATGCCGTCATTTAAGATGTACGCATAATAGTATTCCTCAGACTTTGAGCTCTTGCCCTCCGCCTTCATTGACTCATATGTATCATCAGTTACAAATGCAAGTCCGAAGTTCTTGCTGTCACAGCCTGTATCTCCAATACCCTTTAAGGTGCTGTCGTAATCAGGAACTGTTCCTATTCCGGATACAGTAAATTCTCTGCCGCCGATCTCTATCTTATCCCCAACATTGATATCGTTGACCTCGGCATACCTTCTCTCTATGACCGCCTCTGTGTCATTCTCGGCCAATTTGCCGTCTTTTATGGTTATCTTGTCAATATTTTCCCTGTTCTTGAATAAACGTATTACTTTCTCGTCCTTGTCTGTGTAGTCAAGATAGAACATTTCCTCAAGGGTAACCCCCTTATCCTTAAGCCTGTTCCACTCGCTCTTCTTCATAGGGACAAATAACGAGAACTCGCCATCCTCTACGCATGCCTTTTTATCAGCCGCTTCACTTCCCCTTATTATTGTCTCCGCAGCACCTAACATGCTTACTACAAGATACATGCTAAGTACTATAAGAAATCCAATGGCGATATATCTGGGAGCATTTTTCTTAAGATCCCTAAGTATCCTTTTTCTCAAAACCTTCTGCATGTTATAAGTCCTCCAATTCTGCTGCCGGTACCTTAACCTCGTTCTTGTAATCCTTCTTGATAAGTCCATCCTTAAGGATTATTACCTGATCGACCATGTCCTTAATGGCATTGTTGTGAGTTACGATCACCATCGTGGTGCCGTACTGGGCATTTACCTTCTCAAGAAGCACCAGGATATCTCTTGAGGTCTTGGAGTCAAGAGCACCTGTAGGCTCATCACACAAGAGAAGCTTTGGATTTTTTATAAGTGCTCTGGCAATGGCACATCTCTGCTGCTGTCCACCTGACAACTGAGATGGGAATTTGTTCTGGTGCTCCACAAGTCCAAGAACGTCCAACAGCTCATCTATATCCAGTGGATCATCTGTAAGATATTCACACACCTGTATGTTCTCTCTCACTGTAAGATTCGGAACCAGGTTGTAGAACTGGAAGATAAATCCCAGATAATCTCTTCTGTAATCTGACAGCTCATCAGGCTTCAAACCTACCATTTCCCTGCCGTCCACCTGGATAGAACCCGAGTCAACTATATCAAGTCCTCCGATACAGTTAAGCAATGTGGATTTACCGGAACCACTGGTTCCCTGTATTACGCACATGCTTCCCTTCTCGATCCCAACGGTCACGCCCTTCAATACCTGAATGTAGCTTCCGCCTTCTCCATAGCTTTTCTTCACATCTGATACCTGTACATACATGTGTCTTATTCCTCCCATAGACATTTTAATATTTGTTCTATTTGATAAACTTTTTCATCAAATTATCGTTTTTATGTGTAAATCAACATAACAGTGTTATGTTGTCGTTTAAATATTAGCTATGCCTAACCTAAGGCATAGCCTATTCTTAAATTATTTAATTAGCCTTTTGCTCATGCAATTAATTTCATTCAGAAACCTTTTGTCTAACTTAACAAAAATTGGTTTTACTATGGTTTCTTTCTGAATAATGCCTGCCAGCCGGACAACAGATAAGTTAATACGTTATCCATGTGGCTGAGTGCCTTCTGCTCGTCTGGTTCATGTAGCAGGACATGTACATATGCGTCAAGCTGGATATGTATGACCCAGTGCAGCGTGTAATCATCCGGAACCGGAACTCCAAGCTGCTTAGCCTGCTCCGCTGCCAGAGCCTTCTGCCCTGTCTCGAATATATCTACAAATGTATCAAGACAGTTCTCATACTTTGATCCCTGACTCTTTGTCAGCAGAAGCTGACATATGTCATAGTCACTATACAGAACATGAAGTATCTGCTCCGTTGCATTCCTGTCGTCATGCATGTCATCTTCCTCTGCTCCCGGAAGATTTTGCAATGCCATCAGCTCCTGCTTTACGTGCTGCATGGACATCGCCTTCACCTTTTCAAGTGTGGGCTCCACAATGGCACCAAACAGATCTTCTTTATCCTTAAAGAAGAAATACAATGCACCGGTAGTAACTCCTGCTTTTTTACATATACTTCTCAGGGAAGCCCCCTGATAACCCTTTTCCAGAAATTCCTCTCTGGCACATTCAAGCAGACGCTCCTTGGTTTCATGTTCATTGTTCATGATTTGTCTCCTAAAACTTACCCCTTTAAGTAAGTAACACTGTTATGTTACATCAGAGTACCCCTGCTGTCAACGATATTTTCAAGAAATTTATTGGTCGTTTCCGGCGAAATATTCCTTCACCATATTCACCACAACTCCGGACAGCATGAATACCGCAATAAGGTTAGGGATTATCATAAGTCCGTTAAAGGTCTCCGCAACACTCCACAGGAGGTCAAGATTTAATGTGGCACCGACGATTGCCACAAGGGAATAAACCAGCATAAATGGCTTATTTACACGAGAGTTGAATAAGAACTCTATACAACGGGTACCGTAAAGTCCCCAGCCGATGATGGTTGAGAATGCGAAACAACACATTGCCACAGCAGTGAATATTGATACCCAGCTTCCATATGTAGCAGTAAACCCACTGATGGTAAGCTCTGCACCTGCTGCCTGTCCATATCCCACAGGAACGCCACTGCAGAGAATAACAAGAGCTGTAAGTGTACAGATAACTATAGTATCCACGAACACCTCAAATATTCCGAAGAAGCCCTGCTTTACAGGCTTTCTTGTATCTGCACAGGCATGGGCTATGGATCCTGTTCCAAGACCTGCCTCATTGGAGAATATTCCTCTGGACACGCCCTTCTTCATACTCATAAAGAAGCTTCCTACTACACCACCTGTCACTGATGCCGGATTAAATGCACCCTTGAATATAGCTGCAAATACTGCCGGCACATGATTTATATTTACAATTACAACGCCAATGGCAAGGATGATATAGAACACCGCCATGAACGGAACCAGCTTCTCTGCCACCTGTCCTATTCTCTTAACTCCACCTAAGAGAATAAGTCCAATAAGTATAGCAAGTACTATACCTATGATAAGGTTTAAGGTATGAGCCGAGTCCTCTGAAATGATATTGTAGTTAAATAAAGCTGAGTCTATGGCTGTAGTTATTGTATTTACCTGTGTAGCATTTCCTGTTCCGAACACCGTAAGGACACCGAAGGCTGAGAACAGATATGCCAGCCAGTGCCAGTGCTTCTTAAGACCGTTCTTAATGTAGTACATAGGACCGCCCACATAATCTCCGTCCTTGTTCTTCTCACGGAAATGAACTGCAAGAGTCACCTCTGAGAACTTGGTACACATACCAAGAAGAGCTGACATCCACATCCAGAATACTGCTCCGGGACCTCCGATGGCTATGGCTCCTGCCACACCTGCCACATTTCCGGTTCCAACTGTCGCCGCCAGTGCCGTACACACAGCCTGGAATGGAGTAAGGGCACCGTCTGACGCCTCCCTCTTCTTGAACATACGTCCAAATGTCACCTTCATGGCATATGGGAACTTTCTTATCTGAATGAACTTTGTCCTGAAGCTTAAGAACAGACCTACACCCACGATACATATCATGGCAGGAACGCCCCAGATAAAGTTATTAATGACTCCGTTTATTGCATCTATTTTATCCAACATGTTGATTTTCTCTCCGTCTTATTTTTGATATTCCAAAATTTTGCCCCGACAGCTGTTGCCTGCATCATATGTCTCACCTTGACGCCTGCTGCTGACTTTCTCCATTTAACTCTTAACAGTTCCGACCTTCTGTCCAAGCTTCACCACGGTCTCAATTCCGCAGGCAGTACTTTCGGTGTATACCTTGTCAGGAACAACCTTGTTCTTCTGGGTCATAACGATTATTGTAGATCCCCCGAACTCGAAGTGACCCTTCTCACCGCCTCTTGACACTCTGGCAGCACAGATCTCATCATTTGCGATCCTGCCCACAAGCAGTGCTCCCACTTCCATCATGAGCACAGTGCCGGCGTCCTTTGTCTTAATAAGACAGTATTCTCTTGTATTTTCCTTGTAGATAGGGTAGTAATCATTTGCAATAGGCTGAACAGTGTGATACACACCATTTATCCTGCGGTTTCCTGACTTCATGCCGCTGACCGGATAAATATATCTGTGATAATCGTCCACACACAGTCTGTACAGCCACAGATGTCCGCCCTTATATCTCTCCGCAAGCTTCTTGTCCTTAAGAAGGTCATGGAGATCATACTCCGTATTCTTGATGTTGAACACCGAGTCCTCACCTATCTCATAAACTGACAGTCTGGCATCACAAGGGCTGATGAAATCATCCCTGTTCATGTCGATATCCAGATATCCCTTTCTGTATCTTCTGTGGAAGAAATCGTTATATGACTTAAAGCCGAACTTCTCGCAACCCGACAGGTCGATATTATTTGCCCTGATAAATGGATTTATGAACACGCAGGACAGTCTTGTATTAAGAAACACTCTGCCGATATTCGATACAGCCGGGTGTACCAGCACCTTTAAAATCCTTCTTCCGCTTTCCGTTCTGTAAAGAAAATCCAGCACTTTATTATTGCTGGATTTCTTAGGAACGTTGCCTTTACATTTTCTCAAACAACGCATATATTCTCCTTTTCTGCCAAACAAATGTACAGGGATATATTCTCTGCACATTATCAATGCAGCCCTGTCTAACTATTTTCTGCAGCCCTGCATCTCATATCACAGGAGATGCAGTCCTCCGTTCTTAAGATGCCTGAACCTGTTGACGAAGAAATCCTTTAGGTTCCAGTTAAAGTATTCCTTCCAGCTAAATTCGTACAGAAGATAAACGATGATGACAGCGACCACTATAATGAGTATCACCAGATGTTTGGTGTCAGGCTTCTTCAACTTGAAGTTGCTTATAAATAAAACTCCCATAAGCAGCATGAAGAATGCCATCACATATGTGAAATAGCTCTCAAATAATGGTGATATAAGGAATATTATAGGAAGCACAACTGCCACAGAGGTTATAGGAAGTCCTGTGTAGTACTTCTTTCCATCCTTTATGAACTGCTTGCCACTTATCTCCATGACATTATAATAAGCTAATCTTATAAGTCCTGCAAGACAATAAAATACTAAAATCACAAATGATATCGCTGTATTCATGCCTGCGTTCCAGCATATGATAACCGGAAATACGCCAAAGCATACCATATCACAGAGGGAATCGATCTGTATTCCAAAGCTTTTCTCGTCTTCTGTTCTGTCCTTCTTGGTCCTTGCCACTCTGCCGTCAAATGCGTCAAATAATCCGGATACTGCCAGGCAGCATACAGCCCATTTAAGCATGCCACAGATGGCGCATGCCATACCGATAACCGATGATGTCAGACTCAGATAAGTAAGTATCACCGTATAATTATAAAATCCTATCATTTTACCTCTGCCCCTCCAGATTCATCCTTTAATACTAAAAATGCCACAATAGTCAACAATGCTGAGAATATAAGTTCAACGTAATAGCCTATACCTCTGCTTAATATAAGTCCCGGAAGTAAAAGTGCCGCTCCGAATATGCTTTCAAACATTATCTTAAACAGTGACTCTGATATTCCCATTCCTCCCGGAAGAGGAAGCATATCCACACATATGGCAACCACCGCCTGGAGCAGGATTATCCTGTACCATGGTGTGCCCGAAAGTGCAAAGGCCTTATATACGAAATATGTTACTGCAAACATAGCATATCTCTGTATTATGGTTATTATAAATACATTTGCCATAAGTCCCAGATGAGTCTTCATAAATGCCGCAGACTCTCTGTACTGTCTCATGGACTTTATTACCTTCTTGACCATGTCAGGCTTCTTCTTTATTATCCTGAGCTTCTCAAGAAACTTGTTAAATCCCACTGTAAGTCTTAATGCAAATGTCTGATGTAACATTACAAACAGCAGCAATACGATAAAACCTACATTGAGGATTATTCCCAGATAAAATATCCACATGGCGTCACCGAGATACGAAACAATGAAGCCATGTCCGAATATCAACAGCAGCAATCCGGTAATGACCAGAACCATCTTATATGCGATGGTTACTACCATAAGGACTACCGACGCCACCGGTATGGGAATATTTTTTCTTTTCATAAAATATACCTGCATAGGCTGTCCACCGCTGGCTGACGGTGTAACACAGCTGAAGAAAAATCCAACTGACGAAAACAGTATGCAGTGTTTCATAGGTGTCTTTATTCCATATGTCTTCATGAGGTGCCATATGATAACGGCCTCTCCGCATATAAATATCACAACACACAGTATGGCAGGTGAAAGCCACGCTTTATTGCAACGCCCCAGACCGTCTGCAATAGCTCCAAGGTCTTCACCGAAGAACACACTGTAGAGAGTGAGTAAAAATATACCTATGAAAAACAATGTCTCAAAAACTACCTTTTTATGTTTTTTCATATTTTTTCCTGATTTCTACTACCCTGCCACCAGATGATGGCAGGGTCTCTTTTTGTGCAGTTTTGCACTATACTTCTACTACTTAAGCAGTCCGCTTATAAGATCTACAACAGATGTACTGCCAATGATGGTTATATTGTTGATGATAATAAGATCATCAGCCTGCTTTTCCTTAACAAAATCAAGGACATTCACTGTAGTATAACGATAGTCAAGGACATAAACTGTCTGATAGTGGTCTACCAGGAACGGTACAAAACAGTTACCATAGGACTCCTTTAATACCACGCAAGAGCTTCCATCCTTTATCTGCGGATTTTCTATGATCTCCATAGGTCTGTCACCGCCGATGAAGGTCATGTACTTGGAGCTGCTTGCCCAGCTGTCCACATCATAGATGACGTTCCAGTTCCATTCCTTACCATCTGTGTCCCAAAAGGTCATGTCGTTAGTCCCCTTCGGTACATATGCCGTTACAGTGTCAGGATTTGCCTCCATGTTACTGTTGCCAAGGGTACTGTAGAAGGTTCCAAGGAAGTTCTTGAACTCCTTCTTGTCATAATATGACAGATCATGGGCTTCTATTCCCTTAACCTTACAGAAATTCTGATATACATAGTAAGCTGCAAGCTGTGTCCAGTGGTGGTCTGTACGGAAGTACAGATACTCGTCATTGTGCTCCCTTAAGGTCTTTATGGTGTCAACTGTCTTAACATCATCTGACTCTATGCTGTAGTAATAATCTATGGCCTGTTCCTGATCAGAACCTGCCAGCTTCTTAAGCTCATCCTCTGAAAGCATTACGCCTGAATTGTTAGGCACAAGAATGTTATACACTGTTGTCTGTCCCTTAAGCTCTGCTGCCACATTATTGAGTGCCGCAACATAGTTAGTACAGTTATCCTTACCGAAATAATATACGCTGTAGGCTGCATCTCCCTTAACATAAAGGTTCTGCTGGATCTGGTTCTGTATCTCCTCATCCATGCCCTTTGAGTCAGGTGGATCAACTTCTCTTACCTTCTCTGTAGTAGTCTCTGTAGATGCACCTGCCTCTGTGCTGTCTCCGGTATTGTCTTCTGTAGTAGCATTAGTTGCTGCTTCGGTTGTACCTGCCTCAGTACTGTCATCTACATCCGGTATCTCATCTGCCTGCTTCTCTTCGCCTACCATCATGGTCTTGCTCTCTATTCCATAGAGGCCCTTAAGCTTCTGGTCTGCGGAAACAAGGGCGTCTCTGAATGGATATGTGTCAGAGTACCATGTGGACACATCGGAGAAGTACTCTCCGTTTAAAAAGGTCTTCATGGTAAATGACGGATACTTGGCAAGACTACGCTTCTCCTTCTCCGAGGTCTTTGGTCTTGCGAAGAACAGAAGACCTACAAATGCACCGAGAAGCATTACTCCGGCGAAAAGCATTATTCCTAAATTATGATATTTTTTGATTATCTGTCTTTGTTTTTTTGTATACTTTCTCTTCATATGTCAAATCCTTCATATATGTGTTTTCAACACATGGGCACAATCTTAGAACTGGAAATACAGGAACGGGTTGTAGCTGGCACCAACCAGTGCCAGCGTTGACAATACCAGCATGAGTGCCGGTGTTATCATGTCGAGCACATTTGCAGCCATGAATACTGTGTCATTTTCTCTTCCTATATCAAACAGCTTCTTTCTTACATTATTGTAAAGTGGTGTACATGCCACAATGGCAAATATAAGGAAGAATATGTACTTTAAGAATACTGTGTGGACGTTCATGTTAGTGAAGCCATTTGCACCTATTCCAAACATTCCTCCGAATACTACCCCAAGCTCCTTAAGGCTCTCGAACTTGAATATCACCCATCCGAACAATACAACGATAAGGGTGTATATGTGTCCAACTGCCTTAGGCATTCTATCCTTTATCACGAACTTCTCAAGAAGCAGGAAGAACAGATACCACAAGCCCCAGAATATGTAATTCCAGCTTGCTCCGTGCCACAGTCCTGTGAGGAACCATACTACTGCCATGTTCCTTACCCATTTGCCTGTGCTTACTCTGTTTCCTCCAAGAGGTATATATACATAATCTCTGAAGAAGGTACTTAATGATATGTGCCATCTTCTCCAGAAGTCCTGAACTGATCCTGCAATGTAAGGATAATTGAAGTTCTTGTCATAATGGAAGCCGATCATCCTTCCCATTCCTATAGCCATATCTGAATATGCTGAGAAATCCAGATATATCTGAAGCATATAGAATATCATTCCAAGCCACATTCCGCAGGTTGCCTGCATTTTAAGGCTCTCAACTCCTGCCGGGAGAAGACTGTCTGCTGCTGCCGCACAGGAATTTGCAAGGATTGCTTTCTTGGCAAGTCCCAGTGAAAACATGCGGACGCCGGTATATACGTCGCTCATCTTGATCTTTCTGTTATCTATCTCATCAGCTACAGTCTGGTATCTGACGATAGGACCTGCGATACACTGATGGAACAGGCTTGAGTAAAGAAGCAGCTTCCAGAACTCAGGCTGTGCCTTTGTCTTACCCCAGTACACATCCACAACGTAGGAAATAAGCTGAAATGTATAGAAGGATATTCCTATAGGAAGCACTATCTGTGGTACAGACTTAGGGAAGCCTGTAAGTGCATGTACATTTCCAAGGATAAATCCAAGATACTTGAATATACCCAGAAGTCCAAGAAGTACCACACACTCTATCACAAGATACTTCTTAACAGGCACGTCATCTCCGTATTGTTCTCTGTCCTCTGCCATCTTCTTGGCTGTGAACCAACTGACAAATGTCTCGCCTACCAGAAGCACGAGATACTTCGGTCCACCCCAGGCATAGAAAACTAGGGAGAATATAAGCATTACCTTGTTCTGATTTTTCTCTCCGCATTTAAAGTAAACTATTAGATTAGCTGTTAAAAATAAAAATACAAATAACAGACTTGAAAATACCATTTATTTGCTCTCTCTCTTCTTAAGTATTTTTAATTCCCCGATAATAAGCATCTCCGATAAATCCACGAGATCAACCTCTATGTCATCATCGGACACTATATCACATCGAATATTTTAATGCAATTTATAAAATTTTAATATTTCATTAAAGCTGCATTGAAGGGACATTGGAATAAGATTAAAAAACAGGTACAGGCAGCGGCTTAAAGCTCCGCTGCCCTGATCTGCCTGTTGATCTTCATATCATTTACAACGAACTCTGCTCTTCCGTTAAGGATATGTATATCCTCTTCCCTTGCTCCCACATCCATGCCGGTGTTGTTCACCACATCCACCTTAAGATCTGAATTGGAGCTCTGTATGTACGCAGTCTTTATTGCATTTCCAAGGCCGAAGCAGTTCTTGCCCTCAGCCATTACCGTTACCGAAGCATACTCTATAAGAACCTGGGTATCGGCTCTCATTCCGCCGATGGCACAGCCCTCTGCGGCTCTCATGTCTATGGAAGCACTCATGTTTCTCATGCTCACATATGCTCTGGAGCCTGAATATGTTCCTATTCCCGTCATGGACACACCACCTGTAACAATCCTTACAGAGTCGTTCTCCATACGGATATGGGCGTCATTTGCAATGGAACCTATTACTGTTCCTCCGGCAACTCCGAAGAATATATCCAGATCACAGTACTCTATCCTGAGATCGGACTCACCCTCTATGGCACCGATGGCAACGCCGTCCTGACCTCTCATTTCTATATCGTAGCTTCCCCGGTTGATCCTGATGTTGCCACCGAGACCGGAGCCGATACATACGCCCTTCATACCATTTGCAGAGCACTTTATGGCTCCGTCCTGGTTGAAGATTATATCTCCGTGGTGCTTGTCGATACTGTTTCCTATACCGTAGTACTTTCCTGCGTCAATGTTTATGCTTAGATTTCCGTCTCCCTCTATGGTGAGCCTTGAGGATTCAGGAACACATATGCCACCTGAACGGAGCTCGTTATCTCCCACAAGCAGAAGTCTCACATCGGAGTTCTCGCCTATGTCGATACACGCCTGTCCCTTCTCACCTGCCAGGCTGGCATTGTTGAGTACCAGTGTAAAGCAGGAGCCTTCCTTAAGCTTCACAACAATATTTGACTTGAAACCTGAGGAACCAAGTATCTCAATCTTTCTGCTGTCACAATCCGCACCGCCGCACACTATGTCGGAGTATTTATTTATGGCCAGCTTGATAAGTGAAAATCTGTCTTCATCGGAGACGTCATATATCTTCTTCTTGAACTTGCCGATCACGCCCTGTCCGAACTGGATTATCTCCTTTGTTATCCTGCTGTCGATGGCTCTTACTATGGTAACTGACGGCTTGCAGGTGTAATAGCCCTGGATAAGATCTGCTCCCAGATGGATGACCTCCCTCAGCTCGTCAGCGGTCTCCACACCCTCTGCCAGTGCCAGGATATCATTATCATGGGCAAATTCTATAATGTCCTTAACAAAATGTCTCTTCTGCAGATCATCCTGTATATCTGCCATGAGCATTCTGTCTATCTTCACATACTTAGGCATGTAGCGGAGCAGATTATTTATGTTGGAATATCCTGCACCGTAATCATCTATGGCTGTGTCAATGTTCATTCTCTTGTAGCGTTCCTTGAGGCTGTCAAGCTCCGCGTCATTTATCTCCGTCTCTTCGGTAAGCTCCACAACTATCCTTCCGGCATACCCGGAAAGTCTCTGCTCAAGTATCTCTCTGTCCTCCCCCTCAAGCTGGCAGCCTGATATACTGTTGACGAATATCTTGGCGTCCCCGAACTGCTCAAGGTTCTCATCCAGATAATCCAATATATTAAAGAAGGTAAGTCTCTCAACGTCATAGAGTCTTCCCAGTCTGTCTGCACTCTCAAGAATGGTAAGAGGCGGAAGCTTTACCTCGCCCTTAACATACATAAGGGCTTCGTAGGCGTACACATCTCCTGTCTCTGCGGAGATTATTGGCTGGAACCTGTATGCCAGATCATTATTGTCAAGGATCTCTGCCACAAGCCTGTCATTTCTTATGGCTTCCTCTGTAAGGCCTGCCTCTGCCTTAAGCCTGTCAGCCAGCTTCTGCTTCTGGTTGTTCTTCTCATTTACAGTGTCATTTACAAGGTGGTCAAAGCCCGCCTTCTCAGTCACCATGGCTGTCTTGGTGTACATGAACACCGAAAGCTCATAATCCTTGCCGCCATGCTTGTTAAGGAAAGCCATCTCCTTGTTTATGGACTTTTCTATATTGTGATCGTATTCCTTATCGCTGTCTATGGCTGAGCACACCAGGAACTCGTCATTGCACATTCTTGTACACAATGCTCTGGCACCTACGGCGTCATTGATGACCCTCGATACCGTAACTATGGCTTCGTCGCCCTCTTTTCTGCCGTATATGGCATTAACCTTCTTAAGTCCGCTTATATCCACGGCTGTTATGGCAATGCTCTTTCTCTCGTATACCGCACGCTTCACCACATGGTCTCCCTGATTGAGGAAGCCTCTGTAGTTATAGAGACCTGTAAGAGCGTCTCTTATCTGCTCTGCCTCGTATCTGGCAAGCTTCTGGATATATCCCTGCTGCCTGTAGAATGATTCCAGGCACATCATGACATTCTTCATCCACACCCTGTAGGTGCTGCCGTACACTCTTGCCTTATCCCCATAGCTTATGACCGAATATCCGAAGGTTCTGTCATTGAAGTATAACGGGGTAAATATAAATACTGCCGGCTTGTCCCTCTCCTGGTCAAGCTCCGGTATCATCCCCACAGTGCCGAACTTCTCGTCAAAGGAAATGCTGTTTCCCATAACTCTGTCGGAACCGCACTTTATTATCCTGTTCATGTATTTTGTATATCCGTATCTGAGAGCCTTATCTCCCGTTACGGTCTCAAAGTCTGTCCAATAGCTGTTAAGGCACAGACTGAAGCTGTCAAAATCCCTTATCTGGTACACATACTGGAAGATCACGTTGAAGAAATCCCTGTAATCGTCCTGGCTGATAAGCTCCTCTGTCATATGGTTGAAGCAGGAATTGACTCCTACTGAGGAAATGTCTGTATCCCATGCCTTTCTTCTCACGTCTCCCATGAAATCCTGATTGATCTCACAGCCACAGCTTCTGCTGATAAATGGCTTGGCAAGGGCATGGAACTCAGGCTCCGGCTCGCCCTTTATTATGGCGTCGATAAGCTCTGCCGTGTACTCTCCACACTCAGTTGCAGGTATGACCGCGGAAGTCAGTGGAACCGGACTCTTTCTTCCGTCCTCGGTGGAATCGTATCCCACTACGGCAACATCCTCCGGTATCCTTATGCCATTTGCAGAAAGAAGGGAGGCGATACCTATAGCCATACAGTCATTTGCACAGACTATGGCTTCAGGAAGGTGCTCTCTGTCCTTTAAAAGCTCGTGCACCATGTCATCACCGCTGTTGTACCAGTAGGTTCCGTCATATATTCTGTTTTCGTCAACTGTAAGCCCATTATCAGTCATGCTGTCCACATAGCCTGCCAGTCTCTGTCTTGAATGGATGTGATTTTTTCTGCCGTTCAGAAATGCGATATCACGGTACCCATGTTCAACGATAAGATGCTCCACCATCTTATATACAGGTGTATAGTGATCCATCATTATGCTTCTGAAATACTTGCTTTCATTATCTATGACGATAACAGGTCCATTAAAGCTTTCCTTGATACGCTCTTCTATACATTCAGCCACTCCCGGTGTCTGTATGGTGTCCTTCATGACTACCACTGCGTCAAACCTGTCATACTGTATGAGGTTATATATGTTAGAATCTCCCACTTCTCTCATGGCGGATTCCTGATACTTAAGGAACATGGAGAATATGCACACGTCATAATCCCTTGCAAATGCTTCCTTCAAAAATCCCTCTGTATATCTTCTCTGCGTACTCTCGTCTGCCTGAGCGAGAAGTAGTGCGATCTTTTTTCTCTTCATCTAGCCCTGTCCCCCCTGGTCTTGAACATCGCGGAATATCCCGTATGTATTCTACCATAAAAAACAGGTCCTGCCATCAGTTATTTGACAACAAGACCTGATTTAGGAACTATTTAGTTATTTTTCATATATTTGTTTGTGTAAATTTCAGGTAAATTAATCCTCATATCCGTTAGGATTCATTGTCTGCCATCTCCATGAGTCCTCACACATCTCATCTATATCGTACTTAGCCTCCCAGCCCAGCTCTTTCTTGGCAAGTGAAGCGTCTGAATAGCATGTTGAGATATCGCCGGCACGTCTTGGCTTGATCTCGTATGGTACGTCATGTCCACATGCCTTGCTGAATGCCTTGACAACATCGAGAACGCTGTAGCCCTTTCCTGTACCAAGGTTGTAAATCTTAACACCAGGATTTTCCTTGATCTTGTTGATAGCCTTAACATGTCCTGCTGCCAGGTCAACAACGTGGATGTAATCTCTTACACCTGTTCCGTCCGGTGTATCATAGTCATCACCGAATACTCCAAGGCACTTAAGCTTGCCGATGGCAACCTGAGCCACATATGGAAGAAGGTTGTTAGGGATACCCTTTGGATCCTCACCCATAAGTCCGCTCTTGTGTGCTCCGATAGGATTGAAGTAACGGAGAAGGATCACGTTCCACTCAGGATCTGCTGTATGGAAGTCTGTAAGGATCTGCTCGATCATCCACTTTGTCCAGCCGTATGGGTTTGTAGGTGTTCCCTTTGGACACTCCTCTGTGATCGGGATAAATGCCGGATTTCCGTATACTGTTGCTGATGATGAGAAGATGATGTTCTTACATCCGTTCTTTCTCATTGCCTCGCACAGTACCAGAGTACCGTTGATGTTGTTCTTATAGTACTCAAGCGGCTTAACTACTGACTCGCCTACTGCCTTAAGTCCTGCGAAATGAATTACGCAGTCAACCTGCTCCTTCTTGAATATCTCGTCCATCTTAGGAGCGTCAAGAATGTCTGCCTCGTAGAATGTAAGATCCTTTCCTGTGATCTCTCTTACTCTGTCCAGAGCCTTTGCACTGGCATTATAAAGGTTATCAACAACTACTACGTCATAGCCTGCATTTAAAAGCTCAACGCATGTATGACTACCGATATAACCTGCACCACCTGTAACTAAAATCTTCATTATATTTATCCTCCTTTATAGATACCTGCCGCCTGTCATCTGCCCTACAGCAGTGGCTCTTCATTCTTTCCCGGACGGAAGGCTTTATCTTTCATTAACATATTCCACAAATCTTAAGAACGCTGCCTTGCCGGCCTCGTCTCTCTTATATACACCTGCACACTCAAGTATCCTGGCAAATACATCTCCGATCTCATCTCTTAAGATCTGATGCACATTTGTCTCGTCTATTCTATCATATCTGCCCTTAAATGTATCTACCCATTCCTTGTGCTTTGCTATATTCTCATTTGCAGAGATATCCTTGCCGGAAACCAGTGCGTCCGCCAGTTCTGCCATCTCGCCCTTAAGTCTTGCAGGAAGTACTGCCAGACCCATTACCTCGATAAGCCCGATATTCTCTTTCTTGATGTTGTGGTACTGCTCCCATGGATGGTAAAGTCCCATTGGGTGCTCCGGTGTTGTAATGTTATTTCTGAGCACCAGATCCATCTCGTACCTGCCGTCCCTCATTCTTGCAATAGGGGTGATGGTGTTGTGTGGCTCACCCTCTGTCTCGGCGTATATGTAAGCTGCCTCGTCGGTGTAGCCTCTCCACGCCTTGAGTATCTTGTCTGACAGGTCGATGATCCTTTCCTTGTCTGTGCCGTCAAGTCTTATTACTGACATAGGCCATTTTACTATTCCTGCTTCCACATCCTCGTAGCCCTTGAAGGTTATCTTAGTCTCCACAGGTGCCTTTGTCATGGCAAATGTATAATTTCCACCCTGGAAGTGATCATGGGAGAGTATCGAACCTCCTACGATAGGAAGATCTGCATTTGAACCCAGGAAGTAATGTGGAAACTGGCTTACAAATGAGAACAGCTTCTCAAAGGTTGCCCTCTCTATCTTCATAGGCACATGTTCACCGTTAAACACGATACAGTGCTCATTGTAATATACATATGGTGAATACTGGAAGCCCCATTTATTTCCGTTTATCTCTATAGGGATTATCCTGTGGTTCTGTCTTGCAGGGTGGTTGATCCTTCCTGCATAGCCTTCGTTCTCCATGCAGAGCTGACACTTAGGATATGATGAGCCTCCCATGGTCTTGGCAAGGGCGATCATCTTAGGATCCTTCTCAGGCTTTGAGAGATTGATGGTTATATCAATATCGCCGTACTCTGTATTCTTCACCCACTTGATATCCTTCTTCACCCTGTAGGTTCTGATATAATCTGTGGCTCTGCTGAAAGCGTAGTAGAAGTCTGTAGCTTCCTTAGGTGATACTGCGTACTTCTCACGGAACTTCCTCACAACATCTCCCGGCATAGGAACCATTGTGCTCATGATCTTAGTGTCAAATAAATCTCTTAAGACTACTGAGTCCTCCTCAATAAGTCCCTTCTCCACTGCGTAATCAAGTATTCCCTTAAGGACTGCCTCAAGCTCCTCAGGAGTCTCTATCTTCTCTACCTCACCCGGCTCTGTGTAGTCGTCCTTCTTTAATACCTCAAGTATCCTGTTTGTTACATATATCCTGTCATATTCTGTGATAAGCTCATGGGCAATGCCATACTCCACAAGCTGCTTTATATTCTTATCTATCATATCTGTCACCACCTGATCAATTTTTACATTACCTTTATTCCGCCGTAAGGTCTTACCTTTAATACATGGCAGCTATCCTCGCCGAAGATCTTCTCAATACTGCTCTTGTAATCTGCAACGGCTGAGTTCTTAACAAATGCCTGTATTGTTCCTGCAAATCCACCGCCGTGTACTCTGCACACTCCATTCTCCCCGAGGAAATACTCTGAAAGACCAAGAGCAACTGTTACGTTCTGTGTGTGGACATCCTTTGTGCTGTAGATGTTCTGGAGAAGCTTGCTTGATGAGTCTCCGCTTCTCTTTATCACGTCAAGGAAATGCTCGAACTCGCCTGCTTCAAGAGCTGCAACACCCTCTGCCACTCTGGCCTGCTCTGTGTAGTAATGGAGTGCTCTTAAAACTGCTCTGTCGCTTAACTTCTCTCTTAAGGCAGGCACTGCTCCAATGAACTCTTCCGGAGTAACTCTGCTTAAAACTTCCTTGCCGAAGTACTCTGCAACCTGTTTCATCTCCACCGGAATTGCAGCATAATCGTCTGTAAGATCTGCATGGCTTCCCTTTGTGTCTACTATACACAAGCTGTACTGATGTGCCTCAAAGTCACATGGCACCTGCTTGATAACAGGATTTTCCTTGTCATAGAAGTTGATGTATATAAGTCCGCCTACTGCACATGCCATCTGATCCATAAGTCCGCATGGCTTGCCGAAGTAATAATTCTCTGCATACTGTCCGATCTTGGCAATGTCTACTGATGAAACCTTCATGTCATTGTAGAAACCTGAAAGGATTGTTCCTATAAGGCTTTCAAATGCTGCTGATGATGACATTCCTGCTCCCATCAGTACATCACTTGTAATAAATGCTGTAAATCCGCCTATCTCATGGCCGTCTCTCTTAATTCCCGCAACCACGCCCTTGATAAGAGCTGTTGTTGTTCCTTCTTCCTCAGGCTTCTTGTCAATATCTGTTACGTCGATCACTTCTTCCGGCATATCGTCTGATACAAGTCTGATGGTATTGTCTGTCTCAGGTGATACTATGGCGATAGCGTCAAGGTTTATTGATGTGGCAAGCACCTGTCCGTTCTGGTGGTCTGTGTGGTTTCCGCATACCTCGCTTCTGCCCGGCGCACTGAATATGACCACCGGCTTGTCTCCGTACAATTCTTTAAATCTGTCTAATGCCTTGATGTATCTTTCTCTGTTGTAAGGTACTCTTTTCTCGTCCACGTAGATTTCTTTAAGTCTCTGGTCATGTAAGCCCTCTGCAAATTCTTTCTTTAATTCTTCAATACTCTTCATAAAACCTTCTCCTGTCTGATATTTTATTTCCTCGTTGCTTCAATGTCCTTTTTTTGTTGTCCGCATTTGCGTCTTTTTGCTGTTGCGCAGGTTGCATTCCCTGTAATCTATAAGATATTTTACACTATAATATTGATTATTGAAATGATATATCGTAGTATATGTATGTCCATTTGTTAGATATGTTGGTGATGTTTTTTACAAGGGTATTGATAGAGTTTATATGTGTATCTCATGTGCAACATCTGAAAAATATCAGGAGGTAGGTATGTATGGAGAAGAAAATTGTTATGGAGTTTCCTACGGAGAGCAGCACGGATCTGTATCTGAATGTGTTCGGACATTCGGTGACAGAACCGTTACATAAGGCGGGGCCTTCGGTGAAGTCCTTCTATCTGGTGCATTTTGTTGTGGATGGGGAAGGGGATTTCTACACGAACAATCTTCATTTTCATCTTAAGAAGGGGCAGGGGTTCCTTATTGAACCGGACATTCCTGCCACATATATATCGGATAAGGACAAGCCCTGGTCTTATGTGTGGGTGGGTTTCTCCGGAAGAAGGGCCGGAGAGATACTCCACGATATCGGGTTATCCTCGGATGAGCCTATATTTACCTGTGATGAGGGGGAGCGTCTTAAGAAATATGTATTTGACATGTTGAAGCACAACACCTCGGACAAGGGAGACAGCTACAGGCTTATGGCAATGCTGTACCTGTTCCTGTCCACTCTGGCAACAGCCCAGAAGGACAAGATCGAGCCGCCATCGGGAAATATGTATGTGAACCATGCTATTTCATATATACAGAACCACTACAGTATGCCTCTTAAGGTGGAGGAAATCTCAGATTATGTGGGCATTAATAGGAGCTATTTTTCCGATCTGTTTAAGCAGTACACGGGAATGAGCCCTATAAGCTACATCCAGAATTTCAGGATCACCAAGGCTGAGCACCTGCTGACCATTACGGATTTCTCTGTGGAGAGTATCGCCCTGTCCTGCGGCTACCAGTCTGCGGAAGCCTTCCACAAGATATTCAAAAAAGAAACCGGCATGTCTCCTAAAACCTACCGGGAGAGCAAACGCAGACGTACGCTCTCAAGCCAGCAGGCAATGAAGGATACAATGCCGGAATATATACTTCCAGATGATGAATTGTGATCTTATCTCACCTTGGACAGGAACTCTTTAAGTCTCTCGTTCTTAGGATTTCCGAAGAACTCCTCCGGAGTGCTGTCCTCACGGATATTGCCCTGATCTATGAAGATTACTCTGCTGGCAACATCCCTTGCAAATCCCATCTCGTGGGTTACAACTATCATGGTCATTCCGTCTCTTGCCAGTTCTCTCATTATCTCGAGAACTTCTCCAACCATCTCCGGGTCAAGAGCTGATGTAGGCTCGTCGAAAAGAATAACGTCCGGGTTCATTGCCATGGTTCTCGCTATGGCAATACGCTGCTTCTGACCACCTGAAAGGCTGTCCGGATATGCCTCTGCTTTTTCAAGAAGTCCTACTCTCTTAAGCAGCCCCAGCGCCTTATTTTTGCCGTCCTCAGCACTTACGCCCTTAAGCTTCATAGGTGCCAGCATGATATTCTGGAGCACTGTCTTATTAGGGAACAGGTTAAACTGCTGGAACACCATACCTATCTTCTGTCTGACTTTATTTACATTTGTCTTCTTATCAAGGATATCTGTACCCTCAAATATAACCTCGCCTGCCTCAGGTCTCTCAAGCTTGTTCAATGAGCGTAGGAAGGTGGATTTTCCACATCCTGATGGTCCTACAATGGCGATAACCTCACCCTTGTGGATGGTTGTATTTATTCCGTCAAGGACAACATGATCTCCATAGGACTTCTTGAGATTTTTTATCTCTATTAATACTTCACCATTATTTTGCACCTCTCTTCAGCCTCCTTTCAAGACGTCCTACAAGGTAAGTAAGGATAGTTACTATTACAAGGTAAATAAGTGCTATTGATACCAGAGGAACCATAGCCTCCCATGTAGTACTTCTTATGATATCGCCTGCCTTTGTAAGATCCACCAGTCCTATGTAACCTACAATGGAGCTTTCCTTAAGAAGTGCTATGAACTCGTTACACATTGCAGGGAGGGCATTCTTGATAGCCTGTCCCATAATTATGTATCTCATTGTCTGTCCATAGGTAAATCCAAGGCTTCGTCCTGCCTCAAACTGTCCTATAGGAATCGACATCATACCGGCTCTGATGGCCTCGGCAACATATGCTCCGGAGTTTAATCCAAAGGCAATAACTGCAACTATGACCGGCTTAATATTCACGCTTGCAAATATTACATAGTATGTGATAAGGAGCTGAACCATCATAGGTGTTCCTCTGAACACTGTAATGTACAGCTTGATCACTGCATTTGCCACCTTAAGGAGAGGTGAACGCTCATCGCTTCTGTCATATGCCACACGGGTCATGGCAATAAGGAAGCCCAGTGCAATACCTATGACGCCTGCAAATATTGTGATTATGAGTGTATTGAGCAGACCCTGTGGAATGTACTTCCATCTGCCGTCTTCAACAAATGACTGTTTGATACGGCTTATAAGTGTATTTCCTTCTGCTTCTTCACCCGAGTTTACGATTATAACCTGTTTAGATGTTGTATATGTTTCTGAGAAATCTATATTCTTCTTTCTCTCATCAGTTACAGTCATGCCTGCCATACCGAAGTCTGCCTTACCTGTCTGGACTGATACGATAACTGAATCAAACTCTACATCCAGAACCTCAAGCTCCAGTCCCATTCTGTCTGCAATAGCTGTGGCTATGTCTATGTCTATTCCTGTAGGAGCACCATTTTCATAGTATTCATATGGCGGAAAGCCTACGTTGGTAACCATGGTTATCTTGCCGTTATACTTTATATCGGCAGGTGACTTATAGGTTTCACCTGTACCGTTTATGTAATAATCTATAACCTGGTCTATGGTTCCGTCCTGCTGCAGTGCTTCGATACAGCTGTTGATCTCATTAAGAAGCTCTGTATTGCCCTTCTGCACACAGATAGCGTAATCCTCTATGGTGAACTCCTCATCAAGGATATACAGCTCCGGATTCTTGGCTACGAAGGCCTTGGCCGGCTGCTCGTCAATAAGTACGCAGTCGATCTTGTTCTGCTTAAGTGCCTGAACTGCGTCAGCACCTTTATTGTATCTGACTATCTCGGTTCCGGCATCATCGCCCTCATAATCCGACGCGTAAATATCACCTGTGGTTCCAAGCTGGACGCCTATCTTGTGTCCCGGCAGGTCATCTACGCTGTAGATCTCTGCCACATTTTTCTTTCCTGAGTCTGAGTTATCCCCATCCTCTTTTGCCCATGACACCATCATTGTTCCAAAGGTCATTGAGAATATGAGTACCAGTGTGAAGAACAGGTATCTTTTTCTGTGATTTGCCATGGATGACAGTGATGGGATAAATGATTTCTTCCCTCTCATTCGCTTTCTCCTTCTCTTATTTTTAATCTAACTCAAACTTCCTCTATGTATTCTTGTTTCCAAATAATATAACGCCGACCTTGTTCGTTTTCCTATGGTCTATGCTTTTATATTGTTTCAGAACTGCGAAAAATACATTTTTATAGGGTAACTTTGAGTGTACTTACACTACCATTTTCTGCTCTTTTTGATCTTCCGTCCTCTCCCTAGACGCCCAGCATATCCCGTATTCTGGCCAGGCGGCCATAGAATTGCTGATAGAAGTCTTTGCTTTCTTCGTATCTTGTTATGTACAGTGTGTTAAGAACCAGCATGCTGATGTTTCTGGCAGTTTCTTCGGCAATGGCCATATCTTCTTCTGACATGTCGGAAGTTGCCGGAGTACCGGAAGTACTTTGGTCATCAGGGTGGTCAGTTCCAAACAGTGCACCGATAACCCTTGTCTGGATGTCCTTCTGGAATTTGTGCCAGTCTGCGATGTATCTGTCGTATCTGGCAGGCTCCGGGGTGTCGATCCATTTGTTGACCTTGACCTTTGTATGTCCCGCTCTGTCGCACTCGTGTATCTGAAGGAAATATCTGAAGCCTCCATCCTCTTCGTAGTATCTTCCCAGTGGGAACAAACGGCAGAAGCCCGGTCTGCTGCCATGGATACTACACCTTCCCTCATCATTTAAAAATGGACAATGATCATCCACCATCCTGATGTTTGGAAGTATCATTCCGTCAACAACATTTAGCTCCACTTCATTTGCCAGGAGCTGCTCGAAGCTTTTGCCTGTGGCCTCCGTGAGCCTCTTTATGTCATAGGGATCAAGCTTTATGGTATCTCCCATTCTGCGGCAGCATTTACTGCAGCCCCTGCAGTCGTTGCACTCTGCCTTTACCATATCATTTAATTCATATAATCGTCCATCAGAAATATCTGATAAATCCACATTTCTAAGCAATTTCTTACCTCATCTGATGTTAATTTGTGTAGGACACATTTAATATTCCGTATTTTGTTCTTATTCTGTCAAGCTTCTCCAGGAATGGTCTTGCGGCAAACCACAGGAATAATACTGTTCCCGTGCCATGAACCACGTCAAATGGGAAGCCGGTTATATAGGCTGCGGCGATCATTTGCAGATTGACATCGCTGTAGTACATCAGCACCGACGCCGGGTTCATAATGCCACCGTAGACTACTATACACGAAATCCCGCCAAAAATACATAAGGAAAGTTTGGAAAATATTTTTTCCCGCACGGCTCTCCTTCTGTAGATGACGCCTGCCAGATAGCCAAGTACTCCCATGGCGAACATCTGCCATGGTGTCCATGGGCCCTGCCCGAATATGAAATTAGAGATGAGCATGGTGACAGCTCCAACTATAAAGCCTGTCTCCGCACCAAATGCCACGCCGCTTATGATGACCATTGCTGTTGCCGCATTGAAGTTTGGCAGCATGAAGAATGCCGCCCTGCCTGCCACCGCCAGAGCACACATTGTTGCCACCGTCACCAGCTCCCTTGCCTTTGGTTTCCTCTTCTCGTACATGAAGAAAAATGGAACTATCGCCTCAAGGAGTATCAGCATTGATATGAAATAGTACTTTCTGTCATTTAACTTTGTTATGCCAAACCATATGGTGACAGGGATAACTATACAGATAACTGCAAATGCTGCCAGAGCACAAGCTTTGTTATGGTTTCTCACCGACGTTAGCCGGATGTCCTCGTCCTTCCTCGAGGATACCGGTGCCAGGCAGATCAGTAAAAGTATGACCGCCAGGATAAATACGCCGTACATCACAGCATATCTGACGCCCTCTGACGTAACCCTCATATTGTCAATAAGGTAATTAAGCCCATCCTGCTTCATTGTAAAATAAAAACATACGCCACACAATACAGTAAGCAGGATAATACAGGTAAGCCTTATGGGACTTATCTTCTCACGGCTTTTGTGTTTCTTCTCCAACAGTTTTTTCAAGCTTTGAAGATCTTCGTCATCATAGGATTTATCATCTTTCTTTTGACCTCCCTTGAAATTCTTGTGTTTTCCCTCGTAAATATCCGGCTCACATCCAAGAGCCTTGAGTATATCCAAGGCGGTTATCGCGTTTTCTATCATTCCTCCGGCGATCCTTGCGGCTACCGTAGTATAGAAATGATTTCCTGAGAAGAAGTCTTTTACAGGTTCTATGGCTGCTATGCTGCCGTCAAACATGAGGGCACATCTGTCCGAGATCCCTGCCTCCCACTCTATGTCGTGGCTTACTATTATAATGGTCTTGCCTCTGGCTTTAAGCTGCTTAAGTATATCTCCGTATTCCAGCTTGAACTCCGGGTCTATTCCCTTGGTTGGTTCATCCAACAGGAAAATGTCCGGGGCAATGAGCATAAGCTTCGCCAGTGCCAGTCTCTGCTGTTCACCCCCCGACAGATCATAGGGATGTCGCAGGAGCAGTCCCTCAAGCATACAGGTTCTCACCACATCAGCCACTGCCTCATACGAGATCTCATTTTCCACGCTGTCCTGGGTGCAGACCAGCTCATCTCTCACTGTATTTCTGGTAAAGAGGTCTGTAGGGTTCTGTGGAAGCAACGCTGTTCTTCTTCCGTCAGCCACCCTGATCCTTCCGCTATCAGGCTCCATTATGCCTGCTATAAGCTTAAGAAATGTGGTCTTACCACTGCCATTCCCACCGCTTATGGATAATATCTCCCCCTTATGAACTGAAAGGGTAAGCTTATTCACAATGTTGTCCCCCACCTTGTCGTAGGCATAGCACAGGCTCTTGCAAGTGAGGATATCATTGCCGGTGGAATTTTCTTCTTCAATGGTCTTATCACATAGTTCACTCTCATCGGAACATACGCCGGTCAAGGCACTATCTTTTAACAGCTCTGCCAGATAACTCCTGCCTTCACCCACAGAAACCGGCAAAGAGTAAATCTTATCAACTGCCGCACTTACATTTGCACCGGCTTTATCCTCATTATGAGACACTTCTTCATGACATTTCTTCTGATCCTTAGAAACACCCGCATACACTCTGGTGGCAGCAGTCATGAAGCCTGCATAACGTCCGCCGGTGCACAGCTCCGCCATAACCTCCCTTAAAGGACCAAAGGCGGTAATCCGTCCCTCCTCCATAGCCATGACCTTTGTACACACCGGAAGTACCTCCTCCAGTCTGTGCTCTGTCATGATTATCGTAGTGCCAAGCTCCCTGTTGATACGGGTAAGGCAGGCTACAAATTCCTCCGCAGCTATTGGGTCAAGCTGGCTTGTAGGCTCATCAAGAATAAGGAGCTTAGGGTTCATTGCCATAACCGACGCCAGATTTACCATCTGCTTCTGACCTCCGGACAGCTCCCACACCTTCTTGTGGAATATTCCCGACAAGCCGAAGAAGGAGGTCATCTCCGCAACACGTCTCTTTATCATGGAATTGCTGCAGCCAAGGCTTTCCAGTCCGAATGCCAGCTCATGCCACACCTCATCCGTTACAAGCTGGGCATTTACATCCTGCATTACAAAGCCTATGTCGGAAGCCAGCTCTTCATAGGGCAGTGACTCTATGTCGGCTCCGTCAAAGAATATGCTTCCGGACTTCTTTCCATGGGGAGCAAGCACAGGCTTTAAGAGCTTCAACAATGTGGTCTTTCCACAGCCCGAAGGTCCAAGGATCACCAGAAAGTCCCCCTGTCCCACGCTGAAGGAAGCCTCCTTAAGGGCAGGCTCAAGGTAGACGCCACCATATTCTACCGTGGTGTCCGGATATGCAAATGTAAGCTTCTGAACCTCTAATATATTCATCTTTTTCCTCGTCTTTCTCTACTTCACAGCCAGCCACACCCTATGTACAGCTGCACTGCTCTGACATTTTCCACATCATACATACCTGGACAGCTTTCTTATCGAAACAGGATAAACTGCCAGAAGTCCATACACAATATATGCCGACAGCCTGTAGGGCGTAAGATTTATCCCTGTAATCCCCGGATAATACCAGAACCGGAAAGCCCCCTTTACGGCTGCAATAAACACATACACTCCTGTAGCAAGGAGATATATCAGGGATATCGTGTCCCTGCCATCCCAGACAAACAGTGAATACGCAGTTCTCTTCCTAAGTCCGTAGCCTCTGCTTATCATGCTGTCTGCCGTGACAACCGCTCTTTCCAGTGCCCAGGTTACCACCACGGAGCTTACCTTTATGCCGGTCTTAAGTCTCTTAAAATGTTTCCCGGAGCCGGCGTAACCGGACGCCTTTATAACTCCGTACACTTCTCTGTATCTATTTGCACATTCCGGGATAAATCTCAGAACCATGGAAATAAGAAGTGACAATACGGGAGCAAGGCTTCCAAACAGATATATCATCTTATTGGAGGTTATTACCTCATTGAAACAGGAAAACCAGCCTATGGTGCTCACTATCATGAAGGCTATTCCTATTCCGTAGAGGATACTCTCAAGAGTCAGGGGATTTCCCGAAGGAAGATAACACAGTATGGTAACACCCTGATGGGAAAATGCCATATTTACCCCGGCAGTTATCACCACCAGAAACAGCATATATATTAAATTCTTCTTTACACCGCTGCCTCCCTTAAGCATAACAAGATAAATAAACATACCTATAAAAGATATGCCAAGGCATACCGGATCAGTAAATGCCATGGCATATCCTATTACACATATGAAATAAATCAGATTAACAACGGGATGACAGGTTGAAAATGTATCCTTTATCCTAACCTTTTCCTTCATCTGATATCCTTTTTCAAAAAATATATACTCCTAGTGATACGGATTACCTACGTCTCCACCAAGATCACAGGTATATACCCATCTGATGATCTCTCCACCCTTCAGTGTATATTTTGAGCATCCAAATCCAGGGAATACACCATTTACAGAGTACATCCAGCCGGACAGGTTTCCGCAGTCAAATTCATACAGATTACCTATTCCCTCAATGTACATGGATCCATACATAGGTGTGTAAGAATATTCCATCTGTATACCCTTTTCCTTTGTGATCCTCTTGAGCACATCAAATACAGTGTCGCCAGCCCTGACCGGAACCTCTGTTTTCTTTAATATGACTCCATCTGATGGAACATAGCTTTTCTTATTTTCACTTACCAGCTCCATGTTATTAAGAATATTCTTACAGCTTATGCTGATGCTGCAGGAGCCTATAACCTCGGCATCTGCAGGCTCTTCTGTAGGAGTCTCTGTGGTCGGTGCCTCTGTGGCAGCATCGTCCTTCCTGCCGGGATCGGCAGTGCCGCCTCCGTTACCTGAACCATTTCCGGAACCATTTTCCTTACCAGAACCAGCGTCATCACCAGAACCACCGCCTGAACCGTCACCCGATCCACTGCCATCGCCTGAGCCCTTGTCCTTTCCGGAGCCGTTACCATTGTCTGAGCCGGAGCCATCTCCGGAACCATCTCTGCCGCCGGTGCTTCCACCACCTATCTCTACAGCCTCACCTGTTCCGGTGCCTGCAAAATTTTCTGTGGAACCCTCTGACTCACTGGAGCCTTTTTTCTTTTTTACCGGCTTTCCGTCCTCATCAACGTATTGACCGTCATAATATTCTCCATCAATGGAGGTTTCGTCATCATTTCCGGTATCTGACGCTTCAGAGGTTTTTTCTTTTACTGAAAACCCCCGGGAACCAGGGGCATTGCCACCATACCAGAATGCAAATACCAGTATAGCGGCAATAGCCAGAAGTCCCAGGAGCTTTTTTATATTTTTCCTGATAAAATTCATATTATTTTAAACCAGATATTTATTTGGTGATCTTAATTGTCTTTGCTGCACTCCATGCGCCATAGCTTGTAGTATTTCCTGACTTCTTATAACCACGGATCCTTACATAATATGTAGTACCCTTCTTAAGACCTGAAACATTTCTTACAACTGTCTGTGATGTTCCGTTTGATACACCTAATGTCTTAGCGTCACTGAAGTTTGACTTTGTAGCATACTGAAGCTGATAGCCTGTGAATGCCTTAACAACTGATACTGTAACCTTTGCTGTTCCGGCAACAACATTTTCAACCTTTGCAATATTAGCTCTGCTTACTCTGTTGATTGAAAGACCTGATGTATATGTGCTGAGTGTGCTTCCTGATACGGCTCTTACTGTATATACATAGTTTACGCCATCTGATACCTTTGTATCAGCATAGTTTAACTTGTCTGCCTTTACTGTTGCAACTCTTGTCCAGCTCTTGGCACCATTTGCCTTTCTATATACATAGTAGGACTCTGCACCGTCAATCTTGTTCCATGTAACATTAATTCCTGAGATCTTGTTCTCTGCCTTTACTACAGGCTGTGCAAGGTATAATACGCTTACACCTGTCTGGTCATATCTGCCCTGCTCTGAGCCCTTGATACCTCTTACAGTATATGTGTAAGTAACACCACTTACAGCTGTCTTATCTACTGCGCTTAAAGCTGTTGTTGTGCCGAAGAGCTTCCATGCTGTCTCGCCCTCAGCCTTTCTGTAGATCTTGTATCTCTCTGCACCATCTACAGCAGAATATGAGATCTTGACACCATTTGCAGTGTTCTCTGCCTTAAGGTCTGCAGGAGCCTTCATTGAAAGCTTCCAGCCTGCGTCTGACATATCGTAAAGTGCAGGCATGCTGTGCTTATATCTGTAGTAAGCAACTAATGCATAGGTTCCCTGCTGTGTTGCCATGCCATTCTCACCATTATTCTTAACATGACGGAAGCCGCCTGTTGTCTCATCCTTGAAGCTTATAAGAGCATCTAATGCTGATCTGCCGTTCTTGACAAATCTCTCATCTGTATCTGCATCAATTCCAAGAGCTGAAAGTGCTGTAACGACCTGAGCGATACTCTCTGAATTAACTGTACCCCAGCTTGCAAATCCTCCATCTGCCTTCTGCATGGTTGAAAGAAGATCAAGTGCTCTGTCTACTGCCGCCTTAACGTCAGCATTTGTATCATAATATGGAGCAAGTGCCTGGATAGTCATACCTGTCATATCAGGATCTGCTGCACCAAAGAATGTCCATCCGCCGGTAGAAAGCTCCTTCTTGAGAATACCCTGGACCATCTGCTCTCTTATATTTGTTCCACCCTCTTCAAGGCTGTCCGGAGCATCTGCTGCATCCAGTGCGAGAAGTCCGAATACCAGACCATTTAAGCCCTGGTATGTAACATAATCCATATCATATAATGGTGCCACTATGTCATAGCCTGCTACATCTGTGCAATCTATACCAAGTGCTGTAAGAGCAAGGATAGTTCTTTCATTTTCTGTTGCCTTATATTTATGTAACATGGCACCAGTTTCACTGACCTTGTCCTCAACTGAAGCGTAATATGCTTCATACATGGAAGGATTTACATAGTTATATCTTGCAAGGTCGATGATCTCCCATTCATTTCCAAATACAGGAGTTGTAGCTTCACATCTTGATGCCACTAACTTCTCTGCACCTTCAAGTGCTTCCTCATATACGTTTGATGCATCTGCGTCAACGTCTGAGAGAAGAACCTCTGCATGATAATATGTCTTATATGTGCCGCCTAAGGATGATACTGAGAAATCAATTCCATTTGTGAAATCGTTCATGTTCTCAATTCCATCGATCACTGCATAGTGGCTGTTAAGGCTTGTAGCGTAATCTGTCTCTATTGCTGTTATATCTGTGTCTTCAGGAAGAACAAAGGTAAGCTCAAAGGGATCTTCTGCTGTGCCCTCATCCTCTGTAGCTTTTCCATCTATTTTATATGAAATATTTGAGCTGTAATCAGTGTTGTATGTGATTTCCTTAGTTATCTTGTGTGTCTGTCCACCCACTGAGATCTCTGTGAAATATGGATTTCCATACCAGCCGTTACCTATATCATCTGTTGTTGTATCCTGGTTGACTGTGTAGTCAAATGATATGGTGTCGCCATCAGACAGAGTGATCGCTGACATTCCATAATTTGCATAATCGTCGTTGTTGTAGCTCATGCACCAGCCTGAGTATCCACCGCCATCTTCTGCTGAAAGATTGTTGATCTCTGATACATAGGAATCTGTCATCTGATACTGGATATCATTGTCATCAAAGGCTTTTTTTATGACTGCTGCTGTTGAAGTACCCTTTGGTACCTCTACCTCTGTCTCAAGTATCCTTCCGTCCTTTGATGCGTCCCGAATCCCGGCAGCTACTGCTGTGTAATCATGTACACCAACCTTTACTGTAATAGCTGCATCTCCCGGAGTTGCTTCGCTGGCATATACTGATGATATGCCGAAATCAGCACCTGATAATGATGCCACTGTTGTTGCCACCATGCACATCGCCATACATGTTGCAATAAATCTCTTCTTCATGGTCATTTCCCCTTTCGTATTTTATATGAGAGAGCAGAGCAAGCGATCTGACTTGTGGCTGCAACGCTTGCGGATGTCTGTGACACCTGCATTTTTCCGTTTAACCAGATACAGTAATGGCTGTTGCGACGGATTCTCACCGCACTTCTCTTTTTCTGGGCATATGCTTATGTTCCTGCACTTATGCAGGTACATACTTTCTGTCCAGGACTCTGCAACAGTTATACTAACAAATAGGGGAAAGCATGTCAATCTGGCAAATATGTTATACCAGCTTCTTAACATCCTGTATCCACTGGTCTATCTTCTTCTGTGGTGTTTCCTGCCTGCTTCCTCCTGTGGAGTCATTCTTATGCATAAAGGTAAGTACAGCTCTCATTGACCCTATAAGATCTTCGTACTGGATTGATAACATATTTTTGATTTCCACTGCACATATTTGCAAACCGGTGCTATAATACCTCTGGCTGATACGTGAAGCCGGTATACTTCAAAAAGTGTACCCCAAAAAAGATATAAAACTCCAAAAAATGTAAGACATGAAAGAAGATATATGCAAATGAAAAATTCCGACCATTTATACAGTAATTTAGACCTTAAGAAGCTTCTGGTTCCCATAATCGTGGAGCAGCTTCTCTCCTGCCTCATGGGTACGGTAGATACCATGATGGTAAGTAATGTAGGCTCTGCTGCCATATCCGCAGTATCCCTTGTGGACTCCATAAATGTCCTGGTAATACAGGCTCTGTCAGCCCTGGCTGCCGGAGGTGCAATCCTCTGCTCCCACTACCTGGGAAGCCACAATGAAAAAAGTGCCAACCACTCCGCAAGACAGGTTTTACTGGTAATGACTGTATTGTCCGTTGCCTTAACCCTTATCTGCCTTGTGTTCAGGGTGTCGTTACTTAAACTTATATTCGGCAAGGTGGAAGCTGATGTCATGGCAAATTCACAGGTTTATTTCCTGTTCACCCTGTTGTCGTTCCCATTTATCGGTTTGTATGACGCAGGGGCTTCCATTATGAGAGCCCAGAACGACAGCAGAAGGCCTATGGTGATCTCGGTTATTTCCAATTTTTTAAACATCGGAGGAAATGCCCTGCTCATCTTCGTCCTTAACATGGGCGTTGCGGGAGCCGCCATATCGACCCTGTTCTCACGTATTTTTTGTGCGGTTGTAGTAATATGGAAATTAAGAAATGAAAAAGAACCTATTGCCGTGCGTAACTACCTGTCCATACGCCCGGACTTCTCTACAATAAGAAGGATATTATATATAGGTATACCTTCGGGTATCGAGAATAGCATGTTCCAGTTCGGCAAGCTGGCTATCCAGTCCACCGTATCTACCCTTGGCACCATAGCCATCGCTGCCCAGGCAATGACAAATATCCTTGAGATGTTAAACGGTGTTGCCGCCATGGGAATAGGTATCGGACTTATGACAGTTGTAGGTCAGTGCCTTGGTGCCGGAAGAAAAGACGAGGCTGTATACTATGTTAAGAAGCTTTCATGGCTGGCAGAAGCTGCCATAATCTTTAGCTGTCTCCTTGTTCTTGCCCTTACAAAGCCAATAACAATGATAGGCGGTATGGAAACCGAAAGTGCTCAGCTCTGCTTTAACATGGTAGTATTTATCACCATTACCAAACCAATCTCCTGGGTACTTTCATTTATCCCTGCCTACGGCATGAGAGCCGCCGGAGACGTTAAATTCTCCATGATCACCTCATGTCTGACCATGTGGCTCTGCCGTGTTATCCTATGTATATACCTGTGCCGTGTATGGGGCTTCGGTCCTATTGCCGTGTGGATCGGAATGTTCGCCGACTGGACCCTCAGGGCGATCATATTCTCCATTCGTTTCCATTCAAGAAAATGGCTTAACCATCATATAATCAGTTAAGCCATTCACATCAGATCCGGTTGACAACAAAAGCTGCCAGGGTTGGAATTAACGCAACGAACCGTTGCATCTGCCTTATTTTCACTCTAAAATGTACTCCATCTGTCTTTCCTTTGTCTTCATTCCCATCTTCTCATAGAAACGCTCTGCTGAAGTGTTACCTGTCCACACATTAAGTGTGACCTCGTAACAGCCAAGCCTCTTCGCCTCGTTCTTCACAAATTCAAACAAATGCTCTCCCACATGCTGTCCTCTGATATCCGAGTCAACACAGAGATCATCAATGAAAAGAGACTTAAACGGTACCATATTATTTGAAAATGGCTGCTCTCTCAACTGGCAGAAGGCATAACCTATACACCTGTCATCCTCATCCACCGCAACATATATGGGCTTTTCATCATCTAATGTCATCTTAAGCAGTTCGTCATGGGTATACTTTGTTGTTCCGGAAATAAAGATATCCGGTCTGATACTTGCATGTATCTCAAGCACCTGCTGTAACAATTCAATAATTCTCGGTACGTCTTTCTCATTTGCCCTTCTGATGTCCATCTTTGTTCCTTCTTTCTACTACAATAGTTTATGGTTAATAAAAAATCCCAACGACCTGATATATTGTATCATACATTACATATCCAGTCATCGGGACTTTTATTGTACAAGCTTATCTTAATGATATTTAATCATCTGCACGCCTGCACCGTTGATTTTCGGTTGTAACCGTATTATTTCTTCTTCTCGTGCTTTTCCTTATATTCCTTTAAGAGTGCCTTGAACAGCTTATCCTCCTCAGGATACTGCTTCTTCATGAACAGGATCTTGTTGTCGCTGTCTAAGAGGCAGTGGGATGATGTACCGAGACATCTCAGCTCGCCTGTTTCCTTGTCGCATATCTCATAGGAAAATCCTACTCTTACGCCGGTGTACTCTGACAGATAGGTGTGGATCACTACTGTATCTCCGTATCTGCTCATGGTCTTGTACTGGGTTGACACTCCAAGTACAGGAATGATTATTCCCTCATCCTCAATGTGCTTGTAATTCCAGCCGATCTTATCCATCCAGTCCATACGGGCTTCTTCCATCCATCTTATATAGTTTGAGTGATGTACTATACCCATTCTGTCTGTTTCATAGTAAAATACCGGTCTTACATACGGCTCTATCTTATCAATGTCCTCTATTGCTATCATAATATTACTTCCAATCCTTTTCCTTGATCTCGACTCTTCTTACCTTACCACTGATGGTCTTAGGCATTTCCTTAACAAACTCAATAACTCTAGGTCTCTTGTAGCTTGCAATGTTCTCCTTGAAGTAACGCTTCATGTCACGCTTTAACGCTTCATCTCCGACTGTTCCCTCAGTAAGCACAACTGTAGCCTTGATCGCCTGACCTCTTGTGCTGTCAGGAACTGATGTAACTGCACACTCAAGTACATATGGGATCCTCATGATCTCATTTTCAATCTCAAAAGGTCCTACTCTGTATCCGGCAACCTTGATGATATCATCAACACGGCCTACGAACCAGAAATATCCGTCCTCATCCTTGTATGCTGTATCACCTGTGTGATAGTATCCGTCTCTCTTGATCTCGGCAGTTCTCTCAAGATCGTTCTCGTATCTGATGAAGAGTCCGTCAGGCTCGCCATTTTCAATGTTGATAACGATCTCGCCTGTCTCACCTGCCTCTGCAAATGTTCCGTCAGGTCTCATTATCCTTACATCGTAAAGTGGACTTGCCTTACCCATTGAACCAGGTCTCGGAGTTGTGTTCTCAAGGTTTCCTATTGTAAGTGTTGTCTCTGTCTGTCCAAATCCTTCGTAAATTGTAAATCCTGTTAATTCCTTAAACTTGTAGAATACCTCAGGGTTAAGTGCCTCACCTGCTGTTGTGCAGTATCTGAGAGAAGACAGATCGTATTTGCTCATATCCATCTTAACCAAAATTCTGTATAGTGTTGGTGGTGCACAGAATGTATTGATATGGTACTCCTCAATAAGCTTGAAGATGTTGTCGGCACTGAATACATCAAAATCATATACAAATATTGTTGTCTCGCAGAGCCACTGTCCATAGAGCTTGCCCCAGAGAGCCTTGCCCCAGCCTGTGTCTGAAACTGTAAGATGAACCTCGCCTGCTCTGTTTGTGTGCCAGTACTTTGCTGTTATGTAGTGACCCAGTGGGTACAGATGGTTGTGTGACACAAGCTTTGGATGTTCTGTTGTTCCTGATGTGAACATCATGAGAAGCACGTCATGAGCCATAACCTTATCCTCACCGGTAGGTCTCTCAAATACTGTGCTCTCTTCCATTATTCCCTGGTCAAATGAAAGGAAGCCCTCTCTCTCACCGTTTACAATCATCTTAATAAGCTTATTATCAGGATCTATTGAAGCCATGGCGTCTGGGATCTTGTCATCTGATGTACAGATAACTGCCTTGATATTTGCTGCTTCAATTCTGTATGCGTAATCAGATGGCTTAAGGATATTTGTTGCAGGAATTGCAATAGCTCCCAACTTATGAAGTGCGATCATTGTGATCCAGTACTGATAGTGACGCTTAAGAACCAGCATTACCTTGTCGCCCTTCTTAATTCCGTGCTTTACGAAATAATTTGCAGCTCTGTTGGAATACTCCTTCATCTCCTTGAAGGTGAATATTCTTTCTTCCTTATGCTTTGAAACATAGATAAGTGCTCTCTCATCCGGCTTCTTCTCTGCAAGTGCGTCCATAACGTCAAATCCAAAGTTGAAGTCATCCTTATTTGTGAACTCGATCTTCTCTAATACATTGTTGTCGTCAAGGGAAGCACTTATGAACTTTCCTGCTATTCCTTCTTCCGGTCTCATACCTGTTGACATATAAAATCCTCCAGTAATTCTTCTCTCTATATTTTAAAGTATTGTTGTCTGTTTTTTGAGTTTTTAATAAACTTCACATGTGGTTTTCAATACTACATGCATTATAATAGCATATAAATCTTTCCTGTCAAGAATTTTTACAAAAATCCCAGAGGAACGGTATATCACCTGTGAACCGTTCTTCCGGGATTTTGATCTTATATTTCTATATACACGCTGCAAATAAATTTATGCTCTTACCATGAAGGTTTCGCCTGCCTCATGGGTACTTAAGCTGTCAGAGATATTCTTCTCCACAGCCTTATTAAGGACTGCCGTCCTGTCTCTCTTGGTCTCCTGCTCTGACCTGTGTCTTGAAGGTCCGCCTACACAGCCACCCTCACAGATCATACCTTCCATGAAGTTCTGTGGAAGTCTTCCAAACTTCATAAGGGTGAGCATTTTCTTACACTCCTCAACGCCGTTACACTTGCATACATCCACGTCAGCCTCGTATCCAAGCTCCTTCATACTCTCTACAACTGCTGCGGTAACACCACCTGCATTTGCAAATTTCTTACCGAATACTGACGCCTGTGCCTCTGTATCCTCCTCCGGCTCAAGCTTCACGCTCTTCGCACGGAGCATGGCTCTTATCTCGCCATAAGTAAGGGCATAGTCTGCTGAATTTGACTCTTTTCTTGTGGTCTCTTCCTTCTTGGCGATACATGGACCTACAAATACTGTAACTGCCTCAGGATCTTTATCCTTTATCCATCTTGACACTGCACACATTGGTGAAACTGTCTCGGATATAATGTCTGAAAGCTCTGAGTAATGCTTCTTTATAAGATTGACAAATGCAGGACAGCATGAGGTTGACTTTCTCTGTCCATGCTCTATTGCCTCGATCCATTCCTTTGCCTCTGCCATGGCTGTCATATCACCGCCAAGGCTGACATCCACTACATCATGGAAGCCTATTTTCTTGAGGGCTGTTCTCCAGCTTGCAAGGGTTATATCTGCACCAAACTGTCCGATGGTAGCCGGTGCGAACATGGCATATACACGCTTTCCTGCCTGCATTGCCTTGATGATATCTACGATAAATGTCTTGGAGCCTATGGCACCGAACGGACATTTATGGATACATGCTCCACATCTGATACATTTTTCTTCATTTATAACTGCGATACCAACACCGCTGTCTGATACTGATATGGCATTTACAGGACAGCTCTTCATACATGGTCTCATAAGCTCTGCTATGGCATTGTAAGGACATGCCTTTGCGCACTGTCCACACTCCTTACATTTTGAAGGGTCTATATAGGACTTGTCTCTTCCCATGCTTATGGCACCGAAACGACAGGCTCTCTGGCACGCTCTCCCCATACACTTCTGGCAGTTATCTGTTACTACATATCTTGAGATAGGACAGCCCTCACATGCTGAGTTGATGACCTGGACTATATTTCCATCGTCCTCTGGTCCCGGAGCCTTACCTTCTGCAAGACGTATCCTCTGTCTTATATTTTCTCTTTCTCTGTATATACAACACCTGAACAGCGGCTGTGGTCCGGGGATCATCTTATAAGGAAGGTTATCTCTCTCCTCCTCAAGCTTTCCCTCGTATGCAAGCTTCGCTACTTCATACAAAACTTCATGCTTTACTGTAAGTATTGTTGCGTCATTAGTAATCATAAAAAACTCCTATTCCATGTATCCCCTATATACCCTAAAGATACTTTTTCTCATCATCTCTATGTATAACACATTTTCGTGATGAAATCTATATAATAAACCTTAATAAATATTGGTAATTCTCCTGTGTTTGCTGTTATTTTGCTATGGTAACGGCTGCCCCGGGTTAAAAAGATAAATTTTATCATTAAATACTTGTCTGGGAAGTATGTATGCACGGCTTCATATATAATGTAACGCCATACTTGTTCATTTTTCTACTCGGCTCGATCAGCTTATTAACCAGCAGTCGCCCAAACTCGTCGGAGCCATACATAATCACTCTCTTCGCTCGTGAAGGCTCCTCCTCAAACATGGGCTTTGTGCTGGTAGCAAGGTCAAGCCTCATAACGAAAAATTCACTATGTATGTGCTTATACATTATATATGAGCCGTGCCACCACATACCGGTAAAAATGTTCAAAAAAATCAATATTTTATTCTTAAATGGCGCCAATCAAATACAAAATCATGTATCCTGATTAGTGGATTTGATCCAAACATTTTTTTAAATTTAATCAAAGACTTTCTTAAGCACCTCGTCATTATAAAGGACTTCTTTTGCCTTATCTCTGTACTGCTGCTCATGGAGGTAGGTGTGTCTGTGTGGCTTGATGGATGGTGCCATATCTATAGCCGCAGCGAAATCCTCTCTCTTAAGATCAAGGGTACTTACATAATCCCAGAAGCCGGTCTTCTCAAATATGGCATTTACCCTGACGTATCTGTGATCCTGGACAACTGCCATGATGTATGTGGCAATGCCCACCTGGACACCGTGAAGCTGTGGCTTCTCAAGCATTTTATCCAGTGCATGGGATATAAGGTGTTCACTGCCCGAGGTAGGTGTACTGCCGCCGGCGATCTCATTTGCAACTCCGCTCATGGCAAGGGAGTCTAACAGCTCCTTGAGGAACAGATCATCATGTATAGTTTCAAATGGTGTACGGACAAAGCTGTTCACGGCTTTCTTGGCGATCATAACAGCGAAGTCGTTCATCTCGCTGTAACCGTTGCTAGACTCAAATAACCAGTCATAGAGGGCTGTGATCTTCGACACCATGTCACCTATTCCTGAATATATAAACCTGTCCGGTGCACTCTTTATTATCTCCGTATCTGCAATGATACCGTATGCCATTCTTGCAGGCACTGAGGTTCTTCTGCCATTTACAATTAGGGAAGCACTGGCAGAGGAAAATCCATCAGATGATGAGGATGTAGGAACACTTATAAATGGAAGCTTTCTTAAATATGACGCATATTTCGCCGCGTCTATAACCTTTCCTCCACCGATACCTACTATAACCTGTGCCTTTGCGTCTATATTAAATGCCAGCTCGATAATGTCATTTATATTAACTGTATCTAACTCTCTATATTCCAAAACCTTTATATTCTTCTCTTTAAGGGATCCCATAACTCCCGCTCCGAACATGTCAATAAGTCCGTTTCCGAAGTAGATAACTGCGTTGTGCATACCTGCATTTGCAAGATATGTTCCCAGATCATTAAGAGCTCCCTTTCCTATCTTAAGAATTGTTGGTATAGCAATATGACTTCCTGCCATGATATCTCTCCTCCTGTTCTTCCGGTATGTCTGGCACCATTATATCAGATATTTCCGGTATGTGGTGTCGATTTCTGAAAATTCATACGCTGACATGTGCACCAAAAAAAGTTCCAGACCTCCTGTTACGTAGTAAAGGCTCCCGACAGTATATCTCTGCCGGAAGCCTTATTATCTTTTTTCAAAGCTGTCAGGTCCGTATCTGTAATTTGCACCAATCTTCTGATTACTCGCTTCTGAGTGCGATGACAGGATCCTTCTTGGCTGCCATCTTTGATGGTATAAGTCCACCGATAAGTGTCAGGATGACACTGATGATAACCAGCGCAAGTCCACCCTTCCAAGGAAGTGATGAAACTCCCGGCACGTTGATATACTTCTCGATAACCATACTTATAGGGATATTTATCAGCATGGTCACACCGATACCTATTATTCCGGAGAACAGACCTATGATAAATGTCTCTGCATTGAACACTCGTGAGATATCCTTCTTTGAAGCACCGATACTTCGCAGGATACCGATTTCCTTTGTACGCTCTAACACTGATATATAGGTGATAATTCCTATCATGATAGATGATACTATAAGGGAAATAGCCACAAATGCTATGAGTACATAGGTTATGGCGTCAATGATCTTGGTCACGGACGACAGCATGATACCGATGTAATCTGTGTAGGTTATCTCATTGTCCGGATACTCGTTATTGTACTTGTCGATGAGATCTGTAAGCTTATCCTTATCGGCAAATTCTGTACAATACAGGCTGATGGACGCCGGCTTTGCCAGCTCGCTGTAGCCAAGCATGGACATATTGTCATCATATGTTGAAGTTGACTGGCTGAAATATCCGTACTGCTTTAACATGTCGAATATCTGGTCTTCTGTCATATTTGCAAACATCTGCTGCATTTCATCTGTCATCTGACCTGATGAAGCAAGCTCAGACATTATCTGGTTCATGTCAACATCGTCAATGGTGATCTCCTCACCATTTGCAAATGGAAGACCTGTGATCACGTCCTTGTCAGGATTTGCAAGCTGATCCTGAATGATCTCAGCCTTCTCGTTCTCTGTAACAACATACTCTGCAAGCTCTGAGGTGTATCCGATATATCCCGCCTGGATAGGTGCTGATGAAGCCTTCTCTGACTGCCTGATAACAGCGGAAACCTTGACCTCCATGCCATTTGCAACGGCATTCTTTAAGAACTCCTCGTCTGTGCTCATATCTGTGTATGTTCCGTCTTCGTTCTTCTGGAAGAACTGTGTAGGAAGCACGATCTTGAACTTAAGGTTAAGAAGATCATCATAGGTAAATGTCATCTCGTCCATGTCAGGAACCTTGCCGCCTGCCAGTATGTCTGCCACCATGTCACCGAGCTCGCTTGAGTCTCTGTAACCAAGGTTGTACAGGGCATAATCACTGATATCGTTATTCTTATCTACAACAAGAACTACCTCGTTCTTATTCTCAGGCCAGTGTCCTGCCAGCACGTCGTACTGCTGTGACAACAGCTCCTGATTGTCCATCATCTGAGTCCACATATCTGAAGAGTTTGAACCATAGGTAAATGCAGACATAAGTCCGGAAACTGACTCCTGTGTGTCCATCATTCCGCCAAAGCCCATGTCGTTCATAAGGGTACTTGGATTTACCTGCTTGATACCGCCCACTGCATCCTCGTTATATGCATATATTGGTGTGTCGTAGGTGTAGCTGATGTCACTGGTAAGATCCTTGAAGCCATTTGCCTCGTCCTCGATATATTCCTTAAAGGTCTCAAGGTCATTGTCCTTGACCTCTGCCACCATGGATATGAGCATATCGCCCATGATATCTCCGGAATGTACCAGATCGTCGTCGTGCTTTCTTGCTTCCTCGCCGCCATTTCCGGTCATTTCCTTTATCATGTCGCCATAATCCATGGCTTTCTTGGTTATCTGTATAGGATAGGACGCCAGCGTCTCCTCCTGAACATCATTTATATATCCCTGGAAACCTGATGACAGAGAAAGGATAAGCGCTATTCCTATTATTCCTATGCTTCCTGCAAATGCTGTCAGGAAGGTTCTTCCCTTCTTGGTCATAAGGTTGTTAAGGCTTAAGGAAAATGCTGTAAATACGGACATTGAAGTCTTTCTCGGCTTGTAGTCTCCCTCTGTCTCCTTAGCCTCATCCTCATCTGAAAATGGATTTGAGTCATCTATTATATTACCGTCAAGAAGCTTTACTATTCTTGTAGAGTAGGTCTCTGCCAGCTCCGGATTGTGAGTTACCATTATGACAAGCTTGTCCTTGGCTATCTCCTTTAAAAGCTCCATGATCTGGATACTGGTTTCTGAGTCCAGAGCTCCTGTAGGCTCATCTGCCAGAAGTATATCCGGATTATTTATAAGAGCTCTGGCTATGGCAACTCGCTGCATTTGTCCACCTGACATCTGGTTAGGCTTCTTGTGCATTTGATCTCCAAGACCTACCTTCTCCAGAACCTCCTTTGCCCTCTTTCTGCGTTCTGCCTTTGATACGCCTGAAAGTGTAAGTGCCAGCTCAACATTTGAGAGAACTGACTGGTGAGGTATAAGATTGTAACTCTGGAATACAAAACCGATGGAATTGTTTCTGTAAGAATCCCAGTCCCTTGCCTTGAAGGACTTTGTTGATTTGCCGTTGATCACCAGGTCTCCGCTGGTGTACTGATCCAGACCACCTACTATATTAAGAAGAGTAGTCTTACCACATCCCGACTGTCCGAGAATTGACACGAACTCATTTTTTCTGAAGTTTATAGTTATTCCCTTGAGGGCTTTCACAACTTCATCGCCGGTTCGATAGTCTTTTACTATTTCTTTTAACTGAAGCATCCATTATCTCCTTTTTCTAAAATATACACAAATTACTGTCTCTGAAATACCGCTACAGAAAATCCCACTATAAAATTTTCTGACGGTAATTATCACACAGATGATACCACTTATATTTTTTCATTTCAATGCAAGCGACTTTTAATTTATAAATGTTTAATATAATGCATATTTGCAGGTTTTGTTTTATATCCGGGCGGCAGTCGTTTTTGATAATTCTTTTTATTACCGGGTAAAATCTTTTTAGTAAAAGCACTTTTATTTTATATATTTATAAGGTATAATTGTGGCAGAATGTGGTGAGGTGGGCAGCAAAATATCCACTGCAATACCACTTCATCTCAGAAAATTTAATAACAAATGGAGGACATTTACAATGTTAGTTTCAGCAACAGAAATGTTAAAGAAGGCAAAAGCTGGTCACTATGCAGTAGGTCAGTTCAACATCAACAACCTTGAGTGGACAAAGTCAATCCTCTTAACAGCACAGGAGCTCCAGTCACCTGTTATCTTAGGTGTATCAGAGGGTGCCGGTAAGTACATGACAGGATTCGGTACAGTAGCAGCTATGGTTAAGGCTATGGATGAGGAATTAGGAATTACAGTTCCTGTTGCTCTTCACTTAGATCACGGAACATACGAAGGATGTTACAAGTGTATCAAGGCTGGTTTCACATCAATCATGTTCGATGGTTCACACTATCCATTCGAGGAGAATCTTGCTAAGTCAACAGAGCTCGTTAATGTAGCTCATCAGCTTGGTCTCTCAATCGAGTGCGAAGTTGGTTCTATCGGTGGTGAAGAAGATGGTGTTGTTGGTATGGGCGAGTGTGCAGATCCAGAAGAGTGCAAGATCATTGCAGATCTCGGCGTAGATATGCTTGCTGCAGGTATCGGTAATATCCATGGTAAGTATCCAGCAAACTGGAAGGGTCTTTCATTCGAGACACTTGACGCTATCCAGCAGAAGACAGGCATCATGCCATTAGTTCTTCATGGTGGTACAGGTATCCCTGCTGACATGATCAAGAAGGCTATTGAACTTGGCGTTTCAAAGATCAATGTAAACACAGAGTGCCAGTTATCATTCCAGGAAGCTACAAGAAAGTACATCGAGGCTGGTAAGGATCTTGAAGGTAAGGGATTTGACCCTAGAAAGCTTCTTGCTCCAGGTGCTGAGGCAATTAAGGCTACAGTTAAGGAGAAGATGGAATTATTCGGATCAGTTGGTAAGGCTAACGACTAATTAAATTTATCTGATCAAACATTCCGACATGGGTGTTCCATATATGTGGACATGCCCTGATGTCAGATAAAAACAGGAGTCTGATATTCACAGAATCATTTCCGTGATATCAGGCTCCTGTTTTTTCAAATCAACTTTTCCTTCTAATCCGGGCATTTATATCCGGGGGCTTTTTTATTTTTAGTTATCTGTATATTCTTCTCTGCTCTGTGTCCCGGTTAATATCACTCTTCATCACTGATATGAGTGATAAGCAGCCAGATGATCCCAGACAGAACCAGTATTACCGACGCAACAAGATTTATATAACCTCCGTACTTAAGGATCATGCCCTCACTTCCTACCATGCCTTTGGCTATATCCATGGCAGCCCACCAGCCTCCAAGACATATGGAAACCACAAGTTCAATGATCTCAAATACTAAATTGTTGACAAATGACGCCACCAGAACAACTACTGCCGCCGCAAGAAATGCATACAACGCTGTATCTGTAAGCTTTTCTGAGCTTGAGCTGTATGGTAGGAACAATGACACTGCAAATGCTATACTGCCCACGATACCGAAGAAGTTCGGCATATACGACGAAGCCTCCGGCTTGTCTTCCTCTCTGTCTAAGACAACAGTCCTGCTCTCTCCGTCATAATCATCCTCAGGCTCTGGCTGTCCCACCACAGGGCAATCCTCCAGCCTTAAGGTCTGCGTATCATTTATATCCTCAGGGATCTCCTCTTTTATCTTCCCCTTCTTCAACTGCTTATTGTAAGCTGCCATCTGCTTGTTATATTCCTCAAGCTGCTGCTCTCTTTCAAGCATTTTCCTCTTCATAACAGGAGTAAACAGCATACCACAATACTCACAGGCTGTGGATTTATTATCTATCTCCTTACCACATTTTATACATTTCATTTATCATGTCCTCCGTTTATTGAACATCAGGCAATTTGTAATTTACCTCTTCCGGTAGTTCCTTTAGAAATACATTATAACATTATTCACGTCATTAATCTGCAATTTTTTTGTTTCAAGCTATTACTTAAGCTTCTGCTTTTAAAGTACACCTTCAGTTTTTATTTTTTAAGATATTTCTTAAGGTACTGACCTGTGTAGGATTTCTTGCACTTCGCCACTTCTTCCGGAGTTCCCTGGACGATAACTGTTCCGCCCTTGGCTCCTCCTTCCGGTCCCATATCAATGATATAGTCCGCAGTCTTTATTACATCAAGATTATGCTCAATAACCACGACTGTATTTCCACCCTCACTTAATCTTCTGAGGATATCCACCAGTCTGTCCACGTCAGCAAAATGAAGTCCTGTGGTAGGCTCGTCCAGTATATATATAGTCTTTCCTGTACCACGCCTTGACAACTCTGTTGCCAGCTTTATACGCTGTGCCTCCCCACCTGACAGGGTTGTGGACGGCTGACCAAGCTTGATATAGCCAAGTCCCACATCCTTTAAGGTTGATATCTTCCTGAGGATCGAAGGTACATTTTCAAAGAACTCACAAGCCTCGTCCACAGTCATGTCAAGAACGTCAAATATGCTCTTGCCCTTATACTTAACCTCCAGAGTCTCACGGTTGTATCTCTTGCCCTTACATACCTCACAAGGAACATACACGTCAGGAAGGAAATGCATTTCTATCTTGATGATACCATCACCCTTACATGCCTCACATCTTCCGCCGGACACGTTAAATGAAAATCTGCCCTTCTTGTAGCCCCTTGCCTTTGCGTCCTTTGTCCCTGCAAATAAATCTCTTATGAGATCAAAGGTTCCTGTATATGTGGCAGGGTTCGATCTTGGGCTTCTTCCTATAGGTGACTGGTCAATATTTATAACCTTGTCGAGCTGATCGTATCCTATTATATGGTCATGCTTTCCTGCCTTGACCCTGCTTCGGTTTAATCTCCTTGAGAGCTTCTTGTACAATATCTCATTTACCAATGAGCTCTTTCCTGAACCTGACACTCCTGTGACACAGGTCATGACTCCCAGTGGGAAATCAACATCTATATGCTTAAGGTTATTCTCATATGCATTCTTAACTGTGATCCAGCCTGTAGGCTTCCTGCGTTCCGCCGGAACCTCTATCTTCTTTCTTCCGCTTAAATACGCACCGGTGATAGAATTTTCACATTTCATTATCTCCTCGGCATTTCCCTCGGCAATGACGTATCCACCATTTTCCCCGGCCTCAGGTCCTATATCTATTATGTGGTCTGCTGCACGCATGGTATCCTCGTCATGCTCAACCACGATCAGGGTATTTCCCAGGTCTCTCAGCTCACAAAGAGCTGCGATCAGCTTGTCATTATCCCTCTGATGAAGTCCGATACTCGGCTCATCCAGTATATAGGCAACTCCCACAAGACCTGAACCTATCTGGGTTGCCAGCCTTATTCTCTGGGCTTCACCACCTGACAGGGTTCCCGTTGCCCGATACAGTGCCAGATAATCAAGTCCTACATTTATAAGGAAGTGAAGCCTTGATCTGATCTCCTTTAAAATGGCACTTCCTATAAGCTTCTGACGTTCATCCAGCTCCAGACCATCCATGAATTTGCTCAGGTCCTCTATGGACATCTCTGTAAGCTCTGAAATATTCCTGCCACCTACTGTAACCGCCAGAGCTGTAGGCTTAAGTCTCTTGCCATGGCACTCCTCACATGGAGTGATGGTCATGAAGGTTTCGTATTCAGCCTTCATGGTCTCGCCGCCGGTCTCTCTGTATCTTCTCTCAACATTCTTCACAAGTCCTTCAAAGGTAATGTCGTAGACTCCTTCTCCACGCTGTCCCTTATAGTGGACCTTGACCGGTCTTGAACCCTCGCCGTATATAAGAAGGTTCTTGATCTCATCGCTGTACTGGCAGAACGGAGTATCCAGTGAAAAGCCATACTCTGCCGCCAGGGCACGGAGCACTGCATTTGAGAAGCTCTTGCCATCATTACAGGACTGCCAGCCCAGCACAACAATGGCTCCTTCATTTATGGATAATTTGTCATCCGGTATCATAAGATCCGGGTCAAATCTCATCTTAAATCCAAGTCCCGCACAGCACGGACATGCTCCAAAGGGATTGTTAAATGAGAAGCTTCTAGGCTCTATCTCATCAATACTTATTCCACAGTCAGGACATGAAAAACTGTCAGAGAAATTGATGACCCTGTTGTTGCCATCTGCTTCCATGACCTCGATCTTCATAAGTCCCTCTGCCATCTTAAGGGCTGTCTCCACGGAATCTGCAAGTCTGCGTTCAATGTCCGGTCTTATGACAAGACGGTCTATGACCACATCTATATTGTGCTTCTTATTCTTGTCAAGCTTGATCTCCTCCGACAGCTCATACTGGCTGTCATCTATAACAACTCTCACAAAACCGCTTTTCTTGATCTGCTCCAGGAGCTTGACATGCTCTCCCTTTCTGCTTCTTACCACCGGTGCAAGGATCATGAATTTTGTTCTCTCAGGGAGCTTGACTATCTCATCCACCATCTGGTCTACAGACTGGCGGCTTATTACCTTGCCGCACTTCGGGCAGTGAGGTATTCCAACCCTTGCAAATAAAAGTCGGAAGTAATCATATATCTCTGTCACTGTTCCCACTGTGGATCTCGGGTTTTTATTTGTAGATTTCTGATCTATGGATATGGCAGGTGACAGACCCTCTATCTTGTCCACATCCGGCTTCTCTGCCTGTCCTAAGAACTGTCTTGCGTAAGAAGACAGTGATTCCATGTATCTTCTCTGTCCCTCGGCATATATGGTGTCAAACGCCAGTGAAGATTTTCCCGAGCCTGAGAGTCCTGTGACAACTACAAATTTGTCCCTTGGTATCTTAAGACTTATATTCTTAAGGTTGTGCTCCCTTGCTCCTTCTATTGTAATGTATTTTCTTTCGCTCATTTTCCTATCCTTCTTTAACATTAATCCTTGTCATAGTCCCTAAGGGCGACCTTAAGCTCTCTTATCCTGTCACGAAGCTCTGCTGCCGCCTCGAAGTTCAGGTCGGCTGCCGCAATGTTCATGTTCTTGGTAAGCTTCTTTATCTCTGCCTCCAGTTCCTTTCTGGTCATGGATTCAATATCCTTCTTGTCGTCACGTGGAACATCCTCTGCCACCTCATTGCTTATGAGATCCCTGATCTCCTTGACAATGGTCTTTGGAGTTATGCCATGCTCCTTGTTGTAAGCGTCCTGGATCTCACGTCTTCTGGCGGTTTCATCCAATGCATATTTCATGGACCTGGTAATGCTGTCCGCATACATTATAACGTGACCCTCGCTGTTTCTGGCAGCTCGTCCTATGGTCTGTACCAGTGAGGTCTCAGATCTTAAGAAGCCCTCCTTGTCTGCGTCAAGAATAGCCACAAGGGTTATCTCCGGAATATCCAGTCCTTCTCTCAAGAGGTTTATTCCCACCAGAACGTCAAATACACCCATTCGCAGATCTCTCACTATCTCAACTCGTTCCATAGTGTCTATGTCAGAGTGAAGGTATTTGACCTTAACGCCATTTTCCCTCATGTAATCTGTAAGATCCTCTGCCATCCTCTTGGTAAGGGTAGTTACCAGTACCTTGTTTCCCTTCTCGGTTTCCTTGAATACCTCTGTGAGAAGGTCATCTATCTGTCCCTCTACAGGTCTTACCTCCACCGGCGGATCCAGAAGTCCTGTAGGTCTGATTATCTGCTCTACCCTCTTCATTTCATGTTCTTCTTCGTATTTTGAAGGTGTTGCAGACACAAACATAACCTGATCCAGCTTGCTCTCAAATTCCTCGAAATTAAGCGGTCTGTTGTCCAGGGCGGACGGAAGTCTGAAACCATAATCCACCAGATTCATTTTCCTGGATCTGTCTCCTGCATACATGCCTCCCACCTGGGGTATTGTTATATGGGACTCGTCCACAATAAGCAGGAAATCATCACCGAAGAAGTCCAGCAGCGTGCTTGGTGTCTCCCCGGTCTCTCTGCCTGACAAAGGGCCTGAATAGTTCTCAATTCCTGAGCAAAATCCTGTCTCCCTCATCATCTCTATATCAAAATTAGTTCTCTCTTCTATTCTCTGTGCCTCGATAAGCTTATCCTGTGACTTGAAATATTTGACCCGCTCTGCAAGCTCAGCCTCAATACGGGTAAGGGCTTTGTTAAGCTTCTCCTGGCCTACTACATAATGGGACGCCGGGAATATACAGGTGAAATTCAGGCTTCTCCTGACCTCCCCTGTGAGTGGGTCAAATTCGCATATCCTGTCAATCTCATCCCCGAAGAACTCTATCCTTATTCCGTCTTCAAATGTAGATACCGGCATGATCTCCAGCACGTCGCCCCTTACTCTGAAGGTTCCTCGCTGAAAATCCATATCGTTTCTTGAATACTGGATATCTGTAAGCTCGTCTATCACCATGTCCCTGTCTTTTATCATGCCCACACGGAATGACAACATCTGATTTCTATACTCATCAGGATCACCGATACCGTATATACATGAAACTGAAGAAACCACTATTACATCCTTCCGGTCTATAAGGGCGGCGGTGGCACTATGCCTCATCTTATCTATATCATCATTTATGGATGAGTCCTTTGCTATATAGGTATCCGTGGACGCCACATACGCCTCCGGCTGGTAATAATCGTAGTAGGAAACAAAATATTCCACTGCGTTATGTGGGAAGAACTCTTTAAATTCCGAATACAACTGTGCCGCCAGAGTCTTATTATGGGCGAGCACCAGTGTTGGTTTATTAAGCTGTTTAATAACATTCGCCATGGTAAATGTCTTACCTGATCCGGTAACACCTAACAGTGTCTGGAACTGATTGCCTTCCTTAAATCCCTGCACCAGCTCTTCGATAGCCTGGGGCTGGTCCCCGGTTGGCTCATATGGCGATACCAATTCAAAATGATCCATATATCTCAACCTCTAATTTATTATTAGTATTGTTGCTGATTTAGTATATCATTCATAATAAAAAAAGTACAGAGCAAATCGAATGTTTGTTCTGTACTTTTTGTTTATCTGTATCTCCTTACAGCCTTATTTTATGATCAATTTACACTCATATTATACCTGCATTGCCAGTCTTTCACAATCAGTATTTTTCCCGCTTCCCCTGCAGCACATTCATCAGTCCGGCATACACATCCGGGGTTCCTTTCACAACGATAGCCAGGCTCTCCTTTGCCTGGTTAAGATAGTGGAACAGGCTTCTTACATTAAAGACATTTGCCTTATCCTTCACTTCCAGGCTCCTGAGATATCCCTCCTCATCATAGTAATAATGGTCATCCATAACCACCACCAGACTGTCCACTCCACCATCGACCTTATACCAATACCCTCGTCCTCTATAGTCTTCAAGAAGATTGGCTGCCTCACCATCATCATTTGCATAGACGACCTCTATATGAGGATATTCCTTAAGCTGTCTTCCGGCAGGAATATGCATAATATTCTGGATAAATGATGACAGCTCTGCATTTGTGCGGATACGGTTAGTCAGACGGAATATCTGAATCCCCGGAAGTCCCTCGATCACATGAAGATTGCCCCGGTCAAGCTCATAAGGCGAGATCATGTCCTCAGAATCACTGGAGAATATCACAGGCCGGTCACCGGCACACCTTAAGATAAACCTCAGCTTCTCCACCGACAGCAAATGTGCCTCATCCACCAACACGGCACTATACTCGGCAAATATATCTTTCATCCCAGTCATTATTTCTACTCTGTCATCACAAAAATCACCATTTTCCCCAAGCCGGCTGTCCGAAAGAAAATCTATCCTATGTAATCTCTCATGTAATATCTCCCACCTCTTTCCCGCCTCGCTGCAGTGTATCATACACACCTTACGCCTGTCGGAAAGCTCCATTGCGATATCGTATAAAAGCAGGGTTTTTCCTGTTCCGGGAAGTCCCGTAAACAGAAAATATCCCGAATGTTCTGCTCTTATTTTCCTCAGTATCTGCCGTCTTATATCCCTCTGTTGGGAGGTAAGAAAATATTCTTTATTCAGGAATTTCACCGGATCTGTAAGGGGTGATATGAGATAATATTCCGCCTTGAACAGCTCCTCAATATCACCCTGATAATCCCTGCTGTCCCCGCCCAGGATATCGCACAGACTTTCCCAGTCCGCCTCCACAATATGATCATGATTTGTAAGGCGTACCAATCTGTTTTTACTGCTTATGTAAGTGTAGGAATATATGGGTCTGGTGAGAACCGACAGATAATACCTGTTCTGTATCAACTGCTTTTTTATCATTTCGTCGGATACCGCACCACTTTTAAGCTCGATATTTACAATGTGCTCGTCCTTGATCTGGATCAGGTCAAATTCCTTTCCCAGTCTCGGTATCTGGAATGAATAGAAGAACCTAAGGGCAGACACCTTCTGCATGTGTAACTCAAGCTGTTTAACCAGTGCCCTCATACTGTCAAGCTCCCATTCACGAAGCCTCAGAAAATGTTCTCTGCCTGACAACTGCCGCTCCAGTTTCTGTAGCTGTTCCATATTCTGTTGTCTCGTGATCGCATAAACTGATACAGATTTCATTTCCTTCCTCCAATCATTGAACATCAGCCCATTTAAGATTTGCCTTTTTAAGTATTGCCCCCTCATTTCATTCGGCGGCATATCCTGTCTGAAACTCTTATTTGTCCCTTTCCTTGAGTATAATTTATATTCGGAGCAACAGCAACAAATACTTATCTTGAAATTATTCCGGCTTTATTTTAATATATCTCCATAAAACAAATGGAGGTTTGGTATGTCAGACAAAAGAAAGCTGCCGGCAAAGATACTTTTATCCCAGGCGATGGAGGAGCTGCTCCATCAGAAGCCTTTTAACAAAATATCTGTAAATGATCTCTGCGATCACTCCCACATCAGCCGGTCTGCCTTTTATGCAAATTTTCAGGACAAATACCAGTTATTTGCTTTCTGTATGTCAGAAAAAAAGAAGGCAATGAACCAGGTCATGCCTTCTTATGATCTTAAAAGCTTTCTTGTAAATATGTTAGATTTCATCCAAAGTGAAAATATATTTTTCTATAATGTCTTTGGTGCAGCCCATAATGAAGAGATCTCAGAAATACTCTGCAGTTTTCTTCAGGACAGCTTCGTTTCCGCCATTAAATCCGAAAATGTCTCCACCGCTTCCATCGACACTGTATCCGTGTTCTACACCGGCGGACTGATCTACACCATAATGCACTGGATCAAAAGCAGCTACGCAACTCCAAAGGAAGAGCTGGCAGACTGCCTGTACTCCCTGCTTACGGATATCCCACTTTGATCGGGTGTACCTCCCGGCATTTCACGATCCCGGTGTCAGATCATATCTATCGGATGATATACTTCTATGAATTAAGTATCTCCATAAATTCTTCTCCTGTGATGGTCTCTTTCTGGTACAGGAAATTGGAGATCTCGTCTAACTTCTCACGGTTTTCAAGCAATATCTGTGCAGCCTTTTCATGCTGTTTTCTCACCAGCTCAACAACCTTTCTGTCTATCATGGTCTGGGTTTCTGCTGAACAACTAAGTGATGTGTCACCGCCAAGATACTGGTTTGTCTGGGTTTCCATGGCAACCATATCAAAATCCTTACTCATACCATATCTGGTTATCATTGCTCTGGCAAGCTTTGTTGCCTGCTCTATATCATTTGACGCTCCTGTTGTAACAGAACCGAACACTATCTCCTCAGCAGCCCTTCCACCGGTATATGTGGCGATCTTGTTCTCCAATTCTTCTTTGCTCATGAGGTAGTGATTTCCCTCATCAACCTGCATTGTGTATCCAAGGGCACCGGAGGTTCTTGGAACTATGGTTATCTTCTGTACCGGAGCTGAATTTGTCTGCTTGGCAGCTACCAGGGCATGACCAACCTCATGGTAGGACACTATCAACTTCTCATGATCTGTAAGAATAGCGTTCTTCTTCTGATATCCTGCTATTACCACCTCTATGCTTTCCTCAAGATCAGACTGAGTAACCTTTTCTCTGTGATCTCTTACCGCTCTTAAGGCTGCTTCATTTACAATATTTGCAAGCTCTGCACCGGAGGCTCCGGACGCCATTCTTGCCACCTTATTGTAATCCACGTTGTCCTCAACCTGTATCTTCTTAACATGAACCTTTAAGATTTCTTCTCTTCCTTTCAGGTCAGGCAATTCCACAGGAACACGCCTGTCAAATCTGCCCGGTCTCAGAAGTGCCGGATCCAGGGATTCCGGTCTGTTGGTGGCAGCCAGGATTATAACTCCGTTATTTCCCTCAAATCCATCCATCTCTGTAAGGAGCTGATTTAAGGTCTGCTCACGCTCGTCATTTCCACCAAGCTGTCCGTCACGCTTCTTTCCTATGGCGTCTATTTCATCGATAAATACTATACAAGGGGCCTTTTCCTTTGCCTGAGAGAACAGATCTCTCACCTTGGAAGCTCCCATACCCACGAACATCTCTACAAATTCAGAACCGGAGATTGAGAAAAACGGTACATTTGCCTCACCTGCTACAGCCTTGGCAAGCATTGTCTTTCCTGTTCCCGGAGGGCCCACCAGCAATATGCCCTTAGGCATTGAAGCACCTATCTTCATCTGTCAGGATTGTGCAGGTAATCTACGATCTCTGCAAGATTTTCCTTTGCCTCATCCTCACCTGCAACATCATCAAATTTTATTCCATTTGAAGATTTCACATACACCTTGGCGTTGCTCTTGCCCATGCCGAAGGTCATGGCATTCTTTCCGCCACCTGCCCGTTTCATCATCTGCCTGTACATAAGCTGTCCTATTAATGTAAACAAAAGTATCGGCACGATCCAAGACAGGAAGAAGCTTAACAACGGTGACATCTGTTCTATCTCTTCTCCTGAAAATGAGACGCCTGCCTTGTACAGTCTCTCTGTAAGATCCTGATCATTTACCATTGCGGTTTTATAGATATTTTTTTCATCCTTATCTGTAAATACGATATAGTTATCCTGTTCCTTGATCTGGACCTCGCCTATTTCCTGCTTCTCAGTCATATCAATAAAGGTGTTGTAGTCCACCTTCTTTATCCTTCCCGCAAGGATCTTCGGCATTATCAATGAATTGAACAGTATCAGTATCAATGCAACGATCAAATAGTAATATATCAAAGGTTTCTTGGGTTTTTTAACTTCGTTCATACTCTTTCCTCCTCGTATCGCCCCCTCACATTCGTTCGGCGGCATTTCGTCAGCACCATTTTTATATGCATCTCCGATGCATGGGTGCTTCCTCCTCGTATCGCCCTAATATTTCCCTTTACTTTACGATACCCCTCCGGGGAAATTCAATGCACATTTCTATGAAAATGTCCACTTTATGTTTTTTTAATAAAACTAAAAAAACAGACTGCCTGCCATGGTTTTTATGCCATGACAGCCCAGTCTGTTTTTGAACTTCCGTAATATATCATTTGCAGAAATTTCTTATATCTTAGTATCCAAAATTCTGAACATAGTAATATGTGTAGTAGTTTGGATCGTCATCCCTGACAAATACTGAAATTCCTATGGTTCCCCAATCGGAATCAAGCATGTTGGAATTATGTCCCGGAGAATTCTTCCAGCCTTCCATTACTGCGTCCGCACCTCTGTAACCGGCGGCAATATTCTCGCCATGTATCTTGTCACAGGCGGTATTACACATCTCACCATTTGGTCTTGTGTGACTGAATTCATAGGATATCTCTGCACTTCTTATATCTGCCCCTGCCATAAGATCCTCGTCAATGCTTAAAGCTGACAGTCCGTTCTGCTTTCTGTATGCATTGAGCATATCCACCAGCTCATATGCCATTTCGTAATCATAATGTCCGTTTACTGTGGTGCTCTTGCCATTTCCAAGGTCGATCTTTATGCCTGTTTCTGTCTTGGTAACTACACCTGACGCGTCACAGTATATCTTTCTTCCGTCATTTGTGGTGTACCAGCCGGCCTTGTTTCCTCTCACGCCATTTGACATGAAGTAGTACACACGGCTCATGATCTCAACAGTGTCATTCTTCACCTGCTTCATTGAAGTTCCGTCCCCGGTGTAACAGGTTCTGCTGGAACCGTAATATGCAACGATTGACTTGCCATCACTGTTTATGTTGAATATATTTCCTGATATTGTCTTCCAGCCTGAGCTTCCCTTGCCCCATTTGCCGTTGTTCCAACTGGTAAATGACCACACGCTGCCGCTCTTCGCCATTCTTGATGTTACATGACTACTGCTGCACACATACACATATTCATTTGCACTGAGCTGCTTCCAGCCTGCTGTGGTAGCTCTCGTGCCCGAAGCGTCAAAATAATAATATTTGTTGTTGTAAAGGGTGCAGATGGAATTTTTGCGTCTCACCCATTTGCCCGCTGAATAGTCGTAACACTTTCTGCCTGACGGATAGTATATCCTTGTGTTCTCACCGGCACTGTTGAAGAAATAATAATTATCCTTTATCTGTCTCCAGCGACTGGTGACGATCTTGTAATCGCCGTTAAAAGCGGCATTGTTGAACTCCTTGTATATCCATCTTGCTCCTGATTTCTCTGCAAATGCATTTATGCCGCCATCTGCTCCTATGTATGCCATCTTTGAACCATTTACGGTATACCATCCGGACTTTTTATACAGCTTGCCGTTTCCGTCAAATCTGTAGTATCTGTTGTCCACAAGACGCACCATTGCGTTCTTTCTCAGGTCGAACTTTCCTGTATTTGCATTGTAATCAGAGCAGGTTCCCGCAGAAGGGTCATATATCCTTATTACCGCATACTTCTTGCTTGCCTGCAGATAATATTCAACACCGTCAAGCTCTACCCAGCCATCAAGATCCATCTTGCCATACTCGTCATAAAGGTAGTAATATGAACCCTCTTTCACAAGCTTGGAGTATGATACGCTGCTTCTTGCCGCGTCACCTGCGGTTGCTGTCACCTGGGTTTCAACTGCCACCTGCTGCTGGCTGCCCTCCCTGGCAAATGTTACACCTGAGAACAGTGTAGAGCTCATTATGGTAGCCACTGTTGCCGCATAAACAACGCCCCTTTTGGTCATTTGTATTATATTCTTTCTCATCAGATCCGCCCCTTTCGTCTTTGTCATATAAAACTTAACACAATACAAATTATACCTTATCTGCAAATGAAAAGAAATGCGAAAATTTTTCCAAAAATGCATAATTATATGTAAATCCGTCACTATTTGTGATAAAATTACATTGTTGTAGATATTTTCGGATCTTCACAACTTTTAAATTTCCACACAAGGAAAGGTTATGACTGAATGAGTGCAATAGTAACATTAAAAAAGGGTGAGGGCCGCACCATAAAAGCAGGTGGAGCCTTTATTTACGACAACGAGATTGCTTCCATAATGGGAAGCTTCGACAATGGGGACATTGTCATCATAAAGGATTTTGACGGATACCCCATGGGAAAGGGATTTATAAATACCAATTCCAAGATCACCGTCAGAATGTTGACCCGCAACGAGGATCAGGAGATCGACGAAGAATTTTTCGCAAAACGTCTCCAGGCCGCATGGGACTACCGCAAGAAGACTGTGGACACCAGCAGCTGCCGAATAGTCTTCGGCGAGGCTGATTTCCTGCCGGGAATAGTTATCGACAAGTTCTCGGATGTACTGGTAGTTGAATCGTTATCTCTTGGTATGGATCGTGTTAAAACTTTGTTAATAAATCGTTTAAAAACTATCCTTAAGAATGATGGTATAATTATCAAGGGTGTATATGAGCGAAGTGATGCGAAGGTACGTCTCAATGAGGGAATGGAAAGATATAAGGGCTTCATCGGTGATGAATTCGATACCAATGTAGAGATCGTCGAGAATGGGGTCCGTTACATGGTTGATGTGAAGGATGGTCAGAAGACCGGCTTCTTCCTCGACCAGAAATATAACAGGCTCGCCATACAGAGATTATGTAAGGGTGCCAAAGTTCTTGACTGTTTTACACATACAGGATCATTTGCATTAAATGCCGGTATTGCAGGAGCAGCAAGCGTACTGGGAGTAGACGCTTCACAGCTTGCAGTTGATCAGGCAATTAAAAATGCCGAACTGAATAACCTCAGTGATACAGTTTCATTTAAGTGTGCTGACGTATTTGATCTTCTCCCGGAGCTGGAGAAGCAGGGCGAGAAGTTTGACGTAGTCATTCTCGATCCGCCGGCATTCACCAAGTCAAGAAACTCTATTAAAAACGCCATAAAGGGATATCGTGAGATCAATCTTCGTGCCATGAAGCTTGTAAAGGAAGGTGGATTTCTTGCAACCTGTTCGTGTTCACATTTTATGGATTATGAACTGTTCACCAAGACCATCGGACAGGCAGCGGCAAATGTACGAAAGAGACTTCGTCAGGTTGAGTTCCGTACTCAGGCACCTGACCACCCTATATTATGGGCTGCGGACGAATCTTACTACTTGAAATTCTACATATTCCAGGTAGTGTCTGAACATTAAATAAGGATTTATAATTTAATATCAGTTGATACGGTATATTAAGTGCAAATATTTCACCTGCACTTTGGGGAGATATACCGAAAGACCGGAGGGATTACGACAATGGATTTAATTCAACGCAACAAGGACGCATCTTATTTAAAATTCGATAAGTACGTGAATTATGATGACCCTGCTGTGAAAGCTAAGGCTTATGAATTAACAAAGGGGTTAACTGAACCAATCGACAAAATTGAAAAGATTTATTATTTTGTGAGAGACGAGATCTATCACACATGGGACACAAAGGATGACATCATAACCATCTCAGCCTCAGATGTTCTTGAAAAGAAAACAGGAATGAGCTATGCAAAGGCAAATCTTCTTGCTGCACTTATGCGTGCAAATGGAATTTATACAGGCTTCTGCTATCAGCGTATCAAGCATTTTTCTTCATCAGACAAGCTGGCACTTCATGCCCTTAATGCGGTATATGAGCCAAATCTCAGAAGATGGATCCGCCTTGACGCAAGAGGCAACAATTATGAATTTAACGCAGACTTCTCTTTAAATGAGAGAAACCTGGGATATAAGATCAGACCGGAGCTTGGAGAATTTGAGTTCAACGATCTCATTGCAGTTCCACTGCCTTCAACAATGGCAGCCCTGGAGCGTAACACCAATGCAATGTACATGTTCTTTAATGATCTGCCGGATTATGATTCATAAAACAAAAACTGAATACACATTTTATAAAAAAATCAGCAGTCCAATACGAACTGCTGATTTTTATTGTTTTCCGGCTATAAATCATTGTAATTAGCCATTCCTTCTATCCAAGCTTCGCCACATCCTCAGGCTTTGCCACAATATGTGTTGCTCCGGCGTCCCGAAATTCCCCTTTGCTGCCATATCCGTAGAGAACACCCACCGTGTCAATTCCACAGGCTTTTCCGCCCTCTATGTCATAAAATCTGTCGCCAACCATTACCGCTGCCGACTTGTCAAAGCCATCAAGCCTCTGAAGCTTTTCCACCACGGCACTTATTATGAGCTTCTTCTCAGAACCGGTACCATCAGGATTACTGCCGACTACCACATCAAAATACTTTGAAAGGTCAAACTTATCAAGTATCCTCAGGGTTGGTTCCGTAGGCTTGCTGGTAGCCACCGCCAGAGTACAGCCCTTAGCCTTAAGGCTTTCAAGCATGTCGTATACTCCGTCATAGACTTCATTTTCAAAAAGTCCTGTGACATTGTAACGCTCCCTGTACTTGGCTACCATCTTAAGTGCCATATCGTTATCCATGTTGAATTTATCTGTAAATGAATCATAGAGCGAAGGTCCGATAAAGCTTCTGAATACCGCCTCATCCGGATATGGAATACCTGCCCAGTCCAAAGCATATTTTATACAATTAAATATTCCCTTTTCTGATTTCGTCAAAGTACCATCCAGGTCAAATAAGAAGTATCTGTACATTATCCTGCCCTCGCTTAATTGGTATTTTCTTCAGATCACATAATATCCACGTCTGCCGAGTAGTCCACACCATCGATCTTGAAACCGAACATGTTGTAGAAGTCCTCCCAGTAGCCGTCTATATCAGCGATCTCCTTAACATTGTCATTTGAAACTGTATCCCAACGCTCAGCAACAACGCTCTGAACGTCGTCTCTCATCTCCCAGTCATCCATGCGGACAAATCCGTTCTCATCAACCTGGCTGTCATCAAGGATCTTGTCCATGAAGAGTCTCTGCATCTGCTCAATACAGCCCTCATGAAGTCCCTTATCCTTCATTACCTTGTAGAGAAGTGTAATGTAGAGAGGTACAATAGGAATGGCTGCACTTGACTGTGTTACCAGTGCCTTATTTATAGCAACCTTAGCCTTTATCTGTGGCCATCTCTCATTTATAATGTCGCAGGACTTGTAGAGATCCTTCTTGGCCTGTCCGATGGAACCCTCTGCATAGATAGGGAATGTGATCTTTGGTCCTATGTATGAATATGCAACTGTGATAACCTTGTCAGCAAGAACACCTGCGTCGTTAAGTGCCTTCATCCAGTCTATCCAGTCCTCACCACCCATAACCTTGATGGTGGCATTTATCTCTTCCTCTGTAGCTGATGAGATATGTGCTTCTGTGATGGTGTTGTCCTTTAACACAAGAGTCTTATTTGTATATTCCTCACCTACAGTCTTAAGAACTGATGTGTATCTTGTGCCGTCAGGCATTGTTCTTCTTGGTGCTGCAAGACTGTATACGATCATATCTACCTTGCCCAGGTCTTCCCTGATGGTATTGATAACCTGCTCTTTGATCTCCACTGAAAATGCATCGCCGTTTATTGACTTGGCATAGAGACCATCCTTATGTGCCTGCTCCTCAAATGCTCTTGTATTGTAGAAGCCTGCTGACGCTGTACGACGTCCGTTTGACTCCTTCTCAAACATAACTCCAAGGGTATCTGCACCGTAACCATATGCCACAGAAATTCTTGAGGCAAGACCGTAACCTGTGGAAGCACCGATAACAAGTACCTTCTTAGGTCCCTCTACCTTACCCTTGCTCTTGATATATTCAATCTGGTTCTTAACATTTGCGGCACATCCTACGGGATGAGCTGTTGTACATATAAAATCTTTTACTCTTGGTTCTACTACCATTTTTGTTCTCCTTTTACTTCATGTTCTATGTATGAGCCATTTAGTGCTCTTTATTCGCAAATTTCGTGTAATCCTGAAGCCATACCAGTTCCACGGAACCTACGGAACCCTTTCTCTGTTTAGCTATGATTATATCCGCAATTCCTTTTTTCTCGGTATCCGGATTGTAGTAATCGTCTCTGTAAATGAACATTACCACGTCGGCGTCCTGCTCTATGGCACCGGACTCTCGGAGATCCGCCAGCACAGGCTTGTGATCCGGTCTTGAGTCAACGGCTCGGTTCAGCTGTGACAGTGCGATAACAGGAACATCCAGCTCCCTTGCCAGAACCTTCAGGGATCTTGACATGTCTGAGATGAACTGCTGTCTCGACTCCACATGCTTTGTGGTACTCATCAACTGCAGGTAGTCGATTATAATAAGGCTGAGATCATTGTTCTGCTTCAGCTTACGGCACTTTGAACGAAGATCCGCAATGGTGATGGCTGAATTGTCATCTATAAAAAGCGGTGCCTCCGCAATGGTCTCCGTACTGTCTGCGATCTTGTCCCACTCGTCCTCGGCAAGCTGTCCCGTCATGATCTTCTGGGAATTAACCAGTGAATCCATGGCTATCATTCTTGTTACCAGCTGTTCCTTTGACATCTCAAGACTAAATATTGCCGTGGTCTTCTTCTTCTTGACCGCAACCTCGTGGGCTATATTAAGGACAAATGCTGTCTTACCCATGGCAGGTCTCGCTGCCACAAGGATAAGCTCTGAGCCGTGAAGACCTGTAAGCATGTTATCCAGATCGATAAATCCTGTAGGGATACCGGTAACTCTGGTGTTCATCTTGGAAGCCGCCTCTATCTGGTCGATAACATCAATTATGATCTTGTCGATCTGAGTGAAATCACTTCCGCCATTCCTCTCCTTTATGAGCTGGAACACTCCCTGCTCAGCCTTCTCAAGAAGTCCGTCCACATCATCTGTATCCAGATAACAGTCCTTCTCTATATCTTCATTAAGTTTTATCATCTTACGAAGCAGTGACTTATCAGCTACGATCTGAGCATAATATTTCGCATTTGCCGAGGTAGGAACAGAATCAAGTATGTCACCGATATATTTCATTCCGGCGATCTCCTCTGATACGTTGTTCTCCTTAAGTCTGTTGGACAGGGTTACGATATCCACAGGCTTGCCCTCTTTGAACAGTGCGGACATATGCTCAAACAGCAGTCCGTACTGGGCATTATAGAAATCATCCTTAGTCAGCATATCATTTACAGTTGCTATGGCGTCTCTGTCCATAAGCATTGAACCTATAACCGACTGCTCAGCCTCCATGTTATAAGGCTGCTTTTTTCTTATATAAGCGTCTTCCATCAGGCTTTTCCTTCAACTACATTTACTCTCAGCTCGCCCTGTACCTCAGGATGGAGCTTTATCTTTACTGAAAATGATCCAAGAGACTTGAATGGCTCCTTTAACACGATCTTCTTCTTGTCAATATCATGGTGGAGCTGTGTCTTGATAGCCTCAGCTATTTCCTTTGAGGAAACTGAACCGAAGGCTCTTCCGCCCTCGCCTACCTTAATGGCAACCTCAACCTTTTCTTCCTCTAACTGCTTTGCCAGAGCCTTAGCTGCTGCCAGGTTCTCCGCTGCCACCTTAGCCTCATGAGCCTTCTTCAACTTGTAATCATTTAAGTTGGCAGGTGTTGCCTCCATTCCAAGCTTTCTTGGAATTATATAATTTCTTGCATGTCCGTCGCTGACATTTACCATATCGCCCTTCTTACCAAGGGACTTAACATCCTGAAGTAATATTACTTTCATCTTAAAGATCTCCTTCCTTGTACATCTCTTCCAATATCTGAATCAGCTTCAGCTTAACTGTCGCTGTTGTGGAATTCTTAAATACTGCCGCAGCGATATTTGCATGACCGCCGCCGCCCATTTTCTCCATTATTATCTGGACATTCACATCATCTATGGATCTTGCACTGACCTTAACATCATTTCCCATCTGTGCCACTACAAATGAAGCCCGGACGCCGGCGATGTTAAGCAGCTCATTTGCAATCTTGGCAACCATTACGATAGGTGACTCAGGTCCCTCCTTAGGTTCATACACTGAAACTGCAAATGCTCCCAGGACCATCTCTGCGTTTCTTACGCCGTCAGCCCTCTGTCTGTAGGTCTCGATATCGCTTCTGAACATCTTCCTTACACGCATAACATCGGCTCCGCTTCGTCTTAAGTAGGCTGCTGCCTCGAAGGTTCTTACACCGGTCTTTGTAAGGAAATTGTCTGTGTCTATAAGTATTCCTGCGTACATTGCGTCTGCCTCTGACGGACGGAGCTTGATCTTCTCGTCCATGTACTGAAGCATTTCCGCCAACATCTCACAGGCAGATGAAGCATAAGGCTCCACGTAGGAAAGTGTTGCGTTTGCTATGACATTCTTGCCCTGTCTGTGATGGTCGAATACAACCACCGTCTTGGCAATGCCTATAAGCTCCTCGCACTCGGTGATAGCCGGATTATTTACATCAACTACCACAAGCATAGTCTCCGGTCTGATAAGCTCAAGAGCCTGGCTGCTGTCTATTATCATATCTGGTGGATAAACGCTGTTTCCTGTGAAATTGCCAAATATAGGACTTATGGCTGAGGATACCTCATTTATAACGATATGAGCCGGCTTGTTCATGGCTGTTACCATTCTGTACACGCCTATGGCCGAGCCAAATGCGTCCATATCCGGATCCTGATGTGCCATTATTATTACGTCTTCCTTTGTTTCAAGAAGCTCACGGAACGCCAGAGTCTTAACTCTCGCCTTTACTCTTGTGGACTTCTCTGTACCCTGGCTCTTGCCACCATAGTATGTGATCCTGTCTGCCGACTTAAGTACCGCCTGATCACCGCCACGACCAAGGGCAAGCTCCATTGCCGATCTGGCAGCCTCGAAGTTTTCTATGAAACTCTTGTAATCTGTTCCAAGACTTATACTTAAGGTAAGTGGAAGGTCATTTCCGATATTGATGGCCTTAACCTCATCAAGCAATGCGAATTTATTCTCCTTAAGCTGTGGGAGATACTTCTGAGGCATTACAAACATGTATTTGTCCTTCTCAAGGGACTTGACGATGGCGTCAACATTTGCCATGTACTTGTTTATCTTTCTGTCCACCAGAGCAATAAGAAGTGAATGCCTTACCTCCTCAAGATCGTCAAATATCTCATCGTAGTTGTCGATATAGATAAGACCTGCCACCAGCTTCTGCTCTGTGTTCTCCTTCTTAACAGCATTTATCTCAGTCATGTCGAACATGTAGAAAGCGATATACTCATCACTGGTGTCCGGCTTCTTGGCCTCGCCCTCCTGAGGTGCCCTGTTGTCTACGATCTCCTCAAGGCTCTCATTGTTGGTATTGATCTTAACTGTCTTTATCTCTGCACGATATTCCTTGTCATCATACTCGATATCAAGGTCATTCACAGTGTCTCCCTGGGGAAGCATGTCAAGCTCTATCCCCTCAAACACCTGCATTATATTGCTCCTTAAAAGCTTTCTCTTACTGGTTCCCGTTATGCGTGAGAAATCATCATTTACCCACATGAACTTGCCCTTTTTATTGAGAAGAGCATACGGTATAGGGAACTCCTTTAGCAGCTCCTTCTGAACCTTTCCATGTTCCATGGCAAATTCAAAGAACGCCTCATCTATGGTGGATCTGTACCTGAAATACGCCATTCCTATGACCACGATGTAGATAAGGGTACACGCACCTGCGATCAACCCCGGGAATATATCTATAGCAAGGATACATCCTGTCATGATCAAAAATACCGGTATAAGCACCAGAGGTATCTTCAAATATGTCTCATATCTGCTGTCTATCTGTTGTCTTGTATTCATATCTGTGAAATCTCCTTCTCACCATGTATACGCATAGATATTGATATTATAGCATTTGGCAAGAGAAAATACTATTATTAAACAATAAAAATTCCTCACATGTACATCATTATGCTTACGGAGAAAACTCCCTTCTCCGCCGTCACATCCATGACCCCCGAGTGTGACTTTACTATCCTTCCCACGCTCTTAAGACCCAGGCCATGCCAGGCACCTGTGCCATTCTTTTTGGTAGTGGCAAATCCCTCATTCACCTTCACCACTGTACCTGAGTAGCTGTTCTTCACAAGGATATAGAGAGCCCCATTATGATAAAATATCTTCACCTCTATCCAGGGTTGTTTTTCTGCAATATCATCTGGCAGCGCTGCATTTTGCTCTCCCGCCATGTCTTTCACTGCCCTCAGTGCATTCTCAAAGAGATTTCCTATGACTGTGTTGAACTCCTGCCTACCGTAATCCCAGTCCTTTGGAAGCTGTATATCACAGGTAACTGCCGCCCCAAGTCTCCTGGCTCTGGCTATGAAGATATCCACCACACTGCTTATGCCTGCGTACTCTGTTACGTTTCTCTTTCTGGTATCCTCCACCATTCCCCGGACACCCTCCAGATAATGGAGAACCTGATTTCTTGAGCCGCAATATGCCAGCCTTTCGATCTCATTTATATGATGGATGAAATCATGTCTGACTATTCTCATTTCCTCATGCACCTCAGCACTGTCCTTAAGCTCCCTTCGATAATCCTCCACATTGTCCTTAAGGTCATGATTGCTCTGCTTTAATTCCCGGTTCTTTATCCTCATCCACAATATCCGCATGAAAAAACAGCAGTTAAGAAGCATATTTGCATATAAAACCATCCACCAGCCGCACCCCATGACCATCACAACTCCTCCCTTCCGAAAGGCAATTTTTCGCCCAATCCGGTAGTCAGTCTGCCTGCACTTCTCAGTTGGTCTGCCATAAGCTGCCGCTTAAAGGCACTGCGTCTGGAACGGCTTACCGGCAGGGTGATCTCATTTGTCATCGTAACCTGCTCTGCCTTATTGAATTTTATGTGTTCTCTGTTGATTATGTAGGATTTGTGGATATGGCTGAATGAACCGGGAAGCCTCACAAGAGAGTCCTCCAGTCTGCCATAATATCTGTAGATCAGCTTGTCCACAGTATAGACTTTGACGATCTTCCGATCACTTTCAAAATAGATTATATCTCCGAAACGTATATTAAAGCTGCCCTCCCTGTTCCGGACGGGAAAGCACTGCCTGTCCTCAAGATAGTAATTGTAGGAGTCCCATATGGTACTTACCAGCTCCATCCGTCCCAGGGGCTTCACAAGAAACCTCATGGGTCTCACAGCAAATAACTCCATAGTCCTGCCAATATCTGATGAAATATATGCTATCTGTAATGTCCTGCACTTCATCATCCTTATAATGCTCCCGATCTCCACTCCGTCAATATCCGGAAGCATTATATCTAAAAAAAGCAGATCCATTAAATGGCCCTGCTGCAAATACCTTATTAAATCTCTCCCCGAATAAAAAACCTCTATATCAACCCTGTTACCAAACTGGCAGCATATACTCGCTATCTCCGTCTCAAGCATACTGCAGGTTGACAGCTCATCATCACAAATCCCAATAAAAAACACTTTTTCTCCCCCTGATAGTATCCGGGATCATGATGTCTTACATATCAGTACAGACTATTGTTCCTCCCTGCCATTCAGCATATGCATTTCTAACAACCTTGTTTCCTCTACTCCAAGAGCGTCTGATATATTAAACAACACGTCCATGGACATTCCTCTTACAATATTCGGAGCCTCGATGGCTGCAAGATGTTCTCTGCTTATATTCAGTTTCTCTGCAAGATCGTTCTGGGTCATACCTCTCATCTTTCTGTAATAAGCAATGTTTAATCCAAGGATCCTGTATTTTTGTTTTACTCTGCAATTTTCTGAATTAGTGCTATCCATACGTTTCTCCTCCATAGGTGAAATTCTACAAAGATTGTCACCCGACATAAACAGGCTTACAGATAACTTTTGTAATTCTACAGATAACGCACAAGAGAGCCGCAGTGATCGGCTGCAGCTCTCTTATGTTAAAGACAATTCATGAATGATACACCACATCCGTATCCTTAAGATACCGTGATATATCCCTGTCCTCATCTATTATATATTAGATTTTCATATACATGATCTTCATATGTCGTTCGGTTATAGTGTACTACTTCTCCCCGATAAGTTCAAGGTAATCAGCATACTCGCCCTTGTTATAGAAATAGCTCTCCGGCTTTCCCTTTATACCAAGGCTTTCAAACCATTCATCCACCAGCTTCTCCCTTAACATTGTGTGGGTCGGCTCTGCCAGTGTCCTCAGGTTCCACAGTGAGAAGTGCAGGGCGTAATTGATATAATCCTGCTCCAGCTCCCAGTATATGTTCTCAGCCACAAGCCTGTCCCTCAGGGCTGTCAGTGCGTCATAGAAGCAATGCCATGACTTCTCCCTTGTAACAGACAATGACTCCTTGCCGCCACGTCTCTGATGGGCAAGCACCTTATCATTTACAGTGATCTTCTTAGCCAGAACCAACGCAGAGAATACAAACAACAGGTCATTTGTAGTACGCTGCTCCTGGAAGTACAGATCATGTGCCTTGACAAATTCTGTCCTGTATAACTTGTCCCATGCCCAGCCTACAAATACCTTGAATACATTGTCTGTAAGCTCCCTGTGGGTAAATGGCATATATGGCGGCACATGCTTTTTATTAAGCACCCATGGATTTCTGATGAACTCATCCTTGTCCATGTAATAGGTATCAGAGCCAAATACCACAAAGTCTGCATTTACTTCCTCAATGCTCTTCAATGCTTCCTCCACCATGTCCGGCTCGAAGAAATCATCGGAATCAAGGAACAGGAGATACTCTCCCTTTGCAGCACGGAGTCCTGTATTCCTCGCAGCACCGGCTCCTGCATTTTTCTGTTCAATAAGGACTATCCTGTCGTCCTTCTCTGCCCAGCGTCTGCATATATCTATGGACCCGTCATTTGACTCGTCATCCACAAGTATTATCTCTATATTCTTTTCTGTCTGTGCACACACGCTCTCAATACACTGGTCAAGGTATTTCACCACGTTGTACACAGGGATTATTATTGACACTTTCTTAGAATACATACTATCTGCCCTTTCTCAAAGACATAACCTTCAATATGCCACGTTTAACAGGCTTCGGAATATAAGGAACGATCTTTCTGAATAACTTCGCGGAACGAAGGGTGTCATAGTAGCTGTTTACATTCTTTATCAGACTGTTGATCTTGTTCCATTCCAGATCACTGAACACATCCTTGCTCAGCTCGCCCTTATCCCTTGCACGCTTAAATTCCAACTGCATACGGGTGAGGTATTCCTTCTTGTACTCATCCCCGATCCTCTGGAAGGTGAACATATAGTTCATATATTTCTTATACCAGTAAACATATTTGAACTTCTCCCACACCTCTCTGTCACGCATGAGAAGTGCCCTGATATAGTCATGCTCAATGTTCATACAGTATACCTTGGTCTTACTCATAACAGAGGAATTAGGATTGTCTCTTCTGTTTCTGTAATATGGCTTGTCAACGATCATGGCTCTTCTTGCATATGCAAATGTCTGGAAGAAGAAACCATTGTCCTGGAATGAGGCTCCCGGTGTCTCATTGTGTCTTATATGGAACTCCTCTATGAAAGCCCTCTTATATATTCCGGTCCAGGTATTCAATGTGAACTTCACACACATAGGATCATCACATGGATGGAGAAGTATGTTGTACTTATTGAAGTTCTTACCTATCTTCTCAAGGGTAAGATTTTCCTCACCATTTTCATTCCTGGTAAATCTGTAGAAATCCGCCTTAACGAAATCCAGATCATTTTTCACAGCTATATCATAAAGCTCGCCATACATCTCAGGCACCACATAATCATCAGGCTCCAGTATACCGATATACTCGCCTGTAGCTGCGTCAAGACCCTTGTTCATAGCCTTGCCGTAACCGCCGTTAGGACCTGTGATCACCACTATCCTGTTATCGCGGGCTTCATATTCTCTTATAATGTCAAGAGAAGAATCTGTAGAGCCGTCATTTACACATATGATCTCTATATCAGAAAGGGTCTGTCCGCATACGCTGTCCAGAGCTTCTCTTAAATAATTTTCCACATTAAATATTGGAAGGATTACAGAAACCTTAGCCATATAAAATACTCCTTAACAAAACGTCAGCCCGGTTTATTACTTAATAGCCTCTGCTGCCTTAAGTGCTGATTCTATTACCTTATCCATATCATAATACTTGTACTCTGCAAGACGTCCGCCAAATACTACATTTGCCTCTTTCTCGCCAAGTTCCTGATACTTCTTGTAAAGAGCAGCATTCTTCTCATCGTTTACAGGGTAGTAAGGCTCCATGCCCTCTGTCCACTCTGTTGAGTATTCCTTTGAAATTACAGTCTTAGGCTGTGTTCCAAATTCAAAATGCTTATGCTCGATAATTCTTGTATATGGTGTCTCTCTGTCTGTATAGTTCATAACAGCAACACCCTGATAGTTCTCCTTATCAATAACCTCAGTCTCAAATCTTACTGTTCTGTACTCAAGCTTGCCGAGGCTGTAGCCGAAGTACTCATCTATAGGACCTGTATAAACGATGGTCTCTCCAAGCTCGTCGTAGTGTGCCTTATTCTCAAGGTAATCAACGCCGGTCTCAATGTCACAGCCCTCAAAGAGCTTGTCAATGATAACATTGTAACCTCCGATAGGGATACCCTGGTACAGATCGTTGAAGTAATTGTTGTCATATATAAATCTTACAGGAAGTCTCTTGATTATGAATGCAGGAAGATCCTTGCAGTCTCTTCCCCACTGCTTCTCTGTATAGCCCTTAACAAGCTTCTCGTATATATCAGTTCCCACAAGGCTGATGGCCTGCTCCTCAAGGTTCTTAGGCTCACCGGTTATAACCTTCTTCTGCTCATCGATTATAGCCTTTGCCTCCTCAGGTGTGGATATTCCCCACATCTTGCTGAAGGTGTTCATATTAAACGGAAGATTGTATGTCTCACCCTTGTAATTCGCAACAGGGCTGTTTGTATATCTGTTGAACTCACAAAGACTGTTTACATAGTCCCAGATCTTTCTGTTGCTGGTATGGAAGATATGTGCGCCGTACTTGTGGACATGTATTCCTTCCACGTCCTCACAGTACACATTTCCACCTATGTGGTCTCTCTTCTCAACAACCAATACTGACTTTCCTTTTTTTCTTGCCTCATAGGCATATACACCGGCAAATAATCCGCTTCCTACCATTACATAATCGTATTTCTTCATGTATTTGTACTCCTTCTTCTTACATCAGCAATCTATGATCTGCCTCAGATCTTAAGCATTAAACATCAAATGTCTTATTTCTTTCTCTTAACTCTTCTCTTAATGGCACATGGAACCTTCATGATGGCACGTCCAACCTTGTAGGTTGTGGAGCCCTTAATGTCATTAAGCTCTCTTCTTGCTGATGAAAGCTCCTTCTGAAGCTTCTTCGCGTCTCCGTTTCCGCTGTTTAAAACGTAGAGAGTGTAGTAATCATCAGGATCATCCATGATTATTGTAAGTCTGCTCCACTCAAGGGGACTGAAGGTCTCCTGGCTGAACTCGCCCTGTGAATATGCACGCTTGAACTCCTTGCCCATTCTGTGGACATACTCTCTCTTAAACTCATCACCAATTCTGTTTATTGTGAATATGCAGTTCTGGTACTTCTTCCAGCTATACATATTCTTAAATGTCTCCCACATTTCCTTGTCCTTCATAAGGTAATCCTTGATGAAGTCATATTCAACATTTACACAGTAAACCTTCTCCCTGTTCTTTACGGAAGAATTTGGGTTATCCCTTCTGTTTCTGTAGTAAGGCTTGTTGATTATCATGGCTCTCTCTGCACGGACTGTTGTCTGGAAGAAGAAGCCGTTATCCTGGAATGAAGCTCCAGGTGTCTCGTTGTGTCTGATGTGGTACTTCTCTAACATGGCTCTCTTATATATACCGCTCCAGGTGTTCATAACAAACTTTATGAGACTTGGATCCTGGTTTGGATGAAGGAGCTCGCCATATCTCTCCTTCTTTGAATCAAGAGGAACATAAGTCATGCTCATGTCGCCATTCTCATTTCTTCCGAATCTGTAGAAGTCAGCCTTTACAATGTCAAGATCCTTCTCCTTTGCAATATTATAGAGATCCTCAAACATTGTAAGATCCACATAATCGTCAGGCTCAACTATACCAACATACTCTCCTGTAGCAGCGTCAAGCCCCTTGTTCATAGCCTTACCGTAACCGCCGTTAGGACCTGTGATGACCACGATCCTGTCATCCTTTGCTGCATATTCATTTATAATATCAAGTGAATCATCTGTAGAACCGTCATTTACACAGATTATCTCTATATCCTTTAATGTCTGTCTGACAACACTGTCAAGACACTCGTGCAAATACTCAGACACGTTATATATCGGTAAAATAATCGAAACCTTACTCATTCCCCATTGCTCCTTTGTACATATTCTAATTCCTTATAATTTCATCAAAGCCGCATACTGCTCATATTCCTTCTTATTGTAGAAATATGACGCCGGCTTACCCTTTATACCTAATTCTTCAAACCACTCTTCCTTGAGCTTCTTCTCAAGCATTGTGTGAGTAGGTTCAGCCAGGGAATTAAGATTCCACAATGAAAAATGCAGTGCATAATTCACATAGTCCTTCTCAAGCTCCCAGTAAATATCTTCCTTTACAAGTCTTGCCTTAAGTGCCTTTAATGCCTCATAGAAGCACTGCCATGACTTCTCTCTGGTCACTGAGAGTGAAGCACCGCCGCCTCGTCTCTGATGAGCCAGAACTCTGTCATTTATAGCTATCCTCTTGGCTACCACCAGTGCAGAGAATACAAACAGCATATCATTTGATGTTCTCTGTTCCTGGAACCACAGGTCATGCTCCAGTACAAACTGTCTGTTGTAGAGCTTGTCCCATGCCCAGCCTACAAATGTCTTAAACACATTGTCTGTAAGCTGTCTGTATGAAAATGGCATATATGGTGGAATGTCCTTCTTTCTGAGTACCCATGGAACCTCCACAAATTTCTGGGTGTCCATATGATACTGGTCTGAATTAAATACCACGAAATCTGCCTTGTACTTCTCAGCCTTATTGTATGCTTCCTCCAGCATATCCGGCTCAAAGAAATCATCAGAGTCAAGGAATGAAAGGTAATCTCCCGTAGCGTTCCTTAATCCATTGTTTCTTGCAGCACCGGCACCGCCATTTGCCTGCTTTATGATCTTTATTCTGTTGTCCTGTGCCGCATATTCCTCAAGGATGGACAGAGAGCTGTCTGTGGAACCGTCGTCCACACAGATTATCTCTATATCCTTAAGTGTCTGCTTTAACACACTTTCTATACACTGTCTCAGGTAATCTTCCACATTATAAACCGGAATAACTACTGATACCTTAGCCATGGTAACCTCCCGCCGTCAAACCAAAACAGACCCTCTTCGATCTGTCAATCATCCGTATACCGATCCTATATCAGGTACTTCTTAATTAGTCCCTTGTGTATAAGTCTCTTGTGTATACCTTATCCTCAACGTCATCAAGCTCATCTGCCATTCTGTTGGCAATGATAACATCACTCATCTTCTTGAACTCATCAAGATCTCTGATGACCTTGCTTCCGAAGAATACATCATCCTTAAGGGTAGGCTCGAATATAACTACCTCAACGCCCTTAGCCTTGATTCTCTTCATAACGCCCTGGATAGAGCTCTGACGGAAGTTGTCGGAATTTGCCTTCATTGTAAGTCTGTAGATACCGATAACACAATCCTTACCAGGTGTACCGTCTCTTCCGGATGTGCCTGTTCCGTAGTAACCTGCCTTCTCAAGAACTCTCTCTGCAACGAAATCCTTTCTTGTTCTGTTGGACTCAACGATGGCACCCATTATGTTGTTAGGAACATCATTGTAATTTGCCAGAAGCTGCTTTGTATCCTTTGGCAGACAGTATCCGCCATATCCAAATGAAGGGTTGTTGTAGTGTGATCCTATTCTTGGGTCAAGGCATACACCGTCGATGATAGACTTTGTATCAAGTCCCTTCATCTCTGCATAAGTATCAAGCTCATTGAAGAATGAAACTCTCATGGCAAGATAAGTATTTGCAAATAACTTAACAGCCTCAGCCTCTGTTGCTGATGGGAACAGTGTATCAATGTTCTCCTTGATAGCTCCCTGCTTTAACAGCTCTGCAAATGTCACTGCCTTCTCTCTCAGGTCTTCTCTCTCCTTAGGTACACCTACGATTATTCTTGAAGGATAGAGGTTGTCGTATAATGCTCTTCCTTCACGAAGGAACTCAGGTGAGAATACGATATTCATATCAGGGTATCTCTTGCACAGTCCCTCTGTGTATCCTACAGGAACTGTTGATTTTACTACTATAACTGCGTTCTTATTAACCTCTGAAACCAGGTCGATTACCGCCTCAACAGATGAAGTATCAAAATAATTCTTCTTAGGATCATAGTTTGTAGGTGTTGAGATTATTACATAATCTGCGTCACTGTACGCACTCTTTCCGTCTGTTGTTGCTGTAAGATCAAGATCCTTTGTTGCCAGATACTCCTCGATCTCCTTATCTACGATAGGAGACTTTCTGTCGTTGAGCATTGCAACCTTCTCCTCGATTATATCTACTGCAGTAACCTTGTTGTTCTGTGAAAGAAGTACAGAATTTGAAAGACCTACATAGCCTGTTCCTGCAACTGCGATCTTATACTGTTTCATCGTTACATTCCTCTTTTCATTAATAGTATATTATCAGTATTAGTTAATTTGCTTCAATTTATTGATTTCTCTTTACCAGCTTATATACAAGATATCCCACCGGCAGGATATTGTAACCTGTCCGTCTCAACATCCATATGGACTTCTTGCTCACCGCATTATATACATCCGGATATCTGTCAAGAAGCATTTTGTCAAATGTGATCATCTCCTGCTTTATGCCTTTTTTATTTCCAAGGCTTATATATATCTGGAACTGGTTCTCCACTATCTTGGAGATACCCATTGCAAGATAAGCCCTGATATTCTCAGGCACATCACTGCAGCCGTCATAAAATTTAAGCAGGCTCTCAATAACCTTCATATGGTTATCTCTGTTCTTCTGCATACTCTTTATGCTTACGCTCTGACCTGATCTTCCCAGCCTGTAGCTTGTAACATACGGCTCATAAAAAGCCACCTTACGAGCATAAGCCATGGGGAACAGAGTATACTCAAAGTCATCGTAATACCTGAGACTGTCCAGATAGATATTGTGTCCCAGATAAAATTCACTGTTAAAGGTTATGGCATGAATCCTTATGAGATCTGTCCCCGCTGCAACCTTTTTCCAGGAAATTTCCTTCCTTGCATATCTATCATCCCTTATACATGGTCTCTTGTCAATAACTTTAAAGCTTCCGTCTGCAACGCACAGGAAACTATTGGCAACCACATCCACATCATGTTCCTCTAAGAACCTGACAAATCCTTTTATTTCAGAAAAATTCATCCAGTCGTCGGAATCCACCACATGGAAATACTTTCCGGTAACATACTTAACTCCATGATTGATAGCCGATCCATGTCCACCGTTTTCCTTATTGCACAGCTTGAACATATAAGGATACTTCTCAACATAGGCTTCAACCATTTTTTCTGTTCCGTCCGTGGAGCCATCATTTACAATTATGATCTCCAGCTTCTTTCTGGTCTCTGCGTCTGCCTTGACAAATGGTGAGAGACATTTTTCTATATAGCCCTCAGAATTATAGGCAGGCACAATAACTGATAAAATCTTATCCATTATAAATCATGCTCCTTTGAAAAGCCCAATATCACTTCATTATATAATAGTTTCAGTATAGTGTCAACGAAGGGAAAATAAAGGTTTCTTTAATAAAATAAAAAGGTTCACACAGCTTTCACTGCATAAACCCTTTTATTCTCTATAGTGATGCCACCGGCATCGCCATGATCTGAACGATCTGATTTACTTGTTGATTCTTGCCAGGAGTTCCTTACCTAACTCTTCGCTGCCCGGCTTGCCAAGTAATGCGAACATGTTCTTCTTGTAGCTCTCAACACCCGGCTGGTTGAATGGATTTACACCAAGTACATATCCACTTACGCCACATGCGAACTCAAATGTGTAGAACAGCTCACCAAGTGTGAACTCGTCAATTCTGTCTATATCAACCTGGATGATAGGTATTCCGCCATCTGCGTGTGCAAGGATAGTTCCATTCATTGCACTCTTATTTGCAAAGTCAACAGTCTTGCCTGCAAGGTAGTTAAGTCCGTCAAGGCCTGAGTCCTCAGCCTCCATAACGATCTCGCATGTTGGGTTCTTAACATTGATAACAGTCTCGAAGTGGTTCTGTGAACCCTGCTGGATGAACTGTCCAAGTGAGTGAAGGTCTGTTGTGAAGTCTGTAGCTGTTGGGAATAATCCCTTGCCATCCTTACCTTCGCTCTCTCCGTATAACTGCTTCCACCACTCTGATACATAGTGGAGTGCCGGCTCGAAATTAGCTAAGATCTCGATTGACTTACCCTTGTTGTATAAGATATTTCTTACTGCTGCATACTTCATTGCGTCTGACTCATCAAAGCCCTGTGCAAGGCAGTCCTCCCTTGCTGAAGCAGCACCTTCCATAAGCTTATCAATATCAGCTCCGCTTACTGCGATAGGAAGAAGACCAACTGCTGTAAGAACTGAGAAACGTCCTCCGACATCATCAGGAACTACAAATGTCTCATAGCCTTCCTCTGTTGCAAGAGTCTTCAATGCTCCCTTTGCCTTATCGGTAGTTGCATATATTCTCTTGGCAGCCTCTTCCTTGCCATACTTCTCAACAAGCTTCTTCTTGAAAATTCTTGAAGCGATACCCGGCTCTGTTGTTGTACCTGACTTTGAGATGATGTTGATAGAGAAGTCTCTGTCGCCAATCACCTGAAGAAGGTGAGTCATGTATGTGCTGCTGATATTGCTTCCTGCATAATAGATCTCAGGAGTCTTTCTGATCTCCTTGCTTACTGAGTTATAAAAGCTATGTCTTAAAGCTTCGATAGCTGCTCTTGCACCAAGGTATGAACCACCGATACCGATTACTACCAATACATCTGAATCAGCCTGGATCTTAGCTGCTGCCTTCTTAATTCTGGCAAACTCTTCCTTATCATAGTCAACCGGAAGATCAATCCAACCAAGGAAGTCATTTCCTTCACCTGTCTTGTTTACGAGAGTTGCCTTTGCTGCTGTAACGCACTCGTTCATAGCGGCAATCTCTTCTGCTGTAGCCATAGATGCAGCATTCTTAAAATCGAAACTTACTGTCTTTGCCATTTGTCCTATCTCCTTTGTATTTTTATTATAATAATTTTTTACAATTAATATAAACAATACGCATACATTCATGCATATTAAATTCGACCAGCTTTCATTTTAGCAAATGAATACTTTATTATCAACTGTTTATTTCCTATTTGGTAAACATTTCGTTAAGAGAAGGAAATCTGTATCCCTGGGTTTCCAGATCCGTAAGAACCGTATCAAGAGCTTCCGCATTTGAAGATGACACATTATGCATAAGCACAAATGCGCCATTATGATGATATTTTTTGAAATGATCTATAACATAGGAAGTCCCGGGCTGCTTGTTCACATCGTAGTCCAGATACGCAATACTCCAGAAAATAGTCCTGTAACCCAAGTCAGAAGCAAGTTGCAATAACTGCTCACTGTACTCTCCACACGGCGGTCTGAAATACAGATCCATGTCGTAGCCCGTAGGTTCCTTCATATATTCTTCACAATCCCGCAATTCCTTTATCTGCTTTTCCACAGAGACCTCCGGCATAGACGGATGTGTGACCGTGTGATTTCCCACCTGATGGCCTTCCTCTTTCATTCTCTTTACAATGTCGGCATTGTCCCTGATATAGGTCTGGGTGACAAAGAAACACGCCTTTGCATTGTGCTTCTTTAACACATCAAGGATCTGCTCCGTGTAACCATTTTCATAGCCGCAGTCAAATGTGAAATACATGATCTTTTCCGTCTTATCTACATCTCTGTCCACATAGTAGCCCTCATATTTCTCTATAGGTATCTGATCATCACAGCCGCTCTGTCCATGATCAGGATCTCTCTTTATGTACCAGGAATATTTCTTGTGGGACAGACTGTCATAGTCCCTGTAATCCTGGATATCCTTCCGGGGCAGTGCCTCAGTGGAAGTCTCCCCCTCATCCCCTAGCGTGACGTCATCTCCGTCTCTGTCACTGTCAGTACATGTGGCAGTGCTGTTATCACCCCGGTGGTTACCGTTTCCACATCCCGCAAGACAGCTTATAAGCCATACCACAAGAAGTATCACCACCAGTGCGATACCAACACCCACAAAATATGCGTCTCTCCCCGGTTTTATACCGGCACCATGTCTGGTGACCACCACATATTTATTTAAACGTCTGCTTATACTTCTGCTTAATGATTTTCCTTTCAACTTATTTCTCTTCAAATTATTCTCTTTATTACATATTCATCACTGCCTTCTTTTATGCCTGCCAAATGTACATGTTTCTATATTTGCCGGATCATGGCTCGTCCCCGCCATATCCGGCGATCATTTACAAATAAATTCTTCCGGTCATCCGATGATACCCGACAGAAGCTGCTCAAACAGCTCGTCGTTGATCTCCGTTCCCGCCGCCTTTCTGTCCTTCCACTTCACTAGCTCTTCGTGGTCAACATTGTTGGAGTCTGTTTCTGCCCTTGCCTTGGCGTCCACCTGATGAACACTGTCATCATCCGTCATGGCTATGGTCTCGCATGGCTCCTCGTCAGTCTTGACAAATACACTGTCCACGGTTCTGTCCCGTTTTCTGTATCTCTTCACGGCTACATTTGTAATGTAATTGGACAACTCCGAATCCAGCATGTCCTTTCTTATACTGTAATCCGTAAGTCTCTCCACCACCAGCATCAATGTTACCGTAACCGTACACGCCATCATATTAAGCAGGGTCTCATTAAAGCCTGTCCCACGGTAGTAATTGTACAACCCTGAAAATACCGTCATGCCAAGTGCCACCGTTATCAATGACCTGGCAAATGATGACAGCAGCCCAACAGATACATGTCCTATCTTAAGTCGGTCCGTATAGGTCCTTACCCAGGATCTTGCGTCTGCAATATGTACATCCAGTACACACATGTCACCGAACTTCTTTCTTATATCCATAAGAGGCCTCTTTCTGGTTGCCTCCATATTCTTCGCACCTCTGACAAGACCCTTCATATATCCATTTACCACAAGCCGTATCGCAATACCTAACACTCCCGTGGCAGATATTATGTATAAAAATAAATTATGATTTAAAATATTATCCAACATACAATATCCTCCTTTATGATTCTGTCCATTTTAAAATATAGTTTTGCGCATATACTATATATATAACTTCCTTTCGGGCACTTATCTTTTGTTAGGATAATTATATGTGTGAAGTTTTTTATTTATCAACAATTTTCAATAGACAAATATCGCTAATTAGTGATATATTTTGTATGTTATGAAGGGAGCACAGAAGGTGAGCCCTTTATTGTTAAATGAAAACCCGCATATTTACATACGGATAAATATTAGAAAAAAGCGAGGTACTGATATGAATTACAAGACAAAAGGAACCTGTTCCATGGAAATTTCATTTGATGTTGTAGAGGACACTGTACACAACGTACATTTTGTAGGCGGCTGCAACGGCAATACACAGGGAGTTTCAAAGCTTGTTGAAGGTATGAAGGTTGATGATGTCATTGCCAGACTTGAAGGTATAAAGTGCGGTCCAAGACCTACCTCCTGCCCTGACCAGCTTGCAAAGGCTCTTAAGCAGTACAAAGAACAGAAGCTTGCGTAATAATATAGGGAGGCAATAGCAATATGAAGAGAATAGTACTCACCGGTGGCGGAACTGCCGGTCACGTAACACCTAATATGGCACTGATCCCTGAGCTTAAGGCTGCCGGATATGACATCCAGTATATAGGCTCATACGATGGTATGGAGAAGAAGCTTATAGAGGATATGGGAATACCTTACCACGGCATATCTTCAGGTAAGTTAAGAAGATACTTCAGCATGAAGAATTTTTCTGATCCTTTCCGTGTACTTAAGGGAATGTCTGAAGCCAAGAAGCTTATGAAGGGGCTTAAGCCTGATGTGGTATTTTCAAAGGGTGGTTTCGTAACCGTACCTGTAGTATTCGCAGCCCACAGCAGACATATCCCAGTCATCATACATGAGTCCGATATGACTCCGGGCCTGGCAAATAAGCTTGCACTGCCAAAGGCTTCGAAGGTATGCTGCAACTTCCCTGAGACCAAGGCTCTGTTCCCTGAGGGAAAGGCCACCGTAACCGGAACTCCTATCAGAAAGGAGCTGTTCTCCGGAGATTCAGCATTTGCCCTGACCTTCTGTGGTTTCACAGACATGAAGCCGGTAATGCTCATAATCGGCGGAAGCACAGGAAGTGTTGCCATCAACAACTGCATAAGAGAAAATCTTGACGCCATACTTGAGAAGTTTAATGTGATCCATCTGTGCGGAAAGGGAAATCTTGATGAGTCTCTTAAGGATAAGAAGGGTTATGTCCAGTATGAATATATTAAGAAGGAGCTTGCAAGTCTCCTGGCTTTAAGTGATATCGTGGTATCCCGTGCCGGTGCAAATGCAATATGTGAGCTTCTTGCACTGAGAAAACCAAATATCCTTATTCCTCTTTCAGCCGCAGCAAGCCGTGGCGATCAGATATTAAATGCGGAGTCATTTAAGAAGAGTGGTTACAGCTATGTAATAGAAGAAGAAAATCTCAACACCGAGACACTTCTTAAGGGTATCGATCATGTTTATGAACATAAGAACGAATATATAGAGACCATGAACAAGAGCGAACTTGCGGATTCTACCGGCATAATAATGAATATGATAAACGAGCTTGCCGGGAATTAATTTAAAAAAACTCATCCTTGCGGATGAGTTTTTTATTGGGCAGATATTACTCTGTGAAACCATACTTCTCTGTTGCCTGAACAAAGTACTTCTTAACTGCCTCTAATGCAGTTGCCTCGTCAAAATCTGCATAACCAAGAGCTACAAGAAGACCATATGCAACAACGCAGTTGAACAGGTTTTTGCTAACCTTGCCTGCTGCCTTGCCCTTTAAGCCATATTCCTTGTTAAGCTCAACAAATGTCTCTTTGCCGTAGTCATTGAAGGCTTTCTTTCCAAGTTCCTGATGATCGATATAGTAATACTTGAATAACATTGGCTCGTAAGCTGCAAGCTTTACAATTCCAAGATAATAGTTGCTGTAAGTAAGCTTCTTATACTTCTTCTCAGCCTCCTCAAGTATCTCCTTATATCTCTCTGCTGCCAGCTTTCTGGCGATCTTCTTAACCTGATCCATATCCTTGAAATTGACATATATTGGCTGAGTAGAACAATTCATTTCTCTAGCAAGGCTTCTTGCATTGAGATTCTCATAGCCATACTTTCTAAATACTGCGAAAGCACCGTCGATAATGGATTCTTTCATAATTGTTTTTGTTTTTGACATATTCAACCTCTTTCTATGCAACCATATATCGTGTCATCCCTTAGACCCATGTAAGCTGCAACGTAACTGTATCAGCTTAGGAAAATGGTATCCTTTTACCTGTACTTTGTCAATATACTTCTTTCATTATTTGAGCTTAACCGTGCGATTTTTAACAAATTCTACCGATTTCTGCCTCAAATCTTCAAAAACTATGTACAACTGACCTCAGTCAGGCAAACTAGGAAGCTCTGGCAATTCTTCCGTATATAGCCTTGCATTTATCTTTGTCTGTAATTACTTCGCCGTCAATATTAATGGTAATATCTACATTCTTGTCTTTTCTTACAGAGAATGTGATCTTTATCGGCTTCTCTGTATATACATTATCATATCCATCCTCTGTAAGGCTGATATTGATCTTTGAACCATAGAATGTTACAGTCCATGAATCTGTAGCACCCTCTTCATAGTACCAGGCTGTACTCTTACATGCCTTCTCAAGACCGTCACCAAAGGTAACATCTGTGCCCGGCATTTTGATAGCCTTTATCTTATCTACATGCGTCTTAGCGTCATCATCAAAGTGATACTGTATCATTCCCTTAATATACATCTGAGAAGTTTCAGGAAGAACAAAATATACACCTACCAGGACTGCACCTGCAATGATGATACCAATAATAATCTTAATTACTTTGTTCATACTTTCACCTACCTGTATTACTTTAATATACTTTACTTAAAATAATTCCTTTTCCAGCTGGAATATAAACTCTTCTATAAGCTGCATACGCTTGTTATATTCAACCCGGCCTGCGTCAGTCTTACAACGCTTTATCTTAGGTTTATTGATTCTGTAGAAATTCTTGATCCTGTAGTATGCTCTCTTGTAACTTGCTTCATCCTCCTGGGCTGTTGCCATAGCGTCCCACAAGATTCCTATAGCTCCAACCTCGTCTAACAGATCAGCGTCCATTACGATCTTGCACTCCAGAGATAATTCTGCCTCTGTGTCCTTATCGGAATGCATCATTATGATCTCTCCGATCTTGGCAATCTTCTCCGGATCCACACCCAGACTGTCGAGATAATCAACAGCGATCTCTGCTCCAACCTCGCCGTGCGGTCTGACTTCATCCCAGCCGATATCATGCAGTAATGCGGCAAGAACTATTATATCCAAGTCGCCCCCAAGCTTTGACTGAAGTTTAATAGCCCAACGATAAACCCTCATAGTATGCTCAAACCTGCTCCTGAACGGATAGTTTGGTGGTCTGCCATTCTCAGAGGTTTGCTTTCTAACAAATTCTATTACTTCCGCGTAATTCATCTTTAAAGTCGCCCCTTGAACCTGTATTGGTGTTACTTCTCAATCATGTCAAATCATCCATGACCTTTTCTCTGTTGTTAAAACTAACTAAACACTAACAGAAAGTATCATGTACTATCATAACATCATTTGTATTTTTTTACTATTATTTTTTTCATTTTTTATGAATAATTTACTATGTTTTTTTCTCAAATATAAAAATCCATGCGGTCTTATCTCGAAAAGCTATCATAAACGTTACCTCAGCAGTTAACTCAGCCCAGGCACCCTCGCGGCACACAGGAGATTCCTCTTAGTGCTGCTACGTCTCCGTCCTGACACGGTTCGAAGAGTCCTGTTGCGCAAGACCCAGACATCAACATCACTTACTCAGGGCAGCTCTACAATAGACATCCCTCAAAAAGACCATCACCCCTGCTATAGCGGATTGCAGGTACAGGGCGCCGCTACCTCCCCGGTTGCATGGAAACTTTGAAAACATATTAAATTAAATCACCTATGAATTATATAAGACAGAGCAAAAACCGTCAACCTTTTTTTCCTGTGGGAATATCAGTCTCTTCCTTCGCTGACATATCAGTCTTTTTTGTCGGTCGGTGTGTCCGGCTTCTTTCCTATGCGTCCGGCTCTCAGGTCTGCGAAGAAGTTCTTCATAAGTGCACTGCACTCATCCTCCATGACATTGTAGACGGTCTTAACCTGATGATTGAACTGCTTTATGTCCAAAAGATTGATTATGGAACCGGCACAGCCTGCCTTTTTATTCATACAGCCTATGACCACCTCCGGTATCCTTGCCTGGACGATGGCTCCGGCACACATCTGGCAGGGTTCAAGGGTCACATACATAACGCACTCCTCAAGCCGCCAGTCTCCAAGCTTCCTTGACGCCTGCTCAATGGCAAGTATCTCTGCATGGGCGAGGGTGGTCTTCTTAAGATTTCTCTTATTATAGCCACGGGCTATTATCTTACCCTCATGGACTATTACACAGCCTATGGGCACGTCACCGTTTTCATAGGCATGTAATGCCTGGGCATAAGCCTTTTTCATGTATTTTATATGCTCCGGATTACCTCTTTCATCTATGATCTTCTGATCACTTCTTTCATCTGTAAGTTCCGGATTATTATTCTCGTCCATATCTTATTATTCCTCTCTCATGTATGCTCCGGCGGTCACACAGCCACATCTGTGACCCAGTAACCGAACCTGCCGGTCTTCCTGTCATTTTTATCAGCCATAATGAACCTGCCAAATCCGAATATATCCGCCAGGTATTTCTCCCTTGAGCTGTATATTCCCGGCACTCCGATAACATATCGTTTATCGTTCATATTGTTCTGGTCAAATACAAGTCTGCCCAGCAGTATGTATCTGTAGCTGTAATAGCCGTGGGTCAGAAAGCTGTTGATTCCCAGCTTCCAGTTGTTCATATCCAGAAGTCCTATGTCGTTGGGAGTGATCTTCACGCAGTTAAGCACTGCCGAGTCCCCTGTGCCCCCTGTGAAAAATGTAGGCACGATATCCGGCAGCTTATCCTTGGTGTTCATAAGTCTCTCCACCGCCGATATCCTGTTGTTCATGTCCATCTGTGCCCTATCCACAGAAGCCATGTTGTCAGGTACAGTTCCTGCCAGGTCGGAAGCCGCCTCGCCGTTTAAGGAAGTTTCCACCGTACCGGCAGGCGTACCAGCAGGCATACCAACAGAAGATCCACCATCCGGAACATCCCCGGTCAAATCTGCATATACCGCCCCCCAATGCTCTGTACCGGAGTCTTCCGGATGTACTTTATCTTCCGCAGCTTCTTTATACCCGACAACTTCTTCATGTTCGACATGTTCGACATTTCCTACATGTCCGGCAGTTTCTTCACTTTGCATTTTCTCCGCCGCCGGTGCACCCCCATATCTCGGTGCCGTGTAATCACAATTATTGTCCGTCCAGGAGGAGCAGAATATATCGGAGCCGTCATCCCGGCATATGTATATTCCGTTAAACGCCATTATGGGTCTGTGGCTTCCTCCTATATTATCCCAGTCCGTAAGGAACTGCCCGGTGCCCCTTCCTCTGCTTATGCACATCTTACCCAGATATTGAAGTTTTGGTATGTAGACGATATTTGCCCTTGCGGGCCCCTCGTCCCCAATGTCCTGGGTCTCCACATAAAGGTACACATTGTAGCAGGATCTTGAAGAGTCCATTATGTCCCGGAGCCCTATGTGTACACTACACTTGTCCCCATTTCTTGAAACCTTTGCAAATCCTGCGTTGTCGCACTTCTTTCCGTTATGATATCTATATATATATGAAATAAATCTGTTCCAGTTGATCATAAATTATCTCCCCTTCATTGAACATCAGCCCATTTAAAATCCATTTAAAATCTATATAAAATAGCTCTCTATATATAGATAATATATGACCCGGGGGACTTTATATTCCCTGAAACATTTCGCGATTATTTACTTTTCGGGACAGTTTTCTCCCAACAGATCGCTTAACCTTGCAAATTCCTTAAGCTCCAGACTTTCTCCACGGATATTCTCATTTAATCCCATGGCAGCCAGAGCCTTTCTAACATCCTCCTTGGTGAAATTCAGCTCAGCGGAATTAGCAATACCATTCTGCAGGGTCTTCCTTCTCTGGCTGAAGGACGCCCTGATAAGCCTGAACATAAGCTTGTCATCGCGAACCTCCACCGGCGGCTCATCATATCTTGTAAGCCTTATGACCGCAGAACCTACATTAGGTCTCGGAATAAAGCAGTTAGGTGGAACATTTGCAGCAATATAAGGCTTCGCATAGTAGGCAACCGCCAGTGACAGTGCTCCATAGTCCTTGGTCCCCGGTCCCGCCTGCATTCTCTCGGCAACCTCCTTCTGCACCATTACCGTTATGCTGAGCAACGGCACATGCTGTTCGAACAGCCCCATGATTATAGGAGTTGTAATGTAATATGGAAGATTTGCAACAACCTTCAAAGGTCTGCCGCCATTTTCCTCTTCCACGATCCTGTTAATGTCAACCTTGAGGATATCGTCATTTATAATGGTAACATTGTCGTACTCGCTTAAGGTCTCTCCCAGGATAGGGATAAGATTTTTGTCTATCTCCACTGCAAATACTCTTCCTGCCCGCTCTGCCAGATACTGGGTCATGGTTCCTATTCCCGGGCCGATCTCCAGCACTGTATCTTCCTTTGTTATATCTGCCGCCGCAATGATCTTGTTTATCACATGCTCGTCTATCAGGAAGTTCTGTCCAAATCTCTTCTGAAATGCAAATTCATATTTTTTTATGGTTTCTATAGTTACCTGTGGATCACTTAATTTTCTCATATATCTTCCTATCTTAAAGTTTTATTTTATCCTGTACAAAGCCTTGCCATTTGCAAATGTCTGTTCATACACCTCTGAAACGTCTACTCCCTTAATAGCTGCAATCTCCTCCGCTATATATGGGATGTAAAGGGCACTGTTTCTCTTTCCCCTCACAGGCACCGGTGCAAGGTACGGAGAGTCGGTCTCCAGCACCAGTCTGTCAAGAGGTGCGTATTCAACAACCTCCTTGAGCTTTCTGCTGTTCTTAAAGGTTACGACACCGCCTATACCAAGATAATACCCCATGTTAAGATACTCCCTTGCCATCTCCGTCTCATAGGAGAAGCAGTGGATGACACCACCCTCGATCTCCCTGTGAGCCTTAAGTATGTTAAGGGTGTCTGCTGCCGCGTCCCTGCTGTGGATCACCACCGGAAGCTTCACCTGAGCCGCCAGCTCAAGCTGTCTCTCAAACCACTTTATCTGTTCTTCCTTGTTGTCCTTACCGTAGTAGTAATCAAGTCCGATCTCTCCTATTGCCTTAACCTTGTCAAGGCGGGTCATTTCAAGCAGCTCATCCATATCAGCCTCAGTGAGTCCCTCAAGCTCGCTTGGATGGACTCCCACCGCCGCATAGATAAAAGGATATTTCTCCGCCAGCTTACAGGAATTTCTTGAGCTTGCCATATCCGCTCCGATATTCATAACAAGCTCTATTCCCTCCTCTTTAAATCTGGCAAATAACTCTTCTCTGTCCTCGTCAAATTTCTCATCATCATAATGACCATGGGTCTCAAATATCATTTTTATGTACCTCAGTTTATATTATTTGGTTATAACCTTTCCCTTTACCACACGGAAGCCTCGTCCGCCTATTATGACATTTCCGGTAAAGCCTGACTGAAGCTTGCCGTTCTTCACATAATAGGAGCTTCCGCCGTGTCTTACTATTCCCTCGTAGTAAAATAATATCTTGCCGTTTACTGCGTAGTACCAGGCTCCGGTGGTATGTCTTGCAAGCCCTTTGAAGCTGCTCTGCCATCTGCCGTTTTCAATGTAATACCATGCCCCTGATGTATGCTTTACAAAGCCCTTGTACGAGGACTGCATTTTACCGTTTGCCACATAGTACCAGGCTCCCGAGCTATGCTTCACAAGACCTGTCATGGTTGTTGACATCCTGCCATTTGCCACGTAGTACCAGGTTCCTGAGCTGTGCTTCACAAGGCCTGTGTACTTGAAATCTATCACACCGTTTCTCACATAATACCATGAACCGGAGCTATGCTTTACCAGTCCTATATAGTCTGTGTCAATCTTATTGCCCACATAGTATGACCATACGCCGTCAACCTTTATAAGTCCTTCCTTTGAACGGCACACCTGACAATCGCTGTCAGCATAAACCTTAATGCCCTCCCTGCAATAGCTTACATCTATGTATTTGAAGTCATTTCCCCTGCACCAAAGCTCGTAGAGGGAAGTATTTGCCGTAACATCAAGACTGTTAAGTCCGATATCGTTGCAGCTTAGAACCTCAAGCCTGCTGTTGTTCTTCACATTTAAGACCTCAAGTCCTGTGTTGCTGCAGTCAAATACCCTTAACTCACTGTTCTTTGACACATCTATATAGGAAATGTCCGTGTTGCTCACGTTCAGCTCCTGAAGACCGGTGAACAGATCAAGCCCCTGTATCTCCTCTATCCCGGTTATGTTACTGACATCTATTATCTTAACCTCTGAAAGCTCGGCGGAGTCGAAATATCCGTTTCCGTCCTTATCAAAGTTATCCTTAAGATACCCGGCAAATTCCTCATCACCAAAATGTGCCGCGTCAATGATTATACCAGAAGCCTGAACCCGAGATGTGTCATCTTCAGCAATTATACTCTCATCATCATTTGCATCGGTCTCCACTGTCGCACTTTCACTGTCGATTATATCGTCCTCAGCATAAACCCTGTCTAAGCCGATCCCTGCAAATGCTGTCCCGGAGATCATGCAGCCTGCAATGGCACCTGCCATCAACACCCTATTCCAGTTGGATATGTTCACATTTATCCTGTTTTTACCTGCTTTATCTTTGTTTATATTATTTTCGTTTCTGATCATGACAAAATTCCTTTCACCCATATATGCCCTGTAAATATGGCCTACATTCCTATTGTATAGATTTCCCCGGGAAAAACAAGAAAAAAATGTCCCCGGCAAATATTAAGCCATCTTAATATTTTTATAAGAATTTTAACAGGTATTTTTATAAATACTAAATTTTTTGAACACAATTTGTACACAAATAATCTGTATAGTAATCATTGTAAAGAGTTTTTCATTTATTTGAATCCTCTCTCCCCTCATTTTTTTAATACGCAGTGGTTTCGACTACACCACTGCACATACAAAAAGGCGATAAATCTTTCCCCGGTTTATCGTCCTTTTTTTGTTTCTTTTTTCCCCACCGGGGCGGGCAGCAAGTCCGGGCAAATCATACAGCCGGTCCGGGCGACACAATTGCCCCAAATCCAGGAAATCAGAAATCAAGTCACGGAAAATCTGGCAACCAGAAATCAATTGCCTGGCTCTTGTGTTTTCTCAATAATAGAAGTATACTTTTTCTAACATTTACATAAAGGAGAGGACGCACAATGATTTCAAAAAAATATGCTGCAATGACCAAGAACACATCCATAATCAGAGAATTTGCCCAGTACGCCGGCAGACGAGCTGCCGAGATAGGTGCTGAGAATGTATATAATTTCACTATCGGAAACCCTTCCGTACCAACAAGACCGGAATTTACAGAGGCTATGTTAAGGATCATCAAGGAGACAGATCCCGTAGCCCTTCACGGATACAGCCCTACACTTACTATCCCATCTGTAAGACAGGCAGTTGCCGACTCCCTCAACAGAAGATTCGGCATGAACTACAAGCTTGAGGATATCTTCATGACATCAGGTGCCGCCGGTGCCCTTGCACACGCCATCAGATGTGTAACAGAACCGGGAGACGAGGTAATTACATTTGCCCCTTACTTCCCTGAATACATACCATATGTGGACGGAACCGGAGCAGTCCTTAAGGTTGTACCTGCGGACATCACCTCATTCCAGATAAACTTCGACGCTTTCGAGGAGATGTTGAACCCTAATGTACAGGCTGTACTTATCAACTCCCCTAACAACCCATCAGGTATTGTTTACTCAACAGAGACCATAACAAGACTTGCCCAGATCCTCAGGGATAAGCAGGAGGAGTACGGTCATGATATTTATATCATTTCAGATGAGCCTTACAGAGAAATCGTATTTGCAGGAACCGATTCACCTTTCATATCAAAGTTCTACGACAACAGTATCTGCTGTTACTCATTCAGCAAGTCTCTTTCACTTCCCGGTGAAAGAATAGGCTACGTTGCCGTAAATCCTGCCTGCAAGGACGCAGAGCTTATAATCAACATGTGCGGTCAGGTTTCAAGATTTACAGGTCATAACTGCCCTGCCAGCCTTATACAGCTTGCAGTTGCTGAGGTTCTTGACCTTACATCCGATCTTTCAATATACGAGAAGAACAAGAACATCCTCTACAAGGAGCTTACAGCCATGGGTTACGAGTGTGTTGAGCCGGGCGGAACCTTCTACATGTTCCCTAAGACTCCTATCGCCGATGCAAATGAGTTCTGTAACATGACAGCCCACGAGCTTGACCTTATCCTTGTTCCAGGTGACAGCTTCATGTGTCCGGGACATATGAGACTGGCTTACTGTACTACAACAGAGATGGTTGAGAGAGCTCTTCCTCGTTTCGAGAAGGCTATCAGGATGTGCAGATAAATTCCCGAAGTAATACACCGGAACAATAATCCGGTATATTGCCATAGGATTGATGATTTAGAATATTTAAAGGACAGATATTATGATAGCGAATATACCTGTTATTCTGGGCTCCGGCTCTCCAAGACGCAGAGAGCTGCTGTCCCAGGGCGGATATAAATACATAGTTATAAAGAGCCTGTGTGACGAGGACACGGATGTCCTTGTACCATCCGAATATGTAATGACACTGGCGAAGAGAAAGGCAGATGACGTATTTGCAAGGATAACAGTTGACAGATCTCTGTTGCTTAATGATCCTGAGGCAGTCGCCGCCTTCGGCACTTTGACTTCCGATACACCATTTATTGTTATCGGTGCCGATACAGTTGTTTCATTAAACGGCCGTATCCTTGGAAAGCCCCATGACCATGATGACGCATACAACACCTTAAGCAGTCTCTCAGGTCAGACCCACACCGTGTATACCGGTGTTAGCATTGCTTATTTTGACGGTCACAGCGGACACAGCAAGACCTTCTATGAGAGCACCCAGGTCACCTTCTATCCTATGACACCGGAGGAGATCTCCTGGTATATATCAACAGGGGATCCCTATGACAAGGCCGGAAGCTACGGTATCCAGACCCAGGGCGGTCTGTTCATAAAAAAAATAGAAGGAGACTACAACAATGTGGTAGGTCTCCCTCTTGCAAGGCTTTATCATGAGCTGAACAGTCTTATACAAAAATAAATTCATATCCGACTAATAAAAGAGGAACTCACATGAAAATCGTAAACCTTTTCAACATGAGTTCCTTTTTGTCCTTAATTAGCTGTATTATTATCATTTTCCATACGCCACTTGATACATCTGTTTAGATAATGTACATAATCCGGGTTTTTACACATTCCCTTTCCCGGCGTATCTGAGATCTTGGCCACATCCATGCCGTTGCAGGCTGTGGTCTTCATTACTATATTAAGAGGTGGTTCGTCGGTATCATTGGAGATATACGTTCCTATACCGAATGCCACCTTTATCTTTCCCACGAAATAATCATGTATGGCTGACGCCTTTTCGAAGTCCAGATTATCGCTGAACAACAGAGTCTTGGTCTTGGCGTCTATTCCAAGCTGCTCATAGTGGGCTATCATTTTATTTCCCCATTCATACGGATCTCCGCTGTCATGTCTTACACCGCTGAACAGTGTGGCATAGGTAAGCTGGAAGTCCTTAAGGAAGCAGTCTGTGGTTATGGCGTCTGTCAGGGCTGTACCGTTTAACACGCCGTACTCCTTAACCCAGGCGTCAAGAGCATACCAGTTGGAGTAAGCAGGATTGTGCTTGTGATTTCCCTGTCCCACGCACATTATCCACTCATGAGCCATGGTACCCACAGGTGTAAGTCCGAACTTCTTCGCAAGATACACATTGCTTGTACCTACGAACTTGGAAGCAGGGTAGCTGTGCTCAGCCAGTGCCTTTACCGCCATCTCCTGTGCCTCAGCAGAGAGTCTTCTTCTGAGACCGAACTCACTGAAGGCTCCAAGGTTAAGCTCGCCTGCGGTAACTCTCCTTATCTTCTCGTTCAGCCTGTCTTCAAATGACTTCTTAAGCTTGTCATAATCGTAGTTCATCCTGAAATAAACCTCGTTGACTATGGCAAGGGTAGGTATCTCGTACATTGATGTGTTGAGCCATGTGCCCTTTGTCTCTATGGCAAGTCCGCACTCAGCGTCCTTTGTGATCTCGAAATCCTCAAATCTCGGCTTCCACAGTCTTAAGAAATCCACATAGGAGCCCTTGATCCACTTTATACTGTCCAGATAATCCAACTCTTCCTCTGTGAAATTAAGCCCACAGTAAAGCTTTATCTGTCTTATTATCTCATCTACCATTTCATCAGTAAAATGCACATCCGTATTTCTGCACTTGAAACTCCAGGTGGTCTTATACTCACTGAACTGATGGTATATAGCCTGTCCCATACTGAATTTGTACATATCTGTCTCAAGCAGACTTGTTATAATCTGATGCATAACTGTTCCTCCACCATTTGAACATCAACGGGATATCCCACTGAGGGTATTCGTCGTATGTATTTTATTTTTCGGATCACCTTCTACAGATCGTCCCTCACGGTAAATATCACACCGGAAACCTTCTCGCCGGCATTGGAAGCAACCTCTGCTCCTATCTGGAAGTAATCTGTAGGACCGTATCCCATCTTCTCTGTCATCTTTGCTTCAAGCTCATCGCGGCATACTGTATCTATGCCATATACCAGCTGATATGGTGAACCCGGCTTGATATCTGCCATGGTCATCTCAACTATCTTTGAGATAAGCTTCTTCTCGCCACGACACTTGGCTGCTGTTGCTATAGTGTTGTCGCATATCCTCATAACAGGCTTCACACCCAGAGCGTCACCCACCAGTGCTGCCGCTGTAGGTATACGTCCTGACTTGGCTGCATACTTAAGATTATATATACCGAAATAAATCCTTCTCTTACCAAGTATGTCCTTAAGGTAGGCATTTATACTGTCAATATCTTCTCCCGCCTTCACCATACGGGCTGCCTCCATAACCGGATATCCGTACATTCCTGTGTATCCGATACCGTCATAGCAGTAGATATTGAATTTGCCCTTTGCCTCCGGCACCTCATCATAGAAGTCCTCTATAGCCATCACAGAATTGTTATATGTGGCTGAACCTTCTTTATTTATACTTACATATACAATGTCAGTATAGCCTTCCTGGTAAAATCTCTTGTAAACCTCGCAGAAGCTGTAGCTTGTGATCTGGGAGGTCTTAGGAATCTCGTCGTATCTGTGCATAAGCTCATAAAATCCCGCATTGTCAAAATCCACTCTGCTGGTAAATTCCCTGTTGCCTATTACCACTGAAAATGAAAGTATCTCTATATCCAGTTCCTTCTCTATCTCCGGAAGTATATCACTTGCCGAGTCAGTTATAATCTTGATCTTGCTCATAAGGTAAAACCTCTTCTTCCTCTATTTTCTAAAATATATACAGATTTCATCATAGTTAAGGTTAAGTGTAATGTCAACAATTTTTGCTGTTTTTAGGATTTCTTTATACTTACAGCAGTCATGGCACCGTAGTAATAATAAGCATTGTAATAATCCTGTTTTTTTTGTATAATAGACCATAATTGTGTGTTTCTGCGAGCAAGTACATAACAGGAGCACCATAACATAAGAGAGGAAAATAATATGCTGGAAAACAATGTTGAACAGAAGCCTAAGAAGTATGCCGGAATATTGTGCCATCCCACATCATTCCCGGGCAAATACGGAATAGGCGATTTAGGCAAGGGTGCCTACGATTTCATAGACTTCCTGAAGAAATCCAAGATCAACCTGTGGCAGGTTCTTCCACTTGGACATACAGGCTTTGGAGACTCTCCATATCAGCCTTTCTCTGCATTTGCAGGTCAGCCCCTTATCATTGATCTTGAGGAGCTGGTGGAATTTGGACTTCTTACAGAAGAGGATTTCAAGGATATGCCGGAATGGAATCCTGACAAGGTTTCCTACGGAGATCTCATTCCATTTAAGACAAGGATGTTAAGAACAGCCTTTGAGAGATTTGCAGATAAAGACTATGAGGATAAAATGTCCGCAGACAAGAAGCTCATGACAGAGTACAAGGCTTTCGTCAAGAACACCTCATGGCTGGCAGATTATGCACTGTTCATGGCAGGCAAAGACTACCACAAGGGTATGCCATGGTACATGTGGGAGGATACACTTAAGGCTCCTACCGCTGCCCAGAAGACAAAATGGATCAAAGAGCTTAAGACAGATATTGAGTATTACGAATTCATACAGTTCCTGTTCCACAGACAGTGGGCTGCCCTCAAGGAATATGCAAATGAAAATGGCGTCAGCATAGTAGGTGACGCTCCTATCTTCCTTGCATGGGACAGTGCCGATGTATGGTGCAACCAGGATCTGTTCATGCTGGACTCAAAGGGCTACCCGACAGAGGTTGCCGGAGTTCCGCCTGATTATTTCTCAGCTACCGGACAGTTATGGGGCAATCCGCTCTACAACTGGAAGAAGCACAAGGATACAGGCTATGCATGGTGGATAGAGCGTGTGAAGTATCAGCTCACCATTACAGATTTCTTAAGGATCGACCACTTCCGTGGCTTCGACAAGTACTGGGCTGTTCCTTACGGTGAGGAAACTGCCGTAAACGGTACATGGAAGAAGGCTCCGGGAAGAGATTTCTTCAAACATCTGGAGGCTGCCTTAGGTAAGGACATGCACATTATCGCGGAGGATCTGGGTGAGATCGACGAGCCTGTCATCAAGCTCCGTGACGCCTTCAACCTTCCGGGCATGAAGATACTCCAGTTTGGATTTGAGAATACCAACGACAATGATTTCCTGCCACACAATTTCACAAGAAACTGTGTATGCTATACAGGAACTCACGACAACGATACAACCCTTGGATGGTACACAAAGGTACATGAGGCTGCCAAGGATAAGCTCAGAAGATACTACAGCACAGACGCCAGCGATATATGCTGGGTTATGATCCGTGCCTGCTTCGGTTCCGTTGCAAATATGGCTATCGTGCCAATGCAGGATGTTCTGTGTCTGGGTTCTGAGGCAAGACTCAACACCCCTGGTGTAGGTGAAGGTAACTGGGCATGGCGTTTCAGAAAGGATGTCTTAAGTGACCATCTGGCTGCAAGGCTTGCCGAGACAGTAAACCTCTACGGCAGAGACCAGTAAAAGGAGTTATATATGAGAACAATTATTGCGGCAATACCTGCCATACTGGGTATAATCCTCTGCTTCCCATATCACCTGTACATAAGTCATGTGGCGAAGAAGGATCCTCAGAAGGCATATTTAAAGGCATACGGACTTGTACGCAGGTTTTTCGGTATGGTCCTGTTCCTGTCAGGCTGCAAGATGACAGTTATAGGCAGGGAGAAGATCCCCAGGGATGAGGCTGTCCTGTTCGTGGGAAACCACCGGGGACTGTTCGATATCCTGTGCTGCCATAACGCTTTCGGTGTCCCACTGGCATTCATGTCCAAGGACAACATCAAGAAGGTGCCTATACTCACTCATTACATGGATGACATGGGCTGTACATACCTTGACAGAACAGACATCAAGAAAGGACTTGAAACAATCCTCCAGTCTGCCGATATAGTAAAATCAGGACAATCCATGATGGTATTTCCTGAGGGAACAAGAAACAAAGGTGAAGAGCTGCTTCCATTCAAAGACGGTGCATATAAGATCGCCCAGAAAGCTGGCGTCAAGATCGTTCCTGTATCCATATGCGGAACAGACAAGATGATGGAAGCAAATAAACACCATCTTATACATGGTCATAGGGTTGTGATCGAGATCTGCGACCCTATCTCCATAACAGGTATCACACCAAAGGAAAGAAAAGCGGTGCTTGAAACAATACCTGGCATTATTCAGAGTGCAAGAGACAAAAATCTTCCTCTGACAGAGAAAAAGAAGTAAATTTTTAGGAGGACACAAATTATGAAATGGTGGGTAATCATGCTCATTATCGTGGCTGTTGCCATGATCATCATGGGTGTGCTGTACTTCATAGGCAGACGTCTTCAGAAGAAACAGCAGGTCCAGAAGGATGCCATAAGAGAACAGGCTCAGAAAGTTACAATGTTGGTTATTGATAAGAAAATGCTGCCGATGAAAGACGCGGGACTGCCTAAGATGGTAATGCAGCAGACCCCTAAGCGTTACCAGAAGGCTAAGCTTCCTATCGTAAAGGCAAAGATCGGTCCACAGATCATGAACCTTATCTGTGACGACGGAATTTACGATGTAATGCCTGTAAGAGGCGAGGTTAAGGCCATGGTTTCAGGTATATATATCACTGAGGTTAAGAACGTCCGTGGTAAAATCGTAGAAAATCCAAACGAGAAGAAGTCTCTCGGTTCAAAAATGCGTGCAAAGCAGCGTAAGTACCAGAACATGTATAACGAAGAGGTTAAGGCTCATGAGTTAAGCAAGGAAGAGAAGGCTGCTGCCAAGGCTAAAGCAAAGAAAGAAAAGGAAAGGGCAAAGAAGATCCAGAATTTATGATGAAGTACAGATTTAACGTGGCTATGTTCATATATATGTGTCTTGTTCCTGTGGCATGTATCATGCTCCAGGCTATCTCAAGCACACTCCTATACAATATATGTAACGACAGCAACGCTCATCTGACACCATACATATCTTTTCTTGCCTATGCCTTATACATAGCTCTGTTCGGATACGGCTACTACAAGCTGGTAAAGCCTGTGGATATATCCGACGACAGACACAAGCATAAGCTGTTATTATTCGAAGGAGAACCTGTCATGGTTCCCCTTCGTTTTTTTGCCATAATAATGTGCGGCTTCCTGTTCCAGGCATTTGTCACAGGAATATTATACTGTATCCAGTACAGCTTCCCACATGCCCTGGATGACTACAACAGGATGGTTGCCGACAACTTCGCTGCAAATAACGGTTTTCTCCAGGTGCTTACAGTCATCCTCCTTGCCCCTATAGGTGAAGAGCTGGCATTCCGAGGCCTCGGACTGGCATTTGCATTTAATATATTCTCCCCTAAGGCCTTTGATTTCACCCTTAAACCGGAGGAAATGTTAAGGCTCTGGAACGGAGAGAAAAAGGACAAAAAAATAACTGCTCCAAAGCTTGTAGCAGTTATCTTCACAGCACTTTTATTCGGTGCCTACCACGCCAATGTGGTCCAGTTCTGTTATGCATTTCCAATGGGCATAATATTCGCCCTTATGGCAATATGGTCAAACTCCATCCTGCCATCCATAATACTTCACATATCTATAAATACCTTCTCATACCTTATGCCTGACATTATGTTCAACACCCCGGCGGCAACATATATCACCGTTTCCTGCTCATTTGTGCTTCTGGTCATTGCATTAAGGCAGTCCTACAAAGCCCTCTAAACCAGAAAGTTCTTCAAACCAGAATATCCTTCATACCAGGAAGTTCTTCAAACCAGAAAGTTCTTCAAGCCAGAATGTGATTTAAATCAGGAAGCCCTTTGACAGATGGTACACGATCACCTTCTCATCATGATCCTTCTCATAGTTTGAGAGCTTTATGAACTTCTTCTGTATGAACATCTTGCTTTCTCTTATGACCCGGAGATACTGATATGTAGGATAATAAACCAGCAGATTTATATCTCTCGGATATGCCTTCGCCGACTTCATGATCTTTCCTATTACTTCCCTGAACACTTCATGGGAAAATGGATTGAAGAAATAAAAATAATTGTCCTCGGGAGAGATCTTGTAATCAAGGGCACTTACGTTGTAGAACTTCATCCTGTCTTCCTGCTCAAGGAAGGTTCCCTGATAGCCCTTTACATTCTCCATAAGCTTTCCGTATATATCTGCATTTCCCTCTATACCGGTGGTCTTGCAATAATGGCGGTTATTTGCATAGAAAAGCACCCTGCCCAGACCGCAGCCATAATCCACAAGTGTGTCCTCCGGCTCCATGGGAACCTCATTAAACAGCTTCACCAGATCCTTATAATATGTAGCCTGATACAGACTGTCCCCGGTCTCGTCAAGCTTCTGCTCAATATCCTCCACCATATCCTCCATAGTCCTTATACAGAGAAAATCATCAAACTGTTTGTCGTACTTATCCATATAAATTCCCTTCTCTTAAACATCCGGCAAACGGACATCATTACAAAATTTCAGCCCTTCAAATATATTATAATTGAAGGGCTTTCATTTTCAAGTATTCCAATATATCTACAAATACGTAACCTCAAGAGCCAGACTGCTCTTGGTTATATAATCCATCTTATAGTCTATAAGATAGTCAATATCCACCTTCACACCCTTGTCATGCTCATTTACCTTATAGCTTTTCGTGGTTATGAACATGTTTACCGGACCTACCGGCGTGTCATAGTAAACAGACGCACTCTTGCCCTTGACGAATTCCATCATGGTGCTTACAGGTCCTTTCTTAACCATATTCATGCTCTTTTTATTAAACTTCAGGAGGTTCTTCGCCGGTTCATCCTCACCTTCAAAGTACTCATCATACTTCACATAGCACATGTCATCCTTAACATAGTACTGCCCGGTGGTCTCCAGCTCAACTACCTCCGGCTCCGCTGCGTCAGGAAGCTCCCTGACTCCCACAAGCCTTATCTTAACATCCTTTATCATCTTTCTGTTGCCATTTCTATTAAAGTGCTTACCAGAGTTTCTATATCATATCCCTCTGCGTCCCAGAGCATTGGATACATACTGATGGATGTGAAGCCCGGAAGTGTATTTATCTCGTTAAATACAACCCTGTTGGTTTCAGCTTCAAGGAAGAAATCAACTCTTGAGAGACCAAAGCCGTCAAGGGCATTGAATATCCTTACAGCCTTCTGCTGTATCTCTGCTTCCTTCTCCTCAGGAATATCAGCTCCGATAACTGTCTTACTGTCTGCGTTATTGTACTTTGCGTCAAAATCATAGAAATCTGCTGAAGCCGCTGCCAGGATCTCTCCCACGCATGAAGCCTTGGTATTCTTACCATATCCAAGTACTCCGCACTCAAGCTCTCTTCCTACGATGGTCTCCTCAACGAGGATCTTGCTGTCATACTTCACAGCCTCATCCAGTGCAGCCTTAAGCTCTTCTCTGTTGTGTGCCTTTGACACACCCTTTGATGAGCCTGCCTTAGATGGCTTTACAAATACAGGATATGGAACTCCTGCCTCAACTCTGTCCATGGCAGCCTCGATGTCATCAAAATCATCAGCAAGAACAGGAACGAACTTAGCCTGATCCACATCTCCAAGGTGATCAACGATAACCTTTGTGAAGAACTTATCCATTGACGCTGCTGACGCCATAACTCCACAACCTACATAAGGTATGTGTGCCATCTCAAATAATCCCTGTATTGTACCGTCCTCACCGAACATCCCGTGAAGTGCAGGGAAAACAACATCTATAGTCTTGGAGGTTATACCCTCCTCTGATCTCAGTAACAATTCTCTTGATGTATCAGGTGACAGGATTGCTGATACCTTACTGTTCTCCCAGCTTCCGTCTGCAATACTGTCGATACTGTCAGCAAGAAGCCATCTTCCATCCTTTGTAATACCCACAAGTGTCATATTGTACTTCTCCAGATCACATGCCTTTGCAATGGTCTGTACTGATACACAGCTTACATCATGCTCTGATGAGCGTCCTCCGAAGATTACTAATAATTCCTTCTTAGCCATTTTTACAAGCTCCTTTTAATTATGGTATATTCATCCGGCTTACCTGCCTAAACTGCCTTGGATTATACCACACCAGAGAAAAATATACAATAAAGTTCACACCATGATGACGATCTGCCCATCCGATCTGTGTAACTTATCTGTATATTTTAATCTCCCTATGGTACATACTGCCTTTATTCTCCATAGAAGGTCTCAAAGGCTTTCTCTAATGTGTCTTCCAGATCGTCAAGTCCTTTCTCAGAACCATCACTTCCTATTGTCTGAGCCCATACATCGTCAAACTCTGCTTCTGAATAGTCCTTGCCGTTGATTGTAAAGACACGTTCTCCATAACCTTCCTCGTCAAGCTCTACATGATAATCAAAAGTATGATCTGTAACAACATTTCCATCCTGGATATGGCCGGCACCACCATCGCCCTCCATATTATGCGGATTATCATAAGTAAACCAGTTTCCCTTCTCTCTGTAAGAGAAGCCAAAACCCCTACAGGATACAGAGCCTTCCCTTACCACTCCGTCCTTATATGTGAGAAGAATTGCCGCGCTTCCATCATCAGAATTATCATATATAAGCTCTGGTATATCATCATCATCTATATAAAGGAAGCAATATGAAACATACTCCCCATTAAGCTGGTAATTTTCTATTATGTATTGCTTATACGCTCCCAGGACCTCAAATCTCTGTGCCTTTTCAGAGCCTGCTCTGACAGCTTCATAGTATTCAGAATTATCTCCGGTTATGTAGGAATCAGAATATAAGCCTTCATCACCCTCCAGCCTGTAATCCTCTCCTGACCAGCGTATCTCTTCAAAGTCGTCCACATATAAGCCCACATTAGGGAACATATAATGAAGCGTCTGCCCATCAAACAGCTCAATAACACAGCTTTCGTGATACTCCCCTGCATAGCCTGCACTATGAAGATATCCACATTCATCGCACACTGCCAGACTGCACTTCTCTCCAGTCTCAGCCATACCCTCTCCTGTAGCAATCCAGTCCCCTGCGAACTGGTCCCTGACGCTTTCATCAAACTCCTGCCTGGTAAGCTCATAAAATTCACCATAATAATCTTCTATTCCGATAGTATCTTCATCTTCCACCGTAACGGTGTATGACTGTTCATCATTTTCAAATATTATCTGAGAATTTTCTCCGGAACAGGTCCACTCCAGATGATTTAATATTCCCTTACCATTATCTTCAAGAGCATAGAAAACTGTAAATCCCTCTGTTCCTCCGGTTGTATTGTAACCTATGTATGCTGCACCATCCTCTCCCTGCCAGTATCCGGCCAGAGGCGTGTCTTCGCATATAAGTCTTACATAGCTGAATTTCTTATCTGCAGTACTATCCTTTTCACCATCAGAATCTGTTATCTCTCCCGCATAGTACTCTTCTGCAATATAAGGCACTATCTGCCACTCATCAACATTCTGCTTTGAAGAAATGTATACTGTAATATTCATATTTGCATCGAATTTAAAGGAATAGTCGCAGGCTCCATATGTAGTATATCTTGGTTTAAGCTCACCACTTATATTACTATTCCATGCGTCCTTGAAGGAATCCGGAAGATATGCAAGGTCGCCTCCTATGGATATAGCCACATTTATATAAGAACCCATATCAGCCCGCACCTGCTCATCCTGAAGACAGCTCTCAAGTGCCGCCTTTATGTTCTTTGCCTGTTCAATATCTTCCTTCTGTCTTTTAGTATCAACATACTGAAGGCCTCCCGGAAGGATATACCAGTCATCTTCAACCTTATACAGAACAACCTCCGAAAGCTCACTGTCACCATCTTTTGTATGTGACCAGTCAAGATCTGCCACTACAAGCTTGTCGTAATTTATGCCCAGCTCTGAAAATATAACCTCGTCAAGATCTGCTTCAAGGCGGTCGTCCTTTTTAGATGCCTGTTCCACGCTCTTTAATTCAAGTCCAATATTGCCACACTTATTTCTTGTATTAATGCTCCAGGTAACAAGGTCTATATCGCCGTCCTTAAACAGCTGTTTTGCCGCCTTTTGCTTCTCCTTAGGAAACATAAGTGTAAGCATCTCTTCTTTATCCTTGTCATTTAAGGCAGTCTCATAATCTGCTATAACCTTTTCCTGGCTTCTTCCCCGAAGCAGCACAAAGCACACTATGGCAGCACATACTACTGCCACCACTGTAGCTCCTATGATCAACAGCTTTTTCTTTTTCCCATTTTTACGAACTGGCGGCCTGCCATGCTCCCTGTTACCAGCTCCATATTCCGGCTGACCCTGCCCTGGCATGGCATTCTCTCCTGCCGGCCAATTCTGCTGTGGTATGATCGTTCCACATACCGGGCAGCAGCTGGCATTATCTTCTAGTTTCTTTCCACAAACATGACAATACATATTTTCTTCTCCCATCGTCTTTTCTAATCAAAAACTTGACTCATTTTTTCGTATGAATATCAGTATATCAAAGCTATTTTGACAGTACAAGCTTTAACATAAGCGTTTCATAGTACCCTGCCCCATAATCAACATTATTCACTGTACATGCCGGCATGTATTTATATTCAAATACCGGACTGCACTTTACTAATATACCGTACTCCAATGCATATTCTTCTACACTTTTTGCCAGATATTCAAATTTCATTATAAGGGTTTTTCTCATGTCTGCCTTTGTGAGCCTATCCTGATAATCAGCCCCAAGCTCTGAGGCAAGACAGGTCATGACATATTCCCTTGCCCCACTGCAGAACTGTCTGTATTCATCTCCCAGCCCCAGATCTCCCTCAGAAGCCAGAACTCTTATCATTATGGCTTTTTCCTGCTCCAACTGCTTAAGCTCTTCCGGATCTGCAGTCTCCTCATATCTCACCTCGCTGTCAAGGATATCCTGAAGTCCTGCGATCTCGTCTATATTATCATAGTAGGAAGAGACCTCGGCACTGTTCACGCCATTTGCACTGTCCACACCGTTTGTACTGTTCATACTATTTATACTGCCAACAGTCTCTGCCATTTTATTTTTCAGATCATCATAGACTTTCTTGCCATAGCTGATCTGTCCCACCAGGGCACCGCCCACAACTCCGAACAAAACCCCCAATATACCGGCTCTTATCATTCTCCACATAATCACAGCTTCCTTTCATTGAACATCAATCTTTTCTAACCTAACCATCGGCAAATGTCTGCCAAAGCTTTTCCTCAACACATGAAATGTCAAATTTTAATTCTCATTTTTTCTGTCAGTCATTCTTTATCGCTGCCACGACTCTTCCCTCATAGTGGCTCTCAAGATACTCCCTTATTCCGGCGTCCCCCGCCTTCTCCTTAAGGTCACTGCACACCACAAGCTTCATATAGTTCTTGGGTATAGCTTTAAATGCCTCTGAAACTCCATAACCCACATCCTCCTCAGAAGCCACAACTATATATTCAATATGGCTCAGATCAAGGCTTCTCACATGTTCTCTGTTATACTTTTCCACGGCGGCATTAATGCTCTTGTCTGTGGTTTCATATACTGACTCCTTAACCAGCCTGTTGTCCGAGTTGTCAAGCTCCTCAGACACAAATGTCAGTTGGTATTCGTCCCCCTTCTTGTCTATCTCAATAACTCTCAGATAATCCACCTGCTCTACAGATCTGCCACCACAGCCGGAAAATACCAGTGCCATAAACACTGTCACCACACACACCATAAATACTGTCAGTATGGACGAAGCCATACCCTTCATGTCCGGTTTGTCTCTTACGGCTATCCACGGTATCAGCACAGACATGGGAAGATCGATGATCCCCAGGTATACCAGAAACAGGTAAGAAATCTTTATGTCAAAATTATTCCCGGATATCTCCAGAACTATCCACAATCCGATTATCAAAAGAAGCGGCACCCAGCCGGATTTTTTATCATTCGTGACCACATTCTCATTCTTCATGTCGACGCCTTTGCTGTTCGCGGCCATTTCAGCGTCGTTCACGCCTTCAGCTCTCCAGTCCATGCTCTCCCTTATGAGCAACAGGAAAGATGAAATGATCCCTATACACCACACTACTGTGAGATACATGAACAGTGCCGACAGGTTTGTGCTCCTGCTTCCCGGCAGAATAAGTGCCGATACTATATTTAGTGGTGTCTTTGTGCCATTTGCCAGGCTTTCCTGCCCCAGAAGATTTATCACCAAAAGAGATACAATTATTCCCGAAATAACAGGTATGATCAAGCTGTTTCTAACATATCTTTTCAATCCATTTCTGCTTCTGTAACCTATAAACATAATTGCTTCACCTATACAAAAGACAAAAAAGCACCCGTACCCCTGCTTTATTGCCTGGATTATTGCGGTACAAAGACCGTTTTCATGGCTCATGGACATCATTGCCAAAATGTCATTTTCCCCTTTATATTCTGTTGTCAGGATGATTTCTATAACTACAACTCCTATACAGATAGCCATAAGGGGAAATACTACCGAGTTAAAGCTGTGAAAAGCTTTCTTTCCCTTCATGGTCAGATACACTGCCAGAAGAAATACTGCCAGCATACCGGGATAAACAAGACTTTTATTTTCAAACATATGATTCAGGATTTTTTTCAGGATGTACATTAAAAATGCGGCTTTTATGACACTTCTTGTCACATTATTCCAACAGATAAGTGATTTAATTCTATTTTTTGATTTTTCATTATTATTTTTTTCTTCTGAAAATTCTATTTTTTCAAGATTTTTATACACAATATGTTGTATGTTCACATAAATCAATGCGAAGCATAGCATTGATAAAAGTGATAAAATTAGCCATTTTCCGGGGTTTTCGCCAAAGAAAATGAAGAAAAAGTAGATAGTCAGAGGAAAAACCGCCGCAAATCCTAACCCAAGAGTTGCTTTATTTCTAAAATAGCTCACTTACTACCTCCCTTTGACCGTCTACGCAATCTGACCCGCTGACGCCTTTCTGCGAATTCCGGTCTGAAAAACATAGAGATGATAGGAGCACGAAGAACGAAATCTTTGTACGCCTGAGTGTCATATCTGTTAGATATGAGAGGAGACAGGTAAGGCACACCAAAGCTCTCAATACCGGCCAGATAAACAATGAGAAACATCATAAGAATGTAACATCCAAATATACCGAACAACGCTCCGAATATTATGGCGACAAATTTAAATAACCTGAATATGGAAGCAAAGGCTTCATTGGGAATTGCAAATGAGGCTATGGCAGTGAGGGCAACAACGATCACCACAATAGTAGATACGATTCCAGCTTCAACAGCAGCCTGACCTACAATAAGACCGCCCACAACACCGATGGTATTTCCAAGCTTCTCAGGAAGTCTTATGCCCGCCTCCCGAAGAAGCTCAAACAAAAGCTCCATAATGAGGACCTCCACCACAATAGGAAAGGAAAGATTACTGCGGGCATTTGCAATGGCATATAGGAGCTTGTCCGGAAGCATTTCCCTTTCAAAGCAGGTGAGAGCAATATATATCCCCGGAAGAAATATGGCTATGAATGCCGCTGCATATCTGATGATCCTGGCAAATACCGCCACAGGCCACCTGTTGTAATAATCATCGGCAGTCTGAAACAGCGTATTCATAGTGGCAGGAACCAGCAGCACCTCAGGGGAATTATCGCAGACTATTGCTACTCTTCCGTCAGCAATAGCTGCTGCCACCTTATCCGGTCTGGTAGTTGCCTGGAATATAGGAAAAGGATTGTACCATTTCTTCTCCATTAAATGCTCCGCCATGGCACTGTCGTAGATGGCGTCTATCTCATAGGCAGATATCCTCTCTCTTATGTCGTCAAGAAGCTCTTTTTCTGCCAGATCTTCTATATACATAAGGGCATAGTCCGTCCTGCTTCTTCTTCCTATAATTCCCTGCTCCACCTTAAGTCCTGTGTCTCTTATCCTTCTCCTTATAAGGGCAGTACTGGTACGGAAGCCTTCATTAAAGCTGTCTCTGGCGCCCCTCATTCCACTCTCCACACTGCTTTCATCTATTCCACGGAGGGGAAGCTTCTTGGTGGATACTATAAGAGCTTCCGTTGATCCGGATACAAATACAGCCGTATCTCCCTTCATGGCTGCCCACACTGCATTGTCGAAGTTATCTTCCTTTGTTATGTCCGCCGTCTGGGCACCGTATTCCCATATGAGCTTCATGAGATCGGGCGAGTCATTTTCATGCCACTCCCAGGTAAGAGGCTTTATTATGGTCTCCGAAACAAATTCATTGTCACAAAGCCCATCTATATAGAGAACATAGATATCTCCCTCGCCCCCTGCCATGGGAACGTGGATCCTTTTCTTCACCACATCCCCACAGTTGGAGAATATAGTCTCAATCCTGGCTATATTCTTCCGTATGTCCTTGCTTATATATGAAGAGCCTCCATCAATGGAGCTTATGTCTTTATTTTTACGGGTCGATGTTTCCATGTGAAGCCTCCTTACATTAAAATCAGTAATACTGATCGATGTCCATTAGCCTTCATATATAAATTCATGCAAGCATGATTTCTGCATGAAGGCTTATTGCACAAAAAAACAGATACCAAATCTTGAATTTAGTATCTGTCTTTAAATATTTTTTATTCTGTTATTGAATGTTTTATTTTTGCTGGCTTATATTCTTTATTACCGTCTGCTCCTGGTCATATATATGCTGACGTATAAGCTGTTTTGCCAGATCTTTGTCCCCGGTAAGTATGGCGTTGGTTATGGCGTCATGCTCACGGACCAGCTTGTCGTGGTATCCAAAATCCCTCACATACTCAACTCTGTATCTGTACACCTGCTCACGGAGATTTTGGGCGAGATTTACAAGCCTTGAATTGTTGGTAGCCTCAAATATCACATCATGAAAAGCTTCATCGCTTTCTACAATAGCCGGAACCTGCTTGGAATTAACAGCCTCCTTAAAGAGAACACAGGCTTCCTGCAATTTCTCTCTGCCTTCATCGGTGATCCTGTCGCAGGCAAGCCCCACTGCCAGCTCCTCCAGAGTCATCCTTATCTCAAGGGCGTCACACAGATCTTTCTCCGTGATTTTTGCAACCTCTACGCCTCGTCTCGGAACCACCACCACGAGGCCCTCAAGCTCCAACATTCTTATGGCCTCTCTGACAGGAGTTCTGCTGACTCCCAGTTTATTTGCAAGGCTCACTTCAAGCAGCCTTTCTCCCGGTTCAAACTCACCATGGACTATGGCGTCCCTTAATGCCCTGAACACAACCTCTCTTAAAGGAAGATAACTACTCATATCCAGTTTCAATTCCATCTCACGTTTTCCTCCTTAGAACACTCCCTAAACATTATACGGCTTCACAAGGAATATCTGCTTTGCCAGGTCATTTTCCTTTATATACCTTACCGTATCCATTGCTGTGGTCTTATCATCATATATTCCAAACACAGTAGGTCCGCTTCCTGTCATCATGGCATTTAACGCACCTCTGTCCTTCATGGCAGACTCAAGGATATCTATCTCCTCATGCTTTCCTGCGGTCACCGGCTCAAGGACATTTCCCATTCTGTCTGTAACACCCTTAAGATCACCTGCTTTAATGGCTTCCACCATGCCGTCAATATCCGGATGTGATGTATCCTCATCAAGCACCAGTCCGTCATAGGCTTCCTTGGTGGACACGCTTATCCCCGGCTTGGCAATAAGTATATAGCAGTCAGGCATCGGTGCAAGCTTTGTAAGCTTCTCACCTATCCCCTCGGAAAGGGCGGTTCCCTTCATTATACAATAAGGCACATCTGCTCCAAGCTTCACCCCAAGCTCCATAAGCCTGTCCTGACTTAATCCCAGGGCAAATATCTCATTCATGGCAACCAATGCTGCTGCTGCGTCCGCACTTCCCCCTGCCATACCGGCAGCAACAGGAATATGCTTCTCAAGACTTATGCGGACACCTTTCTTTATACCATACTCATCCTTCATAAGCCTGCAGGCCTTACAGATGAGGTTGTCCCCATCCAGTGGGAGAAATGTTGCGTCAGACTTCAGCTGTATCTCATCCTCATCAATATCTTCAAATTCAAGCCTGTCACAGACCTCCACAGTCTGCATTATCATCTTCACCTCATGATATCCGTCAGGTCTCTCACCTATGACATCCAATCCAAGATTTATCTTGCCATGTGCATATAATTTAAGCTTCATCCTCGTTCCCTCTTTTCTTACACTGGTTAACTTAAAATTCACCTTTAATACTTGCTGCCCTGTTATTTCTTCTTTACCGAATATCCAAACTTTCCAATCTTCTCACCAAGGTTAAAATATTCTCCGTGGGAATATGCCACAAGTCCTGTGGAATTAAGATTGAACTTTCCTGTCTCATCCATGTATTTGTCATCAACTTGGACGCCCACAACCTCAGCAAGGAACATGTCATGACTTCCAAGCGGTATTATCTGTTTAACCTTACACTCAATATTTACAGGGCTTTCAGCAATTCCCGGTGCCTTAACATTCACACCCGGGCACTCATGAAGCTTCATTTCCTTAAACTTATCCACGTCTCTTCCTGACTTAACACCACAATAATCTGTAGCATAAGCAAGATCCTCAGTTACAAGGTTGATAACGAACTCTCCTGTTTCCTTTATTATATCGTATGAATAACGCTCAGGACGTACAGATATGGACACCATTGCAGGTGAACTGCACACCGTTCCTGCCCAGGCAATAGTCACGATATTTGCCTTTTCATTTTCCCTTTTGCATGATACCATCACCACCGGCAGTGGATATAGCATATTTCCCGGTTTAAATAATTCCTTTCCCATGTATTAAGTTCCTCCTGATCTTATTTGTAGATATTCTGACTCTGTTGTGCACCTGTATGTACAGCCCCCAGGCTTCCCCGGCGGCCTATATGATCAAGTGCCGGCTGTAGTATATCACCCAAATATACACATTCTCTATGTTTCTTATCCTATTCACGCCGGCAAATAATATGCACAATCTTCTTATATATAATACTCACGTCTTACCACTTGTGTCACAAAAATCTTAATAGTCAAATGCGTTCATGTAAACATGTTGCATTTTCCCTGTTTCCTTAACAAAATAGTAAAAGGAGGTATATATATGCCCCCCTTTTACACCCATGTATGATCTGCTTACTTAAAGTACTTATCTATAACTGTTGAAACAGCGTCCTTATCATCAGCAATACAGAATACTACGTATTTGCCGCTCTTCTTGATGACTGCCTTGTCAACTCTTGATACCTCTTCTGGCTTGTAGTCCTGCCAGGTCTTATAATCATCTTCTTTTCTCTCTTCTGCTGCTGTAAGAAGCTTATCTGCGTCTGCGTCTGTAGCTCCTTCAAATATTACAACTTCCTCTGCTGTTGCTCCTGATGAGAAATATGTAACAGCATCAGCAATCTCTGCGTCACCAACTGAATACTGGGAAATCCCCTTATCCTTGTTGATCTCAGCTATATCTGTGAAATTGCCGTTGTCAACTATCTCCTGTGCTACTGAATGGATGTCCATGGAAACATCCTCTGTCTTCTTCTCTTCCTTTGAGCCACAGCCTGCAAATCCTGCAAGACACATTGCCATGGCAAGGCAAACAAATAATTTTTTCTTCATTTTCATATACCTCTTAAAAATATAATTTACTGAGCAGTCTTTCGTACATAAGTGTTCTTTCTTATATACTCAAGGATCTTCTCATTGTAATCCTTATCGCAGTGTACTCCGTCGGTACTTGCCTCCTCCGGAAGAGCACCGTTCACTGTTACGGCAGAAGCCGTATCCAGATATATCACATCTCCAAATTCCTTACACATATCAAGGAGCATTCCATTGTATGTAGTTATCTTGGAATTATTGATTATCTCATCTGACGCTGACTTAGATGCAGATACCGGAAGGATACTCTCAACCATGATAACAGCATCTGGGCATACCTTCTTAACTTCTCCAATAAATGTCTTATAGTCATCAATGAACACCTCAGGGTACAGCCAGCCGAGCTCGTTCATACCAAAACCGATGTATATATACTTATACTCCTTATATCCAAGAGCCTCTATAGGTGTGACCGTGGTTCCATTTGCAAGCTTGACGATATCGTTCTCTAAAGCCTTGCTGGCTGTAAGTCCCTTATCCGCCATGATAGCCCAGTTGTTCACGTCACAATAGAACGCCAGCCCCTCTGTTCTTGAGTCACCGATAAGGGCAACCTTGTCGAAGTAGGCGTCATCAGTTACATTTCCCGGTTCAAATATAGTATCGTCGTACCAGTCGCTGCCCTTTGATGAAAGGTCAGGATTTGTTACATTGATACTGTCAGCCTTGGCAACTGCCGTAACATCCACACTGGCTGTCTGATCCTCTGTGGACGTGTCTGAACTGTCCGTTGCAGTGTCCCCGGTAGTGTCTTCACTGCCTGTAGCTGCCTCGGAGGTTGTGCCTCCGTTTTTATTATCCACAGCCTCTGTGGTCTTATCAGCACTTCCGCCGCCAAATATCCTCTTAAAGTCGCCCTTATATTTCGTTGCAAATATTATTATGGCGAACAAAACAAATATTCCCGTAACAGTAGCAACTCGGATCCTTATCTGTCTCTTTCTTCTTGCTATCGCTCTCTGTCGCCTGATATAATTGGGATTTTTCTTATCAACCATCCTTTTTCCCTCTTACCATATAAAACTTGACACAATATATCAAACAAATTTATTCTTGTATACATCAACGTATGAATTTTATCACACCATTATGAACAATTCAAGGTTGGCACATCAAATATATAACATTTTACAACATAATTACACAGTGGAAAATGCGAAATTTTTCCGGTCTTTTCTGTGGGAGTAACTAGACATAAAAACCATATCGTGATAGTATTTTTATGTATATATATCACACACGATCAGGAGGAACGAAATGTCAGCTATTGCAGAAGTAATTGATTATAAGGGTGCTGAAGCCATAGAGCTCCGTGCAGGTGATTATCACGCACTTATTGCACCATTTATCGGAAGTAACATAATGAAACTTGAGAACACAGCCATGGATGTTGATTTCTTTAGAAATGATCCTGAGCTTACACCGGAAGTGCTTAAGTCACAGGCAGAGATATGGGGTATGCCTACTCTTTACCTTCCTAACAGATTATCCCACGGTGATCTTAAGACCTCTGACGCCCTGTATCATTTTCCATGTAATGATCCACTGGGCAACCATCTTCATGGTTTCCTTCATCTCAGAACCCACAACATAGACAGTGTAACAACAGACGGTGATAATGCCGTTGCAAAAACTTCCTATATATATGATGAGAATGATGAATTTTTCGATACATACCCTGTAAAATTCAGGGCAGACTTCACATTCACTCTCACACCTTATGGAATGAACTATGAATTTACCCTTACAAATCTTTCAGATAAACAAATGCCTTATGGTGTATGTAACCACATAGCCATCAAGGGACCTTTCACATCAGACGGTGCCGGTGCAAATGTAAGACTTCGTGTTCCTGTAGGCGACAAATGGGAGCTTGACGAGCACTGTATCCCAACACTTAAGCACCTTCCTTTCACTGCTTATGACCAGATGTACAAGGAGGGCGATATGGTTCCTGTTCTCCAGGATATCGACAACGATATGTACACTGCTGAGATGGGTGAGCTGGACGGCAAGCCTTTCTACGGAGTTGTTGTTACCGATAAGGTAAGCGGCAAGCGTATCTGTTATGAAGTAAGTGATGTTATGAAGTTCTGGATCATGTGGAACTATAACGGAGATAAGGGCTTCTTCTGTCCTGAACCGATGAGCTGGCTCATTGACGCTCCAAACCTTGACGCCGATCCTGCCGTAACAGGTTATGTGGAGCTGGCTCCGGGCGAAAGCAAGACATTAAAGGAAAGAATTTTCTGCAAATAAAATAATTAACGTAACGATGTCAGCGACATCATTAGAGCACAAAGGCACAGCCTGCGGAATGATCATCCGGCGGCTGTGCCCTTTTTATTGATCTTATTAACTTTTATGAACCTTTTCAGGTATAAGATAGAAACCTGTCTGAACCTGTTTCGGCTTATTCAGCGGTTCCGCCTACATACCATTTGCCATCCTTCTTGTAAGCAACAAGCTGCATATCCTCATCTTCATCCTGGCTCTCACCCATGTAACTTGCCTTTACATTTACTGTACAATCATATACATAAGCTGCTGAGATCTTTACATCCTCGCCGTCATAAAGCTCATCCTTGATAGACTGTATAAGTGTCTTATCACCCTTCTCTGCGTCGCCGATCTCGTATGTAATCTCAAGCTCGATTCCCATACCCTGCATAAGGGCAAATGACTGTGTTAATGAGTCGATCTCTTCATCATCTGTTACGTCCGGATCTACTGTCTTGGCAATAGCGTCTGCGTCCATATCTGACAGACCCTTTAAGAATGCCTCAACCTGACTTTTACCATTTCCACCAAAAGCAACCTTGATCACTACTACTGCTGCAACTGCAACTACTGCGATGATAGCAATGATAGCGATTATCTTACCAACAGGTGACTTCTTAGCTGGTTCCGGTGCTGCCATGTTCGGATCCATCTGGTATACTCCCATATCTCCACCGAAAGATGGGTCAAATGATGGGTCAAATCCCTGGTTCTGCATATCCGGCTGTGGCTGTACAGGTGTATCCTGTGCAAGATTAAATCCTCCTACCATGGTTCCGCACACCGGGCACTGACCTGGCTGATCCATACTGTTACCGCAATTTGGACAATTCATATTTTTTCCTCCCTGATTTCCTATCATCCCTGATAAAATATATTCGTCATTTCACAATTTGTGAAAATTTTGTGAATGACAAGTTGATTTTATCAAAAAATGTCTGAATATTCAAGCATTTCCGTGTTCTGTATGAAAAACATCAAAGTAACCAACCACCACTGACTATATTGCACAAACCCAAAATCTCCCACATGGCAGAAATCCGGCTTATAACAATTCACCGGTCATGAATACATATCATCCCATGACCATTGTGACATAATACGAAAATCCGTTTTAATTTCCCAGTTCCTTTGTTGTTTTTTATACTTTTATCATGTATAATGAGTCTATATGGCTACGCAAAAGGGATAGTTACATGTTCAGCCAATATTAAACAGTACATAATTAAGCGAAAGGAAGGTATAAGCTACATGAAATTTGGTTATTTTGATGATGCCAAAAAGGAGTATGTCATCACATCTCCTAGAACTCCTTATCCTTGGATCAACTACCTTGGAACACAGGATTTCTTTTCACTCATTTCAAATACTGCGGGAGGTTACTCATTCTACAAGGACGCACGTCTTCGTAGAATAACAAGATATCGTTACAACAACGTTCCTATCGATATGGGCGGTCGTTACTTCTATATCAATGAGAACGGAACAATCTGGAATCCGGGCTGGTCACCTGTTAAGACAGAGCTTGATTCATATGAGTGCCGTCATGGTATGGGGTACACTATCATCACAGGTAAGAAGAACGATTTGAAGGCAGAGGTTACATTCTTCGTTCCACAGAACTATGCTGGTGAGGTTCAGCAGGTTGTTCTTACAAATGAAGGTTCAGAGGAGAAGACATTCTCATTCTTCTCATTTGCAGAGTGGTGTCTCTGGGACGCACAGGATGACTGCACAAACTTCCAGAGAAACTTCAGTACAGGTCGTGTAGAGGTTGTTGGTTCAACTGTATACCACAAGACAGAGTACAGAGACAGACGTGATCATTTCGCATTCTACACAGTAAATGACGAGATCGACGGTTACGATACAGACAGAGACTCATTCATCGGTCTCTACAATGGTTTCCACAATCCACAGGCAGTTGAAGCAGGTAAGGCTAACAACTCATTTGCAGATGGATGGTCACCTATCGCTTCACACTACAAGAAGATCACTCTTGCTCCAGGCGAGACAAAGACTCTTGTATTCATCCTTGGTTACGTTGAAATGCCTGTTGACCAGAAGTTCGAGGCTGACGGCAAGACTATCAACAAGGTAAAGGCTCTTGAGATGATGGAGAAGTACAACACACCTGAGAAGGTTGCTGCAGGTCTCGCAGAGCTCAAGGCACATTGGGACAAGCTCTTAAGTATCCTCAATGTAAATACTCCTGATGACAAAGTAAACCGTATGGTTAATATCTGGAACCAGTATCAGTGTATGGTTACATTCAACCTTTCACGTTCAGCTTCATACTTCGAGTCAGGTATCGGCCGTGGTATGGGATTCAGAGATTCCAACCAGGATGTTCTTGGTTTCGTTCATCAGATCCCTGACAGAGCAAGACAGAGAATCATAGATATCGCTTCAACACAGTTCCCAGACGGTGGATGTTACCATCAGTATCAGCCACTTACTAAGAAGGGTAACGCAGATATCGGTGGCGATTTCTCCGACGATCCATTATGGCTCATCCTTTCAGTATCAGCATACATCAAGGAAACAGGCGACTGGGCAATCCTTGACGAGATGGTTCCATATGACAATGATATGTCACTTGCTAAGCCAATGCTCGATCACTTAAAGGTTTCATTCTACAAGATCGTTAATAACCTTGGACCACACGGACTTCCACTTGCAATGAGAGCTGACTGGAATGACTGTATCAACCTTTCATGCTTCTCAGATACACCGGGTGAAAGCTTCCAGACATATACAAATCCTAAGTTTGCTGCTGAGGGTGGCTACTCAAAGGTTGCTGAGTCAGTTATGGTTGCTACACTCTTCACATATGCAGGTCCTAACTACGTTGCAATCCTTAAGCACCTTGGAATGGACGCTGAGGCTGAGGCTGCTCAGGCTGAGATCGATAAGATGAAGGCCAACATCATGGAGTCAGCATGGGATGGCGACTGGTTCTTAAGAGCATACGATGCAAATGGCGAGAAGATGGGTTCTAAGGAATGTGAAGAAGGACAGATCTTCATTGAGCCACAGGGCTTCGCTATCATGTCAGACATCGGTAAGGATCAGGGCTGCGATAAGAAGACTCTTGCTGCTATTGATGAGAGACTTAATACACAGCACGGACTTGTACTTAACAATCCAGCATTTACAAAGTACTACATCCAGTATGGTGAGATCTCAACATACCCAGGTGGATACAAGGAGAATGCCGGTATATTCACACATAACAATGCATGGATCATCTGTGCTGCTGCTTACGCAGGTGCCGGAGATCAGGCATTTAAGTACTACTCAGAGATTGCTCCTGCTTTCACTGAGGAGACATCAGATATCCACAAGACTGAGCCATATGTATATGGTCAGATGATCGGTGGTAAGGACGCTGGTTCAGATATCGGCAAGCCTGGCAACCACTTCGGTCAGGGTAAGAACTCATGGCTCACAGGTACTGCTGCCTGGAACATGGTAGCTATTTCACAGTACATCTTAGGTATCTCAGCAGACTTCGATGGTCTCAAGATCGATCCTTCAATACCTGCTGCATGGGATGGACTTAACGCTACACGTCAGTTCCGTGGTGCAACATATGACATTAAGGTTACTAACCCGGATCACGTAAACAAGGGTATCAAGAGTGTTACTGTTGATGGTACTGCTATCGACGGCAATGTCCTCCCTGTATTCGGTGATGGCAAGACTCACAGCGTTGAGGTTGTAATGGGTTAATAAAGCTCATATAAAATTATAAAACCAGGAGATAACTTCTCAGGGTAAAGGAAAACCCGGAAGACAGATTTCAAAATTCTGTTTTCCGGGTTTTTGTTATGGTGGATAAAACTTACAAAGTGTGTTTTATTACTGTTATGGTATATGCAATTAGTAAGCTGAATATGTGGTGTGGTCATCCTCCACTATGTACAGCTCTTTATTATGATCTCCAATGTATGTGTAGAAGTCATAGGTTCTTCCACCCATTACAACTCTGTAATGGTTCATAGCCACCTTGGTAAATGCTCCATCAGATATGATCTCGCCATCCTGATCTGTTTCCGTCAGCTCACCTGAATAGCTGTCATAGGCTGTAAGTGTAAATCTTCTGTGAGTGTCCGGTGTTTCATAGGTACATTCGTAGTAGGTTACATCATAATCATTCTTTATTACGCTTTCATATACCTTTATAAACTCCACATTCTTTACCTCTACATCTGTAAGAAGTCCCGAGTCAAACTCCGATGGCTCATATATCTTCTCATACCACTCCTGTCTGTTGAAGTAGTCCTGAAGTTCTTTATCGTCAAAGCCTCTTCCGTGTCTTGCAAATATCTCATTTCTCGCCAGCATAAGGTCATCTCCGCTCATGCCTGCAAGGTCTGTATCCACAAGATATCTTGTACTGCTGTAGGATATTATCTCCTTGTTCTCCTTCTTCTGGTCATTCTTCTTTGTTTCCTCAGAGGTTTTCTCAGTAGTCGCTTCCGGCTTCTTCTCTGTACTCTTTTCTGCCTTGTTGAGAACCTCCTGACTGTCTCCGTTCACGATCTTGACACCTGTGTCGTAGGTTATCTTAAGCTCGCTGCTGCCATTTACCGAGAAGGTTTCCTTAACATCATCGTTGTCATTATCACTGCCTATATTATACTTTCCATTTATGTATATGGTGGTGGCATTGTTGCCGGTACACTTTACGCTCACAAGATTTTCATTTGCACTGATGTCTATATTTCTGAGGCCGTTTCCTGAACAGTCCAGCTTGGTAAGCTCAGTAAATACATTGATGCCTGTCAGATCCTTTATACCCTTCTGAGCTATCTGAAGCTCCTTGACTGCCTGAACCTCGTCATAGTTCAGTCTGCCATTTCCATCTGTGTCCACATAGTTCATGACATATTCTCTGAAGTTCACATCCTGGAAAGTATCCTTTACGACTATTTCCTGGAACTCCTCTGTGGAAGCTGCTTCCCCAGTCGAAGCACTGTTCCCGTTGTCATTCTTGTCACCCTTAAGGACCACATATATGATCAGGCCACCTGATATGACCACAACCACCAGCACCATGAGGATACACCATAAGAGCATATTCTTGTTGCCCTTTTTCCTTGGTGGCTCATATTCATCATAGTCACCGGATCCGGTTGGTTCATCATAGATCCTCTGGGATCTCGTGTACTCAGATCTTGTATTGTATGTACGTCCCTGGGTGGTTGGCTGAGTATCATATATCATCTCAGAGCTGTCAGGTGCATTATACGGCTGCCCCGGTCTTGGTGGTTCAGGTATGTTATATCCCTGCCCCGGTCTTGGTGGTTCAGGTATGTTATATCCCTGCCCCGGTCTTGGTGGTTCAGGCACGCTGTATCCATTTGCCCCGCCCTGCTGCCTGTTAAATGTCTGTTTAAATCTTGGCTGATCCGAAGGAGCACCATATGTCTGTGCAGTTACTGTCACTGAGCCCTGGGAATATCCTCTGGTCTCATCCGGCTCATAATACCTGTTCTGCTGTTCATTATCCAGGAACACACCTCTGCCCAGATAATCTCCCTCTGTCATCATAGTATTTGTGTCTTCTATTGTATTGCCGCTGTTTAATATGGAACCACAGCACGGGCAGGTTCTCTCATTCCCTTGTAAGCTGTTTCCACACACACTACAATAAACCATCTCTTTCACCTCTCGTATCTTGAAGATCAGCCCGTTAAGATTTAAAGGGCTGACGCTGCATGTCAGGCTTTCATATAAAACTTGACATATTCATTATAATCCTCAGACTGCAAATATCTTTGTCCTTTTTTCTTACCTATTATATCATGACATAAAAATAAAAAAATAGCGCTTTTCACTTAATTATGCATGAAACCGGTCAGTTTATGCAATATGAGCAAAAAGCGCAAATGATATTTCTGCTATATATTAATTTATAAGACTTAAAGGATCTACAGGTGTACCGTCCTTTGTGATCTTAAGATAAAGTGCAGTGCCTTCTTCTGTATTGTATTTTGTAGGAGTGCTTAAGGTTGCCACAGCCTCTCCTGCCTGTACCACCTCACCAAGATGTGCTGTGATATCCTTTAATGATCCGTAGGTTACAAGGAAGCCGCCCCCCAGATCAATGGTGATATAATTTCCGATAACCGGGTCACTTCCCACATCTGTAATCTTTCCTCTGTAGCAGGCAATTATCTTGTCGTCTTCATTTCCCTCAATGAGCATTTCAGGACTTACCTTATACTCGTTAAGTGTCTCGTAGTATACTGTGGTATCCATTGAGTATTCTCTCACAATGTTTCCTCTGAGAGGCCACATAAGACTCTCGCTTCCATCGTAATTCAATACATACTCTGAATTGTTCTCTGTCTTTCCTGTGGTTTCCTCTGTGTTCTTGCTGACTGCCGACTGGACTGCCTTTGCCTGCTCAGTTTCAGCGGTGTAGCTTCTCTGGTTCTTTGATGTTTCTCCCATTGTGTCCTCGTCTCCGAAATCATAGGCTCCAAACTCTTCATCTGTTGTCTGCTCAGATACTCCTGTATCATCCTTCATCATTTTTGTGATCTTGTCATCGCCGCGTTTCTTTGCAAAAATAGCCACTATCCCCACAAGGGCGATCATTCCCACAATGAGAGATACGTAGAATATATTTTTTTGCACCGTACTAATAAATTTCTTCATAATTATCACCTCAGTCATATTATTGACGGCAATATTTTATTTTATGCAGAGAATTTAATTTTGTTATTGCGTTATCCGGGCAGCTCTTTATTTCATGTGTTTTTTATTTCATATACTTCTTATTTCATATACTTTTTATTTTACATATGTTTATTGTTTAGTCCGTGAATTTTCACTGTGCCATGTCAACTATATCCACATTGGCATAATATTTTTTTATGATCTCATGGCAGGTTCTTCCCTGCCTTGCCATGGTTTCGCCGCCCCACAGGGACAGTCCCAGGCTGTTTCCCTTTCCTATGGTTATGATCCTGTAGCCGTCGTCCACCTGATCTATGTGGAAGTTAGCCGACTGCAAGCCCATTACCCCTGCAAATGTCTGCCCTGTCATGGTCTTCCCGAATACATTTACATATTTTACAAATCCATGCTCTGTGGCTTCCAATATATTTATCTCATTTTCCATATCGGTATTTTTCCCTCCGTTATCAGCACTGCTTTTTTCTGTATCTGTACCTGAGGTGTCCTTGCTGTAGTCAACATATGCCGCCGGGTTCTGTTCCCCATACAGGTCGCACAGCTTCTTTATGCGGAGTCCGTCAACCACCTGTGTAACGGAAAATCCATCACAGGTAATATCCTCCTTGCTGTCAGTGCCCTGAAGGTATGGGATTTCCTTGCCGTATATCTCCTGTGCCGACACAGTCTGTCCCACACTGACCTGATGATACACCGGCACTATGAACATTCCCCCATAGCATATTACCTGCCCCCTGGTGGCGAGTACCGCACTGCACAGCCTGTTCATATATGTATAGTAGCTGCCACCCCATTTGTCCATAAGCTCCGACTTGTCATACCTTACCTCCGTGAGGCTGTCCTCATTTACCAGGCAGCTTCCGTTCCGTATAAGATTATACATTGCACTGTCGGTTCCTGTGGCTACCTCAAGGCCTGTCTCTCCCCCTTCCTCGGCGTATGGGCTCTGGTACACCAGCTCCGGGTACATCTCCCCATATATGGAAGTCCTCATTATTATTGCCATGGTCTTAAGCATTTCGTCATCCATGCCCATATCCACAACCCCCGGGAGACAATACACCAGATATTCCTCCACATCCATCAGGTCATAATCATTTCCCTCAAATATACTTACCGACTTTCCTGTCTGGACATTCTCCAGGGCAGTGATATTTTTATTTCCCCTTATCCTCATCACCTGCCACATAATATATGGAACCGCAATAAGACTGACCAGCAGAACAACAACTCTCATGAACCTCTCCAAACCACAGCCCCCTTATCATTTATCTGCACATAGACAACCCTGATATATGTATATTCCGGCACAAAATAAATATGATAATCTGTCCCCATATAGGTTCATTACTTTCTTGACAAATGGTCTAAACGAAAGTATTATGTGAGTGTATTCAAGGTTGGTTTACTGTGAACACGTTTCCCGATAAAATCAGGCTTTTGTTCAATGTCGGGATCGTAGTTTTTTATTTGTTCAAGGGGCATATATAAACGATGACATATCGTCATGGGAGATTTGATTTATTGGGTACATCGTGCAGGTATATGAAAGTCCAGTACATGCATAAACATGGCATATCTGTCATGCAACTAATTTTTTAGGAGGTACCCGAAATGAATAACGGTACAGTTAAGTGGTTCAACGCAGAAAAGGGATATGGCTTTATCTCAAATGACAATGGTGGAAATGATGTATTCGTACACTTCTCAGCTATTGTTGGTGAAGGTTACAAGACTCTTGTAGAAGGTCAGAAGGTTACTTATGATGTAGAGACTGATCCTAAGGATGAGAGCAAGTCACGTGCAACAAACGTAGTTGTTGTTAAATAGTTTCCTATAACTGATACGGGGACAGGACAAACGGAGCAACAACCATTAGAAAGAGCCTGCATAGCGAAACATATTTATGCTTCGTCACGCAGGCTCTTTTTATATTATGTCAAAACAAAACAACTTTAATCAAGCACCAGAGCCGGCAGCTCACTTAAATTCATGATAACCTTGTCGGCACCGGCGGCGAGAAATCTTTCCTTTACATGGTGTGCTCTTATGTCTCTCTCCACATCACTTAAGGCCTCATACTCTGCCTGTGTAAGTCCAAGCTCTGAGCTTCCCTCAATGACACCTACAGACAGCACTCCGGCGTTCTTTCCTTCCTTTATATCTGATACTGTGTCACCTACCTTCACCACCTGGTCAACACTCTGTATCTTCATGGCTGCCATGTTCTTAAATATCATGTACGGATAAGGTCTTCCCATTCCCTCTACGGAGTCCGGGCTGAACCAGAAGTCCGGTGCATATCCGTTCTCCTTCGCCTTTGGCACAACTATATCCATCATCTTATCGGTATAGCCTGTGGTGGAGCCGATCTGTATTCCATTTTTTCTTAAAGTGTCCACAGTCTCAAGCACATATGGTTTCACCCGGGCATATCCATCCAGGATCGACAACAGCTTTCCCTCAAACTGAGCGTAAAGTGCTTCAACATCATCCTCTGTCCAGTCTCTGCCGTATTTATCTCTCCATAATCCGGATATCCTGTCCATCTTAAGCATTGTTCTTATGTGATCCTTCTTCAACATTCCCATCGGCTCACGAACCTCATCCATGGTTGGAGCTATTCCGAAATGCTTAAACACCTCTACAAATGCCTGCACCGGGGCGAAACATCCATAGTCCACTGTGGTTCCCGCCCAGTCAAAAATTACTGCTTTATATTTTCCCATTTTTATCTCACTATCCTTCCGGCGATCATTTATCCTCGCCTGCTCTACATCATCCACCGACATCTCACCATCTGGCTTTTATCCGGCATACTCACATCATTTGCCGGCATTTCACCGGCAAGCTCATATTATCTTCCACTCTTTCCCTGCAGAAATTCCTTTATAAGCCCTGCCACTTTGAGGATATCCTCCTGATAGATCTCGCCGATATTTCCTATACGGAAGGTATCTGCCTCAGTTACCTTACCCGGATAAATGGCATATCCGCGTTCCTTGATATACTCATACATTTCATTAAATGAGAAGTGAGCGTCCTCAGGATAATAGAAGGTTGTGATGATAGGTCCCTGATGGGTTTCATCAATGTATGGCTTGATACCAAGCTCCTTTAACTCCTTAATGAGAAGCTTATTGTTCTCTGTGTATCTTCTGTTACGGGCTTCTATTCCGCCCTCCTGCTCCAACTCCCTGAGTGCCTGGGCAAATGCCAGTACCACATGGGTAGGTGATGTAAATCTCCACTTTCCGTCTACCTTCATGGTCTTCCACTGGTCATACAGGTCAAGAGACAGGCTTCTTGCCTTTCCCTCACATTTCTTAAGCTCATCAAGCTTTGCAATGACAAATGAAAATCCCGGAACACCCTGGATACATTTATTTGCACTGCTGATGATGAAGTCAACGCCCCAGTCAGCCACCGGGATATCTACTCCTCCGAAGCTGCTCATGGCGTCCACGATCATAACTCTTCCCTTTGCCTTAACAACCTTTGCAACGGACTCAATATCGTTAAGTATGCCCGAGGTGGTCTCACTGTGCACCATTGACACATGGGTTATGTCAGGATCTGCGTCTAATATCTCGGCAACCCTGTCGGCATTTGGCACCTTGTCATATGCCTGATGATATATCTTGTAGGTAATACCTGCATGGCGGGCAATGTCTTCCATTCTCTCTCCGTATGCACCATTTGCACAGATAAGGAGCTTGTCCTCCGGACCTACCGAACTGGTGATGACAGACTCAACCCCGAAGGTACCACTGCCCTGCATAAGGACAGCTGTGTATTCATCCTCTGATACATGGGCAAGCTTTAAAAGCTTTGAACGTATATCCTGTGTGATCTTCTTGTAATCATCGTCCCAGGTACAATGATCGAACAGCATTTCCTGCTTTACTGTATCTGTGGTCGTAAGCGGACCCGGTGTTAATAATTTGTATGTATTCATAATATTTCCTTTCCTTCCTACTGACTTTATTTACATTCTTCTGATAATGCCTGGTGCTTCTTTAATAGATCGACTGTGAGCTTCTCAGGGAAGGTCTTAGGATTTCCTGACTTGTTCGCACTGTCCTCTGCCTCGCCCTTATACAATGGGATTGGGTAGTACTTAAGAAGATCTTCTCTGCCGTTCTTGATGATACACTCTGCCATCTTCATAGCTTCAGGATTGCTCTTATCTCCCTTGTCCACAACCGCAACTGACTCTGTAAGGGTGAAGTTACCCTCCTCAGGATCTACATAGTCAATAGGAAGTCCTGCCTGCTTGTCAGCAACTGCCTGCTGACGAAGACCAAATCCGATAGCAACCTCTCCGGCACGGACCAGCTTAAGAGGACCTGAACCTGACTCCTCAAGATGATCGCCGGCATTCTTGTAAATGCCCTTAAGAACATCCTTTGCACCGTCTTCACCATACTCTGATATAAGTCCCTGAACCAAGAGCCATGCTGTTGATGATGACGCAATATCTGTAACTGAGATCTGTCCCTCGTACTTGTTGTCTGCAAGATCCTTAAGAGATGTAGGCATATCCAGATTGTTCTCCTTCATAAGCTCGGTATTTACAATTATTGTTCCCTCCTGGGCTGTTATAGGTGTGCAGTAGGAAGGATACTCCTCAAGAGCACCTGTCTCGAAATCAAGATCCTTGAACATCTTCTTCTCATCCTGGGCACTTTCCACATAGAAGGTACTCATTGTCACAAGATCTGCCTCTATATTGCTACCCTCAGCCAGAAGCTTTCCGCCAAGCTCTGAGGTTCCAAATGTCTGGATAATGTATTTGTCCTTATAGCCGTTGTTGTCAAGTGCCTTCTTCATTGCGTCAATAGCCTCATCATCTGCATTTGAGTAGATGATAACCTGCTCGTTCTTTGCACTCTTTCCTGCACATCCGCTGGCTGTGAGCATTGAAATACCCAACACACCTGCAAGCATTGCCGCTGTTACTCTCTTAAATCCCTTAAATCTGTTTTTTCTCATTTTTTTTCTTCCTCTTATAATTTTTTTATTTGCCAAAAGCTGAAATACAGCCTTTACCAGTAAGTTTGTTACAAGCATGAGCAACGAAAGCACGAACACCTCGTTGAACTTGTTATAATATTGAAATTCCTTTATCTTGGTGGTTATGACCATGGTCCTTGCTCCGGCGATGAATATCACCGCACTGACTGTGACCATTGCATTTACGAAATAATAGCTGAACACCTCCATGAGACTTGAGAATGCATTCGGTGTCACAACTCTTATGATGGTCTTGACCCAGGTGTCTCCCATGAGCATTGCCGTGGTCTCCCATGATCCGTTCATTTTCTCCAGAGAACTCTTCATCATCAGGTATGGTGTTGAAAAGAAATGGATTATATTGCATATGATCAATATTGCAAATGTACTCTGAAGCCCGGTTCCTGAAAAGCAGAACAGGAACGCCAGACCGAGAACCATTCCGGGGATAGTATTTGTCACCAGGGCAATCCCCTCTATTACCTGCTTGAACTTTCCGCTCACCTGGCTTCTTGCTGTCACAATGGCTGCACCGTACGCCACCAGAGTTCCAAGCAAGGCTGTAAGCAATGCCACGAATACGGAATTTTTATATACCATGGACAGACCGCTGTCGTTTAACACTGCCCTCACATGATCCAAAGAAAAGTTCAGGTTGTAAGGCCAGTCCTGCACAAATGGTATGATGAATATAACTGCAAATATTGACAGGACGCACACACATATCCCTATTCCCATAAGGGAGCAGATGACGTCTCGCACTCTGTTCTTTCTTAATTCCATTGTGGATATCTTGTTATACCTTATGTTGTATCTGTCTAAGAACCTTAAGAGCAGGATACTGAACACTGACGGTATCAACATGGTCATTGCCACGACGCTTCCCTTGTTGAAATCAGGCACGCTGCCTAACATCTGGGTGTAAAGAACGCTGGCTATTACGTTGTATTTGCCGCCTACCGACGCCGGTATTCCGAAGTCCGTGAAGCATAAGAAGAACGCCTGGACAAATGACGCCGCCAGAGTTCCCATAAGGGGACGAAACACGGTCATCATAAATGTGCTTAAGGCACGATCTCCCATAAGCCCCGAAACCACCATGAATTTCTTATCTATATATCCCATGGTATTGTTGATCAGCATAAATGAAACCGGAAGAGTGTAGATCACATAGCCTATCAGCAGGCCGTTAAATCCGTATATTTCGAATAACTGCCTGCCAAACAGCCTTGTGAGAAAACCCTGCTTGCCAAATGAATATATAATGGCAAATCCATATGTAAGTGTGGGAAGCAGCATAGGCAGAACTGCCACCGCCTTTATAAGCTTCTTGATGATCTCCGGTGTGTTTGAATAATGTATGATATATGCCAGAAAAAATGATATGACAGTGGTCACAACCGCACTGGCTCCGGCAACCTTGAAGCTGTTGCCAAGGGCTGTGAAAAATCCTTTTCCGGTAAATACCGTCTTGTAATATTCCATGGTGAAGCCCCCTGTACCGATAACGGATTTCAACAAAAGCCTCACCACCGGGTATACCAGAAACGCTGCAAATATCAGACTGATCATTGCGAATATCAGCTTGATCTCTTTATTTTTACCTTTCATCTGCATACCCTCTTTATACTGCGTACCTTTCAGTGATATTTACCGGATTTCTTAACACGTCTGAAACTGCAAATAATGAATAGATATTATTTTTCTTGATCTCCAACTGGCGGAGTATAAATTCCTTTACAAATTCATTTTCAGGGGTCTTCACGATCTCATCAGGCTTTCCGTACTGTGAGATCATTCCCTCATTTATTATCATTACATGATCTGACAGGGTAAGAGCTTCCTCAGGGTCATGAGTCACTATGATAGTGGTAAGATGAAACTCTCTTGCTACTGTCTTTATCTTCTCTTTGATTGACTCCTTGATAACTCCGTCAAGGGCACTTAACGGCTCGTCAAGAAGCAGGATCTTCGGCTTCATCACCAGAGTTCTGGCTAAGGCAACCCTCTGCTTCTGTCCACCTGACAACTGGTCTATCTTCTTGCCCAGGTGCTCCCTGAGCCCCAACAGCTCGATAAGCTCCTGAACCTCTTCCTTAGATGAGATATCAGGATTGTTACGGAGTCCGTACATTATATTCTTCTCGACATTGAGATTTGGAAATAAGGCATAGTCCTGAAATACAATGTTGAAGCCTCTCTTCTCCATTGATACGTCTGTAATGTCCTTTCCGTCAAATATGATCCTGCCGCTATCTGCATCGGTAAGTCCCAATATAAGATTTAACAATGTGGTCTTTCCACATCCTGATGGTCCAAGTATTGAAACAATCTCTCCGTCCTCTATTTCGAGATTTATATCATTAAGGATCGTCACCCCATCGTAAGATTTCTTTACATGTTCTAATTTCAGCATTTTTATTTTCCTTTCATTTACATAAGCTCTTTCCTTATCACTTGTTAAAGTTTAACATTCTGAGATTTTTCAACTATCAATTTGCCCTGATATTTATGTAACATTTCGGTAAAAATTTTTTAAAAACATCATTACATAACCAAAAAGGCTATACAGTACCGGAGGACACACATTTGTATCACCGGGACCATATAGCCTTTCAGATCATTTATATTCAGTTTTTACCGGTCGGGCAGTTCTGCCACCTCCGGATCCGTCGATTTATTCTACATTCTTCAAAGCCTCATCCATAGGTATGCTCTTGATCTTCTTCATCTGGGTAAGCTGTACCAGAAGAAATACCACAAGAGATATGGCAAGCATTAATGGGTAAATATACGGTGCAATGTAGCAGTTCATATAACCGCTTACATAATTTGCCATCATAGCTGAGAATATAGGTCTGATGGCAAGAGCGGATATGCCTATTCCAATGATAGAAGAAAGGATCACCACCCAGACATTTGCAGTCATATACAGACCATTGATCTCCCGGTTGGTGTAACCAAGGATCTTGGTCATGGATATGGAGTTGGTGTTCTTCTCTATGATTATCTTGGTGAGAAGGTATACCAGCAATGCAAATAATATTACTGAAAACACATTAAACAGGTAGAACATATTACCCATGGATCTCTCAAGCTGTCTTGAGGCCTTTGTCATGGCTGCCTCATCGATCACGCTTACCACATACTTGTCATCAATGTCCGTAAGCTCTGTATTTGAGAAATATCCTGTGTAATAATCATCATCCTTGTCAAATACTTCCCTGAACTTATCTATCGGCATGAATACGGATATAGTTGATGGATAGTAGTAGGTGCCTGTAACCTTGAAGCTGTATTTGCCATCCTCGTACTCATCCTTTAACCTGATGGTGTCGCCGTTTTCTATTCCGTATTTCTTGGCATAGCCCTCTGAGATCAGTATATCCGAACCGGAAAGATCCTTCTTAAAATACTTGCTGTCAGGTTCTATTCCATACACTGTAACCGCTTCCTGCTTGTCGTCGTCAATGACAACTGAGGCTGCTGCGTATTTCTCTGCTCCTTCAACAGAGGTCTCAACCGGTCCTGTAAGTATGTACTGGTTGCTGCTTATCATTCCATCCACGATCTCGTTCTGATAGTGGGTGAGCAGCGGAGTCATCATAAGTCCGAACAACAGGAGCACATCTGCGAAGAATATTCCTGCAAATAATGTAACGTAGCTTGACATGTTCTGGAATATTATCCTTATCCTGAACCTGTTCATGAACTTGAAATGAGGAAGCTTCACTGCTTTCTTTCTCTTTGATCTGCCCATGTCTCTTCTTATCATCTTAAGTGGGCTGAGCTTAAGCTTGGAGCTGATCACCAGTGCATTTATTATCACTAACATTGCAAATGGTGCAATGGTCGTGGCAAGGAATGTTGTCATATTAAACTTGGTCACATAGGTTGTGAGACTGTAGCTTCCATAGTAGGACATTTCGCCTATCTTCTTCATGCAGGTGTAGCCTAAGACATTTCCCACTATACATGCCAGCAGTCCAACCAGTACCGGCAGGGTCATGTAGTGTCTTAAGAGCTCGCTCTTCTTGTAACCGGAAGCCCTGAGGGTTCCTATTACCGTTGACTCCTTAAGTATCGTGTTATTTGTAGTAACTGCAAATACAAACGCCATGATGACCATTACTATATAGAGCAGAGTGAACATCATGACTGTGTCACCACCCAGATCGTCTCCGGTGAAGTTGATGGCTCGGTTCTGATATCTTGGTATATAGAGATCAATGGTATTGCCTGATGTATATATCTTCTGGATTATATCCTCAAGAAAATCATCTGAAAGCTTCTTCTCTTCCTTGTCATCTGCAGGCTCATTCTTGTACTGCCATGCGTAATTGTACACTTCCTTTAACTCATCCAACTTGTCATAGGCTGACTCTGTTGTAATTCCCACACTGAACAACATAGCGTCAAACATTGTGTCGTTGTTGTCCTCAAACAGACAGCTGTAATCCGGAAATGCTGTATAACCTGTAACCTCAAAATTCTCTCCGGCAACTGTGATGGTATCTCCGATTTCGATGTTGTTATTTACCGCATACATTCTGTCTATGGCGATCTCATCATCTGTCTCTGCCAGACGTCCGTCCATTATACAGATCTTGTTCATCACATCTCTGCTTCTGTAGAGCCTCAGGGTTCTTGTATCATCATCGGGACTCTTGCCATCAGCCTCCGGGGTTGTCACAAGGTTTTTGTAGTAATCCTTGATCATTGTTACGTCGTTGTCTTTTTCTATGTCAGCTACAAGCTCATCAGACAGCTCACTGCCAACTGTGAAATGTCCCCATTCCACATTATATTTCTCAAAGCTGTTGTCATAGGCGATCTTCATGCTTGAGGACGCAACCGTAAATCCTGATATAAGACCTATTGTTGCTGTCATGAAAATGAAGATAACAAGATATTTACCTATTTCTGCTTTAAATTCCTTGAAAAGTCGTTTTCTTAAAGGATTTTTCATTTTAAACCTCCGTTTTTTCTTACCAATCCAGTTCTTCGGCGGATACTTTATTTTCGTTTATATCGTTGTGTCGTACGGCACCATCTCGAAGCTTGATAACACGGTCTGCCATATTTTTGATGGCGTCATTGTGTGTAACCATTATGATGGTGTTGCCATATTTCTTATTTACATCTTCAATAAGCTTGAGGATCTCCTTTGAGGTCTTATAATCAAGGGCACCTGTAGGCTCATCGCACAGAAGGATATCCGGATTTTTCACCAGTGCACGTCCGATGGATGTTCTCTGCTGCTGTCCACCTGACAACTGGTTTGGAAGCTTATGTCTGTGCTCGTAAAGTCCAAGGGTCTTAAGTATGTCATCCACATCCAGTGGGTTGTCGCTCAAGTATGCTCCGACCTCAACATTTTCCTTAACATTAAGATTAGGTATGAGATTATACATCTGGAACACATATCCCAGATGTTTACGTCTGTATAATGTAAGTGTCTTCTCATCCATGTCACCGGTCTTCTCACCGCCTATTGACACATAACCCTCATCCGGCGAATCAATACCACCGATAATGTTAAGCAATGTGGATTTGCCCGAGCCTGACGCTCCAAGAAGCACACAGAACTCACCTTTGCTGATGGTGAAATCCACACCCTTTAATACCTCGGCTTTGCTGTCGCCACTGCCGAAGCTTTTCTTAATACCGCTTACCTTGATAAATTCATTATTATCCATATTTTCCTCCCATTCTACAGAACTTCAGTCCGTTGAAACTTACATTTTAAAATCTTCATTTGCTAATGAGATTGTTACCACTTGGTTATTTTATTTAAACAAGTGTTTAACTGTTCATATGTTTAAATAGCATATATTAAATTGATTGTCAATAAAAGTAATAGATATTTTGTCTTGGCGGGAAATATTATCATTAAAGAAGTGCTTTCACGGATAAAATAGCAAAATAATAGACTATACAGTCCACGGTGACAATAATAGATGTGTGTCACCAAAACTGTATAGTCTGCTATGATTTTATGGTTTCTTTTCACATGGTTTTGTTCCTCGTGATCTGATCATACATTTTCAAATTTACCACTCGAGTATTGCAGCAGCATATGTAAGTCCCGCTCCAAATGCCGATATAGCCACCTTGTCGCCTCTCTTTATGCCACGCTCTCTCACCAGCTCGTCAAGCATTACCGGAACGCTGGCTGCCGACATATTTCCTGTGTAATCAAGAGTCATAGGGAACTTCTCAAGGGGTGCCTTGAGACGCTTAGCAACAGACTGGATTATCCTTACATTTGCCTGGTGGAGCACAAAGTAATCAATATCTTCCGGGGTCATGTCTGCTTTCTCCAACGCTTCAAGAAGACATTTCGGGCACTGTCTCACGGCGAATTTATATACTTCCTGTCCATCCATATGAAGGAAGTCCGGCTCAATCTCCCCCTGGGCAAATACATTATTTGTCTTTCTTGCACGGCAGTTGAGCACCATGCCCTTCTTGCCAATGGAGCCCTGAACGATATTTATGATACCCTTATCGGACTCTTCAAGATATGCTGCACCTGCTCCGTCTCCGAACAATACGCAGGTTCCTCTGTCATTCCAATCCATGATCTTTGAAAGGGTTTCTGCCCCGATGACCAAGGCATTCTTTGTATATCCTGTTTCTATATACATTTTTGCTGTATTAAGGGCAAATACGAATCCTGAGCAGGCTGCATTTACATCAAAAGCAATGGCATTATCTGCACCAATCTCCGCCTGGACCTGACATGCAACCGATGGTGTGTAGTAGTCCGGTGTAACAGTAGCAACAATAATAAGATCGACCTCTGCTGCCTCCTTGCCTGCCATATCAAGAGCTCTTCTTGCCGCTTCCGAAGCCATGCTTGTCGTTGTTTCTTCTATTGCGATCCTTCTCTTCTTGATTCCGGTTCTGGATGATATCCACTCATCTGAAGTATCTACGTACTTCGCAAGCTCGTCATTTGTTACTTCCTTCTCCGCCAGACAACTTCCGGTTCCAATTATCCTTACTGCCATTTATCTCTTTCTCCTTGCTTCCTCATTTGTTTCTATATAAAACATAATAAAACATATCTTGTGGTTAAATTAACTACATGAAATAGCTTGTTGTACCATGAGATGTAGTATAAATAATCGACATTTTCTATCAAAATGTCTATCTTGTTTATTATATCAGATATTTCGGGATTGTAAAGTATGGAATGGGGGGATGGCATTTTATTGGAACCGGCTTGAAATCTGATGAAATTCAGTTGAGACACCCCAAGAGTCTAATTCATATTGACAAATATCCTTCTCTAAATATAAACTTATCCATGACATGCGGACACAAAGTCAAAACAACAAGCACGATCAATATAATGAAATTTCCAAGTGACGCACGAAAAATACCACCACGCAATCTCTTTGTGAGCCGTGTATTAATAGTGCAATTAATAAAAGGATAAAACAATGAGCGAAAATAAATTCAACAATATAACCGAAATCAACAATTTCTCAGCCCCGGAGCTTGACGTATATGCCAGGCTTTCCGAAGTACAGTTGCTTAAATATTACGAGCCAAATGGCGGTCTTTTCATTGCAGAAAGCCCAAAGGTCATAACCAGAGCACTGGATCTTTCTTACGAACCAATATCAGCCCTTATTGATACGAGGGATATTGAGGGCGAGGGGCTTCCTGTTGTGCGTAGACTTGAGACCGAATATCCTGATGTGCCGATATATACAGCCAGTTCAGATATCCTTACCAAACTTACAGGTTTTAAGCTTACAAGAGGAATGTTGTGTGCCATGAAACGAAAGGCTCTTCCAACTGCTCATGAGCTGTGTGCCGGTGCAAAAAGAATTGCAGTTCTTGAGGATGTGGTAAATCCTACAAATATGGGTGCCATAGTCCGCTCTGCTGCCGCCTTGAACATAGACGCGATCCTGCTGACTCCGGGCTGTACTGATCCTCTGTATCGAAGAGCCATACGGGTGAGCATGGGAACCATATTTCAAATTCCGTGGACATACCTCACCACATCCGAATGTCAGAAATATGTTCCGAATATCACTGGTTCTGATGAACATGCGTCTTGCCATATTTCCAATAGGCATGGTGAACATGTATCTTCCTCATTTGCCGCTAAGAAACCGAGCTGGCCGGAGATGGGCATGGAATTTCTGAAACAGGAAGGCTTCAAAACTGTTGCTATGGCTCTCAGGGATAATTCAAGAAATATTGACGACCCTGAGATCACATCCCAAAAAAAACTGTCGATCATCCTTGGCACAGAAGGGGAAGGTCTGTGTGACTACACTATTTCCCACTGTGATTATACAGTCATGATACCAATGTCCCACGAGGTAGACTCATTAAATGTTGCCGCAGCTTCCGCCGTAGCATTTTGGGAATTGGGAAGATAAAAATATCCACGTCCCATATATCTCTATATGAAGCGTGGATATTTCTGCATATCGGGTTTCGTAAAACCAATATTTCATTTATCATTCAGGTCTTATATCATTCAAGTCTTACAATCTTACATTGCACGAAATCTCTTGTATCTGTCCTCAGCGATCTCCTCCGGAGTCATGCTGCTGTACTTCTCAAGAAATTCCTTGATATTCTTCTTAAGGTAAGCTCCGATGTATGGAACTGAAAGCTCATCTGCTCCGCCATACTCAGGGATTATCTGCTCGATGATACCTAATTCCTTAAGATCCTGAGCAGTGATCTTCATAACCTCTGCTGCCTCCTCGGCTCTGCTGCTGTCCTTCCATAATATAGAAGCATAGCCTTCAGGTGAAAGGATTGAGTATGTAGCATTCTCAAGCATCCATACCTGATTTCCCACTGCAAGGGCAAGAGCACCGCCGCTTCCGCCTTCGCCGATAAGGATTGCAAGTACAGGTACCTTAAGAGATGACATTTCGTAAAGGTTTCTTGCGATAGCCTCACCCATACCTCTCTCTTCTGCTTCAAGTCCGCAGAATGCACCAGGTGTATTTACAAATGTTATGATCGGTCTGTTGAACTTCTCAGCCTGCTTCATGAGACGAAGAGCTTTTCTGTATCCATCAGGAAGTGGCATACCGAAGTTTCTCTCCATACACTCTGCACTGCTGGCACCCTTAACCTGTGATATAACTGTTACAGGCTGACCATCTATATGACCGATACCGCCTACGATAGCTCTGTCATCGTTCATGGTTCTGTCACCATGGATTTCTGTGAAATCATCACAGATATATTTTGCATAATCAAGTCCTGAAGGTCTGCTCATCTGACGTGCACCCTTAAGCTTCTCCCATGGAGTCTTAGGCTCATCAGAAGTAAGTCTCTCCTTGAGCACTTCACTTATATCAAACTTCTCTTCCTCATTTTTATTGAAGTTAGCATAACCCTTTCTCTTCTTATGAGTAACGATAAGTCTGTACATTGTATCCTTAAGCTTATCTCTTGTTACGATACCATCGATAATTCCGTGCTCCACAAGGAATTCAGATCTCTGAAATCCTGCCGGAAGCTCCTGACCGATAGTCTGCTTGATAACTCGTGGACCTGCAAATCCAACAAGGGCACCCGGTTCACCGAGGATAACATCACCAAGCATTGCGAAGCTGGCTGTCACACCACCTGTAGTAGGATCTGTAAGAATTGGCACATACAGAAGTCCTGCGTCTGAATGCTTCTTTATAGCTGCTGATGTCTTAGCCATCTGCATAAGAGATACGATACCCTCCTGCATTCTTGCACCACCTGAACAGCAGAATATAAATACAGGAAGCTCTTCCTCTGTTGCTCTCTCTACAGACTTCACGATCTTCTCACCTACAACATAACCCATGCTGCTCATAAGAAATCTTGCGTCACACACACCTACAACTGCAGGCTCGCCATTGATAAGTGCCTTACCTATTGTTACAGCCTCTCTCAGATTTGTCTTAACCTGGGCTGCCTTTACCTTGTCCTCATATCCTTCAGTGTTAAGAGGATTCGAGTATGGCATATCTTCGAACCAAGGCTCAAATGTCTTGCTGTCAGTTACCATCTTAATTCTGTTCTTGGTCTTTACACGGAAATAACTTCCGCACTCGTAACAGATATATTTGTCCTTAACTACTCTTGCCTTATCTAATTCCTTGCCACATTTAGGACATGTGACTGTCTCAGGCTTTGGTTCCTCTGCTGCATTCTGAGCCTCATCCTCAGCCTTTAATCTGGCTGCCTCCTTGGCCTTAGCCAACTCAGCGTCCTTTGCTTTCTTCTTTATAAATAACATCTTTACTGCTCCTTATACTTCTGTAAAAGAATACATGCATTGTGTCCACCAAAACCCAGGGAGTTGCTGATACAGCAGTCAACCTCCATTTCATATGGCTCCTTACAGTAATCCAGATCAAGCTCCGGCTCGCTTTCATGAAGTCCTCTTGTTCTGTGGATGTATCCATCCTCTATTGTCTTTACACATGCAACACACTCAATACCACCGGCTGCACCAAGAAGGTGTCCTGTCATTGACTTTGTTGAATTGATCTTGATATCCTTTGCGTGATCGCCAAATGCTGCCTTTATAGCTCTTGTCTCCACAAGATCGTTAAGGTGTGTACTTGTACCATGAGCGTTTATGTACTGAACCTGCTCAGGAGCAACACCTGCGTCCTTAACCGCATTTAACATTGCAACTGCAGGAGCCTCCCCTGAATCTTCAGGGGCAGTAATATGGTAAGCGTCACTTGAACATCCGTATCCTGAAAGCTCACAGTAGATCTTAGCACCTCTTGCCTTAGCATGCTCAAGCTCCTCAAGGATAACAATACCTGCACCCTCGCCAAGAACAAATCCGCTTCTCTCCTTGTCAAATGGGATTGAACATCTGTCAGGATCTGTTGATGATGTAAGAGCTGTAAGTGAGTCAAATGTTGATATACCGATAGGTGAAACTGCTGCCTCACAGCCACCTGCTACCATTACATCTGCGTCGCCGTACTGGATTGTTCTGAATGCCTCACCGATACTGTTTGTACCTGACGCACATGCAGTAACAACGTCTATGCTCTTGCCCTTTAATCCGTAAAGGATCGCAACATTTCCTGCTGCAATATTACTGATCATCATAGGTACAACCAATGGTCTTACACGAAGTGGTCCCTTTGTAAGGATTGTACCATATGCATTCTCCAACTCCTGTAATGATCCTACACCTGAACCGATACATGTACCGACTCTGTATGGATCTTCCTTTGTCATATCAAGTCCTGAATCCTCGATAGCCTCCTTAGAAGCCTTAACTGCAAACTGTGAAAATCTTGCCATTCTCCTTGCTGACTTAGGATCCATGTAATCTGTTGCCTTGAAGTTCTTAACCTCACCTACAACCTTACACTTGTAAGCTGAAGCGTCAAACTGGGTAACAGGGCCAAATCCATGACGTCCTTCCTTAAGTCCATTCCAGAACTCCTCCACATTGTTACCAATAGGTGTTATCGCACCTATACCTGTAATAACTACTCTTCTTTTCATCCATCTTCTCCTTACTACTTACATTTTATATCAAAAAATACGAATTATCTCTTTTATCGGTTTCCGCCACATCAATACATTTTCCAAGCCTGTATTTAAAATGACAGTATAACAGCATGATTATACCTCATTTGCAAATGGTTTAAAAGTGAAGTTTAGGTTTTTTTATTAATTTTCCATAAAAAATTTGCATTTTAATAGACACTTGTTTATAAAATGATGTATAAGTAGACTTTTTTCTCCATCTGTATGCATATACTTCACAAATTTATTATCTGATCACATATCTCAAATTCTGAAAATTTTATCATCCTATTTAATATCCGCGATCATATTGCCACACTCCGGACACTCAGCCACGATCCTGTCCTTCATTTTCTTCACGAACATCTCCCGTTCCTCGTAATTGAACTTGAGGATATTCTTGTAGCCCCACAGATGGGTAAATATATCCTGATTTGCAATATCCATAGAAGCTGGGAAAAATGATGACACCACCTTGCCGCATTTCTCCGCACACATGGCAAGAAGCCTCTGCTCGGCAAATACCATATGGTGCAGATTGTCCTCATGCTCATTACAGTTCTCCATAAAATCTATGGCTGAATCCACATAGTAATCCTTGAGACTGCCATCCCCCATATAAAGCATGCATGTGTTCACAGGCATAACATCTTCGCTCCACTCCGGGTCAAATGTATATCCGGGCTTCATATTCAGGGTATGTATATCCGGGTAAACCTCCGGGAACAGCCCCTCTCTGTGTATGGCACACAAGTCAGTTCCGGCAACATAATCCACTATACGCTTCCATATGATGAGGTCGAGATCCACCATCACTGCCGGCGTCTCTACCTCCCTAAGGGCAAATAACTTGGCTGCTGCCCAGAAAACTCCCGGATCTATTTTCCCCGAAACTGTTATCTCCTTAATTCCTCCGTCCCATACAGAACTGATCCCCAGGCTGTCAATATATTCCAATGCCTTGCGGTCTCCATAGAGAACAATAGGTCCATTGTTCTTCTTCCACATGATCGCGGAAAGTATCATGGTAAGCACCTCATAGTCCTGCATGGAATATGGTGTATCCTCACTATTTTTTATGTAAAACGGAGCTGTCCAAAGTGTATGAAATCCTAACATATATTATCTCCAAATTATAAAAAACTAAAAACTATTATAAACTTTCCTCATTACCATCCCAGAATAAAATCGAGTAGCCAACCGCTACTCGATTAACACTTTTATCATCTCGCCTTTCGGCTCGATGAACATTGGCCGTCATATAGAAATTTGTGCAAGCACAATTTCTGCATGACGGCTTATTGCACAAAAAGCAGACAACATATCATAAGAATTGCCGTCCGCTTTTTGTTATATTAAATCAAGTCCGTATCCAAGTCTGGCGTTGCCGCCCTTATCGATGTCCGGTCTTCTTGTTCTGTTAATAAGCTGCCACTCCTTAGGTATCAAAGTCCAATCCTCTGTTGGCTTGTACACATCCGGAAGCTTTCCCGTGGCTGTAGGTCTTTGACTGCCGCCTATACTAAACCTCTGGCTGCCGGTTACGCCCATGCCAAGTCTTTGGCTGCTGCCTATACTAAACCGCTGGCTGCCGGTTACGCCCATGTTAAGTCTTTGGCTGCTGCCTATGCTAAACCGCTGGCTGCCGGTTACTCCCATGCCAAGTCTTTGGCTGCTGCCTATACTAAACCGCTGACTGCCGGTTACGCCCATACCAAGTCTCTGACTACCGCCAACACCCATGCCGGCCCTTTGGCTTCCGCCGACACTTACATTCACGCCATTTCGCTGGCTGCCGCCGGTCACGATCTTCTGTATTTTTTCTTCAAATGGGATCAGCTCTGCACCGCTGAATTCGATACTGTAGGGTCTTCCTCTGTACACAAGATAGGTTCTGTAGGAATAAATCTGTCCATTTCTGCCGAGGAGCTTCATATATACGGGCATGCCTTCTCCAAGCTCATTAAATTCATGAGCCTGCTCCGATGTCACCTTGACAAAATATCCACCGGAAGGAAGGGGGTACGCAAGGTACTCCATCAGCTCCACGTTCCAGTCGATATACAAATTATACTCACCCGAAAATGCGTCATAATTTCTTATATCAAAATAGCAGTATCCTGCCATAACCGGAAGCATTTGCGAAATTCTTCTATCAAAATGTGATTGTTCCTCTTCTGTTTTTCGTTTCAGAGATGAAAAAATTATGCCCATTCAGTGTCCCCAATCTATTGTAATATGCAGGCATTCGGCTGTCTCCTACTATCATGAAAATACAGTCTTTAGAAATAAAAATACCTGTATCTATGATACCTTATTTAGCATGATCCTGCAACCAAAAGAAACATGCCCAGCCATTTTCCCTACAAGTCAAAATCATTTTTCACACATATTTTTATATATGTTTTTATAAAAATCTGCCCAGCAATATGCCCCCTGCAAATAGTGCTGCTGCCACCAGAAAAAACACTACACCAAGAATTACCTTTCTTGAACGTCCGCCTTTTTCAGCTTTCTGTGTTGTCACAGTTCTGTTCTCTTCCGAAATTTTTCCTGCCAGTGACTTCGTATACAGGTGCTGACCGTCTTCGGTGTTCCCGCCATTTGGCTGACCAACATTTGGCTTTTCGTGCCATGACTTTCCGGTCTGTATCCCGTCATTCTGCCCTCTTCCGTACTGCATGTTCTCATACTGTGCCGCCCGGCTGTGGCCGACCTCGTACAACATGCCACATACCTCATTTGCAGAGGAATATCTGTTGTAAGGATTAATATTTACACACCTGCGGGTAATGTCAAATAACCTTGAGAGCTCTTCCTCATGCTCCGCGGAATCCTGGATCCTCCTCAGCATCACCTGTACCATCATGCCAAATGAATAGATATCCGCCCGCTGATCGTACACTCCGCCCTCAAGCACCTCAGGAGCAACATATATGGAATAAGAGTCATTTGCAGCTATATATTCTTTGGACTTTGTAACACCGAAATCCACCAGATACACCTTCCAGTTCATATCCACCAGGAAATTGTCGGGATTTAATTCCACATGCACCATTCTGTGCTGGCTGTGGAGATAATCTATGACCTTGGCGATCTGTCTGATCATATAGACCGCACAATCATAGGTCACAACCCCCTCATTCAAAACCCGTGTAAGGGACACACCCTCTATATACTCCATTACAATGTAAAATGTCCTGTTGTAGTTGATTATATCCAGAACATGCGGCAGATTGTCACAATTCATGTGCATAAGGAGATCCTTGTCATTGTCCAGGGTCTCGTACTGCTTTATCTCTTTGATCGCCACATATCTTTTCTTCTTAACGTCATAGCCCAGAAACACATTGCTGAACATGGACGAAGATATAAGCTCACTGAGATAATATACATTTCCAATGCCGATATAATCTCCCTTATGAGCCAGAAGAACATCCCCCGCCGGGATGATGTACTCGTACCTGAGCATACCGAGGACATACAGGGTATAGCCCAGCGTCGCCATGAGCTCCATGGCCTTGTCATAGTTATAAGTTTCTGCAAAATATTGAAGATTAAAGGTTTCCGTGTTGTGCTCGATAAAATTCCTGAACTTTCTTATTTCATTTATCTCATCGGGAATTTCATACCCAAATCTCTTAAGGATAGCCACCTTGCCATAGAAGGTTCTGGCCTCCGTGTAATTCACAGGCTCCTTTAATCCCTCATAAAAGTAGAGTTCACCCTTGTCGATCTTCTCTGTTTTCACAGGTGTATTTGCATTTTTGAAGCCATACACCTTGTTGCCCATGACAATATCTGCAAGGTTAAAGGCTTCCTTCATGCAACGAAACAGGATATGCTCGTCCACATACGGGGAGAAATCCTTGTGTATCCTGATCCATTTGTCCTCTACCGCTTCTATCTTCTGATATTTTTTTCTTTCATCAACCTGATATTTATAACTGTCGTTTCCCATTCTGTCCTCGATGTTCAAATAGTGTAACACACTGATTTATGATCTAAAGGTCTCCCGCGGATCCAGTATTGGTGTATTTCTCTGTATACTGATCATTTTCATACTCAAATTACTCGCAGGCAAAATCCTCGAATAACACCGTGCGGTCATTATTTATGAATACTGCCTCCATCTCATCTATATTTTCAAGGAAAATATCTGTTATATCCGGATCAAAGTGCACGCCCCGGCTTTCACGGATAATGTTAATGGTCTTCTCCACCGAGAAGCCCTTCTTATAATGTCTGTTGGAACGTAACGCGTCGTACACGTCACAGATCGCCATTATCCTGGCGGACAACGGAATTTCCTCACCCTTAAGGTTGCATGGATATCCGCCACCAGCGTACTTCTCATGATGATAATATGCCATATCGTAAGCAATATGCACGTACTCGTCATTTTCAAGCTTTCCAAGGGTTTCCTTTATGATCCTTGCTCCCTCAGCCGGGTGCATTTTCATAATGTCATACTCTTCCTCTGACAATTTTCCCGGTTTCTGAAGAACGTAATCAGGCACGGAGATCTTTCCTATATCATGAAGTCTCGCCGCCGCTGTCACCATGTCCACATATTCATCGGTGATCTCATCCCTGTACTGGGGATATGACTGCATGGCGTGGGCAAGTATCCTTACGAAGTTGCTTGTATTCTTAATATGAAGTCCTGTGATACCATCCCTTGCCTCGATCATGGCAGCAAAGCTTCCGATGACCGAACGCTGCATATTTACAATTTCATGGGTCTTGGTATCCACCTCTGTACGAAGACGGTTGGTGTAGTAAAAGTTGTCGGTTTCATCGCTCACGATAAATATATGTCCATATGAGCGGTTCTTTCTGATCACGTCTCTTCCCGCCACATGGTATACGCTATTTGCAACATTATAAGGCATTTGGTAATCCTCGTCATTTACCTTGAAGATGTAGCCATTTTCCACTATCAGGTGCTTTTCCTCACTGTTAAAGGACTGAAGAGCTTCATATACCGGTTCCTCGAAGTTCCTCTCTATGTATTCCTTCACCAGTCTTCCGTTCTTGTTCATGTATATAATGTCATCATCATTGTCAAATACCATCAATGCCTGAGGCAGGCTGTCTGTGGCGTCATCTCTTGCAAATGACAGTGTGTTGAACAACTGATATCTTCCCATAAGAAGCACCAACATCTGCACACATATGAAATATGCAATTACAGTTGCGTCGTATCCCCCTGTAATTCCTGAAAGGAACAGAAGAAATCCCCCAAGGCTTATTCCTACCATTATGATACACATGAGCATTTGCCGCTTGATAAGCCAGTCATTTGTCTTTCGTATCTTCTCCACTCCGAGGATGGCTATTACCATGAAGTAGATTATCATCATGGACAGGAATATGTAATAGAATATTCCGTGTCCCAGCACCAGGTGTGAATAGGAATCTGTGTAAATGTATTTGATGGAAGTGTAATATAATTTGTGTCTCTGACAGGTAAATACCAGTGCGGTTATCAGTACATGCAGGAAGATCAGCATACCATTTACCAGGGCAGGCAGCTTGACCTTGCAAAATTCCATTACGAAGAAGAAAATAAACAGACCGATATAAGGCTTACCAAGGTAAGCCACCTTAACGCCCAGTAGTGCCGTATCCATATTCGTTGCCTTAAGCTCCATCAGATATCCGATAAGGTTGATCAGCACCGAGGTAATGAGCATAAGCATAAGGTTCTGCATATAAGAACCCTTCTATCGCATTACATATATTAACTCCAACATCAGAACCGCAATGCTGATGTATTCTATGGTTATCATCAGTGTATACATTTTCTTCCCGCTCCTCATTCCGGGCAACAGCCCATACACTATAAATGTAACATAAATAAGAAACAACGTATATACTTTTTCGATTAATTGAGTAACTAAACTTCTATGATCAACAACTATGGGAGCAGCAAAAAAGACGCCACAGCTAATGCCATGACGCCTTCCCTTAGTAATTTATACTGTTCATGATGTCCCAAGCGAAGTTCCACACGTTATTCGTAAACATGCTTCTTACGCTTTCCTGTTGATACCTGCTCTTCTGAGCTGTGATCTGCAACATTTACCTTTTCATGAGCTTTCTTTTTCTTTAATGGATGTTTTGGATTTTTATCCATAACAATCGCTTCCTTTCTTTTATATCATATGATGACTTTTATATTAACTATTCAATAGCAATGTATTTACTGCTATCGACAGCCTTTTTAGCTTCCTTCTTAGGAACTGAGAGCTTCAGGATACCATTTTCATACTTAGCATGTATCTCTTCCTGCTTTACATCTTCGCCAACGTAGAAGGACCTGCTCATGCTGCCCGCATAACGCTCACGTCTGATGTATTTTCCACTCTTCTTATCCTTTTCATCCTTATCAAGACCCTTGGCAGCTTCGATAGTCAGATAACCATCTGCAAGCTGGATCTTAACTTCGTCTTTCTTAAATCCAGGAAGATCAATATCTACTTCGTAAGAATCATCTGTCTCACGAACATCGGTCTTCATCATATTCTTCGCATGCTTGCCGTAAAGGACATGCTCTGCAGGAGCCATTGCTTTACTAAATTCCTTGTCGAAATCCTTTCCAAATGGGAAATAATCCATCCAATCATCAAATAAATCTTCTCCAAAAACACTAGGTAACATAAGTCATTTCTCCTTTCAATCTCAATGAAATTCAACCTGAGTCAAATGTCGGAAATTGCGCCATCCTGTGATGGCTCAAGGCACTTAGACTTTTTGTTTTCCTAAGATAAGTTCCGGGATCTTTCTATCCTTTTCCTAATCCCTTCACTGGAACATCGGCCCATTTATAACCTGCCTTGTGCAAAGGGCTGACGCTACATGTTAGGCTTTCTACGAAACCCTAACTCATTCCTTATCTTTAACTATGTTATAGCACTGGTTGTTAGCACTGTCAAGAGGTGAGTGCTAATTTTTTTGTGAAGATTGTGTGAACGGGTATGGCATAATTCATCCATACTGTCAGGATACCCTCTGCTTTTTCTTCCTCCGCCTTCTCACCAATCCTGCAACAAGCAATGCCGTACCCACTATACCACTGACTATCAATGTGATCACATACACATTTGAATTAAGATTTTCCTCGGTGATCCATACCGAGAAATCAGCGTGGCTGATGGTGAGCTGCTTCGTGCCATATACGAAGAGCTGGCATATATCATTTGCAAATGCTGTGAAGACGCCGCATATCCACACAATAATCCCCGACTTGGCAAGAGCACCGATATTAACATATCTGGCGACTAAGAATATAAGCCACACCGGAACCATCAAAACTGCGGCAACTATACTGCCCTCTCTCATGCCCTCGAAATCTCCTGAGTGTCCGCACACCTCAACTATGGTAAGGAATAGCCACAGAGTATCCCACAGCATGGTGATGAGTGCCTTCTTGTCAGCCAATACCGCAGGGAGTTCCACCCCACGGATGACAAATGGGAAGAACACCACAGACAATCCGAATATTGTAGGAACTGTCCACAATATAAATTCACCCTGTCCGTTCATACGATCCACGAAAAAGTATATAAGAAGGATTGCAATAACTCCTGTCAATATACACTTCACAAGTCTCCGCTCCTTTGATACAAGAGGCACCACCGTAAGTGCCGCAACAAGCAGCATTGAAGCTGTGACCACAGCAAACACATCAAGTCCTACCCCGCCCACAAGCCCCACTATAAATGTTATGAGTATCGGGATCAGCAGCAACCCGGCTATGATAACTCCTGCCTTATAGGCGGCTGTCTTTTCGCTTTTCTCATGCCTTTCAAGCACCCCCCTGGAGTCCTCTTTCAGTATTTCATCGAGGGTGTCATTTTTCAGATCCTCGTATGTACGTCTGCACTTCTCACATTCCGCCAGATGGTCTTCCACCATTTTACGACTGGCAGGACTGCATGCGTCGTCATAATATAATGGCAGGAGATCCTGCACGATATCACAATTATCTATATTTGTATTACTCATTACCATCCATCCTTTCCTTTATTTTAAGTCTCGCCCTATGGTAAGTTACCCTTGCCCAGTTCTCCGACTTGCCGAATATCATGCCGATCTGTGAAAATGGCAGCTCGCCAAATACCCTGAGCTGAAATACTTCCTTATAAGGCTCCTGCAGTTCATGCAGTACCAGATGTATCCTGAGTGCCGTATCCTGATCTTCTACCTTGTCCTCTACGGTATCCGCCATACCCTCTGACGTCTCAGGAGTATCTTCATCCAGCTCTGCAAATTTTGAATTTTTGCGACATTCATCTATTGCCAGATTTCTAGCTATGCTGCATAGCCATGTAAGCTCACTGGCTTTACCTTCATATGACCGCCTGGCTGTCATTGCCTTAAAGAAAGTATTCTGGGTAACTTCCTCGGCGACACTACGGCTTTTCACAATGGTCATTACATATGAATAAACCTGAAGGTAATATGAATTGTACAATTTTTCATAATCCAGAACTGTCACCTCCTATAATTTGTCTAGTGTTTTTCCTGTTTTAGTTCCTCCTAATGATTAGACGCCACTTAAGGGTATTCGTTACAAATATTTTCAAATTTTTCTCAAATCATCCAAAGTATAACATACAGTGTACTTTCGTTAAAACAAAATATACAACACAGTTTTTATATGATATCATTAAATTTAAGGATTTTATATTTTATTTGCAGAAAAATGGTCATTTGATCTATAAGAATACTACTTATAAGAATACTGCTGATACCGGAAAGGATGAAACTGATGTATAAGATAATGACTGCCGATGAAGCCATGGAGCTGATATTTCAAAAAGCATACAATGATCGATATTTACTTAAGTCCCTTTACCAGCGGAATGAGCATAAGCAATGCCACAATTCCCACAAGTCCGATGATCACTCCAAGCACCAGCTTGTTAAATACCATTGAAAGGCACATTCCAACACCCAGCACAAGTGCTCCGATCACTGCAAGAGCTACAGTTCCCACAGTCTTACCGTTTAATTTGACAGGTGCCTTACCTTCCATACGTCTCCACACCATAAGTGTGATAAGTAGTATGACCATACCGACTATGCCACATACAATTCCCTGCTTGAACATATTCCATTCCGGCAACAGTGCCATGCACATTCCCAGTGCGAAGAATACGATCCCTATAGTTCCAAGTATCATTGCTACAAAATTACTTTTCTTCATATAATTATTCCTCCGTATTTTTTACTTTTTTTCTTCAAGAAACCTGTCCACAAAAGCCCTTTCAACCTTCTTGTAGGTTCCAACAACACCATCTTCTACCTTTTTGTAAGTTCCAACCACGCCGTCCTCGATCTTCTTATATGCACCTGTCACCTTCTCACCGGTCCTGCCTGTCTTAAGTGTATATCCTGACGGACTGCTTTCATCCTCCTCAAGAAATTTGTCGGTAAACTTCTCCTCAATCTTCTTGTAACCACCTATTACCTTGTTGCCGATCTTACCCGGCTTCAACTGATATTCTGCCATTTTGCTATCTCCCTTCTACCAATTTGTTTTTTAATATGTTCATACTTAATATTCCTGCAGCCACACTTGCCGCAGCCACTACAATTACTGCTATTATTTTTTTCATGCTCATTCCTCCTCGTTTCCGTTGATTTATTTTATGTACTGATCTTACCCTTTTAATGTTTTCTTAATGCTTATTTTTTGTTTGAGATTTATTAAAAACATTTTTTAAAGTAATGCGTGTCCTCTTTCACAGAGCTCATATATTTCCTCATACTTTGCCTCAATATATGGTGCCACATCCTTTGTCTTTTTCGCCTTTGTGCTCTTATATATGAAATATGGCATGATCCACCCTGCGAATGCCGGAACTGCCAGCACTACGCACAACCATATAACAGGGGTACTTGCTGTCACTGCAAATACCGAACCTGCCATAAACCCGGTGCCTATCACTCCCACTGCTATTGATACTGCATTTGCAAATGATGTCTTTGAAGCCTCCAGTGCATAGATATCATCCATGTCGGCTTCAAAATGCCTCTGTAATCTGGTGAGCTCAACCTTATTTGCAATCCTCCTGTCACGCTTTAACCTCAAGGTAACGGAGCTTCCACTTTCCCGGGCAGGGAAATTTTCATCCTGCTGCCATCCGAAGTTCTCGTAACAATCCATATAAAATGACGCCATATCCCCGCTTACATTTATTTCCTTATACTCATATGCCATAAATTCCTTCTGTCTGCCTGTGCTTTTCTCCAACCGCTTCACCTCCTGTATAAATAAAAAATCCTATGATATAACACAGCTCCTGATCGCACCCGGAGAACCGGACACATATCATTTCTGTAGTATGTATCATAGGATTTTTATGTTTGATCAATATTTGAGTTTTGTTTCTGAATTGTTAATTTTCGTTTTTGGGAATGATCACGGTAAATGTACTTCCCTCACCCGGGCGGCTGTCCACCTCGATCCTGTAATTATTAAGCTGCAACACCCTGATAGCCAGTGCCAGTCCCAAACCATTTCCTGCGGTGGCATGGGAGGTATCTCCCTGGTAGAACTTCTCGAAGATATGCTTCTTGGTGTCCTCTGTCATTCCACATCCGCTGTCCTTCACGGATACATGAATCTCGTCTCCACAAGTCTTCTCAGTAAGGGTTATCCTGCCTCCCGGCTCAGTGAATTTCACCGCATTGGAGAACAGATTATTCCACACCAGCTCCATAAGATCTGGATCTGCGTAGATCTCTGCGTAATCCTCCAGATCCGCGTCAAATTCAAGATCTTTCTCTTCCCAGGCAGGCTCATAGCTTATGGCACACTGCACCAGCTGCTCGCAGAGATCGTATTTCTCCACCACAGGAGTAATGGTCTGTTTCTCCAGCTTGTTTAATTTCAATATATTGCTGATTAGGTCTGCAAGACGTTTTGAGGTATTAAATATCAGCTCTGCATACCTGCTCTGCTGCTCCGTCATTTCCTCATTACACAACAGTTCTGCATTATTCTGGATAATGGCGAGAGGGGTCTTGATCTCATGGGAAACATTGGAGAAGAAATCTGTCTTCAAGGTTTCAATGCTTCCAAGCTCCTCCACCATCTTGTTAAAGTCCAGTATCATCTTATCCAGATAATCCATCTGCTCCGGTGTGTGAAGTGGGGCAACGTAAATGGAGAAATCACCGCCTGCCACCTTTTTTGTTGCCTCTGCCAGTTTGTGCATTGGCTCCTCATAGTTCTTTTTTATCTGTCTACGGGTAAATATTGTAAGACCTACGGCAACCGCCGACCAATACAGTATAGGCAGAACGATCTTTACAAGATCACTCCACTTTGCCGCATTTACCCCGACTATGATACCCGTATGGATACCGCTCATCAGCAACAGTACTATAAGGTAAACAAAGAAAATAGATGGAGGAAATCTGCTGTCCTTCACCTTATTTCTCAAGGACTTTCTCTGTTTCATATAAGCACCGCCTTGTACCCAAGACCTCTTACGGTCTTTATCTCAAACCCATCGCACTCCGAGAATTTGTCCCTGAGCTTTGTAATATACACATCCACTGCCCTGAGACTCGTACCTGAGTCTATTCCCCAGAACTCATCCATAAGCTGTGCCCTTGAAAATGTCTTCTTAGGGTAGGACAACATTTTATACAAGATATTGAACTCCCTGGTGGTAACCGGAATTTCCTCGCCGTCGATCTCAGCGGTCATTCCGTCGGCGTCCAGCACCAGATTACCCACTGTAAGCTTCCGCTCCATCTCTATATTTGCCCTTCGTAAAAGTGCCCTGACCCTCATCTCCAGCTCCGCAAGCTCCACAGGCTTTACCATATAATCGTCCACCCCTAACTGGAAACCCTTTCTCTTTGATGGCAGATCGTCCTTGGCAGACATGAACAATATAGGAATGTGTTTATTTACCTGACGTACACTCTCGGCAAATTCAAATCCGTCCACCTCCGGCATCATGATATCCGAGATTATCAGATCGTAAAGACTGTTGTACATTTCATCATAGGCTTCATTTGCACTTAAAACACCCTTAACCTGAAAGCCACAGTCACTAAGGTAGGTGCACACAGTCTGATTTAAGTTTTTATCATCATCAACAACAAGTATATGTATCATCTTTCTCTCCTTTTCCGGTACTCTGCAAATATACTATAAAACCAATGTTGCCGCAATGTTTATGAATTGTTTGAGAATTGTTAAAAAAGGTGCATTCCCATAAGAAATGCACCTGATCTTGATTAATTACATATTCTATTCAATATCGATCCAGCCTCGACCCATTCTCTTCTCTATATTGGTTACAGGCGTCTTGTTGATACCGCCATCCTGATTTTTAAAACCGGAATAAACTCTTGAACACAGACGTCCGTTCTTATCGTAGCATATCTGGATGATGATCCAGTCCCAGCCGCCTTCACTGCCGTTACTTAAGCTCTTTACGTTATCCAGATTTATACCTTCTTTTCTAAGGAACTCATCAAGTGGCTTGCAGTATGACCAGTCATTGTTAGACACAACGCCATCAAAGGAAACACCCTTATCAGCTCCACACCACACTGTCTTAAGATTTTTACTGTGATATGGTGTTGGGGCATTTGCTTTGGATCCCCTGCACATCATGACCCAGAGGCCATATCCCTCTTTTCTTATTCCTGCCGGAAGCTCTATATCGCCTGACGCAAATGCATGTACCAGAACGCTTTCAATGTCTGTGGCATTCTGAACATCCTTTGCCCTTCTGCTCTTCTCAAGATACCTTATCAACGCCGGTGCCAACGCGCCTGTCAAAATAGCCATGATAGCTATTACGATTATCAATTCAACCATGGTGATACCTTTTGAATCTAAACTGTCTCTTACTCTGCTTTTCATAGTTTCCCCTTCCTCATCTTCATCGCAAAGCTCACATTCTTATAATATGAATCCCCCGTAAAAAAATGCTTTGCGCTGCTAGCAGATCAACAAACAAGTACAACTGGCTACCATTTTACAGGCCCTATAGCTTTGCGTCACACCCTTTAGAGTGCTTTGCCAAATATACACATATAGTGTTATACTAATACTTGAAGGGAACTATGTCAACACAGTCGTCATAAACTGCACGATACAATGCAGATTTATTTTAAAATGAGTCCAATAAGCCCTTAATTCCGGTTATCCGGTAAAGAGGGTAATATTATTACATATATACTTACTCTCTGTTGTCCTTAAGGCTTTCAACCATGTCAACGCCCTTTACTTTTCTGCCAAGGATCCACAGGGATACCACATAGCTTACAACAACTACCACTGCATATCTTACGAAATTCCACGGACTGTAAACTGTCTCAATGTATGTGTTGTATGCGGAGGTGCTTGCTTCGAAATTAGCCTTACACAGTGCTGCACCCAGAACAAAACCAAGCAGTATTCCCACAGGTACAAGGAAATGGTACACGTTGATGACCATTTTATTTATCCTTCTGTTATCATAGCCCAGAACCTTGAGCATGGATACTGATGTGGCATTTTCGCTAACCAACATATTTACCATGAGATATACGCATATGATGATTATGATCATGGCAAGTATGATACAAGGTGCCATGAGACCCTTCATGCCTATAACAACCTGACCGATCTGATCAGACAGCTCTGCCTTTGTGATCTTGTACATGTACTCTGACTCTTTGTAGCCAAGCTTTTTGTCAGAGAGCACTGCGTTGTAGCTGCCCTCAGGAACTCCAAGCAGCTCACAGGTATCCTTCCAGTTTCCGTACACGATACTCTGAGAATCATTCTTCACGATATCATCTATTACGATCTTATATTCCTTGAGAGACGCCTGATCATAGAAATCAAGAGTATCTCCCTTCTTGATTCCATATATCATTGCACCCATTGCAGAGATATAATGCTTTCCGCTGTCCAGGGTAAGCTTTTCTCCGGTCGTGCTCTTAAGATTCATGTATTCATTATCATCCATGCCCATGTAGATGACATTTGTAACGTAGCCATCCACACTGAAGGAGCCCACCATTATCTCGGTACCATCTTCCACAGGATCTGTACGTATACTGTTTAAGAAATACTCGTAATTATAGCTTCCCACTTCATTTACAGATTTATCGCAATAATGGTTCATGGAAGTAATACACATATCGCAGAATACCATCATTATTCCGCCAACCGCTATGCCGAATACCACCACAAGGCTTCGGCTCCAGTTTCCAAGGATGGAACGGAGCTTAAACTTTGTGCTAAACCTCATCCCTGACTTCGCCATACGCATACGCATGTGCTTCTTCCTGCTGCCATTTCCGTGGAGCAGATCAACTGTCTTAAATCTCAATACTCTGAAGGCTGTTGCAACGCCCACCAGCCAGTAAGCGATCACAGGAATAAGCAGTATGCCCACATAGGTCGGAATGGATACATCATATGTTACAGGAAGTATCTCAGTATTGGATTCATATATCATTTTCGCCAGATAGGTCCTGCTTGGGACTGCCACTATCATTCCCATTACAACGCCAGCTATTCCCGGAATGACTCCGAACATTCCATAGTACATGGAGAGTCGTCCCCTGCTGTAACCGAGAGCTGACAGCACGCCGATCTGCCTTGATTCCTGCTTGATCTTACGTCCAAGGATTATTGCTATGATGATCATTACAAAGACTATCATCATTGGCATTACCTGGTTGATATACATACTGAGCTGATCCGTCTCCTGGAGGGGAACCTTTATCCTTACATTTGCAGAGGCGGCAGTGTATGAAAGAGTATAGTAATCCTCGTGTATCTTTTCCCTGAATTCCTTTTCTTTGCTGTCCTCGCTGTATCTTACCGTGTAGTATGTGATCTTCTGATCATCATCCAACCGGGCAAATGCATTATCGGTGGTGATCCCATATCCAAATGCGTCGAACAGGAACAGATTATCTGTCATGTTCTTATATACTGACAGATAGTCCGGTCTCGCCATGGTTCCAACTATCTCGTAATCTGTGCCGTCAATATTTATGCTGTCGCCGATCTCCAGCTTTCTTGCATCCATCAAATGGGGATTTAACAGTATCTCGTTATCATTTTCCACATCCCTGCCGTCAAGTACCTTATAAATGTCGATCTTCTCTGACGGTTTGAATATACGGATGGTATAATCCTCGGCAATATCTGAGCCTACTCTTTCATCACAGTCAGCTTCTGTAAGATTTACATCAGCGTAGTACTGTGGCTCCAAATCCACATTATACTCATTCTCCAGCTTTTCTATGTCTGCGGTATCTATTGGAGCTGCCGTAACAAACTGTGCGTCCTCCACATTGGTATCATTGTAAAATCCCTTAAGATACTTTCTCTGTCCATAATATGATCCTATAAGTGCCACATACAGGACCACAATGATTATGTTCAGTATCGCTATACATATGTAGAAAGAACGATTATTCTTTATATTCCTCAAATATCTTTTATTTAATGTCATGTCCTCACCCCTTACAGTGCCAGCTCAGAAGCAGGAAGCTTATTTTCATTTGCAGTGTTAGATGAAACCTTGCCGTCTTTTATCTTTATTACGGCGTCAGCCATGCCTGCGATGGCTTCATTGTGGGTAATGATGGCTATGGTGGTCCCAAACTGCTGGTTTACCTTCTCTATGAACTTAAGGACTGTCCTTGAAGTCTTGGAATCCAGAGCACCTGTAAGCTCATCGCAGAGCAGGAGCTTTGGATTTTTAATAAGTGCTCTTGCTATGGCAACTCGCTGCTGCTGGCCTCCTGAAAGCTCATTTGGAAATCTGTCCTTGTACTTGTCTATGTCCAGTGCCTGCATAACCTCATCTATATCCAGGGGCTTGTCTGCAATATCTGAAACAACCTGTATATTCTCCTTCACAGTAAGATCAGGGATAAGGTTATAGAACTGGAACACAAAGCCCACATCTGTCTTGCGGTACTTTGTAAGATCTGCTGCCTTAAGTCCGGATATCTCCCTGCCATCTACAGTGATGGAGCCCTCGTCAAGACTGTCAAGTCCACCAAGCATGTTGAGCATGGTACTTTTTCCCGAACCGGAAGGTCCCAGGATAACATATACCTTGCCTTTCTCCAGTGATATGTCCGCACCGTCCAGTGCATGAACCTCACTCTCTCCCTTTCCATAGCTTTTTCTTCCATTTTTCATCTGAATAAACATCTCATCTTCCTCCACTTTTTAGAAGTTTTCTATTAACAGGTGATCTTTTTTAAGATCATTCCTCTATTTTTGATAAGTTAAGTCTTCTGTATTCAAGGGGCGTATGACCGTATTTTCTCTTAAATACATTTCCGAATTTACTCTGGCTTTCATAACCTACAGACAATGCGATATCTGCCACTGCCCTGCCGGTTTCCGTCAGCAGCCTGGCTGCCTCCTGCATTCTTGCTTCCTGCATATACCGCTTGATGGTACTTCCATAGGCGATCTCAAAATACTTGTTTAAGGACACTCCGCTTATACCATATTTTTTCTCAAGCTCCGCCATGGTGATATCCTCACCCATATTCTCTTCACACATGTCATGTATTTCCCTGACTATCTTCCTCTGACCTTTTGTCAGGTAATATTGCCTGTCTGAAACCTTAATCTCCTCAGTCTGTATCTTGTTCAGCAGATTTATGGTTGATACCAGATAATTTTCCTTTCTTACTGTACCTTCCCGTATCATCTCCGCCAGATCTTCAAATGCATATCTGAGCTTCTCGGAACAGGTTCCTACGTAATACTCATTGTCCTTATCATAGGCTTCCCTGAAATCCTCCATATCTATTCCCAACCGTTTCAGCATATCTCCATCTTCCCTGCTGATATAGTCAAGGCTTATGATTATCTCCATGCCGCCGTATACCTTGTCGTAGAAATTAAAATCCTTTCGTGCTTCCTGTTTCCACTCAATACACATTATCCCCGGCCGCATGTAGGCATATCTGCCACTGCCTACGATGATCTCCGCACGTCCCTTTGTACAGTAGTGTATGATCGCCATATTTGCCACTGCATGGGTCTTATCCTGCCCCGGTATGCTGTTGGAGCAGCCAATGTAATACTCCCGCAGCTCTATCCCCTCCATGGGAAGGGCAAAATTCATATATTCGCCGTTTTGTCCCATTTTGGAATGTATGACCCCACCGGGAAGCTCCACTATATTATCCTTTATCTTTTCAAGGTAATATGAAACCATCTCTTCCGGGATACGTTTTATCATCCGCTGCATATAGGCGTTTTTACTGATTATCTCCTGTATTTTCTCGTCCATATACTCTCCTGCTTTATTTTTTGTTATACTATGCTAACTTTTGTTCGTTCCATCTATCTAGTTTGTTATAACATGCCCTAAAACAAATTTCTATTCCATTTTTCTGTTTTTGCTCCATTTTTTAAAGCAAAAAGATGACCCGATCACATTTTACATGACCGAGTCATCTTTTTATTGTAATAATGTCTGTGACATAGTTACGCTGCAGCAACCCTTAAAACATTTTCAAATGGTTGCTGCTCTATTTTACTTTGCTCCGGTTACCATGGTTATACCAAGAACCACCACCGCCGCACATGCCAACATTCCCGTAACTCCGTTCAATCTCATTACAAGAGCCGAGCCATTCTTGCCAAATGCTGAGAACAGGGCAGTCTGGGTTGATAACACCGACACCAGTGCGTCTGCATATCCGATATTTCTGATACCCATGACCGCCGGAGACTGAAGCCGCCTCGCCTTTACCATATTTACGCTCGCCATTATCATTTTCACAAGTGTATATATTCCTACAACATAGGTTACATACAGTGGGTAGCTCTTTCCCTTTCCGTTATGGACGATCATTACCACCATACTGAACAGGGCAAGGCTCATTACTATAAGCAAATATCCGCTCTTGGTAAATATATCCAGTATCTTGTTCTGGTCACATCTGCCCCTGCGGCTGAGATACTCATATCCAACAAACCTGAACCTCATACTTCCCAGAAGTCCGTAATACACCGCCAGGGAAATATACCAGGTTGACAGAGTTCTTATCCCTACATATCCGTTAAAGACCATGAACACGATGTTTAACAACATTCCCGGTACCGCCAGCACAACCGTCCTGTCGCTGTAATTGTGGGTAACTTTGTCCAGAAACGGATGATTTCTGGTGATCCTGTCAGTAAACAGATTTACGCTGTTCTTAAAATACAGATACAGGTACAGAAATGAGATGACCACCAGGATAAATGCCACCACATGAGTAACTACTCCCGCCCATTTAGGCAGTGCCATAAGCTGGCTCCCTATAACTGCAAAAACCCCTGCAAATATTGCCAGCAGATACAGGCATACCCGATATTTCCATTTTAATTTCGGTACTTTTTCTCTAAATTTCTTCCCCATTTGTCTCTATTACCTTCTTATACCAGAAGAACGAGTCCTTCTTCTTTCTGGACAGATCTCCGGTTCCATCGTCGTATTTGTCCACATACACCATGCCATATCGCTTCGCCATCTCGCCTGTTGAGGCAGATACAACATCTATCCAGCCCCATGGAGTATATCCAATAAGATCCACACCATCGTCAACAGCCTTCTTCATTTCCTCAATATGCTGACGGAGATAATCTATACGGTAGCTGTCATGGATACTTCCGTCCTCCTCAAGGACATCAAAGGCACCAAGACCATTTTCCACAACCATCACAGGTATTCCGTATCTGGCATATATCTCGTTTAAGGCATAGCGGAGTCCTGACGGGTCGATCTGCCATCCCCAGTCGCTTGACTTGAGATATGGATTTTTAACACCACTCATAATATTTCCATCTATCTTCTGCTTATCCTTCGCCACAGTAACGCAGCTTGACATATAGTAGCTGAAGGTGAAGAAATCTACTGTTCCTTCCTTAAGTATCCTGTCATCCTCAGGTGCCTTCTCAAGCTTAATGTTATACTCCCTGAAAAGCCTGTCTGTATAATATGGGTATGCACCCTTTACCTGCACGTCAGCGGCAAACCAGTTTACCCTCTCCATGCCCTTCTGACATTCTATTATGTCTTCCGGATTACAGGTAAGTGGATACATTGTGGTAAATAAATTCATGTTGCCCATCTTAAACTGTGGATAATTATCGTGAGCATATTTCACAGCCAGGGCACTGGCAACAAGCTGATGATGAAGTGCCTGATATCTCTCCTGCTTGTTATCCGGAACATTTGTAACGGGACCCTCATAGCCCTTAATGATACCCAGTGAAAGCACTGCACCAAGGGGCATCGCCATACAGTTTATCTCGTTGAAGGTAAGCCAGTATCTTACCTTATCTTTGTATCTTTCAAATATTGTCTTGCAGTAATTCATGTAATAATCTATGCAACGTCTTGACGCCCAGCCGTTGCACTCCTCCACAAGGGCGTAAGGCATTTCATAGTGAGATATAGTCACCAGTGGCTCTATGCCATACTTGTTAAGTTCGTCAAATACTTTATCGTAGAACTCCAATCCTTTTTCGTTAGGAGTATCTTCCATTCCAGTTGGAAATATCCTGGTCCAGTTTATGGACATACGGAAGACCTTAAATCCCATCTCGTGGGCAAGGGCAATATCTTCCTTATAGTGATGATAGAAATCCGTTGCCTCATGGCTTGGATACAATGTTCCTTCTTCAAATTCTTTTGTTATCCTCTTGGGAGTTGTATGTGATCCATTGGTACAATGATCGGATACCGACGCACCTTTTCCGTCCACATTCCACGCACCTTCATACTGATTGGCTGCTGTTGCGCCTCCCCATAAAAAGTCTTTTCTGAATGCCATAATAGTTTCCTCCTGTTCCCTTTTCCTTAAGTATACCATTGCAGATAAAATGTTCCAATTTATTTTTGTTGGAGTTGGTTTCCAATTTTGTTTGGTCGGGGTTTAAATTATGCCAAATATATTAGTTTATTTCCCTTTTTAATCTATACTTTTTCGGTTTAATCAATAATCTTTATGGATGGATTTATGGATGAATTTATGAACGTCTTAGGTTGTATTTGAGTTATGACAGATTGATAAAATATACGTTGTGTATAATTTTTTACAATTATACAGATTTGGCAAATGGTATGATCCTGCTTATTTGCTTTGTTTGGAGCATTATGACATGACATTGAAAATTATACAAATCGTATACAAATTTTATTATCAATCTTAATTTTGTTGATAAGTGGGGGTAAGGTCTGTTTTTTAGCGTTTTTTGCAGATGTTTTTGTGTCAATTATGGTATTTTTTTGAATTTTATCTCCACTTTTATTTATTTTACACAAATTGACTACCACAAAGTCAGTGGACATTTTTACAGTCATTGAAATTTTGACAATACAGAGAAATTAGTATATGGTGGGGATATGATAATTATCTCTTCTGATTGCAATCTGAAATTCTATAAACAAATCTTAAGGAGGAGAACTTGGCTTTTTACGACAAAGAAATTAAAAGAGTCTGTGAATCATGTCCAAGACTGTTAATTTTATTGATTAATTCTGTTTTTTCTAAACATCATGCAGAAGACGCAGGAATAGTTTTTCTGGACAAAGAGCAGACCATTGACGCCAATGAAAATACCACTTATATGGACATGTTCCTGGAGATTGAAAACTGCAAATATCATATAGAATACCAGCTTTTGGAGGGAAATATGGCAATACGAATGGTTGAATATGGTATGAAAGAAACCATCCGCGGTTTAAGACAAAATGGAGACATATCCAGAGTTGCAGATGACAAATATGAAATAGAAATTGTTATGCCTCTACAGGCAGTAGTATTTCTAGCCGGTGCAAATAAAGAGGATAAGATCAGGGTAAATCTGCATTTGCCCGATGGCAATACTGTCACCTATGAATTACCATGTATATCTGCCAGCGAAACTGTCTCAGAACTTTCAAGAAAGAAAATGTATCTTTTAATCCCCTTCCAACAGGTACAGCTATACAGCAGAATGATCAGAGCCAGTCAATATACTGAAAAAACTAAAATGAAGCTTGCAAAAGCATTATATAATTTCAGGATTAACGCAAAAACAGAATTGGATAATCTTTACAAGAATGGTATACTTAATGCAAATGAAGTTGAGTTATTAATAACTTCATTACATAACATCGAGGATAATTTATTGAATAATGATGATCTAATTCGAAAGAGGGTGTCTGAAATGGGCGACGAAGATTATGTAGCATTAAGTGACCGACTTGTACAACAGGGCATTGAGCAGGGATATGATTCTGGTTTAAACGATGGTATAACCCAAACACTGAAACAACTTGTTACAAGAAAACTTCAAAAAGGAAAATCTATTTCCCAGATAGCTGAAGAATGTGAACTGACTGAAGAAGAAGTTCAAAAATATGTCAAAGAAATTGAACAGTAAACTTAATATTGTGTTTAATTGTATGACGTAGAAAAAGGGGCATTGTTGCCTCTTTTTCTTTACTTTAATTACAAGGTTCTCAAACCCGTGTCAGGAGCAACAAATTCAGATTACAATTTTGGACATATCATAAATTACAAGGTTCTCAAACCAAATGCTTAAGGCTATTTGGAGCTGTTACGTTTTGGACATATCATAAATTACAAGGTTCTCAAACTGGGGTGGGGAGAACAGATGGAGCGTTGGTGTTTTGGACATATCATAAATTACAAGGTTCTCAAACACCGGATCAAAATACAACCGTCCTTTTTAAGTTTTGGACATATCATAAATTACAAGGTTCTCAAACGACCCCCACTGAGGAGTTTTTATCTCTTGCGTTTTGGACATATCATAAATTACAAGGTTCTCAAACGCGAAACCGTGTTTGTACCTTCAGGGTTAGTTTTGGACATATCATAAATTACAAGGTTCTCAAACAGGAATGCAAGGATAAGGAACATCATAGATGTTTTGGACATATCATAAATTAC
>JBNMGN010000015.1:0-61073 GCA_050872265.1 Coprococcus sp.
CTTTTTAAGTATTGCCCCCTCATTTCATTCGGCGGCATATCGTCGGTACCATTTTATATGCATCTACGATGCATGGGTACCTCCTCTGGCAAAGGGCTGACGCTGCATGTCAAGTTTTCATATAAAACTTGACACAATCATTGAACATCAGCCCACGGAAATATAATACAATAATTTGAATATTATCTCAATGAAAACCACAGGAATATTTTATCACTTACTTGGCATAATAATTCCATAAAATTTTATTGGAGGAAACAACAATGAAAAAGAAAATATTTTTATTACTGATGTGCTGTACAATGTGTATGGCAATGGTAGCCTGCTCTAATTCCAACAATCCAATGGATGACGCCGGTAATGCTGTAGAGGACGCTGCTGATGGTGCCGGTAATGCAGTGAAGGATGTTGCTGACGGTGCCGGTAATGCAGTGAAGGATGTTGCTGACGGTGCCGGCGACGCTGTGAAGGATGTGACTGATGGTGCCGGTGACGCTGTGAAGGATGTGACTGATGGTGCCGGTGACGCTGTAAATGATGCTGCACATGGTGTTGGTGACGTTGCCGACAATATTGCCGACGGTGCCGGTGATATGGTGAATGGCTCTGTAAGAACATTTGATGATGCTTATAACCGTTTCATGGGTATGCTTCCTGACTCTACAGGCAGATATTCAGTAACCAACAATGATAAGGATCTTGTTGAGTATGCTGACGGAAAGCATGGATACCACATTGAGCTTCACGACTCCAAGGATGGAGATAAGAAGGTCGGTGACTTCTATGTTGACCCTGACACCGGAAAGATCTATAAGGTTGGTTCCGATAAAAAGGCAGTGGAGTACGATTTCTCTGACTTAAAGTAGGAAATAATGGGCGTACATGTACCGTAATTTCGGTTTCATGGTATCAAACGCTGTTTAGTTCACACTTTTGGTGTCTTATCAAATTGGGACCGCAAAAAAAATATGTATGTCAAAACATGTTTTATGATCTTGACATACATATTTTTTGTTATGGCAACTGCTTCTTGTACCGGTTTTTTGACTTGTTTTGCGTTTTTGAGATTTAAAGTCATGCCTTTTGCCTGCTTTTCTTGACCTGTTTTGCAGTTTTTGATTTTCAGGTCATGTTTTTTGCTTGCTTTTCTTGACCTATTTTGCAGTTTTTGATTTTTAGGTCATGTTTTTTGCTTGCTTTTCTTGACCTGTTTTGCAGTTTTTCATTTTTAGGTCATGTTTTTTGCTTGCTTTTCTTGACCTGTTTTATTGTTTTAGCTTTTCAAGTCATCTTCTACGCTTGTTTTCCTTGACTTGTTTTGCAGTTTTTCATTTTTAGGTCATATTGGAGGTTGCAATTTTATTTCACATGAAAATGTTCCGGGGCGGTTTTGGCAAGCAGCCTGTCATACTGGTCATACATTTTCTGGACACTGTTTTCAAGGAGGTAATAGTGCTTGATATATGGCACAAGGAGCACCATAAATGCCAATGCCAGGACAAGCAGGGATATCTTCTCAAATATCACAAATGCCATGCAGCCAACCACTGTGAGTATGGCAAACAGAAATGTAACTATTAAATGTATGAGTCTTTCATGCATGAAAAAGTTTATCTGGATAAGATGTTTTCTCTGCTCTTCTTTAAAATCCAGATCATCCCTCGCCAATAATTCTTCTCTATAATCAAGATACTGCTTGATCCTCTTCGCCATAACTGATCCTCCCCTGCAATTTAAACAATGTGGGCATCCTTGTTTTTGTCTTTTCTATGTGTTTTTCTAATCCACGCCTCGCAATTTAAACAATATCGGTTCCCTTGTTTTTGTCTTTTCTATGTGTTTTTCTAATCCACGCCTCGCAATTTAAACAATATTGGCATTCTTGTTTTTACATTATATTTGCTTTATTGAGCAAATGCTCGAAGGACGCTGTTACATTATCGTAGAAGAAGCTCACCACATATGATGGGTTGTCATCTTCCTCGGTATCGATTATCATCTGGAAACATTCCTTCTTACTGTAGTCAACAGCCTCACCCTGTGATGTTCCATCAGGCTGTGGTGCAGAATAGTTTACATAATTCTCAACAACCTTTTCCTTCGGGGCACCTGCGTAGAATACAGCACTATTTGCAAATCTCTTTAAAACCTGCTTATACTCTTCCGGCTTGAAGGGTCTGTCAGGCACCTGCTCTATAAGCTTGTCATTTGCGTCGTATAATTTGTGTCCCTCAAGAAGGATTGCCTGAATTTCTGCTCCTGTAAATCTAAGGTTCATGGTATCTGCATACCTGTCTGTATACATCTCATTCTGGGAATTTTCTGCCTTAACTATAACACCGGTCAGTGTAAATATAATAACAGAATCATCATTTTCTTTTCCCTTATCGTTCCAGTCCACTGCCTCTATTGATGCATCATGAAAATCCATGGTATTTAGTTCATTCTCTATACAGTATTTCATTTTCTCTCCTTATTTACTTGAACATCGGTTCGGTTTAAGTTTATCCACAAGTAAATTGTATTTATATTCGTTTTTTATAATTGCTCAAGGCTAAACGCTTTTATACCTTTTGTCAACTAAATCCTGCATTTTATAATATCACCCATAAGAGGCATTTTCAATAAAAAATCCGCTCCAGAATCACTCTCTAAGCATCACTACTCAGATAATAGACTCGTTCATAATTCCGGATTTCTAACTTAATACTCCACTTCATGGGTAAGATCAACAACACTACCATCCATGGCATTTATTATTACAAGCTGGAACGGATACATGTCTTTAGCTCCAGCTCCAACAAATGATGTATCACCATTTTTTCCTGCATCTGTACATATAAATGCCCATGCAGGTATGATCTTATACCCCTTGACAATCTCATCACCATTCTCATCAATTTCCGTATTTTTAACCCGGTAATATGTAAGTTTAACCTCATCAAAGGTTATATCAAGATACCCGGTTTTGTTATCAAGATTTCCATAATACTCTGGTATACCTGTCTTTGCTGCTTCAAGAACCTCATCCCATGAAAGCAGGTTCACATCACTTTCCTCGTCTTCCTCCTCAATGCCCATGGTAATATTAGCAGAAATCACCTTTCCATCGTATACATACGCTTTAAAATTCTCATTGGTAATAAGATAGCCCACATCTCCTGATGTATCAAAATAATCTATATTTAAAAGATATGGATTATAGATTTCTATTCCGTTTACAGTTCTGTTCATGCTGATCACATAGCCATCTGCTTCCTCAGCAATAACATCATTCTTGTAGTCGTAATAATTCCAGTACATATCTGTACAATATGACAGCTTCATGCCGGATAATCCAAGGCTGTCAAAATACTCATATGCTACAGTCTGTGCCTCTTCTGCTGACATTTCTGATTTATTATCAACTCCTGTTTCTTCATTGCCGCTATCATAAAATGAGACATCCACACACCCCAGATCATCTCCTATCAATTAAACTTCAGCCATGCAAATTTTGCCTTCGGCAAATAGCTGGAGCTACATATCAAGTTTTCATAGAAAACTTGACACATCCATATGATTAATTATAAAATTTCTCCGCCGTTACATACATCAATAACGACGGAGTTCTTCCGAAACTTTTATATAAGTTCATTACTATATTATGCTAACATATCTTTATAGACATGTCTATTATTTGTCAGGAATTTGTAATGAACGATGTGTATTAGGTAATAAACAATATTTTACGTCTTTTATTGACATTAATCGTGTTAAAAATTATAATGTTATCTGTCGTCAGATGTTTATTTTACAGCATCAAATTATAATGAGGCTGTTGCCTTACTCTCAGATAGTATATCCATAGATGTTATACTTCTTGATATTCAACTTGACGGCTCTGATGGTCTTACCGGAATCGATCTTGGAAGATATATACGCACACTTCCCAAGTTTGAGAACACCCCTATATTATTTATAACGGCTTATGCTACAGAGGCTGCCTGCCAACCTCATCAGATGCCACAAAAGCTATATTGTAAATAAAAATTTCATTGCAAACTATGACATACCAACCAGATATGTTGCAGTAAAAACGCCAAACAAACTGACGTCTATCCCTATAGGACTGGCATATTATAAATCTTTCATAAGTCAATTAAAATATTAATTCCCTATTGACCTTTCACATATATCTGTAACCTGACCGGTCTGCATATTCATTACACTAGTCTTCTAAGCACCTTTCCACTTTCTGTCTTTTGCAGGCTGTCGACTCTGACGAAATGTTTCGGGATCTCGCAGGCTTCCAAAACATCTGCAAGGCTCTGCCTTATGTTTACATAACTCTTATCAGTTTTCTCTGTTTCTGACTCGTAATATGCCCATATAGATTCGTCATCGCCATTTTTCACGGACTTTACAGCTACATTCTTTACCCCGAGATACTTACGCAGGGCCTCCTCGATCTTGTAGGCTGACAGCTTTCTTCCATTTACAACCATTATATCATCAGCCCTTCCGAGGAAATAAAATCTTCCTTCTTCGTCCTCAAAGCCCAGGTCATTTGTCTTATAAGGTCTTGGAGCGCCAATAACACCAAACGAGTTGTCAACCACAAATACATCGTCCTCTATGCTGACATCTACCTCAGGGAATGGTCTTCCCACCAGTCTTGAATCCTCTGTAAAATCTCTGTCGGTGAGATATGTTATGTAATTTATCTCTGATGCTCCGTAATAAACAAGCATGTCACATTCAGGGAAAATCCTCTTCACTCTCCGTGCCTCATCCGCCCCAAATGACTGGGAGCCGGTGATATAATGCTTTATAGCAGCATTACAGATATTTTCAGCCTGCCTGCCGTCCTTCGAATAAGCCTTCACCAAAGCCATCATTTTCACCGGGATCAGGTATATGTAGTTTACATAATTCTCTTCTATGCATTTAGCCCAATATCTTGGGTCAAATTTCCTGGTTGTCACGATCCTGCCACCGGCATACATAAGTCCCATGTAAAGGTTCAGATTTCCTGTAAATGACAGGGAACCATGTGTGAACAGCACAGTATCTCCGCCCATGGAAAAAAGCTTATTCTGTACTGGAAAATAATCTGCCCAGCTCTCCATGGTCCTAAATAGCACCTTTGAACTTCCTGTGGTTCCTGATGTCATGACTCCCATCACTGCTTCATCAGGCACATTTATTGTGCTTATGTAAGCAAGCTCCTCTTCACTGGGATTTTTCCCACATATAACAGGTACCTTCCCTGCTTTCATTGCCCCAAGGAAATATACGAGTTCATCCACAACAGTATCCTGCACTATAAGACACATGCCATTTTCAAAGCTCAGCTCATCACATTTTTTATCTGCCGCCTTTACAATATCCCCATATGTGTGCTCTTTTCCGTCTTCTATAACAGCAACATGGTCTGCCGGAACAGCTTTTATCATTTCATAGTAATTTCTATATTTCATTTTTATGTAAACCCACCTCTTCTATGAGCATCGCCGTGCCTATGCCACCAGCAGCAGCAACTGCACATACTCCGTATCTCTTACCTGATGCTTCAGCCTTACCAATATTATTTTCCTTTTTCATCAGCTTCTCCATTGCCTTCATCAGATGCAATGTTATTATTCCACCCGAAGCACCATATGGATGTCCATATGCAAGAGCGCCACCAAATATATTTGCATTTGAGCAGTCTTTGTTTACATAATTCTCCATAAGCTTGTCTATAACTGCAAATGCTTCATTATACTCCCATGCCAGTATATCAGAACTACTAAGCCTGTTCCGTTCCAAAAGCTTATCTATAGCTGGAATTATACTTGCCGGACTCATATCCGGTGATGAACCAGCAGAGACGATATCAGCTATCCTGAATATATTTTCCGTGATCTGGTGGTTTTCCCTGTATCTTTCCAGGTATCTCTCTGAGCAGAGGCCCACAAATGCTGCCCCATCGTTGGTAAGGCAGACATTTCCCGCAGTAATATATCTTCCACCAGGCACCAGTACCGGAAGTCTTGTAAGAAGCTTCTCTGATATCCAGTCTCTTATCCCCTCGTCCTTCTCAGTGCGTGGTTTTGTCTGGCGCTCGTAAAAGCTTCCTGCCAGTATACCGTTCAGGTCGCCCTTATCCCTGGCTTTGGCTGCTCTTCTGTGACTTCTTATGGCATACATATCAAGCTCATGTCTGTCCATTGAATATGCTTCTGCACATCTCTCAGCCCCCCTTAACATTGCAAATTCGTCGTAAGGACCTGGTTTAAATTTCGCCACTTTAAATGTATTATCTTCATCCTGTATATAGTCAGGGTGACGTTTGTTGATAGTTCTGACCGGTGCTGTCGAACTGCTCTCAAAGCCACCGGCTATAGCAATATCTGCCATCCCAAGCTCAATCTGCATGGCTGCATGCATTATTGCTGCAAGACCCGAACCGCACTGTGAATCCAGCGTTATTACCGGTGTTTTGTCAGCTACACCTGCCATAAGTGAAGCAAGGCGGCCTATATTGCCACCTGCGCCTATTGCATTTCCAACTGTCACCAGATCTATCTCCTCTGACGACAGACCGTAGCTGTCCATTACGCTTTTTATTACAAATGCCCCCAGCTCTGAAGCACTGACATTCCTGTATATTCCATTTTCAACGCCTATATAGCTTCTTCTGCCACCAAGCATATATACCTTATCCATATCAAACCTGCCTGAATATTATTTTATAGTCCAAACAAAATATACAACTATTTGACATATTGCACAATTGGATTTTCATGATTTTGCATCAATCCTGAAGCATTGACTACGTTTTACACAACAAAAACGGGAGCATCTGCGCCGAGTTTATTTTTGTCTTCCAATATATTATTTTCAGCTACTTATCCATGCCCTTCGCAATACCATTCAATGCAAATTCCGAAAGCGGTTTTCTGTAAAACGCAGAGCTGAGTATATATTCAAGCACTCCACCCAGGATAACGGCTGCATATCCAAATGCAGCCATGGCACCAAAGCCTATATTCATCACGTCTGTTATGTGCTTCATGTCGATCCATGTATTGAACCCGGTAATTCCAAACACAACCAAAACCATAAATACAATAAAGCTTATAAGGAAATACTTGTAACATACACCACAGAATACCATGGTGAAAAATAAGAGAACTATGATCATACATAAAACGTCCAGATACTGATCTTCCATATCCGGATACATCCGGATGAGCACATACTTTTCTACAACAAGCACGGTCATCAGAAGAAGATATATGATCGTGCTCACAAATGCAGGCAGCCCGGTCGAAAGCTTTCTCTTCATCGCACTCGTCTGTACATAATCTGATACATTCATAAACATTATCATCTGATATATGAACATTCCTATCAGCATAAAATAAAAGCCGCCTAATATCAAATCTTTCATTCCTTTATTCCTCCATTTGAACATCAGCCCATTTAAAATTTGCATTTTTAAGTATTGCCCCCTCATTTCATTCGGCGGCATATCGTCGGTACCATTTTATATGCATCTTCGATGCATGGGTACCTCCTCTTTAAGTATTGCGTCAACTGTTCATGTGTTATATACACACTATGTACATTATAATATCAAGAAAATATTTCCATGCAATTACGAATTCCCTTATTTATCTTTCCTTCCAATCATTACATCTCATTTTTGTGGTACAAAAAAGAGCATCTATGCTGCTGTCACATAAATGCTCTAGTGCTGTTAATTATATTAAATCGTTATGGTATATTAATTCGGCGCAACTGAAATTTTTCGATTCACATTACAGGATATTTTCCCAAATCAATCATTGCTTATAATCCAAGACTGTCTATCCATGAACGGATATCTGTTTCTGATGCTCCACCATGAAAGCTCTCTCCGTCCTTCCAGTCTCCTGTTCCTGCCATCTCCTCAAGAAGGCTTCCACTCTCGCCAATTCCTGATGAAGCTGATGTACAGAATGGAATTACTGTCTTGCCGGTGAAATCATTTTCCTTTACAAAATTATCCACTGGCCATGCGGCAATACCCCACCAGATAGGATAACCTATATATACTGTATCATATGAATCCCAGTTGTCTATAGTTGTAGTGACAAGCTCCACATCCCTTAAGTTCTCGTCGTCATGCTCTCTTGACACACGGCTGTCATTGTCTGTCCAGTCAAGATCATCTGATGTATATGGATCCTTAGGTTCGATCTCAAACAGATCTCCACCCGTAATATCTGCAATAGTCTCTGCAACCCCCTGTGTATTTCCTGTTGATGAATAGTAAACCACCAAGGTTTTCCCTGTCTCTGACGATGCTGTTGTTTCCTCTGTTTCTGATGCTTCCTCTGTCTCCGCCTCTGATACTGCATCTCCTGTTCCAGCTTCTGTTGTGTCCTCTGATTCAATTGTACTTTCCGTTTTATTATCAGCATTGGCTGTCTGACCGCTGTCAGAAGAACCACATCCTGCCATAAGTCCCATCGCCATTACAACTGTTAAAATAATTGAGCAAATCTTTTTATTCTTCATTTTCTCTAAACCTCCAGTATTATATTTTTCTAAAAACACTTTTTCTGCCAGTACTTTTTACCAGCACTTTTTTCTACCAGCTCTTCTTGTCAAGAGCAGCTATGGTATCCATATCATCATCTGAAAGTGTGAAGTCAAACGCATTGAAATTCTCTTCCATTCTCTCAACGTGTGTGGATTTTGGAATTACTACCACACCTCTCTACTACAAATGAAGTTTAATACCTAAAGTCAACTTCAGGTCAAGCTTTTTTTGAAATTTTGTTTTTTCATCTGTTACAGATTTCTCAAGGCCTCAAAGGTCTTTCGGAGATCCAGTGTTCCAAATCCAAAATATCTGTCCGGATACTGTCTGCTCCTCTCACGGTCTGCTCCTCTTATAAAGTACTGACGTATCTGATTACCATTTATATATGGTGACAGTTCCCGATCCCTGGACCACTGCTGCATAAGAGCAGCGGCACCAACTGCACAGGCTGCACTTATTGAGCTTCCGCTTCCGGTAACACTTGTGCTGTATGGACCTGCTCCGGTGATGTTCACCCCGGGAGCCGCAAGGTCAGGCTTCACCATTAAATCCGCGGTGTAGCCACGACTGCCATTTACATATATGCTTCCGTCGCTGTAATTATATGCCGCAGAAACTATAGGTGTCACCGCAGTTCCAGGCACCGTCACTGTTCCCCAGGTTACAGGATTTGTAAATACCAGTCCCTCCGGCACGAAACTGCTTACCGGCAGCCACGCCCTGTACTGCTTCTCCACAGCTCCGGTGGCTGTAAGGGTTATCCTGTAAAGTCCTCTTGGGGTGTCAAAGAACCTTACCAATATCAGTTCATCCCCGGACTGCCCCTCCACAAGAAAATAATCCACATATATGGTTCCGCCGCCAAATATAGGTCTTATTATCTGGCTTCTGTCAAATCGGGGCGGGATACGATCAATTATCTCGCCACCGGCAATGTCCATGCCTATGGCATACACTCCCGGAGCCTTTCCCCATATTTCAAGGGTAAATGCTGTCTTCTCCGGCACATTTATCTCTATGACCGCCTGCTCATTTTCCTCTATGTCCCCCTCAGTGTGATGACCGGCAGAGCCTTCATTTCCACCGGCGACACTGACACATACACCTCTGAGTATTCCTATGTTATTTATATATGCCTCAAGAGCCGCACTACCTGTGTGGCTTCCGCTGTTGGTTCCAAAGCCTATAAGTATGGACACTGTTTTCCTTAATCTGTAGGAACACTGGAGGATATACGCAATCGCAAGCATTATATCCGCCTCCGAATAGGCTTCTCCCTGCCTGACTCCGTACAACTCCTTGAGATTTTCCTTTGCCTGCTTCAGCTTCACCACCACAAGGTCACTGTTTACTGCAATACCGTTATTTCTCCCGGCGGCTATGGAAGCAAGAAAATTCCCATGGTTATCCTCCCCACGGAGCACGCTGTTTCCTTCCTCAACAACCCTGTTAAGCTGCTCCTCCGTATAATATGTTCCAAATGGGTATTCTTCGGAAGTTTCCTCTGTCATCTTTTCTGTATTTTTTTCTAATGTATCTCCTGAGAAAGAATTAATACTCTGATCCCAGGCATATTTTATCCTGGTTCTGCCTGCTTCATCTCGAAATTCTTCATTTAAGATGTCTATCCCGGTATCAACTATTCCGATGATCACATCTTTTCCATCAAGGCCAAGAACACTTTCGTTGTCGAGATTTTCTCCATTTATCATAGAAAGAACAGACGGACTATTGTAGACATTTTCGTTAGTTCTATCATCGCTTAACATTGTCCTTCCATCATTTGCCATTACTATTCCATCATTTGCCACATCAGCTGTCCCGACCATAGGTGCCAACAGCTTGGGAAATATATTATATGCCAGTTCACCGAAGCTCTCCATATAGCTGTCTCTCTTCCTTGTGTACAGCACTGCATATCTGTTATCAATAAAAAGCAGGCAGGCATTGGAATAAATCTCTTCCAACACCTGCCTGTCTCCGTTGTATTCAACTATATAGTCTGCATAATCCTCGCTGTATACTGCCTCATAGCAATTTTCATTCATAGGTACATCCTCCCTTGAATATCGCCAAAAACTCATATACAACAATTATATTTTGCAGCATTCAAATTTATTGCTAAATTCAATTTTACTGCTGAATTTAATTCTCGTCCTGAATTAATCTGCCTTCTTCTCAGCTATATATTTCTGAACCTCTCTCTTTAAGATATCATACTGGATAGGTCCTGTCTTAAGGATAACTGTGTTGAACTCCTTAAGGTCGAAGTCATCTCCAAGCTGTCTTTCTGCATAATCCTCAAGCTCAGCCATTTCATAATATCCAGTTGAGTAGCTCTGGTATACTGCCGGATCACCTATGATACTGTCAAATATATCCTGGGCGATCTCTCCATTTAATCCTGACTTATTAAGATAATCTGCCACATCATCTACTGACCAGCCCTCATAATGGACGCCTATATCAATTCTTCCTGTGGCAAGATATCCGATCTCATCATTTATCTTGTAAAGCTTTGTAAGCACATCTGCGTAATCCGGATTGTCAAATTCATAGCTTCCTATGGAGTCATAGCAGGCATACATAGCCCAGCCCTCTTTGTATCCAAGGAAGTTATAAAGGGTTCTGACAGGATTTGGATTTAATGACATATAATATGCATTTTGGAACATATGTCCAGGGCAGCCCTCGTGGGCAAGTGTTGTCCAGAGACCACTGTCGGCATGAGCTCCATTTACCCTTATGATATTGTGATCCTGATCGTCATATGCCGGTGCCATGTAATAGGCAAGGGTATTTTCAAGAATTGACTCCATCGCCGGATCAAGATTGTCAACATCGTACTCGATATTCTTGAAATCAGGATAATTCTTGGCATTCTTGCTCATAAGCTCATCTATGATCTCCTGAGATGTCATTCCATCTGTTGAGAACAGCGTCTCGGAGTTCTCAACGAAATACTCATATGCCTCCTGATTTTCACCATAAAGAGAATACATCTCCACAAATAACTGGTTCAGGTTCTCATCTAACATGTTGATGACCTCTTCCGGAGTCTTCTCTGTACCTGTGTAATATTTGAGAAGGTACTCATAGTAATCCTTACCGCCGTCATAATAGCATATTCCCAGATCATTCTGGCCTGTTCCCTTAAGTGATGTCAGCACATCCTTAACATTCTGATATGCAGGCAGGAGACTATTTAACACTGCCTCCTTATTCTGTGCCTTGAAATCTGCCTTTTCCTCATCAGTAAGGAAGTCCAGTGCATCAATATTTGAATCAAATACTGTGATCATAAAATGATCATCTGTCTTCTCCAGGAAGGTGTCACACTGCTCGATAACCTGATCACATACATCGTCTGACATGAAAAATCCCTTCTCTGACTTGACCTTTTCGAAATCAAGATAGGAATTAAAATAATCCGGCACCATATTTATAAGCTGGATATACCTCTCTACATCTCCCTTATCGTCAAATCTGTAATCTGTGAAGTTAGTGGCAAGATTTGCCTGAAGTCCTCTCATAGGAGAAAATGGCTCCATAAGGTAAATATTATCATATGCCATATCCGAAACTGTCAGATACTCATCAAGCATATCATAGGTAAGTCTCTGGTCTGCTGTCAGCGCTTTATAACTGAAGCCTTCAAGCTCCGTCTTGAAGTCTGCGTATTTCTTACGTTCTGCAGCAACAGCCTCCTCAGACATGTCGGCATCTCCAAGAGATACCTCCGGCTCTTCTATGCCCATGGCTTCGCCATCTTTTACACTGTAATTATATGAAAGTGTGTCTGTTGTAACCTCTGCCTTATAGTATCTGTCTAAGAACTCATCGAACCTGGCCTGTTCCTCCGGATCCTCCTGATACTGGCTCATATCCTCTGTGGTGATCTCTTCTGTGTCTTCATCACTATCTGCCTCTGTGGTCACAGCAGCCTCTGTGGTCTTATCATTGATGGTTCCCTTTACATTCCCCTTGCCACAGGCAGCCATTGAAAACATAAGAACGGCACTCAAAATAAGTGCTGTGCCTTTTTTTATCTTGCTTATCAGATTTTTTTTATACATATTTCATCTCCGTTTTCATTTGATACGGCTGTCATATTTTCTAAACATCACTGCCGTTACAGAATACATTCAAGTTATATTCTATCCATAAATTATCCTAATATGCCATATGAGTCAAGTACTATTTTAATTCCTATGAGAATAAGGATACATCCTCCAACTATCTCTGCCTTCTTCTCATACCTGTCACCAAATATGCTTCCTATCTTCACACCCAAAGCAGATAATACAAATGTGGTTGCTCCGATAAAGGATACGGCTGCGATTATATTTACTTTTAAAAATGCAAATGTAACTCCAACTGCCAGTGCATCTATTGATGTGGCAACAGCCATAAGCAGCATAGTCTTAAAGCCCATATCATTATCAAGCTTCTCTTCTTCTCCGAATGCCTCACTGATCATATTTGCTCCGATCAGAACCAGAAGTACCAGGGCTATCCAATGTGAGCATTTTGTTACCATGTCAGCAAAGAAGCTTCCAAGGAAATATCCGATAAGTGGCATTAATGCCTGAAAGCCTCCAAACCAGGCTCCTGCAATGCACATATGCTTTGCCTTGATCTTGCCAAGGGACAATCCTTTACATATGGACACCGCAAATGCGTCCATGGATAATCCTACTGCCAAAATAAAAAGTTCTGAAATTTTCATATGTTTTTCCTCCAAGATCCTGTGGTTGAACTCCACCACTGTAAATCATCTGCTGAATCGGTGTCCCCCTCATTTCATATTGGTAGTGCAATAATAAAAAAAGACTCAAGGGACAGCAAATAAACTGTCTCTTAAGTCTCATCATCTACAGTAATACCAGGTTAAACACCATTATGTTGATACTACAACATTGTTGCCAATGCTGACTACTCCCTTACGGACTTCGTAGATTGTATCATAATGATAAAATTTTATCAAGAATTTTTTTATGGTTCACCCTTGAAACACTTGAATTTTTATAATATATTCCTGATGTTTTGTGATCCAGCCTGAAATTTTTACTATCTATCCCGGAAGTCTCTCCACGCCACGCATCTCAATAAGCGGGCTTCCTGTGCCTCTTATATAATCTCCGGTAATTGTGACTCTTCCAATGTTATCATCTCTTGGAATCTGGTACATGATATCCAGCATAAATTTCTCGATAATGGCACGAAGGGCTCTGGCTCCTGTCTTCTTCTCCATTGCCTGGGCAGCGATCTCTTCATATGCTGAATCGTCAAAGCAGAGATCTACCTCATCTAAAGCAAGAAGCTTCTTGTACTGCTTAAGAATAGCATTCTTAGGCTCCTTAAGTATCTTCACGTACATATCCTTGTCCAGAGCGTCCAGTGTGAAGAGTATCGGAAGTCTTCCAAGGAACTCAGGTATCATTCCAAATTCCCTTAAATCGTCATTTGTAAGCTCCCTTAAAAGATTTGGATTGTCATCATATTTGTCCTTAAGGTCTGCCTTAAAGCCCATGGACGCCTGCTTGTTAAGTCTTTCTTTTATTATCTCCTCAATATCAGGGAATGCTCCGCCACAGATAAACAGGATATTTCTTGTATTGATAGTGGTAAGCGGAACCATTGCATTCTTGCTTCCTGAGCCTACCGGCACCTCCACATCTGCTCCCTCTAAGAGCTTAAGGAGTCCCTGCTGTACTGATTCTCCGCTGACATCACGGCTGTTTGTATTTCTCTTTTTGGCTATCTTGTCTATCTCGTCAATAAATACTATTCCTCTCTCAGCCTTCTCCACATCATTGTCTGCCACTGCAAGAAGCTTTGAAAGCACACTCTCAACATCATCACCGATATAGCCTGCCTCTGTAAGAGTTGTGGCGTCGGTTATGGCAAGCGGCACATTTAACAGCTTCGCTATGGTCTTAACAAGGTAAGTCTTACCACAGCCTGTAGGTCCCGCCATGAGCATGTTGGACTTTTCTATCTCAATGTCATCCATGGTATTGGTAAGAACTCTCTTGTAATGGTTGTATACTGCAACACTTATTACCTTCTTGGCATACTCCTGACCTATTACATATTCGTCAAGCATTGCCTTGATCTTATGGGGTGCAGGTATGGTCTGGAGTGTAAGCTCCGGCTCTTTCTTCTTAGGCTTTGCCGCCTTCTTCTTCACCTTCTGCTTATCCGGTATGTCATTCTTGAAAAGCTGTGACATATCAAGATTGCCCATATTTGAAAGATTTGACAGGTCAAGGAACTGCATGCTTCCAAGACCGCTGTTATTGAAATTGTCAAATGTCTTCTGCATACAATCAGGACATATGCTTATGCCCCCGGGCATATCGATCAGCTTTCCTGCCACACTCTCCGGTCTTCTGCAGAGATAACAGTACTTCTCGTACTCGTCATCCTTATCATTTTCATCTTTATTGTCTATATTGTCATTGTAATTTTCTGACATGTTATCCTCCGGTTTTGTTTCTTCTTATTTTCATTGTCTCATTATTTTCACTGCTATGCCATACATCTTAACATTTTTCTCTTAAGACAGCAATAGCCCGATATCACCAATAATTGACATCGGGCTATAAAGCATATCATGTTTTATGCGGATATTATTACAGAGCCTGCTCTCCACGCTCTCCTGTACGGATACGGACAACATCCGCAACATCATATAAGAAGATCTTACCATCACCGATCTTACCGGTTGATATCTTCTCGCAGACCTTAAATACAACCTTATCTGCAACCTCATCGGTAACTATTGTCTCGATCTTAACCTTTGGGATAAGATTTACAACATACTCACTGCCTCTGTAGGTTGTCTTGTAACCCTTCTGATTACCATAACCCATAATGTTTGACACCATGGCACCGGTTGATTCACACTCATCTAAGATAGACTTTACATCATCAAGTTTCTCTGAACGAACAACAATCTCTACTTTCTTCATAATTCAGGTCCTCCTGTTATTTCATATTGATCTGCCTGACAATATTGTCTGTGAAATCCCGGCAGATATGTTCCCTTTACACAGTCATGCTATCCGACTGCTGACAATATTCTAGCATAGGAAAATCCAGAATTCCACAAATTACCAAAAGACCGAATAATTAAATAATTATCTAACGTGACGGTAAAATATCTGCTCCGTTTTCCTGTAGATCACTTAATATTATTAAGTCTCCGCCGATGTATCACTGCTGTAATTCCCTGACCCTTTTTATGAACTTTCCCGGTGTAGTGCCCATTATCTGTTTAAATTCATTCTGATAATGGGACTGGTCCACAAAGCCACATTCCTCCATATAAGAGCTGATATCATCATAGGGATAAGATCGGATCCTGTTTACTGTGGTTTCCACCCTCTTCACCCGGCAGTACAGCTTTGGATCCTCCCCAAGCTCAGCCACGAATTTTCTCCTTATAGTCCTCTCGGTATAGTCAAACAACCCGGTAAGCTCCGACACCCTGACCTTTCCGTTTCTAAGGGATATATGTGTTGTAATGGAAAGCACGGTGCTGTCTATACGCTTCGGTTCAATGCAGTCCCTTAATATAGAAATAACATTGTCTGCCCATTCTCTGAAAATATCCTGTCCACCATTATTGACAGAAATATCTGACTGCTCTACTGTACGTTTTTCCCTGTCACCCCCTGCAAACATCTTCTTATAGGAAGTATCTCTACCTATAACCTCCCTTATTGCTGCTATATCCTCCTCCCTCATGGTGTATCCGAATGGAAGCTGCAATACCACAAAGCTTTTTATCCCTTCTTTATATGTAATGGCTTTTTTCATTCTGCCTAACGGAATTATGTCAACCATATTTTCCGCAAATACCACCATTATCCCCTGAAGGAGCTGGCAATAAACCGTATATTCCTTAACTCCCGCTCCGGCATATGCGGTATACCAGTCTGTTTCGCAGCCGATCATGGGCAATTTCTCATTAAAGAAAAGCTCCGAATTGTATTTTATGTTCTTCTGGTATATGTCCTCTGCATAAAACATAATAAAATATACCCTCCTCCGGCGTTCTCTTTAGATTATTAAGTCTCCGCTTAATAAATAAAGGTTAGCAAATATATGTCCGATTTTTACAATATTTTACCATTTCACAGTCATATACTCAACCTAAATTTAAACAACGCGATGCACAAAGACGTGTCAGAGTTCCAGCCCGGAATGTGACATGTCTTATTTTTTTGTATCGTACGAAACCCGGATCCATTGCCCCAGGCAAAATACAAATGGGTCAGCGGTGGAAAGAAGAAGGAGGAATTATTATGGATAACTCAGCAATCTTTGCAGTATGGTTCCTTATAGGAGCCGCCTTGGTATTCTGGATGCAGGCTGGTTTCGCAATGGTTGAAACTGGATTTACCAGAGCCAAAAACGCAGGAAACATCATCATGAAAAACCTTATGGATTTCTGTATAGGTACGGTGGTGTTCATCGTCATTGGATTTTCACTTTTACTTGGTGAAGATATGGTAGGTATAATCGGAAAACCTGGATTTGACATTTTCACGGACTATGCAAATTTTGATTTTTCAAATTTCGTATTTAACCTTGTGTTCTGTGCCACAACCGCTACTATCGTTTCAGGTGCCATGGCAGAAAGAACAAAATTCATTTCATATTGTGTATATTCAGCTATTATCTCTGCTGTAATATATCCTATTGAAGCCCACTGGGTATGGGGCGGCGGCTGGTTAGCAAACCTTGGCTTCCACGATTTCGCCGGTTCAACATGTATCCACATGGTTGGTGGTATCTCAGCTCTTATCGGTGCCGCTATACTTGGCCCTCGTATCGGTAAGTTCGAAAAGGATAAGAATGGCAAGGTAACTAAGGTAAATGCTTTCCCTGGACATAACCTTCCACTTGGTGCCTTAGGTGTATTCATCCTCTGGCTCGGCTGGTATGGATTTAACGGTGCAGCCGCAACAAGTGTTGAGGAGTTAGGTTCTATCTTCCTTACAACAACTATTGCTCCTGCAGTTGCAACTGTAGTATGTATGATCTTTACATGGATCAAGTATGGCAAGCCTGATGTATCAATGTGTCTTAATGCTTCACTTGCCGGTCTTGTAGCTATCACAGCTCCTTGTGACGTTACAGATGCTCTTGGTTCTACTATAATCGGTGCTGTTGCCGGATTACTCGTAGTATTCGGTGTATGGCTTCTTGATCACAAGCTTCATATTGATGACCCTGTTGGTGCTGTTGCAGTTCACTGCTTAAATGGTATCTGGGGTACTATTGCAGTAGGTTTATTTGCAACTGATACAGCTCCTGCATTTGCAAGAGGATTTGGTGATGGCGTTACATATGGTGCAAACCAGATATGCGGCAAGGGTCTCTTCTATGGTGGTGGCTTCCACTTACTGGGAGTACAGTTGACAGGTCTCTTCTCCATCGCAGCATGGACAGCCGTAACTATCACGATCGCATTCCTTATCATCAAGGCTACTCTCGGACTCAGAGTTACTGAGGAGGAAGAGATCGAAGGTCTCGACATTAAGGAACATGGTCTTCCATCAGCATACGCTGACTTCACCATCAACAAGTAGGAATTCCATAATAAATACCTTTATAAATCATTACAAAAAGTAAGCCCCGGCGGATCATTCCCCGGGGCTTATGTTTGGTCTTTATTACAATATCTTTCTTATATCAAATTCCAGGATCTCCTTGCGGAATATATAGCTTATATCCCTGTCACTGTATCCCTTATTACATATGCTGTCCATTATATCATTATCTCTGCATATCCTACCCGGTATCCTTCCGGAGTTCTTAAGTTCTCTCTTTCTGTCTTCAAATGAAATAATATCTGCCACCTGTATCACCCCATATCCGCCATGCCACAGGCATGATCTCACTACGGCTTTCACTGTATAAGTATAAGCCTCCGCTTCTGTTTTTTTGAGCTACAGAGCCTATTATAACACAGCAGCCACAGGCAGCCATAAATAAACTGCAACTTCTAAGAATATGAAGTAAATGCTTTCCTAAACTTAAAAAAATTCCCTGAACATACATCCAGGGAATTCTTTTATTAAGTATTGTATTATATTAAAGACTACTGATTAAAGATTAACTGAACCAGACTCACCATCTGCTGTATAGTATGCAACACTCTTCTCTGGCTGGTAGTAAACCTTTAAGTCCTTAACGGCCTTACCTGCAAGGCTTTCCTTAACCTTCTCAACGATTGAAGCGATCTCAATCTGACCACCTGCGAACTCAATAAATACTGTTTCGCTTGTCTTAACTGCTGCTGCCTTAGCAGGAGCTGCTTTCTTAGCAGGTGCCTTCTTAGCAGGAGCTGCCTTCTTCTCTTCTGCCTTTGGAGCCTCAGCCTTAACTGCTGTCTTCTTAGGAGCTGCTGCCTTAACAGGTGCTGCCTTCTTCTCCTCAGCCTTTGGAGCTTCAACCTTAGCTGCTGCCTTTGGAGCCTCAGCCTTAGCTGCTGCCTTCTTGCTTGCCTCAACCTTGGCAACTAAATCTGCAGGAGTTGCCTTAACAACCTTCTTAGCGTCTTCTGTCTTCTTTGCTGTAGCCATTATCTAATCCTCCATAATGATTATTATATAACTTAAAAATTTTATATGCTTCAAGTTACCTTGATAATACCTTATTTCCGGGCTTTTTTCAATAATGCTGCTTTTTTTCTCCCTTTTTACCTAATAGTCAGACATTTTTGACAGATATCTGTCAAAATCACCATAGTTTCCGGGAAAATGAATTTTCGTGGCGTTTTTATTTGTGACTTTTGTATAATAAAATTCCTTAATTCATAAGAATATTCACCACTTCATTAAGTTTCATTCCATTTGACCCCTTAATAAGTACCACATCCTCAGGTTTCATGATGGCCATAAGATATATGGATACCTCTTCGTTGTCACTGAATGAATATGCTTTGCAATAGGAATCCGGGCACTCGTCTATGGCTTTCTTTATCTCCATGGAATCCTTGCCCACTACCACAACCTCATCTATCTTCTTGTCTCTTATATACTCACCTATCTCCCGGTGATACTTCCTGCTGTTCTCTCCCAGCTCGAACATATCTCCAAGAACCGCTATCTTCCTGCCCTCACATTTGTAATCGCAGAGAACATCAATGGCAGCCCTCATGGAATCAGGACTTGCATTGTAAGCGTCATCAATGATGGTGTATCTTCCCTCAAGCTTCAATACTCTCTGTCTTATTCCATAGAAATCCTTGAAGCCCTCGCATGACACTTCCATAGGTATTCCCAGAAGATATGCCACAGCTATTGCTGCAAGGGCATTTCTCACGTTATGTCTTCCCATTGTGGCAAGGCACACGTCAACAGACTCTCCGTCATGCTGGCATTTAAAATATGTATGTCCCTGCTTGGCTACTACGTCAGTGGCTCTGAAATCATTTCCCTCACCACAGCCAAAGGTTATGGTCTTATACTCAAGCTTATCCTTAACCTCGTTAAGAAGGGGATCATCACCGTTTAAGAGCATTATTCCTCTCTCTTTCATGTGGCTGGCTATCTTGAGCTTTTCATTTCTGATATTCTCCTTGGAACCCATATGCTCAATATGGGCAACACCTATAATGGTAACAACACATATGCTTGGCATTACCATTCTTGAAAGACGTTCCATCTCTCCCGGCTCTGAAATACCCATCTCGATAACTGCCGCCTCATATCCCTTGTCAAGCTCTGACAGGGTTACGGGAACTCCCACCTGAGAATTTCTGTTCTCCTTTGTGTGGAAGCACCTCTTTGATGTGCTGATGGCTGCTGTTATCATTTCTCTGGTAGTTGTCTTTCCTACACTTCCGGTAACTCCTATATAAGGCATATCGTCATACCTTTTTCTTATGTACAATCCGATATCCTGAAGTGCGTCACGGGTATTGTCTACCCTTATGTAAGCCTTATCTGACTCCACTCTTCCGTCATGCTCTGATGTAAGGGTGGCTGCACCGATCTCCATTGCCTTATCGATAAATATATGACTGTCTACCTTCTCTCCCAGAAGTGGCACAAACAGATCTCCTGCCTTTATCTCTCTTGAATCTGTACAGATATCAAGAAGCTCCGTATCCTCATTTCCTGAAAGCAGCTCACCGCCGGTGGCTTTCAGTATATCCCTAACAGTAACATTAACCATATCTGTCTCCTTGTACTGAGTATCATTTTTCATTTATTTTTGATATTTTTCAACATGTGCCAATCATTATAGCACCTCTGGGGGAAAATGTATATCTAAGAATTATCCTTATTGCATTTATCCCAGAAATCCTCCAGAAGCCCCCGGACATTTCCCCGGTTACAGGTAAGGTGGTCGTTCCATTCCATTGGAAATAATTCTGTATACTCCCTGTAGGCAAATCTCTCATCCAGAAGGGCGATAACTCCCATGTCCTCCTCAGTCCTTATGACCCTTCCTGCCGCCTGGAACACCTTGTTTATCCCCGGATACTGGTATGTATACCGGAAGCCGTCCCTGCCGCTTCTGTCAAAGAAATCCATCTGTATCTGTCTCTCATTACATACCTGTGGAAGTCCCGGTCCTACAACCACCGCCCCCACAAGGCTTTCACCTGTAAGGTCTATTCCCTCGGAGAATATGCCTCCCATTATACAGAAAGCCAGTATGTCATTTCTCCTGTGAAATTCCTCAAGAAACTCCTCTCTCTCAGTCTCAGTCATTCCCGGACTCTGGGTCATCACATGATGATCTCCGGCTCCTTCTTCTTCGGTAATATCATAAAGCTTCTCTAACATATTGTAAGATGGGACAAATACCATGTAATTCCCATTATGGGCTTCCACAATATTCCTTATATATTCAAATATATGAAGATATTCATTTTTGTTGCGTCTGTTGTACCTGGTTGTTACATCTCTTCCAAGCAATATCCTTCTTTTTTCCCTGTCAAATGGGGATGGTATGTATATTGCCCTGTCATTTTCAGAATCCGACAGCATTTCCTTATAATATTTTACGGGAAGTATGGTTGCCGAGAAAAATACCGTGGCAATGCCCCTGCTCATGCACAGGGAGAGATTTGCCGAGGGCTTTATGCAATATAACTTCACCATGAACCTTCCGTCGGAAAGAAGCTCATCATATATTACATAATTTTCATCCACCAGATCCCTGATGTTTAGAAAGGTATTGATCTTGAAGTAAAACTCCATTACCTCTTTACGTTCTTTTATATGCCTGTGATCCTCAAGAAATGTCTCGAGGGCAGAATACAGATTCATAAGGGCAAATTCCAGATCTCCTATGGAAGCAAGCTCCATATAATCAAGTCCCACAAGCTGCCGTTTCAGTGCCAGGAACTCCCTGTTGCACCGGTCTATGGCTCTGGTGGTCTTAACACTGTAATTCTTTATTATCTTCTTTGCCTCAAGGAAATCTTCTTTTATGAGCACAGCACTGTACATGGAGGAAGCCCTGTCCACAAGGTTGTGGGCCTCATCCACCAGAAAGACGTATTTCCCCGCCTGTCCGTCATCCTTTGCGAAAAATCGTTTAAGGTTCACCCGGGGATCGAACACGTAATTGTAATCGCATATTATCCCATCAGCAAATAAGCTTGCGTCCAGACTCAGTTCAAAGGGACATACCTTATGCTTCTCTGAATACCTTGCCACGCAGTCCCTGTCTATTACATTTTCATTCTTAACCATTTCATAAAGAGCGTTATTTACCCGGTCATAATGACCTTTGGCGTAGGGACATTTCTCCGGATCACAGTTCATCTCATCTAAAGGACATGCCTTTTCCTTGGCGGTTATGATAACCGTCTTAAAGCACAGTCCCATCTCCCTTAACACTGCAAATGCATTTACCGCAACGCTCTTTGCTATGGTCTTGGCTGTAAGATAAAACAGCTTCTCCGTAAGCCCTGTGGCAAATGATTTCACCGTGGGAAATATGGCCGCCATGGTCTTGCCGATCCCGGTAGGTGCCTGAACAAACAAATGCTCCCCATTCCTGATGGTGTTATAGACGCACGCTGCCATGTCCTTCTGCCCCTTCCTGTAGGCATAGGGAAATTCCAGGTTCTCGATGGAACTGTTCCTCTCCCTGCTGTGTTCCATGGCAAGCTTTATCCACATGAACATTTTGTCCATAAGCTCTGTGTACCACAGCTCAAGCTCTTCAAATGTATAAAGCTCCGCAAATCTTTTTATTTCTTCGCTTTCTAAGTTTACATAAGTAACCTGTACTGAAATATCCTTAAGTTTATTTTTCAGTGCCCATATATATGCATAGCACTTTGCCTGGGCAAGGTGTACTGTCTCCGGTTCTTCTATGTCATCCAGCTTTCTGTACACACCCTTTATCTCGTCTATCATATAATCACTGTCCGCATTTTTGTTACTTCTCTGATCTATGATACCATCGGCTCTGCCCTCAACCATAAGACATATATCGTCCCTTGTGACGGCATGCTTGAGAGAAACTTCTGCATCATAATAAGACCCTGCCATTTTCTGAAGCTTTCTATGGATACGGCTTCCCGCATTCATGGCTTCCTTTGACAGAGTCCCACTGCTACCATCGCTGATGTCTCCACTGCGAAGGATAAATTCTACAAGTTTCCTTACCGAAATACTTATGTCAACCATTTATCTGTATACGATCTTTACAGCCAGATCATCTGCTGTATTCTTATCCTTTAATAATTCTACGATCTTAAGGCCAAATTCTATGGATGTTCCCATGCCTCTGCTGGTCACTACATTTCCGTCTGTGACAACGGTATCTGTAAGGAACTCTCTGCTGTTAAGCTGTCCCTCCATTCCGGGATAGCAGGTAGCCTTCTTATCCTTAAGTATTCCAAAGCTTCCGAGAGCTGTAGGTGCTGCACACACTGCTGCCACAAGCTTTCCTGAGTTATACTGGTCAGTCACGATCTTCTTAACCTTTTCGCTGGCGATGAGATTGGTAACTCCCGGCATTCCACCAGGAAGGATAACAGCGTCTGCGTCATTTCCTATCTCTGATATCTTCTCGTCCATCTTGATTGTTATGTTGTGGCTTCCCACTGCATAGTCCTCATCATACACCGACACCATCCTGCAGTCTATTCCTGCTCTTCTTAAAAGGTCAACTACTGTAAGTGCTTCTACTTCTTCATATCCGGTTGCAAATAACATTCTTGCTATCATCAGTCTTCCTCCTTCATAATCTTGATCTTTGTTCTTTTTTGTACTCTTGTATAATCCGCTTTATCTCAATGTCTTTGCCATGAAGCCTGCAGTATCCTTTTACTTCAATGTGGTTGCAATGAAATCCGGAATATCTGCCTTGGCCATAGTGCTTAAGGCACTGTTCTGATATGTTCCTTCTCCGGTGACATCCTTTCCAAACCAAGATGGGGCTTTGAATTTCTCAGCCCACTCCAGTGATGGAAATTCCACCTCTGCATATACAAGTCCCTTGAAATCCCCTTCAAATATATCAAGCTCTACCTTAAGTCCTGCGTCAACATCCTTATCTCCACAACCGCCGTCAGTGTCTGTAACAGGTATTATATAACGCTTCTTTGATATTACATTTCCATCAGCTTTTTTTACAAGCCTTTCATAGTCCGCCCTATCCATGTCCAGCTCGAACTCTTCTCTTTCTATCAGTCCCTTTGACTTTACTGTAAGGATATACCTGTCATCTGATCTTCTGACTCTTATTACAGGACTTGTGGATATGTACGCCTGTTCAAGGCTCTTACACCTGTAGCTGTCAAGCTTATCAGGCAATGTATTTACAATATATTTCTTTTCTATCTCCATATCTGTCTCCTTGCCGGACATTACATACTTTTAATGGGCATATTATGACATTTGCATATTTTATACGGATATCACCATATCAGCTTTGCCGGTATCTGTCCGTCTGCTGTTCTGACATTTACAGGCTTCCCGGTGGTATATCCGATATATTTGCCTTGCTCATGATTGCCCTGTTGATATATACAAATGAGATTATCAGAGTGATAAATGTCATAAGCGAAGGTCCTATGATATATCCTGCTGTGGTATTGACCGCCGTAAGCAGGAATGAAAGTGTCTGTCCAAATATACATATCTTATACACCTGGGCAAATTCATATCCGGTATTAAACCTCATGGCCAAAGGCCTTGCGATTATTGTAAATATCAGAGCAAGGAAAAGTATCTTCACTGCCTTTGACACCATCACAAATAATGCCACAAATATTATATACATGTAAAACTGAGGCACCATGGTGCTTAAGCCCTGATTGTCAAAATCTTCCCAGAACAGCTCAGACAGCTTGTAATCAAAATAGGTATACTGCATGCCTGTACTCTTTAAGCCCATGATCACATTTGAACTGCCAAAGGCAATATATATCCCGTCGGAATTTAAGTCATCAAGGGTTATGTCTGTGTAATCTGTGTTCACATATACTGTGGCACTTCCAACATCCATGGAAAATTCGTCCTCCATGTCAAGGGTTCCGTCCTGGTATGTGAATTTCGGCATACTGTTTAGGATAAGATTTTCAAATCCACCGATCCTGGCAACATAGGTTATGGCATTTATTCCAAATTCTATGAATGCCAGAAGGAAGGAAATTAAGATCAGATATGTTACTATCTTTCCTGTGCTGAGCCTTACCAGTTCATCGTAATTTTTAGGACTTGTGATGGCTATAGACAGCCTGTCTATAAGCCTTAACTTATTTTCATTTGCAGGAGTTTCATTCATTATATAATCTCCAATCTCTTTAATGCATTATATATGCCATCGTCAATGGCGTCCTCTGTGACCATCATACACTTCTTCTTAAGCTCCTCAGGTCCCTTTGCCATTATAATACTATTAGGCACATAACTCAACATTGGGGCGTCGTTGTTACCGTCTCCGAAGGCGTAGGCATTTTTAAGGGGCAGATTAAATCTGTCTAAGAGTACCTTTATACCTGTAGCCTTGCTGAAGCCCTTTGGCACTATCTCACAGAAATTCCCTTCTCTGTCAATGTAGTCGAAATATGGTTCTATGGCGTTCTTAAAGCCCTGAAGATCACTCTTCTCATCATACCAGCAGCAGAACTTGTCAAATATAAATCTGCCGTCATCTATATCTTCTCCTACATTTATGCCGTTATTCCTGAAATATCCTACCATTTCTTTTAACAGCTCATTGTCCTTGTTACGGCCGTCCAGATACACGCCGTCTGTATGCTCATAAAGCCCGTACATCCTGCTTTTCCTGCATATCATTGCTATATCATGGCACAGCTCTCTGCTAAGCTCATTGTGGAAGATAACCTGATCTCTGTAGCTTATATATGTTCCGCAGCCACATACAAAACCGTCAAAGCATGCTGACTTTATTTCTTCGGTTATGTTACACATGACTCTGCCGGTATTTATAAATACGAGATGTCCATTCTCTCTTGCCTGGGCAAGTGCTTTTTTCGCACTATCCGGAAAATATCTTCTTCCATCTTCGGTGATAAGGGTTCCGTCAATATCAAAAAAAAGTAACTTTGTATCTTTATTCACATTGTATTTATCTGCCATGTAAATCCACTCCTTCTTAAATATTATCCCCTTGACTCTCTGTCTCCCGACAGTATACCCCTGTAAGAATATTACATCTGCTTCATAAGATCGATCATCTCAAGGGCTCCCATTGCACAGTCATATCCCTTGTTTCCAGCCTTTGTACCAGCTCTCTCTATTGCCTGCTCAATATTCTCTGTTGTAACAATACCGAACATTACAGGTATTCCTGACTCAAGACCAACTGCTGCAACACCCTTTGATACTTCATTACATACGTAATCGTAGTGGCTTGTGGCACCTCTTATTACTGTTCCGAGACAGATCACTGCGTCGTATTTGCCGCTCATAGCCATCTTCTTGGCTGCAAGTGGGATTTCAAATGCTCCCGGCACCCATGCTACTGTAATGTCGTCAGGGTTTACGTCATGTCTTAAGAGTGCGTCCTCTGCACCGCTTACAAGCTTTGATACTATAAACTCGTTAAATCTTGCTGCAACAATTCCTATCTTTGCACCATTTGCTACCATTTTTCCTTCTAACTTCTTCATAATTCCTGTCTCCTTTACTTTTTTCACTTATTGTTTTTATACGTTATCTAAGATATGACCCATCTTCTCTTTCTTGGTTCTGAGGTAGAACTCGTCAAATTTGCCCGGTTCCATCTCGATAGGGACTCTCTCTACGATCTCAAGGTTGTAGCCTGAAAGGCCGTATACCTTAAGCGGATTGTTGGTGAGAAGTCTGAGCTTTCTTATTCCGAGATCCACAAGTATCTGGGTACCGATGGTGTAATCTCTTGCGTCCTCAGGGAAGCCAAGCTTGAGATTTGCCTCAACTGTATCAAGTCCCTGATCCTGAAGCTCGTAGGCTCTGATCTTATTAATAAGACCTATTCCTCTGCCCTCCTGTCTCATGTAAAGAAGCACGCCTCTGCCCTCTTTTGCAATCATCTTCATGGCAGCGTCATACTGCTGGCCGCAGTCACATCTTGCTGAGCCAAGGGCGTCTCCTGTAAGGCACTCTGAGTGTACACGACAGAGAACAGGCTCGCCGTCTGTTATATCTCCCTTAACAAGGGCTACGTGGTGCTCACCATTTAACTTATTGATATAGCCATAAATAGTGAACTCGCCGTATCTTGTAGGCATTTTTGCCTTGGCAACACACTCAACGAACACCTCATGTTCTTTTCTGTACTGGATGAGTTTTGCTATGGTTGATATCTTGAGTCCATGTTCCTTTGCAAATGCAATAAGGTCATCCTTTCTTGCCATGGTTCTGTCATCCTTCATGATCTCACAGCAGAGACCGCAAGGCTTAAGTCCCGCAATCTTACAGAGATCCACTGTTGCCTCTGTGTGGCCATTTCTCTCAATGGTTCCACCCGGTACGGCTGTAAGCGGGAACATATGTCCAGGTCTTCTGAAATCTGCCGGCTTTGCGTCATCTGCCACAAATGCTCTGGCTGTTATGCCTCTCTCTTCTGCTGAAATACCTGTTGTTGTGCTTACATGATCTACAGACACTGTAAATGCTGTGCAGTGATTATCTGTATTTGTTATGCACATCTGAGGAAGGTTGAGCTTATCTGCGTACTGGCCTGCCATAGGCATACAGATAAGTCCCCTTGCGTATTTTGCCATAAAGTTTACATTCTCAGTTGTGGCAAATTCAGCGGCACATATAACGTCTCCTTCATTTTCTCTGTCCTCGTTATCGAGCATTACTACTACTTTTCCTGCCGCAAGATCTGCAGCAACTTCTTCAATACTGTTAAATTCCATGTCTGTTCCTTTCCTTATCTGAATATTGATCTATTTTATTTGTCAAACTATTTTTTATCAGTCCACTCTTATTTATAAGACTATTTTCATTTATCACTCTGCTTTGATCAGTGATCTATCTGTATTCGGACATATCTAAGACATTATCTATCAGACAAATCCGTTTTCAGCAAGGAAGCCCATATCAAGCCCTCCACTGCTTTTCTTACTTGGATTTTTTTCTGTGCCACCGGGATTTTCATCAAAGTGTAACAGCTTATCCACGTATTTGCCTACTATGTCGTTCTCCAGATTAACCACTGTGCCGGGCTTTCCCTTTAGCAGTGTGGTTTCTTCGGCAGTATGAGGGATTATTGATACCTTAAAACAGGTGTCATCCACATATGCTACCGTAAGGCTTATTCCGTCTATGGTTATTGAGCCTTTTTCAATGATATATTTCAGAAGCTTTCTGTCACAGTCCACTGTAACCCAGACTGCATTGTCCTCTCTCTTCATTTCCCGGATGGTGCCTGTGCCATCTATATGTCCGGAAACTATGTGTCCGCCAAATCTGCCATTTGCACTCATTGCCCTTTCAAGATTTACATAACTACCAGAGCTTAATTTCCCCAGGTTACTTCGTCTCAGGGTTTCAGGCATTACATCTGCGGTAAAACCATCGGATGACATTGCGGTCACTGTAAGGCAAACGCCATTTGTAGCAATGCTGTCCCCCACCATGGTTCCTTCAAGAACCTTTGAGGCCTTGACCGTCAGCTTGCAGGAGGCTGCTCCCCTGTCTATCTTCCTGACGGTTCCCATTTCTTCTATTATTCCTGTAAACATCTGCTCACATCCTTCTATTCAAAACATTTCATGAAACAATTCACACCCATGATTTATATGGCCATATTGGTTTCCATTATAATTTTTTATAAACAAGGAGAATGTCCTCTCCATATTGCTCAGTTTTCGCAAGTCTGAACCGGTATGCTTCATTCGGCAGGGAAACGCCCTCGCCATCTACAGGAGAGTGACCTGCTCCGCCAAATATCTTAGGTGCTATATAGGCGTCCACCTCATTTACAACTCCTGCCTTAAGAGCACTCTCATTAAGTGTTCCTCCACCCTCAAGCAATATTCCGTCTATCTGCAGGGCACCAAGCTCTGTCATAAGCGCCTTAAGATCTATATGCCCGTCATTTTCAGAAATAGCAAGTATCTCAACTCCCATATCCTTTAATTTGCCAGCCTTTTCCTGTCCATCGGAAGTGTTGATCCATTTGTCTGACACGGCAATTATAGTTCTGACTATATTTGCAGATTTTACTATGTTGCTGTCCATAGAGATCCTTCCGTGAGTATCGCAAATGATCCTCACCGGTGTTCTGCCTCCCGGTGTCCTGCAGGTAAGCATTGGATCATCCTTAAGCACAGTGCCTATACCGGCCATTATTCCGGATAATGCATTTCTCTGTTCCTGCACATGATCTCTGGCGGCTTCTCCTGTTATCCACTTGCTAAGACCGTCCCTGGTTGCTATCTTGCCATCCATGGTCATGGCATATTTCATTACAACATAAGGAGTCTTGTTCACAATATAATGAAAGAATACATCATTTATGCTGTCACATTCATCCTTGAGCACATGAGTAATAACCTCTATTCCTGCGTCCCGAAGAAGCTTATATCCACCACCTGAAACCAGCTTATTTGGATCGTCTGAACCTACAAATACCCGTTTTATCTTATGATCTATTATCGCCAGAGCACAAGGTGGCTGCTTGCCGTAGTGACAACAGGGCTCGAGAGTAACATACATATCTGCTCCCTCAGCGTCCTCTGTAAGATGGGCTATGGCGTCCCGCTCCGCATGAAGCTCACCATATTTTCTGTGATATCCTTCACCTATGATCCGTCCATCCTTAACAATAACCGCCCCCACCAGTGGGTTAGGGTTCACTGCACCGGTTCCAAGCTTCGCAAGCTCTATTGCCCGCCGCATATATTTCTTATCTTCTTCTGTAATCACAACTGAATTGTGTTCCATTTGATCACTTCTTTCTATATATCTATGACATCATTACAATAAACAAAAAGCCGGGGGATTAATACCTCCGGCTCAAAATTTCTTAAATCATCCGATAACCAACTGCCATCAACAACACTATGTTGCTTTGGCTGTCTCTATCCTGATCTCATATCTTACTTCTCACATCCAGACTATACTGTCGGCCCCGGACTCTCACCAGGTCATGCCATGTGGCTCGCGGGCTTATAGCTTCTATGCTAAATACCGCCGGTGGAGACTTTCACTCCGCCCCGAAGAATATTAATTTTACTGACGGGTAAAGGATACCACATATGTTTGAATTATGCAAGCCCATAGAAAAGCTCGTCTCTGTACTGAGAATGAACCGCCACATTTTCAAATTCATCAGGCTTGATCTTTTTCTCTCCATCAAGCAAAAGAACATTTACAATGTCTGCAAATATCCTTTTTGGCAATGGGTAAAATCTGAAATTTCCGTGACGCTTTTCTAAAAAAGATTTTATACAATACAGGCATGTCCCGGTTGTAAGGACGGTCATGAAATGTTATACTTCCCTTGAATGATTTAGAAAGGAATTTCCCTATGTTCAAAACTTTTTATCCAAAAGAATACTATTCTTCAACTTATGTTATAGATTTCATGAAATACTACGATATGGGCTTCAGGACCATATTATTTGATATAGACAACACCCTGGTGACTCATGGAGCCCCTGCAAATAAAAAAGCCATCCAATTATTTGAACGGCTTAAGGCTATGGGCTTTAAGATATGTCTGGTTTCCAACAATAAGGAGCCAAGGGTAGCCTCCTTCAACGCCAAGGTCAAAGCAGATTACGTCTACAAGGCCGGCAAGCCTCTTAAGAAAGGCTATCTTGCCGCCCTTGATAAAACGTCCTCAGATATTGAGCACACCCTCTTCGTAGGCGATCAGCTCTTCACCGATCTGTGGGGTGCAAATAAACTTGGCATTTACTCAATACTTGTGAAACCAATAGACAAGCATGAGGAGATCCAGATCATATTAAAGCGAATACCGGAAAAGCTCATACTGTTCTTCTATCTCAGGAAACATAAGCTGATCAAATAATGCCGCCCTCATCAGGAACCCCTGTAGCTTTTGTCCTGCAGCCGAATTGCGGAAACAGTATCGAAAAAACGCCCGAGTCTTACGACCCGGGCGTTTCCCATTCTTTGTTCTTTTCTTTGTTGTTTTATATGTTCTTTGTTCTTAATAATTGTCGTATTGATTATGCAAGCATATCAAGGTTAAGTCTCTTGATAACCTGGAAGGTCTTTGCTCTGAGCTCTTCTGCGTCAAACTGTGTGAGCATTGTGTCCTTATCGAACTTTGTCTTCATAAGTGAGCTTAAGAGATCCTCGATGTATGACTTAACGTACTCAACATTTGCCTCTGACTTATCCTTAAGAGTTACTACAATGTTGTCGATAGCGTCGATAACACCTGACTCCTGCTGCTTAACAGGTGCCTGGCCTGACTCATCTGAAAGCTCGATAACCTTACCTGTCTTCGTAATGATAACCTTCTTGTTAGGAGCTGCAGCAGCCTTTGAAGTTCCCTTCTTGTCAAGGATCCTGTTGACAACCTTTACAAGACATGCAACTGAGTATGTTGCCTCTTCCTGGGTTGGCTTATCAAGCCCCTTGTCAACATGCTGGTGCCATAACCACTCTGACTTGCATAACATCTCTTCGATGGTTGCGTCTCTGAGAAGTCTTAAGAGATCATTGCTCATGGCAGCGCCCTTGTTCTTACCGAAGAATCCGCCACCGCCTGATGTTCCTGCGCTCTCTGTCTCATACTTAGGAGGAAGAACACACTTGTCATATGTTTCCTGAAGATATCTCTTTGCTGTGTTAAGGTCATAACCGGAGCTGATGATAGGTGTCTTGCCCTTGTTAAGTCCGTTTACGATCATGTCCTCAGCAGCCATGAACAGAAGGTGCTTCTGTCTGTCATCGATCATCTTCTTGATCTCGTAATTTGTCTTGCTCTTCTCAAGGATAGAATTCTTTCTAACCTTGAATGCCTTGATCTTCTCCTTTACGCTGAAGAACTGCTTAAGGAGGTTAGGATTGGCATTTACATAGTTGCCGATCCATGTAAGCTCAATGTACTGGTGCTCGATCTTGTTTGATATCTCGTATACATTGTATCCGTCAAATACAACATTAAGAGTTGTATATAAGGTTTCAAGTATCTCGTACTTCTCCTCCCATGAACGTGTGGACATGTCGCTGTTTACAATAGCCTTTATTCCGCACTCATGGAATACAAGGTTGTACTCGTAAAGACCTTCGAATATATTTGTCTTGCCGGTAAGCTGTGCTCCTGTACCGAGAGTCTGAAGGTTTTTCTTCATCTCAGGTTCGTCCTCGATATACTTGTATACCTTCTTTACGAAGCCGGCAACCTCACCTAATAATGTATCGATCCTCTTGTTGTAGATCTCCTGCTTTGAAATAGCAGAAACAACGCTTCTTGAGAGAACGCTTGTGCTCTGTGCACTGTTACAGTTTCTGATAAGTTCCTTGAAGTTCTCGTAAACTGCAAGATTGTCAATAGGTATAAACTCTGCATTGAGTCCGTAGAACTCAAATGCCTTTGCGTAATTCTTATCTGCTATATATGCATTAAAGAGACCAATGCTGAACTGGATCTTATAATCATTGCCCACATGTGGATCCTCAACAACATAATCGAAGAGAACCTCCAGGTTGTTGATATATGCGTCTGATCCTGCTGATGAAAGAGGAAGCTCCATCTCCATAACAACATTGATAAGATCAAGATATCCCATAACTGCCTTATCAAAGTTCTTAGGTCTGTCATCATCCTCAAGGATCTGATAGCTTACATTGATAAGAAGTGGTGCGATCCTTTCTCCGATAAGTCTCATTGCCTCAGGGAACTTCTCTGTCTGATAGAGGTAAATGAGCCAGATACTGTATCTGTAGATACCTGTTGCACTTATAGGTGCGTCAATATCGGTCGGATCAATATCTCCGTAAATAAATTTGAACAATGGCTCTATCCATTCTTCAATCTCATATCTTCCTGTGGCCTTGATATTAAAGTCTACAAATTCAGCTAATTCATAGAGCTTTGTACACTGTGCCTTAACATCATCATCTACCATCATAGATGACAGATCAAAATTGCTGTCCTTTAAGTAATCGATAACAAGAGCATAAAATCCGTCCTCAACCTGCTCGTTCAAAAATCTTATGAGCAGTCCCTTGTTATTGGATGCTGCTATGGATAGAACATTATTATCACTACCTGCGGCTATATTTGCTGGTAACATATTCTATTCCTCCTTTATATGTCGTTTTTTGTATTCTTTGGATAAAAATAACCTTATATTTGTACTATATCACAAAAAAAATATCCATTCAACAATCTTTTTAGTAAATTTCACAAATCGGCATTGTGCATAATTGTGCAAAACCACATAAGGGCTTTTTCACCGTAATTTTAGTAGATTTTACAAGGAAACCCGCCATAAATGACGGGTTCTCTCAATAACTTATTTAACTTATATCCTGCTAATCCAGTCCTGCCATGTGAAGTATCGCCATGGCATTTGTGGTGGTACAGCGGCCATCCTTCTTTCTGTAATCAAACTTAAGCTGGTCGCCCTCATAGTATTCTTCAAAATGATAATTTGCAGCATGGCTGCCGTCATAATTCTCAATATCACACAACTCGAAATCGTGGGTAGATACCATAGTCATTGAAGAAGCCGATGAAAGCTTGCTTATGACCTTTCTGGCTCCCACTATCCTGTCGGCAGAATTTGTCCCCTTAAATATCTCATCAACAAGACACAGCATAGGCCTGTTGCACTTCCTGTACTCCACCATGCCCTTTATCCTGAGGATCTCCGCATAGAAGGTGGATATTCCGTTGCTTACATCATCGGTAACTCTCATGGATGTAAATATCTTCATGTAATCAGCCTTAAAGGAATCCGCACACACAGGTGCACCGGCATACGCCAGCACAAGATTAATTCCAAGCGTCCTTAGGAATGTGGTCTTACCTGACATGTTTGATCCTGTTATGATGGTGGTTCCTCCCCGGAAATCAGCGTCATTTGCAACTACAACGGAAGGGTCTATAAGTGGATGCCTTAATCCCATGCCCTTAACCGATACCTTTTCATGTCTTGTGACCTCCGGATAACAGGCAGCCCTTGTGGTATCTATAACAGACAGGCTTATAAGCTCCTCAAGTCTTGAAACCGCCCTGATCCAGCCCTCAACGTACTCTCCGTTTTTGTTCTTCCAGCGATCCATCATCACACCCAGATGAAAGTCCCACATAAGAAGACCACATAGCAGCTGATGAACCACCGGATTATATCTTATATTAAAAGCCGCGCATATTGTCTTAAGCTTCTTTACTGATTCAAGAGCACCGCTCTCTGCAGAAATACTCTGCTTTATGTCCTTTAATATATCTGCCTGAAAATCCTCCTCGGCTATCATTTCAAACATCCTGATGTAATCCTCAAGAACATAGCCAAATGACACCATTGGCATAACCGCCTGTCCTGCCACTCCCGATGTTCCCCAGGCAAATAACAGCACTACGAAAAATGATATCACCGGATATGCATAGCTTATCCGGGAAGCCGCTGCCAGCACAATAAGGGTTATTGTCACAATGGGCAGTAAAAATCTCAGCACATTAAATATCACAGGAATATGAGTATCTCCGTTACAGTACTCCACAAATACATCTGAGGTATATTTTTTCTTCTTGCCCGTTCCTGCCTTAACGCCCAATGCTTCAAAATCCACTACAAAATTCTGTTTTCCCGCCAGTTCCTTCACTGCCGCCTGCCTCTTAACTATTTCGTCAGGCATGAAATCAGGATTTTTAAGGGTTGCCGCCAGGGTACGTTTGCCATCCTCTGTGCCGCATACATTTACAAACTGGTACAGGGAATTAGGTCCAAGGATATCCATATCCCTTGCCACCAGATCTTCATCTGTAAGATATTCGCTGCCATCCTCAGGGAATTTCTTCCAATCATCAGAGTATCTGCTTATATATCTCTCGCACACCAGCTTCTTTGCGCGGGTATACTCAAGGTTCTCATTTACCCGTCCATGAAGAAATACCAGTGCCACAAAACCCACAGCAGCCGCAAGTCCTGCCACAAGCCATACAGTCTTACTGTCGTACACACCTATTATGATACCTGCTGCCATAACAATGAATACTATAAACCTTGCGGTGCCGTATACAGAATATCTGTGCTCAAGTGTCTTTATCTCTTCTTCAAGCCGCTGCTTTTCCTTCTCAAATCTCTCCATATACTACCAATCTCCTACATCCGTCTGTTCTGATCAAGATTACTTCTTCTCATCTCCGGCAGAGTTTTTCTTATCTCCTCCGGATGACTTTTTATCTTCTTCATCAGTATCCTTTGCCTTTTTCTTCTCCGGCGGGTCTACATAAACTGTACACAGTCCCTGCTTCTTAAGCATTACAAAGAAACCTATCAGGCATAATATCCCCACTATCATTGTTCCTATTCCAAATGCAAATTTTCCCAGATAAAAGGCTAACAATGCCCCTACTATCAGTAACAGTATTGAACAGGTAAGATAGTTCTTCTGTGCTTCATATAATTTTTTCTTCTTCATGATCATTTTCCTCTTTCTTAGTACACTGCCTGCAGACTGATATCCTGCATAGCAGATAGTTACCTCTTATATTATATCATTTGTCCCTTATTCGCAATTTAATTATATGGGGATAATTATTAAAATATCATAAAAACCTTGTTTCTCCCCTGTTTAAGAAGATATTCGTCTTGTGTTTTGGTCATAATCATATTAAAATAGAAGTAATATTTTTATGAAAGTCTTATTTTATGGAGGGCATTATCATGAGCAAGAACAAATTATTAAAGACTGTTGTAGCTGCTGCCGCCATCGGCAGTGTATGTTACGCATTCAGAGACAAGATAAAGGCAAGCACAGCTTATCAGAAGTTAGATGAGAAGATCGACGTTGACGACAAGGTATCAAAGGTCAACGAAAAGGTTGCAAAGGTCAAGGACAGCATAATGGAGAAAATGCCTGTAAAGGACGAGACCGACAGGGATTATTTCTCACTGGACGACTACGCTGCCGAGCCTGATCCTGAGGATATCGCAGCCGAGGAAGCAAAGGCTTCAGAGGACACAGAACCTGAGGACATAATTTCAGGAGATACAGACACTAAGGATAAGGCTTCAGAAGATACAGAAACCGAGTCTTCTCCTATCCTTTATGAAAATGAAGGTCTCTCAGACACATCAGACGATCTTGAATCAATAGACGATACAGGAAGGCTGGATTTTTAAGGATTGATAAATCTATTACTTATGTAGTATAATGTGGGCGTTGTTTAGAAATAATATTGAAAGTAGGTAACAAAATGGATCCGGAAAGACTTAAACTTGTCCTGGTCTGTGGTCTTGTTATCCTGTTGATTGCACTTATTATCTGGACTGCTTCTGTTGTCAAAAGCAGAATGAGTACCAACCGCACCGTTGTTATAGAGAACAACCGTATCGAAGGTGCCATAGCATATGATGAAGCTCATGCTACCAGCGACAAATACTGGTACAATAAGTACGATATGGACAGCGAGGACGAAATCGACAGACTGAAAGCCAAGCACTATTTCAATGATATAAAGGAATGTATTGACGATCTTATCGTTGAAATGTACGATTGTGGATTTGTTCACACAGAAGAATTATATACTATTGCCTATGGAAAGGATGCCCTCACCCCTGACGCTCCTATATTCAGGGTGTATGGTGAGGATGAAGACGAAGAGCTTGCTCTTCCTCCATTGTCAAATGAAGCAAAGGAACAGATTTTATCCAAATGGGAAGAATATGTTGACAGTCTGTTCGAAGAAGTTGTTATTGAGACTTCCCAGAATGAGATATCTCTTATTAAAGATTCTCTCAAAAAATATGGACACAAGGATCTTGCAGTCCTTTTAAAGTGTCCTGAATAAGGATGTAAATACATTATGGATTTTATAAACCCATCTTTAGACAATATCGACACTCTAAGAGAATATCTGGGTTCATTAAATATTAGGAACTGTGCCTTCGGCATTGCAAATAATATATTGTGGTCCAGACTTTACGAAACAGTATATACCATTATAGACGATATGATGGTATTCGTGGGAAAAGAAGAAGGACATCCTTCTTCTTTTACTTTTCCCATCAAAAAGAATTTAAGCTATCAGGACAGCCTTAAGGATGAAGATTATCTTAAGGAAGCAAAGAAAGTATTTGACCGGATGGTGAGCTACTTTGAAGAGAACTCTTCTGTCCCGGTGATCGCCGAATGTACCGGTGCCCAGGCCGATATCATCGACAGCTGGTATCCCGGCATGTATACCCGTGAGGAAAATCGTGACGGATCAGATTATATCTATCTGTCAGAAAAGCTTGCAAACCTTTCGGGAAGCAAGCTCCACGGCAAAAGAAACCATATCAACAGCTTTCTTAAATCCCACCCGGATTATATATATGAGGATGTCACCGAAGACAACATAGATGGCTGTCTCTACGTGGCAAGACGCTGGGTACACAACAACTATGGTCCCGACAGGGAACTGGATATGGAACACCGCTACGAATACGATATAATAAAATATTCCCTGGAACACATGAAGGAACTTAACATGATCGGAGGCCTTGTAAAGGTGGACAACATTCCTGCCGCCTTCACCCTTGGTGAGGAGCTGACAAAGGACACCTTTGATGTGCATTTTGAGAAAGCCGACGATACCATAAGAGGTATATATCCAATGATCAACAGGGAATTTGTATCCAGAAGGCTTATGGATTATACCTATATAAACAGAGAGGAAGACATGGGTATAGAGGGCTTACGAAAGTCAAAGCTGTCCTACTGCCCCGCTATCCTTTTTGAGAAATTTATAGTACGCAAATGCATGTAACATACAGATAATATTAGGGAGGAAATTACAAATGAACGATAACTGTATAGTGGCACAATCAGGAGGACCTACCGTGGCAATAAATGCTTCTCTCGCAGGCGTTATTGACGGAGTAAGGAAAAATGGAAGCTTCACACGAGTATTTGGTGCAATACACGGAATAAAGGGAGTTCTTGAGAACAATCTTATGGATCTTTCATTAATGGCACTGTCCAAATACCCACTGGTAAACACTCTTGAACTGAGTCCTGCCATGTACCTTGGCTCATGCCGTTATAAGCTGCCTCACTACAATGATGATGAGACACCTTATAAAATCATATTCGGCAGGTTTGAGGAGCACAAGATCGGTGCTTTCTTCTATATCGGTGGAAATGACTCAATGGATACAGTTATGAAGCTGTCAGAATACGGCAAGAAGATCGGCTCAGATGTTAAGATCGTAGGTATACCAAAGACCATTGACAATGATCTTATGATAACCGACCACACACCCGGATTTGGTTCTGCTGCCAAGTATGTAGCCACCACAATGCTTGAGGTTGCCCATGATACATATATCTACGACATTCCAAGTATCGTCATAGTTGAGATCATGGGACGTGACGCCGGCTGGCTCACCGCCTCATCTGTTCTGGCAAGAAACCAGTACAGTCCTGCCCCACATCTCATCTACCTTCCTGAGGTGGACTTTGACGAGGATCAGTTCATTGAAGATATAAAAGAGAAATTAAAGACCAACAGAACTGTTATCATAGCAGTATCAGAGGGTATACATGACAAGGACGGCAATTACATCAGTGCCACCTCTGCAGTAGCCGACAAATTCGGTCACGCCCAGTTAAGCGGTACAGGCAAGGCTCTGGAAATGCTTGTTAAGGAAAGAATGAACATCAAGGTTCGTTCTATTGAGTTAAATGTACTCCAGAGATGTTCAGCCCACATTGCCTCAAGAACAGATATCAATGAATCATTTGCACTGGGTCAGGCAGCAGTAAAATACGCAGCCACCGGCAAGACCGGTATCATGGCGTCCATCAACCGCATAAGCAATGACCCATACCAGTGGATCATCGAACCTACCGACGTTGCAAATGTTGCAAATAAGGCAAAGTCCGTTCCCCTTGAGTGGATAACCCCTGAGAAGAACGACGTAACAGAGGAAATGACTGCTTATCTCCGTCCGCTTATTATCGGAGAAGTATCATTACAGTATAAGGATGGTCTTCCATCATACCTTGATGTAAGTCACTTAAACACTCCTGTGGTTGAAGAGTAAAATTAATATTTTATACAGGTTCATATTCGGGATTTTTATGCTTTGTGCATTTTTACCCTGATATCAAAATGACGGATTTTCCTTTGTGCAGTATTCACAGCATGGCAAAATTCGTCATTTTTATTTTAAACAAACTTTTCAAACCTTTACATTTTTGTACATATTCTGTTCATATTTATATTGTAGTATAAATACAGTTCTTAAATTAATAATTTTTTTCTTTTGTTGTTTTAAAAAAGCCCCGATCAGATCGGGGCTTTTTTAGTGCGAAAAAAAACGGACAATGCTCACACCTATCACATGAGCACTGTCCATTTTACTTATCAATATATCAGCATATATCCTACAGATTTAATCCTGCATGTTGGAGTATCCCATAAGCATAGTATCAACCTCAACTGTTGCTTCTCTTCCTTCATGTATTGCCCATACTACAAGGGACTGGCCTCTGTGCATATCACCTGCAGTAAACACCTTTGGAACATTGGTAGCATGTTTTTCAGGAGCTTCTGTATTCACATTAGTTCTTGCATTAAGCTCCACACCGAAGCTCTCTGCAACATATGTCTGACAGCCTAAAAATCCCGCTGCTATAAGAACTGTATCGCACTCTATCACATATTCGCTGTCAGCGAGCTCTGTCATATTCATACGTCCTGTCTCAGGATCCTTCTTCCAGTCAAGCTTCACACACTTTGCAGCCTTAACATTTCCATTTTCGTCTTTTATGAACTCCTTTACAGTTGTTTCATAAATTCGTGGATCATGTCCATATACAGCAATAGCCTCCTGCTGACCATAGTCTGTCTTGCAGACTCTCGGCCATTCAGGCCAAGGATTATTTGCTGCTCTCGTATCCGGAAGCTTAGGCATCATCTCAAGCTGTACAACATCTGCCGCACCTTCTCTTACAGATGTTCCTACGCAGTCATTTCCTGTATCACCGCCACCGATGACCAGTACCTTTTTACCCTTCACATTAACGTATTTATTATTTGCAAATTCCGAATCCACCAATGACTTGGTTGTGGTCTTAAGAAAATCAACGGCAAAATATATTCCCTTGGCGTCTCTGCCCTCTGCCTTGATATCTCTTGGATTTGACGCACCACAGGCGAGAACCACAGCATCATACTGATCAAGGATATCCTCAGCCTTAACATACTTCTGGTTTGGATTTTTAAGATATTCCTTCATTGGATCATCCTTTGCCACAGAATTATTCTTCACTGCCTTTCCCGGACCAACCTCTGTATTTGTAATAAAGGTTATGCCTCTTTTCTTAAGGTAGTCTATCTTCCTGTCGATAACCCATTTCTCAAGCTTCATATTAGGGATACCATACATAAGAAGCCCACCCGGTCTGTCGCTTCTCTCATACACAGTCACGTTATGACCTCTTGAATTAAGCATATCAGCCACAGCAAGTCCTGAAGGACCTGAACCTATAACAGCCACAGTCTTATCTGTCCTTACCTTAGGAGGCTCACTCGGCACAAGATTCTGCTCATAGGCATTTTCAATTATAGCCCTCTCATTTTCCCTTACAGACACGGGATCTCCGTTTATGTTACAGGTACATGCCTTCTCGCACAGGGCAGGACACACACGGCTTGTAAACTCAGGGAAATTATTTGTCTTGGCAAGCCTGCTGTAAGCATGCTCCCAGTTATCGTTATAAACCATGTCATTCCACTCAGGTATAAGGTTGTTAAGGGGACATCCTGAAGTCATTCCACAGATCATCATACCTGCCTGACAGAAAGGAACACCGCAGTCCATACATCTTGCTGCCTGTATCTTCTGTTCTTCCTTTGAAAGAGGAATATGGAACTCATTAAAATTCTTGATTCTTTCCTTTGGACTTATCTCAACACTTGTCTTTCTTTCATACTCCATAAATCCTGTTGGCTTTCCCATATTTACTTACCTCCGTTCTTGATCTTGTAAAATGCTTCTATTGACGCCTGTTCACTTGACATACCCTTTTCCTCAAGAGAAACCATGGTATTCATCATCCTCTCGTAATCAACAGGGATGATCTTCTTGAACTTAGGCAGATAGCCTGTGAAGTCATCAAGGATCCTCTTTCCGACCTCTGAATTGGTGTTGTTTACATGATCCATGATAAGCTGCTTAAGCTCATTTATCTCGTACTTGTCAGTGAGGGTCTCTATGTTGATCATTTCCTTGTTAAGTCTCTTGTAAAGATCGTTAGACTCATCAAGGACATATGCGATACCGCCGCTCATACCTGCTGCGAAGTTCTTGCCGGTACGTCCCAGGATAACCACCTTACCGCCTGTCATGTACTCACAGCCGTGATCTCCTACGCCTTCTACAACTGCCACAGCTCCGGAGTTACGTACTGCAAATCTCTCGCCTGCCACACCGTTTATAAATGCCTTACCGCTTGTGGCACCGTAAAGGGCAACATTTCCTATTATGATATTATCCTCATGCTTATATTTCGCAGCTCTTGGCGGATACACGATAAGCTTACCGCCTGACAGTCCCTTACCGAAATAGTCGTTGCTGTCGCCCACAAGCTCAAGAGTAAGTCCCTTAGGAATAAATGCACCAAAGCTCTGTCCGCCGGCACCGTTACACTTTACCAGGTAAGTATCTTCCTCAAGGCTCTCGCCGTACTTCTTTGTGATCTCAGAACCAAATATAGTACCTACCGATCTGTCAGTATTTACAACATCTATCTCAATGCTCTTTCTCTGCTTCTTAGCCAGTGCTGAGCCAAGCTGCTTCATGAGTATCCTCATATCAACTGTCTGTTCAAGCTTGAAGTCATATACATTCTTCTCGTTATACTTAACCTTATTCTGAGGCATATCAATATATGAGTTATCAATGATCTTTGAAAGGATCACATTTCTCTTCTTAGCCTCTTCTCCTGCATATAAGAGATCTGAACGTCCTACCAGCTCATCAACTGTTCTTATACCAAGCTTGCTCATGTACTCCCTGAGCTCCTCAGCTATAAACAGCATGAAGTTCTTCACATACTCAGGCTTACCCTTAAACCTCTTACGAAGCTCAGGGTTCTGGGTTGCCACGCCCACAGGACATGTATCCAGATTACATACTCTCATCATTACACAGCCCATTGTTACCAGTGGAGCAGTTGCAAATCCGAACTCCTCTGCACCGAGCATTGCTGCTATAGCCACATCACGGCCTGTCATAAGCTTACCGTCAGTCTCAAGGATAACCTTATTTCTCAGGTCATTCTTTATAAGGGTCTGATGGGTTTCAGCAAGACCAAGCTCCCATGGAAGTCCTGCATAGTGTATTGAGTTGTGTGGTGCCGCACCTGTTCCTCCGTCATAGCCTGATACCAGGATTACCTGGGCACCTGCCTTGGCAACACCGGCTGCTACAGTACCAACGCCCGCCTCTGAAACAAGTTTTACTGATATTCTGGCGTCCCTGTTGGCATTCTTACAGTCATATATAAGCTGTGCCAGATCCTCGATAGAATAAATATCATGATGAGGTGGTGGAGATATAAGACTTACTCCCGGAGTTGAAAGTCTTGTCTTGGCGATCCAAGGATATACCTTGCCACCCGGAAGATGTCCGCCCTCACCGGGCTTTGCCCCCTGTGCCATCTTTATCTGGATCTCCTTGGCACTTACCAGGTATCTTGATGTGACACCAAATCTTCCAGAAGCCACCTGCTTGATAGCTGAGCACCTGTTCTTACCGTCAGGTCCTATGGTAAGTCTCTCAACAGACTCACCGCCCTCACCGGAGTTGGACTTTCCTCCCAGCTCGTTCATGGCGATTGCCATACATTCATGGGCTTCCTTTGAAATTGAGCCGTAGCTCATGGCACCGGTCTTAAATCTCTTAACGATGGAGCTTGCAGGCTCTACCTCGTCAAGTGGTATTGGTTTATCTGCATATTTGAACTCCATGAGATTTCTCAGATGGAATGGTCTCTGCTCGTTGTACAGTGCCTTGGTGTACTCTTTGAACTTGCTGTAGTCCCCTGTCCATGTGGACAACTGGAGAAGATGTATCGTATTAGGATTATACAGGTGCTCCTCCTTGTTTCCTCTGAACTTGTGGGCACCTATGCTTGTAAGGGCAAGGTTTGTATCAAGTCCCAGCGGGTCAAATGCTGATGAATGAAGATCATCCACTGTCTTCTCAAGCTCTGCTATACCTGAGCCTCCCACAACGCTTACGGTATTGGTGAAGTATTTGTCCACAACCTCCTTTGAAAGTCCTATACACTCAAATATCTGCGAACCCATATATGACTGGATGGTGGATACACCCATCTTGGAGGCTATCTTAACTATTCCGTGACATATTGCACTGTTGTAATCATCAACAGCAGCATAGAAATCCTTGTTCAGCAGATGGGAATCAACCATCTGCTTAATGGTGTCAATGGCAAGATATGGATTTACCGCACAGGCACCATAGCCAAGAAGTGTAGCGAAATGATGTACATTTCTTGGATCTGCACTTTCAAGGATAATGGCTACTGAGGTTCTCTTCTTAGTTCTTACCAGATGCTTCTGCATAGCTGACACAGCAAGCAGTGATGGTATAGCCACATGGTTCTCATCAACACCACGGTCTGAAAGGATAAGGATATTTACCCCGTCCCTGTAGAGCTTATCAGCCTCAACGAACATTCTGTCTATGGCCTTCTCCATTGATGTGTTCTTATAATATAATATAGGAAGAGTTGCAACCTTAAGGCCCTCAACCTTCATGTTCTTTATCTTAAGAAGATCTGTATTTGTCAGGATAGGATGATTGATCTTAAGCACATGGCAGTTCTCCGGCTTCTCATCAAGGATGTTACCGTCCTTTCCGAGATATACTGATGTGGAAGTTACGATCTCCTCTCTTATGGCGTCAATAGGTGGGTTTGTAACCTGGGCAAATAACTGCTTGAAGTAGTTAAACAGCGGCTTGTGATGATTTGACAGAACAGCCAGCGGGGTATCTGTACCCATGGCATGTATAGCCTCTGTACCTTTTTCTGCCATTGGATAGATGGTATTCTTGAAATCCTCATAGGTATATCCAAATGCCTTCTGAAGTCTCTGTCTTTCCTCGTCTGTGTATTCCTCAACACGTACATTAGGTATCTTAAGATCTGAAAGATGTACCAGATTGCTGTCAAGCCACTCACCATATGGCTTAGCCTTGGCATACTTCTCCTTGATCTCCTCGTCTGAAATAAGGCGTCCATTTACAGTATCCACAAGAAGCATACGTCCCGGTCTCAGTCTGTCCTTCTTCACGATCCTGGCAGGATCAACCTCCAAAACACCAACCTCTGATGAAAGGATAAGGTAATCGTCGTCTGTAATGTAATATCTTGATGGTCGCAGTCCGTTTCTGTCAAGCACTGCACCCATTACATCTCCATCTGTAAATAATATAGAAGCTGGTCCGTCCCATGGCTCCATCATGGTTGCATAATACTGATAGAAATCCTTCTTCTCCTGGCTCATGTATCTGTCATTTTCCCATGGTTCAGGAATTGTTATCATAACCGCAAGAGGAAGCGGTATTCCGTTTAACACAAGGAACTCAAGACAGTTATCAAGTCTTGCTGAGTCTGAGCCGTCAGGATCCAGCACAGGCATTACCTTGTACATTTCATCCTGCATGATAGTTGACTCCATAGTCTCCTCACGGGCTATCATCTTATCCTCATTTCCACGGATCGTGTTGATCTCACCGTTATGGCACAGATATCTGTATGGATGGGCTCTCAGCCATGAAGGAGTTGTATTTGTTGAAAATCTTGAATGTACCAGTGCGATGGCTGATTCATAATCAGGATCCTGCAGATCATTATAGAAGAGTCTCAGCTCTCCAACCAGGAACATTCCTTTGTATACTATTGTTCTGCTGGACAATGATGGCACATATGTATCATCATTACTTTCCTCAAATATCCTTCTTACAAAATAAAGCTTTCTGTCAAAGTCCATTAAATTCTTTATTGAATCAGGCTTCTTGATAAATGCCTGCATTATGCACGGCATAACATCCAATGCTTTCTTTCCAAGTATTCCCGGAGTTGTAGGCACCTGTCTCCAGCATAAGAACTCAAGGCCTTCCTTCTCTACGATAACCTCAAACATCTTCATGGCCTGTTTTCTTGGAAGCTCCTTCTGAGGGAAGAAGAACATGCCAACGCCGTACTCTCTCTCATTTCCAAGATCATATCCCATGGCCGAAACTGTCTTGCTGAAGAACTTGTGGGATATCTGGAGAAGAATACCAACACCGTCTCCGGTCTTACCCTCTGCGTCCTTTCCGGCTCTGTGCTCAAGATTTTCTACGATCTTAAGAGCATTATTCACTGTCTCGTGGGTTTTGATTCCTTTTATATTAACAACAGCTCCTATACCACAGTTGTCATGTTCATAACTGCTGTCATATAAACCTATGCTTTCTCGTACCTCTTTCATCACTGCACCTCCTGGTTATTGAACATCAGCCCATTTAAAATTTGCCTTCGGCAAAGGGCTGACGCTGCATGTCAAGTTTTCATATAAAACTTGACACATCTTATTGACACGGCTCACAAAGTGATGGCGTGCTTTCCTTTTTATATGTCATTTGACACTCTGCTTATATTTGAAAAGCAAATGTCTTTCTTAACAAAATTGCGATATTTTTGTTTTTAACTTGTTTTTATCATGTAAATATCGTTTTTTGCTTGCTTTTCCTTTCTTAGTTCGATACTATACTACCTTTTATCCAGTTTGTAAATAGTAAATTTTATCAAGTTGTCAGATAGTTTTGCAATTTCCTTTTATGCGTTTTATTGTGTACATTATTTATTTTATTGTGTATACTTTTAACCAGATTGCCCGGCGTCCCTTTATACACAGACTTAATTATGCATGAGAGTTTATCCAAATAGTAAAAGACCATAAACCCAGTCATCAAAACTGTAGTTTATGGTCTTTTGATCTCTTACCTATATTAATATTAAATTACTTATATTAAATTTCTCCGGTCACAGCCTTACTCAGCAGCGGTAGTTGCCTCTTCGCTGGTCTCCTCTTCACCGGTGGTATCTGCTTCCTGACCGGCCTCGCCATCTGTAGCACCGCCTGCCTGTACATCTCCCGCACCTGTTACTCCTGTAATGCTCTTAAGTCTGTCACTTATGGCACTTACAGTATTAGATACAGTGTATCCACCATTTCCATAGAGATACTCATGAAGCCTCTTGACGTTGCTACTCAGATCATTTGCAGCTACAACTCCCTGGTTATCGGAAAGGATAACTGAGCTGTACTCCATAGGAAAACCGATCTCTTCCTTAAATTCATATGTGGACATCTTCTTGGCAAGCTTCACCATCTCATCTCTGGTGATACTGGTTGACACGAAGTCAAAGGATACATCCACGAACTTAAGAACTGTGGCAGCGTCCATGCTCTTAACCTTACCTACTATGGCGAAAAGAACCTTTCTCTGTCTCTCTGTTCTTGTTATATCACCCTTATCGGTAGTCCTTATCCTTGAATATGCCACAGCCTGCTCGCCGTTTAATACCTGCTTGCCGGCAGAATGGATACCCTCGATAAAGTTACCGGACTCCTTGATCTGATTTGCAATGCTTGAATTAAGGGCGTCAAGCTCGCTCTCATCCACGTCAATGGTAACTCCGCCAATGGCATTTATTATACTTGCAAGTCCGTCAAAATCAATAGTAACAAAATCTGTAATGTTAAGATCAAGGTTTGTATTAAGTGTGTTGATACTTGTCAACGCTCCACCCATCTGGTAAGCGTAATTGATCTTCATGGCACTGTTGTCCAAGCCATAGGTCTCAAGCAATGTATCTCTGTATACTGACACTGTCTTGATCTCTCCGGTAGCATTGTTTATGCTAAGCAGCATTACACAGTCACTGTTGGTGCCGCTGCCCTTGTTGCTGTCTGTAGAATCAACACCGTACAGGGCTATGGTGGTGTATCCCTTTGTCTCCTCGGTCACACCTTCATTAGTAACTATATCTGCCTGCTTTATATTGATAACATTTATATCGTCTCCCACAAGGGTAGCTCTCTGCCTGATATAGACCACGCATAAAGCCGCAAATGCAAGTACCATCACAATAAACACTGCTGTCCAGCCCTTATTGCTCTTCTTCTTTTCCACAGGAAGCTCCTCAGGCATATGCTCCTCTCCCTCATAGAGATCATCAAGGTATCCTATATCCCTGCCATCATCCTCCGGATACGACTCATCTTCATACTCTTCATCATATCCATCAGTCTCTTCATCTGTGTAATCCTCGTCCTGATCACAAGCAGCTTCTTCGTCTGCGTAAGCTCCATCCTGATCATAACCGGCTTCTTCATCTGCATAAGCCTCATCCTGATCATAAGCAGCCTCATCATCTGCGTAAGCCTCGTCTCCGTAATTGGCAGCTTCATCATCCACATAAACCTGTTCCTGACCATCATCGGTTACATCAACTGCATAAGCCTCTTCTGCATTATCAACATTTTCTTCATCTACATGAGACTCTTTCTGACCATCAGCAGTTTTACTGTCTTCATATCCCTCCTCAGGATACTCTGCCTGCTGCTTATTTCCATTAAGTGCTGTAGCTGCCTCTGTAAGGGCATTGACCTGTGCCAGTACCGACTCAACCTCTTCATCAAGGTTTCTTGGCTTTTCCATCTTCTTTTTTACGCTGTCAGGTATATTAACCTTCATAGTCTCACTTACAGGTGCTTCTGCTTCATCAGGCTGCTTTGCCTCAGCCTCGGCTGCCGCAAGCTGAGATGTGTCTGCCTTTGGAGTATCTGCTTTTCCTGCATTATGTCTGGATATTATAGATGAAAGATCATCTTCGTCTTCAAAGTCTCCAACTATCTCATCAGCTCTCTGCATTGCCTGTGCCTTAAAGGCCGCCAGGCGCTTCTCGTATTCTGACATATTATTATCCATAACGGATTTCCTCTCAATCAAAATTGTGTGTTTATTTGCATACCTTCTTGTATAATACATTAATTTTACGGATTTTACAAGACAAGCATGGCAGAGGAGCATGATTTATTGCAATTTTGTTTCGTTTTTATTGCATTTGCCTGTCATTTCGCCTTTCTTTCATCCGGGCATTTACATATATTACCACGCCTATAACTCTCCATCCAAGAATATTCATCATCCCTCTATCCTCCGTTTTTTATAAGTCAGTTTGAACATATATCCAAAGCATCATTATCTTCTCACATCACCTTGCCATCTCCACATATAATCCAGATATCCTTTAAGTAAATACGTTGTAAAAAACATTTGCAAATTATATTTATGACTGAAAACAGTTTGAAAATGACGGCACAAATCCCCCATATCACTTAAGTTCCGTCCCTTTCTCCCTTAGACTTGACAGACATTATCAAAAAATGTATATTGTCTGTAAGATTGCTTCGGGGTAGAAATCCACCAGTGATATTTCCGCTCCGGCACATAATTTTTTACGGACTTTGGTGACTAAAATGAATGAAAATATAACTTTATCTGTTGTTATGCCTGCATATAATGAGGGACAGCATATATATGACAATCTGGTAGAGACAGATAAGATCTTAAGCACTTTCGTCAGACGCTATGAGATAATCGCTGTAAATGACGGAAGCAGGGACAATACCTGGGATGAGATAAAGAGAGCTGCCTCAGAGCTTGCCTCAATCTCAGACTACGGCTACAGTGATAACCAGGGCAAGGGATATGCCATTTGTCACGGAATAGAAAACGCTTCCGGCAAGTACATCGCATTCCTTGACTCCGATCTGGAGCTCAGCCCTAAAATGCTCAAGGGCTTCCTTAAAATAATGAAGGAACAGGATGTGGATATAGTTATCGGCTCAAAGCTTCACAAGGACTCAAAGCTTGACTATCCAATGGTCAGAAAGATCATGAGCTACGGATACTATCTTATGTTAAAGGTACTCTTCCGTCTCAACGTCCATGACACCCAGACAGGTATCAAGCTGTTCAAAAATTCTGTCATAAAGCCTATCACCGGCACCCTTGATACTGCCGGCTACGCCTTTGACATTGAGATCCTTGCCAAGGCAAATAAAAAGGGCTTCCGCATTGCCGAGGCTCCTATCACCTTGAACTACTCAAGAGATGACGCGGGAGAAGGCCGCAGGATCAAGCTTGCTGACATTTTCCAGGTTTTTAAGGACACAATAAATATAAAGAAGAAACTAAAGAACTACAATTAAACTATTTATGTGATTTGATATGCAGCGTCAGCCCGCTTATTTAATAAGCACTATCTAAAATCAGGCTTTCAATGGGCTGATGTTCCAAGAATGGGAGAAAATTATGAATTATAACGAAGCATATGAACTGCTGAAGGCTAAAGACCAGTTACACATACTCAGATACTATGATGAGCTTGATAACGAAGGTAAAGAGGCTTTATTAAAGCAGATCTCAGATATAGACTTTTCTATTTTGGATAATCTTCATGCTAAGGAAGAGAAAAAGGAATCCACCATTGTACCTATAAATGCAATGATGCTTGAGGATATTGAGAAGAAGCACGACGAATACAAGGCCGCAGGTCTTAACGCCATTAAGGCAGGGGATCTGGCACTGGTACTTCTTGCCGGCGGACAGGGAACCCGTCTCGGTTTTGACGGTCCTAAGGGAACCTTGAATGTTGGTGAGACAAAGGATCTGTTCATCTTCCAGCTTCTTGTGGAGCACACTCTGGATGTAGTGCATGAAGCCGGTACATGGATCCACTTCTTCATAATGACAAATGTGAAGAACCATGAGCAGACCACCACCTTCTTTAAGGAGCATGATTATTTCGGATACAACAAGGATTATATCCACTTCTTCCGCCAGGAAATGGTTCCTTCAACAGATTTTGACGGCAAGATCCTCTTAGAGGACAAGGGACAGATATGTCTCTCTCCAAATGGCAACGGCGGCTGGTTCTCTTCTCTTGAGAGAGCAGGTCTTATGGATACTATCGTAAAAGACAACATTAAATGGATAAATGTATTCTCTGTGGACAATGTTCTTCAGGGCATTGCCGATCCTGTATTCTTAGGTGCCGTCCTTAAGGAAGGCTATGTATCAGGCGGCAAGGTTATAAAGAAGGCAGATCCTCATGAGCGTGTAGGTGTTCTCTGTATGAAGGACGGAAAGCCTTTTATTGTTGAATACTATGAATTAAGTGAGGAAATGGCTTACGAGAAAAACGAGCGGGGTGAGTACGCATACAATTATGGTGTTACCCTCAACTATATGTTCCCTGTGGACAAGCTTATGAACCTGTTAGACAAGAAAATGCCTCTCCATGTGGTAAAGAAAAAGGTTCCTTATGTTAATGAAAAGGGCGAACTGGTTAAACCTGAGGAGCCAAACGGCTACAAGTTCGAGACTCTTGCCCTTGATATGATAGGCTACATGGAAACCTGTCTCCCATTTGAGGTTGTAAGAGAAAAGGAATTTGCCCCTATAAAGAATGCCACAGGCGTTGACTCTATAGAAACAGCCAAGGCTCTGTTGGTTAAAAACGGATACACACTGTAAATGATTCAGCAATGGTCAAATGCTGACATGTTGCACTTGTCCCAATCGAGTAAAAAAATCCGGAGAATGTTACATTCATTCTCCGGATTTTTTGTTTTACTTATTTATATTATCTTTTTGTTTTATTTATTTGTATTGTCTTCCTTTGAATCATCTGCACTCTGCCCGGTGCAGCGAGCACCTAGAATGAATCCGTTGTCTCATCAAAGTCAGCCGGCTTCTCATTCTTCTTTACACGCTTCTTAACATCCTCTCTTATGGCTGTTGTCATATTTGCGTCTATTCCCTCGGTATTCTCCTTCTGGAACAGGATCTTAAATGTCAACAGAATAAGCTTAATGTCAAGCCATACTGAATACTGCTCATAATAGGTAAGATCAAGCTTAACCTTATCTCTTGGCGTTGTATTGTATTTGCCGTATACCTGGGCATAACCTGTAAGTCCCGCCTTCATCTTAAGACGGTAATCGAACTCAGGGAACTCTTCCCTGTAGAGAGCTGCAATCTCCGGTCTCTCAGGTCTTGGACCTACCATTGACATATCACCCTTAAGTATGTTGAATATCTGTGGCAACTCATCCAGATGAAGTGATCTGATGACCTTACCAACAGGTGTGATCCTGTCATCATTCTTCTTGGCAAGCTGTGCTCCCGCCTTCTCAGAATCCATTCTCATACTTCTGAACTTATATATCTTAAACACTCTTCCGTTTAAGGTAAGTCTGTCCTGTTTATAAAGGACAGGACCTCCGTCATAGAGCTTGATACACAGGGCAATTATTATCATAAATGGTGAGAATAACACCAAAAGTATGATGGCACATACAATATCAAGGATTCTCTTACCAATCATATCCTCACCATTTAAGCCTCTGTTACGTGACAGAAGTAACGGCGTATCAAAAAGGTGGATAGGCTCTGCTCCAAGGATGATGATATCTGACAGCTTCGGAACAACATATGAACGGATAGAATGTTCAAAACAATACTTAACCAGTTCATTTCTTATGTATGCCTTGGTCTCACATATTATAACACCCTCATAATGAAGAATCTTCTCCTTGATAACCTTCTCGCCTTCACTGACATGTATTATATCCTGGATAACATATTTGTCTTTTCTGGCATTTATCTTCTCAATGAACTCCTTAGGAGTCTTGTATCCATATACAAGAAGCAAATGTCTTGGAGGATAATACTTCCTGTACATATATCTGCATATAAATACCCATGCAAATATAACCAGAAGCTCTGCTCCCGACAGTTCCACAAGAACCAATGGATTAATGTAATCACGACATACCATACAGAGCTGTATGTATGCAACAATATTTGCACATACCATAGACAGGATCTGTGAGTAAAGTACATCTATAATTCTTAAAAATCCCACCTTGTAACCACCATAAAGCTTGGTGAACAGGAACATTATAAGTCCATACATTCCTACAACAGCCCAGTTACCTCTCATGGCGAAAGGTATTACAATGTACTTGGAGTAATTTGTGTACCACAGGTACGCAAACATCACCACTTCTATAGCCAGTAATACGAAGCCTTCAAAAAATGATATTACTCTCTTATAGATTTCTCTTTTTTTAACAGGTCTGTTCTCTTCCATATCTTACTCCTGTTTAGCTTAGCAGCTCCCTCAGCATCTGATTAACAGATCCCGGATCAGCCTTTCCCTTCATTGCTTTCATAACCTGTCCTACAAGTGCACCAAGAGCCTTCTCTTTTCCGCCCTTGTAATCCTCTACAGCCTTGCTGTTCCCTGCTATGGCTGCTTCACAGGCTGCCTTAAGGGCACCTTCATCATTTACGGTTGCAAGACCATGTTCCTTAACATAAGCCTCAGGATCTATATCCTCGGCAAATACATGCTCAAACACTTCCTTTGCAACATTTCCGTTGATGGTTCTGGCGTCCACAAGCTTAATGAGCTTGGCAAGCTTTTCCGCTGAGAACTTAATATCCTCAGGATCCATCACATTCTCCTTAAGGAGTCTCATGGTCTCCACCATAAGCCAGTTAGATACCTTCTTAGGTGCTGCTCCAAGAGCTATGGTATCCTCAAATATATCTGCAAGCTTCTTTGAGTTTGTGATAATGTCAATATCGTAATCCGGAATCTGATACTCTTCTCTGTATCTTGCCCTCTTCTCATCTCTGAACTCAGGCTGCTTTGATCTGATCTCCTCAAGCCATTCGTCACTGATGTGGATAGGCACCAGATCAGGATCAGGGAAATATCTGTAGTCCTGAGCATCCTCCTTTGAACGCATAGGATAAGAATATTCCTTTGTATCATCCCATCTTCTTGTTTCCTGAACTACCTTCTCGCCGGACTCAATAAGATCGATCTGTCTCTCTCTCTCATTCTCAATGGCACGGGCAATAGCCTTGAAGGAATTAAGGTTCTTGGTCTCTGTTCTTGTGCCGAACTCTTCTGCTCCAACCTCTCTTACGGAAAGATTTACATCGGCTCTCATGGAACCCTCGTTGAGCTTACAATCTGAAGCACCAAGGTACTGTATTATAAGTCTCAGCTTCTCAAGGTATGCAATAACCTCATCTGCGGAACGCATATCAGGCTCTGATACGATCTCAATAAGAGGTACACCTGAACGGTTAAAATCCACCAGTGAGCTGTCTGTATATGGATCATGGACCAGTTTACCTGCGTCCTCCTCCATATGGATCTCATGTATCCTTACAAATTTCTTCTTGCCCTCAACCTCTATCTCAACCTTACCGTCCCTGCATATAGGATAGTATAACTGGGAGATCTGATAGTTCTGTGGGTTATCAGGGTAGAAATAATTCTTTCTGTCAAATTTGCAGTTTCTTGTAATATTACAGTTTGTAGCAAGACCCACTGCCATAGCCTTCTCAACCACTGCCTTATTAAGGACAGGAAGTGAACCGGGCATACCTGTACATACAGGACATGTATGTGTATTAGGTGCCCCACCGAATGCTGTGCTGCATCCACAGAAGATCTTTGTCTTGGTTGCAAGCTCTACATGAACCTCAAGTCCTATGACTGTTTCATATGCTTTACTCATGTTAGTTCTGCCCCCTTTCTGCCACATCTGCAGGTCTCTTATATTCTCTTGTCTGCTCATATGCATAAGCAGCTCTTATTATAGTCTTTTCATTAAATGCGTCGCTGACCATCTGAAGTCCTATCGGCATTCCGTCCCTGTCATATCCGCAAGGAAGTGATATACCCGGAAGTCCTGCAAGGTTTACAGGTACTGTATATACATCTCCAAGATACATCTTGATAGGATCACTGAGTGACTCTCCCATCTTAAGGGCTGTTGTCGGAGCAACAGGTCCAAGGATTATATCATACTTCTCAAATGCCTTGTCGTAGGCCTGCTTTATAAGTGCCTTAGCCTTTAACGCCTTTACATAGTAAGCATCATAATATCCTGAGCTGAGTACAAATGAACCAAGCATGATCCTACGCTTGACCTCAGGACCGAAGCCCTCTGAACGGCTCTTCTTGTACATGTTGTGAAGATCTGTATAGCTGTCTGTTCTGTAGCCGTACTTAACTCCGTCGAAACGTTCAAGGTTTGAGCTTGCCTCTGCCGCTGCTATTATATAGTAGGTAGGGATAGTATACTCAACCATTCCCAGGTCAAACTCCTCTACAACGGCTCCCTTTTCCTCAAGCTTCTTAGCTGCCGCATAAACAGCGTCCTTTATATCAGGGTCAAGTCCCTCTGAGAAATAATCTCTCGGAAGACCTATCTTAAGCCCCTTTACATCATCCACAAGAGCACTGGTGAAATCATTGTCATCTCTGTTCACTGATGTGGAATCCTTCTTGTCATACTGGGAAATGATCTCAAGGAGTGCCGCACAGTCTGTAACATCCTTTGCAAGAGGTCCGATCTGATCAAGGGATGAGCCGTATGCAATAAGACCATATCTTGAAACTCTTCCGTAGGTAGGCTTGATACCTGTAACACCACAGAAGGACGCAGGCTGTCTTATGGAACCACCTGTATCTGAACCAAGGGCACACACAACCTCTTCTGCCGCAACTGCTGCCGCAGAACCACCTGATGAACCGCCCGGAACCTTATTCTTGTCCCATGGATTTTTTGTCTCGCCATAATAGGAGGTCTCTGTTGTACTTCCCATGGCGAACTCATCCATATTTGTCTTACCTACTATGACCATACCTGCCTCAATAAGCTTCTCTACAGCCTCTGAGGTGTATGTAGGTACGAAATTTGAAAGTATCTTTGATGAACATGTGGTGAGCATGCCATTAAGACACATGTTATCCTTGATAGCCACAGGTACACCTGCAAGGGGACCTGTAAGCTCCCCGTCATCTATCTTCTTCTGTATCTCCTCTGCCTGCTTCATCACGCCTTCTCTGTCAGCCACTGTCACAAAGCAGTTATACTCGCTGTCATATCTCTCAATGCTGTCCATGCAGGCTTTGGCTGCCTCTGCAACGCTTACCTCTCCTGCTTTTATCTTCTTGCCTAATGTAACGGCAGTCAAACTCATTAAATCCAAGTCCTTCTACCTCCTTAATCAAATGTCTTAGGAACCTTGTAGCAGCCGTCTTTTTCTTCCGGTGCATTCTTTAAAAGGTTCTCTCTATCGTCACCATTTGTCACTACATCCTCACGGAATACGTTGTTGTATGGGAATGTATGGCTCATGGCCTCTACATTGTCTGTATCAAGCTCGTTTAACTTGCTCACATAGTCAAGCATATCAGACATATCCTTCTTCGCCTGCTCCTTCTCTTCTGCAGAAAGCTCCAGCTTGGCGAGTATGCCTACATAGTCAATAGTTTCATCTGTAATTGTCATTGGCCAATCCACCTTTACGAATCTATAAAATGAGTTAATGGCATATAAAGCCACTTTCTTGATATTACCATATATTGGTATCCTTTGCAAATTCTTATATGCTTTGTTTCCTCAAGAACTTCTTGTATATCTTATCCCTGAGCCTGTTTGTGGAAAGAGCCACCAGGATATTGGCTGATGTCCTTATCATATAATCTGCAAATGAAAACCAGCCTGCCTTGTAATACTTCCTGTTAAATGCCTTCATTGACTTCAGATATTCCCTGCCGCCACGACGCATATAGGTGTCGGAATTTACCCTCATGCACACCAGTGGTTCCTCAAGATTATAGCCCCTTGAGCCGTCCATCAGCATCCTTATCCACAGGTCATAGTCCTCGATCCATGGGGCATGTCTGTATCCGCCGGCATGTACCGCCCTGCTTTTCCTGAACACAACTGCCGGATGGTTGAATGGATTTCTCCTTCTGCCGTACTTCATGATCTCCTCATGGGTGACAGGCACAGCCTTTATCTTATCCGGGTGCTCCATGTCACTGTCAAACTCACTGACATAGCAGCTTATCACATCGGCAGAATGAGCCTCCATTGCCTTAAGCTGTTTCTCCACCCTGTCAGGTTTTGAATAATCATCTGTGTCCGCCCTTACGATATATTCATTTGTGCACGCCTTAAGTCCTTCTGCCAGAGCCTTTCCAAGTCCCCCATTTTCAGGGAGAGCTACTATCTTTATCTTTTCCTTATATCTGCCTGCGTATTCATCAAGCACAGAATCAAGCTCAGAAGTCAGCGGTCCATCCTTTACTATCACAACCTCTGACGGCACATAAGTCTGGGCAAATATACTGTCCAGACTTATGCGTAACCAATCAGGTTTTTCCTTATAATAGACCGCCATCAATACACTATATCCTAGCAACCTAATAATGCCTCCAATGTTTCTCTGATAGCCTTTATAAAGTTCTCACTATTTAATACTACAGGGTTAGGAAGAGTTGTGATGAGGGCAAGATCCTTTGTCATCTTTCCATCCTCTATAGTCTTTATTGTTGCTTCCTCAAGCTTATCTGCGAAGTCCTGAAGCTCCTTGATTCCATCAAGCTCTCCACGCTTTCTTAAAGCTCCTGACCATGCAAATATTGTTGCAACCGAGTTAGTTGATGTCTCTTCTCCCGCAAGGTGCTTGTAGTAATGTCTCATTACTGTACCATGGGCTGCCTCATACTCGTAATTTCCATCCGGTGAAACAAGTACTGATGTCATCATGGCAAGTGAACCGAATGCTGATGAGATCATATCACTCATAACATCACCGTCATAATTCTTACATGCCCAGATGTAACCGCCCTTTGACTTCATTACTCTTGCAACTGCGTCATCTATAAGTGTATAGAAGTATTCGATTCCTGCTGCGTCGAACTTCTCCTTGTACTCATTGTCAAATATCTCCTGGAAGATATCCTTGAATGTATGGTCATACTTCTTTGAGATAGTATCCTTTGTGGCAAACCATAATGTCTGCTTTGTATCAAGAGCATAATTGAAGCAGCTTCTTGCAAAGCTTTCAATGGACTTGTCAATGTTGTGCTGTCCCTGGATAACTCCCGGTCCGTCAAACTTATGGATAGTCTCCTTGATAACCTGTCCGTCATCCCCTGTAAATACAAGCTCTGCAGTACCAGGACCCGGAACGTCGATCTCTACACTCTTATATACATCGCCATAGGCATGTCTTGCTATTGTAATAGGCTTCTCCCAGTTCTTAACACATGGCTCGATTCCCTTGACAACGATAGGTGCCCTGAACACTGTACCATCAAGTATAGCTCTGATAGTTCCGTTTGGACTCTTCCACATTTCCTTGAGATCATATTCCTTAACACGGGCTGCATTTGGAGTTATGGTTGCACACTTAACAGCTACACCATACTTCTTTGTTGCATATGCCGAGTCAAATGTAACCTTATCGTCTGTCTCATTTCTGTGTACCAGACCCAGGTCATAATATTCTGATTTGAGATCTACAAACGGATATATAAGCTCATCCTTTATATACTTCCAGAGTATTCTGGTCATCTCATCTCCATCCATCTCAACAAGTGGTGTTGTCATTTGAATCTTATTCATCTTAAAAAGCCTCCTTAATATATCTTTTCAGGAAATCCTCCCTGATATTCATTCAACATAACGTCCTCTCGATTATAGCAGATGTACGTTACCTGTGCAAATTATTACTTTTTGGTACTCCACTACTTAATCTTACTTATACATATCCGTATATGCCCCTGACAGACACCTCTCCGGATATTATCTCTGACTCCCTGCCATCTGTATCCCTGACCTTGAGACCTCCGTCAGGACTTAAGCCAAGGCTTGTGTACTCTGTCTTTTCTTCATCTTCTATCACATACACGTTCTGGTTAAGGTTCACCAGCATTTCGTTATACTCATCCACCATAAATCCCAGGTCCTGATTTTCACAGAACTTACGGTAAAGCCTCTCAAACTCATTTGCGACGCAGGCTGTGATCTTTGACCTGTCAGCCCCCCTGCCGTTTTCCAGGAATATGGAGGTCGCCCTGTCCTTAAGCTCCTCCGGGAAATCTCTGTTGTATACATTTATTCCTATTCCCACTACTACATATTTGATATCCTCACCCTCGGAACTCATCTCCGTAAGGATACCGCATATCTTCTTACCACCGATCACTATATCATTAGGCCACTTGATCTGAGGCTTTATGCCCTCCACATGCTCTAACGCTCTGGCTATGGCAAGGGCTGCCACAAGGGTAAGTCTTGAGGCATTGGTTATCTCAATAGCCGGCTTAAGGAGAAATGTCATGGCGATGGCCGTTCCGCTGTCCGTGGTCCAGCCTCTGCCCCTTCTGCCTCGTCCGCTCACCTGACAGTCTGCCACGAAAAGGTCTCCGTCCTGTCCGTCTGTCTCTCCGGCGATCTTCGCCCGGATATTGGTGGAGTCTGTCTCATCATAATAAAATATCCTGTTTATCATGCTGTCCGGAGCCATGTACTTTCTGATATTCTCCTCAGACATTACATCCGGCTCGGAAACGAGACGATAGCCCTTATTATTCACCCCTTCGATCACATATCCTGCCTGCTTAAGGCTATTTATATTCTTCCACACGGCAGTCCTTGAAACCCCAAGCTTTCGGCACAGATCCTGCCCCGATACAAAGTCTTTATTTTCTCTGAGGATTTCTAAAATCTTATCTTTCAACTTTCTCACTCCAATTCCTTTGGCATAAGCCCCACTACAGCCTCCTGCAATGCTGTGCTGCACATATTCACACTGTCTGCGTGAAGATCTCAGTCTGTCGCCCTGTCATATATTCCTGTTTTTTTCAGCAGCACCTTGTATATCGCGTCACACTGGCTGCGTTTTCCCGAAAAAGGAAGTATCATATTCTTCCTTCCCATATCAAGCTTTATTATATAATAAGGCATGTCCGGATTCGGTATCACAAGATTAACATTTGTAATACTGTCATAGGATATTATCCTGGTCCTGTTCTTCTGTATCATGTGTATTCCATCATCAGAAAATACATAGGTGGCGGTATATGCTGCCGGTCTGAAGGATCCTGCAAATAATGTACAGCCGTACAATATGGCACATATTCCAAAAGCAGTCTTTACCATCTTCATGCTGCCCCCTGTAAATGCCAGATATATAAGCCACACTCCAAGGACAATAAATACAAGCCCTACGATCCTGTATGCATTTCTCGTGGCAGGTCTTTTCTTAACTATGTGGGTTAAATGTTCTTCCAATATTGTTTCTTCCGTTTTCTCATATTTGCCTCACGACATAACATCATAATTATATAATTGTTGCCGCCCTCTTTCAACCCAAAAAACACATAACAAAACGGCGGTGCCTCATAAACACCGCCGTTTTCTGTCCACTGTAAGGAATTGCCTTAGCAGCTATTATTCTGTTCTATTACTTGTTTCTGTAGATAATATCGTTTCTTCCAGGACCATTTGAGATCATTGTAATAGGGAAGCCGATCTTCTCCTCGATGAACTCAATGTACTTTCTGCAGTTCTCAGGAAGGTCTTCGTACTTCTTGATACCTCTGATATCGCACTTCCATCCAGGAAGAGTCTCGTATACAGGCTTAGCCTTCTTAAGCCTATTTGTTGTTGGAAAATCTGTTGTGATCTCGCCGTCAATATCGTAAGCAACACATACAGGAATCTCATCAAGATATCCAAGTACATCAAGTACTGTAAATGCCACATCTGTTGTACCCTGGATCCTGCAGCCGTAATGTGAAGCAACACAGTCGAACCAGCCCATTCTTCTTGGACGTCCTGTGGTAGCACCGAACTCACCGCCGTCACCGCCACGTCTTCTGAGCTCATCTGCCTCATCACCGAATATCTCACTTACAAATTCTCCTGCACCAACGGCACTTGAATATGCCTTACATACAGTGATGATCTGCTTGATCTCATATGGTGGGATACCTGCACCGATGGCACCGTATGCTGCAAGTGTTGATGATGATGTAACCATTGGGTAGATTCCATGATCAGGATCCTTCATTGATCCTAACTGTCCCTCAAGAAGGATATTCTTTCCTTCTTTGATAGCCTTGTAAAGGTATGCTGAAACATCACATACATAAGGCTCAACCATGCTCTTGTATTCCATTAATGTATTGTAGATATCATCTACCTTTAATAATGGCTGATGATATAAGTGCTCAAGTAACACATTCTTCTGGGTTATAACTCTCTCGATCTTGTCTCTTAAGTATTCCTCATCCTCGAATAACTCTGAAACCTGGAAACCGATCTTTGCATATTTATCTGAATAAAATGGTGCGATACCTGACTTTGTTGAGCCAAATGACTTACCTGCAAGTCTTGCCTCCTCGTATGTATCAAACAGGATATGATATGGCATTACCATCTGTGCTCTGTCTGAAACAAGGATCTTAGGTGTTGGAACGCCCTGTGCAACAACTGTCTTTATCTCATTGAAAAGCTTTGGAATATCAAGTGCAACACCATTTCCGATTATACTTACTACATTATCGCTGAAAGCGCCTGACGGAAGTGTATGGAGTGCGAACTTACCATAGTCATTTACGATAGTATGCCCTGCATTTGCACCGCCCTGGAATCTGATAACTATATCTGACTCCTGTCCTAACATATCTGTGATCTTACCTTTTCCTTCATCGCCCCAGTTTGCACCTACGACTGCTCTTACCATAATAATTTCCTCTCTTTCGCTGCCTTTATCAGCAATCATTGATCTTTCCTTACAACGTAACAATGTCACATACATCAAATGTAACGATGTAGCAGAAATCATCACATTGTACAAAACTATATATAATAGAGA
>JBNMGN010000020.1:0-43676 GCA_050872265.1 Coprococcus sp.
CTTTTTAAGTATTGCCCCCTCATTTCATTCGGCGGCATATCGTCGGTACCATTTTATATGCATCTACGATGCATGGGTACCTCCTCTGGCAAAGGGCTGACGCTGCATGTCAAGTTTTCATATAAAACTTGACACAATCATCAAGCTTGTCAATTCAACATAACCAAATGCACTCATCGTTCTTTCATTGCCAGTCCGCTGCAAAACATCCATTTTTACCATAATTCCATATATTCATCCTATAAATAAATTGTGCCAATCTTTCTCATACAAACCATCATAGTATAAAAAATTTCCCATTACACACTATTGATCAAGCCTGCAAATTTAACATCATAAACCGCTTTCGTAAGCCTTTCACTGCCTGCTACAATAACTTCATTCCCATCAGCCTGTCCCCCTAACGAAATAAAGTATTATGGTTATGCAGATGAGGAACATCAGAAGTGCCACCATTAATGACTTTAAGAGCAGGGCTATATTTGCAGCCATTATACTTACACCGTCAGAATACCGCCGGTCGCCAACGGGACCGGTTATGGCAGCGGTCAGTCTGTATAAGAACATTATTATGATCACCTTGATGACAGGAACTATAAGTATTGAGATCAGTACCACGCAGCCGCCTATGCCCAATATGTTCTTAACAACAACTCCGCTGCTTACAAATATATCCGCAATGACCGAGTACGCCCTGCCGCCGGGAAGCATTGTGACAGCCTTTAAGAAGCCTGTCCTCTCAACTGAGTCCGCCGCTCCCGCAAGCATGCCCTTGACTACATTTACCCCGGTTACAAGTGCCAGAAGTATCCTGATGATCCAGTTTACAACGCTGGTCATGAGGGATATCAGCTTCGAGAAATATCCTTCGGTGTTTAATTTATTTGCAAGGGAGATAAGGGTAATGCTCTTGATCAAGGGTAGGACGATCCTGCCCAACACCTTCTCGCACAGATACGCGGTGAGGATTATTGCCTCGTAGGCGTACACTGCGGTTCTGCTGCCATTTGTCATTTCAAGGACAACGGACATGGATGGGACAAACGCCATCATGTAGTCACTGATTCTCTGGATCACGCTTCCTGCCAGATCATATACCACGGCAAAAGATCCCAACATGAGCCCCGACAGTGCCAGATAAATAACATAAAAGCTGCTTTCCTTTACGCCGCTGTTGTTCTGGGACGCCACCACCGACATGATACCGCCTATTACAATGAGTATGATAAGCTCTGCCAGCATTGCACGATTTCCCAGTATCTCATCGCTGATAGTCCCAAGGATACTATCCCCTATATCTGCAAATAATCCATCTACATCAAAGTTCTTAAGTCTTTCGTATACCCGGCTGAAGGAAAGCTTGTCTCCCGACACTGAGTCAAGTCTGTCAAAATCTATGCAATCATCATAGGTTTCATCAGAGTAATCCCTCACATCATCAAACAAGCCCGGACTTGATGTATCCCCTTCGTCACCATCCAAATTATCAACACTATTTATTCCGATACTTGTATTGATGAACAAATCATCATAATTATCAAGATCATTTATTCCGCCATACACATTACCGGACACATCATTCAAATCACCCCAACTGCTCGCATCATATCGATTTACATAATTTCGTTTTACATAATTTTGGTTTACATAATTCCGTTTTACATAATATAAGTTTTTACAATTCCAGCTTGTATGGTACTGGTTTACATAATTCCGTCTTTCTCTCATCCCCGGTGTGAAGACACTTAATATCACCAGCAAATAAACATTTACAAATACCATATCACGCAATTAATTTCGAGAGCAGTTCCACCACTCCCATGATCACAGGCATACCTATAAGCAGCATTGATATACGTCCTATAATATCTATCTGTACCGCGATGGCTGTGTATGAGGCGTCCCGGCACACCGCCGAGCCAAGCTGGCATATATACGACACCGCCAGCATCCTCACGATTATCCCTATATACTGTATGTCCAGATTAATGGCAGAGGTGATACGGCTTATGTACTGTATGAGTATATTAAGCCTTGTTACCACAGCATATGTAATGAAAAGACATGCCCCAAGGCTCAGCATGATATTTATTTCCCCGTATACACTCTTAAGCTTTAACCCAAGAAACACCACAAGGATCATACACAACACAATATCTATAACACTCATGAGCTCTACCCTCCTATAGACATGATCTCGCTTATGGCATTAAACAGGTCTTTTATATAGGGTATGAGCCAGGACAACACGATTATAAGCCCCGCAAGGTTAAGAAGATACGCATGCTCTTCCTTCCCCGAGTGCTTGAGAACCTGATTAAGCAGTGCCACAAGAATACCCACGGCACCTATTTTTATAAGTATTTGTATTCCCATGTCTCACCTCACCCCTGCAACCTTTACCACAACAGGATCACCAGAAAAGCCCCGGACAGGATACATATGTAATAAGCAAGCTTTATATTCCTTGCATTGTCCTCCTTAAGCCTGTCAAGCTCGTCCACCAGCTTGCTCTTCAGATACTCTATACGGCTTAGCTGCGTAGTGACGTCAAGATAATTTAACACGCCGCCAAGCTCCTCCACATACTCTCCGTAAGCCTCCATAAGGAACGTGTCCCCCGCAAGCACAGCCTTCCCTTCTGCCCATATCTCTGCAAATGTTGCCATATCTGCATTTACCAGCCTGTCCTTAAGATAAATAAGCCAGTTCTCAAAACAGGGATCCAGTCGTTGAACAGCCCGGTCAAATATCTCCCATAACAGGGTGGAGCTGTATCGGAGCTCCCCTTCTGTTATTTCCACCAGAGATATAAGACCCTTGAGCTGTCTGAACAGACTGTTCCTGTAGTGGGCATATCTGACAGCAAGCAGGACGCAGGCTGCAAATATAATACCTGCCCCTAACAGTTTTATGCCAGAACACTTCCTCTCTCATCAAATATGTACTGTACGTTTCCGATATGCCCTTTGTTGTTCAGCACAATATACCTTTCAAATACCCTCTCTTCCACCAGCTTCCGCAAGCCTGGTTTACATAACACGTCATCAACAGAATTTCCATGCACAGTTGCAATTATCTTGCAGCCGGAATTTATAGCGTCATATATCGCCTCTATATCCTCATGGCTGCCTATCTCATCAACAGCGATTATGGCAGGCGACATGGATCTTATGAGCATCATCATTCCATATGCCTTTGGGCAGCAGTCCAGTATATCAGTCCTCATGCCCACGTCATTCTGAGGCATACCATTAAAACATGCAGCGATCTCAGACCGTTCATCCACAACTCCAACAGACTGTCCCTGAATAATCTCGCTTCCATCCGACAACTGCCTTACAATATCCCTGAGCAGGGTTGTCTTGCCACATCTGGGTGGGGAAATGATCAGCGTATGGCACACCAGGTTGTCCTTGACTATGTACGGTATTATGTTGCTGCTGCAGCCCTTCACCTCATGGGCTATCCTTATATTTAAAAATGTTATATGCTTAAGGTTCTTGATCCTGCCATTTTCAAGGGTAACCTTGCCGGCTATGCCGACTCTGTGTCCCCCTTCTATGGTTATAAAGCCCTGCCTCACCTCGTCCTCGTAGGCGTATAAAGAATATTTGCTTATATGCTCCACAGTCTCATTTATATCTTTTATCGTAACTATATATACCCCGTTATAAATGTTCTCTGTCCTATAGCCACAAGTATTGCCATACTTATAAATATCTCGTTCGCCGCCTTGTTTCCCCTGGAACATCTCGCTGCTTTTCTTCATCCTGCCATCTGTCGTAACCATATATTCCATATTGTCGTACATAAGGATCAGAGGCTCATTTACCCTGAGTCTCACCTCTATAAGCCTGCTCTTCTTGAGGTCAAGCCTCGTGCACAGATTTCTTATATTTGCCGACAATATATTTAATATTCCCGTTATGTCCTGATTCATGATCTCCTTATCTCCAGCCTTCAATCTCCTTTTATGACCTTTATAGTTATATATGTGGCAGAAGGCAAAAAAAGAACTCCGAAACATGATTTCTCACATTTCAGAGTTCTTTTACTCAAGCAGTTCAATCTGCAAATATATTACGTTACCCGCACATTATACTCTTGAAAGGTACTCTCCTGTACGTGTATCGATCTTGATAGTATCTCCCTCATTTACAAATAAAGGAACGTAGATTGTTGCGCCTGTCTCTACAGTACATGGCTTTGTTGCACCTGTAGCTGTATCACCCTTAACACCAGGCTCGCACTCTGTAATAAGAAGTTCTACGAACAATGGTGGCTCTACAGCGAATACTGAACCATTGTGTGAACATACCTTACATAATTCATTCTCCTTAACGAGCTTTAATGAATCACCTATAACTGCTGCATTTATTGGCAACTGGTCATATGTCTCAGGGTCCATGAAGTAATATAACTCTCCATCATTGTAGAGGTACTCCATATCCTTTCTCTCAATATGAGCCTTCTCGCACTTCTCTGTTGGACGGAATGACTTCTCTACAACACCGCCACTCTTGATATTCTTAAGCTTTGTTCTTACAAATGCTGCGCCCTTACCAGGCTTAACATGCTGGAACTCTATGATCTGAAAAATATTGCCTTCAAATTCAATCGTGACACCATTTCTAAATTCACCAGCTGAGATCATCTCTGCCATAACTAACTTCCTCCTTAATAAGATATAAACTTCTTGTCACATTTTATAATATAATAAGATTTATTTCAAGAGTTTTTTACCAATACTTGCTAGTACTGCAAATAATATGATTCCCACACAGGACAGTATTATTCCTGCCATCATTCCCGGTGTGCGGTATACAATCCGGATATCATGTGAGCCCGTGGTAAGCCTTACACCCATATTGCCCTTGCCAAGCAGGAGCTTTTCTGCAGGCTCCCCATCAACTTCAATGGTAAATCCCTCATTGTAAGGGAACGCCAGGTATAAAACTCCTGCCTCGGTAACATCTATATGTCCCTTAAAGGTATTTCCCTCATAGCCGTCAAATTCCAAGGTCTGCTCAGTAAATCCATCCTTTATGCTATCCCACAGCTCATTGTTAAAGTCATAAAACTTCACAGTCTTTTCAGCGGTCTCCCCAAGAGGTGCTCCCCCATACAGGATAACTCTTACGCTCTGTCCCTTTTTAACAATTCCCCCGTGGACAAAATTGCCGGAAGAGAAATATCCGGACTCCGCAACAGTTTCCTTGTCAACCTTCACCATGACTGTCTGTTCCCTGGTGTCAGTGCTGTACACATAAAGGTCCATGTCCTTATCCGCCACGAAATCGTACACTATGTTCGGGGTAAATGTTGTATCTGTGGTGTACTCATATACTCCCTCACCTGTCTTCTTTATTTCACAGGAATTGCAGGAAACCTGAAGTCCTGACATGTCATCCTCGGTTATCTCCTCAAACAACTTACATTGCCCCAAACTATCCTGGCCATCCTCTGTCAAAACATTATCATGTACTCTCTCTGCGGAAACATTTTCCGCAGCACTCTTAATATTAGTTGCCCGCGCCACAAATTCGTTCTGGTTTTCTGCCGGGATGCCGTCACACTGCCAGTTTACTATATCTTCATTTGCCATGAAGCCCATGCCCGCAAGCTTATCCGCCTCGTAAACCGTGTAACCGTCCCCCTCTTTGATAGCATGATATCCGCCATTTACAGCTATGCCGTTGCTAATGATATATCTTACATTGTACATAAGTGCCGTAAGAGGCGTGGTTCCGTCATATATACACTGCACATTGTCAAAGTGGGACAATCCCATGGTGGCATACGCCTCCGTCATGCAGCCATTTATCATGGAAGAATACCAGTCGGTTTCGCTGGCAGGAGTATAGGACTCATTTACCAGTGCCGTCTTACGCTCACCATCCGCCAGAGTCAGATCATCATAATCATCCTCCCACCGGTCAAGCAGGATATAGCTGTCAAGGGACTCGTCCCTGGTAACATCCGGCATGGTTATAAGAGTATCTGCAATTATCTCTCCAATCCATAAAATGGTGATAAATCCAATAAGTGCCCCTGTCTTTATACTTTTTCTCCTGTAAAGGACAAATGCCGTTCCCGCAAGGAACACCACAAGAATATAGATAAGATAACCCGTCGGCTGCTCAAGCTTACCATTGAACAGGAGCACCACCACAAGCAGTGCCACTGCAGATAATATACCTGCTGCCACGTCTCTCATCCTTAATTCCTCATACCGGATCATGACCCTGAAGGCTGCATTTAAAACTATAAACGTAAGGATTATTGCAAATCTGTTTCCCATGCCATGGGGAACAACAAATCCGTGAAACACATAATTAAGATACAGGAAATTGGCTGCAAGGATCAGTATAACAAGCTCTATAGCATATTTTATCTTGTCCTTTATACCGATATAGCCACATACGAAGAACATCCCCAGCAGTATCAGTGCGATACTGCCGCAGTAATTATTGTTGCTGTACAGATATCCTGTCTGTATGTCGCAGGCAGGGAAAAATGAATTAATATACCCTGTAATGCTTCCCCACAGCTTATTTCCCGGGGTGTCAAGTCCAAGCATTGACGCTCCAGCAGCTCTTATGCTGATAAACGCAGGCACTATCACAACGCCCGCCATCATTGCCGCTATAACAGAGCACAGGGCAAATCTTCCCGCACATCGCAGAAATTCCTTAAAGCTCTCCTTGTTAAGCAGCAGAAAGTAAAACACTGCAAATAAACATACATACACTGCATAGTAGAAATTCACAATGATGATAAATGCCAGAAACAGCGTATAAGTAACCACTTTTTTATCATAATTCAGCTTCTCTATGGCTATGGCAAGGACCGGCATAAGTATAAGTCCCTCAAGCCATATTATATGATGTCCGTATGCCATGATATATCCGCAGAAGCCAAAGGCGATCCCAAACACCGCAGGAATAACCACCGAATTAACCACTGAATTAACCACTGAATTAACCACTGAATTAATTTTGTTAAATACGGTATTTCTGAAATAATATACTCCTGCAACAGATATCAGCGAGCACTTCAATATTATGATCATTGTAAGTGACGCTGCCACATGGCTCTCTCCCATCAAAACAGCTATAAGGTTAAAGGGACTCAGCATGTAATATATGGCATTTAAATAGAAATCCGTTCCAAGCCCCTTGTTCCACATAAAGACACTCTTGTCAGGGGAATGTATGAACTCTATGAGGGTTCTTAGCATATTGTCATACTGTACATATGCGTCATCATACAAAAATGATCGGCTTCCAAAGGGTGCAGCCTTGTCCACCCACAACAGCACCACATATAATGCCACTGAAAACAGGAACACCAGAATATATGTAATCAGTCCGCTTCTTTTATCACTTCTTTTATTACTTCTGTTGTTCATTTCTTCCATACTACACCTAATCGATTATATCCTTTATTATGTCCTCAACGGTTCTGTAGGACACATTAACAGTCCTGTCAGCTCCGTCAAGGTATACAGGCCTCCTAAAGCCCAACAGCTCCTCTATACGTTCCATAGGATTTTCAGACTGCAACAACGGCCTTGTGGTATCGTCCTTAAGCCTCTCATATACGCAATCCGGGCTTACATCCAGATATACAACCTCTCCCAGTCTGTTTAATATATCCCTGTTGACCTTTCTCATTGGCAGTCCGCCGCCGGTAGATATAACCGTTCCTGTGACGGTGTTGTATATCTCATTTAAAGCCTCTGTCTCAAGGGCTCTGAAATATTCCTCTCCATGCTCTGCAAATATCTGGCTGATGGAGCAGCCTGCCTTGTCCACAATATATTTATCTACGTCAAGGAAATCTCTTCCGGTAGCCTCTGCAAGACTCTTTCCCACCGTAGACTTGCCACAGCCCATGAAGCCTGTTAAAACTGTATTGTTCCTTGCGTTCTTCTCCAGCACCTCATACACCTGATCTGCCACTTCCTCAGACACACTTATGTCATTCCACAGCTCATAGGCAATAATTCCCTGATACAATAACATCTTAAGTCCGTTGTATGCCTTTGCACCATTTCTACGGCATAACTTCATAAACTTAGTTTCAAATGGACTGTAGATAAGATCCACTCCTGTGTCGATCATCCTGTAGAAATCCTCATCCTCTATAACTGCCCTGTCATTGTCAGGCTTCAAGCCTATAGAAGTAGACTGTATGACTATATATTTTCCCTCAAGTCCACTCCAGTCTGAAAGCTTCATAGCCCGTATGGTCTGACGTCCAAAGAAGCTGTTCATGTGTTCCGCAATCTCCGTTGCTTTCTCCAATGTACGGTTCAATATGTATATCTCTGAAGCCTTCTCTGCCATGCACATATATGCCACCGCCCTAGCAGCACCGCCGGCTCCAAGGATTATAACCTTCCTGCCCTCAAGCTCTATGCCATAGCTCTTGATCTCCCTTGTAAGTCCAAGCATATCTGTGTTATATCCCCTGTAACCATTCTCAGTCCTTACCAGGGTGTTTACTGCACCTATGGCAAGTCCTTCGTCAGAAACCGAAGAAAGGCTTGCTATCACATCATTCTTGTGAGGAACCGTTACGTTAAGTCCCAGTATATTTAACTGAAAGGCTCCGTCCACTGCCTTTGCCAGCCCTTCCTTCTTAACGTGAAATGGCACATACACGTTATTCAGTCCAAGGATCTCACTTAATGTATTATGTATGACCGGTGACAGGGTATGCTCCACAGGATCTCCCATAAGTCCAAGTAATCTTGTCTTTCCATCTATATCTATGCCCATATTTTCTATACTCTCCTAATCTTTATCTTCCGTGCTGTCTATATTCATCTCATTATAAATAACGGATCTTCTAAAACACCACAAGTTTGATTATATAATATTTTCAGACGAAAAAAAAGGAGCAGATATTAACTATCTGCTCCCTGAAACTATCATGTTATGATCTTTTCGGTATTGCCTCCATAATATTGACTGTTTAGGTCTCTGTTATGTCAGCTTAACCTTATTAAATTTATGATATTACCTTCTTGTCAACTGCGACAGCATCAAGATAATCAATTATATCTCCGTCTATCTCAGTCAGGTTGAACAGTGGGTCTGAAACCTTAAGCTTATACATTACGTATACAGGATTCTTTCCACCCTGGTAGTAAGCCTCAACAACAACATATGTATAGTTTCCACCGTATGGCTCGAAGTACTCATCCTTGAGATCTACCTTGCCATTTGTATTTGCTGTTCTAAGCTGTGCTCCAAACGCGGTAGCGTCAGCCGCGAGCTTATCAAGTCCATCCTTTGTTGTGTAAGACTTGATCATTACATCTGTCTTATCATTGTAAGATGGTCTGTTAGTGTAATCACTGTCATCATAATCAAGATCAAAGTATACATTTACCAATGTAAGTCTTACACCCTCTGGGAATGTAACCTTGAAATCAACCTTTCCAGGATCTGTTACACTGTCGTAATCAGCTAAATAAAGCTTCTTACCTGTTGTCTCCTGTACTTCCTCGTCGATCTCTTCCTCTTCAACCAGATCTGTGTCAGGCTCATAAATTGTAATCTTTGGCTTTGGTGTTACTGCCTCAGCACTGTTTACGATTACGTTAATGAAGAGTCTTCTCTCATCATTGTTCTTTGTTGTCTTACCTGTTACTGATGAATGTCCGGCACCACAGTATGTGATAGCACCACTGCCATAAGAGGTTGTGTAAATGAAGTAACTCTCTGTAGCGTCATGTGGGCTGGCTGCGTAAAGTGAAGATCTTGTCTTAGCACTGTTTACGTTGTTAGAGCCTGCCAGTGTGTACCATACAGTAACCTTATCTGACTCAAGATCCAGTGCGAAGCCCTGCTGGTGAGTACCTGATATATTAAGCTGATCACCAATCTGGAATGGATACATTGTTACAAGACCGTCATTTAACTTAGATGCCTTAACTGTCTGAGCAAGTCCTGACTGATCCTGGTTCGCTGCACCTGACCATGATGTTGCCTGTGTAAATGACTCTTGAGCGTATACATATGGTAATGTAGTTGTAGCTCCGCCATTATTTCTGTTGTAGTACAGGTTTGTCATGGCAAGACCGCTTATCCTTATGTTATAGGACTCTCCAAGAGCCGGTGTCCATTCACCCTGTCTGTCTGCGTACAACGAATCATTCATACTGTTAAGGAGAACATCTCCAAGCATACAATATGGAGTCATGTAGTACAGATCCTTATTGCTTGACTTGTACTGTACATCTGTGATCTTCTTACCGTTCATGCTTGAACCGTTAGGGTTCTGCATCTGTACTGTAGCCTCCTTAACTGTGTAAGAATTAGCCTGGTTTGTAAGATCAACGTGGAATCTGTTCATTCCAACTACTGAAAGCAGTGTCTTGGTGAGTTCAACTGCACCTGCATCTGCTACTGTTGACATTGAGTCATGGAAGAAGAATAAATCTCCGCCCTTACCTACATACTTAAGAATATACTCACAGGTCTTAGCATTTGGATTTACAAGATAGTTACCAAATGAATCCGAAGGACCAAGTATAAGGATCGAATACATCTTACTTAAGAAGTTCTCACCATATGATCTTCTAAGATTTGTTCTGTAGTTATTCCATGCTGTTATCTTCGCGTCATGAGCTACTGTATAGTTGTAAAGTAACTCACCATATCTTGAACCAAAGTCGTTAGACCACTTAGCTCCGCTTGACCACTCACCTGCACAATGGTTCATCCTGTTGTACTTAGGCCAGTATATTATGTGATACTCTCCTGTATCGATCATATACTGAAGAACCTTGTTTCTCTCTGTTACTGAACATCCAAAGTTATTAAGGAAGCTGTCAAGTACTGCTGTATCGTTTCCTGAGTACTGTCCCTTTGAACGAAGCAGCGCATTCTCAACAAATGTCTGTAACTCCTTAAGAGGTGCATCGCAATTAGCTGAAGCCTGATTGTACTGGCTTAACGCTGCAGCTGCAAGAGTCTCATATTCAGCCTGAGTAACACCATTGTAAGATCCTGTTGTTCTGATCTCCTCTGCCTCTGCTACCCATCTCTCAAGAGAATCATATGAGCTTGCTACATTATCACCTGTAGTGAAGTTCTCTCTGTCCTGAGTTGCTACTACCATGTCAAGATTAACATCGTAGTCATCTCCAAGAGCGTCTGCAAGGTTAGAATAATAATCATCCTGACCTGCACCCATATCGTACTCTATGATACCAAATCTGTTCTCATGTAAACCAAGAGCCTTATACTGCTGTGGCTGGGAGTTATCAAGATCTCCCTGGTTAGCGTATGTATTATACTTAGCGATCTTATGAGCTGTCTGTGATTCAATATCAAAGTACAGTGTATCTGTTGCCGTCCATGTACTTGCACTCTGTCCCTCTGCCATTGTCTGAACCTGAAGAACATTGATCTCACTGATGCCATCTGTTGTATTAACAATCTTGCTGACACCGGTCTTAACTGCAACCACATTTCCATCAGCGTCTGTAATCTCGATCTTCCAGTAAGCTGCTCCGAAGAAATCATTATCAAGAGCAATACTTATTGTCTTCTCTTCGCTTGAAGTAACTGTTCCTGAGGATACATAGTCCTTATCATCCTCAAAAGCAGTGTTCTTATCCTTATCAACATACAGCTTGTAGTTGTATGTCTTGTTTGCTCCATCTACAAGAATTGTAAATGAAAGATTTGTTGTACTTATATAGGTTGACTCAATGCCTTCCTTATATGCTGTAGGTGAAGTTATTACTGTAAGTCTTGTTCTCTTAGCTGACTTCTTAACTGCATTGTTTATAAGTACGTTATTGTCATTATCGTAAACTGTAGCATAGCACTTCTTGATGTTGTCACCCTCAGTGTTATACCAGCTCTCCTTCTGAGCATCCACATCCTTGTATATCTTGCCATTGTAATATGTGAAGTTCGTAATACCATACTTGCTGTCTGTATTATCGATCTTCTGCTCCCTACTAGGATCAAAGCCCCATACTACACTGTCACTGCCGCTCTTAGACTTGATCTGTCCGAGAAGCTTATATACTCTTGATGATGGATCAAGATAATAGTTACCACGTACAGCCTTACCATCTTCATTATACCAGTAACCCATGAGAAGCTGTGACTCACTGAGCTTTGGCTGTCCCTCAGCGTTCATCTTATCGTATACTGATGAAAGCTCTGAACTTACGATTATAGGTCTTCCTGAATTAACATATTCCTGAAGCTGTTCAAGCTTTGTATTGGTAAGGTCATTACCGTTTTCTGCAAGGAATGTGTTATCTGTTGTCTTAGGTGTTACCTGTGGAACTGCAAGCATTGTAGTTCCATCCGCCTTATTTCTATCCATGTGGTATGTTCCGGCATTTGCCAGCTCTGTGATCATACCTGTGTGATAGTACATTATGAATGTTGGTAATGCCTTGAAGATATAGCTTCCTGCACCACCACTGTTCCATCCGAACTTGGATGAGCTGTATACCTCTGATGGATCTCTGTCTAATGCACTGATATCACCACCGATATATACAAGATCATATGTAGCCATAACATCTGCAGTGATACCTTCTATGGCCTCACCTGATACCTGTGTAAGCTCTATCTGTCCATATGATATTCCATCTATGGCATATGCAAGCTTAGCCTTAGTAAGATCAAAATCATAATACTGCTCTGTTAGGGACTGCAGCTCCTCCTGAGCCTTACCCTCTACCACATCTGATGGTACTGTATAGTAATCACCTGTGATAGCTGATCCGTCAGTCCTCTTCTTCCATGCGGTAGTTACATTAGCTGCCTTAGACGCTACCTCAAGGTCGATTGGATAATCCGGCTGGATCTCCAGAACTCTGAACTTGTTATCCGCACCATTTCTGTATACTCCGGCATTGATTATATCTGCCAGAGCCTTAGCTGATGGTGATGTTATTATGATGTCATCTCTCTTGCCACCGCCGTTATCATTACCTGCTGAACCCTTTCCATCTCCTGCCTCAGAGCTTACTATGAAGTATGTTCTCTGATCTGCCACTGCACAAAGAAGATCATATGCATTCTGCTCGATCTCATTGCTGTACTTACCGGACTCAATGAAGATGAAATCAAAGCTTGAAAGATCAAGCGGAGTTGATGGGTTTCCTGCCTCTGCTGATAACTTAGCTGAGTATGTATCATACAATGATCTGGCATAAGCATATACTCTGTCCTTTGTATCAAGTAATACATAATCTGCTGTTGACGTCTCATCGGCATATAATGCATTATCTGCATCGTTTGCAGCGTCCAAGTACTGCTGATATGTTGCAACCACACCTGCATATGTGTATCCGGCTGCCATATCCTCTCCGGTACCATGGATCTCATAGTCATTTCCACTGTCAGTTACACCAACAACAAGATCATCGTCATTGGTTTCTGCCACTACCTTGTATGAATAGGTTGGATTAAGTAATGGGAACTCGTACTTGTATACAAACTCTCCATTGCCATCATCTGTGTAATCTGAGCTGTCAATGTCTAATGTTATCTCGTTTCCATTCTCATCTACTGCTCTCTTATATACACCCTCTCCTGTATCAACAAGGAGATATAATGTTGTGTCATCAAGTTCAAGATCACCATGAGTTGTAATTGTTCCGGCAATCTTAGTTGTCTCAATATCCGGGTTAAATGTCTTCGCAGGATCTACTGCAAGGAACGGAACTCCCGGATTCTCTACTGCTTCCTTAAGATCTGCATCTGAGATCTTGTAGATATTGGCACCACTTGGTACTGAAGCCATACCCTTTGCATAGAGGTTTGTTGTTACCACACTGTTGTGTCCGCCATCAGTGCTTGCACGCCATACACCGTTAGCATCTGCTGAAGTGTATGTATCCTTATTCAGATCAACACCATCGTTGTTTTCTGAAAGGTAATTGTAGATATCATTGTATTCACCGTCATCCTTTGTAATTACAAGGATGTTGGCATTGTCCATCTCCCATGAGGTTCTTGACGCTGTGTTTCCTGCTGAACCAGGCTTAACAGGTGCATAAGCTGAGTCCTCATGTGTAACATGACCACTTGTGAAATCCTCAAATGAATCTGAGAGATACCACTTGTAGTATGTTCTGTTATGGATATAATCGTTACCACCCTCATCTGCTGTTCTCTCAGCAGTAAGTATAAAGTCTGAAATAGTCTTAGTGGTAGGTGTCATCGGGTCAATTTGCTTGTTGTCATCAGCTTCCTTGTATAATGTTGCAAAGAAGCCAGGTTCTGTAACTAATACATTATCATATCTGGATGTCAGAGTCTTTGTGATAACTCTGAATGCCATAGCACCCATTCTTGTACTGTCGTTGTTACCCTTGATGGTGCTTGGATCGTCAACGCCAAGAGCATATCTGTCGATAACAAGTGGATGATTGTCTACTGTTGCATAGTTATTTAACCATGTGTATATATCTTCGCTGATATCATTATTGCCTGTATAATCGTTGCTCTTATATGCTGCAACATACACGAAATCTGCATTTGAAAGAGTTTCCTTAACGTCATCAGGAATAGATGTTGATCCATCCGCATCAGTCTGTGTTAATTCAGAAACTGAATATGTGGTAAGCTGTACGGCACCCTTAGCCATATCATCCTTAGCCATCTCCTTGTAGCCGTTAAATACCGCAAGTCTGAAGTATTCTCCATCGTATACATACTTCCAGAGATCTGAAGTTGAACTGTACTGTCCTTCCCTCTTTACGTTACCTGAATATCCGTCAGCGGTAACGATCTTTGTCATTGCCTTATCGGCTGCTGCATAGCTTGACATGCTGGCAGGAAGTATCTGTACTACGCGAAACTTATCTTCGTTAGCCTTTTTCTTTGCTGCATCATTGGAGTTTACAATAGCGAGATCAATGTTTGAATATCCGGTCAGACTGTTAGAAGCCTGTATTTCTGTCATCTGCTCATCATCAGCGGCTTTGTTTGAACCGGCTAATGTGAAGTTCACAAATATTGCTGACACAATAAGTGTAAGAACAATAGCTATTGATGACAGTAGAACTCTTCTATTCTTTAACACCATAGTTCCCTCCTTAATTATTTCCACTCATGCTTCTTAAGCACAAATGAATTTCTCAGACTTACAACACCATTCATATCGTACTGTGCTGATGTCTGTGGGTCATCAAGTTCAAGAATAATTGCGAATGTTCCTGTATCAGGATTAACCTGAAGCTTGAACTGTTCTACATTCTTACATACAACGCTGTCACTAGCGCTGGAATTATCATAAATCTTAGACGCTGCCACCTCGTCAAAGCCTGCATCGTTTGAATTAGTCTTATATACATATAACTTCTTCTCTGTCTCATCATATTTCAATGTGCAATAAGTATATATGTTATCTCCGTCATTTGTAAGATCCGATGTATACTTTATATAGAGATACTTAACATCTATCATAGTCTGTTCATCTGTTGATGGAGTATCTGTTGATGTGAATGGCTTCACTGCCGCAATGTCATAACATACTGCTGATCCACCGTTTACGATGGACTCGGCTCTTGTTGCCAGACCGCCTTCTGCAATGATGGCACCTGATGTCTTATCAACCTTTTCCTTGTCAGCTGGAACAACAAAGCAGCCATCTCTCTGTGTATATGTATCAACACCTGCTGAGGTTCCCTTAACATATGCTGAACCGACGATCTTCACCTCTGTGCCTGCCATAAGCATATCTGAAACCATGTCGTATGTCTCAGAAGCCTGAGTCTGGAGCTTCTTTCTGCTGTTGTTCACCTTGTATGCATTCAGTGTTGAACCTATGAATGTTACAACAGCTACCATGAAGATACCTAAGATACCCATATAGATTACTAACTCTATAAAGGTGAAACCTTTATTATTATTTTTCTTCATCATTCCGGCCCCCTTATTCTCCATAGTAATGATTACCTGTGTCCTTGTTCAATGTAACTCTGGCAACCAACTTACCGTTTCCTGCCTTATTGAACCTGTACACTCCGTAACCTACAACAACTGAGCCATCTGACTTTCTGAACTTAATAATCTGTTCATTAACCTCTGTGCCTGCACTGCCATCTGATGAATATGTGATGCTTACTTTCTCAAGCTCAGCATCAGGTTTTGACGCATCATTTGGTGTGAAGTCCGTTCCGTCCTTGCTGGTTCCGTAATAAATATCATACTTATCACCGTTCTTCACAAGCTTTATAGCATTGTCCGGACTCTGGCTTTTGGTTCTTGCCTGAAGAGCTGAAAGCTCTGCATCAAAGGTTTCCCTTGATGCACTTGCTTTCGAACTGCTTATTGAACTTATTGTTACAACCGCCATTCCTGCTAAGATCATGATAATTGCAAGACATATTATCATCTCTACCATTGAATAGCCCTTATTTTCTCTTAATTTCTTCATTCATCCCCCTCCTATTCTACATTCTTCTTCCAGTTGTTGAATGAAAGAATGTCTTCGTAAGAGATATCTGAAATAGAAACGCCAGATACTTCTGATTTGTTTTCTTCCTTTGTTGCAGAGTAACCCTTGAGGATCTTTCTTGTTATAACATTGATGTCCTCATCCTCATTCTCTGAGCACTTCTGTAACAGACCGGCAACATATGATGCATCAGCAGAAATACTGATACTGCTGTTACATATAACCTTACCGCCGGCAATTATAAGTCCCTTAAATGACTTAACCGAGCTATCAAAATCAACATTTCCACCACATACGATAATACCCTGGAGGGATCCGTCAGCATTGCTTGTTCCAAGCTTTACATTTCCGGTTGAAACTACAATAACTGAATCTGCAATAGATTTATTGATTGAAACATTCTTACTGAAGATATAGTTATAATCTACATATGTGTTAAGTGGTGTGATACTGTAATCATATGAATACTTATCATCAGCCTTGTTATATGAATATGTATAACCTGACGCTGTGCTGTCATATCCTGCAATATCCCATGCCGAAACATCCTTCTTGTCATCATCCTTCTTATTCTCAAGTGAAAGGTGATCTCTCATATTGATATATAAGTATGTAAGGAAGTTACTTACGCTCTCTTCCTTGTCTGTTGACGACCTCTGAAGCTTATCAGCATCTGCCACAAGACCATTATATGTGTCATGTATAACTGTATTATCTGTTAAATTCTGCACACCCATAAGTGATGTGAATGTCTTATTATTAACTGTAGAGCTCTTAAGCAGAGCCTGTAATACATTAAGTGTTGTCTCTGTTGATTTCTTGTAGAACAATGAGTCATCTGCATTCTGATATGTCAGAGCTGCATTTGTCTTGATCTTAGATGTATCAACTGAAGCACCATCTCTTGGAAGTATAAGCTTAACCGGGAAGTCCTCATACTTAACAACATTCTTAAGGCTCTTTGTGATCTCCTCATTGTATGTGTTAAACATATCGTAATACTTCTCAGCAAACTCCTCTGCGTCATCTATACCATTATTGTTGTTATCACCCGGCTGGATGTAGAGATAATAATATGGATGACCTGATACAACCTGCTTGATCGCCTTAGCGATATATGTTCCGTCCTTCATATCTGTAAGGAAGTCACTGTACAGATCCATAAGTGGAGCACTTGTGGTCCATGTTTTAGGGAATCTCAGGTTGCATGTTGTGATTCCTGTGTCAGGATCTGTAACCTCTGTGTCCGGTATACACTCCCACTGTGACAGGAATATTAACTGGTTAGACTTTACGTCGAAGGACTCACCTGTTGAATAATCCTTTAATGATGTATATGCAACATCTGCATTATCATCAACGGTTATCTCCTTGTCTTCCTTCTCCTTGTCTGTAACCTTATCTGCCGCGATCTTCGAGAACTCGATATATGACTTACCTGCTACATATATTGAGTCAAGACCCGACATATCGATTGTCGATTCTTTACCGTTTACGATTATGGCACTGTCTGAGAAGTGTGATCTGAGCTTATAGCCTGTAGCAAGATTACCGCTTGATCTGAGAAGATTTACAGATCTTACGTCATCTGCTGTATAGCTGTAACCATAATATGTACCCTTTGTGAAGGTAAGCTCTGCCTTCTCGGCATTAAGCTCTGTATCATCATATACATAAGCATTGGCAGCCGCATTGATCTTACCGCCTTCATCTCCTGCTATAACAATACCATCTGTCCATAATTCCGAAAGAAGATTGGTTCTTCCTGCAATGCTGATCTGTGCTCCGTTCATTGCTGACAATGAACCTGCGTTGATGATAACGTCAGAATTAAGTGTAAGATCTGTGTTTTCACCATCAGCATAAATTCCTGAATATAAGCTTTCGTCAACAGAACCCCACTTTGTAGTAACTGAATCTGCGTATGCATTTGTTACCTTTGTGTCTGTTGATCCATTATAATCCTTGTTGTAGTAATCTGTTGCTGTGTAGATGTTTCCCTTAACCCTTACTGATGTTCCAGTTGTAGTCGGATTAACCTGTAATCCCATATCAGCAAGGAATGCAAAGTTGTACAGGCTGTTGCTGTCAGCTCCTGCCATGTCAAATGAAACATTATACTCCGGCTCTGTAAGAACAATATCTGTTGTAATAGACTGCTCATATGTGCCCGGAGCCATTGAAGCCTTGGCACCTGATGTAATGTCGATAGTCCTCTTAACGCCAACATTATCGAACTCTATCTGCTGGATCTTTGAATCATCGAAGCCGTTCTCTCTTACCTTACCAAGACTCACGGATCCATCCTCATTCTCCTTACAGATCTTATAGCTCTTTCTTCCTGCATCATCAACATATACTATCTTTAAGTTGTTCTTACATAATTTAACATTTGAATCGGTAATAAAACTCTCAAGAGTGGTTATCAGCTGATCGATCTCATTGTAACCACTGTCCTCCATCATACCTAACATGAAAAGCTTCTTGAAAAGGTCATTAGCCTCATCATTTGTAAGGTTCATGTAATAACCCTTCTTTGAGTCGTATGTTACCACGTACTCTGCTGTAGTTGTATATGCTGCATACAAGTGCTCATTGGTTGAAGCACCGATGCCTGCATATATCTCATCCATTGCCTTCTCACATGCATAAAAGTTGTTCATAGAATTTAATCTGTAGAACTTGATCTTATATGCCAGAAGAACTCCTAATATCAAAGCTGAGATCAGGACAGCAAGGAATGTTGTGGAAACTATAACGAGTACAAAGCTTGAACCACGATCGTTGAGCTTCTTGAGTCTGCTCTTTATCTTCTCCATCATTTATCTCTTCCCCCTTGTTCCTGCTACCTCTGTCTGCTTTTTATCGCTGTCGGTAAGAGTAACTTTGATATCATACATATATACATTGTCGCTTGTGTCATCGTCAGTAGATTTAACCTGGATATCTGAGTTAGCCTGATCAATATTGAAGTTAGCAAACATCTCAAAATTATCAAGAGTTCCTCCAGCCAGATTAGCTCTTACTTTTACGTTTTTCTGGTTTAATGTGTATTTTGAATTCTTGTAAACAAGGTCATCTACATCATCAACTCCGAACTGCTTGCAGATGATGTCCTTATACTTGTCATCTATCTCAGCAGCTGTCTCAAATACATAGATCTTAGCCTTATCACCGGCTGCAAGACCTGATGTATCAACTGAAATATTGTCTACAGGACAATATGCCCCATTATAGACAGCCGGTACATATAAGAGGTATATAGGTGGAAGCATATCATATTCCTTCTCATATACTATACCCTTTCCATATATTGTATCCGGATAATATACATTTGTGCCACTTGCTGCATATGCACTCTTAATAATACCAAGCTTAGTATTGTCCTCATAGTGGACAGCACAGCTTACCACATACTTTCCAGCCTTCTTCTCAACCTTTATATTAGTATACTTGTTGAAAGAGTCGTTTACGAAATAATCCGCACCGGAAAGATACTGGCTGTAGTACACATCATACTTCTTCAGGATATCAAGCTTGGCATCCTGAAAATACTGGAATGCTTTATTATCAAGGCTGTTGCCCTCTACTCCACTGTTCTGTCCCAGATATGTTGCACCTGAGATTATGGCAGCCTGGTCATTGTCAAGATTTCTGATATCACCTGTCGCTTCTGACGCACGAACAGGATCACCATTACTGTCTTTCTTGAAGGTGTTATTCTTTGAATCCCATACATAGCCACCTGAAAGAACTGCGTACGCAAGGCTGTTTACCTGTACCTCACAGGTATACTTCTCATACTCTTCGCCTAAGGACATATCACAGCTATATGTGTCAATGCTGTAATCTACAGTCTTTCCGTCAGGAAGACTCATTGACTTCTTCTCCGAGTTAGTGAGAGTAAAGAGATAATCTCCGGTGCTGTTTCCATCAGGTATTCTTATATCCTTTGAGAAATCACACACCTTAAACTGTTCCATTACCTCCTCTGCCTTCTCAATCGCATACTGCTTCTTCTTTGATGTCTCGTTGGTTCTGATAGCACCAATAAGCTGCGATGTAAGTGGAACGATCAATATTGCAAATACTGCTATGGCAACAATTACTTCAACTAAGCTAAAGCCTTTATTATTATTTTTTGCCATTAACTTTCACTCCGTTCAATTAAACCTGCAGTTACATGATTGGAACTAAATATTAGTTCTCTGTTGATGTTGTCGAATCTGTAGTAGTTCTGTTCACAGTTGGATTGCCAAAGATATTTGATGTACCTGTCTTAACATTAACATCAACCTGATCTGTTGTTCTGTCGCCACCGTTTACTGCGTATGCAGAGAATACCATCTCGCCTGTGTAAAGTCCCTTCTCCTCATCAAAAGCAATATTGATACTGTCTACCGTCATTCTGAAGTCGCTGTTCTCGATATAATCGATAACATTCTTTACATTCTGGTATGAGCCGGCATATGAAACAGGGAATGTTGCAACATAACAGTTATATGCATCGCCTGAGCCTGTTGATGTTGTATCTGTTGTATCTGTTGTGTCTGTTGATGTTGAATCGATAGTAACATCACCTACAGCACCTGTACCAAGTGTATAGAATAATGTACTCTCACCCATTGTTACATCTGTGAAATCATAATCATACTCGTTCTTGATTCCCTCAAGGTACATGATAACATTCTCCTGGTAGAGCTCTGAAGGGAACTCAGCAAGGATTGCTTCATAATCAGCCTCGTACTGAGCTGCACCATCTATATATGTCTGTCTGTTCTGGTTCTTGGTATTCAGATCATTGTAATATACTTCCTGCTTATCCTTCTCTGAGATAAGATCCTTTCTCTCCTGGAAGTTATCCATTGCAAGATACTTGATAGGGAAGAATATGATTGCACATCCTAATATGAATAATAATAAATTTCTCTGTCCTTTTGTTATTGAATCCATGTTCTATATCCTCCCTTACTGTACTTCTACTGTATCGTCAGCCTCAGTTGTAACATCCGGCTGGCTGTATACACATGTCACTACAAAATCATAAGTAGTCTTACCACTCTGATCATCTACGTTCTCTGTGATAGAACCAACAAATGTCTGGTCAACACATTCAATAGTCTTTAAATTGATAGCAAACTTGGCAATATCCTCATATGTGGTTGTTGAGCCCTCAAGAGTAACACCATCTGATGCTGAATCAAAGCTTGTGAGAGATATTCCTGAAGGCATTACCTCTTCAAGATTTGAAATAAGAGTTCCTACATTTTCATTGAGGTTTTCTGTATATCCGTACATTGCTGCAGCATCTACATATGTGCTCTGTGCATCATTGTACTCGTTTACGATATCTTCAATATCCTTTATGCTGGCGATCTTGGCATTTATATCGTCAAGCTCTGACTGTGCCTTATTCTTTAATATGTATGAGGTTGCTGTTACGGCGCCCGCAATAATAACTGCCAATATAAGGAATGCAACAATAAGTGCTGTCGGATCAAAGCCGTTTGATGCCTTAGCCGATGCAGCGTCCGCAATATCAAAGCCCATAGGGGCGAATGCAGCACCGATAGGTACCATAAGATATACAGGGTTATAAATCTTTAAGTCAATCTTTGGATCGAATTTGATGTTTAAAAGTGTGTCCATAACTCTGGTAGATACATTTAACTGAACCTTAAATAAGCCGTCAATTCCCTTGATAAGCGCACCGTCACCTGTAAGGAATACATCATCAATAGGCTTATCAGGATTCTTCGTGGCGAAGAAATCCATTACTCTTCCTATGTTATTGATGAGATATCTGAAGGATCCTGTGATTGCATTGTCATCGAAATCCACGGTTATAAGTCTTTCATTCTGAAGTAATGTCATAGCTGTTGTGGCATCTACGCCCTTGGCATCCATTACCTCGTTGACTACAACATTTGTTCCGTATGGAACAGTTCTCTGTAACAGTAATGTATCTCCCTTAACAATGTTAAGAACTGTAGACTCACTTCCTAACTGGATTACCATTGTTGTCATACTGTCACTGGTCTGCGTCTTGATAAGCTGAAGCATTGCGTTACCTACGAAATCAAGGGTAACTGTCTTAAATCCTACCATGTTGGCAACATCATAGTATGCTTTAACCATACTCTGTGGTGCTGCTACTGCAAGGACTCTCAACTGCTTGTTGTTCTCAGCATCAGTTACAGTCTCTAATATAGAGTGTGATACAACGTAATCCTCTATATTAACAGGGAAATACTCTGATGAGTTCGCATTAATAATTCCTTTTACTTTGTTTTCCTTTACGAAAGGTACAAGAACCTCTCTGGAAACGATCTTTGTAGAGGTAAGAACGAATACTGCGTTCTTGTTGGTTATTCCGTTGGCACTGAGCTGTGCCTTAATAGCATCTGCTATTCTCTCTTTGTCTCTGATCACGCCGTCTTCATAAGCATCATCCGGTGTTTCGAAGATTATGGCATTATGTACAGTAGACTGTTTTTTTGCTGAAGCTGTTGCTTCAATGATAGTAATACTTTCATTTGTAATGTCGATAGTTAATACTTTGTTATTACTCGCCATCTTAAATAGCCTCCCTCGCTAATCAGTAGTTTTTCACGGAAGAATCACTCTTCCAAAATGCTTGAGTACCAGCTTACGAGCTGTCCACCCCATATAGATATAAAAGGTCAACAATCTGTCACCCTTTTAGCAGCATCGTCATCTGTCCTCTGCTATCGATCCAGTTAGCAGTCCTAAACTCCGATACTAAAAAAAATAAGTTTCCAGCCTGGTAGCAAGCCGGTTGCCGCCATGAGTTTTATGTCGTACCACTGCTCACCTCTATAATACTACAATACCTCTGTAATATACCTATAATACTATAATATATAGAAGAAACAGCACAGCAATAAAAACCGCTGACTGCAAAAAAGCCGGTTCCGGACACTGTCCGTACCGTTTAAAATAATAAAGTCAGAGACCGGATGAACGGATATGCCTTATACGAGGACTATAGGCATATATATCCGTTCTAAGTCTCTGATATCACATCTGTTGATGTGACCTACAAACATTCCCCGAAGGGAATGTTTTGTGTATTCAGGCTTATATCTTACTTGTAGTTCTTACCCTGCTCTGGATATACCTGATCGTCTGCATTCTTTGTTGGGTTAGCATATACTATACACTTGTTGTTAGCCTTGTCTACTTCAATTGTGAAGTCCTTACCCTTGTTGTTACCATACTTAACCTTCATGCTTGAAGCACCAAGTGTTGAGTGTGTCTCATCTGTGAATGCGTTGCCGTCTGTACAAAGCTCTGTTGATGTGTATGATGACTTATTACAAGCCTCAAAACCAGCCTCCTCAGCAAGAGCTGTTGTTACAGCCTTAGCGATAAGGTCACCGTTTGAGATATCTGTTGACTTTCTTGACTTGTTAATGTACTTAATAAGAGCTGGAGCAAGAGCACCTGCAAGTATTGCCATAATAGCAATAACGATAATTAACTCTACTAATGAGAAACCTTTATTGTTCTTCATAATAATTCTCTCCTTTTTAATTAATATATTCTTTGTTGTTTTGTCTGTGCCTCCGGCACATTTATTAATACCGATACCCTCGTAATACCGGGATTAAACATTTTTAACATTTCATTATTATGCTTTTGATCTTATACTCCATCAAGGGCATTGTACATGCTCATGATTGGTCCGTATACAGCCGCAACGATCATACCTACGATAAGTGCAAGTACAACCATGATCATTGGCTCCATGGCTGCTGTAAGAGCATTAGTTGCCGCCTCAACTTCCTCGTCATAGTAATCAGCAACCTTTGAAAGCATCTCCTCGATATCACCTGTCTCCTCACCGATCTTGGTCATGGCTGAGAGCATAGGTGGAAGCATCTCCATATCCTTAAGAGGCTTTGAAAGGGGAACACCCTTAGCGACCTGTGTCTTAGCGTCTAATAATCCGTCTCTGATGATCTTGTTATCCATCATCTTGGCAACCTGTTCTACTGCGTCGATCATTGAGATACCTGATGCCATCAGTGTACTCATAGTTCTTGAGAATCTTGAGCAGGCACTCTTAATATTAAGATTACCGAAGATAGGCGCCTTAAGTCCGATATTGGCAAAAAGCTGTTCGCCTACCGGGCTCTTCTTGAACACCTTGATTCCAACTACTATAGCCGCAATGATGATAATAAGCAGCCACCACTTATGTATAATAAAGTTTGATAACGCAACCATTATTCGGGTAGCAAGCGGAAGATCTGTTCCCATCTCCTCGAACATACTTGTGAAGTTAGGAATAACCATTACCATAACCACGATTACTACCGCGATCATTACTATGAATACTACGATAGGATATGTCATGGCACCCTTGATCTTGGATGAAAGAGCATTATCCTTCTCGAAGTGCTCTGTAAGTCTGTCCAGACATATCTCCAGATTACCTGACATTTCACCGGCAGCCACCATGTTGATCATGATAGGTGGGAATACATTCGGATTGATCCTCATGGCATCCGAAAGTGTACCACCCTTTTCAACATATGTCTTGGCATCTGCTATAGCCTTTCTTAATGTAGGGTTCTCAATCTGGTCTCCCATGAGCTCCAAGGCTGATATAATGGTAACACCAGCTCTTATTACAGATGAGAACTGCTTGCAGAATACTGCAAGGTCTTTTGATTTTACTTTTTTCTTAAATAATCCCCCAGCCAACGGACTGCTCTGTTCTGTAAGGCTCATGATGGTATAACCATCGGCCTTCAGCTTCTTCTCTGCGCCGTCCTTGTTAGAGGCTTCGATGGTGCCTTTTTTATTCTTACCATCTCTGTCAACAACTTTGTAATTAAATGTTGCCATTGTCTCTCCTCCGACCCAATCATATTTTTTACTTTCAACCGCCTAAATTCTCCCTCTTAAGGGTGCAAAATAACGCAATCTACTTATGTTAATATATTGATAATACTATAAATAACAATCTTAATCAATAATTAATTAAAAACTATGAACTTTTTGTGTATTTTGCTTAAGCCTTTTGTATATTTTACTGACCATTGATCTTCTTTCTGAGATACTGCTGATCCTGTGCATAGGTCAGTGCCATCTCTCTTGTTATAGTCCCTGCTGAGAACAGGTCATATAACGCGTCATCCATAGTTATCATGCCCTGCTGTCTGCTGGTCTGGATGGTTGACTGTATCTGATGGGTCTTGGCTTCACGGATCAGGCTTCGAATAGCCGGTGATGCAAGCATTACCTCAAAGGCTGCCACTCGACCGTTTCCTGACGCTATAGGAAGCAGCGACTGTGATATAACTCCCTCAAGAACCATGGCAAGCTGTACTCTTACCTGCTGCTGCTGGTTTGTAGGGAATATATCTATAATTCTATCGATGGTACTGGCTGCACCGATTGTATGAAGTGTTGAGAAAACCAAGTGTCCTGTCTCAGCCGCTGTGATGGCTGTTGAGATAGTCTCCAGGTCTCTCATCTCTCCTACAAGGATGATATCAGGATCTTCTCGGAGGGCTGCACGAAGTGCATTAGCATAGCTCAGTGTATCCATTCCGACCTCTCGCTGATTTACGATAGCCTTGTTATGATGATGTATGTACTCGATAGGATCCTCCAATGTGATGATATGATCCGTAAGGTTTTCGTTTGCCTTATTTATAATAGAAGCAAGAGTTGTTGACTTACCTGATCCTGTAGGTCCTGTTACAAGAACAAGTCCTCTCTTTCTCTTGTACAGATCAACTACCTCTCTTGGAATACCAAGCTGATCCGGTCTTGGGATCTGAGTTTCAACTCGTCTGTAGGCTGCCGCCATGTTTCCTCTGTCCATGAATACATTTACACGGAAACGGCCTGTCTCAGGTGAGTCGAATGAGAAGTCCACTTCTCCTCTGTCCTTAAGTATTGCTACATGTCTGTCCTTCATAGTAGCACCGATAGCCTCTGCTGCGTCAGCAGGTGTAAGCGGTGGAACCTCTACCTCTGTAAGCTTACCGTTGATACGAAGCTTAGGTGGGATACCTACTGCGATATGAACATCAGATGCTTTGGCTTCTACTGAGAATGCCAGTAACTCTTTCATGTCTAACATAGTTTTCGTCCGTCCTTTCATTTCTGCGTTAATAATTTCAATTTATCTCCCCGAACCCCATAAGAAACATCAGCGTCCAAAGGGCAGTAAACTGATGTTTCTTTCTTTCGTTCGTCAGATTCGTTATCTGTCTGTGTTCTCAAGATCAAGATCAACCTGGGTTGTATGTACTATCTTCTTCATCTCTGCAATAGAGGTGATACCATTAAGCACATGCTTGGCAGCACCCATTCTAAGGGTAAGCATACCTTCCTTAAGTGCCTGCTTCTCTATCTTGTCTGCCGTTGCACCTGATGCGATGATGGCCTGAAGGCTTCTTGATACCGGCATCATCTCATACACACCTATTCGTCCCGAATAACCCGTATCGTTACAGAGCGGACACCCTACCGGCTCGTATACGATTACATCTTCCTCATCCTCAGGAACTCCAAGGAGCTGTCTCTCTTCATCCTCCACATATCTTGGCTGCTTGCAGGTGGTGCACAGACGTCTTACAAGTCGCTGGGCAATAACGCCAACCACGGCATCGCCAACAATGTAATCCTCGATACCCATATCTACAAGACGGGTAATGGTGGATGCTGCCGAGTTAGTATGGAGTGTAGATACAACAAGGTGTCCGGTGATAGCCGCCTGAACTGCTATGTTGGCTGTCTCACCGTCTCGGATCTCTCCTATCATGATGATATCCGGATCCTGACGGAGGATAGATCTTAAGGCTGCTGCGAATGTCATATCTGCCTTAACATTAACCTGTACCTGGTTGATACCATTTATATTCGCCTCGACAGGGTCTTCTACTGTAATAATATTAACATCCTCTTTGTTTAATTCACTTAAGGATGTATAAAGTGTTGTTGACTTACCTGATCCTGTAGGTCCTGTTACAAGGATGATTCCATGTGGGTTGCTAAGTATTCCGTCGAATACCTTAAGCTGTTCCTCATCAAATCCAAGTCCACTCTTAGGCTTTGTAAGTCCATCCTTGGAGGTAAGTCGCATAACCGTCTTCTCTCCGAATACTGTAGGAAGGATAGATACACGGACATCGAACTCCTTACGGTCTACCATGATGGTGATACGACCATCCTGAGGCTTTCTCTTCTCTGCGATATCCATACCGCCGATGATCTTGATACGAGCCGTGATACCTGCAAGGATACTTAAGTCGTAGCTCATAACCTGCTTTAAAGCACCATCTATTCTGTACCTTACTCTTACACCAGTCTCAAGAGCCTCTATATGTATATCTGACGCTCTCTGTCTTACTCCACCTTCTATGATCTGCTTAACAAGAAGAACAATAGGCGAATTATCAATATCGTCATTTCCTTCTTCTCCCTCATCAGGTCCAAGTGAAACTGCCTGCTCCTTCTTGTACTGTTCTGCAGCCTCCATAGCCTGGGCGCTTCCGTAATACTTACCTATGGCGTCGTTGATCTCTGACTCATTGGCAAGCATAGGCTCTACCTGAAGATTCGTAACAAGGCTTATATCATCTATCGCATCAAGATCCTGAGGATCTGACATGGCAACCTTAAGAATATTAGGATTATCCGGATCGATCTCAACAGGCATTACCCTGTACTTGGCTATCATCGGTTCCGGAACGAGATGAACAACGCTGTCCTCTATCTTGGCTCCTTTAAGGCTTATGTAATCAATCCCCAGCTGCTGTGTAAGCAGTGTAATGAGGATCTGGTCACTTATGAAGCCCAGATCAACAAGAACATTACCAAGCTTACCGCCATTCTCCTTCTGGTAGGCAAGAGCCTCCTGAAGCTGTTCCTCTGTTATGGCACCTGCCGCAATAAGGACATCGCCTATCCTTATCTTCTTACGTCCCATTCCTAATCGCATATCTGTACATCCCCTCCTATTAATTTTGTACAATTTCCTATTGGGTCATTATACCACACTATATTTCAAATTTAAACATTTTGTATATTTTTTTATATGTTTTTTTTGCACATTTCCATAAGCTTGTCACATTTTGCAATTTTTTCTTGATGATTATGCACTATTTACCGGGCTTTGTCATAAAATAATATAAAAAGCCGGAGTAAATTATTGTGAAGGCATTCAGAAAACCACTGACCAAAGAGGAAGAAGCCCTCATTCTGACGAAAGTAAGATCCGGGGATCCGGCTGCCAGGGACACCCTCATCGAAGCCAACATGCGCCTGGTGGCTCATATATCTAAGAAATACTCCGCGCCCACAAGAAATAATGAAGATCTGATCTCCATGGGGACCATAGGCCTGATCAAGGCATGTAACTCCTTCGACTATGAAAAAAGCAACCGTTTCGCCACCTATGCTGCCAGATGTATTGAAAATGAAATACTGATGATGTTACGCCGGGAGAAGAAATGCTCCAGGGAGGTATCCATATACGAACCCATAGGCACGGACAAGGAAGGAAACGAGATAAATCTTATGGACGTTATAATGTGCAACCATGTCAGCACCATAGAACAGATGATAGCGGATTTCCAGTTAAAAAATCTCGAAAGCTGTATAGAATACTCCCTGTCCCCTAAGGAAAAACAGATCATACACATGAGGTACGGTATATCAGACAAAGAACCCATGACCCAGAAACAGGTTGCAGAAATAATGGGCATATCAAGATCATATATATCAAGAATAGAAAAAAGAGCCCTGAAAAAACTTGCCAGAGCTCTTGATAATGCTACATCCTGATCTGTTTACCCTGATCACTGCACGCTATCATCCACATCCTCAACTCTTCTGAGTATCATGCCGGGTTTCACATCACAGCTGAACTTAACCTTAAGAGGCTGCTTCGGATGAGGTGCCGCTTCCATAGGATCGCCGTCAATATCGTATATCGCTTCCACGGTGCCGTTTATATTGGTTCCGTCAAAATCCATACATTCTATACTCTCACCTACACTGAACTTATTCTTCTGTTCAAAGCATGCCATGCCATCCTCTGTAACATTTTCCACGTCACCTATATAGGTGCAGTTCTTAAGATATGTGTTGGAATCATATATCTGGGCAGTTTCATCCGGCTTGCCAAAATAAAAGCCTGTGGTGAACTGCCTGTAGGTACATTTTGCTATCTCCGTCCTGTAATAGTCCAGATTCGTCCTGTACTTCTCCTCGGACTCGAGATAATCGTCTATTGCCTTTCTGTAGGTTCTCGCCACAGCAGCCACATATAACGCCGTCTTCATCCTGCCCTCTATCTTGAAGCTGTCGATACCCGCTTCTATCATCTCAGGCACATGCTCTATCATGCACAGATCCTTGGAATTGAATATATAGGTTCCTCTTTCATCTTCATTTACAGGCAGATACTCTCCCGGTCTGGTCTCCTCCACAATGTGATATTTCCATCTGCATGGATGGGTGCAGGCACCTCTGTTGGCGTCACGCCCTGTGAAATAATTACTGAGCAGGCACCTTCCGGAATAGGATATGCACATGGCTCCGTGTATAAATGACTCTATCTCCATATCATCAGGTATATTGTCCCTGATCTCCCCTATCTCTTTAAGGGACAGCTCTCTTGCGGTAACCACCCTTTTTGCTCCCATTTTGTTCCAGAACTGAAAAGTGAGATAATTGGTATTATTTGCCTGGGTACTGATATGAAGCTCCATGTCAGGCATAACCTCCCTTGCCAGCGTAAACATTCCGGGATCAGACACAAGAACTGCGTCAACGCCTGTATCCTTCACCTGGGCAAAATATTTCCTGACGCCCTCAATATCATAATTATGGGCATATATATTCGCTGTGAGATATACCTTCTTTCCATGGGCATGGGCATAGTCTGCCGCCGCCTTCATATCCTCTATGCTGAAATTATCTGCCTTTGCCCTAAGGCCATATGCCTGCCCGCCTATATATACTGCGTCAGCACCATATCTTATTGCCACCTTTAAGGTTTCAAGATTTCCTGCCGGAAGCAGAAGCTCTACTTTATTTCTCTTTCTATCACTCATATGATCACCTGTATCCATCTTTTCTGTATTCTCATATTGCCGCTGTTGCTTTATGCTCATATTGCAGCCATTGCTTTATTCTTCGCCCGACTGTGTATGCTGTTCTTTTATGCTGAGGGACATGCCGTCGCCGATATTCAGTATAGCTGTCTCAAGCACCGGATCATGTTTCAGGGCGTACAGATATTCCCTCATTCTGCTGTGTATGGTCCTGTTTCTTCTGGTTACGGCGAACCGGCTCTCCAAAACATCACCGTCCTGCAGAACATTATCGCAGAGAAGTACCCCACCGGGCTTCAAAAGTCCTATGGCTTCTTCAAAGAACAGTCCATACTGTCCCTTGGCAGCGTCCATGAATATCATATCATATCCCGGTGAAAGCTTTTTAAGCTCCTCTGTGGCGTCACCTTCAATAAGGGTTATAAGGTCTTCCGCCTCCGCCCGCCTTATATTCTCTCTTGCTGCCTTTATCCTGGGCTCGTAATTTTCTATTGTTGTTATATGACCTCCGGGTGGCAGAAACCTGCTCATAAAAATAGCAGAAAAGCCAACCGCCGCTCCTATCTCAAGGATATTCTCCGGTTTATTCATAAGCATTAAAAGCTTTATAAATTCTCCGGCTTCCTTTCTGATTATAGGAACACCGTTCTCCTCTGCTTCCCTCCTGATGGTCATAACGATCGGGTCATAATCTGTATTAAACGAATCTATATATGACGCAATTCTCTCATCAGTTATCATATTTTTCTTTCCTCACACTATCGGCACGGCTCATCAAAAGCAACGTACCATCCTTTTTATTTGCTGCTCTGGGTAGTGGTAGCGGCGTCCGGATCTCCCTTACCTGTAATTATACTTACAAGCTTCTTGGCTCCGTAACTAGGAGACACTTCATATACTCCCGGCTTTATGCTCGCCTTGTCCAGCCACAATTTAACAGCAAAGGCATATTTGTTATTTATAACTCCGGCGTCCTCAAGAGCCGCACACACGTCTGTGGTTGATGAATCATCCTTAACAGTTACTGTCAGAACCTTTGTATCACTTGGGTTCTTGGCACTGGATGAGAAAACATTATACATGAAATCAAAGGAAAATGAAAATGCCTTCACCAGTATCAATACGATCACAACATTTATGATCCATCTGACAACCATCTTGAATATTCTCTTTGTGCTCTTAGCTCCGTCAAATGCCATAATTAATCTCCTAACCCTGAAATATCCGTCAGTGCCACCTGCCATCCCGTGACAGATGGTTCTGACCATATAAAATGTATATCACAGTTTCTATATTTTATCAAGTGACGTATGTCCTACAGATCCACGTCTATATCCCCGGCAATGGTCTCATACATCTTGTTCATCATCTTGCAGAACCTCTGCTCTGCCCTGATGTATTCACTGACTATGGTATCATGTACCACCTCATCATATTCCCTTGAGAGGTTATTGATCTCATCAAAGGGATTGTCTATGTTGGAATTCTCCTGTATGTCATAGCTCCTCTGTCTGAAACGGCGTACGCTGTCAAGGAGCTCCGGTCTCTCCATGAGCTTCTCCTTTGCCTTTATATACATAGTATAGACATCGGATTCCAGGATCATCTTATTCAATTCTTCCGAAACTTTCATTATGTCCTTCATGGCTCTACACCTCTGTGATTATAGGCAGGATCATAGGGCTTCTCTTGGTTCTCTTCCACAGGAACTCTCCCAGAGAGTCTTTTATTGTGGTCTTGATCTTACCCCAGTCGCTTATATTTCTCCTGAGGCACTTCTCCAGTGCCTCCTCAACTACTACCCTGCAGTCCTCCATGAGATTTTCAGATTCTCTCACATACACAAATCCCCGAGATACAATGTCAGGACCTGCTATAAGCTGGTTGCTGTACTTGTCCAGTGTTACCACAACTATGATAAGACCGTTCTGTGACAACATCTGTCTGTCCCGTAATACTATATTTCCTACATCTCCTACGCCAAGTCCGTCTACGAATATTCCCTGGGCAGGAACCTTTCCTACCACTTCAAATGTATGCTCGCCTACGCTTAACACGTCTCCCGTATTAAGGATCTTGATATTCTCCTTTGGAATACCCATCTCCTTTGCAAGCTCCGCATGTCTCTTAAGATGTCTGTACTCACCGTGGACAGGAATTGCATACTGAGGCTTTGTAAGTGCATATATAAGCTTAAGTTCTTCCCTGCAGGCATGTCCCGATACGTGAGTATCCTCAAATATTACTCTGGCGCCCTTCATCTCAAGCTCATTTATTACCTTGAACACTGCCTTCTCATTTCCCGGTATCGGATGTGAACTGAATATGACCACGTCTCCCGGAACTATGGCAACCTTGTTGTGGATAGAAGCTGCGATCCTTGACAGTGCAGCCATGTTCTCTCCCTGGCTTCCTGTGGTGATAAGAACGATCTTCTCATCAGGATAGTTCTTCATCTCACTTATGTCTATGAGTGTTCTGTCAGGTATATTTATATATCCAAGCTCGGAAGCAGTATTGATTATATTGACCATACTTCTTCCCTCTATGATGACCTTACGGTCATACTTGTAAGCTGAATTGATTATCTGCTGTACTCGGTCTACATTTGACGCAAATGTAGCGATTATTATCCTGTGATCTTTGTTTTCATTGAACAGGTTGTCGAAGGTTCTGCCCACGGTCTTCTCCGACTGGGTGAAGCCCTCCTTGTCTGCATTTGTAGAATCCGCCATAAGGGCAAGCACACCCTTCTTTCCCAGCTCTGCAAATCTCTGCAGGTCTATCATCTCGCCAAATACTGGAGTGTAATCGATCTTAAAGTCTCCTGTGTGTATTATGGTTCCAGCCGGTGAGAAAATGGCAAGTGCCACTGAATCGGCTATTGAGTGGTTTGTCTTGATAAATTCGATCCTGAACTGTCCCAGATTAATTGTCTGTCCGCACTTAACAACCTTACGCTTGGTGTTGTTAAGAAGATTGTGTTCCTTTAATTTGTTCTCAATAAGCCCCATGGTAAGCTTTGTAGTGTATATAGGCATATTGAGCTCCTTCTCGATATAAGGTATAGCTCCGATATGATCCTCATGTCCATGGGTAACTACAAGTCCCTTGACCTTATCTGCGTTCTCCTTAAGGTATGTTACATCAGGTATTACAAGATCTATACCTAACATGTCATCCTCGGGAAATGCAAGACCACAGTCAATGACTATAATAGAGTCCTCGTACTCTATGGCTGTTATATTCATTCCGATCTGTTCCAGTCCGCCCAAGGGAATGATCTTCACAGCTCTTTTATTTACTTTTTTCAATTTTATACCTCCAAATCCAAATCATCTAACAATTCATTAAAAATCTTCGCAACCGCCTGAAGCTCTCCGTCATCTTCAACCACGGAAAATTCAACCATATCATCTCCGCCATCCGCTCTGTCTTCCTTAAGGATAAGGAATGATCCGTCCTCTTCGTCATCTGTATCTTCCGTCACAAGGAGGTAGTTCACACCTCCCAGGGTGGTCTGTTCCAGTACGCTGAAGGTAACTTCTTCTCCATCATCAGTTGTAAATATTATTGCATTGTTGTTCATCTAATTCTCCGTTCTGTTCTTCTCACGATCAAGATAGTTCTGCAGGATCACCGCAGCAGCCATCTTGTCAATATACTGCTTTCTGTTCTCGCGTCTAATGCCGCTCTCCATAAGTATCCTCTCTGCCTCCACCGTGGTAAGGCGTTCATCCCACAGTATGACCTCAAGACCTGTTCTTCTCTCAAGAGATTCCTTAAATTCCTCTGTGGCTCTGACTCTCTCGCCCTCGGTGTTGTTCATGTTCTTGGGATATCCCAGTACGATACGTCCGCAGTTATATTCAGTTATGACTCTCTCTATCTCCGCCAGTGTCTGTCTGAGCTTCCCCGGAGATTTTCTTTCTATTGTTTCGTATGGCTGGGCAGTGAGCATAAGCTCGTCACTTACAGCCACTCCCACTGTCTTAGTACCATAGTCAAGACCAATTATGCGCATAAAAACACGACCATCACTTATCTGTCTGACGCTTTATGATGGTCACTCCTTTCCTATGTATCTGATATACACAAATCCGTAAGGCTACACAAGATTATTCTTGATATAGTCCTCAAATAACACCTCGATTATCTCATCACGTTCCGCTTTCATTATGAGACTTCTGGCATTCTTGTAGCTTGTGATATAGGTAGGATCTCCACTCATTATATATCCCACAAGCTGGCTTACAGGATTGTATCCTTTCTCTGAAAGTGCCTCATACACCTGTCTGATAATATCAGTAACATCTATTGTATTGTCCTTTATCTGTCCAATATGCTGTGTATTATCATTCTTCATCTCTTCACGTCCTTTTCTCTGAACATCAGCCAATTCATTCATACATTCTAATATAAACAGGGTAAAAATTCAACTACATTAATTGTATATATTGTATGTTGTGAAATGTTGCGGGATCATATTTCACCCCTGCTTTATTATACCCACATACTCTCCTGCAGCTGTCTTCTCGTACATTACGTCCACGATACTGTTCTTTAAACTCTCCGGATCATCTATTCCCTCGGTTGATATGTGGACATCCATGTATCTCTCTGTGTGTCCCCGCATATATCTTTCGCCATTTTTCTCAACCAATTCCTCCACCAGTACCTTAACTGTGGTTCCCACAAACAGATCCTGATATGCACGTTTGTTATGTCCGCTTATGGCAAGCAATACATCACTTCTGCTGTTCTTAACTGAAGGATCCACCTGTTTAGGCATGGTTGCCGCAGGTGTGCCCTTTCTCTGGGAATATTTGAATATGTGCATTTCATATAAGTTTATATCTTCAAGGTATTTCCTTGTACACTCAAACTCTTCCTCAGTCTCTCCCGGAAAGCCTACTATAACATCTGTGGTAATGGCTGGATTTTTGTACACCCTTCTTAAAAGCTCACATTTTTCCATGTATTCACCACAGGTATATTTTCTGTTCATACGTTTAAGCACAGAATCGCAGCCACTCTGGAGACTCAGGTGAAAGTGCGGACAGAGCTTGTCTACCTCCTTCATCCTGTGGGCAAATTCTTCTGTGATGATCCCCGGTTCAAGGGATCCCAGACGTATCCTCTCTATTCCTTCGATTTTTGAGATATTCTCCACAAGGTCAGCCAGGCCTGTAGTTCCATCCATATCCCTGCCATAGGAAGAAATATGTATTCCTGTAAGGACTACCTCTTTAACTCCCGCCTCCGCAAGACGGCTTATCTCATCAATAACCGACTCCATGCTACGGCTTCTTATCCTTCCTCTTACATAAGGTATTATGCAGTAGGTACAGAACTGGTTACAGCCATCCTGGATCTTCACATAGGCTCTGGTATGGTATACCGGCTTGTTCACATCCAGCTCTTCAAATTCCTTCTCTCTTGAGATATCCGTGAAGCAGGCTGTCTCACCTGAGTTAAAGTACTCCGCAATAACGTGTCCTATATCTTTTTTTCTGTTGTTGCTTATTATTATATCTATATCCTTATCCTGAGACAGCTTCTCTTTCTCAGCCTGGACATAACATCCGCAGGCTATGACCAGTGCTTCCGGATTGTTCTTCCTTGCCCGGTGTATCATCTGTCTGGACTTCTTGTCTGCCATGTTTGTTACAGAGCATGTATTTATAAGATATACGTCGGCGGTGTCCTCAAAATCCACCACAGAAGCGCCCATATTTTTCAATATTTCTATCATACCATCAGTCTCATACTGATTGGTCTTGCAGCCCAGTGTACAGGCAGCTACAGTCTTTCCACTTAACATAGTTTTTACCTTTCCAAATCTTGACTTTTAGGGGTCAAAAATATATTATTAATGTATAAACTTTACATGGGGGTGTAAAACTTCTGACTATCATTTTTGGAGTTTAACAGCCGAATAAACAGGAGGATTATATATGACAGCTTTAAAAATTTCTTTAAACTCAATCGATAAGGTAAAAAGTTTCGTAAACACTATTGCACAGTTTGACGCAGAGTTCGATCTTGTGTCAGGTCGTTATGTTATAGACGCTAAGTCTATCATGGGTATCTTCAGTCTTGATATTTCACAGCCAATAGATTTACATATCTACGCTGAGTCAGGTCTCGATGAGATTTTAGCAGCTATCAAGCCTTACATCGCTGAATAATATCCTGTATATGCTTCATGCATTGCATATGCGTAATATAAATCCCGGATTTCCTTCCGGGATTTTTATTTTCTGCACTTAATAAACATAAACCATATCGGTTTTTTAATTCTCCACCTGTTTATCGCATGTCCAATTAACATGCCCAATTAATTTCCGCTTCTGCAGGTTATGACCTCTACTGTCTCCAACGCCTTCTGATACAATGGCTCTATTATTCCCTCAAGTTTAGCCTCAGACTTCTCAATAGCCGAAAGTATAGGCTTTGTAACCGGATGCTTTGCAACAAATGTTGTACAGCAGTCCTCGTACGGAAGTATTGAGGTCTCATAGGAACCTATCTTCTCAGATATATCAACTATCTCCTGCTTATCCATACCTATACAATGTCTCATAACAGGCATTGTTGCCACATCATTTATTACTGCCAGCGAGAACACTGTCTGGCTTGAAACCTGTCCGATACTCTCTCCTGTAACCGTGATCTGACAGTCATTTGCCTTTGCAAGCTCCTCAGCGATCTTTATCATGTATCTCTTCATGATTATGGTAAGCTCCTCATGAGGGCAGTTATCGTATATGGCCTTCTGTATCTCAGCAAAATTAACGATATGAAGTCTTATGGAACCTGCATAATCTGCAACTATTGTGGCAAGATCGATAACCTTCTGCTTTGCTCTCTCGCTGGTAAACGGAGGTGCATTGTAATAAACCGCCTCCATTTTAACACCACGCTTGGCGATCATATAGGTTGCAACAGGGCTGTCTATGCCTCCTGACAGCAGTGCCATGCCCTTTCCGTTGGTTCCAACCGGAAGTCCGCCCGGCCCCGGTATTGTAATGGAATAAATATATACAGTCTTTCTTATCTCGACATTTATGATCTCATCAGGCTCATGCACATCTACCTTCATATCCGGAAATGCCTCAAGAAGATAATGTCCAAGCTCTGAATTTACCTCCATGGAGGTCATAGGGAATGACTTATCATTTCTTCTGGTATTTACCTTAAAGGTAAAGTTATGCTTTCTGTATGCCTTGTCAACATAGGCGATAACTGTATCCTTTATACTGTCAAAGTCTGTTTCGTTAAGAACCACAACAGGGCATATTCCAACTATTCCGAATACCTTTCCAAGGGCTTCTACCACGTCCTCGTAATCATAGCCGCTGTTTGCCTCAACGAATATCCTTCCCTGTTCCTTTCTTACATAGAAATCTCCCAGGGGCTTTAATTTCCTGTTAATGTTCCTGCACAGAATATCTTCAAATATATATCTGTTCTTACCCTTTGTGCCTATCTCGGCATATTTGATCATAAAAGCCTTGTAATCCATATCTACACCTTTCACATTCTCTATTTTCTTACATACTTCCTTAACATCGGAAGTTCTTTCTTTATAACATCAATGGCGTAATCCACCTGCTCTTCTGTGTTGTCATAGGCGAAACTGAAACGGAGTGTTGATTCAAGTCTCTCCGGTGGCAATCCCATGGCATGCAAAGTTGAGCTTAAATTCTTGTTCTGTGTTTTGTTTGATGAGCAGGCTGAACCTGACGATACATATATGCCGCTGTTTTCAAGGGTGTGGAGCATTATCTCACTTCTGACCCCTGTAAATGATATGCTGGCTATATGGCAGGCTTCTCCTGAATTGCTGTACACACCCTCTAGCTCTGTAAGTCCGGCTATCAGTCTGTCCTTAAGTGCTTTCATATGGGCACATCTTTCATCCATCTCCTTGTCTGCCACCTCTGCTGCAAGGCACATGCCTGCTATGGCAGGAACATTCTCGGTTCCCGAGCGATAACCCTGCTGCTGTCCGCCTCCAAGGATTATAGGAACTATCCTGGTTCCCCTCTTCACAAATAATGCACCGCTTCCCTTAGGTCCGTGGATCTTGTGTCCGCTTACGCTCATAAGATCTATGCCCATTCTCTTAGGATACAGGCGGAACTTGCCAAATGCCTGTATGGCGTCCACATGGAACACTGCCTTAGGGCATGTGTCATGCACCATATCCGCTATATCCTTAACCGGCATAACTGCACCCACCTCGTTATTTACATACATTATTGACACAAGTATGGTGTCATCATTCAAGGCAGCCTCAAGCTCATCAAGCTTTACTACACCTCTTTCGTCAACACCGATCCTTACAACATCAAAGCCCTGTTCCTCAAGGTACTTGAAGGGATTTGCCACGGAGGCATGCTCCACTGCTGAGGTTATGACTCTGCGTCCCTCCTTCTCGTGGGCTCTTGCGGCTCCGATTATAGCCATATTGTTGGATTCTGTACCGCCGGAGGTGAATATTATCTCCGACTTATCCACCTTCCACAGCCTTGCCAGGTTTTCTCTTCCCTGCCTTACGTATTTCTCGGCGTCCACGCCCTTCATGTGAAGTGATGAGGGATTACCGAAGTCCTCCTCCATTATCTTAACCATCAGGTCTTTTACCTGTGGCAGAACCTTTGTTGTTGCTGCATTGTCAAAATATGCTTCCATCTTCCTACCTGTCCTCTTCAAGTTCAAACATTATTATTGAAATAACCGCCATTCCGGCAGTCTCCGTTCTGAGTATCCTGTGTCCAAGGGTTATTGCCGAGGCTCCTGCATCTAATGCCCGTTCCACCTCTTCTCTGGCAAATCCACCCTCAGGTCCTATAAATATACCAAGGCTCTTCTTTCCCTTTATCCCCTTTATGATATTTCTGGAATATTCCACTCCCTCTGCTTCCTCATAGGGGATTATATTCATATCAAGCTTTTCTGCCATTGATACAGCCTCTGCAAATGATACCGGCATGGTAATCTCCGGTATTATCCCTCTTCCCGACTGCTTGGCTGCCGCTTCTGCTATCATATTATAGCGTTCTGTCTTCTTCTTAGCCTTCTTGTCATCAAGCTTCACCACAGTACGCTTTGTCATGACCGGAACTATCCTTGTGACTCCAAGCTCCACAGTCTTCTGTATGATAAGCTCCATCTTATCTCCCTTGGGAAATCCCTGGAACAGAGTTATCTCTGTGGAAAGCTCCGAGAAATTATCACAGATATCACAGATATCTGCAACTACTTCTTCATTTGTAACACCAGAAATACGGCAGTGGTAATCTCTGCCCCTGCCGTCACTTACTATCAATTCATCATTTTCTTTTAACCTGAGAACATTCTTCACATGGTTCACATCTTCACCGGTTATTACCACCGATCTGTGGGAAAATGCTCCGGGATCATCAACGAAAAATCTGTTCATAATTATTTCCTGCCCTTAACTGCCACAAAGCTGACCCATTCTTTCATGTGAACAGTATCCACTATCTTAAGTCCATTGTCAAGAATAGCCTTACGAACTTCATCCTCTTTCATATCTATTATGCCTGAGGATATGAATATTCCGTCATCCTTCATAAGCTCCGATACCTTTCCTGAGAGAGGTATTATCACATCAGCCAGGATATTTGCAACTACCACATCAAATCTTCCCCGGAGGTTTTTGACAAATTCATCATCTGTCAGTATATTGCCGCAGGCAAATTCCACCTGATCGGCAGATATATTGTTGGTATCCCTGTTCTCTCCTGCAACCTCAACTGCCACAGGATCTATATCCACACCATACACATGGGACGCACCGAGTTTATTACAGATAAATGACAGTATACCGCTGCCGCTTCCTGCGTCAAGGACTGCTGCGCCCTTCTTCATATGCTTCTTAAGCTGGCCTATACAAAGCTTTGTGGTTTCATGGGAGCCTGTACCAAAAGCTGTTCCCGGATCTATCTCTATAACGATATCATCGTCCTTTATGTCCGGAGGATTTTCCTCCCAGGTAGGTTTGATGACTATGTTGTCATATATCCTGAAGGGCTTGAAATATGCCTTCCAGTTGTTGATCCAGTCCTCGTCGCAGGTGGTGGATACCTGTATCTCTCCTGTTCCCACATCTACGAACTCTGAAAGACGCTTAAGTTCGCCCTTAACTGCCGCTACTATCTCTTCTTCATTCTGTCCATCATCAAGGAAGAATGATACTCTGGCAGTTCCGTCATCCTCCTTAATATCATCCGGCGGGAGGTCTGCGTAGATTTCCGCCATTTCCTCTTCTGTAAGTGCCGTGTTATCATCCACCTGTACACCCAAAACGCCCTCCTCAGTGAGGAAGGCGCTTATAAGGTCCACGGCTTCACATGTTGTATCAACTGTGATTTGTGTCCATTTCATATATTTTTACCTATTTTTTCTTTCTTCTCTTATGGTCTCCGAAGTTAAATGTACCACCTGACTCTGTTGCAGGTCTTGTCTCTACAAGAGTTGCCTGTTCATACTGATTGAGTATGTTCTTCTGCTCCTCTGTAAGATTTTCAGGAACCTGAACTACAAGTGTTACATAATGATCACCTCTCTGGGTAGGGTTCTTAAGGTTTGGAACACCCTTTCCTTTGAGCTTGATCCTTGTGTCTGTCTGAGTACCTGCAGGGATCTGGTAATCCATCTCACCCTCAATGGTATTGATCTTAATAGTACCACCGAGTGCTGCCTGTGTAAATGTTATAGGCTCTGATGAATAAAGGTTGTAATCCTGTCTCTGGAACTTTGGATGACGGTCAACCAGGATAGTAACATGAAGATCTCCTCTCTCACCGCCGTTACGTCCAGGTTCGCCCTTGCCCTTGATACGGATATTTGTTCCGTTATCAACTCCGGGTGGAACAGCGATCTGTATCTTCTTCTTGCTCTTCACATAACCTGTACCTGCACAGTTACTGCATTTATACTTGATTATCTTTCCTTCTCCGCCACATTCCGGACAAGTCTGGATATTCTTAACAACACCGAAGAGTGACTGCTGTGTTGTAACTATCTGGCCCTTGCCGCTACACTTGCTGCATATCTCAGGCTGATGTCCGGGCTGTGAACCTGTTCCCTTACATACATCACACTCATCCTTAAGTGGGAGCTCAAGCTCCTTCTGAGTTCCGAAGATCGCCTCTTCAAATGAAACTCTTATTGTTGTCTTAATACTTGCACCCTTCATAGGGCCTGTGGTATTTCTCTGTCTGCTTCCACCGCCAAACATATCACCGAAGATATCTCCAAAGATATCTCCCATATCAGCGAAGTCAAAGCCGAAGCCTCCAAAGCCTCCATCGCCGCCACCGTTCTGATCAAAGGCCGCATGACCATACTGATCGTACTTTGCACGTTTCTCAGGATCTGAAAGAACTGCATATGCTTCTGCTGCCTCTTTGAACTTGTTAGCAGCCTCTTCATCACCCGGATTTGTATCCGGATGATATTTCTTGGCTACTACACGATAGGCTTTCTTTATCTCTGCCTCTGAGGCACCCTTGGTAACACCAAGGACCTCATAGTAATCTGTTTTTGTTTCTGCCATAACTTACACCTTTCATATGCGATATACTATAGACTGCTCATTCTCCGGTTTTGGATTAAACCTCTGTGAAATCGCCGTCTACTACATCGCCATCTGAATAATCAGGTGTACCTGTGCCTGTGCCTGCATTTGCACCAGGGCCGTTCTGCTCATAAAGCTTTGCAAATAAGTTCTGTGCGCTCTCCATGAGCTTCTCCTTACCTGCCTTGATCTTCTCTACGTCCATGTCGCTCATATTCTCAGCATCTGTGCTGTCGATGATTGAACGTAATGCGTCAAGATCTGCCTTTACTGCATTCTTATCTGCATCAGCAAGCTTATCGCCTACTTCATTTAATGCCTTATCTGTCTGGAATACAAGAGCGTCAGCCTCGTTTCTTGCCTCGATACCTTCCTTACGCTTCTTATCCTGTGCCTCGTACTCAGCAGCTTCCTTAACAGCTCTCTCGATATCATCATCTGAAAGTGATGTTCCTGATGTGATAGTGATGTGCTGCTCTCTTCCTGTTCCAAGATCCTTAGCTGATACATTAACGATACCATTTGCATCGATATCGAATGTAACCTCGATCTGTGGGATACCACGTCTTGCAGGAGCGATACCGTCAAGTCTGAATCTACCAAGGCTCTTGTTATCCTTAGCGAACTGTCTCTCACCCTGTACTACGTTGATATCAACGGCGTCCTGATTATCCTGTGCTGTTGAGAAGATCTGGCTCTTCTTTGTAGGAATAGTTGTATTTCTCTCGATAAGGTGAGTAGCGATACCACCCATTGTCTCGATTGAAAGTGTAAGTGGTGTAACATCAAGAAGAAGGATGTCACCGGCACCTGCGTCTCCGGCAAGCTTACCACCCTGGATACATGCACCGATAGCAACACACTCATCAGGGTTGATACCCTTGAATGGCTCCTTACCTGTAAGTCTCTTAACCTCATCCTGTACTGCGATGATACGTGTTGAACCACCAACAAGAAGTACCTTGTCAAGATCTGCTGCTGTAAGACCTGCGTCATCAAGTGCTGTCTGTACAGGAACCTTTGTCTTGTCTACAAGGAATGCTGTAAGCTCATCGAACTTAGCTCTTGTAAGGTTCATATCAAAATGCTTTGGACCATCCTGGTTTGCTGTGATGAAAGGAAGGTTGATGTTCGTTGTTGTAGCTGATGACAGCTCCTTCTTTGCCTTCTCTGCTGCTTCCTTTAATCTCTGCATAGCCATCTTATCGCCTGAAAGGTCGATGCCCTCTGCCTTCTTGAATTCATCAAGCATATACTGTGTAATTGCGTTATCGAAGTCATCACCACCGAGCTTGTTATCACCGGCTGTTGCAAGAACCTCGATGACACCATCACCGATCTCGATGATAGATACATCAAATGTACCACCACCTAAATCGTATACCATGATCTTCTGCTCCTGCTCGTTGTCAAGGCCATATGAAAGAACTGCTGCTGTAGGCTCGTTGATGATACGCTTTACATCAAGGCCTGCGATCTTACCAGCATCCTTTGTTGCC
>JBNMGN010000004.1:0-204987 GCA_050872265.1 Coprococcus sp.
GGGTATGGAAGCTTGCTTTTTCGCTATATACCCCGCTCACTATTCCAGGCGGGGTATGGAAGCTTGTTTTTTCGCTATATACCCCGCTCACTATTCCAGGCGTGGTATGAGAGCTTGCTTTTTCGCTATATACCCCGCTCACTATTCCAGGCGGGGTATGAGAGCTTGTTTTTTCGCTATATACCCCGCTCACTATTCTAGGCGGGGTATGGAAGCTTGCTTTTTCGCTATATACCCCGCTCACTATTCCAGGCGGGGTATGGAAGCTTGTTTTTTCGCTATATACCCCATTGGTAGTGCCCCTCACATGCGTTTGGCGGCAAGTCGGTTGTGCTGCATCCTCGATGCATGGGCACAACCTCTCGGCGACATTTCGTTGGCGTCATTCCAATATGCATCTTCATACACCCAATATTCAAGGACACTTCACTATTATGAGTCTGTCACCCATCTTTATATCTCCATCTGACAGATTATTCATCCTTATTATGGAGTCAACACTGGAGTAGTAGGTTCTGGCAAGATTGTATACCGTATCTCCATCCTTGACCACATAACCTATGATTCCGGGAACTGTTGCCTTCTTCTCCATGTCAACCGGCAATATCTTCGTATCGGTAATAAGTCTGCAGCTATTCCTTGCAAATGCTGTAACATCCATCGCCACCACACATTTTATCTCCACCTCATCATTATTTATGAGATCAGCAGTTATAGTATCCACGCCCGGGGTAATCCTTACAGAATCATCGTCCTTAAGCTGCACCGTCTCCACATTGTAGGTGTAAGGAAGCACCGCCTCTATCTGGAAGATCGGCCTTGTGTCATCGTTTGACACATAGACTATGTATGCCCTGACGGCTCCGGATATCTCAATATGGTCATCCATAAGCTTCACACTGTCTATATCGCAGTCCCCACATACGGAAAGTATCTGGAGTATGCCCGGTGCACTGCTCTTAAGCCTTTCCTTTCTGGCTATCTTGGTTCTTGCATTGTTCTTGACTCTCAGGGTCTCGTACTGGAACTCCTCCCTGACCGGCTCAATATTTGCCGTGCCGGAGAACATATCCTCAAGGATATTTATATCCCTGTCCTCATAAGCCCTGGCTTCCGCCGCAAGATTATACTCAACATATATTATCCTGTCCTCGCCGTCGGAATCCTGCTTCACGGTCACACTGCCCTTTCCCGGCGTTACGGAGCCGTCAAGGATCATGTCCTCATACACGCCCGGACACTCTATGCTGCTGTTTATCTCCTTTGTGGCATTGACAAATGACAGTGGTGCCCCCTCTTCTTCTCCCTTATAAATTGCAAATAACTCCATCTCGCAGCTTACACTGATACTGCCGTTCATTGGCTTCATGTCAAATTTCCTGAAGGATACCTCATCCCAGATAAGCCGGTTTATATTAGGCTTGGATGCAGGAAGCTGTATCTCCTCCTTGACCTTGATCATGTCCTTGCAGTTTGTGACCATATTGGTACAAGGCAGCTTCTTATAGCAACAGGATATACCGGAGGCATTTGACACATCCACTGCCGCCTCTATTGACGCCCTGTCGTACACTGCAAGCTTCATGCCCACCAATCCCCGGACCTCGATCTTCCTGCTGTTGATAACGGTTATGTACAGATCCTCAAGAGTGTATATGCCATCCACCCGATCCCCCGGCTTTATCTCATCATGCGGATCCTCAATAACTACATTTTCCTCAAATGGGATCTCGCTTTCAAAACACACCACCGGAACATCACCTTTATTCTTATCAGACTCATCTTCTCCGGCTGTACTCTGATATAATATCTTAAACACCACGATCCCGCTTACCACTATACGTCCCTCTAACACATCGGTGTTCTCCACTATAACATTTCCCCGGCTCATTATGACCTTATCCACATCTTCCCTTGAATCAGGTATATTGAAATCATCATCTATGGTGAACTGAATATATTTTGACGCCTTAAGTATACTGGTAGTAAGCTTGTTCTTCGTTAATTCCACTTGATCCCACTCCTTATTTATTATTTGCCTGTGCGGCTGTCTGCTGCATGAAAATATTTGTCTGATAAATTATATGTATATCACCTTATTTCTATGACACGCCATACATGTTTTGCAATAAAACCTAGCCTTCAACACTCAAACAGAAGCCTCAGCTCAATCTCACTGGAACACTACTGAAACCATAGTTCCCTCTATCCTCACTAAAACACTACCGAAACCTTGATTTCTTCTATCCTCTACTGGAACACCACCGGAAGCATGGTGCGTTCTATCCTCACAACCACCACAGGGCAGGTCATAGTCCCGGAATCCGTGGCAGTGGCAATAGAACGGAGCACACTCTTTATATAGATGGCATTTTCATCCTTATATACCTTATCCACGTCTATCCTTATGTTGTCATGGTCTCTCCTTCCTGCACCTATGACGATATAGGTGTAATCGTTGTTGGTGTAGGTAAGCTTAAACTCCTGCTCCCTCTTATCATCAACAATATTCTTAAGCTCATCAGGCATAAGCCCCTCCTCACAGATATCGTAGCTCACATCATTTCCCTTGTCTGACATGGTATAGACATTACATCCACATAAAAGAAAACAGCAGGATATAAACAATCCTGCTGTCATTATCTTAAGGTAAAAATATACTGATCTTAAATTTTTCTGCATATTACCTCTTATTATTCATAAATTTTTCCCGGCTTTAAACATTTCCTGTTGCAAAGCCTCCTATATGGGTCATCCCATATTACTGCTCTTCCTTTTCCTGAGCCTCTTCCACAAGGATTCCAAGCTCCTTAAGCTGAATATCATCTACAGGGCTAGGTGCGTCTGTAAGGAGACATGACGCGTCCTTGATCTTAGGAAATGCGATAACATCACGGATAGAATCCTGCTTAGCCATAAGCATTGCAAGTCTGTCCAGACCGTATGCAAGTCCTGCGTGAGGTGGTACTCCGTACTTGAACGCGTCAAGAAGGAAACCAAATCTCTCGTATGCCTGCTCCTTGGTAAATCCAAGACACTCAAACATCTTCTCCTGTATATCATCCTGGTGTATTCTCACTGAACCGCCACCGATCTCATTTCCGTTTAATACGATATCGTATGCCTTTGCACGCACTCTGCCCGGATCAGAATCAATATACTGAAGATCCTCCTCCATAGGCATTGTAAATGGATGGTGCATAGCCTGATATCTTCCAAGCTCATCTGACCACTCAAGAAGTGGGAACTCTGTGATCCATACAAACTTGAACACATTCTTGTCAAGAAGTCCCATCTGCTCTGCAAGGTGACATCTCAGTGCTCCGAGAGTATCCCATACAACCTTATTCTTGTCAGATACGAAGAGAAGCAGATCTCCCGGCTTACCCTCCATAGCTGCAACTATGTTGTTCATCTCATCCTCTGTCATAAACTTGGCAAATGATGACTTGTAGCTTCCGTCTTCTCCTATAGCAATATATGCAAGACCCTTTGCTCCGTATGTCTTTGCAAATTCAACCAGAGCGTCGATCTTCTTTCTTGGAAGTGAGCCCTGTCCCTCTGCATTGATACCACGGACTGAACCACCTGCTGCAATGGCATTTGTAAATACTCCGAAGCCGCAATCCTTAACTACATCACTGATATCATGAAGCTCCATGCCAAATCTTAAGTCAGGCTTATCTGAACCGAATCTGTCCATGCCCTCCTGCCATGTCATACGCTTGATAGGAAGCTCAACATCCACGTCAAGAACCTCCTTGAAGAGCTTGGCAAGAAGTCTCTCATTCACATCAATAACATCATCAATATCTACAAATGAAAGCTCCATATCCATCTGTGTAAATTCAGGCTGTCTGTCAGCACGAAGATCCTCATCTCTGAAACATCTTGCGATCTGGAAATATCTGTCGTAGCCTGAGCACATAAGAAGCTGCTTGAAGAGCTGTGGTGACTGTGGAAGTGCATAGAACTCTCCCGGATGTACACGGCTTGGTACAAGGTAATCTCTTGCACCCTCAGGTGTTGACTTACATAACATAGGTGTCTCTATCTCAAGGAAGCCCTCATCAGCCATGAACTGTCTGGCGATAGTTGCCACCTTACTTCTGAGCATGAGGTTTCTCTGGAGGTCAGGACGTCTTAAGTCAAGATATCTGTACTTAAGTCTGATCTCTTCCTTTGTCTTGCTGTTCTCCTCAATAGGGAATGGAGGTGTCTCTGCCTCAGAAAGTATTCTGAGACTTGAAGCTATAACCTCAATGTCACCTGTTGCCAGGTTCTTGTTGACAGCACCTGCACGGAGCTCAACTGTTCCCTCTATTGCCACAACAAACTCTGAGCGGAGCTTTGACGCCTTCTCGAAGCACTCGCTTCCGCACTTTGACTCTTCAAATATTATCTGAAGGATACCGCTTCTGTCCCTGAGGTCCACGAAGATGATACCACCCTTATTTCTGCTTTTCTGTACCCAGCCCATTACAGTAACCTTCTGGCCTGCAAGAGAGCTGCTTACCTCTGTACATCTGTGACTTCTCTTAAGTCCCTTCATTGTCTCTGCCATTTTTATATTTCCTCCTTGGCAATATATTTTATATATTAACCTATTTATTATCTCTATATATTTTTATAACTTTTTCTGAAAATAATCAATAGAAAAGGTTACATTATTTCACTCCATGCCTTGTCATAGTTGTTCTTACTGTGGATTATGTCCTGTATCTCCCGGACAACATCCGTAGTATTCACAAGCTCCATGAACACCAGGAATATCTTCATGTCAAAATGTCTCACCTCATCAATGACCATTCTCATGGCTGTCTCCGCGTCAAATGCCTTTCTGTAGGATCTGTCGCTTACAAGTGCCGTGAACACGTCACATATCCTTATTATCCTTGAGCCTATGGGTATGGCCTCTCCACTCATCCTGAAAGGATATCCGGAGCCGTCATAATTCTCATGATGATAGAGGACCATATCCGTGATCTCCTTGTCATATCCCTGCTTCACAAGGATATCGCTTCCAAGTCTTGCATGAAGCCTCACATACCTCATTTCCTCAATCCTCATGGAATCTTCTTTTCTTCCGTTTATATAAGGGGTGATCTTCATCTTGCCTATATCATGGAGCATGCCTGCCATGGCGATCTTGTTCACCATCTCATCATCAAGCCCCACAGCCCTTGCAAGTCTTGAGGACAGGATACTTACGCACACACCGTGCTTTATGGCGTCCTCCAGGTCGTCCCTGTAATAGTCCTTATTATCCTTATTATAGTTATCTCCGTAACTGGAACGCTTTCTGTCTATCATTTCATCAATCCTTGATATATACTCATCAACATTCTTAACATTCTCTGTACGTTCTATTCTGAATGGTTTGTCAGAGCCCTCAGGATTTTTCTTTATAAGCTTACAGGAGCTTCCTGCACCTATTCCAACTATGTCAGTTATCTCCTCCATAATGAGGATATTATACAGACACTCAAGTCCCTCTGCGGCATAACCTACATTTTCAAGGTTTCCCGCCATGTTCTTCTGTCTGTACAGGTAGTATGGATTAAGTCCCATTCTTGTGGCACATTCATTTACCAGCTTAAGCTGTGTGTCCACGTCTGTCTTGAGACTGTCCTTGTATTCGTCCATCCTTGCCTTAAGATTTGCAGCCCTCTTTATGGCGAGAGTGTGCACCGTAAGGCTCTCCGGAGCCAGCTCCTCCACCTGCTTAAGGGTGTTCTCCACAAGGCTCGCGTCCTCACCCGGCAGTCCCACTATAAGATCCATGTTTATATTGTCAAAGCCCGCAAGCCTTGCCTGTCGGAACGCCTCCACTGTCTGCTCCGCAGTGTGTGCCCTTCCTATGGTCTTAAGAGTTTCATCATTCATGGTCTGAGGATTTATGCTTATCCTTGTAACGCCATGGCTCTTAAGCACACGAAGCTTATCTGCCGTTGTGCTGTCAGGTCTTCCTGCCTCAACCGTATATTCCATGACCGACGCTGTATCGAAGTGCTTCTCTATCATGGTGCATAATCTGTCCAGATCATCAGCACTTATGGAGGATGGGGTTCCACCGCCCACATATATGGATACCAGCTTTCTGTCCCTGTAATGTTCAGCCGTAACCGCCATTTCCTTATCCATGGCGTCAAGATATTCACCCACCTTATCCTTATACACTCCTATAGGATATGAGGTAAATGAACAATAAAGGCACCTTGTAGGACAAAACGGTATCCCCACATACAGACAATATGGTCTGTCCCCCTGGGACATTACCTGATCTATAAGCCTTCTCTCACGTCTGGCAATATCAACACACATCTGTGCCTTATGGCTGTCTGCACTGTATTCATCCCTGTAACAGGCTACTATCTCTTCGTCAGTCAGGCCCTGCTCCACCATTGCCATGGCGATCTTGGTAGGTCTTACGCCTGTAAGAGTTCCCCATGGAAGCTCTCTTCCCGCAAGCTCTGTGAACATCCTGTACATCTTAAGCTTCATAGGATTTCTCACTGCTTCTCTGTCTGTGTAATCACATGCCATGAAAGCCGAAGATCTTATATTTTGATCCTGTTCGTTCCCGGCTCCTGATACAGTCTCCGGAATATCCTTCCGGTTAATCGCTTCTCCCGGAAATTCCTCCGGCACAAAACCGTCATAGACCTTCATGTCTATGCCCGTACCATCACATTTGAAAGCAAATGTCATGAACACCTCCTGCTTTGCCGTATCCAAAAGAGCAGGTGTCCTCACAAGACTGTCATGGTTGATTATCTTGTGGGAAGGATAAAATGCCTGTAGCATGACCCTTATATCATTGTTGTAAATTTCTGTATTCTGTATTAGATAAATCATAATTTATTCAAAATCCATCTTTAAACTATTTATATCACACCATGCATTAACACCAAATATCCAATGCCCCATATGATGTACTAAAAGAATGGATTATATTTCTTCTCTCTTCCGATCTTAGTTGACTCTCCGTGTCCCGGATAAACCACCGTGTCCTCAGGAAGCACAAGGATCTTCTCTGACACGTTATCAATAAGTGCCTGGGCATTACCTGTAGGGAAGTCTGATCTTCCCACGCTTCCCTTAAAGAGAGTATCTCCTGTAAATACTATATTGCTCTCAGGGAAATAATAGCACATGCCTCCGGCTGTATGTCCCGGAACGCTTAAGCACTTTACTGTGGTGCCAAGTATCTTAAGCTCGTCTCCGTCCTTAAGGTATATGTCTGCGTCCACTGTAAGAGGATTGCCGAACATGGCGGAGAGATTGCCCTTTACACTGTTAAGCACCGGCTTCTCATCCTCGGAGGCATAACACTTCACGCCGGTTGCCTTTCTCACATCCTCAAGGGCACCTATGTGATCCATGTGTCCGTGGGTAAGAAATATGGCTACACAGTTGAAGTTCTCCTGCTTAAGGGTATCTAATATATACTGGGGATCGTAGGCAGGATCTATAACTACTGCCTCTCTTGTCTCAGGATTTACCACCATATAGCAATTTGTCTGAAAGCCACCCAGTTCACTGGTTACTACTATTAGTTTTGACATTTTATATATCTCCATCTTTAATTCATAAGCATCGTCTGCCTTATCCGGCAGTTCTCTCGATGTCAATTATACTGTCCACATTCCTTATCTTTGAGATTATGGAGTTAAGCTGCTCCTTTGACTTGATCTCGAAGGAAATGGTGATAGTCGCCTTACCCTGCTTGCTGGTTCGGCTGTTTACGCTGTTCACATTAATATTTGCCTCACTTAAGATCTTGGTAATATCAAAGAGTATTCCGTTCCTGTCGTCGGCATATATGTTTATCTCAGTCATGTATGTGTTGAACTCAACGGCATTATCCTGCCATTCTGCGTCTATTATCCTGGCTCTGTCTGCTTCGTTCATACACAGCACATTTATACAGTCGGTCCTGTGGATGGAAATTCCTCGTCCTCTGGTGATGAAGCCCACGATCTCGTCTCCCGGAACAGGAGAACAGCACTTGGAGAAACGCACTGCCACATCATCCACGCCCTTGACCACGATACCACCCTGGCCATGGGTACGGTTCATCTTCTTCTGGCTGTACTCTTCGATTATGTCCTCATTTGCAAGGACTTCCTTCTGATCCTTATTGTACTCCTCAATAAGCTTGTTTATTACCTGGCCTTCCTTTATTCCGCCGTGGCCTATGGCAGCCATAACAGAATCCCAGTCCTGGAAATTGTACTTCTTTAATATCTTCTCTATATACTCAGGCTTATTGTACTTGGTGAAATCAATACCCTTGGACTTGCAATAGCCAAGTAACAGCTCACGTCCCCGGCTGATATTCTCATCCTTGAACTGGTGCTTGAACCACTGGTTTATCTTGGTCTTTGCCTGGGTTGACTTCACTATGTTAAGCCAGTCTCTTGATGGTCCCGCAGAGTTCTGGGATGTGATGATCTCAACTCTGTCACCATTTGAAAGCTTGGTGTCGATAGGCACCTGTCTTCCGTTTATCCTTGCTCCCACCATCTTGTTACCTACGGCAGTATGGATGGCGTAAGCGAAATCAATAGGAGTGGAACCGCTAGGCAGGTTCTTAACATCGCCGGCAGGGGTGAAACAATACACATGCTCAGCAAACAGGTCAAGGTCTGTCTTAACGAAGTTCATGAACTCCTTATTATCATCTGTGTCTCTCTGCCACTCAAGGATCTGGCGGAGCCATGACAGCTTCTCCTCTTCCTTCTGCATTACTGTGCCGGAGATGTTCTCCTTGTATTTCCAATGGGCAGCAATACCATATTCGGCAGTTCTGTGCATTTCATAGGTACGGATCTGGATCTCAAATGGCTGACCCTCAGGTCCGATAAGGGTTGTATGAAGGGACTGGTACATATTTGGCTTAGGCATGGCAATGTAATCCTTGAATCTGCCCGGTATAGGCTTGTACATTTCATGGATTATACCAAGAGCCGAGTAACAGTCTCTCACGGTCTCTACCTTGATACGCACTGCAAATATATCATAGATCTGGTCAAGGGTCTTATTCTGGTTCTTCATCTTCTTATAGATACTGAAGAAGTGCTTTACCCTTCCGTCAATCTCAGCCTCAAGCCCTGCGTTATCTATATGCTTCTTAACATCCGCAACGATCCTCTTGATATATGCCTCTCTCTCCACAAGTCTGTCATCGATCTGCTTCTTAAGGTCCGCATATACCTCAGGCATAAGATAGCTCATGGAAAGGTCATCCAGCTCGACCTTGATCTTGCTGATACCTAATCTGTGGGCGATAGGTGCGTAGATATCCATAGTCTCCCTTGCCTTCTCGATCTGCTTGGCAGGGGTCTGGTACTGCAATGTACGGAGATTGTGAAGTCTGTCCGCAAGCTTTATAAGGATTACTCTTATATCCTTTGCCATGGACAGGAACATCTTACGGAGATTTTCAGCCTGTACCTCTATCTTGTCTGTTGTCATCTTCAACCGTGTCAGCTTTGTTACACCTTCCACAAGGAAAGCAACCTCTTCTGAGAATTCCTTTGCGATCTCTTCTGAGGTCATGACGGTATCCTCCACCACATCATGAAGTATACCTGCAACTATCGTCTCCTTATCAAGCTCCAGCTCAGCAAGGATTATAGCCACACACAGCGGATGCATGATGTAAGGCTCTCCGGACTTCCTGAGCTGACCCTCATGGGCCTTGCTGGCAACCTTATAAGCCTTCTCAATCATAGAGATATCCGTAGAAGGATGATAGGTGAGGATCTTGTCGATAAGATCCTTATATAACTCCTCCGGTGGTGTGAAATCCGCCGGTGTTGAAAGATCTATATCCCTCTTTTTCTGCTTTGAATCACTATTCTTTTCTTCAAGTATTTCTGCTATGTTATCCATACAATCACCACTTTTCGCTATTTCGTCAGTATATTTCTTATTATCTGATCATTTTCAGATCCGGTCAATTACCGATCTGTCATCCGTTTATTGTCAGATGTGTCCGGGCCTTACTCTCCGTCAAACTTAACCAGTGAGTCAATGTCATATTTTGAAAGTCTCTCACGGCCCTTAAGGTCTGTAAGCTCAATAAGGAAGATCATCTTAACAACCACGCCTCCCAGCTTCTCAACCAGCTTGGCTGCTGCCTCGATAGTTCCTCCTGTTGCAATAAGATCATCCACCAGAACTACCTTCTGTCCCGGCTTAATGGAATCCTTATGCATTTCTATGGTAGCACTGCCATACTCAAGATCATAACTCATCTCAACTGTCTCTCTAGGCAGCTTACCCTTCTTTCTTACAAGGACAAAGCCCTTGCCGTTCTTATAAGCAATAGGTGCACCAAATATAAATCCTCTTGACTCTGCTCCTGCGATAACGTCATAATCAACACCGTCAAGCATTGCTGACATATCGTCAATAGCGATCTGAAGTCCCTTAGGATCTTCAATAACGCTGGTCACATCTCTGAAAATAATTCCAGGCTGTGGAAAATCAGGAATACTCTTAATATACTTTTCTACATCACTCATTGATATATACCTCTCTCTCAATTTTTCTATGAAGTATGTTTTCTGTAGGCAAGAGGCATTATCTGGATACTGGCTCTTCCTGCAAATTCATTTATATTCGGGTAATACGCAATGTCCAATACCACATCATTGGACAATCCCTTAAACATTTTATCACATTCACTCTGTCCAAACCACTCTTTTATGTTAGAAATGATAACATCCGGAGCAAAATCTACGGCTTCTATGGTGCCTCCGTTGTCCATTGCCAGTGAAAACTTAAGCACATTCTTATTTCTTCCCATTATCACCGCCTTTTTCACCCTTACTCCGCTCTGGGCAAATACTGGTTTCTCGTTTCCTTTTCCAAAGGGTTCAAGCACCGACAGCTCATTTACCAGCTTCTGGGTAATATATGAAAATGGCATAGGCACGTCGATCCTCAGCTTCGGAGTAAGCACATCCTCACCCATGGTGCTGTTTCTGTTGAGATTTCTCTTTAAGGTGTTGAAATTCTCTGCCTTTATGGAAAATCCCGCCGCCATCTCATGGCCTCCGAACTTGACGAACAGATCTGCCTCCTTATTTATCTCGTCGTACATATTGTAGCCCTCTATGGAACGACCGGAGCCCTTCATGATACCCGGTTCCTCACTGTCAGTGAAGAGCAGCACAGGCCTGTAGTATTTCTCCTTTATACGTCCCGCCACGATGCCCACAAGGCTTTCATGAAGCCCCGGTATGTATATGACGAACACATCATCCTCAAGGGATGGAACTTCTATACTGTATCTGTTACCACCTGCCTCAGGGGACGGATTTTCTATATTGTTTCTATTGCCATCTGCCTCATTGGATGAAACTTCTATATTGTTTCTATTGCCATCTGCCCCAGAGGACGGAACTTCTATATTGTTTCTATTGCCATCTGCCCCATTGGCTGTATGCTGTACGTTGGAATTTTGTGTCTGTACATCAAAGCGGGTTCCTGCATATATGGAGGTATCACCCTGGTCAATAAGCCTCATGGCGATCTCCGTTCCTTTTACGGTCATGTCCTTACGCTCATTGTTTATGTTTATAAGCTCTACCGCTCTGGTCTCAGCTACAAATGAATCTTCCTCCAGAAGAAATTCAAGACTCGTCCTGGCGTCATCCAGTCTTCCTGCCGCATTGATACACGGACCTATGATAAAACCCAGGTGAAATGAGCTTATCCTGTCTGAAATGCCGCTGTTCCTTATAAGAGCCGCCAGTCCCTTATTACTGCTGTGTCTAAGCCGTTTAAGGGCAATCTTCACAAATACCCTGTTCTCGTCCACTAAATTCATAACATCACACACCGTGGCAATACCAAGGTATTCAATATATTCCATGACTTCTTTTTCTGGAATACCGGACATTCTGAACAAAAGCTGAATAAACTTAAATGCCACTCCCGCACCGCACAATTCCTTACATGGGTACTGGCAATCCGGCTGCTTGTGGTCAATGACCGCGTCCGCAGGAACTATCTTGTATTTTCTCGTTGTTTTATTATCCCGGACAGATCCGTCAATATCACCAGCAATGTTTCCTGAAACACTCCTCTGCCAATCTGCTGTGTCATCAGAATTTGTTGTGTCATATGATTTTGTTGTATCATCCGAGTTTGTTGTATTACATGATTTTGTTGTATCATCCGAATTTGTTGTATTACATGATTTTGTTGTATCATCCAAGTTTGTTGTATTACATGATTTTGTTGTATCATCCGAGTTTGTTGTATTACATGATTTTGTTGTATCATCCAAGTTTGTTGTATTACATGACTCAACATCTATGTCCGGCACAATATCATATGGAACATCATGATGGTCTGTGACAATAATGGTCATGCCCAGCTCCTTGGCACGTTCCACCGCCGGAAATGCCGCAATACCATTATCGCAGGTTATTATGGTATCTATGCCCTCGGCGTATGCCTTGTCCACCATTCTCACATTTATTCCATATCCATCCGTGATCCTGTGGGGGATGTCGTAGTCTATGTAAGGAACTATCCTGTTTTTCTTGTTTTCATGATTTTGAGGGCTTTCTGAATTTTCCTGTTTTCCCCGGGCTTCCGGGCTTTTCGGATTTTCCTGTTTTCCCCGGTCTTCCGGGCTTTTCGGATTTTCATGTTTTTTCCAGTCTTCCGGACTTTCCCGGCTTATTTTCTTATACACCTTAAGAAGACCCTTGTAGAGGATATAATTTGAAGTCACTCCGTCCACATCATAGTCTGATATGATCCTGATCTTCTTTCCTGCCTTCATCTTATCAAGCATTATCTGGCAGCCCTTTGTCATATCCTTCATAAGAGATGGTTCATGTGCCATACTCATATCTTCATTCAGGTACATCTCTATAGCCTCATCGCCTATGATGTCCCTGTTTCTGATTACCCTTGCCGTCACCGGATCTATATTAAATTTCTTTGCATTGGCGAAGAAATCCGCCCTCTTGCCATACACTGTCCATTTCGTATCATATTTTGTATATCTGGCCATTCTTCCTCCTGCTGTTTTATCTTGTTTTTTCATCTTGGACATTCAGGTCACATTTTTTCCTGCTATTTCTTGACCTGTTTCCAAAATTTGCTTTTTAAGTCATATTTTTTCTTGGCTTTTCTTGACCTGTTTTCAATATCTGCATTTTCAGGTCATTTTCCAGCTCAATTTCCCTTGACCTTTTTCATCGATATTGAATTTCAGGTCATTTTCCAGCTCGGTTTTCCTTGACCTATCTCATCAATATTGAATTTCAGGTCACTTTCCAGCTCGGTTTTCCTTGACCTTTTTCACCGATATTGGCTTTTAGGTCACTTTCCACCGCCGGTGGTAAGTATGCAACCGGAGCCACTTTTTCACCGATATTGGCTTTCAGGTCATTTTCCAGCTCAATTTTCCTTGACCTTTTTCATCAATATTGAATTTCAGGTCACTTTCCCAATATAAACGTACATTTCCCGTCCTTCAGAAAAAGGCTCAGGAAGAATATTCCCAAGCCTTTTCCGGTATCAACAAGTCAGTGACTGCCGGATCGTTTTATCTCCAGGCCCTGGTCACATCCAAGTGATGAACTTTATTCATTTGCAGCCTTCTTCTTACCAAGCTTTGTCTTCATGAAGTACCACAGTGGACCTGTGATACATACTGATGAATAAGCACCTATTACGATACCTGCCATAAGAGTAAGGGCAAATTCCTTAATTGAAGCAACACCCATGATATAAAGCACGAATACCATTACAAATGTTGTAAGGGACGTGTATATGGATCTTGTAAATGTCTGGTTGATAGAAGTATTTACAATCTCCTTATAGCTGTACTGCTTTGTACCCATAAGTGAGATATTCTCTCTTATACGGTCGAATATGATGATGGTTGCATTTATTGAGTAACCTACTATTGTAAGCATACATGCGATACATGTGTTACCAACTGAAAGTCTCAGAAGGATATATACCACGAATACCATTGCAACATCGTGGATAAGTGCCATAACCGCACTGGCACCGAACTTAACATCCTTAAATCTTATAGCAATGTAGATAAGCATAAGGATTGTTGCAAGAACAACTGACATGATAGCGTTCTTGGTCATGGCACCGCTGACAGAACCACTGATGTTATCTGCCTGCTTGATAGTACCGTTTATACCTGCAAGAGCCTCCTCGACCTTAGGCATCTGTGAGTCATCGCCATTGTCTGTAAGCTCAACTGTCTTGAACACGATCTCATTTGTACCTGCTACAGTCTGTACTGAAATATCAGCCTCGCTTATTCCTGCTGCCTCAGCAATTACAGGAACGATGGTATGCTCTGCCTCTGAAAGTGTATAGCTCTTGTCAAATTCTGCTGTGATACTTGTACCACCGGCAAAATCTGTACTGAGGTTAAGGGCACTTCCCTTAGTCTTGGCAAATACAGGCATCATGCAGAAGCCTGCGATAATGATAACTAATGAAATGATCCCGCAGAACTTACCTGCCTTAACGTAGTTGGTCTTTCCTGCCTGCTTAGCCTTACCAAACAGCTTAGGATTGTCTAAACCGAGAGCGATAAGTGCATTCAGAAGATACTGTGTGACCACAAGGGCTGTGATTACTGAAAGTATGATACCTATTGCAAGAGTCTTGGCAAATCCCTTGATAGTACCTGTACCGAATATAAGAAGTACCACTGCTGCAATAAGTGTTGTTACGTTACCGTCAATGATGGCTGAAAGAGCTTTGTGGAAGCCCTTGTCTACTGCCTGCTTAACTGTTGCACCTGCCCCAAGCTCCTCCTTAATTCGGGTGAATATTACGACGTTGGCATCAACAGCCATACCTACGGAAAGGATGATACCTGCGATACCCGGAAGAGTAAGGGTTATATTAAAGTAGTTAAGTGTAAGCATTACAAGCAATGTGTAAAGCACCAGTGCCAGTGATGCAACCACACCAGGAAGTCTGTATATTACTATCATAATGATAAATACAAGGAATATTCCGATTATACCTGCCTTGACAGATGTTGCAATGGCATCTGTACCAAGTGTGGCACCTACTATATTTGAACGAACCTGCTTAAGTGTAAGCGGAAGTGCACCGATACGGATAGTTGTGGCAAGGTTCTCCGCCTCATCATAAGAACTGATCTTATTGATAACCGCATTTCCGTCAGTGATAGCTGACTGAACTGTAGGGTTACTTACAACCTCGTTATCGTAGACAATGTATACTACCTTTCCTACATTTGCTGTTGTAACTTCTCCGAACTTCTTGGCGCCCTCTGTTGTAAATGTAAGAGCAACTTCATTGTCGCTTCCTGTCTCTGTATCGACGATCTTGGCCTCAGCACCCTTGATATCATTTCCGTCAAGAGCCGCCTCATAATCCTTGCCCTGTGACCAGAGTGTATAATTTTCAGGATCCAGGAACTCAAGCTTACCTTCTACGCTTAACTTCTCAAGGATCTCCTCAGCATTTGTAACGCCAGGGATCTCACAGGTGATATTGCCGTTTCCCTCCTGGTATACTGAGTACTCATTTGAGTATGCGTCAATACGCTTCTCAAGCTTGAACTTGGTATCATCAACATCTGCATCAGAATAATCCTCATCCTGAATCTCGTAAGTAACACTCAGACCACCCTTAAGGTCAAGTCCGAGATTAATGTACTTGATAAGTCCCCTGTCACCTATACCAAAGAATCCGGTGAATACTGCCAGACCCAGCAACAGTATAAATGCTATTATCACAAGTACCGCATTACGCTTTGCTTTCTTCATCTTTGTTCTCCTTTATTCTTAATTATCTTCCTTCTCAGCCTCGTAGTCTGCCATGGCAGCCTTGATCATGATAGCACATTCGATACGCTTCTTCTGAGGCTCACATCCGATATCGTATGCGTCAAGGATATTTCCATGGAATTTGTATGAGTTGGCTGCACATCCGCCACTGCAGTAAAATCTTGCAAAACAGTCCTTACACTTGTCCTTTGCATAGACATTACACAGCTTGAACTCATCAACGATCTCCTGCTTCTTAATGCCCTCAAATACATTTCCGATGCAGAAATCGTCTTCACCTACGAACTGATGACACGGATAGAGATCCCCCCATGGCGTAACAGCCATATATTCTGTTCCCGAACCGCATCCTGAAAGTCTCTTGGCAACACAAGGTCCGCCGGTAAGATCGATCATAAAGTGGAAGAAGTTGAAGCCTCTGCCCTCCTTATTTCTCTTGATCATCTCCTTGGCGAGCATGTCATACTGATCCTTAAGGAATGGGATATCCTCTTCCTTTATTGCGTATGGCTCATCTGGAAGTGATACAACCGGCTCAATGGAGATCTGGTCAAATCCAAGATCTGCCATATGAAGCACATCCTTAGCGAAGTCCAGATTATTGTGAGTGTATGTACCTCTCACATAATAACTTCTGTTTCCACGCTTCTTTGCAAATTCCTGAAACTTAGGAAGAAGTATGTCATAGCTTCCCTTACCGTTTCTGGTAGGTCTCATGTAATCGTGTACCTCTTTTCTTCCGTCGATACTTAAGACTACATTTGCCATTTCTTTATTTGCAAATTCCATTATCTCGTCATTTAAAAGTATTCCGTTAGTGGTAAGTGTGAAACGGAACTTCTTGTCATATTTCTCTTCAAGGCTTCTGCCGTACTCTACGGTCTTCTTCACCACATCCCAGTTCATAAGGGGCTCGCCGCCGAAGAAGTCTACCTCGAGATTTCTTCTGAAGCCTGAATTGGCAACCAGGAAATCAAGGGATTTCTTTGCTACCTCAAGGGACATGAGTGCCCTGTCTCCATGATACTCGCCTTCACCTGCGAAGCAATACCTGCAGGCAAGATTACAGTCATGGGCTATATGAAGGCATAACGCCTTTACTACTGTCTTTCTCTTCTTAAAATCTATAATATAATCTTTGTATTCATCAGGGGCAAATAATGTGCCGTCTTCCACAAGACCTGTAACCTCATCATAAGCCTCACTTGCCTCAGCTCTGTCGTAGCTGTTTAACTTGTCAAGTACCTCTTCCTTTGTATGTCCCTCGTACTCTGCGATAATATCATACACAAGGTCGTCCACTACATGTACAGAACCACTGCATACATCAAGTACTATATTATAACCATTATTTTTGTACTGATGAACCAATGTTGTTCTCCTTAATCCTTATTAATCCCATACACGCCAAAAAGGACTGTCATTAGACGGTCCCCTTTAGCTGTACCTGGTCAGTCTTATCAGTCTGATTACTTATTCTCAACATTCTCACAGCTCTGGTTTCCAACTGTGCATGATGTCTTACAAGCTGACTGGCATGATGTCTGGCATTCGCCACATCCGCCCTTAACCATTGTATTCTTCATTGTCTTATTTGTGAGTGTCTTTATTCTCTGCATGAGTATACCTCTCCTTTATAATTCATATTGCTTGTATTCTAACACATACTTTATGAAAGTAAAAGTGTTTTTTTATCATGTATCAAATATTATAGCCGCCTGCCCTGATATTCAGCTTTCTTCAGCCTGGCATGCGTAATTCAGCTTTCTTCAGCCTGGCATGCGTAATTCAGTTTTCTTCAGCCCAGCATGCCGCCCAGGGTTCCTCCAGCCATGCAAAGCAGCAGGGATGTAATGCCGTTTACGGAGAACAGGCTTACTCCTCCGTGATTTGCAAGGGATACGATGATTATAATGCAGGCATATATGGTGCCTATGAGCAATCCCCACAGAAACTTTCTCTCCTTTATGAGCTTTCCTCCGGTGAAGCCCCCTGCAAATGCTGACAGCACATATATCAGTATGACAAACAGATCGATCATCCCGGATGAGCAGTTAAACTTATACACGGCAAATGCCGATATCAGCAACAGCAACAGGCTGGCGGCCAGTGCCACACCACAGGATATCATTATGTACGAGACCTTCTTCACGATCACCAATTCCTTTCTATTCCATATATCCGGAAGGGAACATTGTTAATTAAGTATATGCGGCTCCCCGGGTGTTCATGATATGTCAGGTCTTTTTTATTGTATATCTGCACACTGTGCTCTGTTGTGTATTTCTTTTATCTGTATATACTTCCGGGCAGTCCCGTCTTAAAACAGCTCAAGTATCTCCTGAATGTTGTAGCAGGTCTTGTCGGTTCTTTCATTTGTGGTCTCATTTGGCTTTATAAGGTCAACCACCATAACTGTGCAGAGGCCGGCATCGCTGGCAGAGATAACACCATTTACAGAGTCTTCCACTGCTACTGTCCTGTCAGGAGACACCTTAAGCTTCTCACATGCCTTAAGGTAAATGTCCGGATGAGGCTTGCCCTTCTCTATCTCGTCACCGCACACAGTCTCGTCAAAGAAATCGATAAGTCCTGTTCTGGTGAGCCTGTCCACTGCCTTCTGTCTGTCGGTGGAGGTGGCAAGTGCCATTTTTACACCACGCTTCTTAAGCTCGGTGAGGGTTGATACCACATTGGACTTAAGGTCTATGCCGTGCTCATCTATATACTCCTGGAACATATCCATGGTCTTCTTCCTGAATGGGATATAGTCGAAGTCCTCTCCAAGATATTCCTTCACCACCAGAGCATTTGTGGCTCTTGTTCCACCTGCAAGCCTGTCGCATACCACCTTCATCTGCTCGGCGGTAAGACCCTCGCTCATTCCGTTTTTGGTCCAGCACTGTCTGTACACCTTCTCTGTGTCTGTCAGTACGCCATCCATATCAAAAACCACCGCATTATATGGGGGATTCATATTGTTCATTGTCTTTTTCCTCCTTTACCTGACATCATCCCATTTAAAATTTGCCGGAGGCAAAGGGCTGACACCATCATCATATATCAAAACGGGCATACAAAGAATAAATCTTATCCCCCATATGCCCGTTTCATTATTTTATATTATATCCGGAAATCTATCAATTATTATCTTTAGATTTCCTCTTTTTGTAAGTTTCGCATTTTTTCTATGCCGCCTGCTTGTTGTTCTTTCTTCTCATGATAAGGAAGATTATTATTCCAAGGAGAAGGAGAACTGCAGCTCCGATGATAACCCATACTACTACAGATACCTTCTTAGCAAGGGTAAATGTAAATACGCTGGTGATATTTCCTTCTTCATCTGTTGCAAATGTTGCACTTACGTTTCCTGCTGCGTCCTCTGCTGTAACGTATAATTTGTAGGTATCGTATTTGTCAACCTTGTACTCATATACATTGTCTGCATAATCCGCTGCCGGGATCTCTGTGTCATTTATCTTGATGGATGTTATCTTATCACTTGGATCCTTAAGGCTTATCTTAAGTGTGAACGGATCGTTTAACTTCTGGTTATCCTCAACTGAGGTAATGATCTCAGGAAGAGTACCATCATAAACAAACTCAAATTCATCTGTTGTAACATTGCCAAGGGCGTCTGTTACTGTAAGTGTGATCTTATGCTTTCCATCCTTAAGGTCTGTGAAGTCTACAAGGTCAACACCATCAAGCTTTGCCTCAGGTGTAAATGGTGATGTATCATCAACACTCCATAAGCCGTCATAGCCCTTATCTCTTATTGCGTCAAAGTCTGCCTTGTTAAGGACGATCTCGCCGTCGTTCTCTTTCTTTCTGAAGCCTGCAAGAGCGTCTGTATCCTTTATAACAGGTGCAGTATTATCAACTGTAAATGTGATAGTCTGCTCCTCTGATACATTTCCTGCTGCGTCCTTTGCTCCGATAGTCACAACGTATACACCATCCTCGGTGAAATCGATGACCTGACCTGTAATTCCCTTGTAGGTCTTAGCCGGCTCATTTGTACCGTTCTTCTTAACTGAAACAGTAACCTCGTCGCCTGTATAGAAGGTCTCTTTTACTCCGATGGTAAGCTTAACCTTTTCAGGATTCTGAACATTACCTACTGAACCGTAATTTGCAACAGGCTCTGTGGTATCATTCTTTGTTGCCTTAATGGTAAGCTCAGGAGCTGCCTTATCTATCTTGAAGTTTCTTGTAACTGTATTTGCAACATTTCCTGAAGCGTCCTTACCTGAGAAGGTAATGCTGTAATCGCCGTCCTCGGTAAATCTGTATCCTGCTGTGTGAGGATTACCGCTGGTGAAGCTTCCGTAATTCAGTGTTGCCACTGTTGTTGTGGCACTGCCGTCAACCTTCTTTGTAATAGTAACTGTTGCCTCAGGGCTCTTACCATTTACAACACCAAATGCCTCATTCATTGTAAACGTTGCATTTACGTCTGTGTTCTGCATGTCGTTCATTCCTGAGATTGAAAGTACAGGAGCTGTCTTATCAATTACAAATGTGACAGGCTCTGACTGTGACTTGTTTCCTGCCTTATCGTATGCAACAAGATATACAGTGTAATTTCCTTCTGCGTCAAATGGTATTGAACCTGTTGCACCTGTGCCTGACCATGCTGTCTCTGACATATCCTGGTCATACTCAACATTTCCTGAAGGACCTCTTCTTGTTACATGAGCTACAACCTTGTCACCCATAATATTATCTGAAAGAGTGTATCCTACTGATGTTCCTCTCGTATTTGTCTCAGCAGGTGCTGTAAGTCTTATAACAGGAGCTGTAACATCATATACATACTTTGTATATCTGCTTGTATTATTGCCAAATGCGTCAGTGATCTTTATCTGGAGGTTATACATGCCCTCTCTGTTGATCCTGTAATTCTTTGTTCCGCTGGCAGCACTTAAATTAGTATCCTTATTGAGATAGCTTACATCTGCAGCATGCTCTGTTGCATTGTTGATTATCTCGATCTTATGGTATGCACCGATCTCGTTTCTGCTGTACTGATCCTTGTATGTTACCTGGAAAGGTATCTCCTTGTTGGAATATACATAATCATTGTTCTGCGGCTTAACAGATACTGCCGGAGCAATGTTATCAACATAGAACCAGTCAGTCTTCTTGTATGCCCTGTTGCCGGCTTCGTCTGTTACGCTTACTTCATAGTAGTACTTGGTAACAGTCTTGTTTATAACATTATTTGTTGTTGAAGCAACGCCCTGGATACTCTCCTTAAATTCTGCACCGGACTCGCTGTCCTCAAAGTACTTTCTTGAATTGCTACTTGCAAGGTTTAACTGTACAGTCTTCTCTGAACCGCCCTGAACAACATAATGCTTGATGACCTTAACCTTGTTCTTATCACTTAAGTTCACACCATATGTATCATCTATGGTGATGTCTGTCTTACCTGATGTGATAAGCTTCTGTGAAGGTGTTCTTGTTATTGTGATCTCAGGCTTTGAGTAATCGATCACGAAGCAGAATTCCTTACTTGAGAAGTTACCTGCCTTATCAGAAGCATATACTGTAAGGATGTACTCACCCTCGCCGTTTGTCCTCTGTACATGAAGGTCTCTCGCCATATTGTAGCTTCCGTCACCATTTGCAGCGCCCTTTGATACGTTCCAGTAACCAACCTTCTCTGAATTTTTCTTTAACTGATAGTTAAAGTGATCTATATCGCAGTTATCCTTTGCTGTTACGTCTGTCTTCTTAACTGTCACATCTGAATTAAACCATGTGCCTATGTCGTTGATGGTTATCTCCGGAAGAACAGTATCCCAGTAAACATTTAAAATGTCATTGAGAGTTGTTGTGTTGTCATCACTGTTTCCGCCGCTCTTACTTGAAAGATTATCGCTTAAGCCGATATTTACAGAGTACTCTACGTTCTTGAGCACATCATCTGTAAGATCTATTGTGGCAACAGCCTGCTTACCGCCCTCTGTTGTTGTTGACTGGTTCTTAAATGCCTGTGACTTGGTGCTGAGTATCTCGTTTGTCTCAACATTTACCAGTGTCACATCTATCTTGCCAAGCTCCAGATTATCAAAGGCTTCAACCACAAGCTTAGGTGTTGCCTTCTGTCTGTAGTATGCTACTCCGCTTATTGTTGTAGGATCACCTGTTCCTACGCCGCCCTCAAGGGCATATCTTACTGTGTTAGGCGCCTCTGTATCAAAGTAGATCTTAAGGCTCTTATTTGTGCCCTCTGCAACAGTATTCCTGTTGGTGTACTTTGTTCCTGCGAAGCTGAAGCTGTAAGTTCCGTCTGTTGAAGCTTCAGCCTTCTTCTCTATAACATATTTAACGGTAACTTTACGAAGTCCTGTGGATGGATCCTCAGCTTCCACAGTAACGCTGCAATCTGTATACTCAGCCGGTGTTCCCGGTGCACCGAAGGCTCCTGCAAGGTATGTTGAGTTATTCTTTATATTATCCTCATTAACCTTGAATGCCTCGTATGTATATATAACCTCTACTGTGTCTGCTCCTGTATATATGAAGCTTGAGCTGCTGTCTGAAGCTAATGTTGTTCCGTCTGCCACAACAGAGATAGCTGCATTGCTGTAGCTGGTGGCAACTGTAACCTTTATGGTCTTTTCTGTACTGTTACCTGCCTTATCAAGAGCTGTAACCTTTACATTATATACACCCGGTGTATCAAACTGGTAAGCATTATCTGTAAGAGTTACCGGTGTGCCGTCAAGTGTCATCTCAACACTTTCGATTCCGCTGGCGTCATCGCTGGCAGATACTGAGATAGTCTCATTGTCACTTACATATACTGTATAGCTCTCGTCTGTATCGGTAAGCTCTCTTCCGATGGTTGAGCTCCACCATCTGAGTACAGGCTTCTTGGAATCAATATTGAAATCTGCTGAAGCTTCACCTGTAAGACCAGCTTCGTTCTTAGCCTTGATCTTTACATTGTAGGCTCCGTCTCCGCTTACAGGGAATGTAGCACCGGCTTTTCCTGAAAGAGTGTTACCTGTTGCGTTGTAGCTTACTCCGCTGACATTCGGAATACTTGTTACAACAGTGTTTCCCTGGGCATCTGTTATCTCTGCCGTTATATTTGTAAGATCAGAATTAACCTCTGCTACATCATAGTCAAATGTGATCTCATTTCCATATACAACACCTGCTGCCTGATAATCATCAAGTGTTCCGTAGGTCTTTCCGTTTATGCGGATATTCTTGATAGAAACATCCGGTGCAGTTCTGTCTACGAATATAAGGTATCCGGCTGCGTCAAATGCATATGACTGGTCGCCCACCTCATCCTCAACGTACATTGTGAGATTTCCTCTGCAGTCATCTCCGTTTACAAGGCTTGAAGGAACAGTGATCTTTGCTGTACCATCCTGGAAATCAACCTCGTTGTTCTCGCTGAGCTTTCCGTTTAAGTTAAATGTATATACCAGCTTAAGAGGTACATCAACTCCGTCAGCCTTCTCACTTGCCTTTACAGTTATCTGGAAGAACTCTGTATCTGCAAATCTGTTGCCGTAGTTATCCGGAAGGTCTGTGCGGCCTGCTGCTTCTATTGAAGTAACCTTTATTCCCTCGGCATACTTAAGTGTTACGTTTGATGGATCAGACTCATTTCCGGCTTTATCAACTGATACAAATGAGTACGTTCCTGTTGATGTTATTGTTGCTTCGTAATAACCGCCCTCACTGTTATATGAAAGCTCTTCTGAAGCATTTCCCTTCTTCATATAAACCTTATCAACACCTGAATCAGCGTCTCCGGCATATATATGATATTTCACAGTCTTGCCCTTCTGTACAAGAAGGTAACCGCCCTTATCCTTTATGCCATCGGTTGATACAAGCTCTTTCTTGTCAATAGATGGCTTAACATCATCAAAGAGAAGTCTTATCATTCCCTTGAACACATATTTTTCAAGGTCTGTGCCCTTGTCTTCAAGAGTATAAACCTCTATAAATGTCTGCTTATTATCCTTATCAACCTTAACTGCAGGTAATGATGATGCAGCCACAGGTCTCTTGCCTGCGTCTGTATCTGTGGCAAGATCAACATATGTCGGTCCATCATTAACTCTTATGTAATAATTGCCATAGAACTCAAAGTCTGTAGCCTTACCGGTTGCCACCATAGCCTTCTTAAGCTGATCTGTGATAACCGTACTACCTGTTTCGCTCACCTGGATATTAGTATCAAATTCTGATTCAAGCTTGGAAATATCAATATTTTCCTGGGCATTTGCCGCATTTGTCCTGAATCTGTTGTCAAACACTGCCAGGGTAATGATCATAACTACCGCCATTGTCAGCGCTATCAGGCGATGCAGATTTGAAATTTTCTTCATATTCTCACCCCTCCTATACCACTTCATCTGTATGTACTACAATTACATCTACTATCATCTTTAACTTCGTATCTTTCCTTACCTCAGCCTTGTATCCATCCTCAAGGTCTGCTGTAAGTACATTGGTTTCGCCCTCATTCTCTTCATAATCCTCTGTAAGGATATCTGTGGCTCCCTCTTCGTAGCTCTCTGTAAGGATGTCGGTTGCTCCCTCTTCGTAACTTTCTGTAAGTACGTCAGTCGCTCCCTCCTCATAGCTCTCTGTGAGGACATCGGTCGCCCCTTCTTCATAACTCTCTGTAAGTACGTCAGTTGCTCCTTCTTCATCGCCCTCTGTAAGGACATCGGTGGCTCCCTCTTCGTAGCTTTCTGTGAGAACATCGGTTGCTCCCTCTTCGTAATCTTCTGTAAGTACGTCGGTTGCACTCTCCTCATAGTTCTCATTAAGTACATCAGTCGCCTCATCTTTTTCATATCTTACAGTGTTCACATTCTCACTGACAGCCTTTCTTACAGCTGCCTGATGTTTGGCACTTGCACTGATGTAATTACTCCTGCTCTCCTGCTTACTGTTGTTGTCAGCCTGCTTTCCTGCAGAAGCACTTACGGAACGAACCTCAATATGTTCCTTCTTGTCCTTGGACTTAATAGCCTCTTTCTTTGAAGCTCCTCCACCCTGGACACTTTCATATCCTTTCTCACGGATCTCCTCGATCTGTTTTCTGGCTGTGGAGCCTGTGACTATACCGATTGCCTTAGGTATATCAAGCTTCACAAATAATATAACCGCGATCACTGCACATATTACTGCAAGAGCAATGCCGCCATATAACATTATAGTGTATAAAGTTTCCATGACATCACTCCCTTTTTAATTTGCTATGATCTCTGCTATAACAGAATCATTTATCAACGAGTTCCACTGGGTATTACTCTTACTTCTGAGAGACTCTATCTTGTTTCCGGCTTCGTATACTGCCCTCACAGCCTTCTCTCCATCCCTGCCCTTCCATGTGGCAGGATTTGTACCGTACTCTGACTTATACTTTGTACAGAGGAAGTTGAGATGTGCCACATATACTGAAGCTGCATATCCGTCACTTCCAAGGGTCTGTTCAGCCTTTGAATATACATCAGCGGCCTTGGAATCATTTCCCACCTTGGTATAAGCAGAAGCTTCCTTGTTGCTGTAGCTTGCGTATGCCTTCTTGTCAGAATCCTTTGCACTTCCGTCAACTATGGAATCCTCTATAGCATAAATGTAATTCTCACACATTATGGCTTCATTTGTATAATCCTCAAGAACCTCGTATGCATCTGCCAAAAATCTGTAATACTGACACAGATAATATTTCTTATTAACCTCGTCAAATGCCTTCGGATTATCATTCAGCTCATTTATTGCTCCGTCGATGTTCTCGCCGGTGTCACCTGCAAGCATCTGGATAACCTTGTCTGCCAGCTCGGTGTTATTTGCCATGTTATCTACATATATAGAAGCTATATTATAGTAGTTAATGTATCTGTTCTTGTTGCCTCTGTCTACCTGGCTGTAATTGTACTTCTCAAATGCTGCTATGCTTTCTGCCTCGTCATCATAACTGGCATTTGTCTTAAGCTTGTTATCGCAGATGGACGCGTAATAGCCTGCCACCTCTGCGTCATCACCGCCGGAGTTCTTAACCTCCTTGAAGTAGGTTGAAGCTGTCTTGTAATCTTCAAGATAATTGTAATAGGTAAGCGCAAGCTCATACTTAACCTCATTGTCTACTGAATCAATATGGCTGAGCACATACTTGGCACCAAGCTCTGAGCCTGCATTTTCATTCTCATCCTCGGCAGGCTTGTAGTAGATATTGTATTCATCCAGAAGACCGATGTACGCTTCCGACTTGGAATCATCAATGTCAACCGCCTGCTTGTAATAATCTATGGCTTCATTTACATCTGTTGTATTTGCAGCCTGCTTAATAAGATTATCGTAGTTCTTATATTTAAGTGCCCTCTTCTGGAGACCGCCTGTAATGGCAACGCCTACCGAAACAAGGGATATTCCTGCGGTCACTGCAAATGCAATGATCTTCTTCTTCGCCTTTGCCTTATATGTATTGTCAAGCTCATTGTAATGGTCAAGGGCATATAAAAGTTCTGAACAGGACTGATATCTGTCATTTGGGTTTGGCTGACAGCACTTGATTATGATCTGTTCAAGACCTGATGACAACGCCGGATTCCACTGTCTTATAGGCTTGATCTCATAAGGTGGCTCACATGGGTTCTTACCTGTAACCAGATGGTACAATGTAGCTCCCAGGTTATATATATCTGTTCTCGCGTCTGTGTTGTAGATACCGTGTCCCTGGGCATCACCGAATTGCTCCGGTGCAGCGTAGCCTCTTGTACCAAGGGCTGTGGTATCTGCATTATTTTCAATTATGTATTCCTTGGCAGTACCGAAATCTATGAGCTTTACCGAGCCGTCCGGCTTAAGCATTACATTGGATGGCTTCATATCTCTGTAGATTATAGGCGGGTTCATGGAATGAAGGTAATCAAGGGCACTGGCAAGTGCACGTCCCCATTCAATAACGTCCTTCTGGCTCTGGGCTCCCTCTGTCTTTAATACATCACTGAGAGGCTTTCCTTCTACAAAGTCCATTATTACGTAGATGGTACCGTTCTCGTTAATGATATCCACTATTCGCGGAAGTACCGGATGGTCTACGTTCTTTAATATATTTGCCTCTCTCTCAAGTCCCTTAAGCAATGTCTCGGTGCTCTTGGAGCCGTCATTCTTGATCTCCTTTACCGCCCACTGTTTGTTCAGTCGGTTATCCATAGCAAGATAAACTATAGACATTCCGCCTTTACCAACCTGCTTCAGGATCTCGTATTTTCCGTCTAATACTGTTCCTAATTCTGTCATATTATCTCCCCGCTACACCCGGTCATATCTATGGTGTAGTCCTAATGCACAATACTGTGATATTATCAGTCTCTTTCCTGTACTTATCAAGCTCTGTAAGGAACTGGCAGCCTGTAGTCAGTGCGTCATCATCCACGTCTGCCGCAGGTCCGATCTTCTCGATCATTTCCTCATTGCTTATCTTATGTCGGAATCCGTCGGAACACAACATGTATACCGCGTCTCCTACAACTTCTCCCTTTATAAAGTCAGGCTCAACAACCGGTGACGCTCCGATACACTGGAGAAGAACACTTCTGCGGCTGTCCACCTCTGCCTGCTCCGGAGTCATCCGTCCTGCCGCAACCTCTCTGGCAACGAAGGTCTGATCATTTGTCAACTGCTTGGCTTCCGTATTGGTTATCTCGTAAGCCCGGCTGTCTCCCACATGTATTATATAGTAGTTATCCCTGAACATCAGCATAGCTGTAAGGGTTGTTCCTATCATTATGCCGTTGTCCTCGCCATAGGCCTTCAGGATCTCATTTTCATTTACCGCAATGCTCTGCCACTGTTTTCTGAGCAGATCCTCGTCAAATGAATCATTGTCTATCATCTCAGCGAAGTTCTCCTGGAACCAGTCTGAGAAAGCACATATTACTTCCTTGCTTGCGACCTCGCCCTTGGCAAGTCCACCCATTCCGTCACATATCACCGCAAATGCAGCCATGCCGTAAGGTGTGTCTGCTATCTTTATTGCAAGGGAATCCTGATTAGTCTTTTTCCTTATGCCCACATCTGTATGATAGGCAGCCTTATATCTCATATTTTCTCCTCCCGAATTGAACATCAGCCCATTGGAAACATCATCCCAAACTCTATCTGATAAAGAATATAAATTCTTCATCTCCAAGCTTTACCGTTACATTGTTGGTAAGGAATCTCTCACCGCCGCGGTCAAGTTCCTGATCATTTATAAATGTACCATTTGTAGAGTTGTTATCCCTTATATAACATACTCCGTTCCTTCTTGATATTACACAGTGAGCACGGCTTACTGCTGTATTGTCTTTTACGGTGTAATCTGCATGGTTGGCAGACTTACCGATAACAAACTCATCCTTGTCGATAAATATCTTCTCGCCGGTCTTCTTTCTTACCAGATATGGAGTTGGTCTCTCCGGCATGGTTGGTACTCCAGGTGCCTTCGGTGCTTCCGGTACCGGTGGCATTTCTGGTGTCTGTGGCGCTTCATCCGGCATTGATGGGATATCGCTTACAGATATCTCTTCCTCATCGATCTGAGGTCTCTTAGGAAGTCCCTCTGCATGAGGCATCTGTGGCTCCTGCGGCATTTCAGTAACCTGTGGAGCTTCCGGCATTAATGGCATATTCGGTGCCTGTGGTATTTCTGGCATTGGTGGCATTCCAGGTGCCTGTGGTATTTCTGGCATTGGTGGCATTCCAGGTGCCTGTGGTGCCTGCGGCATTGGCGGAACATTCGGTGCCATGTTAGGTGCAAATCCGTTGTTTTCCGGCATAAATCCGCCAAATGGAGGGAAACCATTGTTCTGCATTGGTGGTACATCAGGTGCCTTCGGTGCTTCCGGCATTGGCGGCATTTCTGGCGCCTTCGGTGCCTCCGGCATCGGCGGAACCTCAGCCTTCTTTGGTGTCGGTATATTTATAAGATCTTCAAGATCCTCTGCTGATATTGTCTTCTGATCATCATCAAATTCCGGCATTACAGGCATAGGTGGTACTTCCGATGCCTTTGGTGCTTCAGGTATCGGTGGCACATCCGGGATTTCCGGTGTTTCCGAAACTTCTGATACCTCCGGAGCCTTTGGAACCTCTGGTACCGGTGGCACTTCCGGGATCTCAGGCATTGGTGGCATTTCAGGTGCCTTTGGTGCTTCCGGCATTACCGGTGTCTGACCGAAATTATTAAATCCCGGAGCAGGCTGGCCGAAATGACTGAAGTCCGGCATCGGTGCCTGATTGAAATTCGGCTGTCCATTCTGCACCTGTCTGTTCTGGTTCTGTGGCATTGGTGCCGGCTGTCCAAACTGTCCGAAGCCCGGCATTGGTGCCTGATTGAAATTCGGCTGTCCGTTCTGGTTCTGTGGCATTGGTGCCGGCTGTCCAAACTGTCCGAAGCCCGGCATTGGTGCCTGTCCGAAATTTGGCTGCCCCTGTGGCATTGGTGCCGGCTGTCCAAACTGTCCGAAGCCCGGCATTGGTGCCTGGCCGAAGTTTGGCTGTCCCTGCGGCATCGGTGCCTGATTATTTACATTCATTCTTGCGTTATTCATCATCACGCCAAGTCTGCTTACCTTGCCTGCGTCTGCATTTGCCTTTTCTGCAGCCTTGATCTGTTCCTGCTTGTTTTTATTTACAGCAGCTATGTCTATTCCCATCTCAAGGAGCATCTGTTCAACATACTTCTTCATGTCTCCAAGAGAAAATGTTCCCGGTCTGTTTAAAAAGCTAATAAGCTTTGCAACGTAGTTGTCCCTGTCCATCTCGAAGTATCTTGCCCCTGCAATGATATCCTTCACTAACTGCCTCACCTCGTTGAGGTCTGTGGTCTCCTTGCTTACAGGTGCCACTACAAATGAAACCTCCTGGTTCTCCGGTGCAACATATATGTACTGTACATCCTTAGCCACATAGCTTAAAGACACCATGTTAAGTCCGAAATCCTCAAGCCCCGACAGAAGATTGTAGAGAAGTGTCAACATCTGTGGCTTATTTACCTCTTTCTTCAGAAATTCCTGAACAGGCACCTTATCGCCCACCTTGTATGTGAATATCCTTGCTCCGCCATCTTCTTCCATATGGCATGGGAACATATGCGGCAGCTTTCCTGTTGTGCTCATATCATATACTCTGGTATCAACCGCATCCTCTACATCAAGATTATATTTAAGGCTATACTTTCCGTCTTCAACCCTTGAAACAAGTCTGTCTTTTTTCATTCTGTCTTCCTCCCCATTTGAATATCAGTCCATTTAAAATTTGCCTTCGGCAAGAGTTGCTGCAGCGTAACGATGTCATAGACATCATTACATAACCAAAAGCAGGTATTGCTACCTGCTCTTTCCCTCCCTGTCGGAGGGCATTGGTTATTAACTTAATTTGAAAATGAAATCCTCATCTCCAAGTACTATTTCTGAATCATTCTTAAGAAGTACCTCCTGGTTCTCCCCAAGCTTCTGACCATTTACATATGTTGAGTTGGTGGTCTTGTTATCCTTCAGATAACATCCGTCCTCTCTCTGATATATTATGGCATGGACCCTGCTTACCGCTCCGTTACCGCTGATAGTGAAATCAACGCCTCGGTTTGCCTTACCGATCTTGAATACCGCCTTGTTTATCATAACTCTCTCGCCGGTATTAACTCTCACTATGTACGGCATGGCCTTCGGTGTATTTGCAGCTGCTGCCTTGTTATCTTCCTCTGTGTCCGGAACAACATTCATTCCTGATGTAAGCTCAACAGTGGATCCTGTCTCGTCATCATCATTTCCTGCCGCCGGTGTTGTTACAGGATCCATATTGGTCTCAGGCTCAATTCCTGCATCGAGTCCCGGAGCAATTATGTTCTCTGTAGGATTTTCTATCTTGTCATCCTCAAGCTCACTTACCGCTCTCTGGATGATCTTAGCTCTGTTTATCTTAATGCTCTTCATAACAGGCGGATGATCTATAAGAGCATCTATCTCTGTTGTATCAATAAGGACCGGCTTAGCCTCCGCCTCTGCAACAGGTGCCACCTCTGTAACACCATCTGCTGTACGGGCTATCTCTTCAACCTTAGGCTGCATCTTAACCGGTTTGATCTCAGGTATTATATCCTCAAGATCAAGCTCAGGCTCTGTAACTGCCTCTTCCTTCGGTGCCTCCTCAGGTGCAGCTTCCTGAACCTCTTCAGTTTCGTCACCCTCGTCTTCGTCAACCGGATACTCCTCAAGTTCATCATCTATCTTAAGCTCCTCGAGGGCACTGTCATCAAAAGCGTCCATATTGACTGAACCCACACCGGCTGTCACAGGCTCCTCTGATGTAAGAGTCTCTGTCTCGCCATCGTAAGGCTCCTCAGCGTCAAGATCAAGATCCTTGAATATGGTGTTCGCCTCTGCAGGCTCATCCTCGTACATATCAAGGCCGTCATCTTCTTCATCGTCAAATGTAACATCCTGGAATTCAGGAAGATCATCAATTCCGTTTCCTTCATCGGCAACCGTATTCACTGTCTGTGAAACCTCTATTCCACCGTCAAGATCAACAAATTCTTCCTCAACGTCCATTCCCACTGATTCCATAAGCTCTGTAAGCTCACTGGCAAATGTTCTTATGGTGAACTTCTCTACATTTAACAGGTTAAGAACCTTTGCAATGTAGTTACAGTCCTCTGTTGTATCATACTGTGCATTCACAATAAGATTCTTGGCAAAATGTCTGAACTCTGCATTCATGCTGGCACCTGATTCAACCGGCAGACATATGAGCTTAACGTCATATGTAACAGGGTTCACATATGTAAATCCTCTGTGAAGTATGATATATGATATTGGTATACCCAGATCTCTGAGGTTCACGATACTGGTTGCAATACCTCTTATAACTCCCAATAATTTCTCTGCATTTACCTCATCCTTGAAGAGGGTATCTACAGTGACTCTATCAGTGATATTATATGTGAAGTAATCGTTCTCGTCGTCCTCCTCATATATAATATCTATAAGCTCCCCAATCTTATTGTCTTCCAGGTAATCCAAAAGCTCTTCATCAAAGTCGCAATCGTCATCCAACACATATGATAAGTACTTCTCAGAACCAATATTTCTTACCTTGAAATTCACTTTCCTCATCAAATATTCCTCCTATCGCACTGCGAACATGCAAGGCACGGTACAAAATCCCGCATTTTGCATACATACTCTATAATTATATATAATTTTACCATTTACCGCAAGCATTTTATATAAAAGAATAAAGAATATACAGCATATTTTCAGCAATTTGTTATATCTTCTCCATGACCCCTACTGTGTGTTTATATGTCCATCATAATCCTCTGAGAAAATGTGGCTTCCGTCATCTGCTTCCTCATTTACATGATAGTACAGGTAATTGTTCTCATCCGGATACAGGACTGCCTCAATGGACGCCTCACCCGGGTTACATATAGGTCCAATAGGAAGACCATAATTGTTGTAAGTATTATATGGTGACACAAGCTCAAGGTCATCATATGTAACCTCTGACTTGTCATATATACCCTTTGTAAGAGGATACAATACTGTAGGACACATCTGGAGCATCATCTCCGCATTGAGACGATTGTATATAACTCCTGCGATTATCGGACGTTCCTCACTGAGCTTTGCCTCACGCTCAACTATTGACGCCATTGTGATTATCTCATAATCTGAATAGCCAAGCTCTGCGATCCTTGACTTATCAAGACCTGAGTAAACCTCCTCGAACTTGGCAAGCATCTTGTCAATAAGATCTCCCGGTGTTGTATCTTCGTAGATATCATATGTAGCCGGGAACAGGAAGCCCTGAAGCTCATAGTCTCCGGTCTCCTGGTTATTTGTATATGAAATACTGTGCTTTCCGCTTGCCACCTCATCAAGGAACTCCTGGGCTGTAAATATGCCCTCCTCCTCACATTTGGCAGCTATCATTTCTATTGTATATCCCTCCGGGATAGTAAGCTTGGCGATAGGCTCCGGTGTCGGTTCAACGTAGCAGAGCTGCTCGATCATCTCCAGCGTACTCATACCTGTATTAAGGGTAAATGTACCCGGCTGAAGCTTATCCTTATATTCCGTTCCTCTTATCCTCAGGACAAATGCATACTCGTACTTTATAAGTCCTGCCTTGTGAAGTATGGAAGCAACCTTGGCTGAGCTTGCCCCCTTAGGTATCTCAACCTGCACGTCCGTTCCCGCCACATGCTCGGTCCCCTTATATTCCTTCATAAATCCGCTGTATGTGCTCTTTATGGTTCCTCCAAGAACTGAGATCAGCAGAAGCACTGCCACAAGGGCGATTATCAGCTTCACTCCTTTGTACATTTTCTTTTTATCTTTTCTCGTCATGTCGTCTGCTCCTTATAAGGTACTCGTTTAATATATTTTTTATTTGCCTGTTCATAAAAGTAATGATATCATTAGTCACAACAATCAATTATAGAAAGGGTGATTAATTTGGCAAATCCAATCGTTACTATCACAATGGAAAATGGAGATGTTATGAAGGCTGAGCTTTATCCTGAGATAGCTCCAAACACAGTAAACAACTTCATCTCTCTGGTTAAAAAAGGTTACTACAACGGACTTACATTCCACAGGATCATCAATGGTTTCATGATCCAGGGCGGATGTCCTGAAGGCACAGGAACAGGTGGTCCAGGCTATCAGATAAAGGGCGAATTCGCACAGAACGGTTTTGAAAACAATCTTGCGCACACACCCGGTGTCCTTTCAATGGCTCGTGCCATGATGCCTGATTCTGCAGGTTCACAGTTCTTCATCATGCACAAGTCTGCTCCACACTTAGACGGTGCATATGCCGCATTCGGCAAGGTCATCGAGGGTATGGATATTGTAGATAAGATCGCTACCGTTGAAACATCATGGGGTGACCGTCCGGTTAAGCCTCAGATAATGAAAACAGTAACTGTTGATACTATGGGTGTTGATTATCCGGAACCAGTCCATGCATAATCAGGTTAATTATAACCCATAAATCATTATTTGGAAATAACTATATAAAAAAAACAGGGAGTTCATAAATATCATGAACTCCCTTTATTATTTTTGACCCATCAGCTCTGATCACATATGTTACAGCTCTACATCCCAGAAGTCTTCAAGTGTTGCGAAGTAATCCTCCGGTGTCTCTGCACGGCGGATAAGCTTCACGCTTCCGTCCTCTCTGAGGAGTATCTCTGCTGACTTAAGCTTACCGTTATAATTGTATCCCATGGAAAATCCATGAGCACCTGTATCGTGTATTACAAGAATGTCTCCCATATCGATTTTCGGTAACATTCTGTCTATGGCAAATTTGTCGTTGTTCTCACAAAGGGAACCTGTCACATCATACATATGGTCACAAGGCTCATTTTCCTTTCCAAGCACAGTGATATGATGGTATGCGCCATACATGGCAGGTCTCATAAGATTGACTGCACATGCGTCAACACCTATATATTCCTTGTGTGTATGCTTCTCATGTATTGCTGTTGTCACAAGATGTCCGTAAGGTGCAAGCATATATCTTCCAAGCTCTGTGAAGATCGCTACATTTCCAAGGCCTGCAGGCACAAGCACCTCATCATAAACCTTCTTAACGCCCTCGCCAATGACAAATATATCATTCGGCTCCTTGTCAGGTGTGTAAGGTATTCCGACTCCGCCTGAAAGATTGATAAATGAAAGTTCAACCCCTGTCTTCTCCTTGATCTCAACTGCCACCTCAAAAAGGATCTTGGCAAGTGTAGGATAATATTCATTTGTCACGGTATTGCTGGCAAGAAATGCATGCATACCGAATTTCTTAACGCCCTTACTCTTTAATACCCTGTACGCCTCTATGATCTGATCCTTGGTCATGCCGTACTTGGCGTCTCCCGGGTTGTCCATGATGGTTGTGGCAATAGCGAACTTTCCGCCCGGATTAAATCTGCATGAGATCTTCTCAGGTATACCACAGGTCTTCTCCAGGAAATCAATATGTGTAAAATCGTCGAGATTTATTGTAGCATTGATCTTTCTGGCATACTTAAACTCCTCTGCAGGTGTATCATTTGATGAGAACATGATCTCGTCACCTGAGAAGCCCATCTTCTCTGACATCATAAGCTCTGTCAGTGATGAACAGTCTGTACCGCAGCCCTCTTCCTTAAGGATCTTAAGGATAGTTGGGTTTGGTGTTGCCTTAACTGCAAAATATTCCTTGAAGCCCTTGTTCCATGAAAATGCCTTGTAAAGATTTCTCGCATTTTCTCTTATTCCCTTTTCATCATAAATGTGAAATGGTGTAGGATATTGGGCAATTATCTCTTCTGCTTTTTCTTTTGTTAAAAATGGTGTCTTCATTTATAATCTACCTCGTCTTTATCTTTACTTGTATCTTTCAAGTTATCATTTAAACACACAGATTCCCATTTGTAAACAATCCAGAAACTGGTTTTTGAATATTTTTGTCATTTTACTGGATATTTATGCATTATTTTCCGCTGCTACAAGATTTTCACTCTTATAAATCTTACGAAGCTTTGGTTTCTCAATTTTGCCTGTTGCGTTTCTTGGCACCTTTGCAAATATTATCTTCTTAGGTCTCTTGTATCTTGGAAGCTCCTTACAGAAGTCATTTATCTCCTCCTCGGTGCACTCCATGCCTTCCTTGACCTCGATGATGGCTGCGGTTATCTCACCAAGTCTTGAATCTGCAAGACCGATAACAGCCACATCCATGATCTTAGGATATTTGCTTAAGAAATTCTCGATCTGTACAGGATAGATATTCTCGCCACCGCTTATGATGACGTCCTTCTTTCTGTCTACAAGATAGATGAAACCGTCCTCATCCTCCATAGCCATGTCTCCTGTATACAGCCAGCCGTCCTTGAGACACTCTGCTGTCGCCTCAGGATTTTTGTAATAGCAGGTCATAACGCCCGGCCCCTTAAGGATAAGCTCACCAACGTCGCCACGCTTAACGGATCTACCGTTTTCATCAACGATATCAGCCTGCCAGCCGTATCCCGGAACACCTATAGCTCCTACTTTATGTATATTTTCCACACCAAGATGTACTGCACCAGGTCCTATGGACTCTGAAAGTCCGTAGTTGGTATCATACTGGTGATGAGGGAATATTTCCTTCCATTTCTTTATAAGACTCTGAGGAACAGGCTGTGCACCTATGTGCATAAGTCTCCACTGATCAAGCTTGTAATCGGCGAGATTTACCTCTCCTCTCTCGATGGCCACCAGAATGTCCTGAGCCCATGGCACCAGAAGCCATACGATGGTACACTGCTCGTCGCTTACAGTCTGGAGGATGGTCTTGGCATTTACACCCTTAAGGAGTACTGCCTTGCCGCCTGTTATGAGGCTTCCGAACCAGTGCATTTTGGCACCTGTATGGTAAAGCGGCGGTATGCACAGGAACACGTCATCCTTTGTCTGGCCATGGTGCTTGCTCTCAACCAATGCCGCATGCATAAGACTCTCATGGTTGTGGAGTATTGCCTTAGGAAATCCTGTTGTACCTGACGAGAAGTATATGGCTGCGTCATCTGTGTCCTTTATTCCCCTGTCTGCAAATGTACTTGAGCAGTTTGACGCCAGCTTATCATAATCCTCTGCAAATGTAGGGCAGTTTCCGCCTACATAGAACAATATCCTCTTTTCTGCGATCTCATCTACAACTGTCTCTATACGGCCTATAAATTCCGGTCCGAATACCAGAACATCAACGTCGGCAAGCTCTACGCAGTACTTTATCTCTTCCGCGTCGTATCTGAAGTTAAATGGCACTGCCAGTGCTCCTGTCTTAAGTATACCGAAGTATATAGGAAGCCACTCAAGGGAGTTCATCATAAGTATTCCTACCTTGTCCCCCTTCTGTATGCCCCTCGCAACCAGTAAATTTGCAAATCTGTTGGCCTTCTCATTGAAGACACTCCATGTGATCTCTCTTCTGTAGCAGCATGTAGGGTTTGACTCGATAAGCTCATACTCTCTCCATGTTACCCTTCTTGTTTCCTGAACGTCAGGATTTATCTCTACCAGAGCAACATCATCCCCATATTCTCTGGCATTCCTCTCCAAATATTGTGTGATCGGCATTTCTAAAACTCCTTCTCTTTATTTCTTCATATTCTTTTTGTTATGTCAGGTGTTCACCCTTATCATTACGTGAGTAATTTCATTCCACAGATCATCCTGTTCCGGGAATGAATTTTCTGCGTTGTAGTTACGTCACTTCAACGCTTTAAATTGCACTAAATTATAGTATAAACTTTTATAGGAATTTTAACAAGAGAAATTTTAAAAGACCACGAAACAGGTATTCTCCGTCTCATGGTCTTATCGTATTCTTAAGGATCATTCCAAATCCGATCTACTCGTCACGTTTTTCGTACACGGCTTCATTTGTGAACTGTATACCAAGCTTGTTGAAGGTGTTCATATCAACAGATGAAAGTATTGCTGTTGTATGAAGCTGGCAGCCTGCAAGCTTTGGAAGCTGTTCAAGGGCAAGCTTTGCATTCGGATCTGATACAGCACACATTGAAAGGGCGATGAGCACCTCATCTGTGTGAAGTCTCGGGTTTTTACTTCCAAGATAGCTTGTCTTAAGACGCTGTATCGGTTCAATGTAATTTCTGGAAATAAGATGTACGCTCTTGTCTATATTTCCAAGAACCTTTATGGCATTAAGCAGTACCGCTGACGCAGGTCCCAGCAGGTCACTTGTAGAGCCTGTGATTATCCTGCCGTCCTCAAGCTCAAGAGCCGCTGCCGCTGCACCGGTCTCCTCAGCCAGAGCCATGGCAACAGGCACAACCTTTCTGTCATTTACAGTGATCTTAGCCTGCTTCATAAGAAGCTCCTGCTTATATACCTCATCCTTTGTTGCCTCATCAAGGACCATTCTGTTCAATGACTGATAGTATCTTCTGATGATCTCCTGTCTTGAAGCCTCCTGACACGCCTCGTCATCAACGATACAGTTTCCTGCCATATTTACACCCATATCTGTAGGTGACGCATATGGACATGAACCGTATATAGCCTCAAACATTGCCGCAAGTACAGGATATATCTCCACATCTCTGTTGTAATTGACTGTTGTCTCCCCATACGCCTCAAGATGGAACGGATCGATCATATTCACATCGTTAAGGTCTGCTGTAGCTGCCTCATAGGCAAGATTTACAGGGTGCTTAAGGGGAATATTCCATATTGGGAAGGTCTCGAACTTGGCATACCCTGCCTTAACTCCACGCTTGTTCTCATGGTAGAGCTGTGACAGACATGTCGCCATCTTACCGCTTCCGGGTCCCGGTGCAGTAACGATAACAAGTGGTCTTGTGGTCTCCACATAATCATTCTTGCCGTAGCCCTCGTCGCTGACTATCGTGGCTACGTTGTTAGGATATCCTTCTATTGAATAGTGGTGGTACACCTTTATGCCGATATTTTCAAGCTTCTTCTGGAATGCGTCTGCGGACTTCTGACCTGCGTATCTTGTGATGACAACGCTGCTCACATAAAGTCCCTTCTCACGGTACACACCTATAAGTCTTATTACGTCCTGATCGTAGGTTATACCCAGATCATGTCTTATCTTATTTTTCTCTATATCTGCGGCATTGATGGAAATGATCATCTCTGCCTGATCTGCAAGCTGGAGAAGCATCTGGAGCTTACTGTCAGGGGCAAATCCCGGAAGCACTCTTGACGCATGATAATCGTCAAATAACTTTCCACCGAACTCAAGATACAGCTTATCGCCGAACTGACCTATCCTCTCCCTGATATGCTCAGACTGCATAGACAGATATTTTTCATTGTCAAATCCTATTTTCCTCATGTTTGTCTCCTCGTTCATTGAACATCAGCCCATTTAAAATTTGCCTTTTTAAGTATTGCCCCCTCATTCCATTCGGCGGCATATCGTCGGTACCATTTTATATGCATCTACGATGCATGGGGTACCTCCTCTTTTTAAGTATTGCCCCCTCATTTCATTCGGCGGCATATCGTCGGTACCAATATAAACTTAATAATATTAACCAAAAACCAAATCAAACTAAATTATATATTAGCTTTTGCCAGATTACAATAAGAAAGTTAATATTAGACGCACCAGCGACAGAGCCGCGATAAAAAAAGACAGCCACCAGACGAAATAATCCATCATGGTGACTGTCCATTTAGTTTAAGAGAAAAAATGAGACTAATTAAAAATCAAAAAATCTTATTTGCTCTTTGTGATTGCCTGAATGTTACCTGGCTTTGTTGTTGGTTCTGTTGTTGTCCATGAACCATTTGATAACCAGATCTCTCCATCATTATCCTTGTAATGTATGTAGCTTACTGTGTATGAGTCATGATCCTTTGCTGTAAATGTCTTTTCTGTTCCTACTTCAAGTGTCTCAAGATCCTTAACATCTGCCATTGCCCAGATCTCATCCATATCTGTCTGAGAAACTGTTGTTGCGTCCTTAGCGTAAAGCTCTGAATACTTAGCCTGTGCAGCTGTGTAGCAGCTCTTTGCATTTAACACGATCTGCTTCTCTTTTGCCTTGTCGATGTAACCAAGTAATGCAGGTACAAGTATTGCGGCAAGAATTGCTAAAATTACAAGTACAACAATTAACTCAACTAAGGTAAAACCTTTGTTATCCTTCTTCATTCTCTTCATAGTAATTTCCTCCTCGATGTGTGTGATTATTTTTTCTCTTATTGTGCTGCTATAACCGCAGCAGCCACGGTCTCCGGTCTCATTCCGGATCGTTCCTGACCTCCCGGAGGTCAGTATGTTTCGTTCATTAAGTACACTGTTATTCTACCAATTTCGACGTATAAAATCAAGGAATTTCTTCCTTGGCAATAAAATGTTTCACAATTTCGTTTGTGAATATTGCACAATGGACATTATTGGTACATTTGACTATATATGTTCATTTTACGCCAGCTTTAAAAGCTGAAAATGACATTTTTCCGGCAGAAAATGACGTAAAAATTCATTTTCCCTTCATTTTCTGTCTTGCGACCGGAACTTCATGAAAATCCGCCTGGATTTTCTGGCATTTTCAACGGATTTTTATGGTGTTTACACTATTTTCGGCTCTGCAAAATCGTCATTTTTACCATATGCTCATACAGTGTACATGTCATGCATTTTCAGGCTTCCTGTCAGAAAAACTGCTCCAGATCCTTAAGATCATTTGTATATTTCCTTGCGGAATCCATAGTGATCTTTCCTGTACTTACAAGACGGCACAGATCTGTATTCAAGGTGTGCATCCCCACCCTGGCACCTGCCTGCATTGTGGTTGAAAGCTGGTGACATTTGTTCTCTCTTATAAGGTTTGACACAGCGTCTGTTCCCACAAGGATCTCAGTTCCCGGAACTCTGCCGGTGCCTGTTGCATTTGGTATAAGGCACTGGGTAACCACACCATTTAACACGCTGGCAAGCTGGGTTCTGATCTGATTCTGTATGTGTCCCGGGCAGGCGTCTATGATCCTGTCTATGGTCTGGGCTGCACCTGTGGTATGAAGGGTAGACATTACAAGATGTCCGGTTTCCGCCGCCGTGAGGGCTGCCGATATGGTCTCGTAGTCACGCATTTCCCCCACCAGGATTATGTCAGGATCCTCACGAAGTGCACTCCTTAATGCTGCGGCAAAGCTCTCCACATCCCTGCCCACCTCTCTCTGATGGATAAGTGCCATTTTCTTCTCGTAGGTGTACTCGATAGGGTCCTCAATGGTGATGATGTGATCCGGTCTTGTGGAGTTGATATGGTCTATCATTGAAGCAAGAGTTGTTGATTTACCTGATCCCGTAGGTCCTGTAACCAGTATCAGTCCTCTCGGCTTCTCAGCCAGAGTATTCAGAACCGGCGGAAGTCCCAGCATGGACAGTTCAGGTATAGTGCTGTTTAACAATCTTATGGTTGCCGCAAGCCTTCCCTGCTGCCTGAATATATTTACCCTCTGCCTGTTGCCGTCTGATGTGCGGACAGCAAAATCCACATCCTTGCCGGCTTTAATGTCAGCAAGCTGCTTATCATCCATCATATCCACCAGCATGTCCTCAATGTCTTCGTCCGAATAAGGAACAGGAATTTCCATAAGCCGTCCATTTATCCTGTACATAAGGGGCATACCCACAGATATATGTATATCCGAGCATTTATTTGCCCTGGCGTCTAAAATAAGTCCATCAATCTTCATATAATCCCTCCATAATAATTTACATATAATTATTTTCCCTGTCTAAAGCCCATGGGATCTCTGCCGCAAATTCCAGTTGAATAACCGGAAGCGGAAAATCATCTTCCAATAGATCAATTTCCTGGCACATGCCCCACTCAAGCAGTGGTTTACTTCTCTTCCGGGGCATAGTGATCTAATTTCCTAACACATGCCCCGCTCAAGCAGTAGTTTACTTCTCTTCCGGGGCATAGTGATCTAATTTCCTGACATATGCCCCGCTCAAGCAGTAGTTTACTTCTCTTCCGGGGCATGACGGCTTGATTTACTGGCATATACCCCGCTCGATTTCACTACCGGGGCATAGTGATCTAATTTCCTGACACATGCCCCGCTCAAGCAGTAGTTTACTTCTCTTCCGGGGCATGATGACTTGATTTCCTGGCATATACCCCACTCAAGCTGTAGTTTACTTCTCTTCCGGGGCATGATGACTTGATTTCCTGGCATATGCCCCGCTCAAGCTGTAGTTTACTTCTCTTCCGGGGCACAGTGATCTGATTTCCTGACATATGCCCCACTCAAGCAACTATTTTCTTCGCCGCCACCGAAAAACAAGCCTTTTAAGTTTTTAAATTCACCTAATCCCTTTTAATCGTAATATGCTGCCTTTGCCATTTCCTCCACGGTAGTGACCCCCTGCTCTACAAGTTCAAGGGCACTCTGTTTCAAGGTCTTCATGCCAAGGTTATCTATGGCGTAGGACTTTATTTCCTCAACGCTCGCCCCACTTGTTACCATTTTCTTTATCTGCTTATCTATAGGAAGGATCTCATGTATGGCTATTCGTCCCTTGTAGCCGGACTCATTGCACTGCCTGCAGCCCTTGGCGTGCATAACATGTGGGAGCTTCCTTCCTGCTATGTATTCTTCTCTTGATGTCATTTCCTCAGATACAGCACAGAAAGGACATACCTTTCTTACCAGTCGCTGTGCCACGATACCAACCAGCGAGCTTGCGATCATGTACGGCTCGACACCCATATCCTCAAGACGTGCAATGGATGAGGCCGCGTCATTTGTGTGGAGGGTTGACAGAACCAAATGTCCGGTGATGGCTGCCCTTACGGAGATAGCCGCTGTCTCGGAGTCTCTTGTCTCACCAACCATTATTATGTCCGGATCCTGCCTGAGCAACGCCCTAAGCCCCACTTCAAATGTAAGCCCGGCAGTATTATTTACCTGTATCTGGCTGAGCTTTGGAAGATTTTTCTCCACAGGGTCTTCGATAGTGGATATGTTCACCTGCCTCTTTGACAGCGCCTCCAACATCATGTAAAGAGTTGTGGATTTTCCTGAGCCTGTCGGTCCTGTTATATAGATAATTCCGCTTGGAGAATTTAACATCTCATTTACCAGGGCAAATGACTTCTCGTTCATGCCAAAGGACGCCGGATAATCAATCTTTCCTGTTCCCGCAAGCAGTCGCAGAACCGCTTTCTCGCCAAATACCGTAGGCACCACCGAAACTCTTATATTAAGGTTATTTCCGTCTACGCTTGTTCTGAAATGTCCATCCTGTGGTATCCTTCGCTCGGCAATATCCAGATCCGCAAGGATCTTAACTCTGGCGATAAGGGAATTGTGGATATTCTTCTGTATGGTCATGAACTCCATGATGACGCCATCAACTCTCATTCGCACAGTGGTCTGATGCTCAAAGGGTTCAATGTGTATATCCGAAACCCCTGAATTATAGGCTCTCAGAATGATACTGTTAAGAAGGTTTATGATAGGTGTGTCATCGTCGCCCTCCTCAACATTTATATCTACTATTGCTTCCTCTTCGGTACTGTTCTGGGACGCCTTAACTGCTGCCTTTCTCGCTGACACCTCAGAATAATAATACTGTATCGCCGAGGTAAGAGGCTCCTTCTCGCAAAGGGAGATCTGAAGATCCATTCCCACGATCTGCCTGATATCTTCTATTCCATAGAAGTTCATGGGGTCATTTACCAATATAAGATATCTTCCATCCTTTACCCCATATCCAAGCATACAATATTTCTCTGCCAACGCCTCAGGAACCATCTCCACAGCGTCAACATCTATGGACAGGTCTGAGACATTTGCCACGCCATATCCAAGTCTCTTGGCAAGAGCCTCAAGCATTTGTTTTTCTGTGATATATCCAAGCTGTATGAGTGCGTCGCCGAGACGAACGCCCTTGTTCGCCTGCTTGTACTCCATCGCCTGGGCTATCTGATAATCATTTACATAGCCGAACTCCACAAGAACTTCGCCTATTCGTATATTCCTGTTCATCTCCATATCAAAATCTTCACCCTTCTCACACAATTTCTGCAAATATGCAATACCACAATCCACATTCCGCCACAAGTCATTTTATTTCTTGGCTTATCAATCTATTTCCTGCAAATATGCAATACCACAATCCACATTCCGCCACAAGTCACTTCCACTTCATGACTCATTCGTCTATTTTCTGCAAATATGCAATCCTGCAACAACCTGTCTCTTACTCTGCTTCTGAGCTGTCCTCTACCTCATCCCCGGGATCGCTCATATACAGTTCAAGGCTGATATCAAGCACCTTCTCGGTGACGAGATTGTAGGTTCCGTCATTGTTGTAATCTATCTTTCTGCCCTCTGTCCAGGAGTAGGATACAACTCGAACCTTCTCCCCGCTGGCTACCATATCGTCAAGAAAGCTTGCAAGATCTGCCTGATCTCCGCCGAGACGCATACTGACATAAGCCACATATATTCCAACCGCCGACATATCCGTACCCTCATCCCCGGAGCCATATGCTGAACTGCCCGACGAACCTGTAGAACTTGTTGAGCCTGTTGAACTGTCATCACCATACTGTGCCGCGTCCGCCGCCTCGATCTGATCAGTTTCACTCATACCTGCACCATTCCCGGAAACTGACGAGCCACTCGAACCTGATGAACTTCCAGAACCTGATGAACTTCCGGAACCCGACGAGTTTCCACTACTTGAACCTGTCGAGCTTCCGTCGGCTCCCGAGCTGCCGTTTCCGGCTTTCCCGGAATACTGGTAAGGCTCAAGATCGACCACCGTATCAACCACGTCTATATCAAGATCATAGGAATAAAGGTTGTAGGAAAGGGCATTTCCTGTAAGCAGCTTGTCTATGTCGGAAGCAGTCATCACCGGATAGAAATCCTTACGCTTCTCCTGTATGCCCTCCTCCATCTTCTCGTTGTCCACCTGAAGCATTGGCAGGTTGGTGAGCTTAAGCTCATTTTCAGACTGGAGAGCCTCCTGTTCCTCTATTTCCTTATTTATGTCTCTGGTGCTCTTGATCATAGGATATATGCCGAGATATCCAATAACAAACACTATGACTATGATCACCAGTGCAAATAACAGCTTCTTGTCTCTCTCTGTCATCTTAGTCTGCATTTGCTTCACCTCCCTGCTTTCCTGCGGATTCCGAAAGTATGCACATAACGTGTATGTTCCAGAGTCCTGTATCCTCCTCAAAGGCATATCCGGTATAATCTACATTGTTAAATATATCTTCATCAGTAAGACGCTTGATGAACTGGTTGATAAGGTCAACATTTTCAGCCTTAGCCACCATGGTCACAACTCCCGTATCGGAATTGAAGGACTCAATGTCAACGCTGGCATATCCATTTGCACAGGTGTCTATGATGTTCCTTACCTCAGCACCGCAGTATGGGTAAGTGTCCAGATTGTCCGATATCTGGTTGATGGCATAATACTGTCCGGATATATATGTATTTCTGGCAAGGAGTGCGTCGTACATGCTCGCCTGACTTACCACCGCCGGAGACTCGTTATAATCCTTAAGCTCCGTGAGTTTGTTATTTCTTACCACCTTATATGCAAATGTTCCTCCAAGTCCAAGAAGCATTACCGCCGTAACGACCGCAACTGCCATTATCTTCCTCATGGTTCCCGCATCGGTTTCTTTTCTCGCCTTGTGCATACCTGAATAATATACAAGGAAGTTCTGTCTCTTCTGGACACAGCCAAATCCCGACACCGCCTGTATGGTCCTCTGGATGTCATAATTTCCGTCGCATTTTATCCTCTTTGTATCTGCAAATACTGACACAGGTGTACTTATTCCGTGGCTCTCAATGGCATTTCTGTATAATGGGACATTTTCAGAGCTTATGCCCGCAAGGACTATCTCCTCCAGCTCGTACTCGATCTGGTTCGCCTGCATGAACTGGATGATCTGGCTGACGGATTTGCCCACATCAAGGGCATAGCTTTCGGTTCCAGGAACGCTGAAACATCTTGTGCTGTTGTAGTAGTAGAACCTGCCATTTACCCAGAGTATGGTGGTAAGGTTCATGTTGTCGGCAACCTCCATGACAAATGTCTTCCTCGTGGTGGCTATGGTTGACGCCGCCAGGGATATCAGGGCACCCTCGCCGGAATACATTCCCTTAAGGCCTATGCCTGCCAGCTTGAACAGTTCAATATATGTCTCCACAAATTCCTTTGTGGCACTCTCCACATACAGCTTGTTCATTGGCACAATGGTCATCTTGCTGTCCGGCTTGAAGCTTATGCTTCCGTACACTCGCTCCGTGCCTGCCTCTATATCGGCAAATTCCCTTCTTATGAAATCCCGCTCCTTCTTCTCTGACATTGCCGGGATATCCAGGTTCTTACTTATTATCTTGTTGCTGTTTACTACCAGGTACACATCATTTGCACTTAAGGAATGTGCCTGCCAGAATTCCTTAAGACAGTCAGCGAGAGAATTGATATCCGTCACCGTACCGTTTATGATACTGCCCTCCGGTGCGTCAAGGATGTAGCAGTCATTTATTGTTATCTTCTTGCTTCCCCTTGTACCGGTTATTATCTGTATACTCTGATTTGATAAATATACTACTGTACTCATTTGTCTCTCACCGCCTTACTGATAACTGTTCGCTATTGCCTGATATGAGCCGTAGATTGGCTGGATTATGGCTATCATGATAAATCCAACTGTAACTGCCATAACCACGATCATCGCCGGCTCCACCATGGCAACCAGCTTGTTCATGGCTATCTCCGAATCATAGGACATCTGGTCCGCCGTTGACTTAAGCATGGTATCCAGGGAGCCTGTCTCCTCACCTACAAGTATTGATGAGGTAAGCTTCTTCACGAAGCCGTCAACGCTGTTCACGGCGTCACTCAGATTGGCACCTGCCCTTACCATTGCTATAACATTGTCGAACTGCTTCTCAATGTACACATTTCCAATGGTCTCCCTTGCTATTCCCAGTGCAGTAACTATCGGGATACCTGCGGAATACAGGGATGACAATGTTCTGGCAAATCTCGCCGTATATATGACCTTGTTTAATTTGCCGAACACCGGAAGCTTAAGCTTCAATCTGTGAAGCATATATCTGACCGCCGGTATTGCGACTATGAGCCTTATGGCCAAAACGCCCACGATTATTGCAAATATTAGTATGTACCACTTCTTAGACACGAAACCGCTTATTGCCAGCAGCACCCTTGTGGCTCCCGGAAGGGTCTCCATCTGTGCAAATAATGACTCAAACTGTGGTATAACAAAGCCCATGATGATTATGAGCACCAGCACTATCAGAACGCACAGTATCTTGGGATAGGTAAATGCACTGGACAGCTTCTGGCTGAGCTTGTAATCCTTCTCATAATAATCTGCCATCTGCAATGCCACCTGATCCAGATTACCGCTGGATTCCGAGCTTTTGATCATATTGACAAATAATGGTGGGAACACACCTCCCTGTTCCATAAGTGCCTCGGACAATGGTATACCTGAACGCACCAGCCTGAGGACATTTGCATATATAGCCCTTTCCTTAGGTGATATGGATTCATCCTCTGATATGATCTTTAGAGCCCGAACCAATGACACGCCGGAGGCAACCAGCTCGCCTATATTCCTTGCAAATTCCGCAACCTTGTCGGATTTCAGCTTTCTTGAGGAAGTCCTTCCCTTTATCAGCTCCGCACTTACAAGAAACAGCTCATCTTTTTTCAGTTTTTCGTGAAGATCGTTCTCATCAACAGCCTGCATGACACCCTTAACGGCTCGTCCGCTGGCGTTTCTTGCCTTATATCTGTAGCTGTCCAATATATTTCTCCTTTGTTATGTTATATCTGACTATTGCTTACTATTATTATCTCTGACCATTTACAGATCGTCATTCTGCCCCTGTATATACTTTACTGGTAAAATGCCACCTTGATGAAATCTATGTATTTGTCCATTAACTGTGTTCCAACAAATATGGATATTGCCATGCCGGCACACAGGAAAGGTCCAAAGGCAAAATGATCCTTCTTGCCCTTCTTTCTTCTTGCCATAAGGATCACTCCGTATATTCCCCCGGCAACCAGACCTATAAAGAAGCCCATGACTGTCATCTTCCAACCAAGGAAGAAGCCTGCCGCGAACATAAGTTTAATGTCTCCACCGCCGAAGCCCTCAGGGATAATGAGCACTATCAGGAACAGAGGAAGACTTATACAGAACATTCCTATTATACGATCAAGGATACTGACACCCCCTACGGTCCATATTGATATGATACCAAGGATCAGCACTGCAATATTAAGCACCGGTGGTATCTCCATTGTGTCGTAATCTATAAGAGTTATAATGGTAAATACTGTAAATAACAGGAATATGGTCAGTGCCTTTAATGTTATTCCGTAATATGCTGTAAGTCCCACTGCACATATACCGCCGAACAGCTCAACCAACGGATATCTTACAGATATCTTTTCGCCGCAATATCTGCATTTGCCCTTGAGGCCGATCCATGAGAATATCGGTACAAGATCCTTCACTGCCAGCTTGTGTCCGCAGGAACGGCACATTGATGAGCCCTTCGCGAAGCCCTTCTTCTCCGGAAGTCTGTATACCACAACATTTGCAAATGAAAATACAGTGATACCTATCAGGAAAAATACCAGATATATAAGTCCCTTTGATAAATAAATTGAAAATGTAAGCCAGCTCATATAATTCTCCTTATCTTGTTATTTTATAGTTTTCTGTTTATTCCCCAAAATCAAACAGTTTGAATATATAATTTACCCGGTAGCTTCCGCCGGTGTTCTTATCATAGGTATATATTACCTGATATGATCTTGTTGTATATATAAACCCTGTGACCGTCCTGTCACCGGGATCATATCCTGTGATCTTTATGCTTCCCTCGTGCCCCAGGATCTCGTCTATCCGCTCCCGGACACCATCACTCATGCCGCTTGCCCTGGTGTTGTCGTAGATACTCTCTCCCCTGGCATAATAGTCAATGGATATCATCTGAAAGGAAAGCTTGATGTTCTTGGCTTCCCTCAGGGCAACCCTTCCATTTGCCGATATCCTGAAATATATAATGGCAGGCGTGCCAAATACCAGCAGCACCAGCAATACAATGAGTATCACCTTAAGCCGTCCCCGCCTTCGGTTTTTAAGCGTTGTTTCCGCAATCCCCATATCTCTTCTCCAATCTTCCTGACACCCAACCATATGTCTCACTTGCTGACAATCCCGGAAATATCTGTGTCCGTGAAATTATAACATTCTATGTACTGGGTGCTGGTGTAATCACCGTATTTGTCCCCGTGGATGGTAAGCTCAAGCTTGATGATGTTGCCGCCCACATGGGTGAATATCATGCTGCTTACCCTGTAGCCCTGATAGGTCTTCGGGTCAAATGTCCAGTCAACGCCCCTGTCAAGCTTCGTCCCGGAGCCCCCCTCGGTCACCACAGGATAGTAGTAGATATCAAGGTAATCATCCACAACACTTATCTTCACATGGCTTCCTGTCCTATCATAGAAATCAATGTATGAGCCGTCATCACCTATCGCCATGTATTCCATGGAGCTTCCGGTATCATTCACGGCTGCACCGGTAACAGCACCCTCGATCTCACCCACCGCCTTGGTAGTTACCATGTCAGCCACCTGTCTTCCGGTGTCAACCCCCTTGGCGTGGTAATATATGCCCATGACCGACGAGATGATAAGCATGGCACACACCATGAATATTCCAAGAAGTGCGAAGCACACCACCAGCTCCACCAAAGTGAAGCCGGTGTCCTTATTCAGTTGTCTTTGCTTTCTGCCAATTCTGTATCCCATAAATTTCTCCGCAAATACTAACTAAATTTCACAATCTATGATCAGTCACCCGCTGCAGCTGACGGCACCTGATCTGTAAATCTGATAATATTTATATCCAGCTCATCACTGTGGAATATCCTTGTATCCGCCCGGTTAAGTCCGATCTTTGTACTGTTGTCATCATCCGCCGTCATGGTGTAGGTTATATCATCCCTGTTCTCTGCAGTGATCTGTCCTGTATAAAACTGTTCATTAAAGGTCTCCTGTGCCCTCACCATCTGCTCCGACTTGGCAAGGAAGTTATAGGACAGCATGATTATTCCGGTAAACACCGTCATCACTACCCCCACCACTGCAAATGCGACTATGATCTCCACCATGGTAGTTCCCCGGTCATCAATCGGTGACCGGAAGCTTTTTATATTCAATTTCTTCATTTTTATAAACTTTAACAACTTCATCATAACCTTTATTCTCGTTCAGAAAATACCCACTGCCACTTTTCGAATTTATATATGCTGTTATTGTAGGGATTTATCCCCTGCTTTAACATGGTTTCCTCTTCTGTTTTGTCGGTGATATCCGCATATTCCCCTGCCATGAGAGAGTACTCTGTCTCTATGGAATAAGACTGTTCATTCTTGCTGCAGGTAACTATAACATGAAGTATAGTGCCTGCCCTCTGCTCCAGGATATCACTGCCATCAACCTCCTGTCCGGTACCATCAGAAGCAATATCATCAGAACCGGTATTATCCTTCTCCCAGTAAATACACACCTTTATGTCCTCAACCATTCCTGCCACATCCTCTGATGGGGTGATGGTGAAATATCTGTAGGCCGTATCCTTTCCATGTCCCTTCTCGGTACTGCTGTAGTAAGGCCATGAATCCTGCCATATGTTGTAACGTATGTAGAACCAGAGATAATCTCCACCGGTACCTGTTACACTTTTCTGGGCAGCACCCTGACCTTCATAATCTGCATATACCGGCTCTGTAAGCTCCGATTGAAGCTCAAAGCTCATGGTCTTACAGGCTTCCTTACACTGGAGAGACGAATTTTTCTTTAAAGTTGATGTATATAATGAATATACCACCAACAGCAACGAGAGACAGAACATCATGAGAACTGTCATAACCACCAGTGCAACTATCATGGCTGCACCCTTATTGTCCTTCTTTAATCTCATGAGCCGGCCCTCCAGACATTATATACAACCTTATATGTTCCATCATCATTTGCAATGACCATATATCCGGAAACCATACTTTCAGAAGTTGCCGAATATACTCCTCTGGTCTGCTTCTTTATGCTTCCGCCTGAAGCTCTGTAGTAATTGGTATCCTTAAGGCTCTTCACCTCATCTGCCGTCAGGTCATCTGCCACCACATACTCATATGAAGTATAACCATCTGCACCTGAAGAAAGGTATGAAGCTATGGTAATGCCGTCATTTCCAGCTATGCCCTCAGGAAGATTTCTTATGTAGGAATACGCAGAAGTATGTCCTGAGATACCAACTGTCCCTGCACTGTAGCTCACAGCAAAGCCAAGTTCCTCATCATAAACTGACAGTATGGATGTTACATATATTCCGCTGTCACTGTTATTTGTATTACGGACCTTGTAATAAAGGCCTGAAGTACCACCGCTGAATCCAATATCCTCCCAGGTAAATACCTTGTCCACATCACCTGCTGCCACCATTAACGCCTCCCTTACAGCCGTATCAGACTGTGAGTATCCGTCGGCATAGGCATATGAACTTATGGTGACACTTCCTGTGGCATTACACTTCACAAGAGCTGTACTGTATCCTGTCTTACCGTCTATTACAAGTTCCTCACCTGTACCAAGCTTCACATTTATGTTGCAGTTTTCTATATCGGCGTAATCATATGCATTATCAAGTACAGCCACCAGATATCCACCGTCGATCATATGAAGTGTCACCTCCGGCGTAGGAAGTGTCGTGTCCTCCGGCTCGGACTTCAGATACGTCACTATTCCCTTATCCCACTCCAGATAGGTATTTACTCGATATTCGTTCTTGGTAGCAGCCTTGATATTCAGCACTGCCTTAGGTATATCTGTTTTGCTGTCATACCATCTGAACTCCTCTGATATGGCATTGAACATAAGGTTCACCAGATTTGTCTTATTTGTGCCGTTATACAGATTATATCTCTGGGCTGAAGTGGAATCGTAAAATGTCTCCACCCGGAGAAGTCTTGCTCCGTTAGTCTCAACCGCTGTCGTATCCAGTGCGGTCACGAAGAAATTGTTGCCTGAATAGGAAGAAGCCTTACCTGTAGGCACTTCTGAGCTGCTGGCGTCAAAGCATGATCTGATACCTGTCACTTCTTTTCCTGCAATTCCTGCCTTACAGGATACGCCATAATTTCTGCACAGCTCTACATATACCTTTCCGTAGGCGTTATCTATTATTCCTGCTCCGTTTACTATACCTGTATTTACACAGTCGTTTATATTTGTCTCCATATCAGCGGAACAGCTCTTATAAGAAGCTATCATGCCCCCTGAATAGCTGCTGCCGTATATCCTTCCATGATTTACACAGCCCTCAATTCCCATGGAACCTGATGTGATATTGTCACACAGAGCTACCATACCACCGCTGACACTGCCCTTCACATAACCGAAGTTAGTGGAATTTCTCACAAATACAGTTCTGTCGCTTACAACCGCCACTATACCGGCAGCCGCACCGGCAGAGGTGATCTGCCCATTGTTGATACAGTCTGATATGGCAGAGGTTGAAGTTTTATTATTGTTATATGTACCTGTTATTCCGCCGGCATTGTCATCTGTCGCTGTGATATCCGCAGAATTGGTAAATCCGCTTATGCCAGCGGTGCTCTCCATATAACCTGTAACTCCACCTACATTTTTTCTTCCCTTTACAGTTCCCTTTATCTCAACATTACCTGAGCTTGCAGTATTTTTGATACTTCCTGCATTGTATCCTGCTATACCTCCAACAAGATCTCCTGATCCGTCAATGGTAATACTGCCTATATTCTTGTCAAATTCCAGGCTTCCGAAGTTCTCAGATACTATACCTCCCACATAGGACGCACCCTCAACAGTGGCATTTGACACGGTAGTGCCTTTTATGGTTCCTGAAGCTTTGTTGAGACCACATATACCACCTATGTAGCTTGACGTTCCTCCATCTATGGAAGAAACTGTACAGTCAAGTATCTCACCTTCATTTACCTCGGCAATTCCACCGGTATAGGTTCCCTTTGAAAGGATCTCCACATCATCTGCATTGCTGCAGGCTTCAATGGTCACATTCCTGCTTACCTTTCCTATAATGCCTCCGGCGTAGGAATAGGTATATTCCCTGCCATCCTTATCCTTTCTCACTGTTTTGCCAACTGTCTGTTCGCTGTTGTTCACAACTGAGGCTTCCGCTTCCACAGACGCCCTGTTGGTTACATTTGCAATATGTATCTTTGTGTTCGCTGTGACATATCCAAGCACACCGCCGAGATATACGCCACCCTTAAGCTTTAATCCTTCTGAAGCTGTTACTGTAGTACCTGAAACTCCCCTTATGGTAAATCCTGCCGCCTCCGAATATGAAACGGCGTCAAGATTTCTTATGGTAGCTGCCAGATCATCTGCGTCCACAGCATTCTCCACCATCCACTGGACAGTTGTCGTCTTCTCTGTTTCGCTCATTGTCTCCCTTATGCCAAGAGAGTTGGCATATGTACTGTCTGTAATAAGTGTGTATCCTGCAATGCCTCCGGCAAATGCGTCAGCCACCACAGTTCCTGACATATTGCCATAATTTATGGTTGTGCTGATATCCGTTTCTGCACTTAATATATTTCCTCCCATAATGGTGCCGACAAAATATCGTCCGGTGATATCTCCATCCGTAACCTTCCAGGTTCCCGATACAGTTCCGTCATTTCCTGTAATAATAAGCTCAGTGGAAAGATTAAGCCCCACATAGCCACCGGCGAAATCTCCTGTCGCATACACATAACCGCCATCAAGGGCGTAGTCCTCTATTATGGCGTCTGTATCGTTAAATCCTGCGATACCGCCCACATAACTGCCACCGGTCACATAAGCTGTCACTGCGATCACACCATGGGCTGCACCTGTACCTGTCTTTCTGCTGCTGTTACTGCCTGAGGTATTCACTGTCCTGTCAGTATTTCCAATTACGCCATTGTTATATCCTGCAATCCCACCCACATGATGGACATCTGCCAGGACATCATTTTCCTTTATCTGCTCTGTCTCATCCATATCGAGACCGCAGCCGAATATCCAGCCTGTATTGAAGCCTGCTATTCCACCTGAATATCCGGCAGACGCCATTACAATACCGCTGTTAGTCCATCTGGACAGCTTATTGTTAAGATCCACAGCGGAGATCGGCACCCTTAAGCCGTTTTCTTTGGTAGCTCTTCCGCTCTTTGTCTCCGAGTTACTGCCTGCGATACCGCCCACATAACTATAGCCTGCCACATTTGCCTCGTTTATTCCCGATCTTACCATGAACTCATCTGCGTCCTCTTCATCATACGGCAGATCGATCTTTATGTCCGCACCTGTAACTGTATCTCCTGCACCGCCTGCCACACCATGGTTCAGGCCAATGATACCGCCTACATATTTGTAGCCAAATACAAAGCCCGGCTTGTCTTCCTCATCCTCGGTACTGCAGCCCACAACGGCACCATAATAGTTATATCCAACGATACCACCCACATAGCAGCCGTACAGCTTACCGTTAATTCCTGTCCCTGCGGCAAATGCAGCAGTTGTCATATCCTTGTACTGTGGTGAGCTTATACAGTTGTAGATGATAAGATTGCTCTCTGTCTCAGTCTCATTATATGCACATCCCGTTATGCCGCCTATGTAGGAAGCGTCATAAGGTCTGCTTACATTTCTTACATTTGTATCCGAATATACAGCACCATAATTCCTGCAATACTTAATAATAGTTTTGCTGTAATCATCCTTCTCAAGAAGTATCTGTCCCACGATACCGCCCACATAGGTTCTTCCCCGGACAGCCGCTCTGTTGGTGAGATCCCTCATGATCACTATATCGTCCCGGTCTTCTCCCGCCTTTGTTCTCTGGCTGCCGGTTATTCCTGCCACATTTGTCTCGCCGGATATGAGGCTCTCCTCATCTGTATCAACTGTCTCAAGCTTCTTAAGAGTTCCTGCGTTTATGCCACAGAAAGCACCTACGCTGTCGGTTCCCTCAACCTTTATCTTATCAAGCTTAAGGCTTGTTATCGTGCCGTTATTTGTCACAAATAATCCTGTGGGTTTAACATCCTGTCCCTCGTATATTCCGAATAAAGCATTGGAGCTTTCCTTAATGGTAAGTCCTGATATCACATGATCGTTTCCATTTAACACATCGTCGGTAAAGAGATTTCTGAAGGATGGGAAATCACTGTCCGACACCTCCCCGGAGCCTCCGGAGTTCTTCAGATATCCTCCCGCAGCAAACGTCTCCCAGTCAATGTCCTCTTTAACATTAAAGGTATAGGCACCTGTGTATTCAAGATCTCTGTAATCCTCTATATATCTTATGTTATAGAGATGTCTGCCGTTGCTTATATCTATGGCAGTATCTCCGTTTTCTTCATCCCTTGTAACAGCAGCAAACATCGGGCATTCCGTGTTGCTCTGTCTTATGGCTGTGGTCTTGTAGCCTGCTCCCGAACCCTGGACGGTACAATATATGCTGTCAACCTCCAGACCGAACCTCATAAAGCTCATGGTCCCTGCAAATTCCGTATCTCCCGCAGACACAGTGCCGAGCTTCGCCATATCATTCTTATAAAGCAGAGTCGTAGCCTGTATATCCACTCCGTCGAGGACTATGTTCACAGTCCTGTCGCTGTTCACCCATGCAAGGATATCGAAGGTACCAAGGAATGTCTCATTTCCATCCTCATCATACTTTGTTATTTTGCATGGCACCACATCAGCGTGTTCATAATTCTTTAATTTCGAACCATCAAGGACAAACGACAACTGTTTTCTGCCGTTTCCTGCATCATAAATTCCCACATCATAACTCAGTCTCTGAATCGCTGTGTCCGATTTCTTAAGTTTAAATGAAAGATTGAGGGTTTCCTCGTTATTGAGCTTCAGATCAGTTATAGAAAGCTTCTCCCCCTTGCCATTTACAGCCTTTGACATGGTATCCACACCATAGAAGCCGATCATCCTGTCCTTTCTCGCCTTCTGCGTCCTGTCGCATATGCTCACGGCATCTCCGGAGTCTCCGGTGTCATAAGTAAACTTATTGTTCCTGCTGCTGTATGAAACTGCAAATATCTGTCCGTCATCAACAGAAAATTCCACACTTATAGCCGCATTCAATATAGAAGTGTCATATATATAATTCTCAAGCATTTCAAAGAGGATCTGTGTGTGCTCAGGAAGTCTCCTGTCTGCGGCAGCCTTGCCCTTATCTGCCATGTATATCTTATAATCCCCTTTATTGCACGACAAATAACAGATGGTGCCTTTGTATTCCTCACCGTCTGTTGCCATTGTCTTCCAGATTGTATCAGGATCGTAGTTCCTGCCCTCTTCGTCCTTCATGGATCGCAGCTTATCTGCCGTAAGCTCTGTACTGAGTCTTCCGTCGCTGCCGCTTAAAGCCTCCTTTATGACCGGAAGCTTTCCTCCTGCACTATATTCCGTCATCTGATTTTGTGCATCCACGAATATGGTCTGGGCATACTCATTCTGCTTCTTAAATTCCGACCACTCTGTCCATGCCATTATACCCACAACAGATACGGAAATGAGTATCATGAGTACCACAAGGGTAACTATGAGCTCCACAAGAGTGAAGCCCCTGTTATCTCTGGTTTTTTTATGCTGTTTTTCCTTGTTTATATTACTTTTACCTGCCATATCATCACCATGATAATGTATTGTTTTCCTGGAAAAAGGTGCACTTATCCATGTTTGTATAATTATGACAAGTATACTTCAAAAGACATTTTTCGTCAATTTTTCTTCGACAGATTGCATAGTTTTATTTGTAGATTTTCTCTAAATCCTTCCCACTGCGTCAACAGGCTTAAGCTTTGACGCCCACCTGGCAGGAAAATACCCTGCAAGTATACCGAGAATCGTGGATCCGGCAATGGCTCCGAGCCACAGCCACCATGGCATAACGGCAATATCCACACCGGCAGATACTGAGAACGCCCATACTGCCACCTTATTTATGAGAGTCTTAACAAGGAATGATACCAGTACTCCTGCCACTCCTCCAAGAAATCCTAAAAGCCCTGCTTCAAAGAGGAATACCTGTCTCAGTTCATCAGGATCACAGCCAAGAACCTTTAATATGCCGATCTCATTTACCCTGTCAAATACTGAGGTAGTCATGGTATTGCTTATTCCGATGACCGCAACCACAAGGGCGATCATGCCAACTACACCCAACAATATCTGTATCATCTTCACGTTCTTCTTTATCATGTCCAGATATTCCTTAGAGTTCTGTGTCTGGAATCCCATATCCTGAAGTCTCTTCACCACAGCGTCCACGTTATCAATGCTGTCAACTGTAACTACCGCACTGCTGTATATGAAGTCCTTGTAGGCATTGCCGTCGGCGTCCACCGGCTGTCCGGCGATCTTGCCATCGCTGCTGTTCCTCTTCAACATCCTTATCAGAGTGTCGATATTGCAGTATATCTGCTGGGAGCTTTCATCGTAATCTCCGCCGTCTGTAACTGCCGCCACCTTAAGCCTTGCACTCACATTCTCCTCAGAATCCACAAATACAGTCTTCAACCTCTCCCCGATAAATGCGTCTGCTTTCTTTCCCTCTATATCGGCAAATGTTTCTCCTGTATTCTGGTCAAAGAACATTGAAGCCATATTGCCGCCGAATACCAGATCCGGCTTAACACCTGTGGCACTGTCAGACACGTTCCCACTCTTAAGCTTAATTGCCTCCAACTTCTCCTCAGGTATTCCTGTTATATAACCCCAATACACATACCTGCCGTACTCCATATTGACAAATGCCTCGTAGCAGCCATAGCAGTCCGCCACATTGTTAAATTCCGATATCTTCTCTATGGTGGAATCCGTAAGCATTTTCTCTTTATTCCTGCCGTAATTCTCACCGGTTATGGTTATCTTATTGACAGACTCGCTGGCAAGCATTGAACCTATCAGCTCCTTCTTGACACCAATTCCTATGGCAAGAAGGGATACAAGAGATACAACGCCTATGGCAGCTCCCAGTACCGTAAGAACTGTCCTTACCTTACGTCTCTTCATATTCATAAAACAAAGGTGCATTTTCCAGTTCATGAAATCTCCCTTCCTTATCCCCATTATACAGGTATCGCCCTATATATTCTCCTCGAGGATCCTCCTCTTCCTTATACGTTTCCGAACTCCCATAACTATCAGAATCACAACCACAACAGCCCCCAGAGCTGCAAATGTCACTGCCTTGCTGTCAACCTTAGGCTGCTCCTCTTTTATCTTCTCCACATTGCTGTACACCGGCTCCTGTACCTGTATGGATATCTGGTGTTCCTCATACTTCACCTTGCCCTGCTGATCCTCATAGGACACCTTCATCTTAATGTTTCCATCTGCGTTGCCGGGAGTTGATCTTACTGCCTTTGAGATCAGATCAACGGAACCGCTCTTGCCAGGCTCAATATTTCCCACGTAGCTGGTCTGAGGCTCCACATAATCGCTCTCTATCTCAACAGACACATTGTAGAGCTTTCCTGTGCCCTGATTGTTTATGCTTCCTGTGATCTCTATAGCTTCTCCAAGGACCGCACCGCCGCTTACATACATGTCGGTAACTGACACTCTCTGGGTCAATACCACCGGAATGTACAGGGTATCAGTAACTGTGTACGCCTGGCTGTATCTGTCCTCATACTCGTTCTTCACCATGAGCTTGTAGGTCTTCTCCTCCAGCCCTGTTATGGCCTTCATGGCAAATGTCAGTGTCTCCTCGCTGTCAGCCTTAAGCTCCTTGATATACACTGTTCCGGCACCTTCCTCCGGTATGAACTCACCATTTTCAGCGTATACAGATACCTTCATATTGCTTACTGCCTTTGTGGCTGTATTCTTGATGGTAATGCTCAGTTCAAAATCTTCCCCGGCAGTTACATTTCCACCGCTTATGCTGTAGTCTGTCACCATGACCTTAGGCTCTGCCGCGTAGGTCTTAAGAGCTGTTCCGCCCACAACTCCTGCCACAACATATATTGCACATGCAAATAACACGATGATGCTCCACAACCTTCTCTTACGTATCTTTCCCATATATGTATCCAGCTTATGAAATCCGAATAATCCTTTCATGGTCAATCTCCTCTCCATTCTTCCATCAGACAAACAAAATGTATTTCTCCCTACTCCACTATCTTGCCGTCGGCGATCTTAAGTATCCTGTCTGCCTCTCTTGCCAGGTCAATGTTGTGAGTTATGATCACAAGGGTCTGGTCAAGCTTTCTCACAGAGTCCTGAAGTAAGGTCATAACCTCATTTCCATTCTTGGAGTCAAGAGCTCCTGTAGGCTCATCGGCAAGTATAAGTGCAGGTCTGTTGGCAAGTGCCCTGGCTATGGCAACTCTCTGCTGCTGTCCACCGGACAACTGGCTTGGCAGATGTTTCTTCCTGTCCTTTATTCCCAACATCTCTATAACATGATCTATGTACTCCCTGTCCGGTTTCCTGTGATCTAAGAGTATCGGCATGTTGATATTTTCCTCCACGGTAAGAACCGGTATCAGGTGATAGGACTGAAATACAAAGCCTATCTTACGTCTTCTGAACACTGACATTTCCTCATCTGAAAGAGTTGTTATGTCTCTGCCGTCAACTATGACATTTCCGCTGTTAGGGGTGTCCACACCGCCCATCACATGCAGAAGTGTTGACTTTCCTGAACCTGAGGCTCCAACGATGGATACGATCTCACCCTTATCTATGGTAAGGCTCACATCATCCAATCCCCATACTCTTGTGTCGCCCTCTCCGTATATTTTTGTTACATGCTCAAGCTTTACTATTTCCATGATTATTTCCACCTTTCTTAATGATCCTTATATATAACCCTTATGCCCGTCTTTTTATATTTGCAGTTTTTTATCTGTTCCTTTATATCTCACTCTCCACCATAAGATCCTCTGCCATACCCTCAGGCAGTCTCTTAAGTGGCACATATATGCTTCCGAATATCAGCAGGCAGGACACAAGAAGTGCCACCAGCATGGAGCCATATGACAGCGTGAACCTCAGCTCGACCATCATGTTCATGTAGCTGTAGAGCCCTCTGTATATAAGGCTTCCCAGTATATCTCCTATAATATTGGCTGTCACAACAACCATGACACCCTCAAGCATTACCGTCTTCATAAGTCTCTTTCTTGACATTCCTATAACCCTCAACTGGGCAAATTCCTTACGTCTCATCTGCAGATTTCCTGCTGTGGAATTAATGATGTTCACCGCACTTAAGCTGAATACGAATATAACCGCCAGAACCAGTCCCTTAAGCAGCTTTGTAAATGAATTAAGTCCGCTTACCATCACCATGTAGCCGTTAGTTCCGGAATAGATCATGTCAATATCCCTGGTAGAACTGAGATTTGAAGTATCTATCCTGTACTTCATACCGGATATATCATTCTCATCATAGCCGGTCTCACTGAAATATGTATCCAGTGGAACATATACAAATGTTCCCACCATAAGGCGGTCTCCCATATCCACAATACCCTTGATGGTATAGGTGGTTGTTCTACCCTCTGCTATCATGTCATTATATATATCCTCAAGAGTCTCCATTGTGCCAGCATTTTTCTCCACATTTTCACCGTCACTGCCATCCTTACGGAGCAGCTCATCAACTCTCTGTTCATATTCCTTACTGTTTACTATGGTGATAGTGTCGCCCACCTTGTAGTCATACATATCAAAATGTATCATAGGATCGTACAATGTGGTTTCCTCATACTCCCCGGCAATATAATCAGAGCCGCCTACCACAAGCACAACTCCGTCAGAGCCTGTATCCGTGGTACCGTCTACCAGCTTGTCATCAAGAAGCTTCATGTCATCCTCATCAAGACCTTCCATCTCGATCCCGGCATTGAACAGGCTTGGCACCAGCTTCGCATAAGCACTTCCTGTTGCAGAATTTTCCTTATAGTCATCTGTCTGATGGCTGCGTAACTCTTCCGGATCTGTCACATAAACCTGAGCTCTGTATACCTTCTTGGCTTCTGTCACACATTTCTTAGCTGCAAATTCCTCAAACTGCTCAACCAATGGCAGCTCTCCCCTTGCAGTGTCAATATCATATTTGTATGCCACCCGAGGTTCGGAAACTATCTCCGCCGGATAATCACCATACCTGCTGTTTAGTCTTTCCTCCGCTGTATCCAGTCCGACTCTTATGCTGAACACCGCAACCATTGCTGTAATGCTTATGGTTATTCCCGAAACTGTCTTAATAAATCTTCTTCTGTTCCTCAGGACATTCTTTCTGGCGTACTCACCTTCAACACCAAATATCCGACCCATGAGTCCTGCGGATCTTCTCTTTATGCTCTCCTTCTTTATCTTGAACTGTCCTCTTACTGCATTTATCGGGGACATTCCCGTGATCAGCTTACAGTTCTCTCTTATTACGAAATAAAGATCTCCCAAATATGCAAGCAGTACAGGTATCACCGGGATCAGATGAAATCCTGAATTACCTATTCCGGCAACCGATCCGATCACCACGGATGTTACACCGCCAAGCAATATACCTGCGATTATTCCGCTGCCCTCAAGCATAAATCCCATTAAAGCGATCACATTCTTAAGCTGACGCTTGGTGGCTCCCACACATCTGAGTATTCCGTAATCCTTAACCTGTTCCATGGTGAACATCTGGATGGTGTTCCTTATTATTCCCACTGCAAATATGGCAAATATATAGGATACCAGCAGCACGATCAGCAGAAGTATCACTATGCTGTTCCCCTCATCTGCGTCTCCCTGGAAGTAAAGGCTGAATATCGTATCATTCATGTCTGCTGTGACTCCGTAGGTTGCCTCCATGTCAAGCATAATGCTGTTCATTCTGTATGGCTGCTTCACACAGACAAACAATGCATTGTCGTACACTGTTTCAGTTTCGCCTGTGCCTTCCTCATCGTCAACATACTCGCCGTCCGTTGAATACATATCAGAATACCAGTCCACATATGTGTATGTACCAACGTATGCCCGCTCTATACGGTCATCTTCTGCTATGCTTTCTGCCTGTGCCCTGCTCTCGGTCAGCAGAACGAAATCATAATCTGCTTCCTTTCTGGAAAACTCTCTTTGATTAAGCAAAACAGCATAGGCAAGATTTAATCCCACATAGAGCACCACAACTGTTATGACCACTCCCACGATAGTTATAATGCTCCTATTTCTGTTGGATTTTAAATACTTTCTACATATTCCCAGATAATTTGTCATCCTGCTTCTCCTCTCTTAATGGCACGGCTCATGAAGTGATGGCGTGCTTTCCTTTTTTGTATGTCATTTGACACTTTCTTGATCAATATAAACCACTTGAACTTTATACATTGAAGTTTACCCTCTTAATCTTACGGCTCCGTGACCCGGAAGCAGATTTATTCTTACAAAATTGTAAGATAAGGGAGCTGCACAGCGACAAAAAACGCAGCGACACTTCCGTTCGCTGCGTTACTTTTATTTTTGATTATTTATTTTTATATGCTGTAATACAATTTTATATTAATACATGTCACTTATTTGCCCGGTGCTTTATTTACTATGTATATTCCTGCACATACAAGCACAAGTGCAATGATCGCATTGATACCGAGGGAACTGTCTTCCCTTAAAAGAACTGCCGACAGCAGCACTCCGAAGACCGGGTTCATAAATCCGAATACCGACACTCTGGATACGGGATTATACTTAAGCAGAATACCCCACAGAGAGTATGCAACAGCCGATACCAGTGCCAGATAAATAAGCATAGCCACGGAAGCTGCACCTGTAAGCTTAATATGTCCCCCAAGTATAAGTCCGGCGGCGGTCATTATCACTCCACCTATGACGAACTGATATCCGCTTAACATTACCGGATCATATTTCTTTGAATAGCGTTTTAACAGCACGGATGAAAATGCATATGCCACTGTGGACAAAAATATGAATCCCTCGCCGTTTAAGTGCATGTTCATGTCTATTCCTGAGCCTGTTATATTTACCAGTACTACCCCGGCAAATCCTATGATACAGCCAATGATCTTTCCTGTTCCTACATGCTCCATCTTAAGCAGCACTCCCGATACGAATACCACAACAAACACGTTCATCCCCTCTATTATGGAGGCTTTTACGCCGGTGGTGTGGGCAAGTCCTATATAGAAGAACATATACTGTAACACAGTCTGAAACAATGAAAGGCTGAACACCTTGGGAACAGCCTCTGCCTGAGGGTATATGAATTTCTTCTTCATTATGCTGCCTATGGCCATGGCAGCAACCCCAGCCAGGGTAAATCTCATGCCTGCATATAATATCTGTGACGCGGTGTCACCTGCGGCTATTTCTGAAAAACCATATCCAAGCTTTATACATGGAAATGCACTTCCCCACAGGAGGCAGCATATCAACGCCCCCAGCCATACGACTACTGTCTTCTGCATTTTCTCTTCTATATTTTGTTTCTGTTGATTGTTATTTTGTGATAGAGTTTTATTTGTCATGATCTGTGTCTTTCGTTGCTATATTAAGTCAAATGTTCATAATCCGCAGCATATTTATTCTATATATGCCTTACCGTACAAATGTCAGGGCGAAGCAGGTATACTCTCCTTCCACACTCCGTACAGATATGCTGCCACCCATCCCCTCTACTATAGATTTGGTAAGGGACAGCCCTATTCCTACACTATTTGGATTTACTTCTTTATGTACACGATAAAAACGCTTAAAGACATTTGCAAGCTCCTTCTCAGGAATACCCATGCCCTCATCCTTAACATGTATTCTGGTAAACAGGTCGTTGTTTTCCACTTCAATAGTTATACTTGTATTCTCCGGAGAGTAATCTGAGGCGTTTTTAAGAAGATTGATCAATGCTTCTGTAAGCCATTCTCCGTCGCACACTAATTCTGCGTTATCATCACAGATCACATTTACGTTCTGGTTCCGCTTATCAGTAAGATACCTTACGCTTTCAGCCGCCTGATCACATATGAGCTTCACATTTCCCGGAGTCCGCTCGAATTGTATCGCCCCTGCCTCTATTCTGGCAAGCTTAAGAAGGGACAGCACCATCCATTCCATTCTGTCAAGCTGGTTCTTGGACTCCTTAAGCATCTGCTTTCTCTTCTCCGGCTCAGCGACCTTATCATCCAGAAGCAGATCCACGAAGACATTCAGGGACGCCAGCGGAGTCTTCAACTGGTGGGATATATCCGAGATTATATCCCTTAAGAATATCTTCTCGTCCATTTCCCGCTGTTTACTCTCTCTAAGATATGAGACCATCTTATAGAAATTCGTGTACAGTATTCCGGTAGTGCCCTGACAGTACTCTTCCTCTGCCAGTTCACCATCACCCTCAACTACATCTATCATTTCCCCCGACACTTTCTCCATGTCGCTGTAGGCACGGTCAAGCATTTTGTACCCGAAGATCACTATGGACGCAAGTCCCACAAATATAACGGCCATCACCGCAAGGGTTTCCCCCCAGCCATAGCCGATCACTATACGCATTACGATCAGGCACACTAAAAGAAGGCTTATGGAAATAAGCCCACTTCCGATGATATATTGTTTTCTTTCGTATAAACTCTTCATATGCTTAGTCCTGTGCTTCATCTACTGTTTCAAGCTTTTTCTCTAATGTCGCCTCCAAATCCATGAATTCCAGAATAAAGCTGTCTCTTATAAGCACAATCATCTCATCTATTTCATCTTCGTTATATATATGAACAGACATATTTCTTTTCTTTAACATAAGCATCCAGGTTGTCTGATCATGTATAAATCCTACTTTGTAACCCAGCTGCAATATTTCCCTTGGTGACCCCGTTTCTGCCTCTTCAACACCATGCAGCCTGAGTGTAGTCTGAAGTGCCTTCCAAGCAAGCTCAAATGTCAGATTAAACTGACCTATAACACCCATTCTATATATATCATCGTTACATGCCTTTTCAAAATCTGCCCTTCTTAATACATCAAGGCAGTTTGAGTAGTTCTCAAGCTTTTTCATAAATAGTCACCCCATCTCTTTCAATTTCATTCTTTAATTCTTCAGTAACATTTGTATCCATCTGAACTATATCAAACATCAGGAGAGAATGTGTTTTTTCTTTAATATCCCAATAAAATGAGTCAAAATCACCGCCATACACTGCTATGTCTATATCACTTCTCTCTCCATTATCTCCTCTGGCTCTTGAACCGAATAGCACTACCTTCTTCACGTTATTCGCTTCTGCAAATGTTCTGATATCTCTCCTGACCCTATCCGGAAGATTTATCTGCATATCTGTCTCTTCACCCTTTCACAAATCTATAGCCTACACCTCTGACGGTCTCTATATATACAGCGTCCTCTCCCAGCTTGGTACGAAGTCTCTTCATATACACCGACAAAGTGTTGTCATCTATAAATGCTCCATCTATATCATACAGCCTGTCCAAAAGTGCCCGCCTGGTGAGGACTATGCCCTCATTTGACACCAGCTCCTTGAGGAGTCTCAGTTCACTCTTAGTGCACTCTATCTGCTCATCCCCAAGATAAAGCCTGAACTCGTCCACTGCAAATCTATGTCTGCCTATATAGTAAACTACCGTCTTCTTCTCTCTTGTCATGTCGTAGCGTCTGAGGTTTGCCGCGATCCTGGACATAAGCTCCTTAACTCTGTAGGGCTTTGCTATATAATCATCCGCTCCAAGCTCCAGTCCCTGGACTATATTGACCTCCTCCGACATGGCAGTAAGGAATATTATGGGAACTCTCACACCCTGGCCACGAAGAGTCTTGCAGAAGTCGTATCCTGTTCCATCAGGCAGCATTACATCCAGCAGGACAAGGGATATATCATCGGAATACATCTCCTGAGCCTTCTTTATGGTATCTGCATGTCTCACCTCATATCCTTCTGCAGACAAAGCATATTCAGTTCCCATAGCCAGTGCGAAATCATCCTCCACCAGCAATATCGTCCTCTTCTCCATAATTTTCCTCTTCGATCGTTTAATATCAGCCTGTTTAAAATCCGCCTTTTATTAATGCCCTCACGTTCAGCACACATTCTCTACATATCTATGACTTCGTTATATATCTCCCTCTTTGGCACACCTCTGTCCACGGCAGCCTGCTTGATGGCCTCTTTCTTGGACATACCCTTATCCATGTACATCTTCACATGCTCTACCACAGAAATCTCGTCATACTGCTTCTTCTGTGCTTCGGCAAGTGCCTCCGGATCCATGCCCTCAACAACTATAACGTACTCACCCCTGGGATCATTTTCCCTGTAATACTCTATCGCTTCTGCAAATGTAGTAGGCTCCACCGTCTCATGCTTCTTGGTAAGCTCCCGGCACAGGGTTATCCGTCTGTCTCCCAACGACTCATAGAGATCTGCCAGAGTCTTCTTTAATTTGTGGGGTGCCTCATATATTATCATTGTCCTTGTTTCGTCCTGAAGCTCCTTAAGTATCCTCTCCCTTTCCTTCTTGTCATAAGGGAGAAATGCCTCAAAGGCAAATCTTCTCGTCTTCTGCCCGGATATTATAAGTGCCGTGATACATGCACAGGCTCCCGGCACAGAAGTGACCGTGATCCCCGCCTCAAGGCTCTGTCTCACCAGCTCTTCTCCGGGATCCGATATGCCCGGTGTTCCGGCGTCTGTTATGACCGCAACATTCTCCCCGGCAAGCAGCTTCTCCACCAGATATGCTGCCTTGTCGTATTTGTTGAACTCATGATAGCTGGTCATAGGCGTCTTTATCTCAAAATGGTTAAGAAGCTTTATGCTGTTTCTCGTATCCTCCGCAGCTATCAGGTCTACTTCATTAAGTATCCTTACCGCCCGGTAGGTCATATCCTCAAGATTTCCAATTGGCGTAGCAACCAGATAAAGTGTTCCACTCATTTTACTAATTCTCCATATTTATCAATTTCAAGCCCTCATAGTCGAGGCTGTTCTGTAGACATTTTCACAAAGCCGGTCAGCGCTTCGCCTGTCCCTCGTAGGTTGCCAGCAACTGCTCTGTGTAGCTGCCATCCCGGTTATATACTATCATAGGTGGTGCGATCTTTATCATGGAGCCACCGTTTTTCACCGCCTCTATGAGGACCATATTTGGCTCCTTGTCTATATACGGGTGTACAAATTGCATTCTCTTAGGCTCCAGCTTTGCCGCTGATAACTCTGCAAATATCTCTGCAAGCCTGAATGGCTTATGCACCATATAAAAGCTTCCACCAGGTTTAAGCAGATGTGCCGCAGCCGACACAACATCCTTAAGGGTCACCAACACCTCATGTCTTGCGATATTCTTTGCTTCATAGGGATTATCAAGTCCGTGATTTCCCTTTATATATGGTGGATTTGATGTTACAACGTCAAAGGAGGCCTTACTGTAATTACAGCCGACCTCCTTTATATCTCCATTATCTATCCGGACAACATGTGCCACATCATTTAGAAGTACACTTCTTGACGCCATCTCTGCACATTCCTTCTGAATCTCAACACCGATAAAACGAGGATTACCTGTAACTGTACCATCACTGCCCGGAGCATATCCGTCCTTGGCCGCCAGAAGCAGTGGTATAACCCCTGTTCCGGTTCCCAGATCAATATATCTCGCACCAGGCTTATGTCTGACAAAATTTGCAAGCAACACTGCGTCCATTCCGAAACAGAACATCTTTCCATTCTGTATTATCCTGTAACCGTTGCACTGCAGATCATCTATCCGTTCGTCGGTCTTTAGATTAATCATCGAACTTTGATTTTCCTCCCTTGTCCTCGAGAGCCTCAAGAGCCTTATATTCTGCGTCGCTCAGTCTCTCTGAGTTCTTCTTTCTCCTTGGCTTAAACTTAAGCTCCTCTACCGGATATGTTACTACTTCCTTGTTGTCATCCTGATCAGTGATTATGACATCAACCTTCTGTCTCAGGACGCTTACAGAACGAACCTCTCCCTTGACTCCATCCAGAGTCTTTACAGTATCGCCCACATTAGGAAGCTTGCTGTTCAGATACTCATAAGTATCCTGCTCGTGCTTGAGACAACACATAAGTCTTCCGCACACACCTGATATCTTGGTAGGATTTAAGGACAGATTCTGTTCCTTTGCCATCTTGATGGATACAGGCACGAACTCTGACAAATGCTTGTTACAGCAGAGCTCTCTTCCGCATATTCCTATTCCGCCTACGATCTTGGTCTCGTCTCTGACACCGATCTGGCGAAGCTCTATCCTTGTTTTAAATACTGACGCAAGATCCTTTACCAGCTCTCGGAAGTCGATCCTTCCGTCCGCGGTGAAGTAAAAAAGAACCTTATTATTATCAAATGTATATTCTGCCTCTATAAGCTTCATGTTAAGCTTATGCTTGGCGATCTTCTCAAGGCAGATGTTAAATGCCTTCTTGCTCTTTTCTTTATTTTCCTCGTACTTTACCTTATCCTCAGGTGTAGCAATTCTTATGACAGGCTTGATATTTGCAGAGAATTTAGTCTCATCAAGCTCTCTTCTCCCAAGTACAACCTTTCCATATTCTACGCCTCTGGCCGTCTCAACTATAACGAAATCAGACACCTCGACCTTCTTATCCTCAGGGTCAAAGAAATATATCTTGCCGTTGGGTCTGAAACGTACACCTATTATTTCCTTCATTATTTGTTCTCCTTCATTGTAAGAAGCATAAGCTCCATGGCTATGTCGAAGTTGACATTTGCCTCAAGTCTGATCTTCGCCTTATCCATGGCTTTTATTACATTTTCAATGCCCTCGTATGAAATATGTGCGGACTGCTTCTTGATATCACCCACATATTCCTTAAACATAAGTCTTCCCGGATTTCCTGTCACCTTGAGCATAAGAATATCCCTGTACCACATCATCATCAGATCTATGTAATCTCCGATCTTGAGCTTATTGTGGTTCATGTTCTTTATGGCAAATATCACGTCGTCCACAGACATCTCATTAAGCTTTCTCATTACACGGACAACGTCTTCCTTTATCTCCTTATAATCCTCGCTGCTGGCAAGTCTTATGGCCTTTCCAAGATTGCCCTGGGCGAAATCCATGCAAAATCTTGCTCTTTCGTTGTCCAGATGCAACACTGTCTCCAGATATTCCATAATATCATTCTCACGTACAGGCTTTATGTTCAGCACTATACATCTTGATACTATGGTCGGAAGCAGCTTCTCCATATTCTCTGTCAAAAGGATTATTATGGCATATGCCGGCGGCTCCTCTATGGTCTTGAGCAATGCATTCTGTGCCTCAGGTCTCATAAGATGAGCGCCATTTATAACATATATCTTGTATCTGCTGCTGTATGGCTTTATCTCGATATCGTTGATAAGCTGCTCTCTTATCTCGTCTACGGATATGAAATTAGGCTTATCATGAGTGATCCATACTACATCCGGCTGATTTCCTGTCTCGCTCTGAAGACATGATTTGCAATGGTTACAAGGCTCTGTGCCACCCTCTTCACACTGAAGAGTCTTGGCAAGGGCTCTGGTAAGGGTTTTCTTTCCGCTTCCGTTCTCACCATTTATGATATATGTCTGGGAAACCTGCCCCAGCTCTATGCTCTCCTTAAAATGTCTGATTATGTCCTCATGCCCTATTATCTCTGTAAAATCTATCATGGCACACACCTCTTTTCTGTTTCTCTGTGCAGATGTTATGAATGTTCTAAATATGCTAAATGTTCTAAAAATTTCTTTTCTGGATGCCAGGTTTCTTGGCTGGTTTCCAGTTTTTCTCTGGCTGTCTGTTTTTATGCAAGCTTCTTTTCGATGTTGGTTATTATTATATCATGAATTTCCTGTACCTGCAAAGATGCATCAACCTTCAGTATCCTCTCCGGATATCTGGCTGCCAGTTCTCTGTACCCTGCCACAACTTTCTTATGGAAATCAACGCTTTCTCTCTCCATTCTGTCCAGCTCTGCCTGATTTTTCTTTCTGGCAAGCCCCACTTCTGCGTCGAGGTCCATAAGGATCGTCATGTCCGGCATGATACCCTGTAATGCAAATTCATTCACTTTGTACACAGTATCTATTCCCAGGCCTCTTCCAATGCCCTGATATACAGCAGATGAATCCACAAAACGGTCTGCGATCACCGCAGTTCCTGCCTCAAGTGCAGGTTTGATATTCTCCTTTACAAGCTGTGCCCTGGCTGACGCATAAAGCAGCAGCTCTGTCATGTATCCCATTTCCGTGAAGTCCTTGTTTAATATGATCTCTCTTATGGCTTCACTGATGTCATTTCCCCCCGGATCTCTGGTCAGGAGGATGTTATATCCTTTGTCCTCAAGGTACTTCTTAAGTAAATCTATCTGGGTGGATTTGCCTGCTCCGTCAGGCCCCTCCATGGTAATAAATATTCCCTTCTTTGCTGTCATGTATATGTGTCTCTCCTGTAGTTAATTTCTCTGTTCCTATGTAAGATTGTCTCTGATAATTTGATTTTTCAGATTCAAAATATACTTTTTATAAAATCTCTTCATAGATACATTCTTGAAATTGTTTATATTTCATTGTAACAAATCTTACTGTGTAATACCAGTGGTAATTCATGCAGGACTATGTACATAATTCATGCAGGACTATGTACACTCCAGATAAATTTCCGTCTCACCGCCGACATAATGTACTCCGGTCATATTTAGCTCTGCGTCAACCATTTCCTGTATTCTTGCTATTACGTCAGCACTTATTATCTCACCCGGTACAACCACTGGTATTCCCGGTGGATAAGCGAAAACATACTCTCTGGCAATCGCCCCTTTCGCCGCTGAAAGTCTTACCAGCTCCGAAGCACCTGCCAAGCTCTCCACCTGAGATGGTGAACACTTCATCTCAGGAACGAAGAGCCTGCTTTTTACCTTATTTGCCTCGGTATCCTCCTCACATCTTACGCCATTTTTTTGATGCTCTTCTGTGCAGGCAGTCTTTTCATTCTCTTTTGCCTGAACTAATTTTTCATTTTCTTCTGGGCAGACAGCTTCTCCATTCTCTTTTGCCTGAACAGTTTCTTCATTTTCTTCTGCCTGATCGATTTCTTTTAAAGCTGCAAATAATCTGTCGAAGTCATTATCCTCGTCCATAACTGACGTTATAAGTATCACATAGGAGCCTGCCGCCATCTCCACCACAAGACCATATTTGTCATCAAGTATCTGCTCAAGCTTTCTGCCACCCATGGGAGCACAGATGACAAGTCTTGTATAATCTTGCATTTCACATTTTTCTTCTGCCACGGCAGCATTCTTGACTTTACCTTCTTCATGCAGTTCGAACAAAGTCAAATTTTTCAGTTCTGACATTTCATTTCGGAACTTTCTGATGTTTTCTCTGTACTGCTCCCATGCCTGAGGATTGCCCAATGCATAGCTAATGCTCTTTTCTATACTTTGGATAAATAAATATGACGGGGATGAGCTCTGGAATATCTTAAGATATTTCTCCAGCCTGCCCACATATTCGTCATTGTTTACATGGATGAGTCCGGTCTGTGTAAGTGCCGGCAGTGTCTTGTGAGTACTTTCAATATATATATCCGCATGGTTTCTGCCAGCCACATCTATGAATACATTCTGATTATCTTCTGAAGCCCCATCACTGGATACACTCTGATTATCTCCTGAAGCCCCATCACTGGATACACTCTGATTATCTCCTGAAGCCCCATCACTGGATACACTCTGATTATCTCCTGAAACCCCATCGATAGGCGCACCCTTATCTGCCCCACTATCTCCTACAGCGACATTATATTTGCTTGTCTCACCACAAAACATATTATAAAAAGGCAGATGGGCTCCGTGAGCTCCGTCAACTATCAGAGGAACGTCCGAAACTTCACTGTCATTTCCCGAATTTGACGAAGTTGTTTTCATCATCAGCCCACAAGCTGACTTTATGGCTGCTTTTATCGCAGGAATATCCGAAATGATCCCCTCATATGTAGGTGAGGTTATCACCACTGCCTTAGGCACAATTCCTGTTTTGAGCAATCCGGCCACCTCCGCCTTAACAGTCTCCGGATCTACAGCCCTACATATCCCATGGCTTTCCACGTCAGGCACTATATAATGTGGGACAAGTCCGTTGATTTCTATGGCGTTGTATACTGATTTGTGGCAGTTCCTTGCTACTATTATATGGTCTCCGTAATTCGTGCAGGCATATATGGCGGCAAGAACGCCCCCGGTGGAACCATTTACCATCATGTATGTTGCCCTCGTGCCATATAACTCCGTCAACTCCTTTAAGGTCTCCTTCATGAACAGCTCAGGATCATGCATGTCATCAAGTCCTCTCGCCTCAGTGAAGTCTCTCTTCATCATGTTGTCGAAGAAATCATCACCTATGGACTTCCTTTTGTGCCCCGGCATATGCCACGGATATTTGCCGTTTTCTGTATACTGTTTTAATGCTTCATTTATGTATTCCTTCATATGTGTATTCCTTCATATGTGTATTCTTTCATTTATATTTATTTTTCACTCGCTTTTTTGGGGTATATTACTCGCTTTTTTGCTCTTATACCCCACTTGCTTGCTTCCCCGGGGTATATTACTTGTTTTTTCCCTCTTATACCCCGCCTGCTCTCTTCACCGGGGGTATATACGTATTGTATATTGCCTTATTTCCGGGAAATATCTTCTTTCGCCGCTTCTTTTTTATCCTGCTCCAGATTATAAGCCCACTTCGCCAGGGCACTTCCTATGATGATAACATATCCTATGACACTATACACGTCCGGTATCTGATCCAGAAACAGAAATCCCAGTATAGCTGCAAATATCACCTGACTATAATCAAATACTGATATTTCCTTCGCCGGTGCCCATCTATAAGCCGCTGTTATGCTGAACTGTCCGCCGGCGGCAGCCATACCGGCGCAAAGAAGATACACCGTCTGCCTTACAGTCATTGGCTCATGGTCAAATATTATAAATGGCAGGGTGACAATGCATGAAAATACCGAGAAACACATGACTATGACCGGTCCCCGTTCCCCCTGCTTGCCCAATTTTCTTACAAATGTGTAGGCTATTCCGGCTCCAAGACCGCCTGCCACACCTATCATGGCATACAGGAAATCCATATGAAACGAAGGCTTTACCACAAACAATGCTCCTGCAAATGCAAGTATAACCGTTCCCCACTCAAATTTATTTGCCTTTTCCTTAAGTACAAAATATGACGCAATGATGGCAAAAAAAGGTGACAGCTTGTTTAAAATATTTGCATCGGCAATATTAAGCTTGTCCACCGCATAGAAATTGCAGATAAGTCCTATGGTTCCGCATATACTTCTGGCGGCGATACCCGGCCAACTGGTCTTCTTTATCTTGAACTTCTCCTCCGTCTGCAAAAGCAGGATAACCGCCACAACCGCAGCCACCGCATTTCTGAAAAATGCCTTCTGCATGGTAGGCAGATCCCCTGATATCCTTACAAAAAAAGTCATGAGAGAAAAGAAAAATCCTGCCAGAATTATGAAAAATATGCCTTTATGCTTGTCTCCAATGTGTATTTTTAATGACATTATGCCACTTCCCTTATCAATAATTGCATCATCCTGCTTTTCGTGTTTCCTCGCCAATCGGCTGATGGTCGATGCTGCATGTCAAAATATTCTTTCGACATATGGTTTCATGTACACAAGTTTATTACAAACAATTTTCTATTTCAACAATTATACGCACGTCTTATATATATATCTTTTTATATTCTTAATTTTAAGGCAAATCGAGTAGGCTGATACCAACTCGCCTTTCGGCTCGATGAACATTGGCCGTCATATAGAAATTTGTGCAAGCACAATTTCTGCATGACGGCTTATTGCAATCGAGTAGCCAGCTACTCGATTATCACTTTTTATCATCTCGCCTTTCGGCTCGATGAACATTGGCCGTCATATAGAAATTTGTGCAAGCACAATTTCTGCATGACGGCTTATTGCGCAAAAAGACAGCACATGATTTTTTATTGTCATGTGCTGCCTGCGTGTATTCCCCCACCTTCTGCCGATATTATCCTACCTTTTTCTGCATTACTCCGTTCTTAACGTAATATGTGGAACCATTGTATTTCACATTTCCGGTGTACTTGAAATTTACCTTGCCATTATTAACGTAGTACCAGTTATTGCTATATTTCACGAGGGTTTCTGATCTGTCTATTTTTCCATCATTTACAAAATACCAGGAATTACCATACTTGACCAGGGTTCTGGAATCATCCACTTTACCATTATTCACATAATACCAATCACTATTGTATTTAAAGAGTGTCCTGCTCTTGTTCATCCTGCCATCCTTCACGTAAAAAAGAGAGCCATTATACTTAACCAGAGTCTCAGCTGTGAAATCTACTCTGCCATTTTTCGCATAATACCAATTATTGTTATACTTTACCAACGTCTCAGCTGTCAAATCCACCCTGCCATTCTTCACATAATACCAATTATTGTTATACTTTACCAAAGTCTCAGCCGTCAAATCCACTACGCCTTCTTTCACATAGTACCAGCCATTGTTATACTTTACCAAGGTTGTGGCATCGAAATCTACCACTCCATTTCTTACATAAAACCACGCTTCTTCATACTTCACCAGGGTAGTGACACTTAAATCTGTCTCGCCATACTTTGTGTAATACCATTTACCATCAACCACATCAAAACCCTCTACAGGCTTGTTTGGAGTGACTATTAACCGTACAAAAGGATCAATATACGAGAAATCAACACCTTCCAGATAATTGTAACTGCAGTCCACATATTGCAGATAAGTATTATTTCTAATATCCAAGTCTCTCAGCTTATTGTTATTGCAAATCAGGTTTTCCAACATAGTATTGCTGCTCAGATCCAGGCTGCTCAGATTAGCGTTGTCACATCTCAGCTCTCTTAATTTAGTATTTTTTTTCAGATCAAGACTGCCTAGATTATTATATGAGCATTGCAGTTTTTCCAACGCAATATTATTTTCCAGGTTCAGATTTTCAGTATTAATATCGTCACAGATCAGCGATATCAGAATTTTATTCTTACTTACATCCAATGTCTTCAGATTATTTCCGTTACAATCCAGATGTTCTAAGCCCTCATTAAAGCTGACATCCAGTGATTCCAGATTATTTCCACCACAAAAGAGCAATGTCAGCTTTTTATTATTTTTTACATCAATGTCGGTCAACGTATTATCTGCACATTCAAGATTCAGCAGTTTAGCATTGCTTTTTACATCAATACTGCTCATGTTATTCCCCGTACATGTCAGCGAAAACAACTCCGAGTTGCAGCTTACGTCAACGAAGTCCAGATAATTATACTCACAGCTCAAAATCTCCAGGCTTATATCACTTCTCACATCAAGACTGGTCAGCTCGTTATTACCACAAAATAGCTGAGTTAATGACACATCTCCATCCAGATAAAGGCTGCTCAGATGATTATCAGAACAATTCAGACTTTTCAACGCTGTGTTATTCCTAAGATCAAGGCTGGTCAACTCGTTATGATCAGCATACAGGTACCTTAGAGCCTCGCCTGGACTTATGTACAGGCTGCTCAGCTTATTGTTGGAACATTCCAGGATATTCAGTGCCATGTTGTTTCTTAAATCAAGAGTTTTCAGTTTGTTTCTTCCACAGAACAAAGATTCCAGTTTCTCGAAATATTCTATTCCCTGAAGTGATTCTATACCTAAATTATAGCAATCAATTTTGTTTACGCTATCCGCATTAATAAATCTATCCTTATCTGTATCAAACTGATTCAAAAGGTACTCTCTGAATTTCTTATCCGGGAAATTAGCTTCACTGACCTCAACCATATTTACTATTGGTTCATCTGCATTCACCTGTTCCTGAACTATGCTTTTTCTATGTTCTGCTGTATCAGCATCTGTAGATTCCTGCGGTAATATGCCCGTGTCGGATTCTGTTGACTCCTGCGGTAATATGCCCGTGTCGGATTCTGTTGACTCCTGCGGTGATATGCCTGTGTCGGCTTCTGTAGATTCCTGTGTGTCAGCCTCCGTGGTGTCTAAATCATGTTCTTCTGTAGTGGTTTCCGTAGATTCCTGTGCATCTCCCTCCTGCACAACTGCCACCTGTTCCTCATGAACACCTGCTGCATTTGTTGAAATTGCTGGTGTAATTCCACCAAGCCCCAATGTTATGGCCATCGTAATTGCCAAGCTTCTCTTTCTCATAAAAATCCCTCCTCATTGAACATCAGCCCATTTAAACATCAACACCTAATATATATTCGTGTTACTCTGATTCTACTACAAATTTCAGGAGAGTGCAATAATAAATGAACGATTTTTTATATAATAATTTTAATTATTTTATTTGTGACATATTTTTTAGTTTTTATTGTGTATACAAATCATATTCTTGTGCATTTATTGAAGCACAATTTCTGCATGACGGCTTATTGCACAAAAAGGACAACCACGACTACTTCTTGTCATGGCTGTCCTTTTCTTCAGGCATTTATTTTTGTCATCCGCCTTATTTATCTTCCACTTATAATGTGATGCACTATCTCCAGCTGGCTTCTGAGGGCCTCAACATCAATCTGCCCCGGTGCTGATGGTATTCCCGCCGTGGCAAATGATACTGTATTTCCATACATCTCTCCGGCAGTTCTGGTCTCCACTCCGAGCGCCCCCATAGATATTACTATGAGAGGAGTTTCATTTCCACATTCCTGAAGCTCCTTTGCCGCCTGCATCATATCAACTACCTGGCTGCCGTCCTCTGGCATCATAGCAATCTTAGCTATGTCTGCCCCTGTATTTATCATAGCTTTAAATCTGTCTACAATACGTTCCATAGGAATTGTTGTTTTAAAATCATGATTTGATACCACCACATACACATTTCTCTCGTGTGCATATTCAATTATCTCAGGAACAAATTCCAGGTCGGCAAAATACTCCACGTCCAGTAAATCTATATATCCTGTATCAATGGCATGTTTTAAGAGATCCTTATACATGGATATATTAGCTTCCATGCTGCCACCCTCGCCTTTTGTTCTGAAGGTGAATACGATAGGTATCTCTGTAAATTCCTCAGCAAGCTTTTTTAGTATCTTATCGAGAGAAGCATAGTCAAAACAGTTATCATAGCAGTCAGCACGAAACTCCATAAGATCTGTCTTGGATTTCTTTATTTTACGGATCTGTACGTTTACATCATAATCTGTGGCTGCCACCATAGGAACACATATCTTGGTCATTCCTGATCCTATACTTACATTCTTTACATCAACTGTCTTCATCGTCTCTCTCCTTTTCATTGAACATCAGCCCATTAAAATCTTCCTGTTTGGTATCACCATTCTAAATGTGCCTTCGACACTTGGTGCGTTCTTTTTATATATGTTTCAACCCCCGGTCACTGCCTATTTGCTGATAACCACCACATCATCTGACAGGAACGTATCAACTATATCCTGAAGAAGATCTGCACTCTTCCAGCTTGTTACAGTTGCTGTATAGTACTCATCCCCTTCTAGATTAACATAGAAATCATAATAGTATACCATGCTTCCATACAGTGCTGTTGATGTGATCTGGTACTGGGCAGTCTTGCCATTTGCAAGCTCAACAGATCCCGTTTCGATCACATTAACGCTGTCACTGCCGTATATATCAACCTTTGAATCCAGATCGGTCTTCATGTCGTCCTCAACGCTGCTGTATGTGTCCCAGCTATAATAAACATCTGACAGATCATTGTCATAATTATACAGATCTATTGTATATTCGCTGGCATATGATCTTGAATAACCTGCCGGCTCCTTTATATCAATGCTGTAACCGGAGGTTGTCTTCATGACTATCCCCTGATACTCATCATCACTAAAATCAGTATCGCCAGAATAGTCGTCTTCTGTATCACCAGCATCCTGTGAGTCATCACCAAGACCATCCTTGATACTGCCTGTATCTCCCCCTGCACTGCCTTCATAATATGCTGCAAGACCAAGTGCCTCATTCCACTTATCAATTATCTGGTTGAACTTGTCGACGTCAAATGACTCTGCTGCTGCATCAATATCTACTGCATCAGCATCTGCCTCAATAGTCTTGCCAAGATCTCCTGCCTTGGTTGTACCTGCAAATGCCAGTGCTACATTTCCATCAGCATCTGTTATGGCAAATCTGCTTATATCAAATGTATAGGACTTACCCTTGTTTATCTCACTGAAATTACCAGCCCCATCAATTACGATCTCATCACCTGTTGAAACTGAAGATATCTTGCCCGTATATGTAAAATCCTTTGTATTACTGTCAAATACCTGCTCATATTCCGCTTTGATCAATTCGCCATCAGCAGCTTTCACTGCAGTCTCACCACTTACTGTCCACTTGCCATCCTTGGTTTCTGATGTCTTGTCAAAATAATACGAAACAGTGCTTGCACTGTCATCTTCCCCACTTGACATTGTAAGCTCTGCAGAAATATCATTTGTCACGAATTTATCACCCATGAACTGAACATCAAGTGTGAGCTGGTATGGTGCAATACCCGATACCTTATATGTGCTTGCTATTTTCACAAGCTTGCCGTCTGCAACATAATAATCAACGACAATATCCTTAGTTACTAACATTCCAACATATGCCGGAACCATATTTGCAATCTGTTCAAAGCTGTCCTTAGTAAGTCCGATCTCTGTCCACTGGTCATCGGTTATATTTTCATTTGCATAGTCTACGACTGCAGTAACGTATTCATTGACATATTCCTTTACTGCTGCCTTAGGCACTGTCATTGTGTACTTCTTAGCCTTTACTGACTTGCCATTATCCAGTGAAACTGATTCACTTCCAGCCTTCTCATATACAAGCTTTTCCTTAAAATTCTTGCCAGCTGTCTCAGAAACCTCCTGGAACTTCTCAATAATTTCAGAATAGTCAACATCCATGGCTGCGGCACTGCCATCACCTGAAGAAGCGGCATTTGCTGCGTCCTGGATTATATTAACGAGATCATCGGCTGTGAGCTTATAGGTCTTGTCTGCCAGCTCAGGAATTGCACAGTAAAGCACTGAATCTACGAACTTGACATCTGCACTTAAAGCCTCGCCGCCTATCTCAAGCTTTCCACCCATGGCAGCCTTAACATTGTCCTCGTCTGTCATATCAATTGAGCTGTAGGCTGTCATTCCAACATTCTTGTACTCAGGCACAGCACTATCAACTATCGTATATGTTATCTCAGTATCTGCCTTTTCTGTAGAAAACTCAGATAAGCCGAGGGTATCATTCAACAGTGAATATCCCTCTTCTGTTGTCTCGGCAAATGTATCCTTAACAGCATTCTCGATTATCTCCTCCGGAGTTTTTCTGAGAATAAAGTACAGACCTGTAACAAGTGCTGCGATCACCACAACTGCTGCCATGGATATTCCGATCACGAGACCTTTTTTGCTCTTCTTTTCCATGATCTCATATCCTCCTGAGATATTGTCACCGAATATGTTCATATCATCAGAACCGGCCCCATTGCCATCGAAGCCAAATCCTGTGTTTCCTGCCGGCTCGCTTCCGGTTACATTTCCTCCAAAACCGAAATCTGTGTTTCCTGCCGGCTCGCTTCCGGTTACATTTCCTCCGAAACCGAAATCTGCGTTTCCTGCCGGCTCATTTCCGGCTGCGTCACCTGATGGTGATGTCCCGTTCTCCGGGTTCTGTGCAAAAGAATCAAATTGATTCATATTGTTTTCGTCCATTTTTCTCCTCCTATTATCTGAACATAAATCCATCTGACAAGTAGCAATGCTCATTCCTGCTGCGCATCAGCTCTTTATTAGATCTGATGCAATATATTTAATCAAGTCCCAGCTGTCCAAGGATTGCCTTTGGAACATAGGCCTCGACAAATATTCCGTCTTCAAGATACTCTTCTGTGATAAGCTCACCATATTTCCTTATGATCCCGGGCTTTCCCGCCTCAGTATATGGAAATGTGTGTCTTATATAGGATTTACTGTTTCTAAGGATCTCCTCAATAACATCAAACAGCTCCTCCACGCCCCAGCCTGTCTTCGCTGAAATGTATACTGTTCTGTCCGATGTAAGATCCTTTATGCTGTACAGCTCATCCTTATTTTCTATCATATCTGTCTTGTTAAAAACAGTAATGATGGTCTTCTCTGTCTCCTCGTCTATCTTAAGCTGTCTCAGGGTGTCGTACACGGTCTCCATGTTCTTATCCCTGTTCTCATCGGAAGCGTCCACCACATGAAGGATTATATCACTGTATTTTGCTTCCTCAAGAGTTGATTTAAAAGCCTCCACCAGATGATGAGGCAGCTTTCTTATGAACCCTACCGTATCCGTGAGAAGTATCTGCTGTCCACTCTTAAGACTGTAGTTCCTGGTTGTGGGATCAAGGGTTGCAAATAGCTTATCCTCCTCAAGTACTCCGGCTCCTGTCACATAGTTTAAGAGAGTTGACTTGCCTGCATTTGTATAACCCACAATGCTCACAACAGGGATGTGTGAACGGCTTCTCTGCTTTCGCTGCTCGTCTCGTCTTGACACCACTTCCCTGAGCTCTGCCTTGAGTCTTGATATCCTGTCTCTTATAACTCGCCTGTCTATCTCCAGCTTCTTCTCTCCGGGACCTCTGGTTCCTATTCCGCCTCCAAGCCTTGAAAGGGAGCTTCTCATTCCCACCAGTCTTGTGGCTCTGAACTTAAGCTGTGCCAATTCTACCTGTAATTTGCCCTCATAGCTTCCTGCATGAGCTGCAAATATATCAAGGATTACCATTGTCCTGTCCATAACCTTTATGTCCAGTGCGTCCGTCAGGTTCATAAGCTGTGCCGGTGAAAGCTCATCATCACAGCATACGCCGGTAGCTCCTGTCTCGCAGATAAGCTCTCTCAGTTCCTCAATCTTACCCTTTCCAAGATACAGGCCATGATCCGGATACTCCCTCGGCTGGATCAGCCTTCCGCAGGTCTCCGCTCCCGCAGTTTTTAACAGCTCCGTCATTTCATCCAGTGACGCTTCCACATCCTGAAGCTCGCTGTCTCCCACTGCCACGGCAAATACTATTACTTTTTCTTTCTTTCCATCTAATTCGTTATCGTACAATTATATGCCTCATATACCTTTCATGATCACTGATCAGTGCCTCTGATTTTTTTATTTTCTTATATTATGGGATTTTTTGCAACCCATTTTTGTCCATCGCCCATTATTTAAGGTCTTAAGAGCCGTAAGAGGGTATTTTACACACATTATAACCTATATTTTGAACACTTTTTACAAACTTTTTTTATTTGCGATTTGCCCCTTGACTTGTTTCTCTCTCCGTTATAGATTGGACTTCGAAGCCATTTGTGAAATCGTTTTCACGCAGAGAACTATAATGTTTTATTTAAAATAATATGCACACTGCATTTTTGTTATCCTGCCAGGCATTTACATTTTTACTGATATGGATTTTGTATTTATATTTTTTAGAAGCTTTATCATTTTGAATTTTAAGAAAGGATGTTCTTTATGAAAGATCTGACCACAGGAAAACCAATGAAGGTTATATGGTTATTTGCGATTCCTATGATCATCGGTCAGTTGTCACAGCAGTTGTACAACTTCGCTGATTCAGCCATTGTAGGAAATTATGTAAGCTCGGACGCACTGGCTGCCGTAGGTGCCACAAGCGTTGTGTCCAACATGCTTATGGGCTTCCTGATCAGCGGAACCCTGGGACTTGCAATACCTATCGCCAGGAATTACGGAGCAAAGGATTACGAGAAGCTCAGAAGGACCGTTGCCGTATCCACCATACTTACGGCTCTGGCAACCATTTTCCTCATTGTTATAGGACTGATGTTCATTTACCCGGTACTAAAGCTGCTTGGCACTCCAGCGGAGATCCTTGGCATGGCTGATGACTATGTAAGGATCATCATTGTGGGACTGGTGTTCATAGCCCTCTATAATCTTTCTGCAAATATATTAAGAGCCGTAGGTGACAGCAAGACTCCTCTTTATTTCCTGTGTGTGTCCGTTGTCTTAAACATCGGACTTGACCTGCTGTTCATAAGGGGCTTTAACATGGCAGTGGTAGGTGCCGCTGTTGCCACCGTGATCTCCCAGGCAGTATCCGCCATCGGATGTACGGCATACCTTCTGTTCAAGTGCAAATGGCTGCTTCCTAAGAAGGGTGAGTACTCCGTATCCCATGTGGATTTCACAGACCTGTACATGTCTGCCCTGTCCATGGGCTTCATGAGCTGTATTGTAAATATTGGTACCATCGTGCTGCAGAGTGCCATCAACAAGCTTGGTACAGATATAATCACTGCCCACACTGCTGCCAGAAGGGTGTTCGATATCCTGACGGTAATGCTCTACATAGTGGGAAATGCCGTAACAACCTTCGTCAGCCAGAACATGGGTGCCGGAAGGATAGACCGTGTAAAAGAGGGTATAAAGGCCGGCATTATGATAAATATGATAATAACCACCGTTCTGGTGATACTGGATATACTGCTGGCTCCTCCACTTATCAGACTGGTTACAGGAACCACCAAGGCTGCCATTGTAGATCCGGCAGTCACTTACCTGAAGATAAGTGTGCCATGCTTCTATGTTCTGGGACCTCTCTTCGTCCTGAGATGTTCAATGCAGGGAATGGGAAGAAAGATCGTCCCTATAGCTTCAAGTACTCTTGAGATGATATTCAAGATTCTGTCAGTCATATTCCTGGCACCTCATCTTGGTTATCTTGGAATTACCATTACAGAGCCTATCATCTGGGCGTCCTGTACACTTATGCTCTCCATAATGTACTTCACCTACCCCCCTGAGAAGGTATTTGAGGCTTACAAAGCAAAAGAAATTAACTAACTGATATGTATCAACTACCAGCATGCACACATATAACATATTCATAATTACAAATGGAGCAATCAACAAAACCGGGCGATCACTCTGCCCGGTTTCTATTAATTTTACTCCATGATCTTCTTTAACATGCCGACTCTGTTGAATGGGAATGAGAAATAGTATCCGTCAGCGAAGCCTTCCGTTGCTGCTATTATGTCCTTTGCAAGGGCTACACCAACAGCCTCGCCCTCTTCTCTGCTGCCATTTTCAGGGTACCTCATGATCACCTCATCAGGAATGTTGATACCGCTCATCTCACTCTTCATGAACATGGCGTTTCTTCTGCTTACCAAAGGCATGACACCCACCAGTATCACTGCACCGGTCTGTTCCTTTATTCCCCTTAATATATCAGCCTGGGAAGTTGAGAACACCGGCTGGCTTAAGAAGAAGGTGGCACCTGCCTTCATCTTCTTTCTAACTCTCTCTATCTCTATGTTGAGATTTACCCTGTTATGATTTACGGCTCCACCATAGCTTACCCTGTGGGATTTAAGGATCTCATCATTCATGTCTGAGATTATGTTCATCATTCCTATAGAATCGAAGTTGAACACACTCTTTGTGGTCTGTCTTATCATAACCGGCACAGGATCTCCTGTTATGACAAGGAAATCCTCTATGCCGTTAAGCCTTGCTCCAAGTATGGTAGCTCTTATGGCTATGGCATTCTTATCACGACAGCAGATATGAGGCATGACCCTGAGCCCTGTCTCATTCTTAACCTTTTCCGCCATGAGCACTGCGTCTGCCCTGGTTCTTCCTGATGGAGAATCCGGGAATGTGACCACATCTGCTCCGGCATTCTTTAAGATATTTGCTGCGTCAAGAAGCTTCTCATCATCCGCATTGACAGGAGGCACCAGCTCCACTGCGATCAGCTTGTGGTCAGGATCCTTCTTTCTAACAGAAAGAAGCCCTGTATCACAAGGGTCGGAGACCGCCTCAGCCTGTCCTGCCGGGTTCTTTACCTTATCATTATGTTCTAAAGAAACTGTTCTCCGTATGTCCTCAATATTTGCAGGGTCGGTTCCGCAGCAGCCGCCTATAACGTCTGCTCCCATCCGGGCAAATACTTCCGCCTTCTCGGAGAAATATCCTATATTATTTGAAAATGTAAGCCTGTTCATAAACAGCTTAGGATAGCCGGCATTTGGGAGTACTGATACGAATTTGCCGCAGTCCAGGTTCACTGTCCTAAGTATCTTCTCCATGTGGGCAGGACCTATTCCGCAGTTTAAGCCTATTCCGTCTATATCGTCATCTGCCGCAGCAAGCTCCCACAGCTTCCTTGCCGAAAGACCGGCGTTGCTGTATCCGAACTGGTTCACGGAAAACTGTACCCACACCGGCATGTCGCTTACTTCCTTTATGTGGTGTATCACCGGAAGTATGTCCGAAAGCTCTGCCTGAGTCTCGAAAAGTATCATGTCCAGCTTCTCTTCTATGAAGATGTCGGCTATGGTCATATACTCATTTACGATCTGGCTGTGATCCGCACCGGAATCCTTCGGTATGGGTCCTATGTCTCCGGCTATGAACACCTTATCCTTCACAACGCTTTCCCTTACCGCTGTTCTGGCTGCCTCCACTGCGTTTCTTACATTTGCCAGAACTTCCATGAAGTTCATCCCCAATGATTTGGTATTACTTGCAAATGTATTCGTCCTTATGAGTCTTGCTCCTGCCGCAATATAATCCTTATGTATGGCAACAACCTTGGATCGATCCGTAAGGTTAGCCCGCTCCGGAGCCACATTGTCATTATCCCCGTATTTATTCTGAAAATAAGTTCCAAAGGCTCCATCAGCTATTATCTTATGCTCTCTTAATGTATTAAGTAAATCAGACATCTATCTGTAACCTTCCTCTATCAATATGACAGTAATGAATACTGCTCAAGATTCCATATATCCTTAACCAGCCCCTCATAAAACTCAGGCTCGTGACATACCAGGAGTATAGAACCTTTGTATGACTTAAGGGCACGCTTAAGCTCCTCCTTTGCGTCCACGTCCAGATGATTTGTAGGCTCATCAAGAAGAAGGACATTTGTCTCGGTGTTGATAAGCTTGCACAGTCTTACCTTAGCCTGCTCTCCACCGGACAGTACCTTAACCTTGCTCTCTATGTGCTTGGTGGTGAGCCCGCACTTGGCAAGGGCACTCCTTACCTCATACTGGGTATATCCCGGAAACTCCTGCCAGATCTCCTCAAGACAGGTATTCTCACCCATGCTGCACTCCTGCTCGAAATATCCCTTGTACAGATAATCTCCCAGATTTGCCTTTCCCGATATAACAGGGATAAGACCCAGAACGCTCTTTAGGAAGGTTGTCTTTCCAATACCGTTTGTTCCGACGATGGCGATCTTGTCCCCTCTCTCCATTCTCAGGTTCATAGGCTTAGACAGCGGCTTATCCTTATCATATCCAATAACAAGATCTGTGGTTTCAAATATAACCTTGCCTGAAGTTCTCGCCTCCTTGAAGTTAAACTCCGGCTTTGGCTTCTCCCTCTCAAGCTCGATGATCTCCATTCTGTCAAGCTTCTTCTGTCTGGACATTGCCATGTTCCTGGTGGCAACTCTTGCCTTGTTTCTGGCAACGAAGTCCTTAAGCTCCGATATCTCCTGCTGCTGCTTTCTGTAAGCTGCCTCAAGCTGATTCTTTCTAACCTCGTACACCTCAAGGAATTTATCATAATCTCCCACATACCTTGTGAGCTTGCAGTTCTCCATGTGGTAGATGATGTTGATGACCGAATTTAAAAATGGTATGTCATGGGATATGAGTATGAATGCATTTTCATAATCCCTGAGATACCTCTTAAGCCACTCTATATGATTGGCGTCCAGGTAGTTGGTAGGCTCGTCGAGTAAGAGTATCTCCGGCTTGGAAAGCAGAAGCTTCGCCAGCAGAACCTTAGTCCTCTGTCCTCCCGACAGGTCTGTCACATCCTTATCAAGTCCCAGTGGCAGCAGGTCAAACGCTCTTGCTACCTCCTCTACCTTTGAATCTATATTATAGAAATCATGGCTGTCCAGAAGATCCTGGAGGCTTCCCATCTCATCAAGAAGGGCGTTCATCTCGTCCTCATCAGTCACCTCTCCCAGCTTGTCGCATATTTCATTTATACGTGCTTCCATGTCAAATAATCTTGAGAAAGCACTCTTTAACACCTCGCCGATGGTCATGCCCTTGGTAAGGACTGTATGCTGGTCAAGGTACCCTACTGTTACGTTTTTCGCCCATGTTACCTTTCCTGCGTCTGGCATGAGATTTCCTGTAACTATGTTCATGAAGGTGGACTTACCCTCACCATTTGCCCCGACAAGGCCTATATGCTCGCCCTACAACAGTCTGAAGGACACATCTTCAAATATTGCTCTGTCTCCAAATCCATGGCTTAAATTACTTACATCTAAAATCATCCGGTTTCTCCTACATATGTGAAATTTTCTTTAATCCTCCGGTCTTAAATATAATGCAGACAACGGCTTCAGGTCAAATCCAAAATCACCATTATCACCATATATCGTCTTCTCATTGTCCGGGGTGGAGCCGCCGTACTTGTTCCAGTCACTGTTTATGATCACCTTCATGGTATTGCCGAAGCCATATCTGAAATGGTAATTGTAATAGGTCATTCCGGAAAGGTTGAGAACAACTATTATCTTCTCATCATCTACTACCCTCTGGAAGATATATACCACGTCCTGTTCCTTGCCACACAGTATCCAGTCAAATCCGTGAGGGTCGTCGTCCCATGCCCACAGAGCCTTCTCCTTCATATATATCTTGTTGAGATCCTTGATATAGGTATTGAAGGCTGAGTGGAGAGGATACTTTAATATGTCGTAATCCTGCTGTCTCTTCTCATCCCACTCCCTTAACTGACCAAGCTCATTTCCCATGAAATTAAGCTTCTTGCCCGGGTGGGCATACATGTAGGCATAGAGTGCCCTGGCCTGTGGAAACTTCTCCTCATACTGTCCTGCCATCTTCTGAAGGATAGTTGCCTTGCCGTGTACCACCTCATCGTGGGACAGTGGCAGCATATATCTTTCATTATAATAATACATCATTGAAAATGTCAGCTTGTGATAGTGCTCTGCCCTGCAGAAAGGAAGGGTTCTGAAAAAATCCAGAGTGTCGTTCATCCAACCCATATCCCACTTGTAATCGAAGCCCAGTCCTCCGTACTGAACCTCCTTGGTGGTTCCCTTGTAATCTGTGGAATCCTCGGCACAAAGCATGGCACTTGGATGTCTCTCCTTAAGTCCCTTGTTCATGGTACGGATAAATTCCACCGCACGCTCATTTACCCCTCTGTCAGGATCTCCCATCCAGTAGATGATACGGCTTATGGCGTCCATCCTGAGACCGTCAAAATGATACTTCTCAAGCCAGTAGTTGGCTGCACTCTGTAAGAAGCTTGACACCTCACCCTTTGAATGGATGAAGTTCATGCTGCCCCACTCGCTGTAGCCCACATCATTTGTAGGATGCTCATAGAGAGGTGTTCCGTCATACCTTGCCAGTCCGTAATCATCCAGGGCAAAGTGCACCGGAACGAAATCCATGATAACACCGATATTGTTCTGGTGGAGCACATCCACCAGCTCCATAAGCTCTGCCGCTGTTCCGTATCTTGAGGTAGGACTGAAAAATCCTGTATTCTGGTATCCCCAGGACTGGTCACTTGGGTGCTCTGATAGTGGCATAAACTCCACATAGTTGTAATTGTGTGCCTTCACATATTCCACAAGAAGAGGGGCAAGCTCTGTATATGTATACCAGCTCTCGTGAACTCTGCCTGCCTCTGCCACCTGCTCCGGTGTCAGCTCATTTCCGTTCTCGTCATACACAGGCTTGGTCTTAAAGGAACCGAGATGAACCTCGAATATATTCAAAGGTGAGCCCTGTCTTACACTTCTGGTCTTCATCCACCTGCTATCCTTGAACTTGTACTCATCCAGATCTCTTATGATGGAGGCATATGCCGGACGAAGCTCCATGCCAAAGCCGTAAGGGTCACAGTGCTCCATGCTGCTGCCATCCCTGTGATATATCTTGTACTTGTACATCATTCCCGGGCGGGCATTATCCACTGTCACCTCATAGAATCCGCCGCCATAGCACCTGGTCATCTCTGTCTCGCCCCAGTTGTTGAAATCTCCCATGAGACTTACCCCTGCTGCGTTAGGTGCATAGGTGACAAATCTCACGCCCTTCACCTCTGTATCCTTTGCCTTTGCTGTTCCGGTCTTTTTATTTGCCCCGGTCTTGCCGGCTTTCTTTTCTTTTATAAGGTGTGCTCCTAATTCCTCGTATGCCTCGAAACATTTGCCTGAATAAAACTCATATATATCCATAACCTTCTCCTTTGTACCCTGATGTATTTTCTGCAATCCCCGCAAACGTCCAATATGACGCCACGGAATTGTATTCTTGACTGTAGTCACATTTTCCCTTATTATAAGACACAGGAATGGCCATTGCCATAAGCAATAATTTATCATAGTCAAATATTTGACTATAGTCTAAAAATGTAAATAATGTTGAGATTTTGAAGTAATATTCACACAGAATTGATATAAGGAACGGTAAACCACATGGATTTAAGAATAACAAGAACAAGAAACAGCATATTCAGTGCATTTCTTGAATTACGCTCAAAAAAAGCCCTGGAGAGGATCACCGTAAAGGAGCTTACAGAGAAGGCCGGTATAAGCAAGCAGACCTTCTACCTCCACTTCAAGGACATATATGATCTTGCGGATTATCTGGAGAATGACGCCATAGACAGGCTCATCTCGGACATCCCCAATCCGGAGCTGTTCATAAGCAGCCCGGCTGAGGCTACCACCCAGCTCTGCTATGCTTTCATCAACCAGGGACATATGTTTAACATCCTTTTCCCTGCAAATGACAAAAACTACGGACTGCTTACTTCCAAGCTTGAAACAAAGATCAAGGAGACCATATTCAAGGGTCATCCTGAATTAAATAACCTGTCATACAACGTAAAGGTCACCATGCTGATACAGGGCTGCTCCAACGCCCTTCTCCAGTACAAAAATGAAAATCCCGACCTGGTAATACCGGTGATCGCAGACACCATGTCAAACCTTTCAGGAAAGTAATTGCTTTGAAACAGTAATTTCACGAAAGCTGTCATAGGTGACCTTTTTTCATTTTTCATAATACGGTATGTTATGACTCGGTTTTTGAAAGGGTCTTGCGTTCTGCCTCAAGGCATAACTGGCAGCACTTCATCATGGCGTAAGCAATGCCAACCAAAACCGTACCCTTGATAAGTCTGAGACAACTCTTTAAAAATAACTTCATAATAAAAACCTCCATACTGTTCAGTAATATTTGTAACCATTTATTACCTATTAGTATGGAGGTTTTAATTTTTATTATTCAATTTATCTACAATATCAGTACTATAAAATCTTTTACGATCCATGATCCCATCTGCCGTTTTTGAGCTTAATTTTTTCTCATCCGCGGATTTCTTTTATGACCTGTTTTTCCCCGTCACTTAGCTTCTCGGAATTAAGCAGCTTCTTAAATGTCATGGAAAGGGTCTCCTCATCCAGATCATTATCCTTCAAAAATGCCAGCACCTTGTCCGGATAGCTGTAATATGCCGTCTCAAGTCCCCAGGCAACACCCATTTTAAAATAATATCCCGGATGCTTCATGGTATTGTAAGCGAAGAGCACATTGTCTATGTATCTGTCATTTATGAAATAATCCAACATCATGACCGTAACAAAACGCATTATATATTCCGGGTGTCCCGGCTTCTTAAGCTTGCCGTCACGGCTCACCCATTTTGTTATAAATTCCCAGAACTCTTCCTGATATTCCCTTGCCATGCCAAGGCCTGCACACAGGTGATCGCACACCGCCCAGTTGTCTATAAGCGGAATAAACTCTTCTATATATAATAGTATATCGTCAACCTTACCTCTGGCATACCCAAGGACAAGAGCCTGGAGCAGTATCTCCTCGTATGTGTCGCTTCTGGCACCCTGCAGATATTCCTTCCAGTTTACACTGGCTATCTCCCTTGCCATCTTATTGAGCACAGGCATTCTCACACCTATGATATTGCCACACTCCGGGATCAGCTTCGCCTGCTGCCTGCCGTACTCCTCATCCATATTTTTGTATAACTCATCTCTTATGAGATCATTTACACCGTAGTTTGTATCTGCCACGCTTTATCACTCCCCTGTATATACCCTAAAACCTTAATATCCTCCCAGCCTTTGTCTTGAAGCCTTTAAATTAAATATCGATCCTGTCCTGCTTACCTTTAGAACTTGAATACCTTGCCTACCTCAGTCTTGTAGCCCTCAAGGTACTTTAAGATCTCTTCCTCATTATCAAGGACTGTGTAGATCTCACGAATGGCAGGCACCATGAACTTCTTCTCCACCGACTCATCAAGCATTTGGATCAGCTTGTCGTAGTAGCCGTCTATGTTGAATATAACTATTGCCTTGCCGTGACGTCCCAGCTCCTTAAGGGTGAGTATCTCAAAAAACTCTTCAAATGTACCCATTCCACCGGGCGTTACGATAAAGGCGTCTGCCCTGTCCTCCATGACAGCCTTTCTCTCTCTCATGGTATCTGTGGTGATAAACTCTGTACATTTGTCAAAGAGCACGCCGTCCACGTTGAAAAATCCCGGTGCAACACCGATTATATTGCCGCCCTTCCTGGCAACGCCTCTTGCCACTGCTCCCATAAGGCCTCTGGCACCGCCGCCGAACACCAGCCCGTGACCATGCTCCGCCATAAGCTCTCCAAGCCTCTCTGTAGCTTCTATGTACTTCTTGTCTATATCATCACTTGATGATCCGTATACGCAAATATTCATTCCATATCTCCTTATATTGAAAATAAGACCATTTATTATATCTATGCAGAACTACCCTGCAAATCAACCGATCCAGCCGTAAAATATTATTTTTTATGCTTTTTCGCACTTAAACAGCCTATAGACATATATTTTAACATAAAAAAAGAAATTTACAAAAAAAATAAAATAATATTAGTATTCCCCGGAGCAATGTGATATTATTGCATATGGTTCAGAACCATGTTGCTAAAGGATCTAAGTATATAACGTCCCAGCCCATGGTTAAATATATTATTTTATATAGGAGGAATTGCAAATGACAGCAGCTCAGATTATTGCTGTGTCAATCTTTCTTGTAATGTTCGCCCTGATGGTTCTTGATAAGATCGAGAAGCAGTACGTAACACTTACAGCCGGCGCATTGACCCTTATCTTCGTATTTGGCGTTGCAATGCGTAGTATTGACGCAGTAGTAAAAACCCTTAATTACAAAGCAATTTTTACATTAAACTTCTGGTACTCCACCCAGAGTGAGGAAAGCTCAGGTATCAACTGGGCAACCATCATTTTCCTGTGTGGAATGATGATCATGGTTGAAGGTATGGCACATGCCGGCTTCTTCCGTTGGTTATGCTTAAAACTGGCTAAGCTTGTTAATTACAAGCCTATCCCTCTCTTCATAACATTCATGATCATGGCAGCAGTGCTTTCAATGTTCATAGACAGTATCACAGTTATCCTGTTCCTTGCAGCAGTAACCGTAGAACTTTCAAAGCTTCTTAAGCTTAATCCGGTTCCTATGATCCTGTCGGAGATATTCTGTGCGAACCTGGGTGGTTCCGCTACAATGTGCGGTGACCCACCAAACATCATCATCGGTACAGGCCTTGGCTACTCATCCTTCGACTTCTTAAAGAACACAGGTGCCATCGTAGCCGTATGTCTTGTTGTAGTAGTTATATACTTCTATCTGGTATACCACAAACAGCTTGCTCCTAAGGACGGCGAGTCAGTAGACCTTTCTGCTATCCCTGATCCTAAGTCAGCAATATCAAGTACAAGAGAATTTGTTATATCAAGTGTTATCTTTGCTATAGCAGTTATCCTTCTTGTGTCACACTCAGCAACACATCTTACTGTTGCGTTTATCGGAACATTTATAGCAATAATAACCCTTGCCACATCAGGCAAGAATATCGGCAAGGTATTAAAGGGTGTTGACTGGAAGACCCTTGCCTTCTTCATCGGACTCTTCGTTGTTGTAGGCGGTCTTGAGCAGACAGGCGTTTTAACAGCTATCGCAGGCGTTATCGAGAAGATCTGCGGCGGAAATGTATACCTTATGGTTGCCATCATCATCTGGCTCTCAGCATTTGCCAGTGCATTTGTTGATAACATTCCATTTGCCGCAACAATGCTTCCTGTAATAAAGGGACTTGCAAGTGCAACAGGCGAGGTCAATATGCCACTTCTTCACTGCCTTGCATGGACATTATCAATGGGTACCGATATAGGTGGTAGTGCAACTCCTATCGGTGCATCTGCAAATGTTGTAGGTACAGCTGTTGCAGCTAAAAATGGTCACCCGATAGGCTGGGGCAAGTACTGTAAGACAGCAGCACCTGCTACGATCATTGTAATTGCAATATCAATGCTTATTATTTTCCTTCGTTACTGTGGTGGAATTACAATGTAATTTGTGATAATATAAACATATAAGATTAGTTTTGTTGCCCCTGGAATAAACAGGGGCAATATAATATATTGCGTCAGTCCTTTATTAAAGGTGAATTTAAAATGGGCTGATGTTCAAGTCGGGAGGTATGTATATGGACAAACAGATACTTATTGCTCTTGGTCGTACATGCGGAAGCGGTGGACATGTGGTTGCCGAGAGGATTGCAGAGCATTTTGGAATCAATCTTTATGACAAAAATATATTAAAGCACATTGCCGATGAGAATAACTCGGATTACGATGAGCTCGTAAAGTATGACGAGAAGAAGCGTAACATATTCCTCACAAGAAAATATAACGAGCACAATGCTTCAATGGAGGACGTGCTTGCACAGATGCAGGCTGATTTCATCAAGGAAAAGGCTGCTTCAGGCGAATCCTTCATAGTAGTAGGACGTTGTGCTGATGTCGCACTTCATGGAAATGAGAACCTCATCACAATATTTGTAAATGCTGAAGATGACGCAAGACTTGCGCGTATCATGACTGCTGATGGTCTTTCAGAGAAAGAAGCAAAGAGCTTCATAGACAAGAAGGATAAGCAGCGTCGTAACTACCATGACAGCCACGGTGTCGAGGGCTGGGGTGATGCAACAACCTACGACATATGCATAAGCTCATCATACTTCGGTATAGAGGAGACAGCCGATTTCCTCTGCACATACATAGAGAAGAGAATGGCTAAGTAAAACTTGAGCCCAAAAGAGGCTTAGGATCAAGAACAACCAAACAGGTTTGAATATTAGATCAAACCTATGCTCAGATTAAATATGATAAAAAAAGCTTCACATCAATGAACTAAATGTATCACTGATGTGAAGCTTTTTTATATCTATTCATCTTCTCTGACAGCATCTGTCAGAAATTATCAATCTGGGTATTATAAAAGCTCTACTACCTTACTTAAGATAGCGATCTCCTTCTCCTTTGCTCCCATTATGTACTTCTCAAATCTGTCAAGGCAGTCAACCTTGCCTGTGATAGAACACTTAATAAGAAGATTTCTTGCTGTGAGCATGAGGTTTACAACCTCCATGTATGAATCCAGTATATCACTGTCATACTCAAGTATTCCCTTCTCCATGAGATACTTTATTCTCTCATTCATGAGAACCTTGTGATCGTATACAAGATGAAGTGCCCTGATATCAAAATCAGGATCATCACCTGATAACTGGATACCGATCTGCTTAAGCACTGCGTCATATACATTTACACCGAATACGGTATCTGTAAATCTGTTTCTCATCATACGATAGTGGTTCTTGCTGTCCTTTGCCTCAAGATATTCCACAAGAGTATCCTTGATGAACTTTGTATCAAGCTTGTAGTATTCATCCTGAAGGTTCTTCTGGATAACATAGAGACCTCTGCGACCCTTATAATCATCCTTAAACATATGATCATCTGCTGCTGTGATTATATCATAGCCCTTCTTAACATCCTCAAATGATACTGTCGTGTATGAGTAGTGGTCTCCGAATGTGAAGTCACCTACGTTAAATTCCTGCTTATCCTTGTCATATCCGAATATGAACAGCTCGTGTGGGAACTTGTAATCAGCTCCTGAATCGCAGAGGATCTTAGCCTCGTCAAATACTCCGTATACATAGCCGCCCAGGTCTATTGTCTTAATGATAAATGTTATAATGTCTCCACAATAGCTCTCGACCTGCTCCTTGGTCATAAGTGAGAACAACAGATACGGACATTCCTTAATGGAGCTGCTGCCCGGCATCATATCTGCCAGAAGCATTTCATCACCTGTGAATATCTCTTCTATGTTATAACATCTGAGCTGGATATAATTGCTGTATATCCACTCCTTTGCTCTCTCATCATCGCCTATTATTGAAAATAATGTGGCATGCCACTGCCATGAAGTTATCATAGGATAACTTACCGGCAATATTTTCTTATTACTCATTTCTGTGTACCTCCCCTATTTAACCTTTGATGCAACTGAATCTACCAGGTCATTCATGTCATAATATAATCCCAGTGCAAGCTCTGAATCTTCATACTGGATATCAAATTCCTGCTCTAATGCTACTATGAGCTGAATGACCGACACAGAATTAACGCCGTACTTCTTCGTCAGTTCCGCAGACATATCAATATTGTCAATATCGATCTCCGGTAACACATCTGAAACTACTTTTAAAACTTTGCTCTTTAATGTTTCCTTGTCCATTTCTAACCTCCCAATAATTATAGTGTAACTACCCTCCGACTTGCGTCAGACTACTGTTGTCAAATCTCCGGCACCTTCCGTCCCCCAACAGAAGTTACGAACAAATGACTGAAAAGTTATTAAATCATGCTATCTCTATTTTATATGTTTTGAGGACTTTTTTCAAGCTTTCTTATAGCTCCTATGGCAGTCTTTATCGCCGACTCCGTATCATACACCTGAGTCTCCTCATAGCCTGCCGCTCTACGCTCCTGATTGCCCACCACAAGGAAGCAGGCCCCCACTCTTACCCTGAGGGAAGCTCCCACTATCATAAGGGCTGCTCCCTCCATCTCCGAGGCAAGACATCCCATCTTACAGTAGGCGTCCCACTTGGCGAGAAGCTCATATCCCACAGGCTTCTTCTCCGGCTCGTGCTGTCCGTAGAAGGAATCCTTGGACTGCACAACTCCCGCATGGGCTGTCACTCCTTCCTCCTTAGCTGCTGCAATAAGGGCATTTGTCACTGTCATATCAGTAACCGCAGGATATTCAATAGGTGCATATTCTCTGGAGGTTCCCTCCATCCTGACGGCTCCTGTGGCTATGACCAGCTCTCCTGCCAGCACATCCATCTGCATACCGCCACAGGTTCCCACTCTTATAAATGTATCTGCTCCCACATGGACCAGCTCCTCAAGGGCTATAGCCGCTGAGGGACCTCCTATTCCCGTGGAACACACGGACACTTTCACGCCATCCAGATATCCTGTATATGTGACAAATTCCCTGTTGTCTGCCACCAGCTTCGCGTCATCAAGATATGCCGCTATCTTGCTGCACCTCTTGGGATCTCCCGGCAGTATCACATACCTGCCTACGTCACCCTTTTTCACCTTAACATGGTACTCTAAACCTGTATCTCCCTGATATATCATGCAACCGCCTCCTTTAAGTAGAGAAAAAAGAAAACCACAGCATACGAGTTGGTCGGATGTTATGGTTTTCTTTGTATGTATAATATCTGCCCTGTTTCCAAAAATTAGCACTTATACTGTGCTAACTTACTGTCAATGTCCTCTGGAATCTCACCGTGGAACTTAATAGTAAGTGGCTTCTCAAGATCAAGACTGAATACTCCGAGAATAGACTTTCCATCTACTACATACTGTGCTGATGAAACATCTACATCGCCCGGAAACTGGTTAAGAATCGCAACAAGATTCTTTATATCCTCCATTGTATTGACCTTTGCCTTCATTTCTGTTATCTGCATCTCTAATCCTCCCTGAGCATATATTATGTGACTTTTTCTGTCACCAATCTGTAAATTCACCTTACAAATTCATATTAACACCCTTATCCCCCAACGTCAAGAATTGAAAGCCCCCTCAAAACCACGAAAAATCCATTGTTTCGAGGGCTTTTATATACCTTTTTCACAAAGTTTGTTTTCAAAAGTCAAACACTATATTTGCAGTTTTTAATAAAGCATTTTTGTTTTTTCTCTTGATATTTTTATAAAAATTTAATAATTAAAATTTTATGTTTAGATTTTTTTAATTTGACCCTCCCCGAAAAAGATGATATAACATGCTGAAAGCAAAAATAATCTTTGCAATTTTCTTTGGGGTAAGAAAATAAAAGGGTACCTACGCACCCAAAATAATTTTTATTCAAAAGGAGGACATAGTTATGATGAATGTAAATACTGTTAAGGTTAAGTTTTATTCATTTGATGATGTAAAAAATTTTGTTGAGGTTATGAGAAAATATCCCGGGGACGCAGACATCTCAGGTAACAACAGAAATCTCATGGTTGACGCTAAGTCTATCCTGGGCGTTGCCAGTCTCGGACTTAACACCGATCTCACAGTAACTTTCTATGACGAGATCACAGAGGAGATCAAGGATTTCCTCACACCATATATGATCGCAGCTTAAAAGCATGTTCAAATTTGCATTTTTGTTTATACGAATTATATGAGCACTTTATTTCGGACTGGCACTTATTCTTATATCTGCCAGCCCACCTGATTTTAAATTTTCGAATTGTTCCCAGAGCTCCTTTCAGTCTTTTTTACCTTTATCTATATGTTCATCATTTATATTTTGCTGACCATACGTTAAACTTTAATTTTACTCACATTTGCCCATATTACTTCTAACGTCCGCTTGTTATCAGGCTGTTTTTGCGTTAAAATGTCCAGTGAACAAAACAGGGGATGAGCACAAACTCCGGTGCTTGAACAATATTTAAAATTCCGATATTTTAAATATCGGCAACAGGCTTTCGGATCATCTTCTGTTAAATATAAAGGATATGGATATTTATGAATTTACTTACTATTAAAGATTTCAGCAAAGCATATACAGACAAGGTGCTGTTCGATCACGCAGACTTCTCTGTCAATTCCGGCGAGAAGATCGGTGTCATCGGAATAAACGGCACCGGCAAGTCAACCCTGCTCAAGCTTATATCCGGGCTTGACACCTGCGATTCAGGGCAGGTCATAAAGGGTAACAACGTGGTCATCAACTTCCTGCCCCAGACTCCGGAATTTCTCGAGGGACGCAGCATATATGACTGTGTTGTAACTGCAAATGAAAATGAGTCCAACCAGTGGACCATTGAGGGAGACGCCAAAGCCCTCCTTGGTGAGCTGGGCTTTAAGGATATAAATATAGAAGCAGCCAGGCTGTCCGGCGGTCAGAAGAAGAAGGTTGCACTGGCTGCCGCCCTGTTGTCCGACTGCGAGATACTGGTTCTTGACGAGCCTACCAACCACCTGGACAATGACATGACGGAATATCTTGAGGAATATCTGAATAATTATAAGGGGGCACTGGTTATGGTCACCCACGACAGATATTTCCTTGATAAGGTATGTAACAGGATCGTAGAGATAGATAAGGGCAAGACCTACAGCTACAATGCCAACTATGAGGGATACCTGGAGCTTAAGGCAGAACGTGAGAACATGGCACTTGCCACAGAGAAGAAGCACCAGAACATCCTGCGAAAGGAGCTGGCATGGATAAGGCGTGGTGCCAGAGCCAGAAGCACCAAGCAGAAGGCTCATATAGCCAGATACGAGAAGCTGGCGTCTGAGGAGCTGATCAAGGAGACCCAGACCGTCACCATGAACTCCATCGGCAGCCGTCTCGGCAACAAGACCATAGAGATATATGATCTGTGCAAGAGCTACGACCACCCTGTAATATCGGATTTCTCTTACAACTTCCTGAGGACTGACAGGATCGGTGTAACAGGTCCCAACGGCTGCGGCAAATCAACCCTTATGAAGCTTATCTGCGGACTTATAAAACCGGATTCCGGTCATATAGAGATCGGCGACACCGTGCGTATAGGGTATTTTTCCCAGGAAAATGAGGCTCTGTCTCTTGATATGGGCGTCCTTGAATATGTAAAGGAAACCGCCGAATACATCAAGACCACCGAGGGAACCATGTCCGCCTCTGTACTGTGTGAGCGTTTCCTTTTCGACTCCACACTTCAGTACCAGAAGATTGCCAAGCTGTCAGGTGGCGAGAAGAGACGTCTCTATCTTCTTAAGATACTGGCTACGGCTCCTAACGTGCTGATCCTTGATGAGCCTACAAATGATCTTGATATCTCTACCCTCTGTATCCTTGAGGATTATCTGGACAGCTTCCAGGGCATCCTTATCGTGGTATCCCATGACAGATATTTCCTGGACAGAGTTGTAAGGAAGCTCCTGGTATTTGACGGCGAAGGCCATATCTCCCAGTTTGAGGGCGGATATACAGACTATTATGTGCAATACGGAACATTTGCCAATTCCGCAGCGAACTTTAACAAGGCCTCTAAGGAAGAGCGTCCTGCTCCTGTAACCACGGAAGCCCCAAAGCACGAGAAGCCAAAAAGAGCCAAGACCAAGCTTTCATTTAACGAACAGAGGGAGTACGACACCATTCAGGACGATATCGCCGCATGCGAGGATCGTATCACGGAGCTTGATAAGGAGATATCCGGTGTTACTACGGATTTCGTAAAGCTCAACAAGCTTATGGCAGAAAAGGAAGAAACCGACGCAAGACTTACAGAGCTTATGGAGCGTTACTTCTACCTTGAGGAACTGGTTGAGAGCCTGGGCAAATAAATTTTTAATAGCCGGCGGAAAGCCCGGGCAAATAGATTTTAATTTTTGATTTCGAGGAGGATATATCATGGCAGCAAGTTGTGATCTGTGTGCTCATTATGTATATGATGAGGAAGATGATTTCTCAGAATGTATGGTCAACATGGACGAGGATGACTTCGGAAGATTTATTTCAAATTCATACGAATCCTGTCCATACTTCCAGTTGGATGATGAATATAAGATAGTCAGAAAACAGATGTAATAATGTCAAAATACACTACATTCAGGGCATAATTTGTAGTGGATTAAATCATGCCCACATGCTATAATATAGTTTAATTACGAAATTTTAGCAGTGGCATAAAATGTCCATAGATTGTGTCAGCCCTTTGCCAGAGGAGGTACCGACGATATGCCGCCGAATGAAATGAGGGGGCAATACTTAAGAAGGCAAACTTTAAATGGGCTAATGTTCAAAATAGGGGGATGACTGCATGAAAAAAAAGTTTCTGGTGCTGCTGATGTCAGTTGCAATGACAGTCAGCACATTTGCCGGAGGAAACGCCTTAACCGTCAGGGCAGAAGCTGACAGTTCAGATTCAGAGGCCGCAACCATAGATGGCAAGACTTATTATTACGATCAATTTGAAAATGACGCGTACAGGTCCGTGTACGATTCCATAGCCGAGGCTGCCTACAAGTTCCACAACTCAACAGCCAACGCTTCCCAGTACATAGACACCAACGAGAAAAAGACATACACAGCCTTCACGGTCAACGTAAGCAAGCAGGACTGGGATGTTATCAATTCAGGCGGATTGGACAGAGTTATCCATGCGTTCTACGCAGACCATCCTGAATACTTCTGGCTCATACCTGACTGTACATATCAGGCTGTCTCAAACGGTGAGAAGAGCTCAGTATTCTATCAGGTGAGCGTTTACTGTTACGAGGATTATGCAAATGGTAATTCCCGTCAGGTTATCAAGAACAACATGGATATCGAGGTCGCCAATTATGTTGCCAAGGTTTCCGCAGACGCTCCGGATTACGAAAAGGAATACACCATCCACAATGAGATAATCGACAGCATATATTACAACACTGAGGCTGACACATATAATTCCAAGGATCACTGGGCAGACACCATAGACGGTGTGTTCAACACCAGCCACAAGAGTGCAACCTCCTTCGGATACGCCAAGGCTTTCAAGGCTGTAATGGATCAGCTTGATGTTCCTTGTGTCTACATACAGGGTAATCCAATGCAGTCCGACGAGACAAATGACGCCGTAACCTACGACTCCCACGCATGGAACGCTGTGTATATCGGCGGCGAGTGGTATCTGGTGGACCTTGCAAATGATGATCCTATAACAACAACCGGCAAGGATGTTCTTAAGTATGATTACTTCAATGTCACCACCGAACATGCTTCCGACCTTGTTCCAAATAAGGATTTCCTAAGCAACATACCTAATTGTACAGGAACTAAGTATTCTGTAGACAAGATCCGTGAAGATCTGGAGGACAGCGGTATATGGACTAAAGCCAATTACAACTTCTTCGACAAGATCCTGGACAAATACGGAGTTTCAGTTGTCTTGATCAGTATCGGTGTTATAATCATACTTCTTGTAATACTTGTTAAGAAGATACATGCCCGCAGGGTAAAATCAAAGCAGACCAAGATAAAGAATACAAAGGTTACAGTAATCGAGAGTAAGGAGCTTGATGAGCAGTTAAGACGTCCACCTCTCTAATAGACATACGGCAATCGTCAAATGCGATCATGCAAACATGCGGCACTTGACTCGTTGCCATAATAAAAAAGACATGTAAGAAATCAATCTTACATGTCTTTTTTATTACTGCCCGATTATCAGCCAGGCTGTAAGGACACCCAGTATCCTCTCGTCACTTCTTCCATTTGCAGTGAGGAATACAAGTCCTATCCTTTCATGTCTGTTCCTGGCTTCCTCATAGAGCTTCTCAGCGTAGGACAGCCTTGAGTCCGCAGGAATAAACTTAAATACTTCTGATGGATGTGCTTCCAGGTCAAGATACTGCTTAAGATCCTTAAACCGGGTGTTCTCGTCTATGTGGCAGTTCTCATCCCCCAGCAAAAACGGAAATACACAGTTATCACTGAAATCTCCCACAACTCTCCTGTCCTTAAGGATAGGTATATGGGATATATTCTTCTCGTTCATGAGCTTTATGGTAGGCAGGACCCTGTCCTCGTAGGAACGCCATATAAGGTTTCTGTCAAGGATCGCCACATCTATGCACCTTACGGGATTTTTTATCCTGTCTATCACCGAGTCAAGAAGCTCTATCATCTTATTGCTTGGCTCCACAGGGAACTCATCATCCAGCTTCTGATTGTGCTGAAGAAGGTTTCTTACCTCCCTGCAATAGTTAAGCTCATATTTTATGTCCTTGAACTCGCTTCTTTTCTCAAGCTTGGCAACCGCCGATCCATCCGGCGGAAGCTTAAATTCATTTATCGCACAATTCTCAAGCTGCTTGTATTTGTCAAGAAATATGTCTGTGTTGCTCATTTACCCCTCCATTACTGAACATCAGCCCCATCTTAATATCAAACTAACACGATCAACGTATCGGTATACATCGCTTTATCACACCTCTACTGTGGTATAAGGTCTGTCACATAATCTCTGTTGAAGTGATCCACCACCCTTACATATGAGTAGCCCTTCGCTGTATCTGCGAAATCTCCAAGATATGTCTTGAACTCATCTATATCCTTGTAGCCTACAGAGAAGGTACCCACCTTGTAATTGTGGACAGTTCCCAGTGTAACAAACTCCACGGAGCTTTCATCAAGGGTATTACCCTTGTGCTCCACGGTTGGGTACACAAATGTTATGTCCATGCCGTCGTACATTTCATATATATAGTCTTCCTTAAAGGAAAGTGTATCTATATCTATCTCTGTATAGCCCGGGAATGAACGGTCTCCAGAAAGTGAACTGTTCATTACTATACCATATAAATGTTCCATGTCGCCGTTCAGTACAAATGGTATAACTCCCTGCATTTCCACATCACCATTTCCCACGGTGTTGTGATAGGTGGTTATATAGCTGACTATCTGTCCGTCTATGCTGAGCCACTGGGACGGGAATGTTACATCTACTTTACCTGATGAATCCCATGTTATAGCATTTATGTCTGATCCAAGTACTACAGCTCTGTCTCCGCTGTAATCATAACCTACACGAGCCTCCATGTAGCTTACGTTGCTGAAGGAATCTCCAAGCTCCAGATAATAGCTGTCACCCTCCTTGGTGTACTGCAGATCAAACTGTGACGCTGTATCGTAGCCATCATAGGTATCCTTATAAGCCTCTACAAGCTTCGAATTGTAATAGCTGTCCATGCCCAGTGCAGATATATCTCCATCACAGGCATAGCCTGCGTAGGCACTTAACATATCGTCGTAGAAGGTCACTACACTTGCCTGTTCTCCCAGTGTCTCCAGATTTTCCCTTCCGTAGTAGGAATAGATCTGACAGCTTGTGCTCTCGCCATAAGGAAGATATACAGACAAACCATTGGAGTAGGTGATATTTGCCTGATTATATACTATGGAGTCCTGCACGGCTGCTGTCACCGCGTCCCCTCCGTCTATGTTGTAGTTACTGCAGAAGTCCACAATATCCGCCGACTGGGTGTCACTGAAATTACCGCAGTTGTTTCTGGCTGTAAGATAATCCTGAAGCTTCTTGTCATATATGGCTTCATCAGCGGTCTTAAAGTAATCATTGAGCTTTGTCTGCAGCTCTGCCGCCTTTTCCGTATCTATCATTGCCAGTCCGTACATATACTCACCATTTGTGGAGCTGTACATCCTGTTGAACTCATCATAATTTGCCTTGAAGCCGTCTATTACCGTCTTGCCCAGATCCTCACTTGATATTGTCGGATCCTGGCACAGGGCGTCAAGCCATACCTGATGATCGTAGCCAAATGAATATATGACCTCCTCCGAAGCGATCATATAATCGCTGTAAGGGCTGAGCGCATTTGCAGTTTCAACAGTCGCCATAAGACATGCGTTAAATATGGTTATATCAAACTTCATGTCTGCTGCTTCCATTGCCTTTGCCATGTCAGCTATCTCAAGTACATCACCGTGCTTCACCGAGGTGTCCGAGCCAAATGCTGTGGTACTCATTCCGCCGCCGTGATCCCACATGACCAGTATGTAACGGTCTGACGGATAATTGGTCTTAACCCACTTAAAGTAATCCTCAAGGGTGCTTTCCTCACACATGCACACATCCCCAAGGTCTTCCTTCTCTACAAATTCAGTGTCCGTAACCTGGAAACGCTGTACATGGTCGCCCTTCATGCCGTAGTCATTTGCCCAGTAGCCGGTTCCGCCGGTCTGTATGACCACATTTACATCATCGGTAATGTCTGCGTCAATGAGCATATCCAGATTGTCTGTGGCACAGCCGCCCTCCATAGGGTTATATATGCCATAGTTCACGTAGCTGTCGCCGCTCTCAAGGTTGGAGCCTATCATATAGAAGAGAACCGTACAGCTTGAGCCGGTGCCTGTCACTGCCTCTGTCTGCTCCTCAGTATCCTCTGTAACCTCAACTGCCTGAGTATCTGTGGTTGAAGCACTGTTGTTGTCCTTCTTCCTCCTGCTTCCGGTGCCATCCTGCGGTCCGAATATAAGATACAGGGCGGTTCCCACCAGTGCCAGAAGCACCACCACCATGATTATTATGACCACCTTGGTGGTCTTATTGTTTTTCTGTGGAGGTGTATTCTTTCCATTATTATTGTTATTCGGCACATGGGCCTGCGACTGGTTCATGTTATTATTTGGTATGTTCTGCCGGTTATCATTCCCTGAAAATGAATTAAATCCGCCACTGTTGTACTGTGCCATCTGCTGCTGGTATTCCTGCATTTGGCGGTTGTACTCCTGCATTTTTCTCTCATATTCTGCCTGTGCCTGCTGATATTCAGCCTGAGCCTTTTGGTATTCAGCCTGGGCTCTCACCATATCATACACATGACCACAATAGCGACAGGAAGCTGCGTCATCATTTATATCTTTTCCGCAATTTACACACTTCATCTGTCACACTCCTTTCCTTGAACATCAGCCTATTTAAAATTTGCCCATCTTATGTCGCACCCCTCATATAACGGATGTCTCCTCTTAAAGGGCACAAAGTCTTAATAAAATCCGTACAATCTATCATACTTGTTCACGACAGTTCCATTTGCCATGATCTCATCTGCCTTATCTGTTACGTCACTGCCTTCATCACCATATTCGCTGCAGGTTCCGTCATCAGCCACTGTATATATCACATCGTTGTCTACAAGAACATAAGCGGTAATCCCCGCCTCATCTGTCACGTCCATAACATAGATATTTGCAGCGTCTGTACTGCTTCCCTCTTTAAGCTTGTAGGTTCTCACTGCCTTTGCCGCAATGGCGTCGTCTCCCTGAAGGTCTATTACATGTATCTTAACTTCCTTAGAATTGTTATTTCCACTCCAGTCCACAACAGAAAGTGAAACTGTCTTGCTGCCTGCCTCACTGGTATCTATCTTGTTGTCGCAGGTTATCTTCTCCTCAAGATCCGGCTGGGAATCTTTTATTGTGTAGTAATCAGACCACTTTATCTCCTCGCCTGTAACAACATATATATCATCAGGTCCTACGAACAGAGGACTGTCCTTGTCTACAACCTCCACCGTCAATGTCTTCTTTGTTGAAAGCTTTCCACGCTTTAATGTGTACTCCACGTCATATGATCCTACATGATCGGCGTCTATGTAATCTATGTCGCAGTATACTTCAGTGCCTTCGCTCTCAGGAGTTATGTAGTTCGTTATGTCAAATCTTGTTCCCATAACATACTCAGCATTGGTCTTCGACACCCTGAAATATCTGGCTCTCATGATCATTGTTATTATCACTGCAAATGCAATTCCAACCACCACTGCCATCACTATGGTGATACGGGCACGCTTCTTGTTCCTGCGTCTTATTGCTTCCTGTCTTGCCTTTTTTGCTGCGTTACTCTTGGAACTGCTCTTTGTTCCTGCAGTTCCCTTATTACTGCTTTTTGCTGTGTTGGTACTCTGTGTTGAGACCTTCTTATCTGCAGTATTCTTATCTGTTTTTCCTGAATTGTTCTTACCTGGTGCTGCCATGTTCCACCTCTGACCATAATTATTATTAATACTATTCACGCTCCGTGACATATAGTATGTTTTGATTTTAGCTTAATTCAGAATGATTGTAAAGTGAACAAAAGCTATTACATTCACCTGAAAAAAGTTGCAGACTGTGACAAAAAGTGCCATAATGATTTAAGTCTTAACAGCGTGGGCTTAACGAGCCACGCCAATAATTATACGGAGGAACAAATATGTCTATTAATAATATCGGCAACTATACTTCCACACATCTTGATATATGTATTGAGCACGATCTGGTTGATGAAAGTCTGTACCAGTATTATGGGGTAAATCGTGCCTTAAGAGACGTGAACGGAAAGGGAATAAATGCCGGAATTACAAATATATCCTTAAGCAAGGCCTACGATATAGTAGGTGATGAGAGAATACCATGTAAGGGTGAACTGTACTACAGAGGCTATGAGATACACGATCTTATAAAGGGCTTCATTGAGGATCACCGTTTCGGATATGAGGAGTGTGCTTACCTTTTATTATACGGTGAGCTTCCGAATAAAAAGGAGCTTGCAGAGTTCAAGAAGGTCCTCAACATAAGCTATGATCTTCCCCATAACTTCATTCAGGACGTAATAATGAAAAATCCTACCAAGGATATAATTTCAAATATGGCAAGATCTGTCCTTGCCCTTGGAACCTATGACAAGCGTGAGACAGATAACTCCCTTGATAATGTTATGCAGCAGTGTCTTAACCTTATATCCACATTCCCAAGACTTGCGGTTTATTCATATCAGGGATACCGCCACTACAAGCTGGGCAAGAGCTGCTATATACATAAGCCTGACCCTGAGCTTTCATTTGCAGAGAACATACTGAGCACCTTGAGATCTGACAGAAAATACACCTCCCTTGAGGCAAAGGTTCTTGATCTTGCACTGGTTCTCCACATGGAGCACGGCGGCGGAAGTAACTCGACATTTACCACAAGAGTTGTAACCTCATCAGGTTCAGATACATATGCCACAATGACTGCCGCATTATGTGCCCTTAAGGGACCGCTTAATGGTGCAGGAGATTACATGGTAATGGAAATGATGTCAGACATCCAGTCCCACGTTAAGGATTTAAGTGACGAGAAGGAAGTATCTGACTACTTAAGAAAGATCATCCGTGGCGAAGCCTTTGACAGGAACGGAATAATATACGGTATCGGACATCCTGTTTACTCTCTGTCCGATCCTCGTGCCCTCGTATTCAAAAAGTACGTTAAGCACCTGGCTTCAGAGAAGAACATGACAGGTGAATTTGCCCTTTATGAAATGATCGAAGAGCTTGCTCCTAAGCTTCTGGTGGAAGAGGGCAGGGCAGACCGTCTGGTCAGCATTAACATTGATTTCTACAGTGGATTATTATACAAAATGCTCAAGCTTCCTCACGAGCTGTTCACACCGCTCTTCGCCTGTGCAAGAGTTGTAGGCTGGAGCGCCCACCGTATGGAGGAGCTTGTCAACCGCTACAAGATCGTAAGACCTACTTATACAAGTCTTGCAAGACCAACCACTTATATTCCATTAAGTGAGCGTGAATAATTCCCCTCTGCCAGGGGAAGATGAGGCTTTTTACTCATAAAAGGTCTGTGCTGTCGGGTCTACAATATAAAAGGACTCCGTTACTGATATGGTTACTGTTTTTGTCAAGAACTTTCCCTTAGCCGTCAGATGTGATGATAAAGCACAAGCCCCTCAGCTATTAACTGAGGGGCTTGTGTTTTTGCCGCTATTACATATATTGATTAATCTAATGTAACCTTTACTTTCTTTAAGTGCCAGATCTCCTTAGCATACTCTTCGATAGTTCTGTCTGATGAGAACTTACCTGCCATTGATGTGTTGAGCATTGCCATCTTAGCCCACTTCTTCTCATCTCTGTAAGCTGCGTCTACTCTCTGCTGAGCTTCTGCATATGAATCGAAGTCCTTAAGGATGAAGTAAACATCTTCCTTAGTAAGTGAGTCATAAAGATCTCTGAATCTGTCAGGATCGTCCTTAGCGTATGTGCCGTCAATGAGCTGTGTAAGCACTCTGCGGACTGCCTGGTTGTTGTTGTAGATATCCATTGGGTTATATCCACCCTCACGCTCATACTTCATAACCTCTTCTGCTGAAAGTCCGAAGATGAATGCGTTGTCGATACCAACCTCTTCAACGATCTCTACATTTGCACCGTCCATTGTACCAAGTGTAGGAGCACCGTTTAACATGAACTTCATGTTACCTGTACCTGAAGCCTCTCTTGAAGCTGTTGAGATCTGCTCTGATACATCCGCTGCTGCAAATATTATCTCTGCGTTTGATACTCTGTAGTTCTCGATGAATACAACCTTGATCTTGCCATCGATAGACTCATCATTGTTTACAACATCTGCAACTGAGTTGATGAGCTTGATGATAAGCTTAGCTCTCTTGTATCCTGCTGAAGCCTTAGCACCGAAGATGAATGTTCTTGGGTACATATCGAATTCAGGCTCTGTCTTAAGTCTGTTATATAAGTGCATAACATGTAAAATGTTAAGTAACTGTCTCTTGTACTCATGAAGTCTCTTAACCTGTACATCGAAGATTGAACGTGGATCTACGTCGATACCGTTGTGCTCCTTGATGTAATTTGCAAGACGGATCTTGTTCTGGTACTTGATGTTCATGAATTCCTGCTGACACTTCTCATCATCAACATATACCTTAAGCTTCTTAAGGTGTGTAAGCTTTGTGATCCACTCATCACCGATCTTGTCTGTGATCCATGACGCAAGAAGTGGATTAGCATGTAATAAGAAACGTCTCTGGGTAATACCGTTTGTCTTGTTGTTGAACTGCTCAGGTCTCATCTCATAGAAGTCCTTAAGCTCTCTCTCTTCAAGGATCTTTGTATGAAGGGCAGCAACACCGTTTACTGAGTATGAACCTGCAATAGCAAGGTGAGCCATCTTAACCTGACCATCATAAAGGATAGCCATGCTTCTAACCTTATCCTGGTTGCCCGGATACATCTCCTGGATCTTAAGTACATATCTTCTGTTGATCTCTTCTACGATCTGGTATACACGAGGAAGTAATCTTGAGAATAACTCGATAGGCCACTTCTCAAGAGCCTCAGCCATGATCGTATGGTTTGTATATGCACATGTTCTGCATGTGATATCCCATGCGTCATCCCACTCAAGACCTTCTACATCCATAAGTATTCTCATAAGCTCTGCAACTGCTACAGTTGGATGTGTATCATTCATCTGGAATGTTACCTTATCAGGGAGCTTGTGGATATCCTTATTTGTCTCCTTGAACTTAAGGATCGCTCTCTGTACTGACGCTGAAATGAAGAAGTACTGCTGTCTCAGTCTCAGCTCCTTACCTGCGTAGTGGTTATCATTTGGATAGAGAACCTCTACGATAGTCTTAGCAAGGTTCTGCTGCTCAACTGCCTTCTGATATTCACCCTTGTCAAATGAATCAAGGCAGAACTCCTGCATTGCCTCTGCGTCCCATATACGAAGTGTATTTACTACGTTGTTGCCATATCCGATAACAGGAAGGTCATATGGTACGGCACGAACTGACTGGTAATCCTCCTGGATAAAGTAGTTCTTACCGTTTCTGTTCTCAACTCTTACATATCCACCGAACTTAACCTCTACAGCGTACTCTGAACGCTTAACCTCAAATGGGTTGCCGTCTCTGAGCCAGTCATCCGGAAGCTCTACCTGATAGCCATCCTTAATACCCTGCTTGAACATACCGTACTTGTATCTGATACCACAGCCGTATGCAGGATATCCAAGTGTTGCAAGTGAGTCAAGGAAACATGCTGCAAGACGTCCGAGACCACCGTTACCAAGTGCTGCGTCAGGCTCCTGATCCTCTATAAAGTTAAGATCAAATCCTAACTCCTCAAGTGCTTCCTTTACTGAATCGTAATAAGTAAGGTTGATGAGGTTGTTACCAAGTGCTCTACCCATAAGGAATTCCATTGAAAGATAGTAAACTGTCTTGGCATTCTTCTTCTCATATTCTTTATGAGTTGCGATCCATCTATCAATAATGTCATCTTTCACTGCATAACATACAGCCTGAAATACCTGCTGGTTAGTTGCCTCGTCAATAGACTTACGATATAAAGTCTTTACATTCTTGGCAACTTCCTTTTTGAAGCTTTCTTTGTCGAAATCCGAAATCTTCTTCATTTATCCATGCCCTCCTGAATATTATTAATGTATCGTTTACATACACCTAACACATTTTATACTGTTCCATATTACCAAAAAAAGGTTCATTTCTCAATACATCAGTTAATTTTTGTTAAATTTTTACCTAAAAAGTAGACTAACGTCAAATAAATATAACAAAACGAGCAATAATTTTACAAAAAATCATGCTCGTTGCGTATTTTATAGGTTTTTACCATATGGCTTTGTGTATTTTTTCATTAACAACATAAAGTGAAGGATCCCGGACAGCAGCAGCTTGTGAGACAAAGCAGCGTACATGCCGTATTACAGCACCTTGACATGGAGTTCATGTTCATATCCATTCCGTAGGAATTGCCTCTGTCCATATACCACTGCTCACCTGATTTTATCTGCTCGTATGCCTTTTTGTACTCCGCATTGTCCGGTTCAAGGCTCATGGCTCTCTGTAACATCTCCAGTGCCCTTATCCTGTTTCCAAGACCTGCATTGCAGACACCGGCGTAATAGTGCCACTTTCCGTTGTGGTTTTCTATCTCGTTAAGGACATTCCTTGCCTCTTCGTAGCTTCCGTTCCTGAGATAATTCCTGGCTGCATTAAAGTACCTGGACTCCTTGTCATTTGGATCGTAGTCTTCGTTTCTGCTTCTTCCTGCCGCTCCAAATCCAAATGGACCAAAGCCCCAGAACATATCCTCGAAATCCGGATCTCCCGATCCCTGATTTCTGTAGGAACCGCCGTAGCCGGAATTGCCATAACCCGAGCTGCCATAGCCGGAGCCACCGTAACCGGAACCGCCATAGCCTGCGGAGCCGTATGGAGAACCGTTACCTGCACCGCCTGTATTTCCACTCATTATAGCCTTATATGCCTGCTGGATCTCCTTGAATTTCTCCTCGGCCTGATCCTTGTTGGGATTATTTACATTCGCATCGGGATGGTATATCCTGCTAAGCTTCCTGTATGCTTTTTTTACTTCCTCTTCACTGGCACCTCTCTCAAGTCCCAGCACCTCATAGGGATCTCTCATCTAATTCACCTTCTATCACTAACATCAGCCCCTTGAATATCTGCCTGTCCGGTGCTGACGTCTCAGGGATTTAATCAATATTTTCCTCACCCATACGCTTTCTGGTACGGTTTATATAGGCATTCCATATTCCCGAATACAGTATATTTCTGAGGATTTCCACATTCTTTATAATAGGTAACTGCTCAAATGCCCTTGCACAGGAGCTGGCGTCCATGGCCAGTGCGTCCCTTGTCCACCGGGCAAATTCCTTCCAGGTCTTCACATCCACCTGCTCAATATCCAACGGAAGATCATGGCTCATATCCTCGGAAACACTCTCCGAAACATTCATGGAACTGTTATCATTTATATATTTGAGCCTTGATATAAGAGGATTGAAGTTCTTGTTCCTTACATCCTTCTCAAGATCATCATAGGCGTCCATTATATATATAAATCTTCCGAGATGATACCCTATTCCTCTTAATTCTTTATCCCATTCATCCTTTTCAGGGCTGCAGATCTCTGCCATCACATTACCAAAATGCCCTGCCAGACAATCTATGTCACTACTGTCCTGCTTCTCAAGTCTGGAAATTGCGTCAAGATTGTCCTTTATGATCCTGATCTTCTCCATATATTTCTTCCTGACCTCAGATTTCTTGGACAACAATATATCCGAGTACAGCTTTCTGATCACTTTTCTTTCGTCGGTCCAGTCATCCTGACATTTATAATAAGTCAGGATCACGTTCATGTCAGCAACATATTCCGTATACCTGTTCATTGTGTACCGGTGCTTCTTCACAGGATGAGGTATGCACCTGCCTGTGCCGTCCGCTTCTTCAGGTTCATAGAGACCTGTAAGCAGCATGATCAGGAAGGTCATGTCGTAGCTCAGGGACAACTGTCCCTTCACTCCGTAACGATTCCTTAATCCCCTGCACAGTCCACAATAGTACTTGTGGTATTCATCATATTCTTTAAATTTCATTTCTGACTGATTACATACAATATAACCAAACAAAACAATATCTCCTAGCTCTTCTTTATAAATTTGTTGCCGCATTTAGGACATCTTATCTCTATCTTGCCACGTCCTCTCGGAACTCGTATAAGCTGGTCACATTTGTTGCAGATAAATATACGATATTCCTTGCCTGCTTCCTTTGATTTCTTTAACTTCCTAAAGTAAAGCCTGACTCCTGCCGTCTTCTCAAGGAACCACTTGTTCTGGGCACTTCTCAGTGAATATTTCTTGGAAAATACCCGCACATATCCATATATTACCATAACCAGACCCAGTCCGTACAAAATGCCTGTCTTTATAATGGCGTCAAGCACCATTACTATAAGTCCTGTCCAGATAAGGAACCCTGACAACTGGTCATTGCCATATCTGCCTCTCATAAATCTTATGATTTTATCCTTCATTACATATACCTCTCTAAAGCTGCTGCAGATTCTTTAAGGGCCCTGTATGCCTCCTTGATCTGTCCTGCTTCTATATCTGTCATCTTGTTTATATCGTTACGGCACACCAGCTTCTTCAGGTAATCCACATCTGACTTTATGAGCTTTGCCTGCTTCTTGTCAATCTCTCCGCTGTGGTCAGCCAACACCTTCTCTACCTTATACACATATGCCTCAGCCTCATTCTTGATGTCGATCTTCTCCTGGTTGCTGTTGGCTTCATTTTCATATCTCATGGCGTCCTCTCTGGCTCTTCTTATCTCTTCCTCAGAAAGGTTATTGCTGGCAGTGATCACTATCTGCTGTGTGGCACCTCTGCCCAGATCCTTGGCGGATACCTTCAGGATACCATTTGCGTCAATGTCAAAGGTTACTTCAATCTGCGGAACGCCTGCCATGGCACGCTTTATGCCGCTGAGTCTGAAATTGCCCAGAAGCTTGTTGTCCCTGGTAAATCTCCGCTCACCCTGGTATACCTTTACCTCCACGTCCTTCTGGAAGTTCGCCGCCGTGGTAAATATCTTGCTTTCCCTTGTAGGTATAGGTGAATTTCTTGGGATTATGACATTTGCCACGCCACCCAGAGTTTCAATAGACAGTGAAAGCGGAGTAACATCCATAAGGAGAATGTCATTCACCTTATTTGTCACCATCAGCTCACCGGACAGCTTGCCACCCTGGATGGCTGCACCCATGGCAACGCACTCATCAGGGTTCACGCTCTTGGACAACTGCTTGCCTGTAAGCCCTACGATCTTATCCTGAACTGCCGGTATCCTTGTGGAACCGCCCACCAGAAGAACCTTGTCCAGATCCCTGGCAGCTATGCCGGCGTCACGAAGTGCCTGATTTACAGGACCCGCTGTCCTGTCCACCAGATCCTCGGTAATATGGTTAAAGGTCTCTCTTGATATGGTCATGTCAAGATGTACCGGATTGTTCTTCACCACAGAGATAAACGGAAGATTAATGTGGGTCTGGGTCTGGTAGGAAAGCTCTTTCTTGGCATTCTCTGCTGCCTCCCTTACTCTTCCCATGGCTACAGGATCCTTAGCCAGCTTGACCCTTGTCTCTTTTCTGAACTCTTCAACTATATATTCTGTGAGTCTTATGTCGAAATCGTCACCGCCCAGATGGTTGTCTCCGGCTGTGGCAAGAACCTCTATTACATTGTCTCCGATCTCAATAACCGACACATCAAAGGTTCCTCCTCCCAGATCATACACCAGTATCTTCTGGGAATGTCCGTTGTCAAGACCATAGGCAAGGGCTGCTGAGGTTGGTTCATTTATAATTCTAAGTACATTCAGACCTGCTATCCTGCCTGCATCCTTTGTTGCCTGTCTCTGGCTGTCATCAAAATATGCCGGCACTGTGATAACCGCGTCCTTCACCGGCTCACCCAGATAGCTCTCTGCGTCCGCCTTAAGCTTTGAAAGGATTATGGCTGACAGCTCCTGTGGGGAATACTCCTTGCCGTCGATCTCTTTTCTGTAGGTGCTTCCCATCTCCCTCTTAATAGAGGTAATGGTCCTGTCCATGTTCACTGTCATCTGTCTCTTGGCGGTATCACCTACAAGTCTCTCTCCGTTCTTGCCAAATGCAATAACTGACGGGGTGGTCCTGCCACCCTCTGAGTTCTGTATGATCACCGGCTGATCGCCCTCTAATACCGCCACACAGCTATTTGTTGTTCCTAAATCTATTCCTATTACTCTGCTCATATGAAAGCCTCCATATTAAATATCAGCTAAATTAAAACCTGACACGATAGTTGATATCAGTTCATTTCAAATTTCACATGACTGATATCATCCAAATCTCACTAACACTACATACAATCCTCCAGTGTCTAATATATAATAATATCTACTTTTGAACATAGTTTTAAGAAAAAATAAAACAAGTATAAAGTATTTAATAAAAACTAATAAAATCCCCGGCTTTAAGATAATTATTTTCATACATTACAGGTTTGATACAGACATTTATGGTGTTGCTTTTTCTTTACATTGAAATTATATTGTTTATATATGATCTTTATTTTTATAAGATAATATTGAGGTTATGATTTATCAGATTTATAGCTGATGTTCAAATAAGGGGGAGGGACGAATATGATATTGCGATGTAAGAACTGCGGCGGTGCGGTAAGACTTAATCCCGCCACAAGGAAGGTCGAGTGTCCAAACTGCGGCTCTGTATATGCAGAAGAGGGCGACGCAGACTACTACTATGCAAATGCCGATTCTCTTGCGGACATGAAGGAAGATGTTCCCGAAGATTATTTCTCCCCTGACGGAAAAAAAGATGATACAGACAAGGGTGTCAGACCCGCTTTTAAATTAAAATTGAATGAGGATGAAAATCAGGATAGCAGCAAACGTGATGATCATGATAATTCACATAAGCCGGAAGTCGATTTCTTCCAGGACGATACCTATGAAGCCTTTGGCTACAATCTCAGGGAGCATGGAGGACAGATAAAGGAAGAGATAGTATTTGCCCCTTCACTGGAAGATGATGTAAACTCCGGCATGGCGGGAAACGACGCCGGAAATTCTGATGATGAGGCAGACGATCAGCCTGAGCTTACCCTTAAGGAAGAAACCGGTCCTACCTCTGACGAGCTGGAGCAGATGAGGCGGGAAGCCAGAGGTCATATGCGTGTGGAACGCTACATCAAGGAGAGCGAAAAGGCTCTGGATGAATTGTACTTTGACACCCCCGATGAAGTTCCCGACAATGATTTTAAGCTTAAATACCTGAACTTCAATATCTACAGATGTACCGCCTGCGGTGCGAAGCTTATGCTGACGGGAAGGGACGCTTCCACCATATGTGCCTACTGCGGACAGCCGTCCATAGTATTTGACAAGGTATCCAATGAGTTCTGTCCGGATCTGGTCATTCCCTTCTCCGTTACCAAAGAGGAAGCCATGGCAAATATAAAGACTGCCATACAGAACAGTAAATTTGTCAGCAGGGAGATAGACAACTACCGCCTTGATAACCTGATAGGTGTGTACATTCCGTACTGGCTGCCTACCATAGATATAAGAAAAGCAATGAAATTAAACGGAACCAAGCAGATACGTCAGGAGTCAACTCCGGGAACATTTTCAATGTCGGATTCGAACTCCACCACCACCATACCTGTGAAGCTGCTCCGTGATATCGAGTGCATATACGCAAGGATAACCGCAGACTCATCAAGACAGTTAAATGACGATGTGGCCAGGCGTCTCGAGCCCTGGAACACCGACAAAGCCATACCTTTCAGCCCTAAGTATCTTACGGGCTTCTATGCAAATGTCTACGATGTGCCTGCAGGGGAAGCCATTAATACATCAAGGAAAAGGGCAAATGAATTTATTGACGAATACATATATGATTCCTGTGCAGAGTTCCAGCCTGTAACCGTTGAGAGTGAGGAGACCACCTGCGATGTGGCAGATCTGGAATACGCTCTGCTTCCGGTGTGGTTCATGACCTTCAGATGTAACGATAATATAATAAATATCCTGGTAAATGGACAGACCGGCAAGGTAGTGGCACACCTGCCTAACGATACTGCCAAGGTTGCAAGATCTGCTATACCTATAGGAATAGGCGTTGTATTTGCTTATGCAGTGCTTGGTCTTATATGCGGGCTTCTAAACAATATCACTCCATGGCTGTTCCTGTTCGCCACCGGATCGGCTGCATTTGCCAATATGCGAAAAAACATGAAACGGTACAACATCAGCCGTACCACAATGAAATCTTCAGGGTTAAAACAGATATCCCGGAAAGGAAGGGGCATATGATAATATCAGTACCTGCTCTGATCATAGGGCTTATAGGTGGTATACTATGCGGCATTTGCGTTGCCGGCAATATAATAATCAAAAAGATAGTAAAATCCTCTGTCTTAGGTGGAGATATCGGTGAGGCAACCGACTTCCAGCAAAGGGGAAATACCATAATCCACGCCATGGTGGATCCACGTAACACCATTATAGGCGACTCATATAAGAAATAAAAAAACCGGTCACAGCAATCTGCAATACATTCATTAAAATGTATATATCATTATCTGTGACCGGTTTTTTAAATATCTCAATCTCTCAAGATATTTTATTATTCCTGTTCTCTTTAATGTTCTGTTCTTTAATTTTCTTTTCTTTAGTTTTTTCTTTAATACTCCTCAAGGGTTATGACCATGGCGTCTCTGTTCATCCACTTTGCACAGCAGCCGCAGACCTTGTAATTACGTCCTGTGGCAGGATCCGTCTTCAAAAATCTTGAGCCGGTGTTAGCGATATTTGCAAATACACACTCGCTGCAAGGCTTATCCTGTGCCCTGTTTCCCGCACAGATGACCTTGTAGTAAACATCCGCAGGGAGAACATCATAGCAGAACCTTCCCACCAACGACTTAAGGTCTATTCCAATCTTCTCGCAGAAGGTATTATTTGCAAATAATATTCTTCTGGTTACCGTATCCATGACGAATACCTGCTCCGGAAGGAGATTTACAAAGCCATTGATATCTCTCATGGAGATAAACTGGTTGTCCAACTCGTTGTCATCCACATCAGCCTTGTCGTCATAAAGGATACCGCTTATTGCCTTCACCACTGCCCTGTGCTCACTCTCCGCACGCTCTGCAGAGGTTATCCTGTAGGTCATGTCATTGTCAGTGTTGCAGATAACACAGCCATCCTTGCCGTTCTTCTTCATCTTATAGAGTGCGTCATCGGCTATCTTCATGCACTCTTGCACATTGTGTCCTTCTCCGTGTATGAGGCATATACCCGCACTGCACTTGACCGTCTGTCCCTGCTTGGCACAGATATCCTTCAAAAGATCCGAGAACTGATATATCTTACCCTCTATAACTGTTCTGTCATCAAGTCCCTTAAGATATATAAGATACTCATCACCGCCAAATCTGCACACCACATCATCTTTTCTGTAGCACACGGACATTAGCAGCTCTGCGATCTGCTTGATCCAGAAATCTCCCACATCATGACCGTAGCTGTCATTGATGTTCTTGAAATCATCTATATCCATGAACACAAGAGTGCCGTTGTCCCCGGTGTCCATGGCGTCTATATGTGCACCTATACGGTTAATTCCCGATACCTTGTTGAAGAGTCCCGTTGCCCGGTCATGCTCAGCCTCATAGCTTGCCTTCTCAAACTCACGGTTTCTCTCAACCATAACCTGATTTTGGTTCAGCCTGTCAACTACAAATGTAAATTGTGTTGCCAGCACCAGTGCAATATTAAGAAATGAGTAGCCCGGCAGCCATGTCATAAGGAACACTGCAAATAACGGCAGTACAAAGTACACCATCATGGTGATAAACACATTCTTCTTTATATTGCTCCTGTAATAAATTATAAGGATAATATTTACAACCAGTGTGACGATACCTATGATCTGAAACAGACTATAGAGATTGCCACGCACCATTACATTATCACTGTCAAAGCTGTAGAACCATCCTGTATACTGGGATATTATAAGAAAAACAATTCCTATTATATTTATGGCGTATATGAAACGCACCACTACATTTTTCTTTCTCTTCCCGCCAAATATGGACAGCCAGTTTAGTCCTGTGAACACGCCCCAGAATGAAAATACTGAGTGGTATACCAGAAACTGGGATATACGTTCCACATAATATGCTGTATTTCCTGTTTTTCCGCTGTACATATATGTAAGGGCGTCTCCCACCATCATTATTATACAGAACAGCTCAAGCACTATTTTATTTCTTTTTATCTCAACATCCAGATGGCGGTTGGTAATGATGACTGTCAATCCAAATAAACATATCAGCGTTCCCCACAGCTCTGTTGCGATCTGAAATATTCTTAAGGTCTCGTATGTCATGCCTGAATTTCCTTTCTATCTCTGGTACAGATACTGACCTTAATTATACCATTATTCTCCAGATTTTTCGATGTCATTTTTGTACAAAATGACAGTAAAAGTTGTATATTTTGACGATTTATCAGCATTTTAGACATTGATTTTTAAGTCTGTCAACCGTTTTCTTTGAAAACAATTGCTACCTGTATCACCATTTGCACTACCTAATCCATGTTCTGATACTACAACTTGAAACATGATACCAATTATCTACCATCTTAAACTTGTGCATTCTCTCAGTACGAATACCATTTATTTCGCCAGTCTTAGGTACCTTTCCATCTACAGAATACACATACGCCTCTCTGCCATTCAGATTAGAAAATGATACAAATCCTTTACTCACCACAATACTATTTAATCTCTGTCCATCCAAATAATAATTTTCATAAACCTCACGAAATAATTTCTGGCTTATATCATCAAGTTCAATTTTTCTTGAATCAGCATAACAATATAATATATTATCTTCACTTATAAATTCATATACTACTGAAGAAGCATATTCAATAGAGCCATAATCATCATAACAAAAATTAGCAACATAATCATATGCATCAAGTGCCCTAGTAAACCTTTCTACAATGTATTTATCCGGTGTATAAAATCTCCAAACAAGAAATATAATAACTGAAATTATTATGCCAAACCCTATTGCTTGTTTTTTATGTCGTTTTTTTGTCATTGTAATGTTCCCTGTATTGTTTTTTCAAACGATGAGTAAGTAATATATGGTTGATAATCTCCGTTACTTCGGTATTTTCCACACCAACTTCATTTTTTATTTCAATCGCGGAATCCGTGTTTTCCCGTGCATTTATTGGTATATTTATCATGCTAGCCCACATAGTAATTATAAGCGTATACGCTAATACTTTGTTCCACCTTCTCCTCATTTTAAACTCCTCCCCCATTAATTTTTTTTTACGATAAAATAACTATTGCAATAATACATATTCATTTTTCTACTTAACCCCATACTCTGCTTCCTTTCGTTCTCTTATAATTTCTCCTTTTTGTATTTTCCTTTTTGCACCCCTTTCTCCATTTGTAGAATAAAATAATTATATTTTATACTGCTATTCAAGAAAATTATTATAACTCTGTGTTAATATAGCAATAGTGACAAAACACACATCACAAATTTTATCCACTGATTAGCTGTCGTCAAACATAATCTTACAATCGCGTCGTACATTCCTCGTTGACAGTGAGCAGCAACCACCGAAATTGCCTACGGCAAGGTTGCTACAGCGTAACGATGTTACAGACATCATTACATAACTAAAAAAGCAGAGACATGCAGATGAAATCCACACATCCCTGCTTAATATTTTTATAAGCAATATAATGCATTAAGCATTCTTCTTAACACCAAGTGTTACCTTCTCACCGTTGATATTCCATTCCTTTGAATATCCGTCAACTGAGCCTGTAACCATATCTGTAGCCATAACGTCTACCTTGATACTGTCTGCATTTGCAGCGATAACTGACTGAACCTTATCGCTTCCTTCAGCGTAAACAGTTATCTTATCCATTACCTCGAAGCCTGCTTCTTTTCTCATGGTCTGGATCTTTGATACGATCTCTCTTACGAAACCTTCCTCTAAGAGCTCCTCTGAAAGCTTTGTATCAATAACTACTGTTACTCCGCCGTCACTCTCTGAAACGAAGCCATCCATCTGTGCCATATCTATAAGAAGATCTTCTTCAGCAAGGGCGATCTCCATGTCGTCAACTGTGAACTTAAGAGCGCCATTTGCCTTAAGCTCTGCCATGGCTTCATTTCCGTCTACTGATGAAAGATATGCCTTGATACCGCCAAGGTGCTTGCCATACTTTGGTCCTACTGTTCTAAGCTGTGGCTTGAAGCTGTAGGTTGTGTATGCTGATACATCATCTGAGAATACTACACTCTTGATGTTAAGCTCGTCCTCGATGATTGCCTTCTCCTCACCCTCAAGCTTCTTGTCAGCCTTAACATACATTGTACCGATAGGCTGTCTGTTCTTGATATTTGCAGTGTTTCTTGCAGCACGTCCAAGAACTACGATCTTAAGGATCTCGTCCATAGCTGTCTCAAGCTCAGGGTCGATCATCTTCTCATCCACTGTAGGGAACTCGCACAGATGAACTGAAAGTGGAGCGTCCTTGTCGATATTTCTAACCAGGTTCTGGTAGATATCCTCTGACATGAATGGGATCATTGGTGCAGCAGTCTCAGCTATTGTAACCAATGCTGTATAAAGAGTCATGTAAGCATTTACCTTATCCTGCTCCATTCCCTTTGCCCAGTATCTCTCACGGCCACGACGAACATACCAGTTACTTAAATCATCAACAAACTCCTCAAGAACTCTTGTGGTCTCAGGGATCTTGTAATTTGCAAGGTTGTTGTCCACTGCTTTAACTGTTGAGTTAAGCTTTGAAAGAAGCCACTTGTCCATAAGTGAAAGCTTCTCGTAGTCAAGCTCGTGCTCTAACGGGTTGAAGTTGTCTATATTTGCATAAAGTACATAGAAAGCATATGTGTTCCAAAGTGTTCCCATGAACTTTCTCTGACACTCTACTACTGCGTCCTCATGGAATCTGTTAGGAAGCCATGGTGCTGAGTTGCTGTAGAAGTACCATCTGATGGCGTCTGCACCGTACTTGTTCAGTGCGTCCATCGGATCTACAGCGTTACCCTTTGACTTACTCATCTTCTGTCCGTCCTTATCCTGAACGTGACCAAGAACGATTACGTTCTTAAATGGTGCCTGGTCAAAGAGCAGTGTTGATATAGCCATAAGTGAGTAGAACCAGCCTCTTGTCTGGTCAACAGCCTCACTGATGAAGTCAGCAGGGAAGTGCTGCTTGAAGATGTCCTCATTTTCAAATGGATAGTGCCACTGTGCAAATGGCATTGATCCTGAATCGAACCAGCAGTCAATAACCTCCGATACTCTGTGCATCTGCTTACCACACTCAGGACACTTGATAGTAACAGCGTCGATGAATGGACGGTGAAGCTCAATGTCATCAGGGCAGTTGTCGCTCATGCTCTTAAGCTCTGCCTTTGAACCGATGGCATGTCTGCAGCCGCACTCACACTCCCAGATATTAAGAGGAGTACCCCAGTAACGGTTTCTTGAAAGTCCCCAGTCCTGAACATTCTTGAGCCAGTCGCCGAAACGTCCCTTACCAATGCTCTCAGGGATCCAGTTTACTGTATCATTATTCTTAACAAGCTGATCTCTTACTGCTGTCATCTTGATGAACCAGGTATCTCTTGCGTAGTAGATAAGTGGCTTGTCACATCTCCAGCAGTGTGGATATTCATGCTCAAACTTAGGTGCATCGAAGAGGAGTCCTCTGTTGTCAAGATCTACAAGTACCTTAGGATCTGCGTCCTTTACCCATAAACCTGCAAATGGTGTCTCTTCTGTCATCTCACCCTTGCTATTTACAAACTGTACAAATGGAAGATCGTACTTTCTTCCTACATTTGCATCGTCCTCACCAAAAGCAGGAGCTATATGAACGATACCTGTACCATCTGTCATTGTTACATATGAATCACATGTAATATAGTGACCTTTCTTCTTCTGGGCTGCTGCCTTATCTGCTGCTGCCTGGTAAAGTGGCTCATACTCCTTATACTCAAGATCCTTTCCTTTGTATGTCTCAAGGATCTCGTAAGCTGCTACAGCAGGTGAATCTTCTGTAGCTTCCTTTGCAAGTCCGCCCAATACCTTATCAAGAAGTGCCTCTGCCATGTAATATGTGTATCCGTCAGCAGCCTTAACCTTAACGTATGTCTCATCCGGATTTACACAGAGAGCTACGTTTGATGGAAGTGTCCAAGGTGTTGTTGTCCATGCAAGGAAATATGCGTCCTCGCCTATAACCTTAAATCTTACTACTGCTGAACGCTCTTTAACTGTCTTATATCCCTGGGCAACCTCGTGGCTTGAAAGAGGTGTACCACAACGTGGACAATATGGAACGATCTTGAAGCCCTTGTGTAAGAGACCCTTGTCCCAGATCTTCTTAAGTGCCCACCACTCTGACTCGATGAAGTCATCATGATATGTTACATATGGGTTATCCATGTCTGCCCAGAAACCAACTTTTCCTGAGAACTCTTCCCACATGCTCTTATATTTCCAAACTGATTCTTTACACTTCTGGATAAATGGCTCGAGACCATACTCTTCTATCTGCTCCTTGCCATCAATTCCGAGGAGCTTCTCAACCTCAAGCTCTACAGGAAGACCATGAGTATCCCAGCCTGCCTTTCTTACTACGTTATGTCCCTTCATTGTCTGATATCTTGGGATCATATCCTTGATTACACGAGTAAGAACATGTCCTATATGTGGCTTACCATTTGCTGTTGGAGGTCCGTCATAGAAAGTATAAGTTGGCAAATCCTTTGTTTCTTCTACACTCTTCTCAAATACCTGATTTTCCTTCCAGAAATCCAGTACCTTCTGTTCACGCTCTACGAAATCGAGCTTTGTGGATACTTTGTTGTACATCTGATCCATCGTCCTTTCATTTTATTTTTCTGTTCAAAAAGATTATTGAAATTTAAAAAGCCCTTCCGTCGTAATCAGGACGAAAGGGCTTGAAATTCGTTATACCACCTATTACCACTATACTTACCGTCCATGTAATTGTGTTCCATATCTGTATATGTATCTGCATCTACATCCTTGCAGATCCATCAGGAACATTCAAAAACACCTTCGGTGCATACACGTTTCCGCTAACGCCGGAATTACGACAGAGCCTACTCGCCATCTGACAGCTATCCCATCAGCCTTTCGGTCTGCAACTCCAGAGTGATATTCGATCAGCAGCTACTCACATCAGGCTTCCACCGTCCCCGACTCGCTTAAAGCTTTCATATGCTGTCTACTGTCTCTGTCATTGTTTTTGATTATGTTTATTTTTAACATGCTTAGTATAGCAACTTATATTTTTATAGTCAATAATTTATTGTGACTTTCTGGCATTACCTTCTGGTTATCCTAGTTATACCATGCGTGGTACTGGTCTGCATTTCCTATAACGCTCTGGATGTTGCTTAAGGTTGTTCCGTTTGCAATCTTTCCACCAAGGAAATCAAGGAATACGCATACGATAAGGCATACAAGAACTGTTGCTGCCGCTGCGATTATCTTCTGGTTAGGGTTGAGATTTGCAACGTCCATAACTGCCTTGATAGCAAGCATTATTCCGACAAACATGATACTTCTGTAGAGTATATCTGTAAATGAACCAATGGCTCTTACTTCTGTAAGTGCTGCAAGAAGTGAGATTATACAGCTTGCTGCAACTGCAACAGCACCATATGCTGCGGCAATACCTGTAGCTGTGATAGCCTGGTTAAAGTTTACTCCGCCTCTGAATATTATGCCGATAAGTAATGTTGCAACACCGGCAACCGCAAATTCAAGTACGATAACCATGATAAGTGCGTAGAATATAGGATTTGCAAGGTTCTTTCCGCCTATAACCGCAAGTGAAATAAGTACAAACAGGAATGATACAATGGCATGTAAACCAATGAAGATACTTCCTGTAGCTATATTTGCTGATGACATAAGATTTCTTATAGCGTCAGCCGGTGATGTAAGAAGACCTAAGAAGCCCTGGATACAGTTTGTTACAACCGGATTTGGCTGTGGTCTGTACTGCTGGCCGCCCATCGGCTGTCCATACTGTGGACCACCCATTGGCTGTCCGTACTGTGGGCCGCCCATCGGCTGTCCGTACTGCTGACCACCCATTGGCTGTCCGTACTGTGGGCCGCCCATCGGCTGTCCGTACTGCTGACCATTCATTGGCTGTCCGCCAAACTGCTGACCACCCATTGGCTGTCCGCCAAACTGCTGACCATTCATTGGCTGTCCACCAAACTGCTGACCGCCCATTGGCTGTCCGCCGGCCTGCTGGTTATTCATCTGTGGATTATTCATATTTTCCTGTGGATCCATCTAAATATTACCTCCTTGTTTCCCGAGAAGCACATATATGTATTGTTAAATTCTTTGTGCTCCATCCCCTGGTTTAGGTGCACAACGTCCAAATTGCCACCCACTGCCATAATATCATTTAATTACGGATTTGTCATTAAAACAATCCAAATTTGCCAGATTATACAGAGATTTTGGGTAGTTTTTACCTAAGCGGCCGTCACCCTGCCAAAATGCGCCTCCTTGTTTCTTGCATAATCCGCCACACTGTCCACAAATTCAAAATATCCGATGACTTAATTTTCTGTATATTGACTATATTTCTGTCCCACATGTATAAATGTATAAAAGTGGGGATGATACATCATTTTTATAAGCTTTTCATGTGATTTTTATTAATTTTATGGAGTATTTAACCAGTGTTTCCCTATTTTTAGCATTATATTTGTTTTAAATTATTTATTATATACAATTTGTATAATTTGACTATCTTAAAACCCCAATATGTATGAGACTTCATAAATATATGGGAAGAATTTTATATACATATTGTACTGTTAATTCCTCTTATAAACATTTCACGGCTTAATAATATTTCCGACAATCTGATAAACAGCCTTCATCTGAATTATATTGGATGGCAAACCATTAAATTATCTGGTTTTAATCGTAGAATTATACACTTTTTCATGATATGATTGAGATTAGAAATGTTTGTATCAAACAACCGTAAATTTTGTTTGATATATCAACCGACAGTTTGTATTGGAGATGCCATGAAGAAAATAAGTCTTATAATACCATGCTATAATGAAGCCCCTGCACTTCCATTATTTGCAAAGGAATTGAATAAAGTTATAACTCAGATGAACAGAGAAACTCACGACTACAACTTTGAAGTGTTGATGATCGACGATGGTTCCACGGATGGGACCAAGGACGTTATGAAGGATCTGTGCCGGAAAAGCTGTATTTGCGAAAATTCATCTGACGCCCGGCTTTCCGCCACTGACAAAACGATTTCCAACGGAGCGGATGCTTCAGACGCTTTATTTCCGAAAAATGTCGCTTACAAATATATCTCATTTTCAAGGAATTTCGGAAAGGAAGCCGCTATGTATGCAGGTTTTTCCAACGTTTCCGGCGACTATGTGACAGTTATGGACGCCGACCTTCAGGATCCACCGGCACTTCTGCCTGAGATGATCCACATTCTTGAGACTGAGGACTACGAAAGCGTTGCTACCAGGCGTGTCACCAGAAAGGGTGAGCCTCCTATCCGGTCATTTTTCGCAAGGCAATTCTACAAGCTCATCAACAAAATTTCAGACGCAAATGTAGTTGACGGTGCCAGGGATTTCCGCCTTATGAAACGCGAGATGGTGGACGCCATTCTTGCCATGAGCGAGTACAACAGATTTTCCAAGGGTATATTCGGCTGGATCGGTTTTAAAACCAAATGGATAGAATTTGAAAATGTCAACAGAATTGCAGGTGAGACCAAGTGGAGTTTCTTCGGCCTGTTTAAATACGCTGTAAATGGTATCGTTAATTTCTCCGAAACTCCTATGTCTGTGGCATCGGGCTTTGGAATTTTCTGTACCGTGCTGTCATTTGCCATGTTGCTGTTCTTCTTCATAAGAAAGCTGATATTCGGCGATCCCGTTGCCGGCTGGCCATCTCTGGTCTGTATCATCCTTTTTATTGCAGGACTACAGTTCCTGTGCATGGGAATAATGGGCAAATACATCGCGAAAACTTACACAGAAGTGAAGGAACGACCACACTACATCGTCTCCGACAGCAATATCGAGGATATCAAGAAAATAAATTAGGATTGGGATTTCTGCTCCCAATCCTAGTTTTATTTATTGTAATGATGTCCATGACATCGTTACGTTGCAGCAACCCCTGCCGTAGGCAATTTTGAATGGTTGCTGCTCTATTTATTGCATAATCTATACACACTATTATAAATATATCGCACCTTTTCCATTTGCATACAATTATTTGAGGTATTTTTCTACTTTGTTTTCGATGATCTTAGTGCTTATAACACTCTCTGAAGTTTCAAATGTGGCAATCAACTTTTCACCAATATATATGCCATTTTCTTCATATGCCTGTAATTTCTTTATGGCACTTCTGGCATATATGGGATCGTCCATTCTTCCATCATGTTCCCAGTATATTTCTCCACCGGTTGTGGGCGACAAGAAAGTGAAGTCAGGATAAACTATACCCACGCCTCTTAACCGTAATGGCTTTTCATACTTATAGCAAATATCGTGATGATAGAAATAATCTGCTAAGATTTTTTCTGATTTTGATCTGACCTGCTCACCCTTCTCTGTCAATATAACTGTCGTCCCTTCTTTAAATTCTTTCCCTACGTATTCCTGTTTGATCCACTGATCTTTTCGGTCTTCCCAACTTAATTCAATAGGCACAACCAGCTTTTTCCGTTCTGTATGCATGCTGTCATATAGCTTCTGTATCTCATCATTTTCATACTCTTTTAGTAACTTTTCTATTTGTTTCAATCTCTTTTCCGCAAGTCTGCTCACCTTTTCAAGATATGTTTTCTGAGCAAGCAATCTTGCCTGTTTCATATTTTCAGCACTCTTTCTTGACAAATAAGTTTCTGTGCTTCCCTCTGTGCTACTATGTACAACATAATATCTATAAGCTTCTTCATTAACTGAAATCCTTAATTTGCCAGTCACTTCATTTATTTCCTGTAATTGCAGCTGTGTTTGTGTTTTGGTAATAACCTGTTTCAGATATTTTTCTTCCAATAACAATTTCTCCTTTAATCCATTCAATAATTTTCCCTCCTTGTTATTCGATTTGACTTGTTTTCTACTTTCTTGATTTTAAGTCACTATTTTGCTCAGGTTTTCTTGACTTGTTTCCCTACTTTTAAATTTTAAGGCACTTTGCAACTGGAATTTCCTTGACTTATTTCTCTACTTTTAAATTTTAAGGCACTTTGCAACTGGAATTTCCTTGACTTGTTTCTCTCCTTTTAGATTTTAGGGCACTTTGCAACTGGAATTTCCTTGACTTGTTTCTCTCTTTTTAGATTTTAGGGCACTTTTCTACCGAGATTTCCTTGACTTGTTTCCTACTTTCTTGATTTTAAGTCATTATCTTTGTGGGATTTTCTTGACTTATTTCTCACTTTTCTGATTTTAAGTCACTATTTTGCTCAGATTTCCTTGACTTGTTTCTCTCCTTTTAGATTTCAGGGCACTTTGCCACCGAGATTTCCTTGACTCTCTTGAGGATTTTACACATTTAAGTCATCAGGAGAAAGCCTTTTCCACTTTAATGTACAAATTTTAAATTAATGATATATGATTTTTGAAATTTTAGACAAAACCCACCTGTTAAACGCACGCTATAAAGCAATCCACCATTTACCATTTCTACATTAAATTTATTCTGTATTTCATTTGGTTGCCTTGCATGTTTGAACATCAGCCCATTTAAAATTTGCCTTTTTAAGTATTGCCCCCTCATTTCATTCGGCGGCATATCGTCGGTACCATTTTATATACATCTACGATGCATGGGTACCTCCTCTTTTTAAGTATTGCCCCCTCATTTCATTCGGCGGCATATCGTCGGTACCATTTTATATACATCTACGATGCATGGGTACCTCCTCTGGCAAAGGGCTGACGCTGCATGTCAAGTTTTCATATAAAACTTGACACAATCGTTAGCACGGCTCACAAAGTGATGGCTTGCTTTCCTTTTTCATGTGTCATTTGACACCTTCGCTTTATTACTATCAAATTTCCTGATCCAAGTCAATTAACATTGTATAAAGAATAAATAAAATGAACGCAAACAAATCAGTACAGAAAAATCAATGCAGAAAAATCCAAATGAACGCAGAGAACCCCGGAACATCGTTCCGGGGTTCTCCTCTTTCAATCCAGTATATTGTCTTCCAATCTAGTATGCGTCTTCCGATCCAGCATATACCTCCCAATCCAGTACATGATATCCTGTGATATATGCTCATTCCATCTATATACTAAATATATTATTCATACTATTTCATACCATTCAATATTACTTCTCAAGTATGTCGTATATAAGCTCCATCACCTTGTCACCGAAGTCTGCTGATATCTTCTGTGCCTCATCATATGAAGCCCCCTTAACGCCAAAATAGAACTTAATCTTAGGCTCTGTACCTGATGGTCTTACTGCAAGCCATGCATCATTCTCAAGCTCGTAGTAGAGAACATTTGCATTTGGGAAGCCTGTAGGTCTTACATCGCCTGTCTCAAGGTTTCTGATATACTCAAGACGGTAGTCACGAACAACCTTTGTCTTGTAGCCGGCAACCTCAAGTGGTACATTTGCACGAAGAATGTTCATGATATGACCAATCTTCTTAGAACCTTCAACACCCTTAAGTGTTACTGTCTTGATGTCATCTATATAATAACCATACTTCTCATACATATCCATCATGGCGTCCCATAATGTCTTGCCCTGACCTCTGTAGTAAGCTGCTGCTTCACAGAGTGCCATAGTTGCAACGATAGCGTCCTTATCTCTTGCATGAGTACCGATAAGACATCCGTAGCTCTCCTCAAAACCGAAGAGGTATGTTCCCTTGCCTGTTTCCTCAAACTTAAGTATCTCACGTCCTATGTTCTTGAAACCTGTGAAACACTCAATAAGGTCTGTGCCGTATTCCTTGGCAATAGCGTCTACCATATTTGTAGTAACGATAGTCTTAATGATAGCTCCGTCTGCAGGAAGTGAACCATTCTTAGCCTTCATCTGGCTTACTTCGTACTCACAGAGAAGACTTCCTGACATGTTACCTGTAAATACCTTGTATTCGCCAGTCTTGCTGTCCTTGGCATAAACACCTAGTCTGTCTGCGTCAGGATCTGTAGCAAGTACAACATCTGCGTCAACCTTCTTTGCAAGATCAAGTGCCAGTGCAAATGCTTCCTTTGCCTCAGGGTTTGGATACTCTACAGTTGGGAACTCGCCATCAGGAAGCTCCTGCTCAGGTACCACATATACATTTTCAAATCCAAGCTCTGCAAGTATTCTTCTTGCAGGGATATTACCTGTTCCGTGAAGAGGTGTGTAAACGATCTTAAGCTCCTTACCATACTTGTCAATGGCGTCCTGATTAAGAACAAGCTTCTTAAGCTCTGCCATGTAAGCGTCGTCAACCTCTGCACCGATAGTAACAAGGAGTCCGGCCTTGATAGCCTCATCCATGTCCATTGTCTTTGTATCAGCGAAATCTGTGATGGCCTTAACCTCAGCCATAATTCCTGTATCGTGAGGAGGTGTTATCTGTGCGCCGTCCTCCCAGTATACCTTGTAACCATTGTACTCTGGTGGATTGTGGGAAGCTGTTACATTTATACCAGCTACACAACCAAGATGTCTTACTGCAAATGACAATTCTGGAGTTGGACGAAGTGACTCAAATCTATATGCCTTAATTCCATTGGCTGCGAGACAAAGTGCTGCTTCCATTGAAAATTCAGGTGACATTCTTCTTGAGTCGTATGCTATAGCTACGCCCTTATCCTGCTTACCTGCTTTGATAATGTAATTTGCAAGACCCTGTGTAGCCTTACGAACCACATATACGTTCATTCTGTTGGTACCTGCACCGATAATACCTCTGAGGCCTGCAGTACCAAATACGAGATCGCAATAAAATCTCTCTTCGATTTCTTTCTCATCATCTTTGATCGCAAGGAGTTCATCCTTGGTTTCCTGACTGAACAATGGGTTGTTCAACCACTGCTCATATATTGCTTTATATCCACTTTCGCTCATTGTAACATTGCCTCCTTTTGGCTTTCGACGATAGTATTCCTCTTAAGCTTTAATTTCGCTACAATATTATAACCTTATTTCGTAATCTTGTGAACCCCAAAATAGCAAGAAAAATCATTCAAAAATTTTTGCTTTTCTTGTTCATGTTCAATAATTTTCCTTATCTTTTCTATATTTACAGGTGAAATCCATGATTTTCTCGAATTAATGTAGTGATTACTGACCTTCCAGAACTTCTCCGGGAAATTTAGTAAAATGTAAATGTATTCATGATCCTTTGCTGTCAGCGGCTGTACCTGCCCATAGGCTTCGATTATCCTTCTTGCCGTCTCAAGCCGATATCCGGTCTTCTCTATGACCTTTCTGGTGAACTGATAGAGATCCACCAGCTGAAATCCCACATGAAAGCTGTCAAAATTAACTGTGGCGATCCCATCCTCAGTGATTATCACATTATGATAGCTGTATGAACCATGGCAGTATCCCACGCCGGTATTTTGTTCCGGTTCTGCTCCAACTGATTTTTCAGCCTGATCCTGCCCCAATTCTGTTTCAACCTGCCCTCCAATCGGATCTTCTCCATGTTCTACCTCAATTATTTTCCCCTCTTTGTCCGATTTGTATCCTTTCCCTTTTGTGCCCACATCGGTTTCCCATGCCTCTTCCATCATATGGGCGGCTTCGAGAGCCTGCTGAAAATAATAGTTGAAATGCTTTATGTACATGAGTTCAAAATCACTCTTAACCTTCCTGCCGGATATGAACTGCCTGACCCGCTTAAGCTCCTTCACCTTCCTTGACAGACCACCGGGTTCACCATCAAATGTCCTGCCGCTGCCTTCGGCTTCCTTCTCCCACAACAGTCTGCCTGCCTTATGAAATTCCGCAAGATTTTCCGCTGCTGCCTCAAGCTCTTCTATATGATTGGGATTACATTCTCTGCCCTCAAAATATTCCATCAATATGTAGGGATTTCCATATCTGTCACAGGTGATCAGTTCTCCATCCCTGTCAGCCACACACCTGTCGATCCTGGTAAAGCCTGTGTCATACAGGTTGTCCTTAAATTCACGCTCCCTGGCAAGTCTAGCCTCTCCAATGTTACATGGACATAACCGTCTGGTTCCCTTATCTGTACGAAGCAACGTAAATCCACGGCCTCTGCCTGAATTTATTACTTCCATGTCATATGCCTCGTATACTTCACTCATTTTTTCAGACAAAAAAATCCCCTCCTACAATACCATGATGATAAATGTTTGGGATTTGGTCCCTCCCTATGATATTGTATGAAGGGTAATTAAAAATAATTCTTATTCTATTTTAGATATTTGTCCGCCACCATTTTCTCAAGGGTTTCCCTGTTATTAAGGTGCGGAACTTCAAGTACTTTCTCAAGGAGGTATTCAAGGATGTCACCCATCTGCTTTCCCGGGGCAATTCCCATTTCCTTAAGATCTCTGCCGTTTATGGCAAGTTCCCTTATGGTGAGGCAGTCGCCATCTGCCATGACCTTGCGGTACATTTCCTCTATGGCGTCCACGATAGCCTTTTTCTCATCATAACGATAGTCACTCTGAGCTGCCATGTCCGCTCTCTTGATCTTGTCGTAGAGTGGGAAGAAATCTGCTCCCATCTCAGCCAGTGCCCTTCTGAATTTGACTACTGACGGAACACCGCCCATGCCGTAGTCATGCCAGTACACCATCTTGCTGACCTGCTTTATGGTGTCATTGTCCCATTTCATCCTGCGGAGCACCTTTTTCGCAATATCCGTGCCAACCACATTATGACCGTAGAAATGATCTATTCCCTTGTCATCCCTGGTGTGTGTGTCAGGCTTGCCCACATCATGAAGCAGAGCTGCCCACCTGCATATGCTGTCGGCGTCTATGGCTTTCATTGTGTATATGGAATGAACTCCCACATTGTACAGATGATAAGGATTGTTCTGTTCCTGCTCCATCATCCGGTCAAATTCCGGAAGCACCACCGCAGTTATACCCATTTCGTATGCCATTATAAGCTTTTCCGGGTGATCCGACACAAATAATTTGTCAAGCTCAACCCTTATCCTCTCGGCACTGATCTTTGACAGGGTTCCTGCCAACTTCTTCATGGCGGTCTGGGTATCCTCATCTATGGTGAAATCCAGCTGCCCGGAAAATCTCACCGCCCGGAGTATCCTTAAGGCGTCCTCTGAAAATCTCTCCTCAGCTACACCTACCGCTCTGATGACCCGCTTCTCAAGATCCTCCACGCCTCCGAATATGTCTATGATACCATTCCGGTGATTGTACGCCATGGCGTTTATGGTGAAGTCTCTTCTCTTCAGGTCCTCCTTAAGATTAGTGGTAAATAATACCTTATCCGGCCTCCGGTGGTCGGTATATTCACCATCTATCCTGTAGGTTGTCACCTCATAGCCTTCTTTTCCGAACATTACCGTAACTGTTCCATGCTGTATGCCGGTATCCACCGTTCTCCTGAACAGTGCTTTTATCTGTTCGGGCTTGGCAGAGGTGGTTATGTCCCAGTCTCCCGGAGTTCTTCCCAGGATAGAGTCTCTTACGCAGCCGCCTACGATATAAGCTTCATAGCCTGCAGCTTCCAGGGTTTCAATTATTCTATTTGCATTTTCAGGCATATTAATACGCATATCTGAGACTCCGATAATCTGATTTTTTAGTAAGCTCTTCCGAAGTATACCATCTTGTGGGCAGGCTTACCGCAGTGAACACATACATCACCTAAATTCTCCTGTGCAAATGGCATACATCTTGTTGACGCACCTGTCTTATCCTTGATAGCTTCCTCACAGGCTGTCTCACCGCACCACATAGCCTTAACAAAACCAGGCTTATGCTCGATGATATCTGTGAACTCATCAAAGTTATGTGCAACATAGGTATGAGAATCTCTGTGAGCAAGTGCCTTCTGGTACATATCCTTCTGGATAGTCTCAAGAAGCTCTCCAACCTTAACATCTATCTCATCGAGAGATACAACTGTCTTCTCTCTTGTGTCACGACGTACAAGGACTGCCTGATTTGCCTCGATATCCTTAGGTCCGATCTCAACACGGATAGGAATTCCTCTCATCTCCTGCTCTGAGAACTTCCATCCAGGACTCTTGTCACTGTCATCAACCTTGACTCTGTATGCACCAAGCTTTCCTGAAAGCTCTGCTGCCTTCTCAAGAACGCCAGGCTTCTTCTGCATGATAGGAATGATCATAACCTGTGTAGGTGCAACCTTTGGAGGAAGCACAAGACCTGAATTGTCACCGTGAACCATGATAAGGGCTCCGATAAGTCTTGTGGTCATACCCCATGATGTCTGATGGACATACTTAAGCTTGTTATCCTTGTCTGTGAACTGGATACCGAACGCCTTGGCAAATCCATCGCCAAAGTTGTGGCTTGTTCCTGACTGGAGTGCCTTACCGTCATGCATAAGTGCCTCTATTGTATAGGTAGCTTCTGCACCTGCGAATTTCTCCTTCTCTGTCTTTCTTCCCTTTATTACAGGAATAGCAAGCACATCCTCACAGAACTGTGCGTACACATTGAGCATTTGGATTGTTCTCTCCTCTGCCTCTTCTGCTGTTGCGTGAGCTGTGTGTCCCTCCTGCCATAAGAACTCTCTTGAACGAAGGAAAGGTCTTGTCTCCTTCTCCCATCTTACTACTGAACACCACTGGTTATATACCTTTGGAAGGTCTCTGTATGACTGTATCTCATCCTTATAGAAATCACAGAAAAGTGTCTCTGATGTAGGTCTTACACACATACGCTCGTTAAGAGGGTTAAGTCCTCCGTGAGTAACCCATGCTACCTCAGGGGCAAATCCTTCAACGTGATCCTTTTCCCTCTGGAGAAGGCTCTCCGGTATAAACATTGGCATATATACATTTTCTACTCCACATTCCTTGAACCTGGCGTCGAGCTGCTTCTGGATCAGCTCCCATATAGCATAACCTGCGGGCTTAATGGCCATACATCCTTTAACATTTGTATAGGAAATAAGTCCTGCCTTAAGTACAACGTCTGTGTACCACTGTGCAAAATCTTCATCCATTGATGTGATTGCTTCTACAAGCTTCTTGTCATTTGCCATGATATTTCTCCTTTATATTAATTCTTATTATTTACCTTTGGCTGTATACTTAGCATCTCTTCATTATAAAATGCAATACCCATAATTTCAAGCAGATTTACGCTTTCAGGAAAACAATAATGTCCATTTACCGACAATTAATGCCCGTACTATTGTATTTCTCCGGCAAAATGTTATACTCTGTTGTTGGAAACACAGGATAATAATTGCAGCACCATTATTTGCAGGTATACCACCTGTCGGTGTGTTACCGTGAATAACGATTTGGAATATAATGTATATGAAAAGAGGTGACATAGGCATGTCTGAAAATGAAGACCGCAAGCCCGTCTTCAAGCTCAAGGAGGACTACCATTCAAATATAGGTGAGACAAATACCCTCACATCCCAGTATGCGGAATCCACCAGAGGTCAAGCGTCTGCCTATGTCATGACCCACAAAAAGAAAAAGTCCACCAAAATAGCAAAAACTATTGTATCTGCCATTCTTGTTACAGCTCTCTTAAGTATTGCCGTGTATTATTTCTACAACCTGTACAGATACCACCACAACAAGCCAAGGTTTGGTCAGGACTACCTGTACAACACCTGGGTCGCCGACGATGGCAGGGTATATTCCCTCAAGGAGGACTCATCAGTGATAAAGTCGGCCGATGGAAATACCACCATAGGAACCTTCTCCGTGGAAAATGCCAGAACTCTCATAATGGAATTTCCTGAGAAGACCGAAAGCTATCAGTTCAGGATAAATGAAGAAACCGGAGCCATGACCTGGACCCGGTACATGAATGATGTGCCAAAGAAAACCACACTTGTGGTGAAGCCATATGAAAATGATAAATAGATGTCTATTCTAAATTTATTTGTGTTGCAAATATAGATGTCTATTTAGGATAAATTGTTGCTATTTGTCTTCGCCAAATGCAGGCTTCAGCCTAAAATAACAAAAAATGGTGCTATACACATCTATATAGCACCATTATCCTTTAAAAACTTCTTATACATTTCCTCTACTCTGTTTAAATCGTCAGGATGCAAATTTCCAATCTTAAATATAAAACTATCTTTTGTAAGAAGTGTTACCTTTGACACTCTCGCTGTGGAGGCCAATCTCAAACTTGCTTCTTCCCAATATATAATTGGTGTATCATAAGGGCCTTCTTTTCTTGCTTTGTGTTTTGTAATTTTAACTGACAATACTCCAAGAATATTTTCATCAAGTACAACAACCGGTCTATTGATTGATTTACTTTCGTCCTCTTCTAAAGGGAACTCTACAAACCATACTTCGCCTTTGTTCATTACTTAATACATCTTTCTTTTTTCATCTGTTCAAACATATCGTCCCACTCTTTTTCATCGTTCCATTCGTCATCAGATGACACAACAGCTTTTCCATCTTTGTCATAATTTGTGTTTTGCATCGCCAATTTATATGCTTGCAATCCATATATGCCAGTATTCATATTAGGTTTAAATGGCAATGCCTGCTCTCTTACTGCTTGCTTTGCAGCCATAGTAAAGAAAGTAGTCATATCAAGCCCAAGACTAGACATAAGTTCCTGCAACTGTGTTTTTAATGTTTCATCAATTCTCATAGTTACATTTGTATTTGCCATACTTATCACTCCTTTCTTGATATTACTATATTCTCAATTTTTATTTTTGTCAATACATTGTATTAACAGTGCACGCATAAATCATCCATTTCTTACTGCATACTCCTTCTTACCTGTCATCCTCAAAACTCATCCAGATCTATGATCTCGAATGCCTTGCCCTCAGGCTCATTCTTAAATACCATATGCTCACCTGTTACAGGGTGATCGAACTCCAGCCTTGAAGCATAAAGGGCGATCTGCTGATATTTCTTCTTAACCTTCTGGAACTTAGGGTTATACTTGGTATCTCCCCATATTCCTGCCTTTTTGCCTGCCATCTGAACCCTTATCTGATGATGTCTTCCCGTCACGAGAGTTATAAGCACATATGTGAGTATTCCGTTATCTGTCTCCATCACATCAAGGACCTCATAATCAAGCTCCGCATACTTGGCACCCGGAGTACCTTCATCAACGATCTTTGTCACATTGTTCTTTGTGTCATGAAGAAGATAGTTCTTTATGGTTCCCTCTTCATTCGGAAGCTCCCCTGTAAGTATGGCCTGGTAATACTTCACCATCTCGCCGTCCTCACTCTGTCTTGAAAGCTCTGCTGCGGTCTCTTTATCCTTGGCAAATACCATGATACCCCCAACCGGTCTGTCCAATCTGTGTATAGCAGCCAGATATGGCTCCTCTGTCCTGTTTTCTCTCTCATATATACGAAGCTTGAGCATACTTATCATGTCCTCAGAATTTGTCCTGTCAGACTGGGAAGGCACGCCATAAGGCTTCACACACACTATTAAATGTTCGTCTTCATGTAAAATATTTAACTTCATATTCCGGAGTCTCCATATCCTGTGTATTTTCTGTAGGTCACTACATATACCACATATACCGTATACAATACAGCACATATAGCGACCATCTATTATACGTAGTTAAGCCTACATCCTGAATCTGTATCCAACACCCCATACAGTTTCGATGAACTGTGGATTTGATGTATCATACTCGATCTTCTCACGGATCTTCTTGATGTGTACGGTAACAGTTGCGATATCACCGATACTCTCCATGTTCCAGATCTTATTGAACAGCTCATCCTTTGAGAATACCTTATTAGGGTTGCTGGCAAGGAATACAAGAAGGTCAAATTCCTTATTGGTAAATACCTTCTCCTCGCCATCAACAAATACTCGTCTGTCGGTCTTGTCGATCCTTAAGCCTCTTATCTCTATGGTGTCGTTCTTAAGGGCTGTTGATCCCACAAGACGCTCATATCTGGCTATATGTGCCTTAACTCTGGCAACCAGCTCACTTGGGCTGAAAGGCTTTGTCACATAATCATCCACACCAAGGCCAAGACCTCTTATCTTATCAATATCATTCTTCTTGGCTGTGACCATTATAATAGGAATATCCTTGGTCTCCCTTATCTTCTTGCATATCTCAAATCCATCAAGATCAGGAAGCATAAGATCAAGGATTATAAGGCTGTACTCTGTTGTCAGTGCCTGTTCCAGACCCTTCTTTCCATTTGTCTGTATGTCCACCTCAAAATCATTTAATTCAAGATAATCTCTCTCCAGCTCTGCAATACTCACTTCATCCTCAATTATCAGAACTTTGCTCATTTGCTTCATCTCCCTTTGTATATTTGTTTAATTCAAACATAATGGTAGTGCCTACACCAAGCTTGCTCTTCGCCCATATCTTACCACCATGCTCTTCAATTATCTTCTTACATATGGCAAGTCCGAGGCCGCTTCCGCCCCTTGACTGCCTTGCACTGTCTGCCCTGAAGGTCCTGTCAAATATATGCGGCAGGCTCTCCTCATCTATTCCCTTGCCATCATCACTTATGGATACCTTGATGGTATCTCCCTCATCATAGAGGTAGATCTCCACAAGCCCGTTCTCCTTGTCGGAATACTTGATGGCGTTGGTGATTATATTATTGATAACACGCTTTAACTGATCCGGGTCAACCACAACCTTAACATCCGGATCAACATAATCCTTGTACTTAAGCATCATGTTGTTGGTTGCAAGAGTTGTCTGGATCTCCTCCATACAATCACTGAAATATGCCTTGACATTAACTCTGTGAAACTCGTATGGAATGGCGTTATTGTTTATATTTGCATATAAGGACAGCTCATTTATAAGGACATCCATCTCATTTGCCTTGTTATATATCATCCTGAGGTATCTGTCACGCTTCTCCGGAGTATCAGCAACGCCGTCCATGATACCCTCCACATAACCCTTTATGGTTGTTATAGGGGTCTTGAGATCATGGGAAATATTGCTTATAAGCTCCCTGTTCTCCTTCTCATACTGGATCTTAAGCTCCACGGATTCGCTGAGCTTGTTCTCCATGTCCGTAAATGAACGGCACAGCTCACCGATCTCGTCTGTCCTGTGCTTGTCATACTCCACCTTAGTGTTAAGATTGCCCTCACCTATTGCCTCAGCCGCCTCCTTGAGACTGACGATAGGCTTAACAAATTCCACATAAACAAGTCCCGATACGAAGCCTCCTACCAGTATCACCACCAACAGGGTGATCAGCAGGAAGGTTATTATGGCATATCTGAACTGCACCATGTAATCCGTATGCTGTAAGGATATACACTGCAATATTGTTGCCCTCGTAGGTGTAATGTATCTGACTGCACTGATATGTGGATGTATCATGTATCACATAATCTGAGAATACCTTCTCATAGCCTGAATTTTCGAAGCTGTCAAACTCCTTCTTAAGCTTCTTGAAGTCCGACACGTCATCAGCACAGATATATTCTCCGTTTCTTTTTACTATGACATGGGTGTTGGTTCCCTTAAGAGACTTGTTAAGCGCCTTGATGAAATCGTCATCCATGAACTTCTCCGGATTATCATTTATGACAGCCGCCAAAGTCTCCTTATACTCAGAGATACGGCTGTATATCTTCTTTACCGGGGACTCTCCGATATAAACCGAAGCAACGGAATATCCCTCACCAAATGTGGCTTCTATATATCTCTTTCCTACAAATATGGTACCCACAAACATTACGAATATGGTGAAGCACCATATAAAGAATAAAACTACCTTTACTTTCTTTGTTATCTTCATATTCCACGTTCCTGTGTATCTGCACGACACGGCGTGCTGTAATTTTACAGTGTTCATTATACCACACCTGTTATGTGCAATGTATGAAGTTTTCATAAATTAGTTTTTATATCTCTTGTACCCTTTCTTCCTGCCAAATAAGCCCTTTTTCCTGGTCGGAACGGTACATGCGGCCTCAGTTCTCGCCTGGGACAGCTCCCTTAAAACACTGTCCAGCTTCCTGTATCTCTGTTCATCCCTCTGATCCTGCTTCCTCTGGAGCTCTTCAAGGTGTTCAACTATTCCATCTATAGTCTCCCTTGAGGTCTCCTTTCCAAGGGACTGGGCAAATGTATCTGCATTTTCCTTTATTGCCTTGGACACGATCTTGTTCATCATATCCTGGAATTGTATGTATTTGAAATCAACCACCCTCTGGGGATTGTGTTCCCTTTCCTCAGATATCTCTATATCTCCATTTACCGGTCCAAGCTCCCCGTTCTGTTCTGCATTTTTCACTAACTGCTTTATTGCCTTTAGCTGTATCCCCCGCTCCTTTAATTCCTTTACCCTCCTAAGCACCTTTATATCCGTATCATCATAATATCTGTGACCCATTTCATTTCTCTTTATCTTAAGTCCCAGCTCCTCCTCCCAGTATCTGAGAACATGAGCTTCAACCTCAACAAGCTTCGCAGCTTCCTTTATAAGATATACATTTCCTTCAATATTTTCCATTTTCCGGGCACCTCCTACTTAGGATTTTATACAAGCCCCCGTGGTGTCTCAATGATATTCACCCCAAAGATTTCGACAACCACAGGTGAATTTACGGGAAATATGACTGATACCCTGTTTTTATGGGTGGAGCAGCAACCATTAGAAATTGCCTACGGCAAGGGTTGCTGCAGCGTAACGATGTCACGGACATCATTACAATGAGTGGAGCAGCAACCATTAAAAATTGCCTGCGGCAAGGGTTGCTGCAGCTCCCTCCTGACGGTTTATTGCAAAAAAAGACCCTTAATATCATTGTGTATATGCCGGAACCCGGTCACATATATGATACTAAAGGTCTTTTTTACTGACTGTTCAGATATATCCGTATGTACATCTATATATTCAGATATATCTGATCGTATTCTTGTTGTATTTAATTATTTATCCTTGTGATCTTGTACTCACCCTTGCTGTTCTTTCTGAAATGCACGTTGCGGTAATTTGTACCCATTATGTACTCACTGCCGTCATCTGTCTTTCTCAGATTATCCAGGGATTCCTGGTTCATGGCACCCTTAAGGTACTCTGTGAACAGCTCCTCCTTAGGCACGTTGAACAGCTCTTCCTCGTTGCTTATGGACTGTCCGCTTCCAAGCTGCTCCGGATAATTTATCATGGTGGACAGAGTGTCAACATCCTCATCCTTTATGACCTGCATTATCTTCTCAGCATATGCATAAGCGTCCTCGTCGGTCTGCTTCTTCACATCCGGTCTCTCATTATAATGGTTCTCGTATGTAAGGCAGTTTATTATATCGTTTAAAACTGCGTCTGTAGTAGTAACGTAGGTGTACAGAGAATAATTAACCTTACTGTCTGAGAAGAATACCACCCTTCCCGGCTGGAGAGTGTAGTATGTGGCAGTGTGTCCGTCTATCATGGTAGACAGCATGTCCCCTGTCATGGTGTTGTCCACCTCTGCCAGGTCAAATTCAGAATATACCGTAGACGCACGGAATACGCACTGGAGACCATTATATACAAATGACACCTCTGCGATCTCGTCCTTTGATATGCTGTATACGCAGTTGGACACCTTAGGTCCACTTACGTCTATGTACATTCCAAGCTTTATGAAGCTGTCCGGTGATTCCACTGTACCGTTTATGTCCTTGGGAGCTTCCTTTTTCTTGCTTCCGCACCCTGCACATATGGAAAGTACCATGAACATCAACAATATAACTTTAACTGTTCTCTTCATAAGGAATATCATCCTCTCTTTTGATTAGTGGCAGCCCCTCTGCCTGCACTTGTAATACATGTTAGGGTCTGTAGGGTCCCATGTATGCCATGACGCAAGCTTGTATGCCGTAGGCTTGTCAAATGGTCCCTTCTCTGCCTTTGCTGTGATGACAACTGTAGTTCCCAGTGCACAGTTATCATATATCCACTTGGCGTCACCTGATGTAAGTCTTATACATCCATGTGAACAGGTTGTTCCAAGCTTGTTGTAAGCACTTACACTAAGTGTGTTGTTGTCATTCTTTGAAAGATAATATACTGAGTGGAACAGGTAATTACCCATGATCTGTGTATCCCACTGTCCCCAGCATGGTCCCATAAGCTCAAGCCATCTGAACTTATTAGGTGTATGGAATTCTCCTGTCGGAGTATCATTTCCTGTTGAACATATCATAGTCCTTACAGGGATTATATATCCCTTTGATCCGTCCTTGGCATATGCGGTAACAGTATTTGAACCCTTATATACCTTGATCACATAGGTTGTTCCCGCAGGCATTTTGCTTGACACATCCTCTGCTCTCTTACCGTCAGAGCCGAAGTAGAACTTGTAGCCATTTGCATATGCCCATGTATTCTGGAGTCTGTGTCCATCGCTGCTGAAATAATAGTAGTAATTTGCAAGCTTCTTGTAGCCTATAGTAGCCTCACCGTTGCTCTTGGCATAGTAGGTCTTGCCGCTGTAATTTACCCAGCCTTCCCTCTTTATAAGAGCACCACTTGGTCCACAGAACAGATAGATAGTTCCGTTCAGCTTATATGCACCCTTTACGAGAGTACCATTTGCCCTGTAATAATATTTGTTTCCATCGCTTGATGTATACAGACCTGAATATGGTCTTCCGTTGTCGTTAAATCTGTAATAATATGCACCGATATGTACAAATCCACTGGTGAGATAGCCATCATTTCCAAAGTAGAAATAATTAGCAGAGCCCTTTACCTTCTTGGCACCTGTATATGCCTTACCATCGCTTCCAAGGAAATATGTCTTTCCACCCACAGTCTGCCATGCGTTCTTGATCATCTTGCCTGCTGTGGAGAAGCAGTATATGCTGCCGTCTATCTTTCTGATACCGGACACTGTACGTCCGTTCTCGTCTGCATAAACTGTCATGTCTCTTATGGTGTATAACTTATTTACCTGTAATACACCGTTCTCGTCAAATACATACTTGTATCTGTTGGCTGTATTTATAAGGCCCGTGTATGCCTTGCCGTCCCTTCCGAAGTAATACTTCTTGCCGTTCTCAGTTACCCATTTTGATATAGTCACCTTACCTGAGTAATTGAAATGATATATACCATCTGATGTCTTTCTCACACCACTGATGGTCCTGCCGTTGCTGTCTGCATAGAATATAAGGTCTCCTGATCTGTATACGCAGTCTGTCTGAAGTCTTCCTTCATCATCAAAGCAGTACTTATAATTATTTTTTGTATTGATAAGTCCTCTGTAGGCCTTGCCATCGCCACCGAAGAAATACCTGCTGCCTTCTATATCTTTCCAGCCCTTATTGAACACTGCTGAATTTCCTTGCATGAAATAATACTCTCCATCTATCTCATACAGACCACAGCCATATATCTTACCGTCATCACCGAAGTAATATTTGCTGTCTCCTATAACTGCAAATGAATTTCTGGTCATAAATCCACTGCTGTAATCAAAGAAATACTTGGCTCCGTCTATTACCTTTACACCCTTTGCTGCCACGCCGTCCACGTAGTACCTGGTGCCGCCGTCTTCATCTACAAATCCATTCTTAACCTCACTTACAGGATCTTCCACATCTGCACTATACTGTACAGAATATGTCACAGGAGCCTGGACTCCGTTAAGATACTCTGCTGCCGAAACTTTCTGTGCCTGTGGTGCAGCGGTTATTCCTGCCAACACAATTCCTGCCGTAACGGCAATCTTCAATAAATTTTTCTTCATATGCCTTCCCCCTTTTATTTTGTCACGTCCATGCGTGATATCATTTTTCAGTGTTATCTGACATCCTGATTTTTTAATTTTGAAAAATCTTCTATATATACTGTCATTTACCTTTTTGCTGCGATCCTTCTGGTGTATCCAAGCTTGGTCTGCTGTAACCTTATACCAAGAACAATACCAACCTCCATCATGGTGAAGAGGATGGCAGAACCACCATAACTTATAAATGGCAGTGATACACCTGTGTTAGGCAGAAGATTAACTGCCACACATACATTTACAATGATCTGATAGATGATATTTAACATTACACCTATGGTAAGTACGCTGCCGTAGAGATTTCTTGATTCTTTTACGATTATAAACATCTGGTACAGCATGTAAGCGTACATCATAAACATCAATATGGCACCTACGATACCCAGCTCCTCACATATGATGGAGAAGATCATATCGTTCTGTGCCTCAGGTATATTCACAAGCTTCTGGGTTCCCTTGCCGAGACCCTTACCGAATACACCGGCACTTCCTATGGCATACATCGCCTGCAGAGGCTGGTATCCACCATCGGCCTCATACTTCTTAGGATCAAGCCATGCAAATATTCTTGCCATCTGATATGGGTATTTGCCCACATCCTCCTGAGCAGGCAGGTGATGGGCAAGATAAACCAGTGCTATGGTCACTACAACTATTATGCCCACCAGGAAATACATGTGAAACCTGGTATCTCCGCTCATTATAAATGTCAGGGTAAATACCATGAGCATGAGGATAATGGCGGTACTGAGGTTTGATGAAATTGCCAGTACAAGAACTGCCTGTATACCTACTGCTACCCACAGTGCAAATATGACCACTCTGTTGTTCATTCTCTTCTGATATGTATTCACATATCCTGCCATGAACAGGATTATGAGTATCTTAACCACGTCCGCAACCTGGAACTGGAGCGGTCCGATGGTGATCCATCTTGTGGCACCCTTGGCATTGATGGCAATGCCCGGAAGCTTCAGAAGAAAGATACAGCCTATGGAAGCTATATAGCTGACTATAGCAGTGATGAATATAAGCTTTCTGTTATTCTTCTTTATGTAAAATCTAGCTACCAGCACTGCTACCACCAAGGCAGCGACACCTATTAATATGGCTCTCAACTGCTTCTTGAAATAAAACGCAGAATCATAGTTGGTAGCCGCACTTATGGAACAGCTATAGCTTGAGGCCGAGAAGATCATGATCAGTCCAAATGCCATAAGAAATAACATTCCGACTATCAGTCTGATCTCAACGGCGGGAGTATACATATACTCTACTTCCCCTGACTTGTCCTGTTCTCTTTTTATTTTCTTACTGTCTGTCCTGTTGTTATCTGTCTTCACAATATATCTCCACTACATATTAATTGAACAAATCCGGAAGAGCGTCCTTTATGAATACTCCGGTATCTATGACTCCTGCCTCCAGTACGTCCAGAACATTTCCCTGAGGCTTATTTATCTTGTCCACCACAGTGCCCACATACAGCACCGGATTTTCATATCCACAGAAATCTCCCTGATATGTTGCCTTAATATATTTTCCTTTTTCATAGCTGTCGATCTTCATATCACAGCTACTGCTTTCCTGTCCGTTGTCCACACTTATGGACAGCACATCATCCCTGAACTCATATTTCAGTGATCTCACCTTTTCACTTCCGTCTTTAACGGTGGTCAGGGTGTATTCTGTGCCGATAACAGAGTCTCCCGATATATCATCCTTGACCAGCTTTATGCTGTTGCCTTTGTCATCACTCTGCTCATAGGAGATCTTATCACACAGATAATCTCCCCCAAGGAAGCTCAGCTTAAAGCCTATATTATCCTTTGATATGCCATCTGCATATACGCACACCAGCTCATCATACTTTGTAACTGCAAATCTCACCGTGAGATCTCCGGTCTCCTCAACTATGGTCTTCGCCCTGTTGTATACAACATCAACGGAAAATCCCGTAGCTTCCTCAACCTTCGCCAGCACATCCGGTCCTGCCGATACGATCAGCTTATGGGCTCTTTCTATGTAATCCAGAAGGTTTTCCTGCTTAATGGTGATCCTGTACACGGTACATTTCTCATCCCTGCCATTTACAGAGAAGCTTTCCTTTCCTTCCTTCTCCGACTCCATATCAAGTATGGCATTCTTTATCTCCTCATAAAGCCCCGACATGTCATTTGTCTCGTCTGCAGTGGCAGTAAGCACCTCCATAAGTGACTGATAAAACTCTGCAAATGTCTTTATGTTGTCCTTGCTGACTCCTGTTGCAAGCTTAAGTGCAGTGGCAAATGCAGTTGATGGAAGCCTGTCTGCAAATGCTCCCGTATAGTCAAACTGCAGATAATTACCATTGTAGCCCACAAGGGAGGTATCCTTGTCTGCATAGATATCTACGTCAATATCATGGTTTAAGATATCACCTGAGGTCTGGAGCAGAAACTCATGTCCATCCTTATCTCTGGTTATACCGGTACTGAAATTGTCAGCCTCAACGGATATCTTATAATTTCCGCCCATGATACCCTTGATCATATCATAGCCGCCGTATTTCGCCTCGGCCTGTGACTCCTCCGCCGTAAGCATTGTATTCTTAAATGCATTCCATATCTTAAGCTGCGGTATATTCCTTATATACACTAGCACACCTACAAATATGCCTGCTGCCACTATCAGCACCGCCAATATGGAAATGATCACAATCTGGGATTTCTTAGTCTTCATGTGCAACCTCGTCATGGTGTTCATTTATATAGTCTACTGCCTGCCCAAGCCCTTCCTCTGAAAATGGGAACTCGCCCCTGATCTTCACCTCATCGGCAGTTGCCTCAAAACAGAAGGGTTCCGGCCACATGTAGCATGCCAGCACCGTTTTCTTCTCTTCAGTTCCGTCTTCTGAGACTCCGGAGACTACCTCCTCCTTTGTCACCATATATCTGGCACCTGTGTCACTGCCCTTAAAGGGCTTCTTCTTGTAAAACTCAAATGCCAGCAAATCCACACGATTTACCATAATTTATTTCTCCCTTATCTCAAAGGTGTACTTGTCAAGAAGCATGTTGGTCTTCTTATCCCTTACATAGAGAGTTATCTTCTCCGGCTTCTGGCTTTCACCTGTCACAAGTACCCATGTAGCACTGCCGGTCTTCACCGCAGTGTCAGGGACAACATCTTTGCTCTTACTTCCGTCCTCATGGACTATATATTCTACAATGTCACTGGACTTACCGTCCTCAGCGTTAAATACAGAATGTACATATGCGTCCGTTCCCACAACACAGCTGTTGTTACGGGTAGAGTAATCCTCCGTGGAACCATTGATAAATGACTGTATATTCCAGCCTGTAAGCTTCATAAGATCCTCTGCCGCCGTTCCGTAGCTTGCATATTTCAGGTCACACAGATAAGACAACGTGGTCTCATCATCCGCACTCATATGATCCGCAACATACGCAGCCTTTGCATTATTTATGTAGCTTGTCACATCTATATTCTTCACCTGGGCAAATGCCTCTATGGCGCCATTGTAATCATTTTCCTCAAGAAGCTTCTTTCCCTTAGCCTGATAACAGGCGTCCAGGAGATCCGTAGTATCCTTATATGTCTGATCTACCTGAGAATAGTACTTGATAGCTTCGTCAAATTCGCTGTTTTTGTAACATCTTCCCGCATACTCAAGGTAACATATGCCTGCCTTCTCAAGGTAATCTCCGTATTCAGATTTCATGTAATCATCATGGGCAGTCTTAAGATCTCCATCAGCATAGGATACCTCTGCCTGTTTATAGTAGGATCTGGACAGCATGTCGGCAGAATCTTCATAATCTCCTGCCTCTGTGAAGAAGTTTATTGCCTCCTCGAAGCTCTCCTCCTTATATGCTGCAATTCCCTGCTCATATGCACAGGATCTTAAGAACTCTCCGGCGTCGCTTATGTCTCCGGCATTCTCAAACTCAGATGAGGCAGCCTCATAATTACCGCTTTCGTAAAGCCTTGTGGCTTCATTGTAATGGCTTTCCCTTGCCATCTTGGCAGAGTCCATGTAATCATACTTTGCAGCCTTTTCATAATATACCGCCGCATTCTCATAGTCTCCGTCCTTGTAAAGGGAACCGGCATATTCATAGTACGCACCGCCCTCAACCATGGTCTTGGAATTTCTGAAATCATGAAGCTGAGTATATATGCTCACTGCATTATCTATATCTCCGCGGTCAAGTGCCGCAGACGCCTTATTGTACTTCAATATCTTCGGCACGTAATAACCTGCCCCCGATACTGCCGCAAGTACCAGCACCACGGTAACCGCTATGATAAGTCTTTTTCTTTTCTTTCTGGTCTTCTCGTCATCCGGCTTCTTCTTGTAGTAATCCTTGTCTACTTCCCACGGCTCCGGTTCTCTCTCCGGAACAGGTTCCACCGGCACGTCTTCCTCCGGGTCCTCTTCCAATTCAAAATTTCCCGGTGCAGGATCTTCATAATTGTCATCCTCATACCATTTGGTCTGAAGCTTGTCCTTATCAACCCCTGCAAACATTGCTCCGCATACTGGACATCGATCTTCGTTATCCTCCAGCTCCCGTCCGCACACATTACAATAAAACATAACTATTAGCTCCTTTATTCCTGTCTGCCAGGCTTAAGCCCCCGGATCACATCTCCCCGGCTTACCTGCTCTTAAACAGGAACTCTTCATTCGATATTTTTATAATACTATTATCAGGAATAGGCACATCCATGCTGCTGTATACCTGCTTTCCATTCAAATAAGTATGGTTGGTGGAGTTGTTATCTCTCAGATAATTAACTCCGTTTATGCTTGTGATATAAGCATGTCTTCTGCTGACAGATTTATTTCCCAGGATCTTGTAATCAACACCCTGATCTGCCTTACCTATACAGAATACCTGCTTAGTGATAGGTATCTCTTCACCGGTAACTCTTCTTATGAGCTTCGGCACACCATATCCGCCTATAGGCTTTGTGGAAAGTACTGTTGTGGCTGCGTCAGGATTATCCTGCACATCTCCCATATAGCTTCCGCTGCCCGGTCTGAAGGTAACTCTGCCTGTTGTATCCCCTGCCATGCTTCTTCTGATCTCCTCATAGTATGCCATGTCACGGTTCTCGTTAAGTCTCTTGACCTCCTCGGCTCTGCGTCTTGCCTCCTCAGCTCTCCGCTTGGCTTCCTCGCTGTTTCTCCTGGCTTCAAATTCAGCACGCATTCTTGCCTCTTCGGCACGCATTTCTGCGTCCCTTGCCCTTCGTATCTCATCTGAATACTTGGACGCCTCTATCTCTGCCTTTATCCTTGCTTCCTCAGCAGCCTTTGCCGCAGCCTCCGCCTGCTGTCTCTCTATCTCCTTCTGTCTTCTGTCTATGCCGTCCTGCTGCTCCATTATCTGTCTTGCATAGAGTATGGCAGTCTGTGACTGTGTCTCGGCCTCGGCAGCCGCTCTCTGTCTGGCAACCTCTGCCTCTATCTTGGCTGCTTCTGCCGCCATCCTTGCTTCCTCGGCAGCCTTTGCCACCTGTGCCTGACGTCTTGCTTCCTCGCTCTGACGCCTTGCTTCATTTTCAGCGATTATCCTTGCCTTATCTGCATTTCTTGCAGCCTCCTCGGCAAGCATACGCTCCGACTCCTTCTTGGCATATTCTGCTGTTTCATCGGCAAGTGCAGCCGGTGTCTGCTCTTCTATGATAAGGAGCTGGCTCTTTGAACGAAGCTCCCCTATAAATCTGTTGAAATCAAATACATCAAAGTCCGGATTATCATCGAAATAATCCAGTATCTGGTTGGCACATTCCACCGCAGATGTGTGGGCATATACCAGACGTGACAGAGTATCCTTCATGAACTGCCCTACATTGTTCTCCGGGAACTGCTTGTCCAGGGGAAGATATATGATCTGTACAGTGAAATCACACAGCTTGGCATACAGAAATCTCAGGTCAAGAACAACCTTATCAAGGCTCAGGCCGTTCTGTACTATGGACACAAGCTGTCTGCTGAGACTGTATATATACTCTATCAATTCGTCCCTGAACACAGGCTTAACAATAAGCTGTTCAAAGGTCATATCCCCATAAATAGTATATTCCAGTGCCCTTTCTCCTTTTATGTATGTCTCCCTGCATGTGCTGTTGTTCCCTGCAAATGGCACATTGTATGTATTCATCTCATACGCATTTACCGGTGTATTCTGATCAAGCTTGTAATGAACCCTCTGCTCCTTGACAGCTCTGTTGTCCCTATCTGTCATGTGTGCCCTCCTGTTTTAAACCTTAATATGATTTCAGTTTAATTATTGATACTTTATCTGTACTTTATATGTGCTTTATTATACTTCTACGCACGTTTAGTTTTTTTGCTCTATTTTGTCATCAGTGTCTTTCTGCCTGAATGCATAATTTTCGACACTAATACTCGTACATTATAACAAAGCCACACTTAAAAAGAAACCCCAAAACAGATTTTATGTAAATCTGAGTTTGGGGAATGTATTTCGCGATCAACTTTAAGTTCGGTTCCGTCGTTGACTGCAAATTTATGATTATCTGTCATTGGCAGCGAATTTATGTTTATCTGTCATTGCCTGTGAATTTATATTTATGTAATTTGCAGATTGCATTTTATTCTAATGTTTTTTTCTAAAGTTTTTATGCTCAGTCGTCTGATTCCGGGTAAAGATCGTGGTTCCAATAATGCCCGGTAACCTCAAGAACCTTGTCTGAGCAGTTAAAGAACTGATAATTCTCATCCCAGCTTTCTGTGACTACATTTCCCTGTTCATCATAGTAAACCGGATCGTCCCAGGTAACATCCACGTTGTACCATTTGCCGTCTATATGGACCTTGTTCCAGGCATGGTCCTCCTCCAGGCCATTTGCCTTTCCCTCCACTATGATACATTCTATGTCTAAGCAGTCCATGAACAGCTTGAAGGTTGAGGCGTAACCGGAACATATACCGTAGTGTCCCACCAGCATACCATATGGATTGTCTGCGTCTGGATCTGCCTTGCTCTCATCATCCACGGCAGGAATGTCGTAATCCATGTTTATGCACAGGTAATCATGGATAGCCTTCTCCTTCTCAACATCCGTCATATCCTCTGTGATCACGCTGTCGATCACATCCACTGCTGCCTTATATATGGCCTGATCCTTTGGCTCCGTAAGTATGGACATATCCCTCGCTTTCACAGCCGTAACTATATCCTGATTGTAATATGTACTGTCGTCTATGTCCTTAAGATCATTTTCAGAGGTTATGATTTCGTTGGAGTTATTTCCATTATTGTTCTCATTATCTGATTTTCCGTTATTATCAACGTCCGGATCTGTGTCTTTATCTTCCGGGTTTTCACCATTATTATCTCGGTCTTCATTATCATTTCCGGCGGCGTCTCTGTACTTCTGTATCACCTGGGCATTTTCCTCACTTAAGGCTTTCAGCTCATCCTCCGTCATTTCAAATGTTTTGTTGAAGTCTTCCTTTGCAGAAGTCTCATCATCACAGATTGCAAGAACCACATAATTTCCCCTTGAATACACAAGTCCGTCATCTATCATCCTGGTCTCCTCCGGGAAATATCCGTAGTATGCGGCACTACGCTGTTCCTTTCTGTTGGCAAATGCCTCCTCAACTGCCCGGACATCTTCCTTTCCCGATACCTCAAGCACTGCCCATTCATATGCCCTGGAATTTAGAGAATATATGATGGCACCATCCTCAAGGTCTACGTTAAGGTCATAAAACACTCCCACCACATTGTCAAAATCCCTATCTCCATATGTAACCAATGCAGCTTCATATTCCTTATCATCCATCATGCCTGTTACCAGCTCAAGGCAGTCTGCCTTAGTTACCTTAGTATCTTTTCCCGAACCTGCGTCACTTGAACTGCATGCAGATGTGAAGCTTATAAGCAATGTCATACACATTGCAATTCCTATCTTATTCTTTATTTTCATGTTTTTCACTGTTCTCCTGTTGGTTTTCATTATATTACATCTTCAAATGCTATCCTCTTGGACAAACTATATTGATATCCTACTTTCATATCTGTTTCCATACAATTTAATTTTCTTGAAATTATTATAAGGGCAAAAACAATTTACTTTTTTACAGATCTTAGTCAGTATACAAAAAAACCTTGATTTCAAATTGAAATCAAGGTTTTTATTTTAGAGGCGCGAGCCGGATTTGAACCGGCGATGACGGTGTTGCAGACCGGGGCCTTACCACTTGGCTATCGCGCCATATATCATAAGGAGGGACCCACGCAGTGGGAGAATTCCTTGTGATTAGTAAGCTGTTTACAGCTTACACTTTATATCATAAGGAGGAATCCATCATCCAACCTTAAACTCCCCGAGTAGGGCTCGAACCTACAACCCCTCGGTTAACAGCCGAGTGCTCTACCATTGAGCTATCGAGGAATATGTCAAAAATATTATTCAAGCATTCCCGAAAAAGGAACGCAGAAGGAGGGATTTGAACCCTCGCACCGCGCAAACGGCCTACACCCTTAGCAGGGGCGCCTCTTCAGCCACTTGAGTACTTCTGCAAAATGCCTAAATGAATGTTCCCACCAGGGATGTATTTATTTTTGACGCTAGTACATGATAACAAACCGGGAAAGATTTGTCAACATGTTTTTTTATTGTTACAGTCTGAGCTTTGTTCCTTTTCCGCCACGTCTTACAGGCTTTATCCTTGTAAAGGCAACTTCCTTCTCGCCCACTGTAATGCTGTCCCTGATACTTCCCACTGCAACTTCCTCAATGTTATCCGTATCTGCAATGGACATGAACTTAATGCAGCCTGCTCCCTTGCCCTTTTCAGGGATCTCCGCAGCAGCCACACGGATGTAGAAGCCCTCCTGGGATCTGGCAACAACAAAATCACTCTCATCCACAAGACCAATATAGATTATCTCCTCATCTGCCTTAGACGCCGCAATGGACTTTCTTGTTACATCGAAGTTATTGCCTGCGACCCTCTTGGCAAATCCATATTTATCTGCAAATAAGAATGTCTTATCCACAAACTGTTCAACACATCCCATATATAATATGTCTTCTTCGCCGTCCATATTACAAAATTCAAAGATCTGTATTCCCTTATCGTTAAGTCTTCCGATAAGTCCCTGTGAGGAAGCCTTCTTGGAGGATGATGACTTTGAATTGGTATTCTTCTTTGCCTGAAGCTTTATGATATCAAGAACCTTGATGGTGTACATGTTATTATTATTTGCAAATACCGCAACTCTATCCGTATTCTGACACTTAAAAGCAAATCTGTAGTCTCTTGTGATCTGCTCTACATTCTTGTCATATACGCCTGCGTCCACAACCTTGATATAGTAAAATCTGTCCAGAAGAACAGCCACCTCAGTGGCAACAACCTCTGCCTTCTTGACTACTACCTCACCGCAATCCCTGATAACAGATCTTCTAGGAATAGCGTACTTTGCCTTGATGGCCTCCATATCAGAGATCATCTGCTTCATCATGGCAGCCTTGCCTGACAGAAGTCTGCTGTACTTCTTAATAAGCTTCTCAGCCTCATCAAGCTCCTTCTTAAGCTGGTCGATCTCCAGACCTATAAGCTTTTGGAGTCTCATGGCAAGTATGGCGTCTGCCTGCTTCTCTGTGAAATGAAGCTCCTTTGCGTCTTCCTCTGAGCCCTTAAATCTGAACTTGATATTTGATGTATCTCCATGGATAAGACATGCTCTGGCGTCTGCCACCTTCTTACTTCCACGAAGTATCTCTATGATAAGGTCGATACAGTCAACGGCTGTAAGAAGACCTTCCTTTACTTCCTTAACATTTTCCTGCTCTGCAAGGAGCTTGGTGTACTTGGTATTGTAGAGATCATACTTGAAATCAGTGTATATCTTAAGTATCCTCTTAAGACCCATGACCTCAGGCTTACCGTCATTTATGCAGTTGATATTAACTCCGTAGGTATCCTCAAGTCCCGCCTTCTTGTAGAGGATGTTGATTATGTTCTCTATCTCGGCGTCACTGGTACCCTTCTTAACATCAATACAGAGACACTCACCATTCTTGTCACCTCTGTCGGCAATATCAACAACTGCCGGAAGCTCTCTGTTTCTGGTAAGCTCTGCCACTGTATCAAGGAATTTGGCTGTTCCACCTATCATGGTTACAGGAAGCTCTGTAACACAGATACTCTTTCTTCCGTAGCCAATGTCTCTTATTTCAACCTTACCTCTTACCTTAAGTCTTCCAAGACCAGTTTCATAAATTCCAAGAAGGTCATCTCTTGAAGCATTTATTATTCCGCCGGTGGCAAAATCCGGTCCCGGCATTATATCAAGAAGCTCTCCAAGGGAGATCTCAGGATTGTTGAGATATGCTATGGTAGCGTCTATAACCTCTCCAAGATTGTGGGTAGGGATATTTGTTGCCATACCTACCGCAATACCTGTACTTCCCGATACCAGGATATTAGGAACCTGGAATGGGAGAAATGTAGGTTCTGTCTCTGTTCCGTCAAAGTTAGGGATAAATCTGTCCTTGAAATATGAAAGATCCTTCATACACACATCTTCTGTGTATTTGGATATCCTTGCTTCAGTGTATCGCATTGCCGCAGCACCTGAACCATCCACGGCACCAAAGTTACCGTGTCCATCCACAAGTGGAATTGGAAGCTTCCAGTTCTGTGCCATATTTACAAGTCCCTCGTATATAGAGCTGTCACCATGAGGATGGAACTTACCCATGGTATCACCTACTATTCTTGCACTCTTTCTGTGTGGCTTGTCTGAGCTGGCAAGGCTGTTCAGTGAATACAATATTCTTCTCTGTACAGGCTTCAGTCCGTCTCTTACGTCGGGAAGTGCTCTCTCAGTAATAACTGACATGGCGTAATCCACGTAGGACTGGCCCATCTCCGATTCAAAATCTATGTTTAATATTTTCTCTGCCATTGTTTATTCTCCTAATTATGGACGATTTCTATATATCAAGTACGGCGTCCATGCTGTGAGTTTCGATATATTCTCTTCTCGGTGCAACCTCTGTTCCCATAAGTGTCTGGGTAAGCTGGTTTGCCTCAACGATACTGTTTATGGATACCTGCTTCAATACTCTGTTCTCCGGATCCATGGTGGTTTCGTAGAGCTGATCGGCGTCCATCTCACCAAGACCCTTGTATCTCTGTATCACGAACTTGTTCTGATGAGTCTTTCTATATCTTGCCAGCTCATCATCTGAATAGAGATACTTTATATTCTTTCCCTCGCCTACTCTGTAGAGAGGAGGTATTGCAATATATATGTGTCCTTCTCTTATAAGATCCGGAAAGAATCTGTAGAAGAACGTAAGGAGCAGTGTGGCAATATGTGCTCCGTCCACGTCCGCATCAGTCATGATTATTATCTTATTGTAGTTAAGCTTGGAAATATCGAAATCATTTCCGTAGCCCTGTAAGAAACCACAGCCAAAGGCATTTATAAGAGCCTTTATCTCTGCATTTTCAAGAACCTTGGCAACAGGCTTCTTCTCCACATTCAATATCTTTCCACGGAGAGGAAGTATCGCCTGGTACTTTCTGTTTCTGGCGGTCTTTGCCGAACCACCCGCAGAATCTCCCTCCACTATGAAGATCTCACACTTCTCTGCGTCATTTGACTCCTGCTTAGCAAGCTTTCCGTTTCCCTCAAAGGAGAACTTGGAAATATTTATCTTGGACTTGTCCATTGCCTTCTTCTTTGAAAGGGCAACCGCTCTGTCGCAGATATCCTTGAGCACCTCATAGTTTCTGTCGAAGTATACTGTAAGCTGTTCCTTTACAATATCATCCACAGCCTTTGTCACGTCTGTGTTTGAAAGCTTTGTCTTTGTCTGTCCCTCAAACTGAGGATCCGGGTGCTTGACGGATATTATCGCCTGCATACCTGATCTTATGTCTGCTCCCGAAAGGTTTGAGTCCTTGTCCTTTAAAAGTCCCAGCTCGTTTCTTGCGTAATTATTTATAAGCTTTGCAAATCCTGTCTTAAAGCCGGTTACATGAGTACCGCCCTCAGGGTTTGTGATGTTATTTGTAAATCCGATGATGTTCTCTTCGCCGTCCTCAGTCATAAGGAATACGATATCTGCACTTATCCCGTCCTTCTCGCCGCTGATAGCCACCACCGGTGATGTTCGGGTAAGTCCTTCAGATATATCCTCTACAAATGCTGAAAGACCTCCCGGCTGATGGAACACTATAGGCTCCTTGCCGTCTCTCTTATTCTCAAATGTAATTGTGAGCTCAGGGTTCAGATAACAGGTTTCCTTTATTCTCTGCCTGATGGCGTCTGCCTTGAACTTAACTGTCTCAAATATACCGTCATCGGGATACAATGTTACCGTAGTACCTGTACGTCTGGTCTTAAGCTTCTCCTTTGGAAGATTGCCGTCGATCAGTTCTGTTGTAGGATTGCCATATTCATAAGAATCATGGTAGAGATATCCGTCCCTTGCAACATCCACTATAAGCTTCTTTGACAAGGCATTTACAACTGCTGAACCAACGCCGTGAAGACCTCCGCTTATCTTGTATGTGTTTCCGTTAAACTTACCGCCTGCATGTAATACTGTATACACGACTCTCTCTGCCGGTATTCCCTCTGTAGCATGTATGTCTACAGGAACTCCTCTTCCGTCGTCGGATACTGTGGCAGAACCATCCTCGTTGATACTTACATATATATTCTTGCAGTATCCTGCCAGGTGCTCATCCACTGAATTATCTATGAGCTCCTGTACCAGATGGTTAAGTCCGCTTCTACCTGTATTTCCAATATACATACCCGGTCTTAGTCTTACCGGTTCAAGGCCCTTTAAGACCTCTATGTTTTTTGCACTGTACGACATCTAACTTTCCCTTCTTAACTCCTGCTGACCCGACATTTATTTTTTTATCTGTCAGCTTCCTGTTTTATTTAAAATACTTTTACTGAATGCTGCTGGCATTCATATCTCTGACTATATCATACAAACATATGTTCTTGCAAATATTTTATTTAATTTAACTTTTCAAAGTCACTGAGGATATTTATATTATCTTCACTTTCAGTGTAATATACCTTTATCCTGTCTCCCGGCTGGATAAATATCAGCTGTTCATTGTCGGCAAATTTCTGTTTGTACACATCTCCATTGTTGTCAGTGATGTACACATATGTCTCATTTTCCACAGCAATATACTTGATATCCTTTACAACTATGTCCTTATTTGGCATATCTTCAAGGTCTGAGCTGCTGTTTGTTATGCCATTTTCATACAATAATCTGGTATATTCCTTAAGAGCGTCCCTCTGGGTGTTTCCTGTGGCAACAATATTGTATTTCTCCACATTTACCAAAGCATACATTTTAACAAGCCCTGCATTATCCTTGAGAACCATTATATATGTCGGTATATTCTTGATATTTATAAGTGATGGAAAGCTCGCTCTGTAACCAAGATTTTGTACCTGTCCCTCTGCAGAGCTCATGGCAGAATACTCCTCGGCACCGGCAATGCTGTAATATTTGCTTTCGCCGGTTCTTAAATTCATAAGAACAAATCCTATATTGGACTCATCTGCATTAACAGAGGTTACACCGGTATAAACCCATACGTCACCGTCCATAACCTTGTAGCCATAGTCATCTGTGGTCTTTTTACAGCCCTTATTTCCGATTATACTGTTTATATATCCTCCGGATAATTTTCCATACCAGTCATACTTCCTGCACATGAGGTCTCCATCATACACTCTGTCTATCCAGTTTGGAACATTTCCCACTGAGTAATATTCAGTATCACCTGTACATGGGTCACACACAATGACACCATCTACATCCATAGCTCCAAATAAACCGGCATTTGCCTTCATGGTTGGACATATATAATATGGATTTCCATCATTATCAAGCTCAAGATAATAGTTATCTATCAGCTTTGTAGGATATTTCATCTGGACATGTCTGATAAGGTTACTGTTAAAATATGCTGATGGCACATATTTCATCGGCTTGTCAAGCTTCACATACTTTGCTTCATTCTTTACCGGATCCACAAGAACATATCCCGGAATTCCATTGCTCTTGTTGTTAAGATACTTAATGAAGCCTGCATATTCCAGTGATGCAACCTTCATAGGTCTTCCGTTATAATCTATAGTGCTGTAATCATTACTTACTACATACTGGCTTACAACATCTGAAAGTGAACCTATTGCTCTCTCTCCTATTATCTTAGCCGTCTCTGTGTCCATAAGTGCAATATCGTTGATATCAGTACTTTCAGCTATATCTGTAGCAAAATCACCATTTTCGATATTAATGAGTCCTGCATATTTTGATGAAAAGAAAATCTTTGATGAGAAGAATGATGCAAGTATAAGAATGATTATTACACCTGCTATCAGTATAAGCCCATATTTGGTTATCTTATTTACCAGTTTAACTCCGTCAACTATTATGACATTTTCCTTTTTCTTGAAATTAAGAAAACATGCGGTAAGAAGAATGATGGTGACAATAAGCCACTGATAGAGCTCACCTGAATATATGCTTAGTGAAGGCGTACAAATATAGTAATATAATGCCTCTACTACAAGAAACAATATCAGCATTACAGCATTTACCTTTGAAAATGAAAATCCACTGGTGAATATATTTTTATTTACTGATGACTTCTTTTTAGTTTTATCTGCCATAAAATGTTCCTCCATTTATTATTGAACACAACATAACCTAACATAAATCAATACTTTTTAGAATTTAATCTTACTTTTCATTACTTCTGGATCTTCTGTAATCTTCAACTGCTGTTTCATAGAGATTGTTTCCCTGGCAATCGATAACAACTATAGCCGGGAAATTCTCAACTCTCATTTTCCTGATTGCCTCTGCTCCAAGGTCATCATATGCAATGACCTCTGACTCCTTTATACAGCCTGACAGCAGTGCACCTGCTCCGCCTACGGCAGCAAAGTAAACTGCCTGCTCACTGATTATTGAGTCTATTACAGCCTGACCCCTCTTGCCTTTTCCTATCATTCCGTTAAGACCCTTACTTAAGATAAGTGGGGTGTATTTGTCCATTCTTGTACTGGTTGTAGGTCCTGCAGAGCCTATCACCTGACCCTCCTTTGCAGGTGTAGGTCCAAGATAATATATCACATTATTTGTAAGGTCAAAGGGTATCACACCTTTTTCATATAATGTCTTTCTGTCGGCGTCCTTATACTCTGACGCAAGGATGGCGTCATACATCCTCTTATGTGCAGCATCTCTTGCACTGTAGATGGTTCCTGAAATATATACATAGTCACCGGCTTTAAGATTTTTAACCTGCTCCTTGTCAAATGGGGCATTTATATGTTTTTCCATTATTTATCCAATCTCCTTATCCAAATATCAGACCACGGTCTGATACATATTGTCTAGATCATATAGCTTGCTTCTAAAATACTTTTCTAATAAATACTTTTTCAAAAAATATTTTTCTAATAAATACTGTCCTAATAACTATTCTCTGTTTATATTACAACTGTAACGTGTCTGTTTACATGGCAGCACATATTTACCGCAAGAGGCATACCCGCAATATGGGTTGCGTAGGTCTCAATATTTACTGCAAGGGCTGTGGTCTTACCACCTAAACCTCCCGGACCTATACCGCTCTTGTTTATTGTCTCAAGCACTTCTTCCTCGATCCTGGCAATATGAGGAAGCTTTGAATGTTCTCCTGCCTTTCTTGTGAGAGCCTTCTTGGCAAGCTTTGCCGATAACTCAAAATCTCCGCCTAAGCCTACACCTACAAATACCGGTGGACACGCATTAGGTCCTGCTTCCATAACAGCCTTTACAATGGCGTCCTTTACACCCTCTTCTCCGTCAGCAGGCTTAAGCATGAACACTCTGCTCATGTTCTCGCTTCCGAAGCCCTTAGGAGCTATTGTGATCTCAAGCTTATCTCCCGGCACAATGTCATAGTGGATAATGGCAGGAGTGTTGTCATTTGTATTTACCCTTAAAAGGGGATCTGATACAACTGACTTTCTGAGATATCCATCTTTGTAACCTCTTCTTACACCTTCATTTATAGCGTCTGTAATATTCATTCCCTCAAGGTGTACATCCTGTCCTATATTAACAAAAAATACAGCCATGCCGGTATCCTGACATATTGCAATTTCGTCTCTTGCTGCTATATCAAGGTTATCACATAGCTGATTCATGATCTGTCTTCCAAGTGTACTGTCTTCTTCTTTTGCTGCTTTTCTTATGGTGTCTTCCATATCCTGGGACAAATGTATATTTGCCTTTATGCACATGTCCTTTACAACATCAATTATACTTTCTGTCTTTATTATCCTCATTCTTCTGTTTTCCGGGAATAATTACTGTGAAACCTGTGATCCCTTAACACAGATTTCAGGGGGATGAGCCGCAAAGCCCATCTCCCTGGTCATCAGTTGCTTGTTTAATTTAGTACATTACTCATCAAGGAAATCATCGTCATTATGTTCATAATTAGGATCCTTGCTGTGTATATATGCTTTTCTTATGTAAAGCAGAATTGTTATCACAAGGAAAAATATAGCTATGACCGCAAGGATAACTATCACATCCTTGATGATCATGGATATCTTATCAGTGTTCTTGGCAATGTTGATGATGTTCAATATCTCATTCTTTGCCTCTGTTGTGGCACTGCTTCCTGCTTCTGTTGTAACCTCAGTAGCTGCATCGGCAAGTACTTTAATAAAATCTGTCACTATGGCTTCCTCCACCCATCACAAAAAGTTGATCATTTTCTGTGATTTTTCTTTATTACTTATCTTCGTCAACAGAACCGTTATCCTGTTCCGTCTCAGCATTGCCAGTATCTTCAACGTCATCAGTAACTTCAATGGCTGTTGTTTCAATTTCATCCTCATCTATTACGTCGCTGGATGAAACCTCTGCCGGCTTGTCTCTTACCTTTGTAATAGCTGCAACAAATACCCCATTTTTATAATCAATGTTCATAAGTTTAACACCGGATGTTACTCTTCCCAGAGCTGATACGTCACTGCTGTCAAATCTTATTACTATTCCCTCATTGGTTATCAACATCATTTCATTTTCATCATTTACGATCTTGGCACCTACAAGATTTCCTGTCTTCTCAGTGATCTTGTAGCACTTAAGACCCTTACCGCCACGGTTCTGGGATGAGAATTCAGAAATGTCTGTCTTCTTACCCATACCATTCTTGGTAACAAAGAGGATATGATCTCCGTGACTTCCCATGATGAGTGATATTACCTTATCATCCTTTGAAAGGCTTATACCCTTTACACCCATGGTACTACGTCCGGTACTTCTTACATCTCTCTCGTTAAATCTGATACACATTCCTCCCTCAGTGATAAGGAACATGTCATCCTTACCGTCAGTGATCTTAACCTCGATAAGGTCATCATTATCCTTAAGATCAATGGCAATAAGTCCTGATTTTTTCACATTTACATAATCAATAAGTGGTGTTTTCTTGACCATACCATTCTTGGTTGCCATGAACAGGTACTTGTCCTCTTCATATCTCTTAAATGGAATGATGGCTGTTACCTTCTCATCAGGCAACATCTCAAGAAGATTTACGATGGCTACTCCCCTTGCAGTCCTGCTTGATTCAGGTATATCATAGCCCTTTAATCTGTACACCCTTCCCTTATTAGTGAAGAACATAATATAGTGGTGGGTAGTGGTCATGAATATATCTTCGATATAATCATCCTCGATAGTAGGCATACCCTTGATACCCTTACCACCTCTCTTCTGAGCCTTGAAGTTATCATCCTGCATTCTCTTAATGTATCCGAGATGTGTTCTGGCTACTACGATGTTCTCCTTCTCAATAAGCTCCTCATCCTTAATGTCATCATCATCCTGACCAAGGGAAGTTCTTCTGTCATCACCGTACTTCTCTGATATTGCCAGTAACTCTGTCTTGATAACCCCAAGGAGCTTCTTCTTATCTGCAAGTATTGCCTTTAACTCTGCGATCCTTGCAACTAATTCTCTGTGTTCGTTCTCAAGCTTTTCTCTTTCCAGACCTGTAAGAGAACGAAGCTTCATGTCTACGATTGCCTGGGACTGTGCGTCTGAAAGTCCGAATCTCTCCATGAGATTTATCTTGGCTTCATTTGCAGTCCTTGAACCTCTGATTATCTGTATTACTTCGTCAATATTGTCAAGGGCAATAAGCAGACCCTGTAATATATGGTCTCTCTCCTCTGCCTTGTTAAGATCATACTTTGTTCTTCTGGTTACAACATCCTCCTGGTGCTTTATGTAATAGAAGAGCATTTCGTTGAGATTAAGTATCCTTGGCTGATTGTCAACCAGTGCAAGCATTATTACTCCAAATGTATCCTGGAGCTGGGTGTGCTTGTAGAGTTGGTTAAGGATAACATTGGCATTGGCGTCCTTTCTAAGCTCAACAACAACTCTCATACCCTCTCTTGAGGACTCATCTCTTATATCTGTAATTCCTTCAATCCTCTTATCCTTTACAAGCTCAACCATCTTCTGGATAAGAAGTGCCTTATTTACCATGTAAGGAAGCTCGGTAATAACTATCCTGCTCTTACCGTTTGGCATAACCTCAATATCGGTAACACCACGAACCTTTATCTTACCTCTTCCTGTTCTGTAGGCATCATTTATTCCTCTTCTGCCCAAGATCTGTGCTCCTGTAGGGAAATCAGGACCCTTTACTATCTCCATAAGCTCATCTATGGTGGTATCTCTGTCCTCATCTATCTTGTTGTCAATAACCTTTACTGCAGCACCTATTATCTCTCTTAAGTTATGTGGAGGAATATTGGTTGCCATACCAACAGCTATACCTGATGTACCATTTACAAGAAGATTAGGATACCTTGATGGAAGAACTGTAGGTTCCTTCTCTGTCTCATCAAAGTTAGGTACGAAATCAACTGTATTCTTGTTGATATCAGCAAGCATCTCCATAGATATCTTTGAAAGCCTTGCCTCTGTATATCGCATGGCAGCCGCATGATCTCCATCTACTGAGCCGAAGTTTCCGTGACCATCAACCAGTGGATATCTTGTATTCCACTCCTGTGCAAGCTTTACAAGAGCTTCATAGATAGAACTGTCTCCGTGTGGGTGATATTTACCCATTGTATCACCGACAATACGGGCACATTTACGATGTGGCTTGTCGGGTCCGTTATTCAGCTCTATCATTGCATGAAGAATCCTTCTCTGTACAGGCTTTAATCCGTCTCTGACGTCCGGCAGTGCTCTGGCTGCGATAACGCTCATGGCATAATCTATGTATGAGCGTTCCATTGTCTTTTTAAGACCGACCTCATCTACCTTATCAAAAATCTTGTCGTCTTCCATTTTTTCATCCTTTCAATCTTTAACATCAGCCCATCTGAAATTTTACTTTGTAAGTAATACCCCTTACATCCGTATCGTCTACTTCTCTTCAAAGGGCTGACACTACAGTCACTGTTATCTTAAATATCCAGGTTCTTAACGTACTTCGCATTCTTTTCTATGAATTCTCTACGAGGTTCAACCTTATCACCCATCAATACGTTAAATGTCATATCTATCTCTGATTCATCATCATCATCTATTGCGACCTTAAGAAGTATTCTTCTCTCCGGATCCATTGTTGTCTCCCAGAGCTGTTCAGGATCCATCTCACCAAGACCCTTATATCTCTGGATCTTATTGTTCTGATCTCTTCCTACCTCATTAAGTATCCTGTTAAGCTCATCATCGCTGTATGCATACCATATCTTCTTATTCTTCTCTAACTTATAGAGAGGTGGCTGTGCCAGATATACATGTCCCTTTCTTATAAGATCAGGCATAAATCTGTAGAAGAAAGTAAGCAGCAGTGTTGCAATATGTGCACCATCTACATCGGCATCAGTCATAATAATGATCTTATTATACCTGAGCTTGCTTATATCAAAATTTTCATGAATACCTGTTCCAAATGCAGTTATCATGGCCTTGATTTCTTCATTTCCAAGTATTCTGTCTATTCTTGCCTTCTCCACATTAAGTATCTTACCTCTTAACGGAAGTATAGCCTGGGTTGCTCTTGATCTGGCAGTCTTTGCTGAACCACCGGCAGAATCTCCCTCGACTATATAGATCTCACAGTTCTTAGGATCCTTATCCGAGCAGTCTGCAAGCTTTCCAGGAAGTGCCATATTGTCAGAAAGATTTGCCTTTCTTGCCACATCCCTTGCTTTTCTTGCAGCTATTCTTGCTCTCTGGGCAAGAGTTGCCTTGTTTACGATAATCTTGGCTACATCAGGATTCTGCTCAAGGAAATAAGTTATCTGTTCAGTCACTATTCCCTCAACAGCTGGTCTTGCCTCAGAATTTCCTAACTTCTGCTTTGTCTGTCCCTCAAACTGAGGGTTTCCTATCTTGACTGATATAACTGCTGTGAGACCCTCTCTCAGGTCATCTCCCGAAAGATTATCGTCCTTTTCCTTGAGTATTCCGTTCTTTCTTGCATAATCATTGAATACCTTTGTTATAGCAGCCTTAAATCCTGTAAGGTGTGTACCACCTTCAGGCGTAACTATATTATTTACAAATGAATATGTTGATTCATTGTAGGAATCATTATGCTGGAGAGCTACCTCCACCATCACATCATTCTTCATACCCTCACAGTATATAACCTTCTCATAAAGAGGAGTCTTATGTCTGTTCAGATACTGGACAAATTCCTTAATACCGCCCTCGTAATGGAAGCTTCTTACCTTTGCAGGCTCTTCTCTTAAGTCTGTAAGGGTGATTCTTAAGCCCTTTGTAAGGAATGCTATCTCACGAAGTCTGTTTCTTAAGGTATCAAAGTCATAAACTGTCTGTTCAAATATCGTATCATCAGGAAGGAATGTTACCTTTGTTCCGGATTTATCCGCAGGAGCTTCACCAACCTCCTTAAGCTTATACATTACCTTTCCTCTCTCGTAACGCTGCTTATATACCTTTCCTTCTCTTGTCACTTCAACCTCAAGCCAGTTTGAAAGGGCATTAACAACCGATGCACCTACACCGTGCAATCCACCGGATACCTTGTATCCTCCACCGCCAAACTTTCCTCCGGCATGAAGTATAGTGAATACTACCTCAACAGCAGGTATACCTGTCTTCTTCTGTATACCTATAGGAATACCTCGACCATCATCAATAACAGTTATGGAGTTATCCTTGTTTATGAACACCTCTATATGAGTACAGAATCCAGCCAAAGCTTCATCAACTGAATTATCCACTATTTCATATACAAGATGATGTAATCCTCTCTCGGACGTACTTCCTATGTACATACCAGGTCTTTTTCTTACCGCTTCCAGTCCCTCTAAGATCTGGATTTGGTCAGCATCATATTCTTCATAATTGTTACCCATTTTTGTCCTCCTTAATAATCAGCAAATGCTGATCACTCCTTAGAAACAGTACCATTCACTACCTTGTAAACACTGTTGATCGTCATCTGTTCTTTTATAAAATCGTCATAACCGGTACAGGTTATGATGGTTTGTATATCCTTTATCTCATCTATCAGTGAGGCCCTTCTCTTACTGTCAAGCTCACTCATTACATCATCAAGTAAAAGTATGGGATCATCATTTATTATCTTCTTAACAAGCTTTATCTCAGCCATCTTAAGAGAAAGTGCCACAGTCCTCTGCTGTCCCTGGGATCCGAATTTTCTTGCGTCTATTCCATTTATCAAGAATGAAATATCGTCCCTGTGGGGTCCCGTCTGGGTACTTGCATAGTTCAAATCCACATTTTTCTTATCAATAAGAGTATCTTTGAATTTATCTGCTTCTACGCTTTTCTCATATACTATCTCAAGCTTTTCCTTGCCGGATGTAAGATTATAGTGTATGTCGTATATGATCTCATTCATCATCCGGACAAATCTTTCCCTTTCTTCTATAACCTTTGATCCATACAATATTAACTGGTCATCCCATACCTCAAGGGTATCCATGAGACTCTTATTGTAGGCAAGCTGTTTAAGAAGACTGTTCCTCTGATTTAATATCTTGTGATAAGAGGAAAGATTTTGATAATAGAGCTTATTTAACTGACACAGCTCCATATCAATAAATCTTCTTCTTTCAGAAGGTCCGTTTTTTATTATGGACAAGTCCTCCGGAGAGAAAAAAATCACATTTAATAAACCAAATAATTCAGTTGTTCTGTGTATTGAAACACCGTCAACTGCTACCCCCTTATTCTTGCTTTTCTTGATATGCATATCTATTTCATGATCTACATCACATTTATTAATGCATACCCTTATATGTGACTCTTCCTGCCCTATCCTTATTACTTCTCTGTCTTTGCTCCCCCTGTGAGACTTGGTAGTGGAAGACATATATATGGATTCCAGTATATTTGTCTTTCCCTGAGCATTGTCCCCGTAGAGAATATTTGTATTCTTGTCAAAGGAAATATCCAGATTTTCATAATTTCTGAAATTATTTAACTTTAATGATTTTATGTACATAATGTCTATATTGATGAGATCACTACTTCTGGATACTTATCTTGTCTCCGTCAAAGACAACCTCATCTCCGTCATATAGCTTTCTTCCTCTTCTTGTTTCAACTTCACCGTTTACAAGAACCAGTCCCTGAACTATATATTCCTTTGCTTCTACTCCAGAATCCACGAAGCCCGCAGCCTTTAACGCCTGGCCAAGCTTTATAAATTCATCTCTAAGTTTGATTATCTCCATCTTTTCTGCCTTTCAATCAGATCAATCTACACTATCATTTATTCCCATTGGAAGGATCAGGTACAGATAGCTCTCCTGCTCATCCTTGATAAGACAAGGTGCCTTCTTGTTGTTCATGTAAATAGTTATCTCTTCATCATCAATTACTCTAAGAGCGTCCATAAGGAACTTAGGATTAAATCCTATGATAAGATTTGCACCTTCCTTCTGGATCTCAACTTCCTCAGTGTTTGATCCTACAAGGGAATCTATCTTTAATCTTAAGAGATCATCCTCTATAGAAAGCTTGATAGGCTTCTTGTCTGATTCCTTTATCATGATCGAAGCTCTGTCTATGGAATTGAGAAGGTCTCTCTTATTTGCAGTGATCTTTATTTCATAATCAACTGAAAGCATACTGTTTATCCTAAAATACTCACCCTCGATAAGTCTTGAAACAACCTTTGTATCGTTGAAGCAGAATAATACATTATTCTCATTGAAGTAGATCTTTACTTCATCATCAATTCCGCCGTTTATGATCTTACTTATATCAGAGAGAGACTTACCCGGTACAACAACCTTAACGTCATTGTTTATTCCCTTAAGTCTTACCTTTCTTATGGAAATTCTGTGACCGTCAAGAGAAACTATACTGAGAGTATTATTATTTACCTCAATAAGCTCACCTGTCATAAGCTTGTTATTCTCGTTATCTGAAATTGAGAAGATAGTCTGGTTGATTATCTCTCTTAAGGTATACTGTGAAATTGTTACACACTTATTCTTTGCAACCTCAGGAAGGCTTGCGAAGTCATCTCCTGACTTACCTGAAAGAACAAACTTGGACTTCTCACATCTGAGGGTTGTCTTGAACTCTTCATTTACATCTATAAAAACTTCACTGTCAGGGAATTTCTTGATAATGTCTGAGAGAAGCTTGGCGTCTAAGGCAACCTTTCCTTCCTCTGCAACATTTCCCTTTATGTAACTTTCAATTCCTATCTCCATATCATTTGCAGTGAGCTTGATCTTGCCATTTGCTGCTTCGATCAGGATACATGAAAGAATAGGATGAGTAGTTTTGTTAGATACAGCTTTCATAACAATATTTATTCCCTGAAGAAAACTGTTCTTCATACATGAAATCTTCATAATGTTTATAACTCCTTTCAGGCACTGTGTGCATCTCATTTAATTAATAATATTATAGTAGTAATAGTAGTAGGGGTCTTGTAAGTGTTGATAATTCCCGAACCCCTTGAAAATAAAGGAATTATCTGCCATGTATAAATGTTGTTAAACAATAGATTGATGTTTATTACCATGGAGGTTATAAACATTGTCAATTTAGAGAAAAAATCATTTAAAATGAGTTTTCAACAGGTTATACATACTAATCATCATTAATATAAACACCCAATGTGGACAAATATTATGATGAAGGACTTATCTTTTTGGTTATTGCGTCTATCTCTGCTGCAAATTCTGAATCCTCGGAAAGTTTTTGCTCAACCTTCTTGATATTGCTCATGACAGTTGAGTGATCCTTTCCTCCGAAGAAGTTACCTATGGTCTTGAGACCGTTTACTGTGTACTTTCTGCACAGATACATGGCAACCTGTCTTGCATTGGAGATATCTTTTGTTCTCTTTGTTGACTTTATATCTTCAACTGATATTCCTGTGTGCTCTGAAACTACATTGATTATAAGCTCCGGAGTAATGGAAACAGTTCCTTCCTTGGATATGTGATCCTTAAGTATATCCTTTGCCTTTTCAAGAGATATATGGGTCTTGCCAAGCTCTGAGAATACACTTAACTTGTTAAGGGCACCTTCAAGGGCTCTTACATTGTATGTGATATTGTCAGCTATGTATTCAAGGATATTCTCATCTATATTGTCCAGGTGATCCATCTCAACCTTGTTCTTAAGGATAGCCATTCTTGTTTCATAATCAGGAGCATGGATATCAATAGGAACACCCCATTCAAATCTTGAACGATATCTTTCATCAAGAGTCTTGATCTCTCTAGGAGGCTTATCTGATGAAAGTATGATCTGCTTTCCTTCATCGTGAAGGGTATTGAAGGTATCAAAGAATTCCTGCTGGGTACTTTCCTTACCTATAAGGTACTGGATATCATCAATAAGAAGTACATCTACAGTTCTGTATTTATCTCTGAATTCCTGTGTCTTATTCTTTTTTATTGCCTCTACGATTTCATTTGTAAATGTATTTGACGGAACATAGAGAACATTCATGCTTCGGTTATTTTCCATTATGTAATGGGCAATAGACTGCATAAGATGTGTCTTGCCAAGTCCTGCTCCTCCATATAAGAAGAGGGGATTGAACTTATCCTGTCCCGGAGAATCTGCAACAGCTATACACGTTGCATAGGCATGTTTATTGCTCTCACCTACAATAAAGGTGTCGAATGTGTACTTTGGATTGAGGTTTCCCTTGTTTATTGAATAGTCCTGCTTAAGGGCAGGGGCTGCCTGGGATTTATCTGTATTAAAATCACTGGCAAGAGTCACTATTACTTCAACGGAACTATCGTTAAGTACTTCCCTTATTGCTGAAGCAAGGAGAATATCGTAAGATCTGTTTTTAATGAAATCTACACCTCTCTGTCCAAATTTCTCATCAACAACAAAATATACGGTCTTTCCTTCAACCTTATATATTGTTAAGGGTTTTATCCAAGTATTAATAAGTATGTGGGAAAGGTCATATCCTGATTCCAGGGTATTTAAGATCTCATCCCATTTTGACATAATTTTCTCATTCATAATGTAAAAATTGGTCCTTTCGTTGATAATTAGACATAGAAATAGATACTTATATTCTATAACAAACGGGTGCCGATTTCAAGTTTATTCATGTATTTGAAACAGTATTTGAGGAGTGAATAATGATCAATAAGAGGAGCTTCTGAATAAGTTCTGATGAAATGTATATTATATATAGAAGAAAAAATTCAGGGAGAAATATTGGAAAAGAGGTTTCGTAATATTTATGTAACATAATTTATGTTAAGTAATTAATATATTAACAAAATATGTTTATAATGGATCAAAAGGCTTAAAATGTTGATTTGATTAAAAAAATAAACACATTATCAATGAGTTATCCACAAGTTATACACATTTTGTGGATAAATTTATGTAAATCAAAAGATGAAATTATGGTAATTTGGAACAAAATTGTCAATATTTTAAAAATAGCTTGACGATTACCGGCTATTTCAATATAATGGACAAGGTAATTTTTATAAGAAAGGAGGAATACGGATATGAAGATGACATTCCAGCCAAAGAAGAGACAGAGATCTAAGGTTCACGGTTTCAGAAAGAGAATGAGTACTGCTAATGGCAGAAAGGTATTGGCCGCAAGAAGAGCTAAAGGAAGAAAGAAGTTATCAGCATAAGGTCACATGGTTGTGACCTTTTATTGTTTTTCTAATTAAGTACGAATCGGTGGTTATATGAGTAATTTTATTACGTTAAAAAACAGCAGAGAGTTTGGCAGTGTATATAATACAAAGAATTCGGTTGCCAACAAATATTTAATAATGTACCTGAGAGACAACTGCTTGGGATATAATAGAATTGGAATCTCTGTTAGTAAGAAAGTTGGAAATAGTGTGGTAAGACACAGGGTAACCAGATTAATTAGAGAAGCATACCGATTAAACATGGACAAGATTGACAAGGGCTATGACATTGTGTTCGTAGCCAGAGCCGGAGCATATGACAAGAAATACAGAGACATAGAAAGTGCTATGATTCATTTGCTTGGACTTAAAAGAATTGTTAAAAAGGAAAAATAAGTTCATATACGGTGATCAAAATGAAGAAATTGTTAATTGGTTTAATCAGATTTTATCAGAAGTACCTATCAGGATTAAAAAAACATGGTACTTGTAAGTATTTTCCTACATGCTCTCAATATGCCATAGAGGCATTGCAGAAGCATGGGGTGATTAAAGGAAGCCTTTTGGCAATCTGGAGAATACTCAGATGTAATCCTTTTTCTAAAGGAGGATACGATCCAGTTCCATAAAGGAGGACAAAATGTTTCTAACAGCGGAAGATGGTCTTATTCTCGGACCTATTTGCTGGTTATTCGGTAACATCTTTGAGCTTATCTATAAGTTCGTTGAGTTGATAACTAAAGCAGTAGGTGGCAACTATGTAAATCTTACAGTCTGCGTTATTCTGTTTACTTTCTTTATAAGAGCGTGTTTATTCCCTCTTAACTTTAAGCAGCAGAAATCATCAAAGATCATGGGATTTATACAGCCTGAGATTAAGAAGGCAACTAAGAAATATAATGGCAAAACAGATCAGGAATCTCTCATGAAGAAAAATCAGGAGACACAGAAGATCCAGAAGAAGTACGGTGTAAGTCTTACTTCAGGATGTCTTCCAACTCTTATTCAGCTTCCTGTATTCTACGGTCTGTACAGAGTCATTCAGAATATTCCTGCTTATGTAGGTGACATGCTGACAAAGTATCAGGAGGTTCTCGGATACATCCAAAGTGCAGTAATTAAGGATAGTTCATTGGGAGATAAGTATTACAATGTTATAAACAGCATTGCCACAGATAATGTAGGTGCTGTTTCAACAGCTTCACAGTATGCTTCCATAATGATCAAGAATGCAAATGCCGGTAATCTAACTGATAATAATGTAATTGATGTACTTGATAAGATGTCATCAGCTGACTGGAATCAGGTGATGAATGCATTTGACTTTGGTTCAAATACAGACGCTGTAAACAGTGCCGTTGATCAGTTTAACCATATGAATAATCTCTTTGGACTGAATATTGCAGATGCACCGGGATGGAAGCTTTCATTTGCACTTATCATCCCAATACTTGCAGCTTTATTCCAGTTTATAAGTTCTAAGTATTCAATGGCAGCAAATAATGCAGCAATGAACAATGCGTCAGATCCTCAGGCAGCACAGTCTGCAGGTATGATGAAGAGTATGACTTACATGATGCCTATCATGTCATTATTCTTCTGTATTAACCTTCCTATAGCTATTGGTATTTATTGGATTCTCGGTGCGATAATATCTCTTATTACCCAGATGATAATCAATCACCACTACAACAACTGTGATGTTGAAGAACTGCTTAAGAAGTGTGAAACAAAGGCTGCTCTTAAGGAAGCAAAGCGTAAGGCAAAACATCCTAACAAGAAATCTTTCTACGAGAAGATGATGGACGCACAGAATGGTAATGTAAGTGCTGAGGGAGACCAGGCACAGACCATTAACAAGAATGCAAGTACAAGATTAAAGAACTACGTCAACTCAGCGTCAAGTGCTGAAAATGAGGCACTTAATAACAGGGGTAATGTAAAGTATAAGCAGGGAAGTATAGGTTCAAAAGCAAATATCATGCTCCAGTATGGTGACAAAAAGAGCAATGATAATGGAGGAAAGAAATAATGGAATTCGTTGAGTTCAAAGCTAAGACCAAGGACGAGGCACTCACTAATGCATCACTTGAATTTGGCTGTCCTATTGAGTCAATAGAATACGAAGTAGTAAGTGAAGCAAGCAAGGGATTTATCGGTATCGGTGCTAAGCCTTGTATAATAAAGGCAAGAAAGAAGAAGACCTTCGTAGATGAGATCGAAGAATATATTGCAAGTATGCTTGACGCCATGGGCATTGAAGCTAAGATCAATATTGACTACGATGACATTGAGGGTGAGATGAACATTGACCTTGAGGGCTCAGATATGGGTATCCTTATCGGCAAGAGAGGTCAGACATTAGACGCTCTTCAGTATCTTATCAGACTTGCCGTAAATAAGAAGAGCGAGTCTTACATCAAGGTTAAGCTTGATACAGAAAACTACAGAGCAAGAAGAAAAGAAACACTTGAAAATCTTGCAAAGAACATTGCGTTCAAGGTAAAGAGAACAAAGAGATCATTTGCCCTTGAGCCGATGAATCCTTACGAGAGAAGAATAATCCACTCAACATTACAGAATGATAAGTATGTAGCTACAAAGAGTGAGGGTGAAGACCCATATCGTAAGGTAATAGTATACTTGAAGAAGTATGACAGAAGATAATCAATAATATTATTCTGTGAGAAAGTATATTAAGTAAATATAAAGACAAAATAAAGAGAAGCCTTTCACTGATCAGTGTGTGATGGAAATGATCATATGTTGAGATGTGGAGGGCTTTTTTCGTAAATTCAGATTGATTAGAAATAATATAAGTAATATAATGATTTCGTATGTAATTTTACAGGATGTTTGATAAGCTATGTAAGCTTTAACTAAGATTGCAGATCAGCGTTAATATTAATTTGAAAAAACTGACATGATATTAAGTCAACAGGAGAAGAAAAATGTTTTTAACTGACACTATATGTGCCATTGCAACAGGAATGGGAAATGCAGGTATAGGAATAATCAGAATAAGCGGTTCAGAAGCCATAAATATAGCTTCAAAGGTCTTTAAGCCTGCAAATGATAAAAAGGTTGTTAAGACCATGAAGAGCTATACTGCGGCATTTGGTGGCGTGTATGACGGAGATAACATGATAGATGAGGGAATACTTCTGCTTATGAAGGGTCCCCACACATATACCTGTGAGGATGTCTGTGAGCTTCAATGCCATGGAGGTGTCCATGTGTTAAAGGAGGTTATGGAGGCTGTCATAAAGGCGGGAGCAAGGATAGCTGAGCCGGGTGAATTTACCAAGAGAGCCTTTCTAAACGGCAGGATAGATATGTCACAGGCAGAGTCGGTTATGGACATAATAAATGCCAAGAATGATTTCGCGGTAAAATCCTCTCTCGTCCAGTTAAAGGGAGAATTAAAAGACAGGATAACAGAGATGAGAGATACCATACTCTACAACACAGCATTTATAGAGTCGGCATTGGATGATCCGGAACATTATAGTTTGGAGGGTTATCCACAGAAGCTGCGTGTTATTGTGGATAACATGGTTGATAATGTTGATAAATTGTTAGCTACTTATGACAACGGAAGGGTTCTTAAGGAGGGTATAAAGACTGTTATCGCCGGTAAGCCAAATGCCGGAAAGTCCTCACTTTTAAACCTTTTACTGGGTGAAGACAGGGCTATAGTAACTGAGATAGAAGGAACTACTAGGGATACTCTTGAGGAAGTTGTCAACATTAACGGAATAATATTAAATATTGTAGATACCGCAGGAATAAGATCAACGGATGATGTTGTGGAAAAGATAGGTGTGGATAAAGCTCTTAAGAATGTGGATAACGCAGACTTAATTCTATATATTGTAGACGGCTCAAAACCGTTAGATGACAACGACAGCCAGATAATAAGCCACATTAAGGGCAGAAATGTCATTACAGTGATCAATAAATCAGACCTTGATGTAGTTGTGGATAAGTTGTTGATAAGTCAGGAATTACCTGGTGATATAATAGAAATCTCAGCAAAATACGGTGATGGGAAGGAAGAATTGTATAATATTCTCAATGACAAATTCTTCTCGGGACAATTACAGTACAATGATGAATTGTACATCACTAACAGCCGTCACAAGGATGAGCTTATAAAAACCAGAGAAAGCCTTTCAAAGGTTATAGAAAGCATAGACATGGGCATGGAGGAAGATTTTTTCTCAATAGACCTTTTAGACGCCTATGAACACCTTGGTATGATACTCGGTAAGACCATGAGAGACGATCTGGCAGATAAGATATTTGCAGAGTTTTGTATGGGAAAGTAAAAATATAAATATTTGCAGGGGTTTGTATGGGAGAGTAAAAATATAAAATGCTTGCAGGATTTTGTACAAGAAAGTAAAAATATAAAATGCTTGCAGGATATTGTATGAGAAAAAAATAATTGCAGGATACTGTTTGAAAAAGTAATAAATTGGAGGACATGGAAATGCCTTATTTAGAGGAAGAATATGATGTGGTTGTAGTTGGTGCAGGACATGCAGGCTGCGAGGCTGCCCTGGCGTCAGCAAGACTTGGATTAAATACAATAATATTTACAGTGAGCATGGACAGTGTTGCCATGATGCCATGTAATCCCAATGTGGGAGGAAGCTCCAAGGGACATCTTGTAAGGGAACTTGACGCTCTCGGTGGTGAGATGGGCAAGAACATAGATAAGACCTACATCCAGTCCAAGATGTTAAATGCCTCCAAGGGACCTGCTGTACACTCTCTCCGTGCCCAGGCTGACAAGAAGAATTATTCGGCAGCCATGAAGGAAACTCTTGAGAACACTGATAATCTTACTCTGAGACAGGCAGAGGTTTCGGAGCTTATATTGGGTGAGGACGGAAGAAGTGTTGTGGGTGTTAAGACATTTTCAGGTGCCATATATCATGCAAAGGCAGTTATCCTTGCCACAGGTACATATCTTAAGGCAAGATGTATATACGGTGATGTGGTAAATCATACAGGACCAAACGGTCTTATGGCTGCAAATCACTTGTCCCGGTCAATGAGTGACGCAGGAATAGAGATACGAAGATTTAAGACTGGTACGCCGGCAAGACTTGATAAGAGATCCATTGACTTCACCCAGATGGAGGAACAAAAGGGTGATGAGCACATAGTGCCATTTTCGTTTACCAACACAGAGGACGATATAAAGAGAGACCAGATAAGCTGCTGGCTCTGCTATACAAATGAGGAAACCCATGAGATCATAAGGAACAATATAAGCCGTTCACCGTTATTTTCAGGGGTGATCGAGGGAACGGGACCAAGGTACTGCCCTTCCATAGAGGATAAGGTCATGAAGTTCCCTGACAAGAACAGACACCAGATATTTATCGAGCCTGAGGGTGAGAATACAAATGAGATGTACATGGGCGGAATGTCATCTTCCCTTCCGGAGGACGTGCAGTATGCAATGATAAGGAGTATGAAGGGACTTGAACATGCGAAGATCGTGAGAAATGCCTATGCCATCGAATATGACTGTATAAATGCCATTAACCTTAAGCCTACACTGGAATTTAAGGATGTGGCAGGCTTGTACGGAGCAGGACAGATAAACGGCAGCTCAGGCTATGAGGAAGCTGCTGTACAGGGACTTATGGCAGGTATAAATGCTGCCCTTAAGATACTCGGAAGAGATCCTCTCGTGCTTGACAGATCCCAGGCATATATCGGAGTCCTTATTGATGATCTTGTCACAAAGGAAACTAAGGAGCCTTACAGAATGATGACCAGCCGTGCCGAGTACAGACTGCTGTTAAGACAGGATAACGCAGACCTGAGACTTACAGATATAGGCCATGACATAGGTCTTATAGATGATGAAAGATATGAGAAGTTCTGCCATAAAAGGGAGCTTATCAACAATGAGATAGTCAGACTTGATAATACAATGGTAGGGGCAAATAAGAGGATACAGGAGTTCCTTACATCCATGGGATCCACAACTCTTAAGACTGCCGCGAGCCTTTCAGAGCTTATCAGAAGACCGGAGCTTTCTTATGAGGCAATAGCACCTATCGATCCTGAGAGAAAAGAGCTTCCGGAGGATGTTATCGATCAGATCAATATATCCATTAAATACAAGGGATATATCGACAGGCAGAAGGAGCAGGTAAATCAGTTTAAGAAGCTTGAAAACAGAAGGATACCTGAGGATATTGACTACAATGATGTTACAAATTTAAGAAAAGAGGCAAGGCAGAAGCTTATGCTCATAAAGCCTGAGAACATAGGACAGGCAAGTCGTATATCAGGTGTAAGCCCGGCGGATGTTACAGTGCTTCTTATTTATCTTAAGTCGAGAAAGTAACGTATATATTGCAGAAAATAATGGTTTAATATAGAAGCATTATATTTTGAAATATGAAATATATGAATTTATGCAATATATGAATTACAGGATAGATATATCATAAGTATAAAATAAATTTATTGAATGAATTTGTAGATTGTGTCAAGTTTTCTATGAAAACTTGACATGTAGCGTCAGCCCTCGCTGTAGGCGATTTATTATGGGCTGATGTTCAATAGGATTAGATGGGAAAAAGTATGGAATTATTAAAGGATATATGTGGACAGTTTGGCGTGGAACTGAATGACGAGCAGATCAGTCAGTTCAATACATATTATGAAATGCTTATTGAGTGGAATAAGGTAATGAATTTGACTTCCATAACAGAGAAGAAGGATGTAATGTATAAGCATTTTGCAGACAGTCTTCTTATTGCGAAGTTTAAAGATATGAATGAACCTTTGAAGGTTATAGATGTTGGAACAGGTGCAGGATTTCCGGGAATACCTCTTAAGATAGCTTTTCCGGAGCTTAAGATAACTCTTATGGATTCCCTTCAGAAGAGACTTACATTTCTTGATGAGGTGATCAAAACCCTCGGACTTACCCATATTGAGACAGTTCATATGAGAGCTGAGGATGGCGGTAAGGATATGAAATACAGGGAACAGTATGATCTTGTAGTTTCAAGGGCAGTATCGGCACTGGCAGCATTATCGGAGTTCTGCCTGCCATTTGCAAAGGTAGGGGGATACTTTATTCCTTACAAATCAGTTGCCCTTAATGAAAATGATAAAGAAGAAATGCAGAGTGGAAAGAAAGCAATCCGTATCCTTGGAGGGCAGGTGGAGAACATATTCACCACAAATATCCCTGAGATCGACGCAGAGAGAAAGTTTGTATTTGTGAAGAAGATACAGCCTACGGATATGAAGTATCCAAGAAAAGCCGGTACGGTTACAAAGAAGCCGCTGGGGTAATAAAAGATTAAACCGACTTCAGCCCTTTATTTATAAAGGTTCAAGACGGTTTTTATCAACACATTTTGTCCTGTAGCACTATGGATCAATAAAAAAAGAAAACCTGAAAAGGTTTTCTTTTTTGTGTAAATATATTCTTTTTATGTCTTATCAGTTTACTGTCAAAGACAGGTTATATAACTGATATATCAATCCAAAATAAAGTGGTCGTTTATGAAATTCATAAAATAAATTTTTGATAAAACTAATATATTTTATTTGTTGTGACGCTTTTCCTTACGTCTCTCGCGGATTTCTTCCTGCTTTGCATTGATCTCTTCAATACCTGACTTATCAATAGGCCTTATGGTCTTAACTACATAGTAGCCTTCATTGTCCGGCTTGAACTTGATCTTTCCACAGAAATAACCGTGGTGCCAGCATTTTCCAACACTTATGTAGGATGAAGGGCTGTTGGCGAACCATTTGATCTTCTTGGTGACCTTCTTATTGCACTTGTAACATCTTACCTCAGATACCTTAGGATCATCAAGGGCTTCCTGTTTGGTCTTAAAGGTTCGTGTAATGTACTCGTACATATTGTTGTGTTTGTCAGTGATCTCATCCTTGACATCCCTTGGATGGATATAAAGGTCAAAGGAATATTGATTGTTGATATTTCTAGGTTTCATTGCCTTCATGACCAGAGCAGTATACTTGGAATCATTGAGAGCTGAGTGAAATGGCATATCCTCAGGAATATTAAGTTCAGATACAGCCTTTTCGAGCTTGCTTACACTAGCACTCCGCTTATCCTTGCCTGACGCCTTGTCAGCATATATCTGCTGCAGGTTAATGAACTTCACAGGACGTGGCAGCTTAGGCATATAGTAGAAATCCATATTTGTCTGGAGCTCTGTAAGATCCATAGGACCCCATGTGCAGAACATGTAATCTTCACCACACCATTCCAGAAATTCATTGCAGACTTCTTTGAAACCTCGACCCTTGGTGTTGAGGTCATATTCATCATAATTTAGTATAGAACGAATCTTTGAATGAAGTTTCTTATATATCCTCGGTCGTACAAGGCTGCAATATTCATCAATTATATTGAAGTTCTTGTCCACCTTGACAGCACCAATTTCTATAATTTCAAAAGGCATTCTCGGATGTTCTCCCATGTGGCCTGAGTAGCTTTGGTTCCACTCCAGATCCATAACTATATAATTCATAAAAGAAATCCTCGTAAGTATTAAAAATATGCACCTGGCGGGATTCGAACCCACGGCCTTCCGCTTAGGAGGCGGACGCTCTATCCTACTGAGCTACAGATGCATCAACTTTATAAGTTTACTATATATTTTTGAAAATGTAAATACCCTGAGAGATAATATACTATCATTAACTATTGAATAACATGATATTTTAATATATATTACCAAATGTCAAATGATATACAATCACTTTTCGGGTAATAGATTATGCACAAGTGATATATTATTACTTTTCGGGTAATAGATTTTGTTTTAAGTTATCTATCAATACTTTTATAATACAACAAGACCTTGGAGCCACACTATACCTTTAAATCTTCTTCCCACAGCCGGTTCACCCATAAGGTCTTCTTTGTTTATGGCTATGGTCATGGCAACATCATTTGTCTGAACAGTAAGTATATATATGTGTTCATCAGTGAAGGAATTAACCTTTTCCTCAACCTTTAGGATGTTTCCGATAAGGGAGTAGTGCTCTGTCTCAATGCCGTATGGCATGAAATTTGTATCCACAATAGAAAGGATATCTTCATGTCTGACTCTTTTATTTATCAGGGAATAGGTGTCCATATCATCCAGTGTAAGGCTTTCCAGGGCAGTCTTGTCCCCCTGCCTTGCAGCCTCCAGGAGCTTGCTTCTATTTGCCTGGTTGATTCCGGATTCTTCAGCATGTCCGGAATTTTCCTGAGGAGATATGTTTAATATTATCTTTCCCTGGGTTGAAAGGGCAGACAGATAAACCTTGTTCATGTACAGATTTGATACATTGAGCCAGGTTGTGTGTTCATATTGGGCTATATTTCTAAGGAAGAATATAAGTGTCATGCCAAGCTTGTATGAATCACTTATACCTGCAAATGCTTCTTTGTCGCCATGTTTTTCAATATATATACGTTCCTGATTGGTGAGCTGATCCGATGTTACATAAGGAAAATAATGCTCTATGGAGAGAGAACCGTCCGCGGCAATCTCTCCAACCAGAGACAGACCGAAGCCGTCACCGAAATCTCTGTCCAACTGGATAACCTTGGTATCAGCACTGACAGAGGTAACGGTTTTTCTTGTAGGCTCGGCTAAAACTTTTCTATATACGGGTTCAAGCAGCATTCGGGATGTAATTTTTGAAAATCCAATAGCTCGCAAATAACTATGCATGCCTTACCTCCGATATTATTTCTTTTCAAGCTTTTCCTTGCCACCCATGTATGGACGGAGAGCCTCAGGTATTCTTACGGAACCATCTGCCTGAAGGTTGTTCTCAAGGAATGCAATAAGCATTCTAGGTGGTGCAACAACTGTGTTGTTAAGAGTATGAGCAAGGTACTTATTACCATTTGAATCCTTAACACGGATCTGAAGTCTTCTTGCCTGTGCGTCACCGAGATTTGAACAGCTGCCAACCTCAAAGTACTTCTTCTGACGTGGAGACCATGCCTCAACATCGAGAGACTTAACCTTAAGATCTGCAAGGTCACCTGAACAACATTCAAGTGTTCTTACAGGAATATCTAATGAACGGAAGAGGTCTACAGTGTTCTTCCATAATTTATCAAACCACATCTTGCTTTCTTCAGGCTTGCAGACAACGATCATTTCCTGCTTCTCAAACTGATGTATTCTATATACACCACGCTCCTCAATACCATGAGCACCCTTTTCCTTTCTGAAACAAGGAGAGTAGCTTGTGAGGGTCTGTGGAAGCTGATCCTCAGGGATGATCTGGTCGATGAACTTACCGATCATTGAGTGCTCTGATGTACCGATAAGGTAAAGGTCTTCACCTTCGATCTTGTACATCATTGCGTCCATCTCTGCGAAGCTCATAACACCTGTAACTACATTGCTTCTGATCATGTATGGAGGAATACAATATGTAAATCCTCTGTCGATCATGAAGTCTCTTGCATATGCTATAACTGCTGAATGAAGTCTTGCAACATCACCCATTAAGTAGTAGAAACCATTACCGGCAACTCTTCTTGCTGAGTCAAGATCAAGACCATTTAAGCTTTCCATTATTTCTGAATGATAAGGAATTTCAAAGTCAGGAACTACAGGCTCGCCGAACTTCTCGATCTCTACATTCTCAGAATCATCCTTACCGATAGGAACAGAAGGATCAATGATATTAGGGATAACCATCATGATCTCCTTAACCTTAGAGTCAACCTCAGGCTGTAATGTCTCAAGCTCTTTAAGTCTTGACGCCTGTGCAGAAACCTGCTTCTTAACTTCCTCAGCTTCTTCCTTCTTGCCCTGTGCCATTAAAGCTCCGATCTGCTTTGAAAGAGCATTTCTCTTGGCACGAAGGTCATCAGCTTCCTGCTTTATTGCTCTTGACTTGGCGTCAAGTTCAATAACTTCATCAACAAGTGGAAGCTTGCTGTCCTGAAATTTGTTCTTAATGTTCTGTTTTACTACGTCTGGATTTTCTCTTAAAAACTTAATGTCTATCATCTTTTTTCTCCTTGTATAAAATAGTATTACCAAATTAAACTTATAATAAACTTGATATTTAATTAAGATTATTGACTATAGTCAATAATTCATATATAAATCACCTGGAAATATCAATTAAAAATATTAAATATATTAAATGTTTTTAATATATTAACTAAAACTTCAGTTAAAAATATAAGTTAAAATTATTGATTATAAAATATAAGTTACAAATATCAGCTGAAAATATCAGTTAAAATATAGATAAACTAAATTAACTTTCAATAATTTCTGAAATTTCCTCATCAAGAGTTTTTGCTCGCTCAATAGCCTCTTTTTCTTCTTCAGAAAGGGCTACATAGGACTCTCCCTTGATGATCTCTTTTGCGTAATTAAAGCAGCCTTCCCTTGAGTGCATACAGTTAAGTACAACACCATTATTGTCACTGTCGAGAAGAGCAAGTGCGAAGCTGAGGCTTCCACCCATACCCTCAAAGGCATCGTATTTTACCAAAGCAACCTTACTTATACAGTTCCCCAGGTATTCTTGTATTTCCTTGTGTTCCTTCGTAAGTCGTCTGGAATTATTCTTAACGGCGTCCATTTCTGCAAATCTCTTCATTATTATATCTTCAAGATCAGCACCCGAGGTTCCGTTAAGTAAAATACTGATTTCCTTGTTTCGCTGCTTCATATTGGCCATGACATAAAATAATAAAACAAATAATATAACTATCAGAATAAGCAGTATTATTAGTATGTAGGCCGGATCAATACCTATTTTACTTAGTATCTTGCTGTTCATACTATGCCACCTTATCTGTTTATGGAATATAACATCTCAGTTATACGATCAAGCTCGTCCTGAGAATAGTAATCAATTTCAATCTTACCCTTGCCGTTATTCTTTGCTTTTATTGAAATCTTGGCACCAAGTATATCCTTTAATCTTGTTTCAAGCTCTGAATAGAATACACTTAAGTCTTTCTCTGCCTGCTTCTCAGCTTCCGGCTTATGAGTTTCCTCTAATTGCTTTAATACCTTCTTGACAAATGCTTCTGTTTCTCGAACGCTTAAGTTCTGGTCAAATATAGCCATTGCCACCTCATACTGAAGCTCTTCATCTTCAACAGGAACAAGAGCACGTACATGACCGGTTGTAAGCATACCGTCTATAACCATCTGGCGAACCTTATCACATAACTTTAATAATCTTAATGAGTTAGTGATGGTAGAACGGCTCTTTGAAACTCGTTCTGCAACTTCATCCTGTTTGAGGTTGTACTCATTTATAAGACTCTCATATGCCAGAGCTTCTTCAATAGGGTTGAGGTCTTCTCTCTGTATATTTTCTATAAGAGATATCTCCATTATCTCCTTAGGAGTGTAATCTCTGATAACTACAGGAACTTCCTTGAGACCGGCGATCCTTGCTGCTCTCCAACGACGCTCACCTGCAATTATTTCATAATATTTATCCTTCTTAGTTACGATCAGGGGTTCCAATACACCAAATTGTTTGATGGATTCCGCCAGTTCATTAAGGGCGTCTTCATCAAAATTCTTTCTTGGCTGTCCATGGTTTGGTTCAATTTCGGTAATCTTAAGAGTTTTCTCAACCTCTTTAACTACCTCCTTGACTACTTCCTTTGTGACAGTTTTGGTTACAGTATTCTTACCTGATGACTTATTATTTGAAGAACCAAAATCATCGGTAGGAATAAGATCGGAAAGCCCCTTGCCTAATCCTCCTCTTTTTACTGCCATTTAAAATACTCCTTTGTTTAAGTTTGATACGCTTTAGTTAAACGTATTATTGAGTTTAAGTTCAATACAATTTAAACAGTTACAATGTCATTCTCAATTATTTCGTCTGCAAGCATCATATAGTGCTCTGCACCGGATGACTTCGGATCATATATAATAATAGGAAGTCCGTAGCTTGGTGCCTCTGCAAGACGAACATTTCTAGGAATAACGGTATTGTAGATATTCTGTGTAAGATTTTCACGAACATTTTCCACAACCTGAGCTGACAGATTTGTTCTTGAATCATACATTGTAAATACCACACCCTCAATCTTAAGGGTTCTGTTAAGTTTCTTTTTAATAAGATTTACCGTATATATAAGCTGTGATAAGCCGTCCAATGCAAAAAACTCACACTGGATAGGAACTAAAACAGTATTTGCAGCAGTTAAAGCATTTACTGTCAACATTCCAAGTGCAGGTGGGCAATCAATAATGATGAAATCGTACTTTGACTTCACTTTCTTGAGGTTGTTCTTAAGAATATGCTGCATATCTTCCATACCTACAAATTCTACCTCTGCTCCTGCCAATTCACGGCTGGCGGGTATTACATTCAGGTTTGGAAAGACATTTATAAGCATACATTCACCAATATTGCACTGATCAGTCATCATATCATATACAGTGTAGCCAAGATCGTTCTTATCTATACCAAGACCGCTGGTCATATTGCCCTGGGGGTCAAGGTCAACAGCAAGAACTCTCTTTCCTTTCTTAGCCAGACATGCCGCAACATTTATTGCAGTTGTGGTTTTGCCAACACCACCCTTCTGGTTAGCTACAGCAATAATTCTTCCCACGTTATCTCTCCTTTATTGTGTTGGCTCTATAAGTTAGTCGTAGAACCAATATGTTCTTATGTATTGAATGTTTCACGTGAAACATTTTATATAATGAGAACTATAAACAATGCTTGTATATTATAGCACTTATAAATACTTTCTTCTATATTAAATACTACTAAAATGAAATTATTTTTGATAAATGTTTCACGTGAAACATTAGATAAAAGCTAGAGCTTGATATAAAATGAAATGTATATTTTAATTTAAAAAATTGAAATATTTATAAAAAGAGAATATAAAAAGAGAATATAAAAAGAGAATATAAAAAGAGAACCCCCTGATTTATTTAATATAAACCAGGGGCTTCTACATGGTTATAAAACACTATATTTATTATTAGTATTTTGTATTATTGTTGCAACAATATAGTTGAGCTGCTTTATTACATTGCTTCCGGTGCCTGAATACCTAATAATTCAAGAGCGTCAGATAATGTCTTCTTTGTAAGGTATGTGAGCATTACTCTGGCATTTTTGATATTCACCTCAGGTACATTTATTCTTGTTGAGTTGTAGAACTTATTAAATGCCTGAGCAACATCAACGGCAAATCTTGCAATGATCGATGGCTCATACTTATCAGCAGCGTCAAGAACAACCTTAGGAAATCTGTTGATCTCCTTAAGAAGGAAGATTGCGTCAGGCTCTGTGATCACGGAGTAATCAACTTCCTTAGATGGGTCGAAGTTTTCTGCAAGTCTTACAACGCTTGAACATCTTGCGTGTGTATACTGTACATATGGTCCGGTCTCGCCGTCGAAGTTAAGTACCTTATCCCAACTGAATGATACATCTTTAATTCTCTGGTTATACAAGTCATTGAATAATACTGAACCAACACCAACCATCTTGGCAACCTCTTCCTTGTTCTCAAGGTTAGGACTCTTTTCTGTGATTATTTCAAGACTCTTTTTAATTGCGTCATGGAGGATATCCTCAGCATATATAATGTTACCGCTTCTGGTAGAAAGCTTAGCTCCTTCAAGGCTTACAAGTCCGTAAGGAATATGAACTAACTGATCCTTTGCCCATTCATTTCCAAGAAGTTCAACTACCTTGAATACCTGTGCAAAATGAAGCTTCTGTTCCTGGCCGGTTACATACAGACATTTGCAGAAGTTGTAGGTCTTCTTACGGTAGAAGATGGCTGCAAGATCTCTTGTGGCATATATTGAGCTTCCGTCTTTCTTTGTGATTATACATGGAGCCATGTCATACTCAGAAAGGTCAACGATCATTGCACCTTCACTTTCTTTAAGTAAGCCGGCTTCTGTTATCTTATCAACAACCTCCTGGCACTTATCTCTGTAGAAGCTTTCTCCTAAATAGTAATCAAAGTCTACTCCAAGAAGATCGTAGGTTCTTTTATATTCAACAAGGCTTATATCCTTGAACCACTGCCAGATTGAAAGGGCTTCCTCATCACCCTGTTCCATCTTGGCAAACCATGCTCTTGCTTCATCTACCAGTTCAGGGTTCTTGTCAGCTTCCTCATGGAATTTAACATATAATTTCATGAGCTCTGAAATTCCGTCCTTTTCTACGGCTTCCTTGCTTCCCCATGCCTTGTAAGCCACGATGAGCTTACCAAACTGTGTACCCCAGTCGCCAAGGTGGTTAATTCTGATGGCATTGTATCCAAGCTTTGAGAAGATCTTGTAGAGTGAATTTCCAATGATAGTAGTTCTAAGGTGACCTACATGGAAGTTCTTGGCTACGTTAGGAGATGAGTAGTCAAGGCAGATATTCTTGCCTTCACCCATATCTGATCCGCCGAAGTTCTCGGAATTTGCTGCTTCTATCATTGATTTGACAAATACTTCTGTTTTAACGAAGAAGTTAAGGTATGCACCCTTTACTTCAATCCTGTCAAGGTAATCTACATCACCTATTGCTTCCTTAATGTCTGCTGCGATCATATTAGGAGCTTTGTGCATGGTCTTGGCAAGCCTGAAACAAGGAAATGCAAAGTCACCCATTTCAGGCTTTGGTGGAATTTCAATAGTAGCTGAAATATCTTCCTTAGACATTCCTTCTATCTGTGCTGCAAGTAAATCAATAATTTTGTTTTTCATAATGATATCCTTTCGTCATATCCAGCCTGTAGTAATTAATTAGTAACAAGGTCTGGTGAATTTATTTAAAATATAAAATTTATACATATTTATCTAATAAAAATAATTGATCAACGTATAAAATAAAGTAAAAATAAAAGTGCTATTACATACACATATACTGATTAAAAAAAGTAATACAGCGTAGTGTATGTTTATAATCTGTAGTATAAGTATAAATTATATAAGAAGACATCTTACATAATATATTAACAGAACATATGTTCTATATAATTATCAATCCTGATTTACAGGGAATGAAAATCTTACATTTGTACCACTGATAATGTCACCATCAATACTGAAGGTTCCCTTCATCAGGTAAATGATCTCCTGTATGCGGTGGAGACCGCTGTACCAAGGGGCTGTATGGGTATAGTTTGTGTCAATTCCTATGCCATTATCATTGATATACACATCTATGAGGCGTCTGCTTATATAGATATTTGCAGTGACCTTATTGGCATTGGAGTGCTTGAACACATTGCTCATAAGCTCGTCTATTATATAGACCAGATTGATGGTTACGATCTGTGGGATTTTAATGTCATAGTCAGGGCAGTCAACCTTGTATTCAATCTTACACTCCTTGTGGGCGTCAGATAATTCTTTGAATTTATCCGACAGAAGAGTCCATACAGGCTTGCTGGTATCCGGCTCATTTGTCAGTTCAAATAATACTGAGTCAATGGATTTTGACAACTCATTGTTGGCTTCGATCAGCTCATCAAGAGTTACTTTAGCCCGGTTCACATCAGATTTGATCATCCATGAGAGTATATCAAGCTTGTTTTTATTACCCTCAAAGGACGCCCTTATCTTGTCATTTATTTTTATGGCAGTGATCTGACGGAAATATCTCTCTAACATGAGTATCCTTAAGCCATGGTTGATGTCCTGTTTAAGCAGTTCTGATGAACGCTCTTTATCAGCCTTTTCAAGAGCTTCTTTTTCTTCCCTGAGCTTTTCCTCAGCTTCCTTAAGAGCCTTTTTGTCGCTCTGTTCAAGGACATTCTGGGCGAGCAGAGAATCTATTACCTTGTTGGATGAGCTTAAGGAAGAAATGCGAGCTTTAAGGTCATCAATTTCTTTCTCAAGCCCTGTGATCTTTTCACTGAGGGATGATCTTACCTCTTTTAGATCCTTAAGGTTCTGCTCTATCTGGGTGTATTTTTCCTCATTTGTGGTAGGATCAACTGCAAATGGTGAAAATACGTTGTGGCTGCTGGTATTTCTGAAGGAGTATATTTCGAGAGTCCTTGTCAGCTCATCAATCTTTATCTTTAACTCAAATTCTTCGGTCTTAAGGGACTGAACTTCCTCAAGCTTTGATATAAAGTCCTGGTTGAAATACTCAATCATGTCTTTATTGGATTGCTGAATAGTCTTCAGGCTGTCTGCTGTGGACATTTCTATATTCGTATCCATGTTGATATACTCCTTTCTCTTATGTTCTTCTTATATAAATTAAATTTATGTGTTTCCGTAAAGTAGTAGCTGCACCTCAATTCCGGTTTTGTCGGAAGTTTACTTGTTTGTTGATCTTGAACCTCCGGAGGTTTATTTGTTTGCTGATCTTGAACTTCCGGAGTTTCCCTTATTTGTCGGCTTTGTGTTCCTGTAAGCTGCATTGCCTGACGGTCTTAGTCTTCCTGACGAAGGTGAGCTTCCGTTTTTCTTTTGTTCAGCCAGCTTCTTCTGCATACGTCTGGCTTCATATTGCTTCTCACGTTTTTTGGTGACTATGATAGCATATATAACGCACACGACAATAATGAAAAATACAACCAGGAAGATGATCAGGATTATCTGCAGAACACTGATCTTTTTTGAAACCGCAGCCTTTTCATTTGCAGGGGTTACTTCTACATTATCGTAATCCGTGTCTATGGACGTCTCGGTGGCGTTCTTAAGGGAATAGTCAACTGAGGCGGTTACAGGCACATATGCAAGCACTTCATTATTGTATTTAAGAACAATATTTGCTACGGTGTAGACATTCTTGGTGGTCTCCACAGGAGTATTCAGGTACTCTATGGAGGTGTTTATATTGCTCTGTGAATTATTGGTGTTAAATGCCAGCGAAAAATCCTTGTCAAATGATAATGAAATACATTCCTCAGGGATCGCAAGGGTATTTACAAGATATTCACATGCCTTACTGCTGTCTGTGCTGTTTATGGTGTAATCACTTAACGGATTTACATATGAATAGTTGTTGAAGCAGTAATTGTCTATGGCTTTGGTGTCTGAGTAGGTCTTTGAAGCACCATCACAATTCATGAGAACTGTAATAAGCTCAAGATCACCCTTCTTGCTCCAGGTAACCAGTGTATTCTTGGCAAGAACGGTATAACCGGTCTTACCGCCTTCAAAATACTCATAATAATATGAGCTGGAGTCATATATCATACGACAGTGCATCCACAGGTTACGCTCTTCCTCACAGATATTTGTAGGTGGTATAACGTAGTGCTCAGTGGAAGCAATAGTCCGCAATTCATCATATTTAAGGGCTTCCTTGGTGATAAGAGCCATGTCGTAGCAGGTAGTGTAATGATTTTCGTCAAAGAGACCGTTTGGATTCATGAAATGAGTATTCTTACATCCAAGCTCTGTTGCACGTTCATTCATCATCTCAACAAATTTTGAACTGTCACCCTGACCCATTTCCTCAGCAAGCCCAAGGGCAACTTCATTTGCAGATTCAAGCATAAGGGCATAAAGACCCTGTTCAAATGTGATCTGTTCACCCTCCTGGAGACTTATGCTGCTGCTTCCAGGCTCAATGCCGTAGACAGCCTCGTGGGACATGGTCATGACCTTGTTCATGTCTATGCCGCTCTCAAGAGCCATAAGTATGGTCATCATCTTGGTAGTGCTGGCAGGGTATGCCTTGTCAAATGCATTCTTCTGATAAAGTATGCTTCCTGTCTTGGCGTCCATGACTATTGCCTGTTGTGAGACAAGATCCGGAACTCTGGTAGGATCGTCAGGATACTCCGTGGTTTCAAGGTACTCGGAAGTCTCTTCTGAGTCTCCCTCCTCTGAGGTGATGTTTTCTTCTGCATGGGATACATTTGTAGTCATACCCAGCGAACACATGGTAAACATCAATAATATAAATACAACACCAAGAACTGTATGTCCGCAGTTAGTGGCAGAGAATAGTTTCTTTAAATTTCTCATCATTAAATAAGCCCCCACAAATTGTCTACTTGTCTCTGTACGCCACTAAACGGTTGATCGGCGTGCCCATTGCTGAGAATTTTGTCTCATACTCTGTCATAATGTTACCCTCATTGTATTCAGAGTTATGAAGATCATAGGTGTAATTCAACAGCTTCCAGCCGGCAAGGGGAACCTGTTCCAGTGAAAAATCAAACAGATCGCGATTGTCAGTCTTAAAGATAACCTGTCCATCCGGAATGAGTATCTTGTCGTAGAACCCAAAGAAATGGGTGGAGGTCAGACGTCTCTTGGCATGTCTGTCCTTAGGCCACGGATCTGAGAAGTTCAGGTATATTCTTGAAACTTCATTTGTGTCAAATACCTTTTCTATATATTCTGCGTCCATGCGGATGAAGTAAAGGTTGTGCATATCTTCCTCAAGTTCCCTCTTTTCAAGGGCACGGAGCAGCACGCTTGAATATTTTTCTATGCCAATATAGTTAATGTCCGGATTGCGTCTGGCAAGCTCCATGATAAACTGTCCCTTGCCCATGCCGATCTCTATATGGATAGGGTTATCATTTCCAAAAACTTCGTGCCAGAGGCCTTTCATGGTCTCCTCGTCATGGATAACGTAGTCGGTGGCTGCTATCTTTTCACGGGAGCCTTTTACATTTCTTAATCTCATATATTTACCAAATGATATATAGTATCATTATTATCCTTGTTCAATAAATTTCAGCACACTGCAAATATACATAGAAGCAGTGCACACCTACCCATAATCATATCATAATAGGAAATCATATTCAAACATTATTAATGCTTCCGGAAAGCAAAATGTATTAAAAATAAAACAAAATTCCTATTGATTTATTATTGAAAGATGGTATAATCGGTAAAGTAGTTTTGAGGAAAACAGTCGAAAAATGCAGTAGGATTTAAAAAAATATTTGAAAAAATATTTCAAAAAAATAAAAAAAGTACTTGCATTTTGAAAATGACTGTAGTATAATCCTATATGTTGTCGGGCAGAACTGCTAAAGACAATAAGGAATACGGGCCGCTAGCTCATTTGGTAGAGCACCTGACTCTTAATCAGGGTGTGCGGGGTTCGAGCCCCCGGCGGCCCACTAATTTGGACTTGACTATGAATAATCATGGTTGGGCCCATTTTTTTTGTGCAAAAAAATATATACCGACATGATTGTGTCAAGTTTTATATAAAACTTGACATGCAGCGTCAGCCCTTTGCCGAAGGCAATACTTAAAAAGGCAAATTTTAAATGGGCTGACGTTCAAAGATATAGGAAGCCATAAAGTGAATTAGAGAGCTATAGGACAGAAAGAGTTCATTATTTTATCTTATTTAAGTCTCTTTAAGATTTCGAGGGTGTATTCCCAGGTACGTTTTACGCTTTCCACATCCATGGATTCATTTGTAGTGTGGATATCTTTCATGTCAGGACCGAAGGATACGCAATCAAGATCAGGTATCTTGCCTGCAAATAAACCGCACTCTACTCCGGCATGTAATGCCTGGATGACAGGCTCCCTTCCATATTGCTCTGTAAATATATCCTTCATAAGATCTCTGAGAGGAGAGTCCTGACGATACTCCCAGGCAGGGTAGTCACCGATAAGGGTCACATAGCCTGACAAAAGATCAGTGAGACTGGTGATCTTATCCAACATTTCCTGCTTTCTGCTGGCAATGCTGCTTCTTACACAATAGCTGAGGACAACCTCTGTGTCGGTGGTCTTTAATATTCCAAGGTTTAATGAGCTTTCCACAAGTCCTTCTATATTGGAGCTCATACCCTGTATTCCGTAAGGCATGTTCAAAAGTGCTGTGATCACACGATCGGTGGAAATGTCGTCCATCATGTGAATATTGTCTGTAGTATCAGCAGATGAGGAGACAGCAGCATTTCTGTCTATGTATGTTTCAGATACTGAATTTGTGATCTCTGCCGTTATATTTATATCAGGATCTGATACTTCATATTCGTGGCTGAATAACTTCAACATGTGGGATATGCAATCCTTAATGCCGGATGCGTCAGCTTCGTCAATGGCGATAATGGCTGCAGCAGTTTTAACAATAGCGTTGTCCTTAAGTCCGCCTTCTACAGATACAAGGTTGAAGGATATCTTCTTATTTAATGTATAGAGGATACGACCAAGGAGGATATTTGCATTTGCCCTGTTCTTGTCTATCTCTACACCGGAATGACCGCCCAGAAGTCCTGATATATTAATGGACATAAGCGTCTTGTCTGTGGCGGGAATGAAGCTTACAGGGATGTGACTGGCGGCAGTGACACCACCGGCACAGCTTACCAGCAGATAGCCCTCATCCTCCGAATCAAGGTTAAGCATGGTCTTTGACTTTAATGGACTACAGTCAATGGCGGCGGCACCTAACATGCCTATTTCCTCATCAACGGTGAATACTGCCTCAAGAGGCGGGTGCGGTATGTTGCTGCTGTCAAGAATCGCCAGGGCGTAGGCAACGGCAATCCCGTCATCACCTCCAAGGGTGGTGCCATTTGCAGAGATAATGCCATCCTTAAGAACCAGCTCCAGACCATCACGCTCAAAGTCGATATTGCAGTCCTTGTCCTTCTCACATACCATATCCATATGTCCCTGGAGCATTACCGGGGCGGAAGCCTCGTATCCCGGAGTTCCGTCCTTGAATATGATCACGTTGTTTGACTGATCCTGAATGTATCTAAGATCGTGCTCTCTGGCAAATGTTACCAGATAGTCGCTGATCTTTTTGGTGTTTGATGAGCCGTGGGGAATAGAGCAGATTTCCTCAAAATATTCGAATACCTTATGGGGTTCCAGTGATGATAATACTTTCATGTGTTTATACATCTCCTTCTATGATAAATTTATTGGTCTGTTATGTGACTGTTTAAGATCTGCATATAATTTGTTAAGAAATCTCAGACAGTTTTTTTATAAATAGATGGTATAATTATATATCATAGGATATAATTATGCATTAGTGAAAATTTGAAAGTGTCAAATGACACATGAAAAAGAAAAGCACGCTGTGCCGTGCCAATGATCGATTGTGTCAAATTTTAAATGGGCTGATGTTCAATAAGGAGGCATAAAAATGGCAGAGAATTGTTCCCATAATTGCAGTACCTGTGGTAAGGAATGTGAGAGCAGAACTGAAAATCAGAGTATGCTCATACCTGCAAATAAAAATTCTAAGATAAAGAAGGTTATCGGAGTAATAAGTGGAAAGGGAGGAGTTGGCAAGTCTTCCGTCACCTGCGGTCTTGCGGTCCTTATGCAGAGGCTGGGATATAAGACAGCGGTTCTTGACGCGGATATGACAGGTCCTTCGGTTCCTAAGGCGTTTGGTATGTATGAGGAACCAAAGGCAACGGATGACGCTCTTTATGCGGTGGAGACAAAGACAGGGATAAAGATCATGTCCATAAATCTGCTGCTTGGAGATGAGACAGCTCCTGTGCTGTGGAGAGGTCCTATAATCGCAGGAACGGTTAAGCAGTTCTTCAGTGATGTTATATGGGGAGACATAGATTATATGTTCGTGGATTGTCCTCCGGGAACCGGGGATGTGCCGCTTACAGTGTTCCAGTCTCTTCCTCTTGATGGAGTTATCGTTGTTACTACTCCTCAGGATCTGGTGTCTATGATCGTTGCCAAGGCGGTGCGTATGGCAGACCAGATGGATATACCTGTGCTTGGTATGGTGGAAAATATGTCTTATTTCGAGTGCCCTGACTGTGGCAAGAGACACAATATATTTGGCGAGAGCAAGCTGTTATATGTGAAGGATATGTTCGGAATAAAGGACGCAGTGAGACTTCCGATAAATCCTGAGATCGCAGAGCTTGAGGATAAGGGGCATATTGAAGACATGCCTGAGACAGACCTTAAGAAGATAGCGGAGATCTTAAGCAGGAGCTAATGTAGTAATAAGCTTTCTATGTGTGAATAAGATAAAATAAACAAATAAAAAGGAAAAATAGGAAAATGGAGATTTTAAAAGCAATCATATACGGTATAGTAGAAGGAATTACTGAATGGCTGCCCATAAGCAGTACAGGACATCTCATTCTTGTGGAAAATTTCCTTCCGTTTAAAGGAGTAAGTGAGAATTTCTTTGACATGTTTGATGTGGTTATCCAGCTTGGTGCAATTATGGCGGTGGTTGTGTTGTTCTGGAGTCAGATATGGCCATTTGCATTTACTAAAAAGGCAAGAAATGGTGAGACAGGATTTACTTCAATATTCAAGAAGGATATCTGGTCCATGTGGTTCAAGATCCTTGTATCCTGCGTTCCTGCGGCTGTCATAGGCATATTGTTTGATGATCTGTTTAACAGGTTATTCTACAATCCTGTGTGTGTTTCCATTGCTCTTATCGTGTTTGGTGTGGCTTTCATCATCATTGAGAGATGGAACAAGGGCAGAAGCTCAAAGATAAATGCACTGTCGGAGATCGGCTACAATACAGCTATACTGATAGGTATCTTCCAGGTTATTGCGGCAGTATTTCCGGGTACATCCCGTTCAGGTGCTACCATTGTAGGTGCACTGCTTATCGGCGTGTCAAGAAAGGTGGCTGCGGAGTATACCTTCTTCCTGGCTATACCGGTTATGTTCGGTGCCAGTCTTCTTAAGATAGTGAAGTTTGGATTTGCATTTTCAAGTCTTGAGCTTACGGTGCTGGCAGTGGGAACTGTAGTGTCATTCCTTGTATCAATGGTAGTTCTTAAGTTCCTTATGGCATACATAAAGAAGCATGATTTTCAGGTGTTTGGCTGGTACAGGATAGTACTTGGAGCTATCGTACTTATTTGCGGAATTGCAGGAGTAATAAATGTGTGATCTATGTCCGAGAAATTGCGGAGCTGACAGGGAACATAACCTGGGGTTCTGCGGAGTTGGAAATAAATTAAAGGTAGCCAGGGCTGCTCTCCATATGTGGGAGGAGCCCTGTTTGTCAGGTTATAATGAAGAGGGTTCCGGTGCCATATTCTTCTCAGGATGTTCCCTTGGGTGCGTATTCTGCCAGAATATAAATATCTCAAGGGGAAAGGCAGGGAAGGAGATCACGATGGAAAGGCTGGTTGAGATCTTCTTTGAGCTTAAGAGCCGGGGGGCGTTAAATATTAATTTTGTCACACCGGATCACTATGTTCCCCAGATAATAAAGGCCATTGATATGGCAAGGGAAAGAGACTTTGATCTGCCATTTGTATATAACTGCAGCGGCTATGTGAAGCCTGAGATCATTGATCTGCTGGATGGATATATTGATATCTATCTGCCGGATTTCAAGTACATGTCGGGGGAACTTGCGAAAAAATACAGCATGGCAGAGGATTATCCTGAGTATACGAAGCTGGGACTTGAAAGAATGGTGAAGCAGGTGGGCGGAGACAGGATGAGCTTCAATGACGAGGGTATAATGACCCGGGGAGTGATCGTCAGACATATGCTGCTTCCCGGCTGCATGGAGGACTCAAAGAGGGTGATAAAATATCTCTATGAGACCTATGGAAATGATATCTACATAAGCATAATGAGCCAGTATACGCCTATGCCGGGAATCGGAGAGAAGTATCCGGAGCTTGCACACAAGGTGGACTTTGATGAGTACAATGAGCTGGTGGATTATGCAATAGAGCTTGGGGTTGAAAATGGATTTATTCAGGAAGAGGAGGCTGCTGAGGACAGCTTCATACCTGAATTTGATTGTACGGGGGTATAAATATGTATGGTGCACTGATGATGGCGTTGGGGATGACAATTGGATTTTTTGGAAGTTTGATAATAGGGACGTTGATAATACATGTGATAAATATAGCCTTTGGAGCTAAATCTATCTCAGTGAATTTATTCGGAATTTTATTTCACAGAACCGGCAGGAACAACGAGAAATGGGTTGTGAAAAGGACCGGCTTCAAGCCCTATATTAAGTTTCAGGATGACAATACTGGGCTGACCAGGGGAAGAGAAAAGTGCATGTCGGTGATCGCTGCGGTTATATTTGGCATTATCATTGCAAATATAGTATTTGTCATATGGAAGTGTCCGGGATTTTTCATCAGTGATCTTGGATATTTTATGAAATATGTGCTGGTATTTGGCGGATTTATGTTTCTTGGCATGTTTTTTACCACATTTTCAGTCTTTAGCAAGGCCACAGAGCTTCATTATATTACCAATGATATATTTGCAGAGGTTAAGAGAAGTGGCTCTATATCCGGCGTGAACTGCAATGTGGATCCGAAGATATTCAATGCTGCACCGCTGGCCGCCAAAGAGGTGTACCAGAATTTCAGGCTTCTGAGGGCTGAGTATATGGGAGACATGACAACTATGACGGAAGTAGTTAAGTGGTATGAATGGTGCGAGAGGGAGCAGAATATCAATCGCAGCACCAACAGGAGAAGTACGACTACCCTGACAAATGACAGTCTCAAGCTGCAGATGTTGTTCTATTACAGTTATTTCTACAATGCCCCAGACAAGATCGGCAAGGCAAGGAGAATGTACACCAATGTGGAAAAGCTGCTAAAAGCCGGCGTGGACAGTAATGACAAGAGGATATATGCCTATTATCTTTATTATGTTGAGAACAATGCTGATGAGGCCGAAAGGATTGCAAATGAGGGGCTTGAAATGATGAAGGACTTCTCTGATGAGATCCCGGAGTTCAAGGTAGCAGAGGAGAAGTGGCTGGAGTATCTGAAGGGACAGATATTTAATAGGAAGTATTGTGTTTATGACCGGTAGGATGGAAAGCTTTTGAAATAAGTTTATAATGATGATAACAGAATATACAAAAGGTGCTACCGTGTAGGGTAGCACCAATATGATCATACCAAACATATGTTCTAAATTCGACAAATTGTAGCAGAACTATTTATATTTATTTCAAATTCAACTTCGCCAGATTTGTATCCTCAGCGAATGTTATACAATTATATATAAATACTGCCTGATCATAATCAGCTACATCTACCAGGTCGCTGTAGGACAGGTTTGTGTATCTCATGTCAAGCATTGTAATGGTTTCATAGTTGCATGACAGGAACTGGATAAGGGAGTTGGCGTAGCTGTCCTTGATTATAAGAAGGGACTTACCATTATTTACCCCTTTGTTCTTAAAGGTCACGCAGGCGGCGTTCTGACCGGTGAAGGTACTGTATTTGTCTTTGACGTCCAGGTATTCCTTGTAGAAAATGCCGTCATGCTCTGTGGTTGTGACGCCGTTTGAAATCTCCATGGTGGTGGAAACTGAGCCGTCCGCCAGGGTGTACATGTCGATCTCGTCCTTCTTCACAGACTGGTCAAGGGTCTTTGAGAAGAGGGTTCCCTGGAAGCTTTCGCTGCCTACAGTCCTGGTGAAAGCATCAATAGAATATGGTGTGTATCCAAGCTGATCGCTGGCGGCATTGTATGCAATGTATGCACCAAGGGATGTCCAGTGGTGGTCAGTTCTGTAGTAGATATACTGATCCTTGGAAGCCTTTAAGGCGTCAATTACATTAATTCCGGTTACATTTTCTAATTTGTTGTAGCAGTAATCTATGACGTCCTGCTCATCTTCGGTTACGTTCTTAAGATAATCCGGCAGCAGATCCTCGCCATATATTCCCACTGATGTAGGACATAACATGAAATATACCGGTATATCGGGATTTTCTTCTGCAAATGTATTGATGACATTTACATTTTTATCAAGGTCTTTGTAGTCACATTCGGTGCCGATATCACCATTTGTGGATATGAGCTGCATCATCTGGTCATCCTTGGTGTAGACCGTTGAGATCTCGGATTTGCCGAGGGCAGTCTCAACCTTGTTCTTGGTGGAGATCCAGTTTTCCCTTCCGTAGAAGCGGTCAGAGAACCATTTGTCAAAGCCGTTCATGAAGTCTTCGCTCTTTATGGACTCCAGGGAAACCTCCGGGTATTCCTCCAGATAGCGGTTCTCATTTTCAGAGAATGGCTTCTTGTCCTTTGGGAGATGTGTAAATGTCATGACCGGAAGCCCGATCAGTATTATGAAAAACAATGCGATTCCTATCTTCTTATGCATATCCTCACCCCCTAGAAATTAAAATAAAGGAATGGATTATAGCTTGCGTCTACCAGATAAGAGGTGGCAATGAGCATAATCACGATCATATAAACAACCGACAAAACATGGGAACAGGAAGGCACCTTGGCGGTGAACTTCTGTGCCAGATTTTTCACAAGGCTTGTACATCCGATGATGGCGATCACGAAGAGTAATCCGAAGTTCATCAGGAAGTACACCGTGTGTTCATCTGCAAATGTACTGCCGAAGCTGAACATCCGCTTCATATATGAAAATGCTGTTGGCAGATCCTTTGTGTCGAAGAGAACCCAGCCCAGCATAACAAGCAGCATTGCGTATATGTGCTTGATAAATCCGGGGATCTTATCAAGAATGTATTCTTTGTTTTTCTTTTTCAGGAGTGTTATCACAAGCTTCTCAATGATTATGAGTATTCCGTACATTACACCCCAGGTGATGAAATTCCAGCTTGCACCATGCCATATTCCGGTAAGGAGCCATACAACGGCGGTATTGAAAATAGTTCTGCCAAAGCCCTTTCTGCTGCCTCCCAGAGGAAAATAAACATAGCTTTTGAACCACTCTGACAGTGTCATGTGCCATCTTCTCCAGAATTCCGAAATACTCTTGCTCATGTATGGGTAGTTGAAGTTCTCAGGGAAGTGGAAGCCCAGCATTTCGCCAAGGCCTATTGCCATATCTGAATATCCTGAGAAATCAAAATAAATCTGAAGGGTATAGGCTGCGATACCAAGCCATGCGGTGGCAACCGGAACTGTGTTGATATCCATTGCTTTTACTGAATCCCACAGGGTTCCGATGTTATTTGCAATTAAAACCTTCTTACCGATACCTGCACAGAAGCGGAGGATACCATGCCATATGGTATCAAGATCCAGATGTCTTTCCTTAAGCTCTGCTGCCACATCCTCGTATCTTACGATAGGACCGGCAACTATCTGTGGAAACAGAGTTACAAATGCTGCAAATGTTATAGGATTTTTCTGGACTTCTATATTTCCACGGTACAGGTCAATGGTGTATGACATGGACTGGAAGGTGAAGAAGCTGATACCTATAGGCAGCAGTGTAGTTGGCGCACCGAAGTTTGTGTGGAAGATGTTGTTGATATTTTCCACTATGAAATTGCTGTATTTGAAGAAGCCTAACAATGAAAGGTTCATGACTACAGACACGATGAGAGCCAGTCTTCTGGTGGTTTTATTTCCGCCAAATTTGTAGATGACCAGTCCGGCGAAGTAGTCTATGAGGGTGGAGGTGATCATTATAAATACGTATATCGGTTCACCCCATGCGTAGAAGAACAGGCCGGTGATAAGTATAAAGAGGTTCCGCAGTTGTTTTGGCATTATGTAGTAGAACACCAGAACAAATGGGAGAAATAAATATAAAAATGTTAAGCTTGAAAAAACCATAATTTTCCTACCTATTAAAATGTGTTAATCAATTCATTGTTGAATTATATGATTAAAACCGGTCAGTGTCAACAACGTCCGGCGTTGAATTTAAAGTCAGGAATATCAAAATTGAATTTGGTTATTATGTCCTCTGAGGCAGGGACGTCCACGGTCTTGGCAGCCATGGCTTTTTCTATGTCAGAAACTGCCTTTTCACACTGGATCATGTATTTTAATACGCTTCTGCAATAGTTGTCCTCATCACAGAGGGTTTTGAGTCCTTTTCTTTTTATATATACGGAAAGAATTTCGGGTTTTGTATTCATGAGATAGACGATGGCTGATTTTATGGTTCTTATGATCATATATCCCAGGGCAACGATCATGAAAACCACGGCTATCCAGGTTTCTGCCGCCTGGAACATGATACCGCCCCCTGACGACATGGTTGCTCTGAAAAATGCTATGAAAAGTATGACCAGGATAAGAAAAAAGCCGTTGACTATCAGGGTGTTGAGGTATCCCTTTCTCCGCTTTGGTATTCCATCAAGTTCACTTGTATATACATTTTTTGTATATTCTATTTTCTTCTTTGCCTGTGACACCATCTCTATAAGTGTGGCGTAGTCATCGTTTTCGTTTGTGAAATTGGAAAATGATTGGTCTGTCTGAACGTCTTCTGCAAGCTTCATGTAATGTACCCCCTTCTTAATTCCGTGTAAAATAATAAATCACAATATTATTGAAATAAAAACATACAGATGTTACAATAAAAAAGACTTCCGAAGAAGTCTTTTCTGTCGCACAATGCTAACCTTACGGCGATGTCGGATAAAATCCTTATTTGAACTCACCTTGTAATTTATATTTACGATGTTAGCACAGGAAGCATGTAAAGTCAATTGATTTCTGAGAGTTGTTTTGCGGTTGTCCGGGGTGGTTTGAGAACACTGCAATTATGATATTTTAGTATGAAGAAACAGGATATTAAATTAATTTAATACTAGGAGGAAAAGGGTTATGGATACAAAATATTATGTAGGGCTTGATATGGGTACAGCTTCTCTTGGTTGGGCTGTTACAGATGAAAAATACAGATTGATAAGAAGAAAAGGAAAAGATCTGTGGGGTGTAAGATTATTTGACACGGCGAATACTGCCGCTGAAAGAAGAACAAACAGGGTTGCCAAAAGGAGACAGGCAAGGGAACGTGCCAGGGAAGGATATCTCAGAATGGTATTTGCACCGGCAATAGAAGCTGTAGACCCGGGATTTTATCAGAGACTTGATGACAGTAAATATTACGAAGAGGATAAGATAGTAAAGCAGCCGTTTGCTTTATTTGCAGGGGATGGATATACGGATAAGGACTATTATGAACAGTATCCTACGGTATTCCACCTTAGAAAGGAGCTGCTCACATCAGATGAGCCCCATGACGTGAGGCTTGTGTTTCTTGCACTTCTGAATATGTATAAGCACAGGGGACATTTTCTGAACTCCAATATCGGAGAGGGTAGCACCGGTAGTGTAGAAGAGATGTATGAAAACCTGAAATCAGACATAAGCCAGTATATGGAACTTGAGCTGCCTGATATAGATGATTATGACAAGCTGAAGAATATTCTGACTTCCAAGGAATACTCTGCCAGCAGGAGAGTGGAGCTTATCATAGAAAGCTTAAATCTTTCCAAGTCCAAGGATAAGAATATAGTTGAAATATGGAAACTTGTATGTGGTCTTAAGGGGAAGCTCAGTAATTTATTTGCAGTGAATACAGAGGATGATGAGGCGAAGAATTTCAGTATTTCGTTCAGGGATGGCAGCTTTGATGAAAAGGTTACTGTTGTGGAGAACATTCTTGGGGAAGAGCAGTTTGACATATTTATGCAGATAAAGGAGATACACGATTACTGTGTCCTTGCAAATATTATGAAGGGTTACGAATATCTCTCATTTGCAAGGGTGGATTCCTATGAGAAACACGGAAAAGACCTGGCAATACTTAAAAAGCTCATAAAAGAAAATGCTCCCGGAGAATACTATGGAATGTTCAGGGAGATGGCAAATGATAATTACAGTGCATATGTTGGATCTGTGAATTATAAGAATGGACCTGTAAGACGTGGGGCAAAATGTGACAGGGACGCTTTCTTTAAGAAGGTGAGTACTCTTGTGTCCAAAATGCCGGAATCACAGGAGAGAGCATATGTGCTTCAGGAAATCAGTAAGGATACATTTCTCCCAAAACAGCTGACTGCATCAAATGGTGTTATTCCGAACCAGGTGCACAAGAAGGAAATGAAGAAGATATTGAAGAATGCAGAGACATATCTTCCATTTTTGTCTGAGAAGGATGAGTCGGGACTTACGGCATCAGAAAGAATAATCAGGATGTTTGAGTTCCAGATACCATACTATGTAGGACCATTTGCAGAAAAGGTGGGGGAGAGTTCCAAGAGTAAAAATGTGTGGTCTGTTAGGCTTGAGCCGGGCAGAATCTATCCATGGAACTTTGAAGAGAAGATTGATGTTAAGGAGTCGGCAGAGAGATTTATATCACGAATGGTAAATAAGTGCACATATCTTAATGGTGAGCAGGTGCTTCCGAAGAATTCATTATTGTATGAAAGATTTACATTATTGAATGAGTTGAACAATCTCAGGATAAATGGCGAGAAGATATCAGTGGAGTTAAAGCAGAATATATACAATGATCTGTTTAAATCGGGTAAGAAGGTTACTGCCAGAAAGCTGAAGGAGTATCTTAAGACAAATGGGTATGTGGAAGCAAAAGAGGATCCTGTTATATCCGGAATAGATGGAGACTTCACCAACAGACTTGCAAATTATGGGAAATTTGCCGCGGTATTTGGAGTGGAAAGTCTTACATATGATCAGGAAAAAATGGCAGAGGATATAATAAAATGGTCTACTTTATATGGTGATACCAAGTCTTTCCTTAAGCAGAAGATTACTGAGAATTATGGGGACAAGCTTACAAAGGATCAGTTAAAGAGGGTACTGGGATTTAAGTTCAAGGATTGGGGCAGACTGTCAAAGGCACTTCTTGAGATCGAGGGATGTAGTAAGGATGATGGAGTGATCGATACTGTCATAGGTCGTATGTGGAATGAAAATTACAATCTCATGGAGCTGATCGAGAGCCGAAACTTCACATACAAAGAGAAAATAAGTGAAAGATCGATGGCAGTGGACAAGTTACTTGGAGAGATCAAATATGAGGACCTGGATGAATTATATATATCGGCCCCGGTAAAGAGGATGACCTGGCAGACAATACTTGCACTTAAGGAGATCTGTAAGGTTATGGGATATGGTCCGGCTAAGATATTTGTCGAGATGGCAAGAGATCCAAATGCTGAGAAAAAGAGAACTGAAAGCCGAAAGAATAAATTTGCCTATCTGTACAGAAGTGTTAAGGATGATACATTTGACTGGCAGAAGGCCATAAAGGAAACCGATGAGGGACAATTCAGAAGTAAGAAATTATACCTTTACTATACCCAGAAGGGCAGATGTATGTATACAGGTGAGAGGATAGAGTTTAGTGATCTGTTCAAGGATAACCTGTATGATATAGATCATATCTATCCAAGACACTTTGTAAAGGATGACAGTCTTGACAATAATATGGTGCTGGTAAAGAAGGAAAAGAATGCACACAAGAGCGATTCGTTCCCTATTGAGGCAGACATCAGGGGTAGGATGGCAGACTTTTGGCATGCTCTGGCCAATGGAGGTTTTATAACCAAGGAGAAGCTTAAACGTCTTATGAGAACAGATGGATTTTCTGATGACGAGAGAGTTGGTTTTATTAACAGGCAGCTGGTGGAGACAAGGCAGGGTACGAAGGTTATCACCGATCTGTTTAAACAGACTTTCCCTGATACGGACATTGTGTATGTGAAGGCACCGAATGTAAGTGATTTCAGACACGAGTTTGACCTTATAAAGTGCAGAATGATCAATAATTTCCACCATGCAAATGACGCTTACCTGAACATTGTCGTTGGAAATGTGTACGATGTTAAATTTACCAGAAATCCATATAATTTCATAAGGGATTATGAGAAGGGTAAAGAAAAATATAACATGGCAAAGATGTTCAAGTACAATGTGTCCAGAAATGGTGTCACAGCATGGAGTATTGATGGTGAGAAAAGTATTGATACTGTGCGTAAGGTGATGGCAAGGAATACACCACTTGTGACCAGGATGAATTATGAAGCTCATGGGGCATTATATGACCAAAATCTTGTTACAAAGAGAGGTATAACAAAAGCGAACAGGGACGCATATCTTCCGGCAAAGGCTACTGATGACAGATTGGCAGCAGTTGAAAAGTATGGTGGATATAGAAATTATACCGGTACTTATTTCTTCCTGGTTGAGTATACAGAGAAGGGGAAACGGGTTAGATCTCTGGAGGCATTACCATTATATCTTAAGGATCATTACAAGACCAAGGAGCAGTTGGAGGAATATTGCTGGGAAAGACTTGGACTTAAGGAACCTAGTGTAAGATACAGACGTATAAAGATGTATTCCAAGATTAGGGTCAATGGTTTTGAGGTACTGTTGACGGGAAGATCTAACAAACAATTACGCATAAGTAATGCTCAGGAATTAAAGGTTGATTACAAATATGAAAAATACATTAAACAGTTGAGTGAATTTAGGGAAAAAGATGTAAAAGAAGAAATATATGAAGAGAATGGTGTTACTAGGGAAAGTAATATGGACGTCTTTTTGGAACTAAAGAGGAAATTTGTGACCGGTATATATGCCAAAAGAGCAAACCCTATTGGAAACAAATTGCATGAAGACCTATTTTCAAGATTGAATGTAAAGGAACAGGCAGAAGTTATACTTCAATTAGTTGGCATTACTCAACAGGTAAATTATGGAGCAAATCTTGAACTACTTGGGGAAGCCAAGAAAAGTGGAGTTATGTTGTTAAGCAAGGTTATTTCAAATTATGATGAAGCTCTTTTGATAAACCAGTCAGTCCTTGGAGTATATGAAGAGAGGGTAGATTTATTAACTGTATAAAATATGAGTTGGAGAACAATAGTAATATCAAAGAATGCAAAGCTTGACTATCAGATGGGTTACATGGTAGTCAGGGGAGCAGAGACTACGAAGGTACATATGAATGAGATAGGTACGGTCATAGTGGAGAGCACAGCTGTCTCTATGACTGCTTATCTCCTCAGCGAGCTGGTAAAGCATAAGGTTAAGGTCATATTCTGTGATGAGAAGAGAAACCCATCATCTGAACTGCTGCCATACTACGGAAGTCACGATACCAGTGCCAAGATAAGAAAGCAGTGCGATTGGTCGGAGAATGACAAGGCATCGGTATGGACGGAGATAGTGTCAGAGAAGATAAGGATGCAGGCGAAAGTGTTAGAGGTGTACGGAAGACCTGAAGCACAGATGCTATATGAATATGTGGAGCAGATGGAGTATGGAGATTCAACTAACAGGGAAGGACATGCAGCCAAGGTGTATTTTAATGCATTGTTCGGCAAGGATTTCACCAGGACAGAGGAAATGCCAACAAATGCGGCATTGAATTATGGATATTCGCTGCTCTTATCCACCTTCAACAGGGAGGTGGTCGCCAATGGATATATTACCCAGATAGGGTTGTTTCATGACAATATGTTTAATCAGTTTAATCTGGCGTCAGATCTGATGGAGCCATTTAGACCTATTGTTGATGATATGGTAATGGAGCTGGAGCCTCAGACATTTGAGGTTGAAGAAAAAAGGTTTATGTTGGATATTTTCAACAAGGAATTGTATATTGCAGGCAGATTGGAATATTTGCCTAATGCTATAAAGGTATATTGTCGCAGTGTATTTGACGCCTTAAATGATAAGGACGTATCATTAATAAAATTCTACAAAAATGAGTTATAGATTTATGAGAGTGATTGTAATGTTTGATCTGCCGGTGGTGACAGCTGCCGGCAGAAAAGAATATGCTAAATTTAGAAAGTATCTCATCAAGAGCGGCTTTCTGATGATGCAGGAGAGCATATATTGTAAGCTCGCCCAGAATGCAACGGCAGCAGATCTGATAGTTGATGGGGTGAGAAAAAATAAGCCGCCAGAGGGGCTGATACAGGTTCTCAGAATAACAGAGAAGCAGTTTTCGAAAATGGAATTTGTATTGGGAGAGCATGTAGGGGATGTTCTGGAAAGTGATGAGAGGTTGATAATTCTATGAAATTTGTGAATGCTTCCTATGACATAAATATTGAATTTCGGGAAAATTGTACGGAGATAATCTCCATAGAAGGGCAGGATATATTCACTGAATTTATCCAGGAGTTAATAGCACAGCTTCATGGTGAAGAGGGGAATTTTGTCCTGTCAGAAGGAAATGGAATTTTAAAGCTGGATAAAAAAATGGAGTTTATAAGCAATCCATTTGCAATAGATTTTAACGAAAAAAGGATATTAACTAAGGCATATAACATATTAAGAGACAGTGCCGAGGTACTGGAAGAGGATCGAGAGAATATAAATTCTTCGATAGTAAGAGCATTAGATGAGATTATCCTACGATCACCATATGATAATTTCACATATAATCTGGAATTGGACTGGACAACATTATTTAAACTGTATGACGTAAAGGTTCAATATGAAGATGGAAAGCTTGTGGACAGGATAATACAATACATAAAGATGCTGTCGGAACTACTGGGAATAAAGGTGATATGTATGTTAAATATGTCTACATTTCTTACTGAATATGAGCTTCGGGAACTGTGTAAATCGGCTCAGTATGAGAAGATCAACCTTATTCTGCTGGAGCAAAGAGAAATATCCATAGAAAATGTGGAGATACGCAGTAATATCATTGACTGTGACAGGTGTTTGATTGTAAAATAAAAAGGTACATAAATTACGGCTACCACAAGTAGTGCAGGTTCGGTGATGACCATTTGAGGTTTGAGAACCTTGTAATTTATGATATGTCCAAAACCTTTGCAGAGTTATGGGGACAAGGTTTCGTGTTTGAGAACCTTGTAATTTATGATATGTCCAAAACAATACTTCCGCTTGTATTTAAGCTTGTTTCGTTTGAGAACCTTGTAATTTATGATATGTCCAAAACCAAAAAGGGGGGCAGGAAAGATGCGAAATGTGTTTGAGAACCTTGTAATTTATGATATGTCCAAAACTAAGGCACGACAGCGTTAAGCGTATGAAAAGGTTTGAGAACCTTGTAATTTATGATATGTCCAAAACAACGAGATGGTACAAACTGAGGCTTATATAGTTTGAGAACCTTGTAATTTATGATATGTCCAAAACCAATCTCAATGATTATACCGGAGCAGATGCGTTTGAGAACCTTGTAATTTATGATATGTCCAAAACTAATTCGGTTTCACTAACATTAAAAAATGGGTTTGAGAACCTTGTAATTTATGATATGTCCAAAACATTTTCCGGGCGTGTTACACTACTTCTTTTGTTTGAGAACCTTGTAATTTATGATATGTCCAAAACACAGTGTTGTTACATCATATGAACAATCACGTTTGAGAACCTTGTAATTTATGATATGTCCAAAACAATTAAATCTAGTGATGGTACAGCCAAAGAGTTTGAGAACCTTGTAATTTATGATATGTCCAAAACAATTAAAGGGCTTGTATACGATTAAATTATGTTTGAGAACCTTGTAATTTATGATATGTCCAAAACAATTAAACCTAGTGATCGTGCATCCAAAAAGTTTGAGAACCTTGTAATTTATGATATGTCCAAAACTAACCCCGAGGGCACAAATGCCGTCAGCCGTTTGAGAACCTTGTAATTTATGATATGTCCAAAACAAGACATTTATTTCCCATGTCACAGTTTAGTTTGAGAACCTTGTAATTTATGATATGTCCAAAACTTAAACGCTCCCCCCTTTCGTACATGTGTTGTTTGAGAACCTTGTAATTTATGATATGTCCAAAACGATGAAAAGTGCATAGCAAAGGATGTGATGGTTTGAGAACCTTGTAATTTATGATATGTCCAAAACGGTGGCTGAGATTGACAACTATGCGTTTAAGTTTGAGAACCTTGTAATTTATGATATGTCCAAAACAAGAACCTTTGTGAAGCAATTTTAGGAATGTTTGAGAACCTTGTAATTTATGATATGTCCAAAACGTCCTGACTTGCTGAGTTTCTAACAGCGTTGTTTGAGAACCTTGTAATTTATGATATGTCCAAAACA